>NZ_CP150919.1:1482737-2802974 GCF_039909015.1 Pseudomonas grandcourensis
CCATGGCCGACCTGCTGCACTGGGCCTCGGGCCTGGACTGGCAGGAAGACTACGAATACGCACCGCTCAAGTCATCGGTGGTGGCCATGCTCTACACCCGTGGTCATCACGACATGGCCGCGTTCACCGCGGCCCATGCGGAGTACGCAGCGCCCGGCCAGGCGTTTCGCTACTCCAGCGGTGACAGCAACCTGTTGTCCGCCGCGCTGAAAACCATCGTTGGTCCCAGTCGTTATCCCGACTATCCGTGGACTGCGCTGTTCGAGCCGCTGGGCATTCGCCATGCCGTGTGGGAAACCGATGCCACGGGCACTTTTGTTGCATCGTCCTATGCCTACCTCACTGCAAGGGACCTGGCCCGGGTCGGTCTGTTGATGGCCCGCGAGGGGCGCTGGGCAGACAAACAACTGTTGCCCAGGGACTGGGTGGCGTTCAACCGCGAGCCGTTTGCTCACTATCATGCCGATCAAGACGATGCCGTCCCCGGTGGCCAGTGGTGGCTCAATCGAGCCGTTGAGGGGGCATCACGACCCTGGCCCGATGCCCCCGCCGATACCTTCGCCGCACTGGGTCATTGGGGCCAGGCAATGTACGTGATCCCAAGTGAACAACTGGTGATCGTCCGCTACGGCGATGACCGCGACGGCAGTTACCGGCACAACCAATTGCTCCAGCTCGCGCTCAAGGCCTTTGCCGGGAAGGTGCAGCCATGAGCGGTTTCATTCGCCGTCGACCGGTCAGTTCCCTGTTGCTGATCCTGCTGATCGCCTTGCTCGGCTGGATCTGGCACGAGCGGGTGGCGCTGTGGGCGTTTCCTGACATCATCAGCGCCTACACCGCCAAGGAATACTGTTCGTGCCGCTACGTGATGAACAACGACGCCGAGTACTGCCATAGCTATGTGAAACAGTGGCTGCCCGCCAGCGGCTTTGTCGATGACCCGGCCGGCAAGCGTGTCACGGTCAGCGGCATGGGCCGCAGCAACAGCGCGGTGTGGATCGGCGAGCGCCAGGGCTGTCGCTTGCAGCCCTGACTGCGATGAAATTGTGAGGCCGTGCGAGGGCTCCCTCGCCACTAAGGCAGGTTTGGGGTAATAGACGGCTTGCAATGCGCTGAAGGCCGGTTAAGGTTCAGCACAGGTTTATCTGCCCCACGAGTCTCTATGTTCAAGCGCTCCACCGTCCAAACCCTCACTTTCCTGCTGCTGGCCGGCGCCGCATTGTCGGCCCGCGCCGACTGGTACCTCGATGGCGAATCTTCGCGCCTGTCGTTTGTCAGCACCAAGAATGCCAATGTTTCCGAAGTGCAGCGCTTCCTGGTGCTGCACGGCAAGGTCGACCCCGAGGGGCTTGCGCAGGTCGAAGTCGAACTGGAGTCGATCAACAGCGGCATCCCGTTGCGCGATGAACGCATGCGCAAGGAGCTGTTCCAGATCGACCGGTTTCCCGACGCCTTGATCACCACGAAAATCGATCTGCGCCCGATCAACGACCTCGCTCCCGGCGCACAGCTGGAGTTGCGCCTGCCGCTGACGGTCGACCTGCACGGCAAACAACATCAGTACCAGGCCGAGCTGCTGGCGACCCGTCTCGATGACCGGCGCTTTCAGGTGGTGAGCCTCGAACCGCTGGTGATCAACGCCGAGGATTTCGATTTGGCTCCAGGGTTGGAGGCGTTGCGCAAAATGGCCGGTCTGTCGGCGATCAGTCTTTCAGTGCCGGTGAGTGCGGTGCTGATTTTCACGGCGCGCTGACATGGCCGGAGCGATCTTTCCCTGGCGTGAAGGCAACCATTTCGAACTGCTGATCGACGGTCCGCAGTTTTTCCCGCGCATGCTGGTGGCGATTGCCCGGGCTGAAGAACAGGTCGAACTGGAGCTGTATCTGGTGGAGGCGGGCGCCTGCGCCGAAGCCATGGTCCAGGCCTTGGTGCAGGCCGCCGAGCGTGGGGTGCGGGTGCGCTGCCTGTTCGATGATTACGGCAGCCTCGCCTTCACCCTGACCTTGCGTCAGCGGCTGATGGCTGCCGGGGTGGAACTGCGTTTCTACAACCGGCTGAGCTGGCGGCGCTGGGTCGGCAACTTCTACCGCGATCATCGCAAGCTGTTACTGGTGGACCAGAGCCTGGCTGTGGTCGGCGGCACCGGAGTCACCGACGAGTTCTGGACACCGGGCGAAGACGTCAGCGAATGGCACGAAGTGATGGTGGAAATCACCGGGCCGCTGGTGCTCGACTGGCAACTGCTGTTCGACCGGCAATGGATCGCCAACCGCCATCGGCGTGCCTGGCGACCGGCCTCGCATTTCGGTCTGCCGCGCCTGCCACGGGTGCCGTCCATAGGCGAGGGCATGGGCCGGGTGGCCTATGCCGACGCCCGTCAACACCGGGACATTCTGCAATCGCTGGTGCGCGCCCTGAACAGCGGTCAGCGACGGATCTGGCTGGCCACGCCGTACTTTCTGCCGACCTGGAAAGTCCGCCGCTCCCTGCGTCGGGCGGCTGCCCGGGGCGTCGATGTGCGGTTGCTGTTGACCGGGCCCCGTACCGATCATCCATCCGTACGCTATGCCGGCCATCGCTACTATCCGCGACTGCTCAAGGCCGGGGTGAAGATTTACGAATACCAGCCGTGCTTCCTGCACTTGAAAATGGTCTTGATCGATGACTGGGTGAGCATCGGCTCGTGCAATTTCGATCACTGGAACCTGCGCTTCAACCTGGAAGCCAACCTGGAAGCCCTGGACCCCGGATTGACCCGCTCGGTGGCGGCGAGTTTCGAACGGGACTTCGGGTTGAGCGAGCAAGTCAGCCTGGAGGAATGGCAACGCCGGCCACTGTGGCGGCGGGTCAAGCAGCGGGTGTGGGGATGGGTGGATCGGGTGGTGGTGAATCTGCTGGATCGAAGGGGTTGAACCCGATTTTCTGAACACTGAAAACCACTGTGGGAGCGAGCTTGCTCGCGATGGCGGCCTGACAGCCAACAGAGATGTTGAATGTTATGGCCTCATCGCGAGCAAGCTCGCTCCCACAGGGTTATTGCGGTGTTTGATTAATTACAGCAACTCAAAACTCTGCTGCGTCACGCCCTCTGAATCCAGGCCGATCTGCACGTTGAACTTGCCCGGTTCCGCCGCGTACTTGAGCTGGGTGTTGTAGAACTTCAGGTCGTCCTCGGTGATGGTGAAGTGCACGACTTTCTGTTCGCCGGCCTTGACCATTACTTTCTGGAAGTTCTTCAGTTCCTTGATCGGGCGGATCATCGAGCCTGCCACGTCCTGGATGTACAACTGCACCACGGTTTCGCCGTCGCGTTTACCGGTGTTTTTCACCGTGACGCTGGCGTCGAGCTTGCCGGTCTTGTTCAGCGTGGTCGACGACAGCGCCATGTCGCTCAGGCTGAATTCGGTGTAGCTCAGGCCGTAACCGAACGGGTACAGGGGACCTGTGGTGTCATCGAAGTACTGCGAGGTGTAGTTGCCCGGCTTGCCCGGGGTGAACGGCCGGCCAATGGTCAAGTGGTTGTAGTAGGTCGGAATCTGGCCGACCGAACGCGGGATGCTGATCGGCAGTTTGCCCGACGGGTTGTAGTCGCCGAACAGCACATCGGCGATCGCGTTGCCGCCCTCGGTGCCGGTGAACCAGGTTTCCAGGATCGCGTCGGCCTGCTCTTTCTCTTCGAGAATCGACAGCGGACGACCATTCATCAATACCAGTACCAGCGGTTTGCCCGTGGCTTTCAGGGCACGGATCAGCTCGCGCTGGTTTTCCGAGATGTTCAGGTCGGTGCGGCTCGACGATTCGTGGGACATGCCACGGGACTCGCCGACGGCGGCAACGACCACATCAGCATCCTTGGCCGCTTTCACCGCTTCGTCGATCAGCACGTTTGCCGGGCGCGGATCATCCACTACTTCCGGGGCGTCGAAGTTGAGGAAGTTCAGGTAACCGAGGATTTTCGGGTCGCTGGTGATGTTGGCGCCACGGGCGTAGATCAGTGTCGATTTGTCGCCCAGGGCGTTGGTCATACCGTCGAACAGGGTCACCGATTGCGCCGGCTTACCGGCGGCGGCCCAGCTGCCCATCATGTCGATTGGCGCCTTGGCCAGCGGACCGACCAGGGCGATTTTCGCGGTCTTCTTCAGTGGCAGGGTGTCATTCTGGTTTTTCAGCAGCACCTGGCTGCGGCGTGCCACATCACGGGCCTCGGCGCGGTGCAGGCGGCTGTCGGCGTAGGTGTCGACCGGGTCATCCTCGGCCTTGCCGATGCGCAGGTACGGGTCCTTGAACAGGCCCATGTCGTACTTGGCGCCCAGTACCGCACGCACGGCGTTGTCGATGTCGCTCTGCTGGATCTCGCCGGCCTTCAGCAGCCCTGGCAGCTCTTTGCCGTACAGGGTGTCGTTCATGCTCATGTGGATGCCGGCCTTGATCGCCAGCTTCGCCGCTTCGCGACCGTCGGCGGCGACGCCGTGCTTGATCAGCTCGAAAATCGCCCCGTGGTCGCTGACCGCCAGCCCCTTGAAGCCCCACTCCTTGCGCAGCAGGTCGTTCATCAGCCAGGTGTTGGCCGTGGCCGGCACGCCGTTGATCGAGTTCAGCGCGACCATGACCCCGCCAGCGCCGGCATCGATGGCGGCGCGGTACGGTGGCAGATAGTCCTGGTACATCTTGATCGGGCTCATGTCGACCACGTTGTAGTCGCGGCCACCTTCGACCGCGCCGTACAGGGCGAAGTGCTTGACGCTGGCCATGATGCTGTCGGCGGCGTTGGCGCCTGTGCCCTGGAACGCCTTGACCATCACGCCGGCAATGCGCGACACCAGGTAGGTGTCTTCGCCGAAGCCTTCGGATGTACGGCCCCAGCGCGGATCGCGGGAGATGTCGACCATCGGCGCGAAGGTGATGTCGAGTCCGTCAGCCGCGGCTTCCTTGGCGGCGATGCGCCCGGACAGGCCGATGGCGTCCATGTCCCAGCTCGAGGCCAGGGCCAGCGGGATCGGGAAAATGGTGCGGTGGCCGTGGATCACGTCGTAGGCGAAGAACATCGGGATCTTCAGGCGGCTGCGCATCGCCGCGTCCTGCATCGGGCGGTTTTCCGGGCGGGTGATCGAGTTGAACGTACCGCCGATGTTGCCGGCCGCGATTTCCTTGCGGATCATTTCGCGGGGCATTTCCGGGCCGATGCTGATCAGGCGCAGCTGGCCGATTTTTTCATCGAGGGTCATTTGCTTCATCAGGTTGCTGACGAAGGCTTCCTTGTTCTCCAGGGGTGCGGGTGTCGTGGCGGCCAATACGTTATGACTGGCCAGGCTGACGAACAGGCCCAGCAAACACAGCTTCTTCATGAATAGTTTTCTCAAGGGCCCAAACGGCGATGTACACGCCGGCCAGCCAAAATTTAGGGAACGTCTATTGTTGTTCGGGTGCCGGCTCAAAAGACCAGAGCCAAAAAAACACAGCCAGATGGCGGATGCGTTTTCGCGCAGGGCCTCTTTTTAGCCCATCGGCCCGCTGCAATCCAGAGGCGCGGGCGATTATGCCCCAAGAGCCGGTCCAGAAGGTTTCACGGTCGGTTTTTTCATGAAATGCACAAGGGAGCATCATCCTGATGAATGTAAGTCCAACCTACCGTTCGCGTTTGCAGGTCGCCACGCTGCTGATGCTGGCCACGTTGCTGACCGCCTGCGGTATCAACAACATCCCCACCCTCGATGAACAGGCCAAGGCCGCCTGGGGCCAGGTGCAGAACCAGTATCAGCGCCGCGCCGACCTGATTCCCAACCTGGTGGAAACCGTCAAGGGCTATGCCAAACATGAAGAAGAGACGCTGACGGCGGTCATCGAGGCCCGGGCCAAGGCCACGTCGATCCAGGTGGATGCCTCGACCCTCGACAATCCGGAAAAGCTCAAGCAGTACCAACAGGCCCAGGACCAGCTCAGCGGTGCCTTGAGCCGTTTGATGGTGGTCTCCGAGCGTTATCCGGACCTCAAGGCCAACCAGAACTTCCTCGCCTTGCAATCGCAGCTTGAAGGCACCGAGAACCGCATCAGCGTGGCCCGGCGCGATTTCATCCTCGCGGTGCAGAAGTACAACACCGAGATCCGCACGTTCCCCGGTCGCCTGTGGCACACCGTGATGTACAGCGACCTGCCGATGCGCGAGACCTTCGAAGCCACACCGGGTTCTGAAAAGGCCCCCGAGGTCAAATTCTGAACAGCGGTCATCGGCGTCACCACGCAAGAGGTTGCCCATGCGCGTCCTGAAAACAGGCCTGTTGCTGTTGTTGTGGGTAGTGACGATCGCTGCCCGGGCCGAGCTGAGCTTCCCGGCGCTGACCGGGCGGGTGGTCGACGATGCGCAGATGATCGAGCCATCGGTGCGCCAGCAGCTCACCCAACAACTTCAGGCCCATGAACAAGCCACCGGCGAGCAGCTTGTGGTAGTGACTTTGCCGGATCTGCAAGGCACCGACATCGCCGACTTCGGTTACCAACTCGGCCGCCACTGGGGCATCGGGCAGAAGGACAAGAACAACGGCGCCTTGCTGATCATCGCCCGGGACGAGCGTCGGTTGCGCATCGAAGTCGGTTACGGTCTGGAGGATCGCCTGACCGATGCCCAGAGTTCGGTCATCATCAACCAGGTCATCACCCCGGCATTCAAGACCGGCAACTTCAGTAAGGGTATCAGTGACGGCGTGGCGGCGATGCTGGTGGTGCTGGGTGGCAACCCTCTGGACGAACCCTCCACGGCCTATGAATCCAGAGGTGATCCGGGGGACGATTTCATCGCGCGGCATCCCGGTTTGTTCGTGTTTTTGGTGATGTTGCTCATCCTGACTGTTTTTGTGTGCCAGATGCTCGGTATCCTTCCCGCCGGCCGGGGCGGCTCCGGTGGATCCGGGGGCGGCTTTGGCGGTGGTGGATTTGGCGGCGGCGGTGGAGGGGGAGGCTTCAGCGGCGGCGGGGGCAGTTTCGGCGGGGGCGGTTCGTCCGGCGGCTGGTGATAATAAAAATGAGCAGGCACTTCACGACATGGCATTACTGACTGAACACGAGCAACGCAAGGTGGCCGAGGCCATTGCCCGGGTCGAGCGCGAGACCGACGCAGAACTGGTGACCGTGCTCGCGGCCCGCGCCGACGACTACGCGTACATCCCGTTGCTGTGGGCCAGCCTGCTGGCGCTACTGGTGCCGGGCATCGTGCATTACTTCACCGGTTGGCTGACCCTGCACAGCCTGCTGCTGGTGCAATGGGCCATCTTCATCGTGCTGTGCCTGGTGTTCCGCCTGCCGAAAGTCACCACCCATCTGATCCCGCGTTCGGTGCGCCACTGGCGCGCCTCGAACCTGGCGCGCCGGCAGTTCCTGGAGCAGAACCTGCACCACACCGAGGGCAGCACCGGCGTGCTGATTTTCGTTTCCGAGGCTGAGCGTTACGTGGAGATCCTGGTGGATGAGGGGATTTCCAGTCGCCTGGACAACAAAAACTGGGACGCGATCGTCGCGACGTTCACCCAGCAGGTTAAACAGGGGCAGACGCTGCAGGGCTTTGTCAGTTGTGTCGAGGCCTGTGGAGAGTTGCTCAAGGTGCATGTGCCAGTGACCCATGTGCGCAACGAACTGCCGAATCGTCTGGTGGTGCTGGGTTAAGCCAGGGCTTCATCTGCTTTTGTAATGCGCCGCGACACAGTTCCGGAACGTTGTCCGCCGCGGAGCTTGTCTTCAACATCTCTCTCATGGTGCACGCCCTGCAATGGGCGTTCTGTGTAGAGGGAGTTCTTATGAAAACGCAACAATCGCTGGATACCTCGGTGGAGGATGCACCCGGTAACGCAATGTTTACTCCGCCGGTGCAACTGACAGCGAAAGAGACACAAGCCCTGGAGTGGTGCCTCAAAGGCAAAACGTCCTGGGAGATCGCGAGGATTCAGAGTTGCTCGGAATCCACCATCAACTTCCACTTCTCCAATATCCGCCGCAAGTTCGCCGTCAGATCTCGCAACGCTGCGGTGTTCAAGGCGCTGAAGTCGGGAGCCATCACTGTTGATCCATCGCAGTCGCGAGATATCCATGAGCCTGACTGATTCGACCTACAACAGTATCAGCGGGCTCATGGTGGGGTTGGGTATTGCGACGTTGCCGGTTATCGATGGAGAAGCCCTGTTCGGCGCGACGCTCGGCGCGTGGCTGGTCACGACCACTCGCGCCAACTTCAAGGCCTGGCAGCGCATCGGTTCCTGGCTGTTGTCAGCAGGTGTCGGTTACCTGTTCACCCCCGTCGCCCAGCCTCTGGCGCCTTTCCTGACAGCCGGTGTGACGGCCTTTCTGTGCGCGTTGCTGGTTATTCCCATCAGTATCAAGCTCATGCAGTGGATCGATGGCGCCGGGCTCGGTGACATCCTTCGTCATCTCAGAGGGCGAGGGCAATGACCTTTGAGATGGAGGCTCTGGTGTGGGTGACGGGGGTGGCTCACCTGATCAGTGCGTTCAGGCTGGCGTGTTACCAGCGCGACGAGCAACGTTACAGCTGGCGCGACAGGATATTGATCAGTTTGTGTGGCGTGGTGTTTTACGTTGCCGGCGTCGATGTATTGCTGACATTCCTGCCAGTGAGCCCATGGCATGCAGTGGTGAGTGTTTTTTCATGCGTAATGATTGTTCGCAGTAGTGGCAACATTATTGTTTTGTGGCATGCCTTCAAGCATTGAAACTTTGGATTTCAAGTCAGGTTTTGTTCGAGTGTCCAAGTGTTGCCAGGATAGCGGCCATTTCCGAAAGTTGTGTTTCCAGATCCCGCAGGCGTCGCTTTTCCTCCAATGCGCTTTGTATTGCGCAGCGGTCATCCTCATCAAGCAATCGCCACAGCGAAAGGATGGTGCTTTCCTGCGTTGTTGCAGTTTGCGCAGCATTTGCAGGGGTGTTGACTTGCGTTTGTCGCAGCATCGGCCCCTCGCCCAGCAGCAACCAGTCAAGGGATATGCCGTGTGTTTGTGCAATATCTACGCATAATGAGTATGGCGTGCTGTCGCGGCCTTTCCAGCTACTGAGTGTCTGCGGGCTGATCTGAAGCGCAGAAGACAGGGATGCGTCAGTTTTTGTGCCTGTAATTTGCTTCAGGCGGGCCAAAACAGCTTGTGATTTTTTGCTACGCAATTTGAGCCTCTTCCTTTTGACATATGCTTTTTGAGTGCTTAACGTATGCGTAATGAGTACTTTTTTTCTTGTAAGTAATCAATCATTAACTATGAATCAGAAGAATACGATGTCGAAACTTCCTAATGGTATCAGGGTGATTTCCTACGAGCTTGGCTCGTATCTATTACGTGTCCACCCGTTGCACTTCCTTTTGTCTGGCGGACGTTATTTGCAGCGCCGGTTTTTTACGAATTGTGTTTCAAACAGTATTGCGTTTGATCAATTCGATTACCACCGGATGGCCCAAGGGAAGCAGGTATGAGTACTTACAAGATGGTGTGCCCGCACTGCTTGAGCAGGATGCGCATACGTACCAGTGAAGGACGGCATATTTTCCTGCGGGTGGCGTACCTGCAATGTACGTCGGAGGCCTGTGGCTGGTCTGTGCGGGCCGAGTTCGAAATGACCCATGAGCTTTCCCCCAGTGGCATGCCAAATCCGGCCGTGCACTTGCCGTGCGCCGGACCAGACTTGCGTCGCGCCGCGCGGCCTGTCGCTGAGAGTGCTCCGGCGGCGCAAGCGCAACAGGAGTCTTGAGCATGAACGAGGTTGATGAACAGACCCATTTGAATGAGGAGTTGTTGACCATAGCGCAGGCGTTTCTGGCCCGTCATGAAGGCGAGGGTGTGATTGATGATCAAGTGCTGTTCTGCCGTGCGGTGAGGCATTTGCAGAGTCTGGATATGCCGATGCACCAGGCGGAGCGGCTGGTCAGCCACGCCTATGGATTACTCAAGTCCAGCAACGATCGCCGACGTCTGGATCTGGCTGCAAGTTCCGAAACTGTCGCCGTGGTCACTGATCCGGCCAACGGTCTGACGTGGGCGGTGCCGGTAGGGTTGATCGTCAAGTTCGTCATCAACTCGCCGACCAATCGCAAGCTTCGACTGGTGGAGCCATGAGGTAGCGACGGATGGATTCAGGTCCCGATCGGCGGGAACGGGACCTGGCGCAAAATTACCCCGTGCCCAAAACCCTCGTCCCCCCTAAAATACCCGGCATTCCCCGATTCGTATTGCCGAGGCCGTTTTTCCATGTCCGTCACCGCCACTCCCGCCAGCCTCGCGCCGGATCATCACGCCCAGTTCATCGACCTGCTGCAATCCAGCATCGAGCACAACGCGTTCATCAAACTGGTGCTGGCCAAGTACGTGGGCGATGAAACGGACCTGCAGCGGATCATCATTAAACCGGTGACGGTCAAGGCGCAGCCATGCCTGTCTTTTGTCTACCGCTACAAGACCCGCGATATCACCAAGAACCTGCCGCTGGTCGAAGGTGTGGAGAGCATTACCGGGCTGCTGCCGGCGTCGTTCAAAAATGCGCATTTGTTGTCGCTGACCGACGAAGCCCAGCTCGAATACAGCAAAAAGGGCAAGTCATCGCTGTTCAAGAGTCAACCTCAGCAATTGCGCGAAGTGCCATCAGCCGAGCACAACCGTGAGAAAAACCGTTTTCTTGACCTGAACCGGCCTTTTCTCGCCGACCTGGGTGTGACCAACAAGCAGCATGAGCTGATCCCGGCGATGTCGCGCAAGTGGAAGCAGATCAACAAGTTCATCGAAGTGTTCAGCCATGCGCTGACGTCGTCACCCCTGGCGCTGGACAAGCCGGTGCGGGTGGCGGACTTCGGTTCGGGCAAGGGCTACCTGACCTTCGCCATCCACGATTACCTGCGCAACACCTTGAAGGCCGAAGGCGAGGTAACCGGTGTCGAGCTGCGCGAAGACATGGTCACCCTGTGCAACGCCGCCGCCGCCAGGCTTGAACACCCCGGCCTGGTGTTCAAGTGCGGTGACGTGCGTAGCGTGGCGCCGAGCGAGCTGGACGTGATGATCGCCCTGCATGCCTGCGATATCGCCACCGACTATGCGATCCACACCGGCATCCGTTCCGGCGCTTCGATCATCATGTGCTCGCCGTGCTGCCACAAACAGATCCGCCTGCAAATCCAGAGCCCGGCGCTGCTCAAGCCGATGCTGCAATACGGCTTGCACCTGGGCCAGCAGGCCGAGATGGTCACCGACAGTTTGCGCGCGTTGTTCCTTGAGGCCTGCGGCTACGAGACCAAGGTGTTCGAGTTCATCTCGCTGGACCACACCAACAAGAACAAGATGATCCTGGCGGTCAAGCGCGCCGAGCCGGTGGACCCGGCCCGGTTGCTGGCGAAGATTCAGGAGCTGAAGGATTTCTATCACATCAGCGAGCATTGCCTGGAAACACTGTTGCGCGCTGACGGTTTCCTCGGCGCTAAGGCTTGAGCTGAACCCCTGTCGGTAAGGTGCCCGGTTGTGCCGGGCGCACTGCTGTCTTGCGTCCCAGCATCACCGTCACGATCACCCCGCCCGCGAACAGCCAGGTAATCGGCTCCACATGTTCACCGAAGAACAGCGCCGAGAAGGCGATGGTGAAGAAGATCTGCAGCAACTGGATCTGACTGACCCGGGCAATGCCGCCCATGGCCAGCCCGGCGTACCAGGCGAAGAAGCCGATGAACTGCGAAAACAGCGAGACGTAGCCGAAGGCCCACCAGGTCTTGGCGGAGATTTCGCCCTGATACTGCAGCGCCAGATACACCACCGGGCCGATCAGCAGCGGCGTCGACAGCACCAGCGCCCAGCAGATCACCTGCCAGCCGCCCATTTCCCTGGCCAGTCGGCCTCCCTCGGCGTAGCCCAATCCGCCCACTGCAATGGCGCCAAGCATCAGCAAGTCACCGGCCTGAATGCTGCCGGCACCGCTGATCAGTGCATAGCCGAGCACCAACGCACTGCCCAATGCGGCGCAGGCCCAGAAGGCTTTCGAAGGCCGCTCATGGGACAACCATGCGGCATACAGCGCCACGCACAGCGGCTGCAAGCCGTTGACCAGCGCCCCGTGGGACGCCGGCAAGGTTTGCATGGCCCAGGCCGACAACACCGGGAAACCGAGGATCACCCCGGCCATCACCAGCGTCAGGCCTTTGATCTGTTTCCAGGTCGGCCATTTTTCCCGGTGCCACAGCAACAGCAAGGCCGCCGGAACCGCCGCAAACAGTGCCCGGCCCAGGCCGTTGAGCAGCGGGTGCAGTTCCTGCACGACGATCCGCGTGAAGGGCAGGGTGAGGCTGAAGATCACAACGCCGAGCAGGCCCAGGGCCATGCCGGTGTTTTCGCGCGAGGACATGATGGCAACCAGAATCGTAGTAGGTGGATGATGTTGTTATCTAGCCATAAACCCGGTGTAAGTCGCTGTTACAGCTAGGTGTAGAGTTATCCGTACAGTTGCAAACAAACCCTCGCCACAAGGTAGTAGCCGGTTGTTACCCAGCCCACCGGATAAGGACTACCTTGAATACTCCTGCAAGCCCACTTCCAGAGGAGTCCTCCCCATGGCTGCGAAAAAAATTCTGATGCTGGTCGGCGATTACGTCGAAGACTATGAAGTGATGGTGCCGTTCCAGGCGTTGCTGATGGTTGGCCACACGGTGCACGCCGTTTGCCCGGACAAGGCTGCCGGCCAGACCGTGCGCACGGCGATCCATGACTTTGAAGGCGACCAGACCTACAGTGAAAAGCCCGGTCACCTGTTTGCCCTGAACTTCGATTTCGCCAAGGTCAACGCCGCCGATTATGACGCCGTGCTGATTCCGGGCGGCCGTGCGCCGGAGTACCTGCGCCTGAACGAAAAAGTCCTGGAGCTGGTGCGCGCATTCGACCAGGCCGGCAAGCCAATCGCTGCCGTGTGCCATGGCGCGCAGTTGCTGGCGGCCGCGGGGGTTCTCGAAGGTCGCGAATGCAGCGCTTATCCGGCCTGCGCTCCGGAAGTGCGACTGGCGGGCGGTACGTATATCGATATTCCGGTGACGGACGGCCATGTCCAGGGCAATCTGGCCACGGCTCCGGCCTGGCCTGCGCACCCGAACTGGCTGGCCGGTTTCCTGGGGTTGCTGGGTACCAAAATCACGCTGTAACGAGGGACACGTCCATGTGCGAGCTGTACGTCAAAGCCGACCCGATACTCTATGAATCGCGCTCCCGCTCGCTGCGCATCTGCGGGGTGGTCACCACCCTGCGGCTGGAGAATCAGTTCTGGGACATCCTCAGCGAAATTGCCGAAGTCGACGGCATGACCACCAATCAGTTGATCGCCAAACTGTATGAAGAGGTGATGGACTATCGCGGCGAGGTGGTCAATTTCGCTTCGTTCCTGCGGGTGAGTTGTACGCGGTATCTGAGCCAGCGGCGGAATTCGACGCCGGAGTTGTCGGTGGTGCGGGCAGTGGTGAAGTAAGGAAGATCGTGTTGACGCCATCGCGAGCTTGCTCGCGATGGCGATGGTGCAGGCGACAGAAATCCCGGCTTGGTCTTTACTGTGAAGCGCGCAACCTCTCAATCGCCAAGGAGAAAGAGCATGTCCGGATGGTATGAAGTGAGCAAAAGCAGCAATGGCCAGTTCAGGTTTGTCCTCAAGGCGGCCAACGCCGAGACCATTCTGACCAGCGAGCTGTACACCACCCACGCCGCCGCCGACAAAGGCATCGCCTCGGTCCAGGCGAACAGCCCGCTGGACGAGCGCTACGAGAAGAAAACCACCAAGGATGGCCACCCGTATTTCAACCTCAAGGCGGGCAACCACGAGATCATCGGCAGCAGCGAAGCCTATTCCTCTGATGCCGCCATGGAGAAAGGCATTGCCAGCGTGAAGGCTAATGGCACGAGCAAAGTGGTCAAGGACAAGACTTTGCCGGTGCTTTGAGTACAGCTTTCAAATCCAGCACAAATCCCTGTGGGAGCAGGCTCGCTCCCACAAGGGTAATGCACTCCAATGTGGGAGCGAGCCTGCTCGCGAAGGCGTCAGATCAGTCGCCGCTAAACCTCGACCGGAACCGCCAGCTTCGTGCCACCCAGTGCATGGCTCTTGGAATCAAAAAACCGCAACTCAACCCCCGTCCCCTCGAACACTTTCGCGTAATGCCGTTTCTGGTGCTGGATGAACGCCTTGCTGCGCGGGTAAATCGAGATCGCCAGCACCTGCGGTTTTGCCTGGCGCAAGGCATGGATGATGTGGCTGTCCTGCTCCCCCAGCGCATGGCCGAAGATGCACAGCGCCTGGCCGTGACCGAGTAGTTGCTCGTAGCAGAACGACAGGTAGTCCGAACTGCGGATGGTCTTGAGCTTGTCCGCACTCGGCCCTTCGTTGACGAACAGCGGCACGTCGTCGAGGGTCTTGATCGTGTTGTTGATGGCGAAACTGCCCAGCAACGTGCCCTCGGTCGACATCAGCTTGCGCGCCGTACCGTCCTGGTTGCGCACCAGATGCAGACCGCCGTGCAGGTACAGCAAACGGGTTTTATCGGTGTCCGTGTCGCTCAGGTCGAAACCGGGTTCGGCGCCCTGGAACAGATCGCTGATTGCCTCAGGCTGGTGTTGCACCGCCCAGTAGTTGAGCAAGTCGTAGTTGGTGGTGAACACCGTGCGATAGCTGGCCAGTTCCTGATTGATGGTAACCAGCGTCGAAGGCACCACCAGCCGCCACGGGATATGCACCGCATGCACGGTATTGATCAGCGCTTCCTTGATCGCGTAGTAGCGATTGCGCGGGGCGGCGGAGCTGACAGCCAGGGCCTTGTTGACCCGGCTGGTGGTTTTCAGGGCGCTCAGCACCTGCTCGAAACTGCGGGTCTGCATCGCATCGAACACGCTCAGCTCGGATTGGCTCAGGGGTTTTTCTTCAACGGTGCGGGCGTTTTCGAACAGTGACTCGTAGCCGAAATCGTCCCACACCGCGCGACTGGCCCCGTTGCCTACCAGCAAACCACTGAACGAAGCGGTGTTGCGCAAGGCGTTCCAGTCTTCAAGTTGAGCATCGACATCCTGGAAATCGGTCATTGCGGTCTTCGTCTCACGGCAAAAGGTCTGTGGGCGGCGACTTTATCACGACCGGGTGCCCGGACCACGGTACGACTGGGGTGAACAACGCTATGCTGCGGTTTCGCCTGAGCCGACTTCGCCGAGTACCCGATGCTGCAAAAAAGCCTGATCCGCCGTCTCGACCTGATCACTCTGCAACTGTTCGTCGCCGTGCATGAAGAAGGCACGCTGACCCGTGCCGCCTCGCGCGAAGCAATTGCCGTCTCGGCGGCGAGCAAGCGCTTGATGGAGCTGGAGGAGGCGCTGGGCATCAGCCTGTTCGTGCGTCAGGCCAAGGGCATGTCCCTGACGCCGGCCGGTGAAACCCTGCTGCACCACGCCCGGCAGATGTTGTTCAACGTCGAGAAAATGGGGCTTGAACTGGGGGAGCACAGCCACGGTGTGCGCGGCTATGTGCGGATGCTTGCCAACCTGTCGGCGATCATTCAGTTTTTGCCCGAGGACCTGCGGGATTTTTCCGAGCGTCACCCACAGGTCAAGACCGACCTCGAAGAGCGCCCCAGCGGCGGGGTGATTCAGGGCGTGCTCGACGGGGTGGCCGACCTCGGGATCTGCTCCATCGACAGTGACATCAAGGGGCTGCACAGCGTGCTGTATCGCCAGGACAAACTGGTGGTGTTGATGCCACCGCACCATCCATTGGCGAGTCGGTCGAGTGTGGCGTTCGCCGACACGCTGGACAGCGATTACGTTGGCTTGCATGCCGCCAGTTCGATCAACATGCGCACCCACGCGGCGGCGCGCGAGGCCGGCAAGGTGTTGCGGGTTCGTATTCATGTGCCGGGGTTTGATGCGATGTGCCGGATGGTCCAGGCCAACATGGGCATCGGCATCCTTCCGCAGCGCGCCTTTGAATTGTTTGGCCGGGCACTGGGATTGCACGCGGTGCCGTTGACGGACGAATGGTCCGATCGGGCGTTGATTTTGGTGGTGCGCGATGAGGCGTTACTGTCGCCGGTGAGCCGGATGTTGTTTGAGCATTTGCGGGGTCCAGCCTGATAGTTCTCGGCTGAATGGGCGGGGCCTCTTCGCGAGGCCACGACAATCTTCCAGAGCGTTCGCATTTCGCGAACGCTCGTTGCCAACTGAAGGTTGGATTCCCGAGCCCCCTGTCCTCTAGCCTTGGCGAACATTCCAAGAACAAGAGGTACCCCGCGATGACTGCCCCCTTGAGTGCGATCAAAGTGATCGAGATCGGCACGCTGATTGCCGCGCCGTTTGCGGCGCGCATGCTGGCCGAGTTCGGCGCCGAAGTGATCAAGATCGAAGCCATGGGGCAGGGCGATCCCCTGCGCAAATGGCGCAAGCTGCACGAAGGCACCTCGCTGTGGTGGTACCTGCAATCGCGCAACAAGAAGTCCCTGGCGCTGAACCTCAAATCTCCCGAAGGCATCGAACTGGTCAAGCAACTGGCGACCAGCGCCGATGTGCTGATCGAGAACCTGCGCCCCGGCGCCCTGGAAAAACTCGGCCTCGGTTGGGACGTGTTGCACGCGCTCAATCCCAACCTGACGCTGGTGCGGATTTCCGGTTACGGCCAGACCGGTCCGTACCGTGATCGTCCAGGTTTCGGTGCCATAGGCGAAGCCATGGGCGGGATTCGCTACACCACCGGCACCCCTGGTTCGCCACCGGCACGGGTCGGTGTCAGCCTTGGCGATTCCCTGGCGTCGCTGCACGCGGTGATCGGCGCGCTGATGTCGCTGCTAAGGGTCAAGACCGGGCAGGGCGGCGGGCAAATCGTTGATGTGTCCCTGGCCGAAAGCGTATTCAACGTCATGGAAAGCCTGGTGCCGGAATACGACATGCTGGGCCATGTGCGCGAACGCAGCGGCGGTGCCTTGCCGGGCATCGCGCCCTCCAACACCTACTTGACGGCCGACGGTGCCTACGTGGTGATTGCCGGCAACAGCGATCCGATCTACAAGCGCCTGATGCAAACCATCGGCCGCCCCGATCTGGCCGAGGCGGCGGAATTCGCCCACAACGACGGGCGTGCAGCCAAGAGCAATCTGCTCGACGCCGCCATTACCCACTGGACCAGCAGTTTGCCCATCGACGAGGTACTGGCCGCCCTGGAAACCGCCGAAGTCCCGGCCGGCCGCATCTACTCGGTGGCCGACATCGTCGCCGATCCGCACTATCAGGCGCGGGACATGCTGCTCAATGCCGAGCTGCCCGGTGGCGCCACGGTGAAGATGCCGGGCATCGTGCCGAAACTCTCCGAGACACCCGGAGGCGTGAACTGGTCCGGCCCCGGGTTGGGCCAGCACACCGACGGCATCCTCGCGCAATTGGGCCTGACCGCGATGGACATCGAACGCCTGAAAGTCGAAGGAGTGGTGCAATGATCAGCGATTATTCCGACAGCCTGATCGTGCAGGAAGTGTCCCCGCGCGACGGTTTGCAAATCGAGCCGAGCTGGGTTGAAACCGACGACAAGATAGCCCTGATCGATCAACTGTCGCAGGCCGGGTTCAGCCGTATCGAGGCCGGTTCGTTCGTGTCGCCCAAGGCCATTCCGGCACTGCGAGATGGCGAACTGGTGTTCAAGGGCATCGCCCGGCAACCGGGGGTGATCTACGTCGCGTTGATCCCCAACCTCAAAGGCGCGCAACGGGCGCTGGCGTGCCGTGCCGATGAGCTGAACCTGGTGATGTCCGCCAGCCAGACCCACAACCGGGCGAACATGCGCATGAGTTGCGAAGAATCATTGGCCGCGTTCGGCGAAATTGTGCAGTACGTCGGCGACAGTCCCGTGCGGCTCAACGCCAGCATCGCCACCACATTCGGCTGCCCGTTCGAAGGCAAGATCGATGAGGATCGCGTACTGCAAATCGTCGAGGCCTATCAGGAACTCGGCATCCGGGGCATCACCCTGGCCGACACCACCGGCATGGCTAATCCGCGTCAGGTCGACCGGCTGGTGCGCCAGGTGCTGCAGCGTGTGTCCTCGGCGGACCTGACCCTACACTTTCACAACACCCGCGGCCTTGGACTGTGCAATGTGCTGGCCGCTTACGAGGCCGGTGCCCGGCGCTTCGACGCGGCCCTCGGCGGCCTCGGCGGCTGCCCGTTTGCGCCGGGGGCATCGGGAAACATCTGCACCGAGGATCTGGTGAACCTGTGCGATGAAGTCGGCATTCATACCGGTATCGATTTGCCGCTGCTGCTGAAACTGTCCCGAGGACTACCGGCGCTGCTGGGTCATGAAGTGCCCGGACAACTGGCCAAGGCCGGGCGCAATTGCGACCTGCACCCGATCCCCACCTGACACCAATCCCCTGTAGGAGCGAGCCTGCTCGCGATAGCGGTGAGGCAGTCGACATCAATGTTGGATGTGACTCAGTCATCGCGAGCAGGCTCGCTCCTACAGTAAAAAGCACCTCAACCAGACAACAAAAACAATCGGACACCCACGGGAAGTCCGCCTGGAGAAACGCAATGAGCCTTAATGCACTGGAGGCCGGCGCGAGCCCGGCCGTTAGCCACGACGAAGAAAAAGCCCTGGTCAGCAAAGTCGCCTGGCGCCTGATGCCGCTGATCATGGTCTGCTACCTGTTCGCCTTTTTCGACCGCATCAACATCAGCTTCGCCAAGTTTCAGCTGCAGACCGACCTGAGCCTGAGCGACACCGCTTACGGCCTCGGTGCCGGGTTGTTCGTGGTTGGCTATGTGATTTTCGAAGTGCCGAGCAACATGATGCTGTACAAGGTCGGCGCCCGGCGCTGGATCGCCCGGATCATGATGTCCTGGGGCCTGGCCACGGCGGCCATGGTGTTCGTCAACAGCGAATGGCAGTTCTACGTGCTGCGCTTCGTAATCGGCGCGATGGAGGCGGGTTTTGCCCCGGGCGTGCTGTATTACCTGACCCTGTGGTTCCCGCAGCACTATCGCGGGCGCATCACCTCGATGCTGTTCCTGTCGTCGGCATTCGCCGGCCTGGTGGGCGCGCCGTTCTCCGGCCTGGTGTTGCAACACCTCGACGGTGTGCTGCAAATGCGTGGCTGGCACTGGCTGTTCCTGCTCGGTGGCGTGCCGTGCATCGGCCTCGGATTGCTGGTGCTGACACTGCTCAAGGACCGCATCGAAGACGCCCATTGGCTGACGCCTTCGGAGAAGACCCTGCTGGCCAGCCGCATCGCCCAGCATGAGCCGCACAAGAGCGGTGGTTCGCTGCTCGCCGCACTCAAGATTCCGGGTTTTCTGACCTTGGGCCTGATCTATTTCCTGATTCAGGTGGCGTCCTACGGCCTGAACTTCTGGGCGCCGCAACTGATCCGCAGCGCTGGCACTGAAAGTCCGGTGATGATCGGCTTGCTGACAGCCATCCCTTATATCTGCGGTGCCATCAGCATGGTGGTGATCGGACGCCTGTCCGATGCTTCCGGTGAGCGACGCAAGTTTGTCGCCGGTCTGGTGGCAGTTGGCGCGGTCGGGTTCTTTTGCGCGGGGATCTTCGCCAACCACACCACCTTCCTGATTGTTGCGCTGGGCCTGCTCGGTGCCGGGATCATCGCCTCCATCCCGAGCTTCTGGACCCTGCCGCCGAAACTGCTGGCCGGTGCCGGTGCAGGCGCTGCCGGCGGGATCGCGGTGATCAACACCCTGGGCCAGTTCGGCGGCATCGTCAGCCCGGTGATGGTCGGCCGGATCAAGGACCTGACCGGCAGCACCACACCGGCGCTGTATGTCATTGGTGTGTGTGCATTGATCGCGGTGGCGCTGTTGATGTGGGGACTGCCGCAGAAGCTGCGCACACTCGACAAGTTTTAAAAGATCGCAGCCTTCGGCAGCGCCTGCTCGGACCACGCATCCCGGTAGGAGCTTCCGGAGGCTGTGATCTTTTGATCTTCAAGAAGTCGCTGTCATCGCTTTTTGCGCCGCGTCACTGAACTGAATCAACACCACCCCGGCCATCAACAGCACCGCCCCAAATACCTTGGGCAAGGTGACCTGACGCTCCACCAACCCAAACCAGCCATAGTGATCCAGCAACAACGACGCCACCACTTGCCCCGCCAGCGCCAATGCCATGAACCCCGCGGCACCCAGCTTGGGCAGCAGCACCAATGCCAGGGAAATAAAGATCACCCCAAAAGCGCCACCGGCCCACATCCAGAGCGGCGCCTTGCTGATGAAGGCCAGTGACGGCAATGGCAAGCGCATCGCAACGATGATCGGCAACAGCACGATAACGCTCACCAGCAACGAGGCGAGCGTCGCCCACAACGGATTGCCCAACCCGCGCCCGAGGTTGACGTTGATCGCGCTCTGAAACGGCACCACCGCCCCGGCGATCATCGCCAGCCCCATCAGACCGGCCCAATGCAACGTACTCATGATCGATCTCCAACAGGTTTTGCTGGACTCTAGGGTATTCGTCGCGCAGATTTAAATTCCGTTTTGTTATCCAGAACATGCAGCGAATGAATGATCTACGACGCATCGACCTCAACTTGCTGGTAATCCTCGACGCCTTGCTCAGCGAGCAACACGTGACCCGGGCGGCCGAGCGTCTGCACTTGAGCCAGCCAGCGGTCAGCCATGCGCTGGCGCGGTTGCGTGACCTGCTCGGCGATCCGCTGCTGGTGCGCGCCGGTGCCGGCCTTGTACCGACTCCGCGAGCGCTGGAACTGGTGGCACCGTTGGCCGAAGCACTGGCCCAGGTGCAAGCGCTGCTGGCGCCGAACACCTTCGATCCCGCGACCACCCGGCGGACCTTCCGCCTGGCGATGTCCGACTACGGCGCCGCCATTGTCTTGCCGGGACTGATCCGCACCTTGCGCCGCGAAGCGCCGGGCATCGACCTGCAAATCAGCCATGGCAGCCGCGAAAGCATGCTCGAAGGGGTGCTCAACGGTGACATTGATGTCGCCGCCGGTGTGTTCCCGGAAATGCCCAATGAATTGCGCAGCAGCCCTCTGTTCGAAGAGCGCTACGCCTGCCTGGTTGACCGCAACAGCTTGTCCGCCGATGGTGTCCTCGACCTGCCCACCTATCTGGCACGCCCGCACGTCCTGTTGGAAATGCGCGGCAGCGGCACCCCGGAGATCGAGCGCGCGTTGACCGCCCTGCGCGAACGCCGGCGTGTCGCCATCAGCCTGCCGCACTGGAGCGCCGCCCCGCAGTTCATCAGCGGCACCGACCTGATCCTCACCGTCGCTTCTCGAGGTCTGCGCGATATCCATGAGTCGACATTGGTCGTCGTGCCGCCACCCTTTCAGATTCCGTCGTTCACCTTTGTACTGGTCTGGCACAAGCGTCGGGGCGGGGATCAGGCGTTGAACTGGTTGAATGAACGGATCGTGCAGGGGACCCACCGGTGAAGAATTTCTGTCGAGATCAGGCAGTCGACAGCTGAAGACCTGATATAGACTGGTGGCCATTCACCATGCCGTTCATAAGGACTTCCCATGACCCCATCGTTGCTAATGGCCGTGCTTGCCTCGGGCTTTATCTACGGCATCACCCCGGGGCCGGGTGTGCTGGCGGTGTTCGGCATTGGCGCGGCCCATGGGCGACGGGCCGGGGCGGGGTTTCTGTGCGGGCATTTGCTCGGTGATGTGGTGTGGTGCAGCACGGCGCTGATCGCGATTGTCGGTGCGCGGGAGATCGGCAGTACCGCGTTCGACGTGCTCGGAGTGCTCAGCGGCCTGTACCTGTTCTGGCTCGGCTGGCGTGCGGTGCGCGCCCGACGCAGCAGCGCTGATGCGCCCCAGGGCCCGGCGCGGCAGCCGTTCTGGCACGGTATTCTGTTTGGCTTGACCAATCCCAAGGCCTATCCGGTGGCGGTGGCGACGTTCACGGCACTGTTGTCGAGCCGCGCGGAACTGCTCAACTGGTCAATGCTGCCGGCGCTGATCGCCCTGAGTTTCGTTGGCGGGTTGCTCGCCTACGCTATTCTCATTGGCGTTGTCGGTGCGCGGCGGGTGCGCAGCTTGTACCAGCGTCATGAACTGGCAATCACCCGGTTGTGCGGGGTGATGTTCATCGGTTTCGCCATCAACGCGCTGGTACATGCGTTGCCGGGGCTGATGCCGAACAAGGCATGAATGTAATCACAAGGATGCAAGACTGACAGGGCATGGATGATTGATGAGCGCTGCATTATCGGGACACCCACCCTGAACCATGGAAAACCGGAATTCCGCGCCGCTGGCGAGCTATATCGATCTGTTGCTGGACGCCGTCTGTGCGGTGGATAAACAGGGCCGCTTCGTCTTTGTCAGCGCGGCGTGCGAGCGCATTTTCGGCTACAGCGCCGATGAGATGATCGGCGAGGCGATGATCGACATGGTGCACCCGGGCGATCGCCAGCGCACCCTCGACGCCGCCCGGGAAATCATGGGCGGCGAGCCCAAGCTCAACTTCGAAAACCGCTACCTGCGCAAGGATGGCAGCGTGGTGCATATCCTCTGGTCGGCACGCTGGTCCGAGGACGATCAGTTACGCATCGCGGTGGCTCGCGACATCACCGAACGCAAGCAGGCCGAATCCCGGCAGGCGGCGCTGTATGCGATTTCCGAAGCGGCCCATGCGGCAGAGGATCTGCTGGCGTTGTTCAAGCGCATCCACATGATCATCGGCGAATGGCTGCCGGCACTGAATTTTTCCGTGGCGCTGTACGACGAGCACTGCGCACAGCTGAATTTCCCTTATCACGTCGATGACCACGAGCCACAGCCCGAACAGCCCGGAACCATGACCGGGCGCCTGTGCGCCGAGGTTATCCGCACGGGGCAGCCGATCCTGTTGACCCCGGACCAGTGCTCACCTCCCGCCGGCTTCGAAATGCTGCAAACCGAGCAGAACGCACCCTGTTGGCTGGGTGTGCCGCTGAACTCGCAAAACGGCACCATCGGTGCGTTGATCGTCAAAAGCATTCCGGGCGGCGAGCGCTACACCGAGCAAGACAAGGAGCTGCTGCAATACGTCTGCGCCCAGGTGGCGACCGCCATCGAGCGCAAGCAATTGCACGCCCGCCTGCAACACATGGCCCAGTACGACCAACTGACCCAGTTACCCAACCGCGAGCTGCTGCGCGACCGGCTCAAGGTATCGATGCGAGCGGCCCGGGAGGACGGCGGGCGCATGGCGCTGTTGTACGTCGACCTCGACCGCTTCAAGCAAGTCAACGACACCCATGGCCACGCGGTCGGCGACATGCTGCTGCAAGCGGTGGCCAACCGGCTCAAGGGCTGTGTGCGGGAAACCGACACCGTGGCCCGCATCGGCGGCGATGAATTCGTGGTGTTGCTGCACAGCATTCACGCGGCGGACGATACTGACATCGTGGTCGAGAAAGTCCGTCAGGTACTGGCCCAGCCCCTGCGGCTGGACGGGCACAGCCTGAGCATCCAGCCAAGTATCGGCGTCGCCCGATACCCCGATCACGGCACCGAAGAGAAGCAATTGCTCCGGCATGCCGACGAGGCGATGTACTGCGCAAAACGCGAGCATCACCTGCGACTGGTCTGAAAACCCGGGCACCGTTCGTCGTGTTATCCACGTAATTTTCTAAACCTTTTGGGACGCGCAAATTCAGATTCTATGCGGGCCACAGCTCGCCGCGACTACCACCAAGAGGAAGAGAATCATGCCCAATTCAAGAAACTCGAACTCGGGGAACTTTACCAACGATCGAACGAAGGCTTCTGAAGCCGGTCGCAAGGGTGGGAAAACCACTACCACGACCGTCGATAAAGACCCGACGAAACCCGACATGGGTCGCAAAGGCGGTCAGAAATCCCGCTAAAGGATGCCGGTGGTTTTGATTGAGAGGCGGGGGCGAAAGCTCCCGTTTGAATTTAAAGAGGAGGGCGCGACCATGAACCGGATGGCCACCCGATTATGTAATACCAGTCTTGCCACGTTACTGGGCCTGTTTGCCAGCGGCGTCTTTGCCCAGTCGACTGCCGAATTCATCGACGAGGCCTCGGCAAAAGCGATCGCCGATATTGAAACGAGTCGCCTGGCGCACCAGAAGGCCGAGTCCAAAGAGGTCAAGGACTACACCATTATCGTCATCAACGACCGCACCACGGCGAACCAGCACCTGGCGAAAATCGCCAGACAACTGGATATACCGGTCGCCCCCCGGGAAGAAATTGTCGAAAAGGCCAAGGCCCTGATGCCACAAGTCATGGACGGGGCGACCTACGACGAGGCCTATACCGCCAGTCAGGTGAAGACCACCCAGGAAGCCATCGATCAGTTGCAGCAGGAGGCGCAAACCACCGACGTGCCGCAAATCAAGGCATTCGCCGAAGAAACCCTGCCTAAATTGCAAAATCATCTGCAAATGGCCAAGGCGTTGCAGGCCAAAAGTTGAGTGCAAGGTTTGAACACAAACGGCGCGGGGCTTCAGTCACGCGCCGTTTTTCTGTTCAGCACTGATCCAGGTGCGGCTTGGGGGTGTGAATGAAAATTCGACGTGACCGAAAAGGTGATCCTCTGAAACCTTTAGCGGTGCTCGCCGCGGTATCGTAGCGTCCCGAGGACAACGTACCGACAGGAGAACGCAATGAGTTGGTCCGCCAAACAGTACGTCGCTTTTGAAGATGAACGCACCCGTCCCGCCCGTGACCTGCTGGCGGCCGTCCCCGCCGGGGATGTGCGCTCGGCCATCGATATCGGTTGTGGGCCCGGCAACTCCACCGAGTTGCTGGTGGAGCGTTTTGCCGATGCCACGGTGCGTGGGCTGGACAGTTCCAGCGACATGATCGAAGCCGCTCGCAAGCGCTTGCCGCAGGTGCAGTTCGATGTTGCCGACATCGACACCTGGAATGACAGTGGCCCGTTCGACGTGATTTTTGCTAACGCGGTGTTGCAGTGGCTGCCTGATCACGCGACGTTGTTGCCTTCATTGGTGAGCAAACTATCGGCGGGTGGCAGCCTGGCCGTCCAGATGCCTGACAACCTGAATGAACACTCGCACCGCTTGATGCGTGAAGTCGCCGCTGATGGCCCATGGGTCGGCAAACTGGCGGGCGCCGCCGGGCAGAGGACCGAAATGGCCGATGCCAGTGGCTACTATTCGATACTCAAAGCCTGTTGCACCCGCGTCGATGTGTGGCGCACCACTTACCATCATCCGCTCGCGGGCGGTGCGTCTGGTGTGGTGGAGTGGTTCAAGGGCAGTGGCTTGCGGCCGTTTCTCGATCCGCTGGACGAGGCGGAACGGGCGCAGTATCTGAAGCAATATCAGACTGCTATCGAACGGGCGTATCCGGCCCTGGCCGATGGTTCGGTGCTGTTGCCATTCCCGCGACTGTTTATCGTCGCGACCCGCTGATGCGAAAAAGGGACAGATGATCTTGGGCGTCATCTGTCCTTTTTCTTGAGCACCAAAAAACATCACTGCGGCTTGTTCTTTCTCGAGCGCCGGGCACTCAGGTATTCAAAGGCAAACGAGGTAAAGCCGAACAACCCGATCATTGAAATGATCATGAGTCCCAACTCTGAGTTGTGCATGTTGATCTCGGGGCGAAGGGTGAGCCGGGAGCATAAGGGATCAATTGCCGGGCTCAACGCAGCTCGACGGTTTCTTTACTCGCTTGCGGTGATCTATACGCAAAAGATATGAGCGTCTGGGTGGCGACGTGTAATTGCAACCTGTGGCGAGGGAGCTTGCTCCCTCGCCACTATCGACCACGCTATCTCTTAGCTGGCCGCGTTTGGCCGATGTGACGTCAGGACGGTGCTGCGTCCATGCGTCGAGCGATTACATCCAGCACATCGCAACCGTCTCGCAATGGCACGCAGCACAGTAATGCGAAGTCACTGAGTACAACCGAGTCAGAGGTCAGGTCGCCGCGCATCGCGAGGTTTTCAAGAAGCTGCGTCACGGCGCGAATTCTGTAGCTGGCGGTGCTGAGCAGGGAGTGCAGGGGTTGGGTGGTGTTGACGTAGAGGGAGGGGAGGTCGTCGGCGTTGCTGGTTAAAGCCATGTATTCGTTCATGAGTGATTCCTTGAATTGAGGTGAACTACCACTCAGCGTCGCCAAACAAAGGGTGGTAGCTGTACGCAGGTTGGCGAACCGGGACAAGGCAAACCGGCAGACCCAAAGGTCTCCCACGCACAGCGACCATAAACAGGTAGCCAAGTGCGCTCAGAAACGCTCCGAGATTGCTCGGAGGTTCCTATGCTTTGCCATCAAGTCGCCAAACCCGATACGCCATTTGGGCGCGGTCGGACTATAGGTCTCATGACAAAGGCACAGCAATGCGCAAGTCTACGGACATTTCCCAGTGTCGTGTAGGACGTTGCTTTTTCTTGCGATGATCCCTGCTGGGCCCTTAAAAGTAGGGCATTAACGCTAGCGTTGGCAGGCGCATCACCAGATCCCGCGCACAAAAAATCCGGTCACCCGGACCGGTTTTCTCCTGAGTTGCAGATGTACGCTATCCAGTTCTACCGGAGATCACTCTTCACCGGCCCCCATCAATCGATCTTCAAACGCCGAACGCACTGCATCCACAACACGTTGCGCCATGCGCTCATCTTCAAGTATTGGGTACCCTTTTTTCAGCTTGCCGGAGACCTTCCAACCGTTTTCCTTGATCGAGCGGATGATGTGATTGGCATCCTGATCCGGCATTTCGATCACTTCTTTGAGTTGTTCCTGCGCTCGCTGAAAGATCACCAGTACTCTGGCCTCATCTGCCATCTCCGTACGAATCGTATGTTCGACAACGCGTGCGGTGTAGAGAACGTGCTCGGTCAGGTCCGGGTACCGCCAGGCAAAGCTTGCGTCTACGTATTCATCGAAGTTGAAATTGCTAAGCGTTCCGTCCTCGTAGGTCACGAGTTCGCCAAACCGATAGGCTGCCGCGTAACGGCGCATGAACGGTCGTGAGAATACTTCAAGCGTACGATCGTAGCCGGCCCTGAAATCGATAGAGCTGGTGATCGTGGCTGACACGGGCAGAATCACTCCGTCGGGCACTGCCTTATCCCGGATCAAGGTGTCATTGATTAGAAAGCGATGGATCCGACCGTTGCCGTCACGCATGGGATGGATGTACACGAATCCGAATGCAAGCACCGCGGCGCGTGCCACTGACTCGGCACCACGCGTTGCGACCTCGAACTCGTTGAGGCCTTCCAGTAGCGGGGTAAGTTCTTCAAAGTGCGGGGCAATGTAATGCACGATGTCTTCGCGCATTGTGGCTTGTCCCACGAAGACAGGGGAGCGTCGCAAGCCTAGTCCGATGGCATCGTGGCCCAGAATGCCGGCTTGCAGGGATCGAAGGGTGTCGTTGCTCAATGGGGCATCTATATGGCCGCAGTGCTGGGCAATGACATGCGCAAACCGCTGGATGCGATCGGCCTGGTCGGCTTCCTTTTCGATGAGAAAGCTCGCGCGCGATTCCTTGAACGTCAGCCAACTGGCCGTTCGCATCAGGATGTCGGAACCAAAGGCTTGATCCAACTCATCCAATGCCGCACGCAGATCGAATTGCAAGGCCTCCCGCACTGGCTCGGTACGACGAACCAAGGGGCAGAAGTCGGGTGTCCCCGGCAGATTGTTATTGATTCGCCAGCGCCGCGTTCGCAACGACTCACGACGAGTCAGGTAATTTTGTGGTGAAAGTACATCAACATAGGCGCCATTGGTCACATCAGGCACCTCCAGACGTTCCCCTGTCAGCCATTCGTAGAGGAATCCTGTGCGACGGGCATACTGGCCAAAAGGCTCCCGTCGACACCAGTCTTCAACAGGCTGCGGGCCTATGGCCGCAAACAGGCGAGCAAAGAACTCGAGATGAATCTCTTCGTATTTGAGACCGAACTCGAAATGCCCTGCGAAATCGTCTGCAGGGCGGTAGCGTGGCGGATACCTGTTCTCCACCTTTCCTGCACTTTCACGGCTGACACGTACGGTGCCGATCATCGACTGTACGCGCAGAGGCTGTGCCAATGCGATGTTGTAGCGATTCGCGAGGGTCTGGAAACCGACTTGCATTGACGAAATCCTTTACGGGGACAGGAAAAACGCTAACAGAACTTCCATATTATGGCGAAACGATAATTTCGTGGGTGGAAAAATACTAATGCTGGATGAAATTTGATACTGAATTCGTACTTTTGGAGAAAAACGCTAATAGCTTTCAGAGTAGTCGCCACAGCCGCGAAAGAAAGAATGTACTCTCCGATAACCGGAAAGTGACCGACCAAGCTATCCACAAATCCGACGCCATCAAATTACGCCCACAAAAAAACCGGCCACTTGGGCCGGTTTTTTCTGTCTCTACATCCCCCGTCAAAAACACCCTGACGTGAGATCAAAATTCGATTGGAGCGGGTGAAGGGAATCGAACCCTCGTTATCAGCTTGGGAAGCTGGAGTAATGCCATTATACGACACCCGCTCAGAGCGGTGACTTTGTACCAGATACGGCCGCGGATTTGAAGTTTTTCTTTACGTGGAGCGGGTTTAACGCAGATGTGACAAAAAAGCCCGGAGCGCATGACGGTCGATCGCGGGCAAGCCTCGCGCCTGCAGAATACGTTTAACGCAGCAGGGCGGGGCTTGCTCGCGATGACGCTACTTCAGCTTGCCAATGCATGGTGTTCCTGGACGTTGTGGTAACGCGGTCGGCTTTCGAGTTGCGCTGGTTTCAGGAAGCCCATCAGTGCGTTGCGGCTGTCTCGGCAGGCGGCTTTGTGCTCCATGTCGAGAAAGTGGCCGGTGGCCTGAAGGGTGCTGAACGTGCTGTGTTGCACGTGGCCGGCGAACAGCCGGGCGTCGTCAGCGGCGGTGTATTCGTCCCATTCGCCGTTGAGGAACAGCACCGGCACGTCGATTTTCTTCGCCGCGTGCAGGTAGCACTGGCGATCGCTGTGCAGCACGTCGCTGATGTGGAAGTGCATCTGCCCGTACTCATGTTCGGCCAGGGAGCTGACGTGGCGATAGTTGAAGCGCTTGAACAACGACGGCAGGTGTTTGCCGATGGTGTCGTTCACCAGGTGCCCGACCCGGTCGCGGTCCAGGTTGCCGAGGTGTTCGACGCCGCGCTCGAGGTAGTCGAGCATGTGCGCATTGACCACCGGGGAGAACGAGCTGATCACGGCTTTTTCGATGCGCCGTGGCCGTTGCGATAACGCCATCATGGTCGCCGCACCGCCCCAGGAAAACGACAGCACGTGTTCGGCGGCGAAGTGGTCGATCAGCTCCAGCAGGATCTGCCCTTCGATTTCCTTGGTGAGCATTTTTTCATGCAGGTTGTGGGCTTTTGACCGGCCCGCGTAGGGCTGGTCGTAGCAGACGACGTTGAACTGCGGATGGAGGTTTTTCACGGTTTGTGCAAACGACGCAGTCGTGGCCATCGAGCCGTTGACCAAGATAATGGTCTTCTCTGCGGCGTCTGCGCGATAGAACTCCGTGTAAACCCGATACTGACCCTGTATATCCAGCACAGCGATTTCTGG
Organism: Pseudomonas grandcourensis; assembly: GCF_039909015.1. Classification (NCBI taxonomy): domain Bacteria; kingdom Pseudomonadati; phylum Pseudomonadota; class Gammaproteobacteria; order Pseudomonadales; family Pseudomonadaceae; genus Pseudomonas; species Pseudomonas grandcourensis. Next base: position 1,512,284 of record NZ_CP150919.1, read on the forward strand.
CCTCATGTCATAAGACTCCTGGCAAGCGGGTATGCGCGCAAATGAGATTGCACGAGCTTTGTGACAGGTAGGCATACGCCTGGAATTTGAGAGGCCCATGTCGATCCATTGCAGTCCGGTCGACGGGTATTGTTATTGGCGGGCAGTCTGCCGGATGAGGCCGGAACCCAAGGGTTCCTACCGGCAAAAAGTTTCTTAGAAGTATGGGGTGACTCGTCGGTCACATTTCGGCCGACGTCCTGATTCAAGCAGGGGTCACGTCATCGCGCAAGTGCCGTTGGTAAATTGTTCGACAACTTCTGCTGAGCGGTCGCTGGCTTAGATCGATCCGATCTCTTCAGCGCTCAGTGGGCGGTATTCGCCCGGTTTCAACGCGTCGTCGAGCTCCAGCGGCCCCATGCGTTCGCGGTGCAGGCGCATCACCTTGTTGTTGAAGTGGCCGAACATGCGCTTGACCTGGTGATAGCGGCCTTCGACGATGCTCAGGCGTGCGCATTTTGGCCCGAGCAGCTCTAGCCCGGCCGGTTGCGTGGTGAGGTCTTCGAAGGCGAAGTACAGCCCCTGGCTGAAGGTGATCGCGTATTCGGGGCCGATGTCCTGCTCGGTTTCGACGTAATAGACCTTGGGCAGCTTGGTCTGCGGTTGGGTCAGGCGCCGCGACCAGCTGCCGTCGTTGGTGATCAGCATCAGGCCGGTGGTGTTGAAGTCCAGGCGTCCGGCGATGTGCAGTTCGTCCTTGTCCGGTTCATGGATCAAGTCGAGCACGGTCGGGTGTTGCGGATCCCGTGTGGCGCTGACGCATCCGGCGGGCTTGTGCAGCATGAAGTGGCGCAGGGGTTTACCGACTTGCAGCACCTCGTTGTCGACTTCGACGCGGCTGAATTCGCGGACTTCGCTGTGTGGGTCGCTGACGACTTTTCCGTCAACCCTGACGCGTTTTTCCACCAGCAACAGGCGCACCTGCTTACGGTTGAAGCACGGCAGGTTGCTGAGGAAACGGTCGACACGCATGACTTAAAGATCGGTAAGGAAAGGGGCGCGCATCTTACTTGATCGACCCGGACGCTGCTTGCAACTGCGCCTCGACCTCGGCGCAGCGCGGGCACAGGCACGAGGCGTTGCGCAGTTCCGCCGGCAGCGCCTGAAGCACGACCGGGTCGATGCTGACGCCATAGCACCAGCAGGCGCGGTCCGCGGTTCGCGGATCGGCCAGGGTGCAGTCGTTGGGGGCGCCGCAGGCGGGGCAGAGGTCAGGCTGGTTCATGGACGGAGTGAGACATTTCCACGCAGGTTCGGTTACGGCCACTTTGCTTGGCCCGATACATCGCATGATCCGCCCGTGACAGCAGGCTGTGCAAGGTGTCATCAGGCTGCAGGGTGGTGAGGCCGATGCTTACGGTCAGTTGCAAGGCCTTGTCGTTGTAGGCATAGCGCTGTTGTTCCACGTGCTGACGAACTTTCTCGGCAATCATCAGACCGGTCCTGCCGTCTGTGTCCTTGAGCAGCACGATGAACTCTTCACCGCCCCAGCGGCAGACGATGTCGGAGTGCCGCAGGCAACTTTCCAGATCCCGGGCGAAACCGATCAGTACCTGGTCGCCGGCCAGGTGGCCGTAGGTGTCGTTCAACGCCTTGAAGTGGTCGAGGTCCAGCAGCAAAGCGGTCAGGGGCTTGGGCTCGCGCCGGGCTTCGTGCATGGCCTGTGCGGCCAGCAGGTCGAAGCCGCGACGGTTGGGCAGTTCGGTCAAGCTGTCGAGGATGGCCTGGGCCTGGATCTTGTCCTGATAGCGTTTGATCACCCGGTTGAGCAGGGCCAACACGATCAAGGTCACCAGCAGGCAGATCAGCAGGTTGAGGTACAGCGACTGGCGGATTTCACCAAGGGCGCTGTCTTCGCGTTTGTCGACGAACAGGTACCAGTTCAGCTCCGGGATAAACCGCACGTTGAGGAAATGCCCCTGGCCCTGCACGGAGTATTCATAGCTGCCGCTGTGGGGTTTTGGTAGCTGGCTGACCAGGTCTTTCATGCTGTCGAGTTCACTGAGTTTTTGCCCAATGTGCGCACCCTGCGGACCCCCTTCGGCGCCGGTGAGCACCAGGCGCCCGAAGTTGTCGACGAAAAACACACTGCGCTGATAGCGCTGCTGGTACTTGTCGATCAGCTTGATCACGGCGTCGACGGTCAGGCCAACCCCGGCCGCGCCGATGAATCGGCTGTTGTAGTCGTAAACCTTGTAGTTGATGAAGAAGGTCAGGTTGTCCTTGTTGGCGAGGTCCGGGTCGACATTGATCTCGTACGGATCCTTCATGTCCCGCACGCGAAAGTACCAGGCGTCGCGGGGCTCGGTGGCCTTGACCTGCTTGAGCACACCCTTGGCGTGGTAGTAGGTCAGGCTGGTGTTGGAGACGAAGAACGCGGTGTAGGCGCCGTAGTGGGTCATGACCTCGTTGAGGTAACGGGTCATCTGGTCGGAGTCTTTTTCACCATTGACCACCCAGTCGCGCATGAAGGTGTCGCGGGCCATCATCGAGGAAATCAGGATCGGCCTGACAAGGTCTTTCTGGATTTCCGAGTAGACCGTATCCGACGTCAGCGGCAGTTCGGTGTTGACGATGTTGTCGCGGATCGAGGCCCGGGAGGCGTAGTAACTGAGGAAGGAAGTGGCGAGGAAACCTGCGCCCAGCAACGCGACCAGCGTGAGCACCAACGAACGTTGAGAGTACAGCGGCGAGCGTAGCGGCATGGCAGTTCCATTGGCGGTCATCCGATGGTCGCATTCTAATGGCACTGCGGGGAAATAACTGCTTCATGTGTGCCGCGAATGGTCGTAAATTTTTCCTGGACCTTGTGGGAGCGAGCAAGCTCGCGATGGCGGCGTGTCTGCCACTTCAAGGCTGAATGTCACACCGCTATCGCGAGCAAGCTCGCTCCCACAGGTTCAGTGTTGCTCGTGAGCCTGGCGTTTATGCCAGTGTATTGAGATACGCACGCCACCCGCCCAAATCGCTGATGTTCACCGCGCCCTCCAGCCCATACGCCTCGCAGATAAAGCCGCTCTCCCAGCGACCGTCCGCCAGTTGCACCTTGCCCAACCCCAGTGGCGCCGGAATCCCGGTCAGGAACGAACCCAACTCGCTGCTCGGCAACTCCCAGACTTCCACTGCAATCGCTACGCCGCCATCCTTCACGCGGACCATTCCCGGACGAAACGGCGGGCCGCCGGCCAGGGCATGGAGTTGATAATCGGGTGAGCTGAATGTCGTTTCCACCAAACGGGCACCGCGCTGCTTGAGCTGCCAGTTCAACGCCAACCCGTCCAGATGCGCACCACAGACCACCAGTCGCGCCCGATCATGGCGGGCAACCGTCGCCGGTGCAGGCGCGGCCAGGCCTTGCTGACGCTGCAAGGCGTCCGCGACGCTCAACAGATACTGATCGGTAAAGGCCCGGCCAAACAGCGTCACGCCCCAGGGCATGCCGTTGTCCATGAACGCGTTGGGCACGGCGACAGCTGCGTAGTCGAGCAGGTTCATGAAGTTGGTGTAGTAGCCCAGTTCCGAATTGCGCAGCACCGGTTCGGCCTCGAGTTCCGCCAGCGTCACCGGGCGGCCGATGGTCGGCGTGACGACGCAATCCAGGCCTTCCAGCGCTGTGTCGCACAGGGCTTTGAGCGCTTGCAGGCGGTATTGGGCGCGGAAAGTTTGCACGCCATCGACGGCGGGTGCCTTGGCCAATACGGCGCGAATCACCGGCAACACGGCCTCGGGGTTTTGCGCCATCAACTCGCCGGCCACGCTGTAGCGCTCGGCCACCCACGGGCCTTCATAGAGCAAGTGTGCGGCCTCCAGAAACGGCGACAGGTCCAGTTCCACCGCTTCGCCGCCCAGGGCCTTGAGGCGGTCGATAGCATCACCGAACAACAGCGGGCCTTCAGGGCAACCGAAGAATTGCAGGTCCTGTGCACGGGGTACGCCGAAACGGAAGGGGCGTGGTGTGCCGAACGCCAAGCCGTCGTTCCACAGCGGGTTACTGCGGCTGTATTCGTCCCGTGGGTCGAGGCGCGCGGTGAGCGCCAGCAACTGGCTGGCTTCCCGCGCCGTGGCGGTGAAGGTGGTGACGCAATCCAGCGTACGACAGGCCGGAACCACGCCGGCCGTCGAGATCAGGCCTTTGGTGGCTTTCAGGCCGACCAGGTTGTTCAATGCCGCCGGCACGCGCCCGGAGCCGGCGGTGTCGGTGCCCAGCGCAAAACTCGCGACCCCGAGCGCCACCGCCAGCGACGATCCGGCGCTGGAACCGCCCGAGGGATACTCCGGCAATACGCTGTTGGGGCACGCGCCGTACGGTGAGCGGCTGCCGTTGAGCCCCGTGGCGAACTGGTCAAGATTGGTCTTGCCCAGCGGGATTGCGCCAAGGGCCAGCAGTTGTTCGACGATGGTCGCCGAACGCTCCGGCACGTAGGCAAATGCCGGGCACGCCGCCGTGGTCGGAATGCCCGCCAGGTCGATGTTGTCCTTGATCGCGAACGGCACGCCATACAGCGGCAGGCTGTCGAGGTCGCGACCGTCGAGGGCGGCGAGGTAGGGCTCCAGTTCATCGACACTGAGCAAGTGGATGAACAGGTGATAGTCCGGGTTCAGCGCGGCGGCTTTGTCCCGCAGTTGCAGCAGCAATTGCCGTGGCGTGGTGCGGCCGTCGCGATAAGCGCCGCGCACTGCGTCGAGTTGCAGATTGATATTCATGGCATGAGTCCTTTTCAACATGGGTTCAGTCAAGTTCCAGCACCACGACGCGCTGCCCGGCGCGCACCGCCGAACCCGGTTGCACACGAATCTCGCGCACCACGCCGGCCATTGGCGCAAGCACGGGGATTTCCATCTTCATCGACTCCAGGATCACCAGCACATCACCGGCCGCGACGCGGCTGCCGGCTTCGACCTGGACCTGCCAGAGGTTGCCGGCGATGTGGCTGTCGACGCTCTGTTGGCCGTTTTCCAGTGGTGCATCTTCGGTGGCCTCCGGGGCCAGTTCTTCACTGTCGAAATGGGCCTGACCACTGGCGATCCAGCGTTCGCGCTCGGCATTGAATGCGTTTTTTTGCTGATCGCGAAACGCGTCGATGGTCGCGGCTTCCCGGGCCAGGAACACCTGGTAATCCGCCAGGTTCAACTGACTGTGCTCGATGTTCAGGTCGAAGCGCCCGAGTGGGAAATCCCGGCGGATGCGCAGCAATTCATCGGCGCTGACCGGGTAGAAACGGATCTGGTCGAAAAACCGCAGCAACCAGGGTTTGCCATCGAACGCGGCGACTTCGCGGTAGCGGTTCCACATCTGCAACGTGCGCCCGACAAACTGATAGCCACCGGGGCCTTCCATGCCGTAGACGCACATGTAGGCGCCACCGATGCCCACCGAGTTTTCCGCGGTCCAGGTGCGCGCCGGGTTGTACTTGGTGGTCACCAGGCGATGGCGCGGATCGAGCGGGGTGGCGACCGGTGCGCCTAGGTAGACGTCGCCCAGGCCCATCACCAGATAGCTGGCGTCGAACACCGTGCGCTGTACTTCATCGAGGTTCGGCAGGTCGTTGATGCGGCGGATGAACTCCAGGTTGCTCGGGCACCACGGCGCGTCCTTGCGCACCGTAGTCATGTATTTTTCGATGGCCAACTGGCACGCCGGGTCGTCCCAGGACAGCGGCAGATGCACGATGCGCGAGGGTACTTGCAGGTCCTTGGCGGCGCACACGGCGTCCCATTCGCCAGCGACGATGCCGAGCAGGTCGGACAGCGGCAGTTGTTCGGGTCGGTAGTGGATTTGCAGGGAACGGATGCCAGGTGTCAGGTCGATCACGCCGTGCAGGTCTTTGCTTTCCAGCGCCTGCATCAGGGCGTGGGCGCGGAAGCGCAGGACCAGATCGAGTTCCGGGGCGCCGATTTCCAGCAGCAGGTGGGTGTCGCCGGAAAGGCGCGCCACCAACCGCGTATCGTCCTGCCCAATGTCCAATACAACAGGCGACACAATTCCCTGTAGGAGTGAGCTTGCTCGCGATTGCGGTGTTTCAGTCACAGAGATGTCGGATGTGATGCCGTCATCGCGAGCAGGCTCACTCCTACAGGAGGGATCCCATTTCAAGGCCAGGGTGCGGGCGGTCTTGAGGTCGACGGGGGAGAACTGCACCTTGTCCCCAGCCTTGAGCTGCCCCAACTGCCAAAGGTCCGCCTCGATCACCGTAACCGGGCACACGAACCCGCCAAGGCTCGGGCCATCCGGGCCGAGGATCACCGGCATGTCACCGGTAAAATCCACCGCGCCGATCGCATACGGATTGTCGTGGATGTTCGACGGATGCAAACCGGCTTCACCACCGTCGGCACGCACCCACTCAGGCTTCGGCCCGATCAGGCGAACGCCGGTGCGGCTGGAGTTGAAATGCACTTCCCACTGCGTGGCGAAGAAGGTGCCGATGTAGTTTTCCGTGAAGTATTCCGGCGCACCGTGGGGGCCGTAGATCACCCGAATCCGCCGAACTGCCGGCAACTCGGTAACCTGCTCTCCAGCCAGTTGCCGGCCGGCACTGCGGTCATTCAGGGCTGGCAGGTGCAACACATCGCCGGCTCGCAATGCGCGACCGCCGTGACCACCAAACTGGCCGAGGGTGAAGGTGCTTTTGCTGCCCAGATAGTCCGGCACTTGCAGGCCGCCACGCAGGCACAGATAGCTGCGGGCGCCCGCGCCGGCAATGGTGCCGAGGCTGAAGGTGGATCCTGCGGCGACCAACAGCGCAGTGTTCATCGGCACGGCTTCACCGTTGAGCAACAATGGAATCACCGCGCCAGTCACCGCCACCACCGCTTCGCAATTGAAGCGCAGCAACGGCCCGCTCATGGTGACTTCCAGCGCCGCCGCGCCTTCGTCATTGCCCAGCAAACGGTTACCCAGACGCAGCGCCTGACTGTCCATCGGCCCCGATGGTGGCACGCCGACCGCCCAGTAACCGAGACGTCCCGGATAATCCTGAACGCTGGTTTGCGTACCGGCGCTGAGTACCTCGAATGTGTTGGCCTGATAGACCAGTCCTTCCAGGCAACGGGTCCAAGGCTGGCCGCTGGCGAAAGGCGCATCGAGCAGAATTTGCCGCAGGTAATCGCGGTTGGTTTCCACGCCGTAGAGCAGACTGGCCCCCAGCGCCTGATGCAGATCCGCGGTAGCCTCTTCGCGAGTCGGCGCCCAACTGATGACCTTGGCGATCATCGGGTCGAAGTAGGGCGGGATCTCGCAGCCAGCCTCGACCCAGGTGTCGATGCGCAGCTCAATGCCATTGGCCACCGGGAAATCCACGGCGGTGAGCAAGCCCGGGCTCGGTTGAAAGTCGCGGCCCGGATCTTCGGCATACAACCGTGCCTGGATCGCATGGCCTTGCGGTTTCAAACCCTGTACCAGATCGCTCAGGGGCGGCAGATCGCCGGCCGCCAGTTGCACCATCCAGCGCACCAGATCGACGCCCCACACCTGTTCGGTGACACCGTGCTCCACCTGCAAACGGGTGTTCACTTCCAGGAAGTAGAAGCGCTGGGCCTTGCTGTCGAACACAAACTCCACGGTGCCGGCGCTGCGGTAATTCACAGCCTTGGCCAGTTTGACCGCCGCCGCGCACAACTCATCGGCCATGCCGTCGGGCAGGTTCGGCGCCGGGGTTTCTTCGAGGACTTTCTGGTTGCGTCGTTGCACCGAGCAATCACGCACGCCGAGGGCGATCACTTCACCGTGACCGTCGCCGAACACCTGCACTTCCAGGTGCCGGGCGCGCTGGATGTACTTCTCGATGAACACTCCGGCGTCGCTGAAATTGTTCTGGCCCAGGCGCTTGACCGCTTCGAAGGACTCGCTCAAATCGGCCGCGCTACGGCACACGCGCATGCCGATGCCGCCACCGCCGGCGGTGCTCTTGAGCATCACCGGGTAGCCGACTTGTTCACCGGCCAGCAGCGCGGTATCGAGGCTGTCGAGCAGTTCGGTGCCTTCGAGCATCGGCACGCCGTGTTGTTTGGCCAGGGCGCGTGCGGTGTGTTTGAGGCCGAACACCCGCAGTTGTTCGGGCGTCGGGCCGATGAAGGCAATGTTGGCGGCCTCGCAGGCTTCGGCGAATGCGGCGTTTTCCGAGAGAAAGCCGTAGCCGGGATGGATCGCGGTGGCGCCGGTGGACTTGGCGATGGCGAGGATCTTGTCCACCGCAAGATAAGTTCCAGACGCTGCACCTTCACCGAGGCTGTGGGCATCATCGGCTTGCAGGATGTGCAGGCTGGCGGCATCGGCTTCGGAGTACACGGCAACGCCCTGCACTTGCAGCTCCCGCAAGGTCCGCAGGATGCGGCAGGCAATGGCGCCACGGTTGGCAATCAGGACTTTTTCGAACATGGCATAACCCCCGGAGGCGATGGCGCATCAGCCTCGACTGGGATGCGGGCCGTCCCGCAGTTTTTCTTGATGCACCGGGGCCGTCCCCGGTGAAAAATCAGTTCACTTCGCAACACTGCCGATCGCCTGTAGGAGCGAGCCTGCTCGCGAAAGCGTCGGCACATTCAAAATGGATGTACCTGACCCTCCGCCATCGCGAGCAGGCTCGCTCCTACAGTTGGGATGCGGTGTATTTACTTCTTGAGGCACTGGCCGGAACGGGCCTGACACAGGGCAAACAACCAACGCCGCAACCGCGAAAGTTTCAGTTCCATACCAGTAGCTCCGCAGGAGTGGGGTTGTAGGCGTTGCAGGGGTTGTTCAGTTGTGGGCAGTTGGAGATCAGCACGATCACGTCCATCTCGGCCCGCAGGTCGACGTACTTGCCCGGTGCCGAAATGCCGTCTTCGAAAGTCAGCCCGCCGTCTGCGGTGACCGGTACGTTCATGAAGAAGTTGATGTTCGGCCCGATGTCGCCCTTGCCCAGGCGGCCATCGTGAGCACAGGCGCGCAGGTAGTTGTCGCGGCAGCTGTGCATGTAGCGTTTTTCCAGGGCGTAGCGCACGGTGTTGCTCTCTTGTGCGCAGGCGCCGCCCAGGGTGTCGTGACGCCCGCAGGTGTCGGCGACGATGGTCAGCATCGGCTTGCCGAGGTTGGAATACAGCACGCTGCCAGTGCTCAGGTACACGCTGTTCTGCCGACGCAGGGTGCGCTGCACGTCGTAGCGCTCCCTGGGGTTGGCAACGCTGTAGAACAAGGTGTCGACAGCCTGGTTGCCCTCAAGGTCGAGGATGCGCAGGGTCTGGCCGGCCTTGACCTCCATCAGCCAGGGTTCGCCGGCGGGGATGGTGGCGCGGTAGACGGCCGTTTCAGGCGACTGTGGAACGGTGGCGATTGCGAGTGACATGGCAGCGATCCTCAGGCAAACAAACGGTCGGTGTTGATGAAGCCGCGCTCGTTTTCCGGGCGCGAGGTGCGGCAGTGTTCGGCGACGCTGGCGTCGGCGTTCATCCAGCTGAGCTTCAGCGGTTTCGGTGCATATTCCGGCGCTGGGTCCATCGGGTGCTGCAGGGCTGTTAGCACCACCAGGGTGTCCATCGGCGCGTACAACTCGATGTAGTCGCCAGCCTTGGAATTGCCCTCGACGAAATGGAAGCGCCCGGCCTCATCGACGTTCACGCGGCTGAACAGGTTGAGGGTCATCAGCAGGTCGGACAGGCCCAGCCCCCACTTGCCCAGTTCCACCAACAGGTTGTCGGTACCGTTGCGGAAGAAGCCGTTGCGCAGTTCCTGATAGCGCCCCGCGCCGTACTTTTGCGCCACTTCTTCAGCGCAGAGCACGCCGCCCAGGCTGTCGCTCCAGCCGCAGGTGTCGGCGGTGATGGCGGCCAGCACGCGGCCCATGTCCGAGTACAGGCAGTGGCCGGTGGTGAGCTTGGCGGTGTGTTGGCATTTGAGGCTGTCGGGCAGGTTCAGGCGTTCGGTTTTTTCATTGGCGTTGAGCAACGTCAGGCTGACGTTGGCGCCGCCACGCAGATCGGTCAGGCGCAGCAATTGGCCGCGTTTGAGCACGAAGGAACGATGGCCGCCACCGGGGAGCATTTCCTCGGCGAAGGGCGGGAACAGTCGGGTCGAATCAGTCATGGGCAAAACCCTCTCAAGCGGTTCGAAGTGAGCCCGCCAATTGCACTGGCAGGGCGTCGACGGCGGCACGGTGGGTGCGGCGGTCGCTGTTCAAAGGGATGTCGTAGGTGATGCGTGCGCCATAGCGGCCGGGTGCATGCGGGTCGAGGCGGACCTTGTCGAACACCAGCAAGCGTGTGCCGAGGCTGAAGCCTTCGGACAGGTCATGGGTGACCATGAACACCGTCAGTCGGGTCTCGCGCCACAGGTCCAGGAGCAAGGCGTGCATGTCTTTGCGGATGCCCGGGTCGAGGGCGCCGAACGGTTCGTCGAGCAGCAACACCCGCGGCTTCATGATCAGCGCCTGGGCAATGGCCAGCCGTTGTTGCATGCCGCCGGAGAGCTGCGCCGGGTATTTGTCCAGTGAGTGGCCCAGGCCGACTTTGTGCAGCAGCACCGAAGCCTGTTCGCGGGCCTCTTTTTTCGCGCTGCCGAACAGACGTCCAAGCAAACGCGAACGGGGTAGTTCAAGGCCGAGGGCGACGTTGTCCAGCACGCTCAGATGGGGGAACACCGAGTAGCGCTGAAATACCACGCCACGGCTGGCGTCCGGTTCAGCGACCAGCGGTTGGCCGTCGAGCAGGATCTCGCCGCGACTGGCGCGTTCCTGGCCGAGCAGCAGGCGCAGGAAGGTCGATTTGCCGCAACCGGAGGCACCCACGAGGGTGCAGAACTCACCTTCGTTGACGGACAGGTTGAGGCCTTCGAGCACGACCTGATCGGCGTATTGCTGCCAGACGTTTTTCACCGTGATGAAGCTCATTTGGCCGCTCCTTCATACCAGGGGAACGCGTGGCGGGTCAGCTGCTTGAGCCCCCAATCCATCAGCCAGGCGAGCAGGGTGATCCACACCACGTAGGGCAAAATCACGTCCATCGCCAGGTAGCGGCGCACCAGGAAAATCCGGTAGCCGAGACCGTCGGTGGAGGCGATGGCTTCGGCGGCAATCAGGAACAGCCACGCCGAGCCGAGCAACAGTCGCAGCGAGATCAACAGGCGTGGCAGCAGTTGCGGCAATACCACCCGCAGCATCAGGGTCCAGGTAGACGCGCCGAGGGTCTGGGCCTTGATCAGCAGCTCCACGGGAATTTCCCGGGCACGCTGTTCCAGGTCACGGGCCAGCGCCGGAGTAATGCCGATCACGATCAGCATCACTTTCGACAACTCACCCAGGCCGAAGACGATGAACAGGATCGGCAGGATCGCCAGCGGTGGCACCATCGACAGCACGGTCAGCAAGGGTGACAACGGCGCACCGAACAACGGCAGGGTACCGGCGGCGATGCCCAGGCACAGCCCGGCCAGGGCGCTGATGCCCAGGCCAATGGCCAGACGCTGCAGGCTGGACGCCGTGTCCTGCCAGAGCAGGTATTCGCCGGTGCGGCTGTCGGCCACGAAGGCCAGGCGTTTCACCGCGTCGGTCATCTGCACGGCGCTGGGCAGCAGCTTGTCGTTGGGGTTGTCCGCCAGTCGCTCGGCCGAGCCCATGAAGTAGGCGAACAGCACCAAGGCGAACGGCAGGATCACCAGCAACAGGCGACTCGGGCGGTCCGGGTGACGGTTGATCAGGCGCATGGCCAGTTCTCCTGATTACAGCTTGGCGTCGGCGGCCATCTGCACGTAACTCGGGTCGAAGCGCAGCTTGAGGTTGCCCTTGTCGCCGCTGGTCACGCCGTTGGCGAAGGCCATGCCGACCGCGCTGGTGTCCTTGGCGCCTTCGCCTAACAAGCCGTGCTGGAAGGAGAACTCGGCGACCTTGCGCATGGTTTCCGGCAGTTGCTTGCTGGTGCTGAACGCCAGGGCTTCTTTCGGAGAGGCGAACAGCTTGGTGGTGTCCAGTTGCGCCTGGAAACCCGCCAGGTCGGTGCCAGAGGCTTTGGCCATGTGCTCCAGGGCGGCTTTGCTGGCGGCGTTTTTCGCGTTCATCAATTCGACGACCTCGAACCAGGCGCCGGTCAATGCTTTGCCCAGGGCCGGGTTGTCTTTGAGTGTGGCGCTGTTGACCACCATCATGTCCATGATTTCGCCGGGGATCTGGCTGGAGTTGAACACCTCGGTCACCGCAGGCTTGGCCTTGATGTCCGAGAGCATCGGGTTCCAGGTGGTGACGGCGTTGACCTGATCGGTGTTGAAGGCGGCCGAGATATCGGCGTCGGAGGTGTTGACCACTTTCAGGTCTTTCTCGGTGAGGTCCACCGAATCCAGGGCCCGTGCCAACAGGTAGTGGGAGACCGACAATTCCACGAGGTTGACGTCCATGCCCTTGAGGTCGGCGACCTTCTTGCCTTCACCCTTGAGCACGATGCCGTCATTGCCGTTGGAAAAATCGCTGACGATCAGCGCAGTGCTGTCAACGCCGCCAGCGGCCGGAATGGTCAACGCGTCCATGTTGGTCATGGTGCAACCGTCGAACTGGCCGGCGGTGTACTGGTTGATGGATTCGACATAGTCATTGAGCTGTACCACGTCGATCTTGATGCCGTACTTCTTCGCCCATTTGTCGACGATGCCTTGGCTGCCGGCGTATTCCCAGGGCATCCAGCCGGCGTAGATCGTCCAGCACACGCTGAAGTGGTCTTTTTGTGCAGCCTGGGACGAGAAGCTCACGAGGGCGGCGAATGCAGCAGCGAGCAGGGCGGGTAAACGAAGCTGGGACATGGTGGTTCTCCAGTTGATCAAGGACGGACAGGAAGGCAGCGGCACCGCTAACGGTGGCTTGTCTCCCGGGCTTTTGTCCCGCCGTGTAACCTCAACTGGAGGTCGCCAACTCTCGGACCAGTCACTCGCGATTGCGAGCCGGAACCCTAGTCAGCCATTGCAAATTGTGGTGCCGCGAACCTGTAGTGACTCCTGCACGGTTTTACTAAAGCGAGAGGCGTGCCAAGTTGGCCCGAGCGCTCTAGCGTGGGGGACAGGGAGGTCGACGGTGTTGATTGGAATGACGCACTGCCTTGTGATGGTGCGCTGGTGCACCGCATTGGAACCTGTCCGCCGCTGATCAGAAGGTGGGTGCAACGTCGCACTTGGCAGGGGATTTCCAGTCAAAACAGGTGTAAGTCGGTGTGTGCCGACTGCTGTCACAGGTCTTTACGGAGGCCGCCATGTTGCGTCGATTGTTGTTTGGTGCCGTGCTCGGTCTCGGATTGTCTGGCTGCTACTACTACGACGGTCCTGCCGACCCCTACGGGGGATCTTATTACTACCCCGGCTACTACTCGCCCTATTACTCCGGTTACTACGGTCCGCGTTATTACGGTGGCTATCGCTCCTATTACTACGGTGGGCACGGCTATCACGGTGGGGGGTATCACGGAGGTGGATATCACGGCGGTGGATATCGCGGTGGCCACCGTTAATCAGGGCGTGAATGAATGAAAAACCTTTCATCGGCCAGATGTTTCTACTTGTTTCAAGGACGCACCAGATTCCGAATTCGGTGTCTGATATTTCGACAGTCACCGAACATTTGACTGTCGCCTGCCAGCGTCGCTGGTGTGGTTTACCCGCGGTCCAGGAGGCCGCTATGTATCTCCGAATTCTTCTGCTAGCTGTGTTGGGATTGTCCCTGGGTGGATGCGTGCCTTATTACGACGAAGGAGGCAGTTACTACAGTTCCGAGGTCTATACCTCGCCATCGCCAGCCTATTACGCCGGGGGGAGTTCCTACTACTCCAATGGTGGCGGTTACTACACACCGCCGCCCCGGTACTACGCACCGCCAGCGCGGTATTACCAGCCGACACCGCGCTATTACTCGCAGCCGCGGATGTATCAACCGTCCCCACGCTATTACCAGCCATATCGGGGCGATTACCGAATGCATCAGAACCATGGCTGGGACGGCCGTAACCGCGGGGGCTGGAACAATGACAATCGCGATCACGACTGGCGCAACCATCGTGGCGGACGTGGCGATCACAACTGGCGGGGTAACCACCGCTAATCATTCAGTCAAATACAATGCCTGAGGGAGCGAGCAGGCTCGCTCCCTCATTTTTTATGCCCGGACTTTAGTACTCGGACAAATCCGCCAGCGGATGCCGACCTTCCCACGCCTTGTGAAAATGCGCCTCTACCACCGTGTCCGGCACGTTGTTGATGTCCGGCCAGTGCCAGTGCGGCTTCTGGTCCTTGTCGATCAGGCGGGCACGTACGCCTTCGCTGAATTCCGGATGCCGACAGCAGTTGAGGCTCAGGGTGTATTCCATCTGGAACACTTCGGCCAGCGACAGGTGGCGGGCCCGGATGATCTGCTCCCACACAAGATGAGCGGTCAGCGGCGCGCCTTCGCTCAGGGTCCTGGCTGCGCGGCTCAGCAACAGATCGGTGTGATCGCGCAAGGCGCTGATGGCCTTCCAGGCGCAACGCACGTCGCTGACATCCAGCAGTTCGTCGATCTGCTGTCGACGCGGCAGCCACTGGGCTTCGGGCATCTGTGCCACGGCTTCCTGCTGCAAGGCCTTGAGCAGGCTGTTGAGCTGCATGGGGGTCTGTTCCTGCCAGTTCAATTGCAACAGGCCTTCGATCAATTCCGGCTGCTGCTCATCGAGCAGGAAGCGATCGGCCAGGTCCAGGTCGATGGCATCGCGGCCGTTCATGTGCGCACCGGTCAGGCCCAGAAACAACCCCAGCTTGCCGGGCAGGCGCGACAGAAACCAACTGGCGCCAACGTCCGGGTACAGGCCGATGCTGATCTCCGGCATGGCCAAGCGGCTGCTCGGCGTGACGATGCGGATGCTTGCGCCTTGCAACACCCCCATGCCGCCGCCGAGCACATAGCCGTGACCCCAGCAGATCAGCGGTTTCGGGTAGGTATGTAGTTTGAAGTCCAGGCGATATTCCGCCGCAAAAAACTGCGCGGCCAGTGGCGGTACTTCGCCCGGGTGGACGCGACAGGCTTCCACCAGGCTGCGCACTTCGCCGCCGGCGCAAAAGGCCTTGGCGCCGTTGCCGCGCAACAGCACGCAGACGATCTGCGGGTCCTTGGCCCAGGCCTCCAGGCGGTCGCGCAGGGCGTTGATCATCGGCAGAGACAGGGCGTTCAGGGATTTTTCGGCATCCAGGCTGGCGATGCCGATGCGTGCGCCGTCGGTGCCGGTGAGTTCTTCGAAGTGCAGATTCATCGTGACCTCGATCGGGAATTTGAGGGTTAAGTATGATCGCTGTGTGGGAAAGTGCCGGATCTGCATCAGATCAATTGACAAGCGTGATGCGCTTTCCTAGGGTTCGCCCCATTGTTTTTGCCGGATGTAACCATGACTGCTGACGACCGTATCAAACTCGAACCGGGCTGGAAGGAGGCACTGCGTGCCGAATTCGACCAGCCTTACATGGCAGAGTTGCGAAACTTCCTGCAACAAGAGCGGGCGGCCGGCAAGGAGATCTATCCGCCGGGGCCAATGATCTTCAACGCGCTCAATTCCACGCCGCTGGACAAGGTCAAGGTGGTGATCCTCGGCCAGGACCCTTATCACGGCCCGGGCCAGGCCCATGGCCTGTGCTTCTCGGTGCAGCCGGGCGTGCCGGCGCCGCCGTCGCTGGTGAACATTTACAAAGAGCTCAAGCGCGACCTGAACATCGACATCCCCAACCATGGATACCTGCAGAGCTGGGCCGATCAGGGCGTGCTGATGCTCAACACCACCATGACCGTCGAGCGCGCCAACGCCAATGCGCACAAGGACAAAGGCTGGCAGTTTTTCACTGATCGAGTCATTGAAGTGGTCAGCCAGCAGCAACCGCACCTGGTGTTCATGCTGTGGGGCGCCCATGCCCAGAGCAAACAGAAACTGATCGATGCCACCAAGCATCTGGTGTTGACCTCGGTGCACCCGTCACCGCTGTCGGCCTATCGCGGCTTTCTCGGTTGCGGGCACTTCAGCCGGACCAACAAGTTTCTGGAGCAGAATGGCGAGACGCCGATCGAGTGGCGTCTTCCATCGGTTTGAAAAAAGCATCGCGAGCAGGCTCACTCCTACATTGAAATGCGTTCCCTGTAGGAGTGAGCCTGCTCGCGATGAAGTCGACTCGGTCTTTACTCTGGATCGCGGTTCCAATATTTGAACAACGGCTCCGCCAGAAACAGCACAAACAACAGCCGCATCACCTGCATCGCCGTCACCAGCGGCACCGACAGTTGCAGGGTTTCTGCTGTCAGGCTCATCTCGGCAATACCGCCCGGCATCATGCCCAGTGTCAGTGAGCGCAGATCCAGATGGGTCAGCGCACTCAAACCCAAGGCCGCTGCAGTCGCAATCAACATGGTCAACACCGTGCCGATCAGGGTGCGCCCCATGAACGATGGCGCACGCCGGAAAAACTGCCGGTTGAAGTGACAGCCCAGACCGCTACCGATCAACCATTGGCCAATCTGGCTGCCGCCATTGGGCAAACCGATGTGCAGATCCCAGCCGATGCTGACTGCTGCGCTGACCAGCAAGGGCCCGAACAGCCAGGGGTTGGGTTGACGCAGACGTTCCCAGATCCAGGCCGCCAACGCGCCAGCGGGAAACAACACTGCCAGCCAGCGCCAATCGATGCTGCCAACGTGGGAAATCGGCGCACCGTCGCCCAACAGATACTTGAAGGCTGCCGGTACGCATAGCACGACCACCAACACCCGCAAACTCTGCCCCGCCGCCACACGGCTGAGCACCGCACCGTTGCGGGCGCCGAGGTTGACCATCTCCCCGGAACCGCCGGGCATGCTGGAAAAGAATGCCGTGGCGCGATCTTCACCGGTACGGCGCATCAGCCACACGCCGACGATCGCCGACAGGCTGGTGACCAACGCACCGAAGAAGATCAGGCCGAAATGACTGAGTACCTGCTCCATCACCACTGGAGTGAAATGCAGGCCGATACCGATACCGACGATCCACTGGCCGCACTTGCGGCCGCCAGGGATTTCGGCCAATTGCCAGGGTGTCAGACAACGCACGAGGATGATCGCCAGCAACGAGCCGACCATCCACGGCAAAGGCCAGCCGACCTGGCTGGCGAGGAAACCGCCAAGCAGGCCGACCAGCGGGGTTCCCCACCAGAGTTTGAGGGGGGACCGATCAGACATCGGCGATAACGCGTTGCGCGGCCGAACGTTTGCGCCAGATGCGGATAAGCGGCATCAGCAGCATGATCGCCGTCAGGACCCAGCAACCGAAGGTGATCGGGCTCGACCAGAGGATTTCCAGCGCACCGTTGGAAATCGACAGGGCGCGGCGCAGGTTTTGTTCCATCAAGCCGCCGAGGATGAAGCCCAGCAATACCGGCGACAGCGGGAAGTCCAGCTTGCGCAGGATATAACCGAAGATGCCGATACCGATCATCAGGAACAGGTCGAACGTGGTGGCATGCACTGCGTAGACACCAATCCCCGTAATGATCGCGATCACCGGCACCAGTGCCCAGTTCGGCACGGCGAGGATGCGGGTGAAGATGCGGATCATCGGGATGTTGAGGATCACCAGCATCACGTTGGCGATGAACAACGAAGCGATCAGGCCCCAGACGATGTCCGGTTGCTGTTGGAACAGCAGCGGGCCCGGGGTGATGTTGTACAGCGACAGGGCGCCGATCATCACCGCCGTGGTGCCGGAACCTGGAACGCCGAGGGTCAGCATCGGCACCAGCGCACCGCAGGCCGCGCCACCGATGGCGGTTTCCGGCGCCGCGAGGCCGCGCATGTCGCCCTGGCCGAATGTACCCTTGGCACCGGCGATGCGTTTTTCGGTCATGTAGGCCACGGCACTGGCCAGGGTCGCACCGGCACCCGGCAACACGCCCATGATGAAACCCAGTACGCCGCAACGGATGTTCACCACGAACACCGACGCCGCTTCCTTGAAGTTGAACATCATCCGGCCGGTGGCTTTCACCGCTTCCTGGCCGTGGTGGGTTTTTTCCAGCAGCAGCAGGATTTCGCTGATGGAGAACAGGCCCAGCACCAGCACGACGAACTGGATGCCGTCGGTCAGGTGGATGTTGTCCCCGGTGAAGCGATACACACCGCTGTTGGCGTCGATGCCGACGGTTGACAGGAACAGACCGATCAGCGCCGCGATGAACGTCTTCAGCGGACGGTCACCGGCCATGCCGCCGAGGCAGACAATCGCAAACACCATCAGTACGAAATATTCCGCCGGGCCGAAGGCAATCGCCCATTTCGCCAGCAGCGGGGCGAACAGCACCATGCCGCAGGTCGCGATAAAGGCACCGATGAACGAGCTCCATGCCGACAGCGACAGCGCTACACCGGCCAGGCCTTTGCGGGCCATCGGGTAACCGTCGAGGGTGGTCATCACGGTGGACGCTTCGCCCGGAATGTTCAGCAGGATCGAGCTGATCCGGCCTCCGTATTCGCAACCCAGGTACACCGCCGCCAGCAGGATCAGCGCCGACTCCGGTGGCAGGCCGAGGGCGAATGCGATCGGGATCAACAGTGCCACGCCGTTGATCGGCCCCAGGCCCGGCAACAGGCCGACCACGGTGCCGATCAGGGTGCCGCACAGTGCGGTCACCAGGTTGTACGGGCTCAGCGCGACGCCGAAACCCTGACCCAAATAGCCAAGAGTATCCATATCAGTTCTCCAGAACGTCGAGCACGCCAAGCGGCAGCGGCACGTCCATCAACTTGTCGAACAGCAGGTAGAGGCCGACGGCCATCAGGCTGATGATCACGATGCTTGGTACCCAGCGACCGCCATACAGACGGGCCATGGGCACGCCGATCAGGATGCTGGCGACGATGAAACCCAGGGGCTCGAAAGTGCCGGCGAACACCAGCAACAGCACCACGCAGATGCCGATCTTGGTCAGGGTTTCGCGATCCAGCGGCGGCTCGTCAGCGCTGTGCTTGATGGGTGCCGGACGGAACACCATGTACAACAGTGCCGAGCCCATCAGGCCAAGCATCAACAGCGGAAAGGCCCGAGGCCCCACCGGTTCGTAGGAAAAAGCCGCTTGGTACGGCCATGCCATGAGCGCGAGGCCGAGGCAGACCAGCAACAGCACCGAAGCAAAAATGCGTTGTAAGAGCATGGGGAACTCCTGTGCCGCGACTCCGCCAAACGGAGCCGCGGCCGCTAGACAGAGGCGATCACTGGATCAGGCCGAACTCTTTGGCCAGCACTTTGTAGTCCGCAACCTGCTTCTTCACGTAGGTGTCCAGCTCCGGGCCGGTCATGGCGAACGGGAAGAGCTCGCGCTGATCGCGCAACTTGGCGAAGTCTTCGGAAGCCAGCAGTTTGTCGAAGGCTGCTTTCCACCAGGCATAGTCTTCGTCGCTGACTTTTGGCCCGAGGTAGAAGCCGCGCACCACCGGCCAGACGATGTCGTAGCCTTGCTCGCGTGCTGTCGGAATGTCCTTCATTTCCGGTTCGTCCAGACGCTTGTCGGAGAACACCGCCAGCAGGCGCATGTCGCCGCTCTGGATGTGCGGCATGGAGTCGGAAATGTCGGTGCTGCCGACCTG
This sequence comes from Pseudomonas grandcourensis, assembly GCF_039909015.1. Taxonomy (NCBI): domain Bacteria; kingdom Pseudomonadati; phylum Pseudomonadota; class Gammaproteobacteria; order Pseudomonadales; family Pseudomonadaceae; genus Pseudomonas; species Pseudomonas grandcourensis. The sequence continues at coordinate 1,531,891 of NZ_CP150919.1, forward strand.
GATGTGGCCGCCGAGCAGGGCGGTGGCGATTTCGCCGCCACCTTCGAGGGCTACGTAACGCAGGTCACGGGGGTTGATCCCGGCGGCCTTGGCGATCAAGGCAGTCTGCATCCAGTCCTGGCTGCCGACGGTGCCGCCGGAACCGATTACCACTTTGCTAGGATCTTTTTTCAGTGCCTGCACGAGGTCGTCGAGGGTCTTGTAGGGTGAATCGCTCTTCACCGCGATGGCGCCGTAGCTGGTACCGACGGCGGCCAGCCAGCGCACGTTGGTTTCATCGAAACGACCGAACTTGCCTTGGGCCAGGTTCAGCAGCGAACCGCTGGACCAGGCCACCAGGGTGCCGGCATCGGCCGGACGCTGGGCGACCACCGCGTTGTACGCCACCGCGCCGACACCGCCGGGCATGTAGGTCACGCGCATCGGTTTGGTCAGCAGTTTTTCGTTGACCAGCGCGCTTTGCGCCAGTTTGCAGGTCAGGTCGAAACCACCACCGGGCGAAGCCGGGGCGATGCATTCCGGGCGTTTGGGTTCGGCAAGCGCTTGGCCGGTGATCAGCAGGACGCTGGCGGCGAGAGCTAGTTTACGCATTGACAGGTTCATTCAAGTCTCCTTGGGAGTTGTTGTTATTGACGTACTGAATTACCAAAGGGCAACGCTATAGCTCACCAGCAGACGCACTTCATCGGCATCGCGAGCGGAGTAGTTGGAACGGTAGGTGGCATTGCGCAGGCGCACGGCGACATCCTTGAGTGCGCCGCTTTGTACAACATATTTAATCTCGGAGTTACGTTCCCACTCTTTGCCTTCGTCACCGTTCTTGAGCTTGATGTTGTCACCGCTCACGTAACGGCTCATGAAGGTCAGGCCAGGGACACCAAGAGTGACGAAGTCGAAGTCATAACGCGCTTGCCAGGAGCGTTCTTCGGCCCCGGCAAAGTCGTTGATCTGCACGAAGTTCACCAGGTACGGGTCGGCGCCATCCACATACGGGAACGTGCTGTCGCCAGACATGTGCTGGTAGCCCGCGCTGAGCTTGTGCCCGCTCAGGGCGTAACTCACCAGGCCGTTGAGGGATTTGTTGTCGATATTGCCGCCACGGGCCTCGCCCTGGTCGTCACTGATGGCAAACCGCAGGTCGGTGCCAAAGGTGCCGGGGCCGAAGGGCTGCGAGGCGATCAACCCGAGAAAGTGCTGGTTGTAGACTTCACCGAGTTGCGCGAAGTGATAGCTGCCGGTGATCTTGTCGGTGAACTTGTAGTCCAGGCCGCCAAAGTCAAAGTGGTCGCCCGCCACGGTGCCAGCGAAACGGCCGTTCTTGTTGTTGAGGGCAATGTCCTCGAAGTCGGTGCTGTCGCGGTCCTTGGCTTTGTCCAGACGCCCGCCGGTGAAGGTCAGGTTCTTGATCTCCTTGGAGGTCAGCATGCCGCCTTCAAAGGTCTGCGGCAGGATGCGCCCGTCGTTGGGCTTGAGGATCGGCAGTTCCGGAATCAGGGTGCCGATTTTCAGCTCGCTGGCGGAGATCTTCATTTTGCCGGTCAGGCCGAGCTTGGAGTATTCGTCCACGGCGCGCCCATCGTCAGTCGGCAGCAGGCCGGTACCGGTACGGTCCGGGCTCGAATCGAGCTTGACCCCCAACATGCCCAGCGCATCGACACCGAACCCCACGGTGCCGTCGGTGTAGCCTGATTTCAGATTGAGCATGAACCCCTGGGCCCACTCGTCACGCTTGGACTGTTGGGCGCTGGTGCCGTCGCGAAAGTCGCGATTGAAGTACATGTTGCGGGTTTCGAAAGTGGCCGAGCTGTCTTCGAAGAATGCGGCCTGGCTCAAGGGTGAAAAGCCGGCAAGGGCGGCAGCGCTGGCAAGCGCAGTGTGGCTGAAACGGGAGAGGCGGGCAGGCGCGATAGCCTGGGTCTGCAGGGACTGCATGGATGACTTACTCCGTTTATTGTTCTTATTTGTCGAAAACGCTTCGAGGCGTTTTTCGTATCGCTGTGTGGCTGCAGCGACGGCAGTCGAAACTGTCCGTGGTCCGACTCTAACGGGCTAACCTTTCGCTAACCTTTCAGAAGGCTTTCACGATTTTTCGGGCTTCACAGCGACGGATGCCGCTGTAAACTCCGCGCCAAAGAATGGCGTCGACCATCCCTGAATGAGGTAAAGATCCATGCGTGTCCTGCTCGTCGAAGACCATTTGCAGCTCGCCGAAAGTGTCGCCCAGGCGCTCAAGAGCACCGGGCTGACGGTGGACGTTCTGCACGATGGCGTGGCAGCCGACCTGGCGCTGGGCAGCGAGGAATACGCCATGGCGATCCTCGATGTCGGATTGCCGCGCATGGATGGTTTCGAAGTGCTGGCGCGTTTGCGGGCCCGGGGCAAGAACCTGCCGGTGCTGATGCTGACCGCCCGCAGCGACGTCAAGGATCGGGTCCACGGCCTGAACCTCGGCGCCGACGACTACCTGGCCAAGCCGTTCGAACTGACCGAACTCGAAGCCCGGGTCAAAGCCTTGTTGCGCCGCAGTGTGCTGGGCGGTGAGCGCATTCAGCGTTGCGGTGTGCTGGCCTACGACCTGGAAACCCGGCGCTTCACCCTCGGTGAAGAATTGCTGACCCTGACCTCCCGCGAACAGGCCGTGCTCGAAGCCCTGATCGCGCGCCCCGGTCGGGTGATGAGCAAGGAGCAACTGGCATCGCAAGTGTTCGGTCTCGATGAAGAGGCCAGTCCCGATGCCATCGAAATCTACGTGCACCGCCTGCGCAAGAAACTCGACGGCCAGCCGGTCGCCATCGTGACCTTCCGCGGCCTCGGTTACTTGCTGGAAAGCCGTGATGCATAAGCCGAGCAGCCTGCGCTGGCGGTTGCTGTGGAACCTGGCGCTGCTGCTGGTGGTGTTGATGCTGGCCAGTGGCTTGAGCGCCTACTGGAACGGGCGCGAAGCTGCCGATACGGCCTATGACCGGACCTTGCTGGCATCTGCACGGACCATTGCCGCCGGTGTCTCCCAACGCGACGGTTCTCTGAGTGCCGATGTGCCCTACGTGGCCCTTGATACGTTTGCCTACGACAGTGCCGGGCGAATTTTCTACCTGGTCAATGACATCAATCAGAAGCTGATTTCCGGTTACGAAAACCTGCCGGCGCCACCGCCGGGAACGCCGCGCACCGATGATTATCCGGCGCTGGCGCGCTTCTATAACGCGACCTATCGCGGGCAGAACGTGCGCGTGGTGAGCCTGCTCAAACCTGTGAGCGAGCCGAACATGAACGGCATGGCGGAAATTCGCGTGGCCGAAACCGATGAGGCGCGGGTGAGCATGGCCCGCAGCCTGGCGACAGATACGTTGCTGCGTCTGGGCATGCTGGCGGGTGGGGCCTTGATGTTGGTGTGGTTCGCGGTGAGTGCCGCATTGCGCCCGCTGGAGCGCTTGCGCACGGCAGTGGAAGAGCGTCAGCCCGACGATCTGCGGCCCTTGCCGTTGGTGGAAGTGCAGCGCGAATTGTGGCCGCTGGTGCGCGCACTCAATCACTTTACCGAGCGCTTGCGCGGGCAGTTCGAGAAACAGGCGCAATTCATCGCCGATGCCGCCCACGAACTGCGCACGCCGCTGGCGGCACTCAAGGCGCGCCTGGAATTGGGCATGCGCTCATCTGAGCCTGAAACCTGGCGCAGCACGCTGGAGACTGCCGCTCAGGGCACTGATCGCTTGACCCATCTGGCCAATCAGTTGCTTTCCCTGGCACGGGTCGAAAATGGCGCCCGGGCGATTGCCGAGGGTGGCGCGCAGTTACTCGACCTGAGTCAGTTGGCCCGGGACCTGGGCATGGCCATGGCGCCGTTGGCCCACAAGCGTGGTATCGCGCTGGCACTGGAGGCGGATGAACCGGTCTGGCTGCGGGGTGAACCGACGCTATTGAACGAACTGCTGAGCAATCTGGTGGATAACGCACTGGCCCACACGCCGCCGGGTGGCAACGTGATTCTGCGGGTCTCGGTGCCCGCCGTGCTGGAAGTCGAAGATGATGGCCCCGGCATACCGCTTGAAGAGCGGGATCGGGTGTTCGAGCGCTTTTACCGACGCAATCAGCAAGTGGCCGGTTCCGGATTGGGTCTGGCGATTGTCGGTGAGATCTGCCGCGCGCATCTGGCGCAGATCAGCCTGCATGACGGTGAGCACGCGGGGTTGAAGGTGCGGGTGAGTTTTGTTGCGGGGGATTGAGGATCAGTAAAACATCGTGCGCGTTTCTTCCAGGTCGGCGCACATCGCCTTGTCGTCAAAGTCGATTCCGAGTGCCTTGTAGGCCGGTACATTCAACGCGTCGGCAAGGGCGAGCGGGTGATCGGTGTCCTGCAGGCAATACAGGCTGGCCACCTGCACCAGATCCACATAGTCGACCTGCGCAGACTGACGCTTGAAGTTCAGGTATAGCCGTGGCACTTGCACCAGCATGTCGGGAAAATCCCAGACCTTGAGCAGTTTTTCGCCAATCAGCGGATGAATCCGGTCGATCACATGATTGAGGCTGACCGGGTCGGACAGCAGTTCATAGTGATCTTCGGCGTAGGTCAGGATCGGCAGCACGCCGATCTGGTGCACCAGCCCGCCAAGGGCCGCCTGATCGGGCTTGAGTCGGGTGTAGCGGCGGCACAAGGCGTAGCTGACGCCGGCGATTTCCAGGCTTTTACGCCAGACATCGCGCATCTTCTGCTCCACCACGTCGGAACGGGCATGGAAAATCTGCTCCATGACCAGGCCGATCGCCAGGTTACAGCTGTAGTTGATGCCCAGGCGGGTGATCGCGGTATGCAGATCGGTCACTTCCTGGGCTGCGCGCAACAGTGGGCTGTTGACCACTTTAATCAGGCGTGCCGACAGCGCGGTATCACGGCCGATCACTTTGCTCAGGGTACTGACGCTGACTTCCGGGTTTTCCGCGGCCTTGCGAATCTGCAGGGCCACTTCCGGTAACGTTGGCAGAACCAGGTCATCGTTATTGATGGCCTCAACCAAATCCTGTTGGACCTTTTCCGCCAGCTTGCTCATTTAGTCTCTCTAGGTGTCGCGCCAAGTGCTGCCGTTACTGCTGGATTTCGCGGTCGCGGTCCAGTTCATAAGGCAGGTCGAGCAGCTGCAAGGACGGCCCTTCGAGCGCGCCCATGTGGATGTCTCCACTTTCTGCTGCTTCGGCTTGCAACACAGCCAGGAGTTCAATGTTCTGTCCGGCGCGGGCAGCCAGCACCACTTCGCCGATGGAGCTGCCGTGGGTCGGGGAAAACAACGGGGTACCCGGTTCAGGCAGTTCGCCGGCAGCCAGTTGCAGGCGATACAAGCGGCGCTTGAGTTTGCCCAGGTACTGCATTCGCGCGACGATTTCCTGCCCGGTGTAGCAACCTTTCTTGAAGCTCACGCCACCGATCGCTTGCAGGTTGAGCATCTGCGGGATGAACAACTCGCGGGTGCCGGGCATGACCTGGCCGATCCCAGCGCGGACCTGGCCCAGCAGCCATTGATTCAGATCGCCTTCGCTCAGTACTGCCGAAAGCTTGCCTTTGATCGCATCGACTTGACCGGCGGCGACCCACAGTTCGGCGCGTTCAGGCGAGACACGGATGGCAATCAGCCCATCGTTGCGCACGACGCTGTCGGTTTCTGCCGGCAGGTCCAGGCCGAGGCTGACCAGTGCGGCGTCGCCATGGTCAACTCCGAAGCGGACCCAAGCGGCACTTTCGTCGGTCAGTTTCGACTTGGAAAACACCGCGTATTTTTTCAGGTCCGCCAGTTGCGGTTCGAGCAATTCGGTGGCCATGGCCAGGACCACGCCGTCACCCTCGAGCAGGATGCGGAAACTCGACTGCATCCGGCCTTTTTGTGTGCAGCGGGCACCGAGGCTGGCCCGGGAATCACTCAGGTAGTTGAGGTTGCAGGTCAGTTGGCCTTGCAGGAATTTGCTGGCGTCCGCGCCGCGGACCGCGAGAACACCTTCATGAGAAAGGGTGCAGAAAAAAGCAGAATCGGCCATGGGTCATCGCAGGGTAAAAAGTCTGGTGGACATCATAAGGGGCCGCCTTCGAAATGGGTAGTTAACAAAGGCTCGCAGTGCCCGACCAAAGCCGACTGTTCGACCGGGCGCGGGCCTGTATACTTGCCGCCTATTTGAGGAGCGCTCCATGGTCGAAGATGTTGAACTGAATCGCCTCTACTGGCACAGCCGCCGTGGCATGCTTGAGCTTGACGTGTTGCTGGTGCCGTTCACGAAAGAGGTATACGCAACGCTCAACGAGGTGGATCGCGCGTTGTACGTCCGACTGCTGACGTGTGAGGATCAGGACATGTTCGGCTGGTTCATGGAGCGCAACGAATCGGAAGATCCTGAGCTGCAACGCATGGTTCGCATGATCCTGGATCGTGTCCAGCCCAAGTAATGGGTTCGAATGCCGCTGGCATGCCTCACGGCAGTTGCTGGCGGCGTATCTTCTGGCCCAGCTGTTCGCGTTGGGTTCTTTGTTTTTACTGTCGATTCCGCTCTGGGCCAGTTCGCTCGGCGTCGTGCTGTGCGTGGCTCACGGAGTCTGGCTGTTGCCCCGGCAAATCCTGCTGACCCACCCGCAGGCCTTTTGCGGCTTGCGGCGCGATGCCGATGGCTGGCAGTTGTGGAGTCGGGCCAGGGGTTGGCAGCCCGTGCAACTGAGACCGGACAGCCTGGCGCTGCCATTGGTGGTGGTACTGCGTTTTCGATTGCGTGGCGAGCGCCGGGTCAGGGCCATTTGCGTGCCCCGGGACGCGCAGGCGGCGGATGTGCACCGACGCCTGCGGGTCCGGCTCAAGTTCAGCCGACGTAGGTGGGCGGCACCAGAATAGTGTCCAGCGCGACCGGCAACATGTCCGGGTAGTCGAGGGTGTAATGCAGGCCACGGCTTTCCTTGCGCTCCATGGCTGACAGAATCATCAGCTCGGCCACTTGGGCCAGGTTGCGCAGCTCGATCAAGTCCCGGCTGACCTTGTAGTTGCTGTAGAACTCGTCGATTTCATCGAGCAACAGTTGCACGCGGTGTTGCGCCCGTTGCAGACGCTTGTTGGTGCGCACGATGCCAACGTAGTCCCACATGAATCGCCGCAGTTCATCCCAGTTGTGCGCAATGATCACGTCTTCATCGGAATCGGTGACCTGGCTCGCATCCCAGACGGGAAGGGGGGCCGGCATCGGCACCCGGGGCAGCTGTTCAAGAATGTCTGCCGCTGCGGAGCGGGCATAGACGAAACATTCCAGCAGCGAGTTGCTGGCCATGCGGTTCGCGCCGTGCAGGCCGGTGAAACTGGTTTCGCCGATGGCGTACAGCCCTGGCACATCGGTGCGGCCCTGTTGATCGACCATCACGCCGCCGCAGGTGTAGTGCGCCGCCGGAACCACCGGAATCGGCTGTTTGGTGATGTCGATGGAAAATTCCAGGCAGCGTTCGTACACCGTCGGGAAGTGCGCCTTGATGAAGGCTTCGGGTTTGTGGCTGATGTCCAGATAGACGCAATCAATACCCAGTCGCTTCATTTCATGGTCGATGGCCCGGGCGACGATGTCCCGTGGTGCCAGTTCGGCCCGTGGGTCGAAGCGTGGCATGAAGCGCTCGCCGTTGGGCAGCTTCAGGTGCGCACCTTCGCCTCGCAGGGCTTCGGTGACCAGGAAACTCTTGGCTTGCGGGTGATACAGGCAAGTAGGGTGGAACTGATTGAATTCCAGGTTCGCCACCCGGCAGCCCGAACGCCAGGCCATGGCGATGCCATCGCCGCAGGCGCCGTCAGGGTTGCTGGTGTAGAGGTAAACCTTGGCCGCACCACCGGAGGCGAGGATCACAAAACGCGCGCCGTAGGTGTCGACTTCGCCGGTGCCGCGATTGAGCACATAGGCGCCGAGGCAACGATCACCTTCGAGCCCCAGGCGTTTCTCGGTGATCAGGTCAACCGCAACCCGCTGCTCCAGCAGTTCGATGTTCGGTCGTTTCCTTGCCTGATCGAGCAGCGTGGTGAAAATGGCCGCGCCGGTGGCATCGGCGGCATGGATGATGCGCCGATGGCTGTGACCGCCCTCGCGAGTGAGGTGGAACTCGAACCCGCCATCTTCGTTACTCGACTGTTCATCGCGGGTAAAGGGCACGCCCTGGTCGATCAGCCATTGAATCGCTTCCCGGCTGTGCTCGACGGTAAAACGCACGGCGTCCTCATGGCACAGACCGCCGCCGGCATTGAGGGTGTCATCGACATGGGATTCAACGGTGTCGGTGTCGTCCAGCACGGCCGCAACGCCACCCTGGGCCCAGAACGTCGAGCCATTGGCGAGGTTGCCCTTGCTCAGTACGGCAATGCGCAAATGACCGGGCAAGGTCAGCGCAAGGCTCAAGCCGGCAGCACCGCTGCCAATTACCAGAACATCGTGTTGAAACTGTTGGCTCATTTCAGGATTCCGCTCAAAGCGACCCGGGTCGGGGTTGGCGCAGCTGGACTGTCGAGTCGATGCAGCCGCACAGCCCACTAGTATATAGAGGGGGGGAGCGGCACAATACCCGAGCTGGCATGGCATTGTGAAACTACCGTGACCCAAAACATCGGACGCTTCGTCGGATGTTTTTCTGCCCGTTGGGCGCCAGAATGACTGTATCGCCGATTTAACAGTCATTTTCCCTTCACGGTTGCACAATGTCGGGTTGGTACGGCTATAAATATTTGGAACTTTTGCCAAAGGGCCAAGATCAATAGGCGGTTGCCTGAAACAAGGGACAGTGTCGGTTTCAGTGAGGGATTGCAGTTCGATCCTTGCTGAAGAATCCGATGACAAGATTATCCGCGCAGCCGGGTCAACTCGTGCTGCGCTTTTCGTGCGTGCCAAATCAGAGCCCGCAGGAAACTTGCCTGGAGGGGGAGAACTTTTGCGAAAAGCACGAGTCTATGTTTGCAAGTCTGGTGGTTTACTTCTGCAAGCCTCCTCCGAGCTCATCGAGGAGTGTTCATGCTAACCCAGGAAGAGGATCAGCAACTGGTCGAACGCGTTCAGCGCGGCGACAAGCGTGCTTTCGATCTGCTAGTGCTGAAATACCAGCACAAAATTCTCGGGTTGATCGTGCGTTTCGTGCACGACACCCATGAAGCCCAGGATGTGGCACAAGAAGCCTTTATCAAGGCATACCGTGCACTTGGAAATTTTCGCGGAGACAGCGCGTTTTATACGTGGCTTTACCGCATCGCCATCAACACGGCGAAAAACTATCTGGTTTCACGCGGCCGTCGGCCGCCGGATAGCGATGTCAGTTCCGAGGATGCAGAGTTCTACGATGGCGATCATGGCCTCAAGGATCTCGAGTCGCCAGAGCGGGCCTTGCTGCGGGATGAGATCGAAGGCACCGTCCATCGAACCATTCAGCAACTGCCGGAAGATTTGCGTACGGCTTTAACTTTACGTGAGTTTGATGGTCTGAGTTACGAGGACATTGCGAGTGTCATGCAATGTCCGGTAGGCACCGTGCGCTCCCGGATCTTCCGCGCCCGGGAGGCCATCGACAAAGCCCTGCAGCCGTTGTTGCAGGAAAACTAAAGACAGCGGCGACAGCCAAGAGAGGAACGCCATGAGTCGTGAAGCCCTGCAGGAATCGCTGTCCGCAGTGATGGATAACGAAGCGGACGAATTGGAATTGCGTCGGGTATTGAATGCCTGTGACGATGTTGAAACCCGTGATACCTGGGCTCGTTATCAGATCGCTCGGGCAGTGATGCACAAGGATCTGCTGCTTCCACGCCTGGACATCGCCGCGGCTGTTTCTGCTGCCCTGGCTGACGAAGCCGTACCGGCAAAAGCCTCCCGTGGTCCATGGCGCAGCCTGGGTCGTCTGGCGGTCGCAGCTTCCGTGACCCTGGCGGTGCTGGCCGGTGTACGTCTGTACAACCAGGATGAGATCGCCGGTGTCGAATTGGCCCAGCAATCCACTCAACCCGGACTGGCAGTTCCTCAGGTAAAAGGCCCAGCCGTTCTGGCAGGCTACAATGAGAGTTCGGACGCTACTGGCCCAATGGCCAACGGCGTATTGCAAGGTCAGCCAGGCTGGCACGATCAGCGTCTGCCAGGTTACTTGCGTCAACACGCACAACAGGCTGCACTGAAAGGCACTGAGAGCGCTCTGCCGTACGCTCGTGCCGCAAGCCTGGAAAACCGTTAAGGAGGAGCATGCGCGCCATACCTCTACTTTCGCTTCTGCTCAGCGGCTGGTTCATTGTTCCAGCCCAAGCCGATGAAGCCCAGGACTGGTTGACCCGCCTGGGCCAGGCAGAGCAACAGCAAAGCTTTCAGGGTACTTTCGTCTACGAGCGTAACGGTAGTTTTTCTACCCATAACATCTGGCACCGCGTCCAGGATGGAAAGGTCCGCGAGCGATTGATCCAGCTCGACGGTTCCGCTCAGGAAGTCGTTCGCATTGATGGGCAAACCCAATGCGTCAGCGGCACACTGATAGCAGGGCTTGGGGACTCCCCGAACTCCGCTGCCCGTGCACTCGATCCTCAAAAGCTCAAGAATTGGTATGACCTCGCCGTCATCGGCAAGTCGCGTGTCGCCGGGCGTTCGGCGGTGATCGTATCGCTGACACCCCGCGATCAGCACCGCTACGGTTTTGAACTGCATCTGGATAAAGAGACCGGCCTGCCTTTGAAGTCCTTGCTACTGGACGACAAGGGGCGGTTGTTGGAGCGTTTCCAGTTCACGCAACTGGATACCGCTGACGTCCCTTCCGAAAAAGACCTGCAGGCCAGTAATGATTGCAAGCCGGTCAACCTCGAGAGTGACAAGGCTTCTGCCGTCAAGTCTGCTCAGGTCTGGCGTTCCGACTGGTTGCCGCCCGGCTTCGAGCTGACCAGCAGCACCGCTCGCAAGGATCCGGAGACCAAGACCCAGGTCAACAGCCTGATGTATGACGATGGCCTGACGCGCTTTTCGGTATTCCTCGAGCCGTTGAATGGCGCAACAGTCACTGACACCCGTACTCAGTTAGGCCCGACCGTTGCGGTATCCCGGCGCCTGGCCACGACACAGGGCGACATGATGGTGACCGTCGTCGGCGAGATACCGGTCGGTACTGCTGAACGGATAGCGCTTTCGATGCGCACCGACGCCGCTGCAACCAAGCAGTGAGCTGAATTCGAAATGTTTCGTGAGCATTTCAATTTGCAAAAGCCCCGTAAATTTCTTATAGGTCAGAGCCCCTCGGCTCTGGCCTTGTTTGTTGTTCCCGGAACAAAAATACCGGCGTATTGTTCCCGGTGTTCCTTGCTCCATATCGCTTAACCATGCTCGTCGTAACGGGAGCCGTATGTCGATACCTCGCTTGAAGTCCTACCTTTCCATTTTTGCCACCGTGCTGGTGCTCGGTCAGGCGGTCACCGCCCAAGCGGTCGAATTGCCTGATTTTACGCAACTGGTCGAACAGGCCTCGCCTGCGGTCGTGAACATCAGTACTACGCAAAAGCTGCCGGATCGCAAAGTCAGCCAGCAAATGCCCGACCTCGAAGGCTTGCCGCCGATGCTGCGCGAATTCTTCGAGCGGGGCATGCCGCCACAATCGCGCTCACCTCGTGACCGTCAGCGCGAGGCAACCTCCCTGGGCTCGGGATTCATCATCTCTACCGATGGCTATATCCTGACCAACAACCACGTGATCGCCGATGCTGACGAAATCCTCGTCCGCCTGGCTGATCGCAGCGAAATGAAAGCCAAGCTGATCGGCACCGATCCACGTTCCGACGTGGCGCTGCTGAAAATCGAAGGCAAGGATCTGCCCGTGCTCAAGCTCGGTAAATCCCAGGACCTGAAGGCCGGCCAATGGGTTGTCGCGATCGGTTCTCCATTCGGCTTTGACCACACCGTGACCCAAGGCATTGTCAGTGCCGTCGGTCGCAGCCTGCCGAACGAAAACTATGTGCCGTTCATCCAGACCGACGTGCCGATCAACCCGGGTAACTCCGGTGGCCCGCTGTTCAACCTGAACGGTGAAGTGGTCGGGATCAACTCACAGATCTATACCCGCTCCGGTGGCTTCATGGGCGTGTCGTTTGCAATCCCGATCGACGTGGCCATGGATGTTTCCAATCAGCTGAAGTCCGGTGGCAAGGTCAGCCGTGGCTGGCTGGGCGTCGTGATTCAGGAAGTGAGCAAGGACCTGGCCGAGTCGTTCGGCCTGGAGAAGCCGGCTGGTGCGCTGGTTGCCCAGATCCAGGATGATGGTCCGGCTGCCAAGGGTGGCCTGCAAGTGGGCGATGTGATCCTGAGCATGAACGGTCAGCCAATCGTCATGTCGGCCGACCTGCCGCACCTCGTTGGCGCGTTGAAGGCTGGCACCAAGGCCGATCTGGAAGTGATTCGTGACGGCAAGCGCAAGAATGTCGAATTGACGGTCGGCGCGATTCCGGAAGAAGGCAAGGAACTGGACGCGCTGCCAAAATCCGGCATCGAGCGCAGCAGCAATCGCCTCGGAGTTTCGGTGGTCGAGTTGACTGATGAGCAGAAGAAAACCTACGACCTCAAGGGTGGTGTGGTGATCAAGGAAGTGCAGGACGGTCCTGCCGCTCTGATCGGCTTGCAGCCGGGTGATGTGATCACCCACCTGAACAACCAGGCCATCGGCTCCACCAAGGAGTTCGCGGACATCGCCAAGGCGCTGCCAAAGAACCGCTCGGTGTCGATGCGGGTACTGCGTCAGGGGCGTGCGAGCTTCATCACCTTCAAGCTGGCTGAATAACCCGGTTTTTGGTTGAATAAAAAACCGCCTCGAAAGAGGCGGTTTTTTTGTGTCCGGACTTTTGTCGCCGGGGCGTCAGCCCATCATGTCCTTGATCATGCGCTCCTGTTCCATCAGCTCGCGTTGCCGTGCGTCGATCCGCGAAGACAGCGGGAAGTTGCTGCCAGCCCTGCGTTTGGCGAAGTCCAGTTGCTGAATGGCCTGTTTGTAGTCCCCGACCAGCGCAAAGTATTCGGCGCGAGCCTGATGCAGGCCGATGATATTGCCCGACAGGCCGCGCGTTTCGGCAATCTGATACCACACGTCCGGATCATCCGGGCGCGACTTGAGCAGGCCTTCGAGGGCTTTCTCCGCGTCCGCAGTACGGTTCTGCTTCAGCAACAGGTCGACGCGCACCTGATTCAGCGGGTAGTTGCCAGGGTACTGGGCCATCAACCGGTCAACCCGGGACTGGGCGTCCGCCAGGCGATTGTTGGTGATGTCCAGGTCGACCTGAGCCAGGTTGTAGATGATCTCGTTGGGTGACTTGACCAGCAACAGCTTGAGGTTTTCCCGTGCTTCGTTCAGTTGGCCGCCCTTGATCTGGGCAATCGCCAGGCCGTAGCGCGCCACGTCGTTTTTCGGGTTTTCGTCGAGCTGGGCACGGAAGCGCTTGGCACCGAGCCCCGGGGTTTCTTCATAGATCAACTGGACGCGCGCGCGGATCAGTTGATAGCGCATGCTGTCTTCGATGCCGCCCTGTGGTGCCTGTTCGGCGCGGTTGCGGGTGTCGGCGATACGCGATTCGGTGACCGGGTGAGTCAGCAGGAATTCCGGTGGCTTGGCATCGTAGCGGTACTGACGCCCCAGGCGCTCGAACATGGTGGGCATCGACCGTGGGTCATAACCGGCTTTTTGCAGATTGAGAATGCCGATGCGATCGGCTTCCTGTTCGTTCTGGCGGGAGAATCGCCGTTGTTCCTGAATGGCCGCAGCCTGTGTACCGGCAATGGCCGCGATCCCGGCGTTACCGCCGCCCGCGGCTGCAACCACGATACCGGCCAGCAATGCCGCCATCATGGGTACTTGCATGCGTTGCTGCGCTTCGACGCCCCGGGCAAAGTGGCGTTGCGACAAGTGAGCCAATTCGTGCGCCAGTACTGAAGCGTATTCGCCTTCGGTCTGGGCGCTGAGGAACAAGCCACCATTGACCCCGACGATCCCGCCCGGCGCCGCAAAGGCGTTGAGCTGCGGGCTGTTGATCAGGATGAACTCCAGGCGCCGGTCAGTGACCTGGCTGGTCTCGACCAGTCGGTAAACGCTGGATTCCACGTAATCCTTGAGTTGCGGGTCGTTGAGCTGTGAAACCTGACTGCGCAACATGGCCAGCCAGGCGCGGCCGAGCTGATATTCCTGTTGCGGTGAGACAATGGCAGAACTGGCGTCGCCGAGTGACGGCAGGTCGTCGGCGAAGCCCGGTGAGGCGAGCAGGCAAGCGAGCGTCAGCAGGGTAGGGCGCAAAAATGTCATGCACAAAGCCTTAGTCGACAAAGACCTTACTGTAGCCGGACACCAGCGTTGCGACCAGATATTCTAGGCCACTCAACCACCTGACCCGGAGTGATGCAATGACCGACGCTGTAGAGCATGACGTTGAACTGGACGCCAGTGGCCTGAATTGCCCGTTGCCGTTGCTCAAGGCCAAGATGGAGCTCAACCGACTGGCCAGTGGTGCGGTACTCAAGGTCATCGCCACCGATGCGGGTTCGCAGCGCGACTTTCGCACCTTTGCCCGTTTGGCCGGTCATACCCTGCTTCGTGAAGAAGATGACGCGGGTGTTTACCGCTACTGGTTGAAAAAGGCCTGAAATCGGCTGCGTTTGCTCCTAAGGATTATTGATGTTCAAAGTGTTACGCGACTGGATTCAGCGCTATTTTTCCGATGAAGAAGCGGTGGTTCTGGCTGTCCTGCTATTTCTGGCATTCACCGTCGTACTGACCCTGGGCGGTATGCTCGCGCCGGTGCTCGCCGGCATGGTGCTGGCGTACCTGATGCAGGGGCTGGTGGTGGCCCTTGAGCGCCTGCGCGTGCCGGGTTGGGCAGCGGTGGGGCTGGTCTTTGCGTTGTTCATGGGGTTGTTGCTGGTATTCATCGTGGTTGTCGTGCCCTTGCTATGGCACCAACTGATCACGTTGTTCAACGAGTTGCCCGGCATGCTTGCCAAGTGGCAGTCGCTGTTGCTGTTGTTGCCCGAGCGCTATCCGCACCTGGTATCCGACGAGCAAGTGTTGCGGGCCATCCAAGTGGCGCGGGGCGAAATCGGCAAGTTTGGCCAGTGGGCACTGACGTTCTCGCTGTCGAGCCTGCCATTGCTGGTGAACATCATGATCTACCTGGTGCTGGTGCCGATCCTGGTGTTCTTCTTTCTCAAGGACCGGGCCATGATCGGCCAGTGGGTGCGTGGTTACCTGCCCCGTGAGCGGGCGTTGATCACCCGGGTCGCCCATGAAATGAACCGGCAGATTGCCAACTACATTCGTGGCAAGGTCATCGAAATCTTCATTTGCGGAGGCGTGACCTACATCGCCTTTGTTGTTCTTGAACTCAACTACGCGGCGCTGCTGGCACTGCTGGTGGGGATTTCAGTGGTGGTGCCTTATGTTGGTGCCGTGGTGGTGACCGTGCCGGTGTTTCTGATTGCGCTGTTCCAGTGGGGCTGGAGCGATCAGTTCATATACTTGATGGCGGTCTACGGGATCATTCAGACGCTGGATGGCAACGTGCTGGTGCCATTGCTGTTCTCGGAGGCGGTCAACCTGCACCCGGTGGCGATCATCTGCGCAGTGCTGTTGTTTGGTGGGTTGTGGGGGTTCTGGGGGGTGTTCTTCGCGATTCCCCTGGCGACGCTGTTCAAGGCCGTGCTGGACGCCTGGCCGCGCAAGGAGCCGGAGGTGGCGCCGCTGCTTTAATTCACGAAGTGGATTTATGAGCTGTAGCGAAGGGCCTCATCGCGAGCAAGCACGCTCCCGCAGGTGGTTTGTGGTGGACACAAAACCATTGTGGGAGCGAGCTTGCTCGCGATGGCGTCCGAAAGGGCGCTCAAAAATCAGGCTTTGCTCAGGGCCTGAGCTGCTGCCAAAACGGCATCAACATGCCCCGGCACCTTCACGCCGCGCCATTCCTGACGCAGCACGCCGTTGGCGTCGATCAGGAACGTGCTGCGATCCACGCCCATGTATTCCTTGCCGTAGAGCTTTTTCAGCTTGATCACGTCGAACAGCTGGCAGATGGCTTCGTCTTTGTCGCTGATCAGCTCAAAGGGGAATTCCTGTTTGCACTTGAAGTTCTCGTGGGATTTCAGGCTGTCGCGAGACACGCCGAACACTTCAGTGTTGGCGGCCTTGAACGCAGCGTGCTGATCACGAAAGCCTTGCCCTTCGGTGGTGCAGCCCGGGGTGCTGTCCTTGGGGTAGAAGTAGATCACCACCTGCTTGCC
This sequence comes from Pseudomonas grandcourensis, assembly GCF_039909015.1. Classification (NCBI taxonomy): domain Bacteria; kingdom Pseudomonadati; phylum Pseudomonadota; class Gammaproteobacteria; order Pseudomonadales; family Pseudomonadaceae; genus Pseudomonas; species Pseudomonas grandcourensis. Next base: position 1,548,139 of record NZ_CP150919.1, read on the forward strand.
TTTCAGGCCGGCGAGGCTGACGGTTTGCCCGCTGGTGGCGGGGGCTTCGAAATCGGCAACCGGTTGGTCGATGGCAACGGCCATGAAAGCTTCCTTACATTGGGTTCTGTGGGCGCCAGGGTTCGATCAGGGCATCGAGGTTCAATGCGTCGGCAAAATCCAGGAACTGATCGCGCAACCAGCTGATTTGCACGCCGGCCGGCAAGGTCACGGTAAACGTGGCGTTGAGCATGGTGCCGCCGGTCTGCGGAGCCTGGTAGGTGTCGCAGGTCAGGTTTTCCAGCTCGACATTGTGGTCCATGAAGAACTGGCACAGCTCGTTGATGATGTCCGAGCGGTAGGCCGAGCTGACATAAGCGACGTACGGCAGGGCCTGGGGGCGGTTTTCCAGGGCCGCGCTGCGTACCACGTTGACCGTGAACGCATGCCGCTTGGCCAGCACTGGCAGGCTGCCTTCCAGGCGCGCCAGGGCATCCCAGCTACCGGAGATTTCCAGCACCAGGGCACTGCATTCGCCATGGCGGGTCAGGCGAGAGGTGACAACGGCGCAGCGGTTTTCATGGCTGGCGCGGCACAGGACGTTGGTCAGCTCCATGGGGTTGGCGCCGAGGGCACTGATAACAAGGAATTGTTCGCGAACTGTGGGGGTGGACATGCAGCATTCCTAAAGCGATGAGCGGTCGGTACGTCCAGAGGGCGTTTTGCCGGGGGCGAGCCTGCGGATGCGAATTCAGAAAACCCCAAGCGGCAGGTTGCTGCGTGCTCCGGCTGGGCGGGAGCGAGAGGCGGCAACGCTGGATCAGGGCTTGTGATGCCGAAAATGGAGGCTGAAACCCGACGCACGAGCTTGTCTGTACCGATCAAAGTCTGAAGGGTAGCGAAAACCGGCGCCAAGGGGAATGGCGGCAGCACAGTACTTCGCTTGTGCAAGCATCTTGGCGCCAGTACCATTACGGCTCTCTTTTTCCGGCAGGAGCGGTTTCATGATTGCGGGCAGTATGGTGGCACTGGTCACACCCATGGATGCACAGGGGCGTCTTGACTGGGACAGCCTCAGCAAACTCGTGGACTTCCACCTTGAAAACGGCACCCATGCCATTGTCGCCGTCGGTACCACCGGCGAATCGGCAACCCTCGACGTCAACGAGCACATCGCAGTCATCCGCGCGGTGGTCAAGCAGGTCAATGGCCGTATTCCGGTGATCGCCGGTACCGGCGCCAATTCGACCCGCGAAGCCGTCGAATTGACCCGCAATGCCAAGGAAGCTGGCGCCGACGCCTGCCTGCTGGTCGTGCCGTACTACAACAAGCCGACCCAGGAAGGCCTGTACCTGCACTTCAAGCACATCGCCGAATCGGTCGACATCCCGCAGATTCTCTATAACGTTCCCGGCCGCACCTCCTGCGACATGCAGGCCGAAACCGTGATCCGCCTGTCCACCGTGCCGAACATCATCGGTATCAAGGAAGCGACCGGCGACCTCAAGCGCGCCAAGGCAATCCTCGACGGCGTAAGCAAGGACTTCATCGTCCTTTCCGGCGATGATCCGACCGCGGTCGAACTGATCCTTATGGGCGGCAAGGGCAACATCTCCGTCACCGCCAACGTCGCGCCGCGTGAAATGGCCGATCTGTGCGAGGCCGCCCTCAAGGGCGACGCCGAGACTGCACGGGCAATCAACGAAAAACTGATGCCACTGCACAAGGACCTGTTCATCGAAGCCAACCCGATTCCGGTGAAGTGGGCTTTGGTTGAAATGGGCCTGATGCACGAAGGCATTCGCCTGCCGTTGACCTGGCTGAGCACACCTTGTCACGAAACGCTGCGCACGGCCCTGCGCCAGTGCGGCGTCCTGGTTTAATTGAGGAAGTACAACGCATGAAGCGAATGGCCGGACTTTCCGCACTTGCCTTGATTATCTCCAGCACCAGTGGCTGTGGATGGGTCTGGGGCCCGGAAGGTTATTTCCGTGACCGTGGTAGCGATTACCTGGAAGCGCAACAGACTGCACCGATGCAAATACCGCAGGATGTCCGTACCGCCAAGCGTCTGGATCCGCTGTTGCCGATCCCGCGCAACGTGGCCGATGACACTGTCAAGGGCGAATACATCGTTCCTCGGCCGCAGCCGCTGACCGCGGGTGCCGACGCCAGTGCCTACTCCCTGCAGAAGAGCGGCGGCTCCAGCTCCATCCTGGCGCAGAATCCGCCGGCTGAAGTCTGGCCCGTGGCCGTTCAGTTCTTCCAGGACAACGGTTTCCGTCTGGATGAACAGCGTCCGCAAACCGGCGAATTCACCACGACCTGGCAGCATTCCGATGAACTGTCCGCGGCCATGGCCAAGCGCCTGAGCGCGGCCGGTATCAGCACGGACAGCGAAACCCGCGTGCGGGTGCGCATCGAGCCGGGCGTGCAGCGCAACACCAGTGAAGTCTATGTGGTCAGCGCCGAGCGTCCTGCCGGTAGCACCGCCGACGTGGCCTTCACCAACCGTTCGGTCAACACTGGCCTGGACGCGGCATTGGTCGACGACATGCTCGCGAGCATGAGCCGTATCTCCGAGAAGGGCGGTTCGGTCTCCATGCTGGCTTCGCGTGATTTCGACGCGCCTAGCCGTGTCAGCCTGAGTGAAGACGGCAGCGGCAACCCTGTGCTGAACGTCGGTACCGACCTGGATCGTGCCTGGTCGAGCGTCGGTCGTGCACTTGAACAAGGCGAGTGGCGTGTTGAAGACATCAACCGCAGCCTGGGCCTGTACTACATCAACCTGGCCGAAAAAGCCGAGAGCAAAGACGACAAGCCAGGCTTCTTCAGCAGCCTGTTCGGCAGCGCGCCGAGCAAGGAAGAGCTTGAGGCCCGCGCCGAGCGTTATCAGGTTCGCCTGAGCAAGGTTGGCGAGAACGTCCAGGTCACCGTCGAGAAAAACATCAATACCGTGGCGCCAGCAGATGTGGCGCGTAAAGTGTTGAGCAAGATTCAGGACAACCTGGGCTGATCCTATGCGTTTTGCCGTTCTCGGCAGCGGTAGTCAAGGGAACGGCACGCTGATAGCCAGCGCTGATACGTACGTATTGGTGGATTGTGGTTTTTCCCTGCGGGAAACCGAAAAACGCCTGCTGCGCCTGGGTGTGAACCCTGCGCAGCTGAGCGCGATACTCGTGACCCACGAACATGCCGACCATGTGCATGGCGTGGGTTTGCTGTCTCGGCGCTACAATCTGCCTGTCTACCTCAGTCGCGGGACCTTGCGCGGGATGCGCAAACCTATTGAACCCGCAGGCTTTCTGGCCGGCGGCGAGCAGCTGCAAATCGGCGACTTGAGCATCGGTGTCATTGCCGTGGCCCACGATGCGCAAGAACCGACGCAATATGTCTTCAGTGACGGTATACGGCGCTTCGGCCTGTTGACCGACCTGGGGTCGTATTGTGACAAGGTGCTGGACGGCTATCGGGACCTCGATGCATTGATGATCGAGTCCAATCACTGCCGTGACATGCTGGCTCGCGGTCATTACCCGTACTTTCTCAAGCAGCGGGTGGGCGGTGAACTGGGGCATTTGAATAACCACCAGGCGGCATTCCTGGTGGCCGAGCTGGGCTGGAAAGACCTGCAACATCTGGTCCTGGCCCATCTGAGCAGCAAGAACAACCTGCCGCGGCTGGCCCGGCAATGTTTTGTCGACACCCTCGGGTGCGACCCGGACTGGCTGCAACTGGCCGATCAAGATTCAGGGCTCGACTGGCGCCACATCGCCTAGCCCATCTACTTAGCAAGCGGAGCCCATCATGGAAAAACGTGAAGAACTCTACCGCGGCAAAGCCAAGTCGGTTTACAAGACCGACGACGCTAACCGTTTGATCCTGCTGTTTCGCAACGACACCTCGGCGTTCGACGGCAAGCGCATCGAGCAGCTCGACCGCAAAGGCATGGTGAACAACAAGTTCAATGCTTTCATCATGCAGAAGCTCGAAGCTGCTGGCGTGCCGACCCAATTCGACAAATTGCTGGGCGACAACGAATGCCTGGTGAAAAAACTCGACATGATCCCGGTCGAATGCGTCGTGCGTAACTACGCCGCCGGCAGCCTGGTCAAGCGTCTGGGTGTCGAAGAGGGAATGAAGCTCAATCCTTACACCTTCGAACTGTTCCTGAAGGACGACGCCAAGGGCGACCCGTTTATCAATGAATCCCACGTTGTGGCATTTGGCTGGGGCACCGCCGAGCAACTGGTTCGCATGAAAGAGCTGTCGCTCAAGGTCAACGAAGTCCTGAGCAAGCTGTTCGACGACGCCGGCCTGCTGCTGGTCGACTTCAAACTGGAATTCGGCGTGTTCCACGATGGCTCCATCGTGCTGGGCGACGAATTCAGCCCGGACGGCTGCCGTCTGTGGGACAAGGCCACCGGCAAGAAAATGGACAAGGACCGCTTCCGTCAGGGCCTCGGTGACGTCATCGAAGCCTATGAAGAAGTCGCCAATCGTCTGGGCGTACCGCTTTAACCGACGCAAGCATCTGATAGCACAGAAATATTTCGCTTAGGGGGTTCGCTTCCTGCGAAAGTGTTGTTATGATGCGCGCCGTTGGAGAGATGCCAGAGTGGCCGAATGGGACGGATTCGAAATCCGTTGTACCTTCACCGGTACCTAGGGTTCGAATCCCTATCTCTCCGCCATTATTGAATAAGACTAAGCCCCTGAAATGGTTAAACATTTCAGGGGCTTTTTCGTTTCTGTCATATTGGTCGGGGCGTTTCGTGCCCTGCATGTCGCGCTAGTCCGCTCCAGGCCCAAGCATTTTCGACGCGATACCAGTCATGCTCTCGGGATCCCTGGGTGTCCATATGCCGTAGTGTTTTCTCACCGTCGTTGTACCTGCATGTCCAGGCGAGGTGGTTTGGGTTCTCTGCTGCCTCGATGCCTTATATAGACGCTGGAGGTTTTCATGGTGGCAACCCGGGCGCTTTGGTAAGGAATAAGAATTTTTCAGGTGGGGGGTTGACCACGTATTTTAATACTGTACTATTCGCCTCCCGCTAACGAGCAGTTTGATGTTGCTCTTGGTTTAAGTAGTTGATTTTGTTGAAAAATCAGAAACTTTTAAGGTTGCAAATTGAAAAGATGCGCTGTAAGATGCGCACCTCGGTTGAGACGAAAGATCTTAACCAACCGCTCTTTAACAACTGAATCAAGCAATTCGTGTGGGTGCTTGTGGGGTCAGACTGCTAGTCAACAGATTATCAGCATCACAAGTTACTCTGCGAGAAATCAAAGATGTAACCAACGATTGCTGAGCCAAGTTTAGGGTTTTCTCAAAACCCAAAGATGTTTGAACTGAAGAGTTTGATCATGGCTCAGATTGAACGCTGGCGGCAGGCCTAACACATGCAAGTCGAGCGGATGACAGGAGCTTGCTCCTGAATTCAGCGGCGGACGGGTGAGTAATGCCTAGGAATCTGCCTGGTAGTGGGGGACAACGTTTCGAAAGGAACGCTAATACCGCATACGTCCTACGGGAGAAAGCAGGGGACCTTCGGGCCTTGCGCTATCAGATGAGCCTAGGTCGGATTAGCTAGTTGGTGAGGTAATGGCTCACCAAGGCGACGATCCGTAACTGGTCTGAGAGGATGATCAGTCACACTGGAACTGAGACACGGTCCAGACTCCTACGGGAGGCAGCAGTGGGGAATATTGGACAATGGGCGAAAGCCTGATCCAGCCATGCCGCGTGTGTGAAGAAGGTCTTCGGATTGTAAAGCACTTTAAGTTGGGAGGAAGGGCATTAACCTAATACGTTAGTGTTTTGACGTTACCGACAGAATAAGCACCGGCTAACTCTGTGCCAGCAGCCGCGGTAATACAGAGGGTGCAAGCGTTAATCGGAATTACTGGGCGTAAAGCGCGCGTAGGTGGTTCGTTAAGTTGGATGTGAAAGCCCCGGGCTCAACCTGGGAACTGCATTCAAAACTGACGAGCTAGAGTATGGTAGAGGGTGGTGGAATTTCCTGTGTAGCGGTGAAATGCGTAGATATAGGAAGGAACACCAGTGGCGAAGGCGACCACCTGGACTGATACTGACACTGAGGTGCGAAAGCGTGGGGAGCAAACAGGATTAGATACCCTGGTAGTCCACGCCGTAAACGATGTCAACTAGCCGTTGGGAGCCTTGAGCTCTTAGTGGCGCAGCTAACGCATTAAGTTGACCGCCTGGGGAGTACGGCCGCAAGGTTAAAACTCAAATGAATTGACGGGGGCCCGCACAAGCGGTGGAGCATGTGGTTTAATTCGAAGCAACGCGAAGAACCTTACCAGGCCTTGACATCCAATGAACTTTCCAGAGATGGATTGGTGCCTTCGGGAACATTGAGACAGGTGCTGCATGGCTGTCGTCAGCTCGTGTCGTGAGATGTTGGGTTAAGTCCCGTAACGAGCGCAACCCTTGTCCTTAGTTACCAGCACGTAATGGTGGGCACTCTAAGGAGACTGCCGGTGACAAACCGGAGGAAGGTGGGGATGACGTCAAGTCATCATGGCCCTTACGGCCTGGGCTACACACGTGCTACAATGGTCGGTACAGAGGGTTGCCAAGCCGCGAGGTGGAGCTAATCCCACAAAACCGATCGTAGTCCGGATCGCAGTCTGCAACTCGACTGCGTGAAGTCGGAATCGCTAGTAATCGCGAATCAGAATGTCGCGGTGAATACGTTCCCGGGCCTTGTACACACCGCCCGTCACACCATGGGAGTGGGTTGCACCAGAAGTAGCTAGTCTAACCTTCGGGAGGACGGTTACCACGGTGTGATTCATGACTGGGGTGAAGTCGTAACAAGGTAGCCGTAGGGGAACCTGCGGCTGGATCACCTCCTTAATCGACGACTCAGCTGCTCCATAAGTTCCCACACGAATTGCTTGATTCATTGAAGAAGACGAGATGCCAGCCTTTAAGGTGGTCTGCTTCGTTAGAGTTTAGAAATGAATATTCCAGCGTGAATATTGATTTCTAGTCTTTGACTAGTTCGTTCTTTAAAAATTTGGGTATGTGATAGAAAGATAGACTGAACGTTACTTTCACTGGTGACGGATCAGGCTAAGGTAAAATTTGTGAGTTGCTCTTAGGAGCTCAATCGAATTTTCGGCGAATGTCGTCTTCACAGTATAACCAGATTGCTTGGGGTTATATGGTCAAGTGAAGAAGCGCATACGGTGGATGCCTTGGCAGTCAGAGGCGATGAAAGACGTGGTAGCCTGCGAAAAGCTTCGGGGAGTCGGCAAACAGACTTTGATCCGGAGATGTCTGAATGGGGGAACCCAGCCATCATAAGATGGTTATCTTGTACTGAATACATAGGTGCAAGAGGCGAACCAGGGGAACTGAAACATCTAAGTACCCTGAGGAAAAGAAATCAACCGAGATTCCCTTAGTAGTGGCGAGCGAACGGGGACCAGCCCTTAAGTGGCTTTGAGATTAGCGGAACGCTCTGGAAAGTGCGGCCATAGTGGGTGATAGCCCTGTACGCGAAAATCTCTTAGTCATGAAATCGAGTAGGACGGAGCACGAGAAACTTTGTCTGAATATGGGGGGACCATCCTCCAAGGCTAAATACTACTGACTGACCGATAGTGAACTAGTACCGTGAGGGAAAGGCGAAAAGAACCCCGGAGAGGGGAGTGAAATAGATCCTGAAACCGTATGCGTACAAGCAGTGGGAGCCCACTTTGTTGGGTGACTGCGTACCTTTTGTATAATGGGTCAGCGACTTATTTTCAGTGGCGAGCTTAACCGAATAGGGGAGGCGTAGCGAAAGCGAGTCTTAATAGGGCGTCTAGTCGCTGGGAATAGACCCGAAACCGGGCGATCTATCCATGGGCAGGTTGAAGGTTGGGTAACACTAACTGGAGGACCGAACCGACTACCGTTGAAAAGTTAGCGGATGACCTGTGGATCGGAGTGAAAGGCTAATCAAGCTCGGAGATAGCTGGTTCTCCTCGAAAGCTATTTAGGTAGCGCCTCATGTATCACTGTAGGGGGTAGAGCACTGTTTCGGCTAGGGGGTCATCCCGACTTACCAAACCGATGCAAACTCCGAATACCTACAAGTGCCGAGCATGGGAGACACACGGCGGGTGCTAACGTCCGTCGTGAAAAGGGAAACAACCCAGACCGTCAGCTAAGGTCCCAAAGTTATGGTTAAGTGGGAAACGATGTGGGAAGGCTTAGACAGCTAGGAGGTTGGCTTAGAAGCAGCCACCCTTTAAAGAAAGCGTAATAGCTCACTAGTCGAGTCGGCCTGCGCGGAAGATGTAACGGGGCTCAAACCATACACCGAAGCTACGGGTATCATCTTCGGATGATGCGGTAGAGGAGCGTTCTGTAAGCCTGTGAAGGTGAGTTGAGAAGCTTGCTGGAGGTATCAGAAGTGCGAATGCTGACATGAGTAACGACAATGGGTGTGAAAAACACCCACGCCGAAAGACCAAGGTTTCCTGCGCAACGTTAATCGACGCAGGGTTAGTCGGTCCCTAAGGCGAGGCTGAAAAGCGTAGTCGATGGAAAACAGGTTAATATTCCTGTACTTCTGGTTATTGCGATGGAGGGACGGAGAAGGCTAGGCCAGCTTGGCGTTGGTTGTCCAAGTTTAAGGTGGTAGGCTGGAATCTTAGGTAAATCCGGGATTCTAAGGCCGAGAGCTGATGACGAGTGTTCTTTTAGAACACGAAGTGGTTGATGCCATGCTTCCAAGAAAAGCTTCTAAGCTTCAGGTAACCAGGAACCGTACCCCAAACCGACACAGGTGGTTGGGTAGAGAATACCAAGGCGCTTGAGAGAACTCGGGTGAAGGAACTAGGCAAAATGGCACCGTAACTTCGGGAGAAGGTGCGCCGGTGAGGGTGAAGGACTTGCTCCGTAAGCCCACGCCGGTCGAAGATACCAGGCCGCTGCGACTGTTTATTAAAAACACAGCACTCTGCAAACACGAAAGTGGACGTATAGGGTGTGACGCCTGCCCGGTGCCGGAAGGTTAATTGATGGGGTTAGCTAACGCGAAGCTCTTGATCGAAGCCCCGGTAAACGGCGGCCGTAACTATAACGGTCCTAAGGTAGCGAAATTCCTTGTCGGGTAAGTTCCGACCTGCACGAATGGCGTAACGATGGCGGCGCTGTCTCCACCCGAGACTCAGTGAAATTGAAATCGCTGTGAAGATGCAGTGTATCCGCGGCTAGACGGAAAGACCCCGTGAACCTTTACTATAGCTTTGCACTGGACTTTGAATTTGCTTGTGTAGGATAGGTGGGAGGCTTTGAAGCGTGGACGCCAGTTCGCGTGGAGCCAACCTTGAAATACCACCCTGGCAACTTTGAGGTTCTAACTCAGGTCCGTTATCCGGATCGAGGACAGTGTATGGTGGGTAGTTTGACTGGGGCGGTCTCCTCCTAAAGAGTAACGGAGGAGTACGAAGGTGCGCTCAGACCGGTCGGAAATCGGTCGTAGAGTATAAAGGCAAAAGCGCGCTTGACTGCGAGACAGACACGTCGAGCAGGTACGAAAGTAGGTCTTAGTGATCCGGTGGTTCTGTATGGAAGGGCCATCGCTCAACGGATAAAAGGTACTCCGGGGATAACAGGCTGATACCGCCCAAGAGTTCATATCGACGGCGGTGTTTGGCACCTCGATGTCGGCTCATCACATCCTGGGGCTGAAGCCGGTCCCAAGGGTATGGCTGTTCGCCATTTAAAGTGGTACGCGAGCTGGGTTTAGAACGTCGTGAGACAGTTCGGTCCCTATCTGCCGTGGACGTTTGAGATTTGAGAGGGGCTGCTCCTAGTACGAGAGGACCGGAGTGGACGAACCTCTGGTGTTCCGGTTGTCACGCCAGTGGCATTGCCGGGTAGCTATGTTCGGAAAAGATAACCGCTGAAAGCATCTAAGCGGGAAACTTGCCTCAAGATGAGATCTCACTGGGACCTTGAGTCCCCTGAAGGGCCGTCGAAGACTACGACGTTGATAGGTTGGGTGTGTAAGCGCTGTGAGGCGTTGAGCTAACCAATACTAATTGCCCGTGAGGCTTGACCATATAACACCCAAGCAATTTGCGCTTAAAAGCCAGATTGCGGTGTGTGAAGACGAAACGAACCGAAAGTTCGGCTGTACTCACAAAAGCAGCACAAAACACCGAAAGCTATCACATACCCAATTTGCTGAAGCGAGGCCAGCCGGCCACGACTCAGTACCCGAATTTCTTGACGACCATAGAGCGTTGGAACCACCTGATCCCATCCCGAACTCAGCAGTGAAACGATGCATCGCCGATGGTAGTGTGGGGTTTCCCCATGTGAGAGTAGGTCATCGTCAAGATTAAATTCCGAAACCCCTATCTGCGTATGCAGGTAGGGGTTTTGTTTTTGTCCGCAGGAAAGTTGGTACACGGTTATTCAGGGTCGTCAGTGCGAAATACCCCCTGACATTGAAAGTAATCGCCCTGGAAACTCCTCCTTTACTCTGGTTTCGCAGATCCACTGATCTGCAGTCACCAGCAATCGCAAGGAGCGAGCAATGTACTTTGAGATTTACAGACAATTCCGCGGCACTGTTCTGACTGGCAAGGGCCAATGGCGTTGGCGGTTGAGGGCAGGCAATCATGAAACGATTGCCAGCGGGGAGGCTTACGTCAATAAGGCTGATTGCCTGCATGCAATCAGTTTGATCAAGGGGACCGGCGACCAGACCCCGATCAAGGAAATCTAGTTTGAGGATGATGAAGTTGCTCGTTCAGGACAGCTTCGTTTCAACCCGTGTCAGGCAGTTGGACCTGAGTCGGATAGACGGCAGTCGCATCCCCTACCTAAACTGTCAGCAGATTTGGGGATCGGGGTGCAGTGGATGAATCGCAATGAACTTCGCAAGGCGGATATCAACCTGATGGTGGTGTTCGAAACGCTGATGCTCGAGCGCAATGTCACTCGGGTGGCGGAGAAGCTGTTTCTCGGCCAGCCGACCATCAGTTCGGCGCTCAACCGCTTGCGTGCGATGTTCAACGATCCGCTGTTCATACGCGTTGGCCATCGCATGGAGCCGACAGCGCGAGCCGAGGAGATCATCAGGCACCTGTCGCCGGCGCTGGACTCCTTGTCCGTGGCCTTGAGCCTGACCCATGATTTTGACCCGGCCAGCAGCACGATGTCGTTCCGCATCGGTTTGTCCGACGATGTCGAGTTCGGTCTGTTGCCGCCTTTGCTGCGAGCGCTGCGCCAGGAAGCGCCCAACGTGGTGTTTGTGGTGCAGCATGTCGATTACTGGCGAATTCCCGACTTGCTCGCGTCCGGCGATATCACTGTGGGTATCAGCCAGACCCGTGGCTTGCCGGCCAATGCCAAGCGCAAGTTGTTGCGGCATATCCAGCCCTGCATTTTGCGCGCCGATGCCTCCGACACACCGCTGACCCTCGATGAATATTGCGCGCGACCGCACGTGCTGGTGTCCCATACCGCCAACGTCAGTGGCTACGCCGACGAGTGGCTGGCGGACATCGGCCGCACGCGCCAGGTGGTGCTCTCGGTCCCGCAGTACAGTTCTTTGCCGGCCCTGCTTGCCGGGACGGACCTGATTGCCAGCCTGCCGGACTACACCGCCGAGGCGATGGCGGCATCGGGAGTGCTGTTCAAGGAACCCTTTCCCATCCAGACACCCACCCTGGACCTGTCCATGGTCTGGCTCAGTCATGTCGATTCCGACCCTGCCGAGCGCTGGTTGCGCTCGCGCCTGGAAGCGTTCATGAGTGAGCGTGCCGTTTTGCCACTGCCCGAATGAACAGGGCGGCGCTGTGCTATATGTACGACCTTTCCACCCACTTACAGGAACTGACTCATGCCTCACCTGCACATGGAGTACACCGCCAACCTGACTGACCTGAATGCCGATGTGGCATTGATGCGGTTGAACAATACATTGGTGGGTTCCGGTCAGTTTGCTGCCGAATTCGACATCAAGAGCCGCGCGGTCAAGGTCGAGACGTTCAAGGTCGGTACGGCACTGGCTGAACGGGCGTTCGTGCATGTGAAACTGGCGCTGTTGAGTGGTCGTTCCGCAGAGATCAAGAAACAGCTGTCTGAAAGCCTGCTGGCGGTGGTGCGGGAGCTGTGTGAATGGCCGAGTAGCATCGAGGTCCAGTTGTGCGTGGAAATTCTCGACATCGATCGCGATTCCTACAGCAAGACCGCCATCAACAACTGAACATCAGGTTGATTCCTGCTCGATGCAGGCCTGGATCACTTGCGTTCGCAACCAGGTGCTGGCGCTGTCCTGATCGGCACCCAGGCTCCACTGCATGTCGAGGGTGAAACCCGGCAAGCCTTCGGGCGCTTCACAGTGATTGAAGGTGTCTGCACTGGCCAGCAATCGCTGGATACGCCGGGGCAGGGTCAGGACATAGTCGGTGCCGGTAATCAGCTTCAGTGCTGCACTGTAGCTGTTGGCGCGTGCGACGATCTGGCGTTGTTGTGCCTGCTGCGCGAGCCAGCCGTCGACCATGTTGGTGGCGGACGTCCAGGGTGTCGGGAACACGTGTCGACGTTCGACATAGGTTTGCAGGCTCAAGCGTGGTTCTGCCGGCGTGGCGCATTTGTCGAAAACACACACAAGGTCATCTTCGAGCAGCGTCTGCGATTTGAAATCGACGTGACTGCGATGAAAGTCAGGGCCGAAGCACATCACCACGTCGAGGCTGCCTTCGCGCAACGCTTCGGCAGGGATATCGGATTCGAGTTTGAATACATTGACCATCACCGGAAGATCGGCGAGGTCGAAGGTTTTCAACAAGCGCGGCAGGATCAATTGCTCGAAGTATTCCGGTGCGCAGATGTTGAAGGTCACGGGCTGCAGGCCCGGGTCGAACGTGGGTAAACCGGCGTGACACAGGTTGATGCTTTCGAGGATTTTCAGCACATGAGGGTACATCGTGCTGGCCTTGCCGGTGGGCTGCATGCCGCCGGTACGGGTATTGATGAACAGTTCGTCTTCGAAACTGGTGCGCAGTTTTTTCAGGCAGTAACTCACCGTGGACTGGCTGACGCAGAGCGTCTCGGATACGACGGTGACGCTGTTCTGCTCATACACGGCGACGAACACCATGAGGTCCTGCATGTCGAGTTTTCTAAGCGAATTACTGTTCAGCATCCATTGCGTCTCGCTACGTCCCTTGCGCTGACCGTGTGCAAGGGTGAATGAATTATCCTAACGGAATGAGCGAGCAGGGAAAATGCCTTGCAGGACGTTTCGCCCAAGACCCTGTCAGCCCTGGACAATCGCCGACACGACGCGGCGGCTGGACATCATGAGCGCGAACATGCCGAGGCCCACCAGCACCGCGCCGGCCATTTCCAGTGGCAGCGGTATCTCGTGCCCCCAAAGCCAGTGAAACAAGGTGATGAACAGCGTGCTCAGGTAGATGTAGGAAATCACCGAGGACGGCGCGATCACGCCGATGGCCCGGTGCAGCAGCCAGAACGTCGCCAGGGTGGCGAATACCGCCAGGTACATCAGCCAATAGAAATCGTTGAGCGTCAGTAATGATGCCGAGCGCCAACCGCCACTGAATCCACAGAACACCAGCAGAAACAGCGCACCGAACAGCATATTCCAGAACGTCAAGGACACCGGCCCGCGTCCCTTGAGGCTATCGGCTTTCAGGCGCTGGCTGAGGGGGGCGTAGAGTGCCATCGCCAGGCAACCGATGCCGTACACCGTCAATGCATAGGGTGATGGCAACTCGCCGGGGCTGGTGCCTTTCATGATCAGTAACACTGCTCCGGCAGCGGCGAGCAGCATCGGCACAATCCGTTGTTTCAGACGGCCGTCAGGTGTCAGCACGGCTTCGAACCCCAGGGTCATCAGCGGCACCAGCGTGAACATCGTCCCGGTGTTGACGGCCGAGGTGTAGCGCAATGCTTCGAACAGCGAACCGAAGTACAGCGCCAGCAGCAGGCCGAGCGCTGCGTGACCCAGCAGCGCGCGGGCGGTCATGACGGCATCGGCTTTTAGCAGCAACAGCGGCAGAAACACCAAGGCGCAAAACAGCAGGCGCAAACCGGTCAGCAGGATCGGGTCGATGGCTTGGCTGACTTGTGCCGCCGCGGAAAATGATGCGGCGATCAACAAGGCCCAAAGCAGCATGCTGGCGTGAGCAACGGCGAAACCGGTGATTTTCATGGCAGGCTCCGGGTCAATGGATGTGGCGGGTGTAGTACCTTGGGTTGAAGCGCAAAACCATCAGCATCATCAGCGCCATGACTGCCGTCAGCGACCACCAGGCCCATTCAAAGCTGCCGAGCCGGTCGCGGATGATCCCCGCCAGCAGCGGCGACAGGCCGGCGATCAAGTAGCCGACGCCTTGCACGAATGCGGTCAGGCCACCGGCACGCGATGGATTGTCCAGGTGGTCCAGCGATACGATCAGGCTCATCGGGAACAGGCCGCCAATGCCCAGCCCCAGCAAGCATGGCCACATCAGGCTCAAATGCTGCGGGCTTAGAATCAGTCCGCAGAAACCGGCGATGATCAGTGCCAGCAATGCCATCAGTACGATGCGGCGGTCGAGGCTGCGATTGGCGATCACGGGCGTCAACAGACCCGAGAGGACTTCCATGGCGGTCAGAAACCCGAGCAGCAATCCGGCGTGCTGCTCGCTCCAGCCTTTTTCCACGTAATACGGCGCCAGCCAGGCCAGAACACAGGTGTAGGACGCAGTGCCCAGGCCAAAAAAAATAGCGAGTAACCACGCGCGGGAATTGGCGAAGTACGAATCTTTGCTGGATGCCTTCGAATCCAGTGTTGGCATCCCCGCGCTTTGGCTGCGCCAGAAGAGCAACGCCAGCACGGCGAGAACGGCCCAGATCGCCAGGCCCATACGCCAGCTGCCGGTACGCTCCATCACCAGCGGCGCAAAGGAAGCCCCCATGGCGGCACCGCCCATGATCGATGTGACATAGAGCCCCATGCACAGGGCCACGTGGTCGCTGAAGCGGGATTTGATCAGCGCCGGCATCAGGGCCTGGATCAGGGCGATCCCGATACCAGCCAGTACTGCGCTGAGGAGCAGCTCAGCGGCTGAATCAAGGAACAGCCGCGAAACCGTGGCCACGCCGATGATCAGCAACGAGAACACCACCGTGCGCTGCTCACCGAGTCGCTGGCTGACGCGCAGGCCGGCAAACATCGCCAGTCCCATGGCCGTCACCGGCAACATTGTCAGCAGTGAAGCTTGGCTGAAGCTCAGCGCAATGTCGTCGCGAATCGCCGAGAGCAGAGGCCCGATAGCGGCCATGGAAGGGCGCAGGTTCAGGGCAATCAGGACAATGCTGAACATGAGCCAGAGGGCAGGGCGGGACGTGGCTCGGGTGTTTTCCATGATCGGACCTTGAACAATAGGGTTCCGATTAGGCGCGCGAGGCCTGGAGGCGGCAAATCAGAAATTCCGGCAAAGTATTTAGAAATTAAATACAAGTCGTAGCCAAATGTTTAGCCAGACGACATCCAAGGTTCTTCAAATCCTGATTTAACGACTTAAGCCATCGTGTGACGCTGCGGGTCATCTGTTTTCTGCGGTTCTCTCTATGGACGGTTGGCCAGTCGCAATCCACTTCAAGGCATCCATCGACGTTCGGGCGTCGAGCCTTGGTCGTCGATTCACGCCCGCCACCGCGCCAAACCTCTCTGCACTTCCTTCTGAACTGGCTTTCTGGGCGCTGTGGCATTGCCGTCATGCGCGCCCGCCGGATTCCTGCTTTTTCCGCTGATTGTTCCTAAATATTCCGGTTGATGCCGGGATTAAAGTGCGGGTGCTTTTGCGTACCCGTCTGACACGGAAAAAGAGAGTTCCCATGAGTAGTGCCACGACCTCGTTTGCCACCCGGCAAGAAGCCCTGACCTTTCTGGAGCAGAACCCGGACATTGAAATGTTCGAGCTGTTCATCCTCGACAATAACGGTGTGCCACGGGGCAAGTTGCTGCATCGTGACGAGTTGCTGGCGGTGTATGAAAGCGGGCGGCCATTGCCGAGCACCATCCTCGGCCTGACCATCAACGGCGATGACGTCGAAAACTCCGGGCTGGTCTGGGACGTCGGTGATATCGACTGCCGGGCTTACCCTATCAGCGGCAGCCTCACGCGTATGCCGTGGCGCCTGATACCGACCGCCGCCGTGCAGGTCAGCATGCACCCGACGGAGGGAATGCCCGCTACCATTGCCGATCCCCGTCATTTGCTGGCCAAAGTCATCGAAGGTTTGCAGGCAGACGGTTATTACCCGGTCATGGCGGCGGAATTGGAGTTCTACCTGCTGGATCAGCAACGCGACAGCAATGGCCGGCCGCAACCGGCACGGGATGTCGATGGTGGGCGTCCGCACGGCACTCAGGTCTATGGTTTGCGCGAGCTTGAACAGATCGAGCCGTTCCTGGCCGATCTTTACAGTGCCTGCAAACTCCAGGGGATTCCTGCGCGCACGGCCATTTCCGAATACGCGCCGGGGCAAGTGGAAATCACCCTCGAGCACCGCTCCGACGCACTACAAGCGATGGATGAGGCGGTGCGCTACAAGCGTCTGGTCAAGGGCGTGGCGCACAAGCACGGCATGACAGCCTGCTTCATGGCCAAGCCTTTCGATGACCTGGCCGGCACCGGGATGCACATGCACGTGAGCCTGGCGGACAAGGACGGCAACAACCTCTTCGCCAGCGAAGCCCCGGATGGAACGCCACTGCTCAAGCAGGCCGTCGCCGGCATGCTCAGTACCTTGCTCGATTCGCTGTTGCTGTTCTGCCCCAACGCCAACTCCTACCGGCGATTCCAGGCCAACAGCTATGCACCCCTGGCGGCCACCTGGGGCGTGGACAATCGCACCGTGAGCCTGCGAGTGCCTGGCGGGCCGGCGTATTCCCGGCACATCGAACATCGAATCTGCGGCGCAGATGCCAACCCCTATCTGGCGGCAGCGGCGATTCTGGCCGGTATTCATCGCGGTATCCGCGAACAGCTCGACCCTGGTGCGCCGGTGGAAGGTAACGGCTACGCCCAGGCCACGACACTGTTGCCGACAGACTGGCTGACCACCTTGCGATCGCTGGAAGGTTCAAGTTGGGCCAGGGAAGCCTTCGGCGGCAAATTCCTCGGCGTCTACCTGGCGGTGAAACGCGCCGAGTATCGTCAATTCATGGGGGAGGTCGGCGATCAGGACTGGCGTTGGTATTTGCACCAGGCTTGAGTCGAGGCCGTACTGGAGCTGTACCGTTCTCAACCAGCCTGGAAGTTCCTGGCTGGTTTTATAAGCCAACTAATTGTTGGCTTCTTTTTCACAAAAAATTGATGGTTGACTACCTAAAATTAGAGATATCTCGGTAAATGAAATTTTCACATTTGCCGAAGACACCTTTTTTCAGGACCCGCCGAAACTCATGCTTAAGATTAAAGCCGTGCGCCCCGAATGGGTGACACTGATTGCCAGCGCATTTTTGTTGTTTGGCTTCAATTTTGTACTCTGGCAACACCTGTTCGAAATCACCGCATCCGACGGCAAGGGCATCGTCATGCGCGTGGCCTTTGGGGTGATGATTTTCGCGGCCTTCAACATTGTGCTGACCCTGCTGGCCTTCCGGCCGGTGCTCAAGCCGGTCCTGACCCTGCTGTTCATGATCAGCGCGGGCGTGGCGTATTTCATGAGCCAGTATGGTGTTCTGATCGACACCGGCATGTTGCGTAACTTCGCTGAAACCAATGCCACGGAAGTGCGTGACTTACTGTCGCTCAAGTTGTTTGTTTATATTTTGCTGCTCGGCGTTTTACCGTCCTTGCTGTTGTGGAAGACGCCGATTAATTATCGTCGTTGGCACCGTGAACTACTCAGTAAAGTTCTGGTGACTTTTGCCTCGGCAGCGGTCATTGGCGGTGTTGCACTGGTTAACTATCAAGGCCTGTCTTCGCTGTTTCGCAATCACCACGAGTTGCGCCTGATGGTGGTACCAAGCAACTACATTGGTGCCACGTCCGGTTTCTTGCGCGAGAAAGTGGCGACTGCGCGGCAACCCTTTGTCAAGATCGGTGAAGATGCCCAGCGCAATCCGGCCTGGCAAACTCACGGACGAAAATCCCTGACGGTGCTTGTCGTGGGTGAAAGTGCCCGGGCGGAGAACTTCGGCATCCTTGGTTATAGCCGCGACACCACTCCGAAACTGAGTAAGGAAGATGGCCTGATCGCTTTCACCGATGTGCATTCCTGCGGTACTGAAACCGCCGTATCAGTGCCCTGCATGTTCTCCAACATGGGGCGCAATGACTACAACGCCAGCAAGGCAAAGAACGAAGAAGGCCTGCTGGACGTACTCAAGCATGCGGGTATCGACGTGATCTGGCGTGACAACCAGTCAGGCTGCAAAGGTACCTGCGATCGCGTCACCATTCAGGACGTCAGCAACCTGAAAGATCCGGCGCTGTGCAACAACAGCGAATGCCGCGACGAAATCCTGTTGCAAGGCCTGCAACATTTCATCGATACCCTGGACAAGGACACTGTACTGGTATTGCACCAGATGGGCAGCCACGGTCCGGAGTACTTCAAGCGTTACCCGAAAGAATTCGAGCGCTTCACCCCGGTTTGCGAGAGTAATGCCCTGAACAATTGCAGCCGCGAAAGTATCGTCAATGGTTACGACAACACCCTGGTCTATACCGACCATGTGCTGTCGACCTTGATCGACCTGCTGCGCAGCAACCAGGGCAAAGTGGATACCGCGATGCTGTATCTGTCTGACCACGGCGAGTCCCTGGGTGAATACAACTTGTTCCTTCACGGCACGCCTTACATGCTGGCACCGGAGCAGCAAAAACATGTAGCCATGTTTGCCTGGTTCTCCGACAGCTATAAAAAGTCCTTTGCGGTAGATACCCACTGCCTGCAACAGGGCCGTGAAAAGCCCCTGAGCCAGGACAACCTGTTTCATTCGATGCTTGGGCTACTAGAGATCAACAGCAAGGTCTACAACCAGGATCTGGACATGTTTGCCGGATGTCGTGGTCCAGTGACCGACGGTGTGTTGGCCAAGGATTGAGTGCTCCGATTCTGTTTCACACGGCGGCCGCCGACCTGCGGCCTGTAGAACTTTTACCAAGAGCCATTGCACATGTCCGCTCAGCCTCCATCCGCCATCGAGCTTGAGATCGCCCGGCGCTACGACCAGGAGCACGCGCGCGTCTGCCTTCAGCCGCAAGCGCCGAGTCTGGCCGGGCGTCTGGCGCTCTGGCGTGAGGAGCGTCTGGTGCGCAATGCACTCAAGGTCGCTGGCGAGCCGGGTCTGATCCTTGATGTGGCTTGTGGTGTGGGGCGTTTCTGGCCAGTGCTGGCCGAGCACGCGAATCGGGTGATCCTCGCGACGGATCCGTCCCAGGACATCCTCGATCATGCCCGCACTCATCACCCGCAAAGCCTGTTGAAGCGGGTCAAGACCTTTCAAAGCTCCGCGTTCTCGATTGGCTTGTCGGAGAACGCGGTTGACTGCATTTTCTGCATGCAACTGTTTCAGCACCTCCATAACCCTGAACATCGTCTGGCGATGCTGGGCGAGTTTTACCGGGTCAGTCGCGATACGGTGATAGTTGCGGTACGCCTCGATGGCCTTTTCAAGAGGGCGCACTCAGGCGTGGAGGGCGTTGCGGACCGGCCGTTGCCTGGCAAGACCGAATTGGAAAGCGAGTTCAGGCAGGCGGGATTTCGTTTGCTTAGTCATCAGGACTTTTTCCCCGGTTGTGCGCAGATGCGGGTCTACGTGCTGGGTAAGACCAGCTAGCCCGACGTTGTCGGACTATTCTTTATGTCACGCAGTAATTTTCGCTAATGCTCTTGTTCAGTGGATGCGCGGAAATCGCCGGGGGCGATATATACTGCGCGCCATTCTTCAAGGGAGAGCCGTGTGGCCATCGATATTCACTGGATTCGCGACAACGATAGCCTCGGACGGTTGTGCGCCGAGTGGCAACAGTTGCCATTCGTTGCCCTCGATACCGAATTCATGCGGGTCGACACCTTCTACCCGATCGCTGGTCTGCTGCAGATCGGTGATGGCGTTCGCGCCTATTTGATCGACCCGCTGACCATCGACAACTGGCAGCCATTGGCCGCTTTGCTGGAAAACCCGGCGGTACTCAAAGTTGTCCACGCGTGCAGCGAAGACCTCGAAGTCCTGCTACGCCTGACCGGCAGCCTGCCGGCACCGCTGTTCGATACGCAGCTGGCTGCCGCTTACCTGAACCTTGGTTTTTCCATGGGCTATTCACGGCTGGTGCAGGAAGTGCTCGGCATCGACCTGCCCAAGGGTGAAACCCGTTCCGACTGGCTGCAACGTCCGCTTTCCGAAACCCAGATCAGCTATGCCGCCGAAGACGCCGTGCATTTGGCTGAAGTCTTCGTAAAGCTGCGTCCCAAGCTGTCTGACGACAAATACGTCTGGGTCCTGGAGGACGGCGCCGAACTGGTGGCCAACCTGCGCCGCGAGATCGATCCGTACGAGGTCTATCGCGATGCCAAGCTGGCCTGGAAGCTGTCCCGCGCCCAACTCGCCGTTTTGCGTGAGCTCTGCGCCTGGCGCGAAAAGGAAGCCCGGGCCCGCGACCTGCCGCGCAACCGGATTATCCGCGAGCATTCGTTGTGGCCGCTGGCGCGTACGCAACCGGACAACCTCGGCGCCTTGGCGAAAATCGAAGACATGCACCCGCGTACCGTGCGTCAGGACGGCGAGTTTCTGCTTGATCTGATCAAGCGCTCTGGCAGTGTGTCGCCTGACCAATGGCCGCCAGTCGTGCCGGAGCCGCTGCCGGTGGATGCCGCTGCGCTGCTCAAACAAATGAAGGCCATAGGCCAGGCCGAAGCCGAGCGCCTGAACATCGCGCCGGAACTGATGCTGCGCAAGAAAACCCTGGAAGCGCTGCTCAAGAGCGGCTTCCCCAATGGTCCCTACCAATTGCCTGATTCGTTGCGTGGCTGGCGCCGCGAATTGATGGGCCAGGCGCTGCTCGACAGCCTGGCCACCGCCGGAGAACAGCCTTGAAACGTATTTGTTCCATTTATCGCAGCTCGAAGAGAAACGAAATGTACCTGTATGTGCTCAAGAGCGATGCTCTGGAGCGCGTGCCGGAGCCCCTGATGACAGCCTTCGGCAAGGCCATCCATGCGTTCGACCTGGTGCTGAGCCCCGAGCGCAAGCTGTCGCGCGAGGACATCACGGTCGTGCTGGAAAACCTCGAAAAACAGGGCTATCACCTGCAAATGCCACCTGCCGAAGACGAGTACATCGAGCACCTGCCGGAAGAATTGTTGCGTCGCAACGATCCGATATGAGCGGCAGACAGGCTCTGTTCAGCGTGGTTATGAAACACTGATTGATTTTAGCGATGGCAGCATCGGCGGAGCATTGCTCCGTGGGCGGCCGTCTGCACCGTTTTTGAAAGGTTTGAAGCATGCGCGTCCTGATTGCTGAACACGACCACCCCGTGTACGCCCAACTGTTGCGCGAGGCGGCACCGGATCTGGAGGTGCTGACCAGCGGTGATTCCGCTGAACTGGCCAGTCAGGCCGCCGATTGCCCGGTGTGGCTCGGCCAGCCTGATTTGCTGGCGACCCTGTTGCGTCAGGGCCATCAACCGCAATGGCTGCAATCGACCTGGGCAGGCATCACGCCACTGCTGGCCGATGGCTTGCCGCGGCACTATCGGCTGACCCGTGCAGTCGGAATCTTCGGCCAGGTCATGGCCGAGTACGTGCTCACGTACATGCTCGGTCACGAACGTGAAGTACTGGCGCGACTGGTCAGCCAGGTCGAACGCAAGTGGGACAGTCGCCATGGCCAGAGCCTGGCGGGGCGCAAGGTGTTGATCGTCGGCACCGGTGATATCGGCCAAAGTGTCGCGCAGTTCCTCGTACCGTTCGGCGTCGAGTTGTATGGCGTGGCCAGCAGCGCGCGGGAGCAGGCACCGTTTATCGAAGTCGGTTCACTGGCGGATCTGCCGCGGCTGGTCGGTGAAGTCGATCACGTGGTCAATCTGCTGCCGAACACCGTGGAAACCCACGATATCTACGACGCGGCGCTGTTCAAGCAATTCAAGCCGACCGGGTTGTTCATCAACGCCGGGCGCGGTGTGGCGGTGGTCGATGCTGATCTGGTGGATGCCTTGAAGGAAGGGCATCTGGCGGGCGCAGTGATCGACGTGTGCCGTCAGGAACCCTTGCCCCAGCGTCATCCGTTCTGGACGGCCTGGGGTCTGCTGCTGACCGGCCACAGCTCGGCACCGACTTCGCCTTCGATGATGGTGAAGCTGTTTGTCGAGAACCTGCGGGCGTATCAGGCGGGAGAGGCATTGCGCGGGGAAGTGGATTTCGATCGCGGGTATTGAGGCGCAGCGAAAAAAGATCGCAGCCTGCGGCAGCTCCTACAGGGTGATGTGTACACCTGTAGGAGCTGCCGCAGGCTGCGATCTTTTGCTATTAGAGGGTGAAGTCACCCTCAGCCGCCAACTCGCTCAATGGACGACGCGGGCTTGGCTCTTCACGGGCTTGCAGGTAATCCGCCAGGCTCGCCTTGTCCCCCAGCTTGCCCACCGCGACGGCGGCGTGCAGGGCGTAACCTTCAGGAATGTTCAGCTCCTTGCGGGTGAGCTCCTGGTCGAAGCCGGCCATGCCGTGGGTGTGCCAGCCGCTCAGGCTCGCTTGCAAGGCCAGGTGGCCCCAGGCTGAACCGGTGTCGAAGGTGTGCCACAGGGCCGGGGTTTCTTCGGTGGCGCCAGGTGCGGTGAAGGTGGTTTTCGAAATCACGATCACCAGGGCAGAAGCATGTTGCGCCCAGCTGCGGTTGAATTCATTCAGCAGGCCCAGGTAACGCTCCCAGTTCGGCGTGTCGCGACGAGCGTAGAGGAAACGCCAGGGTTGCGAGTTGTAGGCCGAGGGTGCCCAACGGGCGGCTTCGAAGAAGCTCAGCAGGGTTTCCTCTGGAATCGTTTCGCCAGTGAAGGCGCGGGGCGACCAGCGATCGGTGAACTGAGGGTGAATGGCGTAATCGGCAACGCGTGGGTTGGCACTCATCAAGAGATTCCTGGCTACGTTTGAAAGTGGGAGCAACGCAAAACCCTACTTGGCAGCGCAAAAACTGACAAGCCCGTTCTACCGACAGTCGCCAATGCTTGGCCCGCAGGGCTACGGGCACTAGACTGGCGGCCTTTTCACCACCTGATGTCGATACTCGAACCATGGCCGCCAAAGTAGAACCGTTCTGGATACGCAAGACCCTCGATCAACTCGATCAAGAGGAATGGGAGTCGCTGTGCGACGGCTGTGGATTGTGCTGCCTGCAAAAGCTTGAAGACGAAGACGACAACAGCGTCTATTACACGCGCATCGCCTGCAAACTGCTGGACCTGAAAACCTGCCAGTGCAAGGACTATCCCAACCGCCGTGACTCCGTGCCGGACTGTATCCAGCTCACGCCGGGCAAGGCCGACGAATTCAAATGGCTGCCGCCGACCTGCGGCTATCGCCTGGTCAGCGAAGGCAAGGACCTGCCGTTGTGGCATCACCTGGTGTGCGGTGATCGCGATGCCGTTCATCACGAGCGGATTTCCCAGTCCGGGCGCATGCTCGCCGAAGGCAGCGTGCCGGAAGATGACTGGGAAGATCACCTGATTTTCCGCGCAGGCTGATTGCCAACGTTCAACGTTTCACGAAGGAGTGTGTATGGCTGTGGGATGGCGGCAGGCGTGGGTCGTTGGATTACTGGCCATGAATTCGCCCGCATGGGCTTCGAACAAGGTCAACCTGGACTATCACGTGCGCTTGTTACCCCAGAGCGATCAGGCCGAAGTGCGCCTGACGCTCGCCCAGGGTTCGGCGGTACGCAGCCTGGATTTCGACCTCGGCGACGGCAGCCACTACAGCGACTTCAAGGCTGACGGCCAATGGCAGCTGACCCCAGGCAATGCGGCGCGCGGTGTCTGGCATCCGGCTGCCGACAAGGCCAGCCTGACCTACCGCGTGAACATCAGTCACGGGCGCAAGAGCGGCAGTTTCGACACGCGCATGACGCCGAACTGGGCGTTGATGCGCGGCGACGATCTGGTACCGGCTGCCAGACTCGATCAACAGGACGGCATCGAACTGGTTGCACGCCTGGAGTTCGAACTGCCCGGTGGCTGGAAAAGCGTTGAAACCGCGTGGCCACGAATCGGCCCGAATAAATTCCGTATCGACAACCCTTCCCGACTGTTCGACCGGCCCACGGGCTGGATGCTCGCTGGCCAGCTCGGCAGCCGCCGTACTCGTCTGGGCGAGACCGAAGTCACCGTCGCCTCGCCGCTGGGGCAGGGCATGCGACGTATGGATGTGCTGACGCTGCTGACCTTCGTCTGGCCTCAAGTGCAGGCGCTGTATCCGCGACACCCGGGCAAACTGCTGATCGTCGGGGCCAATGATCCTATGTGGCGCGGCAGCCAGTCGGCGCACGAGTCGATCTACCTCAACAGTCGTCTGCCGTTGGTCAGCGAAAGCGGCACCAGTGCCCTGGTCCGCGAGTTGGCCCAGATGTTCGGGCGGATCAACGGCACGCAGCGCAGTGACTGGATCAGCGAAGGCTTTGCCGAGTATTACGCCATCGAACTGGTGCGCCGGGCCGGAGGCATGAGTGATGAGCGCTTTGAGAACCTGCACGGCAAGCTGGTCAAGAGCAGCCAGAAAGTCACCACGCTGCGCGGCGAGCAGATCAGCCCGGCGCAGGTGGCCAGGGCGGTGGTGTTGCTGCAGGAACTGGATCGCGAGATTCGACTGAAAACCCACAACAAGCGTTCGCTGGATGATGTGCTGCGCGGGGCGATGCGGGTGGGGGATATCGATACCCAGGCGTTTGTTCAGCTCAGCGAGAGTGTGATCGGTGGCTCTTCAAAGGTACTGAGTACCGAGTTGATTCAGTGAGTCCGTCATCGCGAGCAGGCTCGCGATAGGGCCATCAGCCCCGCCAGACGATCCGGATCAAACCCCGGCTTTCGGCGACTTTAACGAATCATTGCCGGTAACGGTGGCGGTTTTGGTTGCTGCCTCGGCATTGGCCTTCAACTGGCTCAGTTCTTCACCCGCCCGCTGGATTTTCGCCCGTACGTTGTTCATGTCCTGACGGCCTTTCTCCAGCAGGCTTTTCGCCGAACTGTGGCCGGTAATACCGCGCGCCAGGGCCGCGCCGCCGATGGCCACCTGGATCAGGCCAAAGATCCCGCCACGCCGCAGGCCCTTGCCCACCATCACCACGCCGCCGGCCAGGGAGCCGATGCGTTCCCAGCCCTGCACGTTCTGCTCGGAAGGGCTCTGGAACGGGGTGGATTCGATACGCTCGACACGTTTGAGTTCGCTCATGGTCTGTCTCCAGGCTTCAGGGATCGATAGTCAAGCTGACTGCCTGGGCGGGCAGCTCGTTCAATCGGATGTGCGGTGATTAGCGGAATTTTGGCCCGGAGCGGGTATTGAGCCCTTTGGACATGCGGTCGTAGAGCACGACGTTGACCGTGGCGGCCAGGTTCATGCAACCGGTGGTCGGAATGTAGACCACGTCTTCACACCAGTCGCGAATTTCTTTATCCAGCGATCCGTCTTCCGGGCCGAAGATGTAGAGCGCGCGATCCGGGTGGGTGTATTCCGGCAACGGGCGGGCGCCCTCGACCAGTTCCACGGCGACGGGCACACAATTGAGGGGCAGGATTTTCTTCAGGTCGTCGATGCCGATCAGCGGGATGTCGTAGTGCACGCGCTTGGTATCGGTGACGAAGTCGGCGGCGCGTTCATAGCGCTTGCCGGTGTAGAACACCGACGCCACGCCGTAACAGCCAGCGGCGCGCATCACCGAACCGACGTTCTCCGGTGATTTGGGGTTATACAAACCAATGCAGCTGTACCGTTTGTCTGCCACGAGCGGGGTGCCTTTCGGGAAAAAAGCGCAATTATACGGGGATTGGGGCAGGGGTGGTCAGTTTGAGATTGGTGGTGTCTGAGCGATTGCTATCGCGAGCAGGCTCGCTCCCACAGTTGACCGAGGTGTCCTGACGGACGCAGAACAATGTGGGAGCGAGCTTGCTCGCGATGAGGCCAGATCAGGCGCTGAAAATCTTCAGTCTTCTTTTTTCATGAGGCCCGCCAAGGCAGCAAACGGGTTATGCGTGGCCTTGGCGATTTTCGGCGTGCTCAGCGAGCCTTCGTCGAAATACTGCTGGTCGGTATAACGCGAGTGCTCGTTATCGTGGCAGTACAGGCACAACAGCTCCCAGTTCGAGCCGTCCTGTGGGTTGTTGTCATGGTTGTGATCGCGGTGGTGCACGGTCAGTTCGCTCAGGCGTTTGCCGGAGAACTCACGGGCGCAGCGGCCACAGACGTGCGGGTACATCTTCAGGGCTTTGTCGCGGTAGCCCATTTCCTTGTCGCGCTGGTTGTCGGCGAGGATGCGATCCAGCTTCGAAGTGTTGGTCGGGGTGGACGAACTCATGGGTTCACCTTTGTAGAAAGACTAATGACGGTTATAGGGTGAAGTTTAGCCTAGCCCTTGAGCTTCTCGGCAATCCAGATGGTGTGGCGGGTGCCCTTGTTGCCGTGGGCGAAGACCTGTACTTCCTCGGCCTTGAAACCGGCTTTCTTCAGTTTGTCGGAAAATTGCCGGTCAGCGCTGGCCGACCACACGGCCAGCACGCCTTTTGGTCTCAGGGCCTTGGCGCAGGCGCTCAGGCCGCCGGCAGAGTACAGCCAGCTGTTGGCTTTCTGGGTCAGGCCTTCGGGACCGTTGTCGACGTCGAGCATGATGGCATCGAAACCCTGGGGCTCGGCCTGCAGTACTTTGGCCACGTCTTCCATGCGAATCACGGTCCGCGGGTCTTGAAGCGGGTTTCCGGCTTTCTCGCCGAGTGGCCCGCGATTCCATTCCACAACGCCCGGCACCAATTCAGCCACCACCACTTCGGCGGTCTTGCCCAGGTGCTTGAGCGCCGAAGCGAGGGTGAAACCCATGCCCAAGCCGCCAATGAGTACTCGTGAATTTGGTCGGCCGGCGACCTTGCGACACGGGATCTCGGCCAAGGCATCTTCGGAGCCGTGCATGCGCGTGTTCATCAATTGTCCGCCGTCGCCGCCCTGGATCTTGATGACAAAATCCTCGCCGTATTCGAACAGGCACAGGGCGCCGCCGTTTTCAGGGATGGGGGTGGTGTCCAGCAGAACGAAACGTTTCATGGGGCTCACTTGAAGAAAATTGGCAGAACTCGGGAGGGCAAACAGACGCAGTTGGGAGTAGCCTGTTTATGACGACAAGGCCAACGGAGCCATTGATGAAGCGCACCATTCTAACGGTCATTGCCCTGGCCGCGCTCTCGATAACTGCAGTGCAGGCTCAACAGCTGCAATCGATTCCCGTCAGCCCCACGCCGATGCCCGGTTCGCCCGGCACCGCGACGCCCACGCCGTACCCGCAGATCAGCCCGGCGCCTTTGCCCAAAGTCGGCCCCGGCAGCAGCGGTCCGCCGTTGGTGCCGATCGAAATGCCGAGCCCGCCGACCAAGGACCAACCCGTGCCGGGCCTGGAGCCCAATCCGCCGAAAGCCAAGTCGCCGGGCGGCTAGACCTGCTGCGAAAGCAGTTGGCCGTCGGCCATGCGCAGGCGTTTGGAGAGGGACACGGCGAGGGCGCGGATGATCTTGGCGGCGATCTTCGGTGCGTCGTTGAGCATCTTCTCCAGCGAGTCCTTGCCCAGGTTGAGCAACTGGCAGTTGCTCGCGGCCACGCAACTGGCCGAGCGCCGTTCGCCATCAAGCACGGCCATTTCGCCGAACGAGCGGCCGCTGCGCAACGTGGCGATGGTGACTCGTTGCCCGTCAGCGTTGGTTTTCTGCACCGCCACCTGGCCGGTGTGGATGATGCACATGAAACTGCCGGCATCGCCCTCCTGAAAGATCTCCTCGCCCTGGGCAATGGTGCTGATACTGAAGTAGCCCGAAGCCGCGGCGAAGTCCGCCGGCAACAGCTGATTGAACAGGCCGCAATCCATCAGCCAGTCGCGAATTTCGTTGTTCAGAAAGGTTGGTTCAGACATGTCGTCACGGTCTTTTTGTAGTGTCTGTTGTTCCGGGTATTGATTGGCCTTTGTAGGAGCGAGCCTGCTCGCGATGAGGCCGGCACATTCGATATTGATGTTGAATGCGCCACCGCTATCGCGAGCAGGCTCGCTCCCACAAGGGATACGGGTTGTATCGGCCGCCGGTGCGTGGAGTTAAGACCGGCACACCGCGCCAGGTTCCTCAGGCAATACCCAATACCTTGAACAAAAATGCATATTCGAGTGCTACGTCACGCAATCCCTGATATCGACCACTCATCCCGCCATGCCCCGCGCCCAGTTCAGTCTTGAGCAGCAGCGGGTTGCTGTCGGTCTTGGTCGCGCGTAGTTTCGCCACCCACTTGGCTGCTTCCCAGTACTGCACGCGGCTGTCGTTGTAGCCGGCGATCACCAGGGTCGCCGGATAAGCTTGCGCGGTGACGTTTTCGTACGGGGCGTAGGCTTTGATCCGATCATGGACGTCCGGCGCTTCAGGGTTGCCCCACTCGTCGTATTCCGTCACGGTCAATGGCAGGTCAGGGTCGAGCATGGTGTTGAGTACGTCGACGAACGGCACTTCGGCGATGGCGGCGCCAAACAGGTCTGGCCGTTGATTGAGCACCGCACCGATCAGCAAGCCACCGGCGCTGCCGCCACTGATCGCCAACTGCGGTGCAGTGGTGAAGCCTTGGGCGATCAGGTGTTCGGCGCAGGCGATAAAGTCGGTGAAGGTGTTGTGCTTGTGCTCCTGCTTACCGGCGCGATACCAGGCTTCCCCCAGTTCGCCGCCGCCACGCACGTGGGCAATGGCAAAGGCCATGCCGCGATCGAGCAGGCTCAGGCGCGCATGGGAAAACCACGGGTCGAGGCTTTCGCCGTAGGCACCATAGCCATAGAGGTACAGTGGCACGGGTTTGCCCAGGTCTGCGCGTTTGATCACCAGGCTGATGGGCACTTGCGTGCCGTCCGGCGCAGTGGCCCACAGGCGCTGGCTGACGTAGGCGTCGGCATCGAACGGGCCGAGCACCGGGGTTTGCTTGAGGACTTTCTGCTCGCCGCTCGCCAGTTCAAGCTGGCGGATTTGCGCCGGACGGTTCAAGGCTTCATAGCGCAGGCGAATCCGGTCGCTTTCGAACTCCAGGCTGTTTTGCACGTGCAGGCTGTAGGCCGCATCCGGCAGTTGCACGCGATAAGGCGCCAGGCCTTGTGGGTGAACTTCAATAACCGGCAAGCCGCCAACCCGCAGGCTCAGGGTCATGACCCCGGTGTTCAGGCTGATGCCGTCGATCATCACCGTGTCGCTGTGGGGGATCAGGTTCTGCCAGTCAGCCTCGGTGGGCGCGGCGCCGGTATCGACGGCCGTGTACAAGGCGAAATTGATGCCGTCACGGTTGCTGCGAATGAACCAGGTCCTTTGGCCGTCGAGTACGCCGTGGTCGACGTCGTACTCATGATCCTCGACCCGTGGCGCGATGCAGGTAAAGGCTTGCTGCGGCTGGTTGGCGTCGAGGACCCAGGCTTCGCTGGTGGTCTTGCTGCCCACGGACAGCAGCAATTGCTGCTCGGAGCTTGAACGGTAGCAATGCATGAAGAAGCGCCCGTCCGGCTCATGGAACACTTCCTCGGCCGCCGTGCCGTCCAGGCGATAGCGATGCAGCTTGTGCGGGCGATGGGTGTCGTCCAGCTCGCCGAAGAACAGCGTCAGGCTGTCGTTGGCCCAGGTCATGCTGCCGTCGCAGTCCTGGAATTCCAGCTCGCTGACACGGCCGTCGGACAATTCCTTCACGAACAGCGTGTAAATCTCGTCGCCGCTGGAGTCGATGCTGTAGGCCAGACGCTGATGGTCCGGACTGATGCTGAACGCACCCAGGGAAAAGAAGCCGCCATTGGCCAGTTCGTTGGGGTCCAGCAGCAGTTGTTCGCGGCTTTCGTCGAGGGTCAGGCTGTCATCGGCCGGACGCGGGCAGCGGTAGTGCCGGGCGTACTCATCGCCCGCCGTGGTGCGGGTGTAGTACAGATAGGGTCCCCACGGCGAGGGCAGGGACAGATCGGTCTCGAGAATCCGTCCCTTGATCTCTTCGAACAGGGTTTCGCGCAATGCGGCCTGGTCGGCGGTTTGCGCTTGCTGATAGCTGTTTTCGGCTTTCAGGTAGTCGAGCACTGCCTCGGTGTCGCGCTCTTGCAGCCAGGCATACGGGTCGGAGCCTTCAGCCTTGTGGGCAATCGGAGCGTCATGAATGTTGGCGGATAGGGGCATGAAGGGCTCTCGAACAGTGTACGGAATAGGGGGCTGGCAACTTGGATAGCGCCCAACAGTCAGGCATTGATGCAGCCTGATGGGCGAAAAGCCGTTATCATAAGCGCCTCTTTGCCTGCCTTGCCATGGACACCATGACCGAGAACGACTATCTGATCGCTTGGGGCCTCTACGCCTTCGCCGCTTTGGGCTGCCTGTTGGTGTGGATGCGCTTGACCCGCTGGATGTGGCGTTGGCTGCGTGAGCCACTGCGCCTGGCGATGGCCGTGCTGCTGTTCAGCCCGACCATCATCGACCCGGTGAAGGACAAAGTCGCACCGGCTGTCGCCATTACCGCGCTCGATCTGCTGTTCAAGGTCGGCAACAACGCCTGGCGGGCTATTTCCGATTTGTTCATGTACGGCATGATTGCATTCGGCCTCTATCTGGTGCTGGTGGCGATCCGTTTCCCTATCGAACGCGCCTCTAAAGCCCGCAAGGAGCGTGAGGCCGCCACCAAAGCCGCCGTCCGTGCCAACGAGCCCGAGGACGATCAACCGTTCGGCGGTGCCGGCGATGATCGTTACGGTCGTCCGCCCGTGCCGAGCAGCCCTCAGCGGATGCGAGTCGAACCCCGTCTGTAACCTTGCCCCTGCGATTGAGCGAGAGTCCGAGCATGTGTGAGTTATTGGGCATGAGCGCCAATGTCCCGACCGATATCGTGTTCAGCTTCACCGGGCTGATGCAGCGCGGCGGACGCACCGGCCCGCACCGCGATGGCTGGGGCATTGCCTTCTATGAAGGCCGTGGGCTGCGGCTGTTCCAGGACCCGGCGGCGAGCTGCGAGTCGGAAGTCGCGAACCTGGTGCAGCGTTATCCGATCAAGAGCGAAGTGGTGATCGGGCACATCCGCCAGGCCAACGTCGGCAAGGTCTGTCTGTCCAACACGCATCCCTTCGTCCGTGAACTGTGGGGGCGCAACTGGTGTTTCGCCCATAACGGCCAGTTGGCGGACTTCCAGCCAGTGGCCAGTTTCTATCGCCCGGTCGGCGATACCGACAGCGAAGCGGCGTTCTGCGATTTGCTCAACCGCGTGCGTGCGGCGTTCCCCGAGCCGGTCGAGGTCGAAGCGTTGCTGCCGGATCTGGTGGCCGCTTGCGCCGAATACCGTAGCAAAGGCGTGTTCAATTGCCTGCTCAGCGACGGCGACTGGCTGTTCTGCTATTGCTCGACCAAGCTGGCGCAAATCACCCGTCGCGCACCGTTTGGCCCGGCGCGCTTGAAGGATGTCGACGTGATCGTCGATTTTCAGGCCGAAACCACGCCTAACGATGTGGTCACCGTCATCGCCACCGAACCCCTGACCGAAAACGAAACCTGGACCCGTTACGAACCGGGTCAATGGAGCCTGTGGCGACGCGGCGAATGCGTCAGCCAGGGCCAGACCTCATAAGGATTCAACCCCCATGTTGCTCAGTTATCTACGGCTGGTGTTGTTTGCGGCGGGCCTGTTGATCGGTGTCCAGGTGCCGGGCTTCATCAGCGATTACGCCAAGCGGGTCGAGGCGCATCTGATCGAGGCGCAGGCCAGCCTGAGCGGGTTCCAGAACACCGCCAATCAGTTCTTCAAGGGTGATATGCAGGCTCTGGTCGGGCATTACCGCGCCAGCGAAGACCCGATCTTTCGCAGCGACGCCGACAGCCTGAGCAACCTGTTGACCCGTCAGGTGGCCTTGGACAAACAGTTCCAGGCAATGCAAGGCCCGTGGTACATCCGCTTCCTGCAAGTGGTGCTGGCCGCCGATCCGGATATCCGCAAGGAAACCTGGAATGGCTACAGCTACCAGATCCTGTTGACGCCCGAAGCGATGGTCTGGGGCATGAGCGGCGCGTTGCTGCTGTCGTTCGGGATTGAGTGCCTGTTCCGTCTGATTGATTGGGTGGTGTTGGGCGGCAAGCGTCTGCGCCAGAGCCGGCCGATCGAAGAGCGTGATTTGCGCGGCTTGTAACACCCTTGAACGTCAAGGAGCCGGCAAGCCGGCTCCTTGCTGGATCACCAATCTATCGAATAGGTCATGCTCAAGGTCCGACCCTCGGCGTTGGGGTAGGGCGCTTTGGCGTTGGCTTGGGCGAACAGGTTGACGTACGTGCGATTGGTCAGGTTGTACACCCCGCCTTCCAGGCGACCGACCGGCAAGTACACGGAGCCGAGCAGGTCCACCAGCGTATAACCTTCGATGTCGCGCCCGTTGTTGTCCTTGGCGGCAGCGTCGTAGCTGGCCAGGTGCATGCCTTGCAGGCGCAGGGTGTAGTCGTCTTCGGTGTAGCCGACGAACAGCGTGGTCTTTGCCGGTGAAATGCGTGTCGCCGGCAGATCGATCCATTTCCCGTTCTGCTGGGTCTCGCCTTTGGCCCAGGCATAGGTGCCACCCACCGACCAGTGATCGGTCGCGCGGTAGGTCAGGCTGTTTTCGATGCCGCGAACCCGCTCTTTCTGGTTGATCAGCCGCAAGACACGGTTATTGGCATCGTAGAACTGGGTCACGTCCGAGGTGTTTTCATAGACGGTGACGTCGGCCTGCCACTGGTCCCAGTCACCACGCCAGCCCAGCTCGTAGCTGTCGACCTTGATGGCCTGGGCGTTGAGACTCTGGATGTCGAAGGTGCTGTTCACGTCCCGCAAGAAGCGCTGGATGTCCGGCAGCGAAAACCCCTGGCTGTAATTGGCGAAGACGTCCTGATGTTCACTCAGGTGATAGACCGCGCCCAGGTTATAGAGCGTGGCGTCGTATTTGAGGGTGTCACCGGGCAGGATGGCGCGCACGCCGGTCTGGACGATCTGACCGTAGGCGATGCTGTCGGAGACCTCGCTTTCGATCCATTCGCGGCGCACACCGCCACGCAAGGTCCAGTCACCGATGTCCCAGGACATCTGTCCGAACAGCGCCTTGGTGGTGGTTTCGATATCCGGGCCCATCTCGTAAGTGGTGCCAGTCTTGGTGTAGGTCAGCCCTTTGAGGGTGTATTGGTCACCGCGCTGGCGGGAGCGTTCGTGATCATAGTCGGCGCCCCAGACCAGGTTGCCCGTCGCGCTGCCGATGGCCGGCAACGGCGTGTCGATGGCCGCACGCAGGCCATACACATCCTGCACGCTGTTGTTGTCGGCGATCCCGGCCTTGCCCCGCGACAGGTCCGGGAAGAACAGCGCGTCGGCCCGGCGCCAGTAGCTTTCCAGTTGCAGGCCCTGGCCGTAGAAGTCGTTGTCGGTGTAGTTGAGGTTGGCCGCCTGGTTATGGGTGTAGGGCTGGTCGTCGAGTTTCAGTCCTTTGACCGCCACGGCCTCTTGCAGGTTTTTCGGGTCTTTTGTGTAGTCAGTGTCCTGCTGGTCTTTGTAGTCCTGCAGCGACAGGCTGAGTTTTTTATCGGCATCCAGTTCGTAACCGAAACGACCTTGCAGGTCATAGGTGTCGGTGTCCATGTTGCTGCCCTGGGACGTGTCCTGAGGGATGCGATTGCCGTTGCCGTCGTACTGATCGTTGCGCTGTGTCAGGTCGGCGGACACGTACCAGTCCAGGGCATCCTTGCGCCCGGTCGCACTCTGAAAGGCCTCGTAGGCGAAACCCTTGCTGTTGAGATTGTTGCCGGTGGTCAAACCCAGTTTGCTGCTGTAGGCAATGTCCTGACCCTGGTTGCGCTTGGTGATGATGTTGATGATGCCGCCCGAAGCACCGGCTCCATAGATGCTGCTGGCACCGGAAACCACCTCGATGCGTTCGATACTGGCCGGTGCGATGCTGTTGAGCTGGCGGAAGTTGTCTCGCGTGGCGTTCTGCGACACGCCGTCGATCAACACCAGCATGTTGCGCCCGCGCAGGGTCTGGCCGAAGTTGCTCATCCCTCCGCTGGATGGCGCCAGGCCGGGAACCAGTTGCCCCAGGATGTCGGAGACCCTGCGCCCGGCGCCACTCTGTTGGCGGATCTGTTGTTCGTCGATCACCTGGACCGAGCCTGGAATCGAGGCAATGGTCGCTTCGCTGCGCGTCGCGGAAACGACGGTGGCTTGCATGTTCAATGTGCCGGGTTGCTGGTCGGTGTCCTCGGCCCAGGCCTGGGCGCTGACGGAGCCGAGCAACGGAATCAACAGGGAAAGTTTGGTTCGGGTCATGAGGTGGTCTTTTTCTTAGTCGTGACAAGTGTGGGTAGAAAAGATTGCGGGGCGCACCCGGATCCTGAGGGCGGCCAGTGCGTAGGCGACGGGGAGCAGCGCGCCTTGCCAGATGCCCCAGAGCAACCGGCTGACGAGAAACCCCAGCCATTCGTTAGCCAGTGCCGTGGCCGCCAGCGTCAGGGCGCAGAGCCAGGCAGCGCCCTCGATGAGGCGCAAGGTGTAAGCCGGATCAGGGATTGGAAGCAGCGCTGCGCGGCGGGCGCCTGGGCATTGCTCAAAGGGTCGAGGGTGATGCGGCGGGACTGGAAGGCTGGAGTGCCGAGGGCTTCGCTCCAGTGTGAGAGCAGTTGCTGCTGTCTTTGCGTGAAAGCGCGCATCAAGTCCGATTCCTTCTGGACAGTGGTTTAGCTGAATGCGCGCAGAGAATACATTTTCAAAATATTAATGCAAATGATAGTAATTGCTTCTTGTGATATGGAAAGCTCCTTTTCAGAGTCTGGCCAGGGGTTTGCTCAAGACCATGTAGCGCTCTCCCACTTTCCGCGCATACTCCTCCAACACTTGCTGACACAACGCCACAATCTCCTCGGCCCACTCCACGCCCACTCGCCACGACACCACCACCTGCAAGTCGGGTGGTCGCTGATCAATGTCCAGCAGGGTCAACTCCCCCCGTGCCAGCTCTTCGGCCACCAGCACCGGCGGCAACGCGCCGATGCCAAAGCCGTCGCGCAGCAGCCGGGTAATCGCCGACACCGAGTTCACGCAGTTCAGACGTGGCGCCGTCACGCCATTGGCCTGCATCAGGGCGAGCACTTCCTGATGCGGGTGAGAGTTTTTCGAGTAGGTAATGATCCGCTCTTTCGCCAGATCGGCGACGCCTGAATACTCACGGTTGTACAGGGAGTTGCTGGCGACAATCCAGCCCATGGGGTGGCTGGCCAGTTCCAGGCTGCGCACGCTTTCCTGACGTAGCAGGTCGGTTTGCAGGATCACGTCGAGAAAGCCTTTTTGCAGCTGATCGCAGAGGTTGAGCGAGGTATCGGCCACCAGTTCGATTTCCACCAGCGGGTAGTGATCGGTCATCTGC
The DNA here is from genome assembly GCF_039909015.1 of Pseudomonas grandcourensis. Taxonomy (NCBI): domain Bacteria; kingdom Pseudomonadati; phylum Pseudomonadota; class Gammaproteobacteria; order Pseudomonadales; family Pseudomonadaceae; genus Pseudomonas; species Pseudomonas grandcourensis. The sequence continues at coordinate 1,583,775 of NZ_CP150919.1, forward strand.
GCCACCAGCGGGCTGAGCCAGGTATGGATCACCGTGTCCATCACGCCGATGCGCACCCGTCCGGCCTTGCTCGAGCGAGTCTCGATCGACTGCTTGAGTGCCTGCATGGTGTCCATCATCTGCTCGGCGTAATCGAGCACCTTGAGGCCTTCGGGCGTCAGGCTCACGCCGCGCGAATCCCGCAGAAACAGCTTTACCCCGAGCTCGCCTTCAAGCACTGCGATGCGGCTGGAGATCGAGGCCTGAGTGGTGAAGAGCTTGTCGGCGGTCAGGCGGAAACTCTTGAGTCGGGCGACCCAGACGAAGGTCTCGAGAAACTTCAGGTTCATGGGATAAAGATTTCTTATGTCTAAGGCGGGTTTTTATTAGTTGGACGCAGCTGGGGCGCGCGTCCAAAAATCGACGCATCCGGTTCCCACGATAGGCGTCGTCGGGGCTCAGAACAATACCAATAAAATCAGCGCGGAGATTTGCCATGAGTGCGCCCGACACCACCGCCATCTCGAAAGCCTCGGCCCGCCCGGGACCTTTCGACTGGTATCGCAACATCAATCAGCAGGAACGCCGCACCTTCTGGAGCTGCAAGATCGGCTATGGCCTGGATGGCATGGACACCCAGATGCTCAGCTTCGTGGTGCCGACCCTGATTGCCATGTGGGGCATCACCACCGGCCAGGCCGGGCTGATTCACACCAGCACGCTGATCGCTTCAGCCATCGGTGGTTGGGTGGCGGGGATTCTCTCTGACCGCATCGGTCGTGTGCGCACCTTGCAACTGACCGTGCTGTGGTTTGCCTTCTTCACCTTTCTCTGCGGCTTTGCCCAGAGCTACGAGCAACTGTTGATTGCACGGACCCTGATGGGCTTCGGTTTCGGCGGCGAGTGGACGGCCGGTGCGGTGCTGATGGGCGAGGTGATTCGTGCCCAGGACCGTGGCAAGGCTGTTGGCATGGTGCAGTCCGGCTGGGCGCTGGGTTGGGGGCTGACCGCGATTCTGTATGCGCTGCTGTTCTCGGTATTGCCACCGGAAGACGCCTGGCGCGCGCTGTTCATCCTCGGCATCGTGCCGGCGATTTTCGTGATCTTCGTTCGCCGGTTGGTGAAAGACCCGGAAATCTACCGTGAGGCCAAGGCTAAACAGGAGCCGAGCAATCCGTCGAAGTTCTACGAGATCTTCGCCCCCGGCATGCTGTTCACCACGATTCGCGCTTCGTTGCTGACCACCGGCGCGCTGGGCGGCTACTACGCGATCACGTCCTGGTTGCCGACTTTCCTGAAGAACGAACGCGGTTTGAGCGTACTCAATACCAGCGGTTATCTGGCGATGGTGATCGTCGGGTCCTACGTCGGTTATGTCATCAGCGCCTATTTGACCGACATCCTCGGACGTAAAAAGAACTTCATCCTGTTCGCCGTGGGCTCGTTCACCATTGTCTTGCTGTACACACAACTGCCGGTCAGCAACAGCGTGATGCTGTGGCTGGGCTTTCCGTTGGGCTTTTTCGCCTCGGGGATCTTCAGTGGCATGGGCGCATTCCTGACCGAATTGTTCCCCACACGGATTCGCGGTTCGGGCCAGGGTTTTTGCTACAACATCGGCCGGGCGCTGGCGGCGTTGTTCCCGCTGCTGATCGGCCTGCTCAGCCAGACCGTGCCGCTGAGTGTAGGCATCGGTGCCTTTGCGGCGGTTTCCTACGGCGTGGTGATCCTCGCGGCCCTGAGTTTGCCGGAAACCCGTGGCAAGCAACTCGACGCCCAGTAACTGATAATCTGCGGGGCTGTCTTACAGATATGTCCCGCAGCTGAAAAGAATAAAGCCTACAGGAGTGTTCAGCGTGAGCCGCCTGCTATTGAACTGCGACATCGGCGAGAGTTTCGGCAGCTGGACCATGGGTCTGGACGCAGAAATCATGCCCTTCATCGATTGCGCCAACATCGCCTGCGGTTTTCACGCCGGCGACCCGAGCATCATGCGCAAGACCGTCAGCCTCGCCCTCAGCCACGGTGTGCAAGTTGGCGCGCATCCGGCCTATCAGGACCTGGTGGGGTTCGGCCGTCGCTCCATGGGCTATGCCCCCCAGGAACTTCAGGACATTCTGCATTACCAGATCGGCGCCCTCGACGGCATATGCCGGGCCCAGGGTGGGCGAGTCAGTTACGTCAAACCCCATGGAGCGATGTACAACGACATGATGGCTAACCCGACTCTGCTGTGCGCTGTTTTGCAAGCAGTGGCGTCCTATGACCGCAACCTGCCGCTGATGTTGATGGCCACCCGCGACAACAGCGCGGCCCAACAAATGGGCGATGAATACGGCGTGACCCTGTGGTTCGAGGCCTTCGCCGATCGGGCTTACGACAGCGCCGGCAAGCTGGTCTCGCGACAACTGCCGGGAGCGGTGCATCACGACGCGGAAACAATCATCGGGCAGGCGCTGACCATTGCCCGTGGCGATCCGCTCACCGCCAGCGATGGCAGCGCCCTGCATTTGCAGGCCAACACCCTTTGCGTGCACGGCGACAACGCCAGTTCGGTCGCAGCCGTGCAACGCATCCGTGAAGCCTTGAACCGGCAGATCGCGTCATGAAGCTGTGGGTAGAAGTGGTGGCGCTGGATTGCCTGATGGTGCGCCTGTTCGATGAAATTGCCGAAGCCAACATGCCGTGGATGCTGGCGGCCAGTGAAAGTCTGCGCACGGCATTTGCCGGGCATCTGATCGATCTGGTGCCGTCCTACACCACCTTGATGGTGCATTACGACTTGACCGCGCTGAGTCCCGCCCAGGCACGGGAATTGATTGCCCAAGCGCTGATCGATCTGTCGCCCAACGCCCATGACCGCGGCAAATGTCATGTGTTGCCGGTGTGGTACGACTTGAGCGTCGGCCCGGAGCTGAGCCTGTTGTCGCAGCGCAGCGGGTTGGCGGTGGAGCAGGTGATCCGTCGTCACTGCGAGCGTGAATATCAGGTGTTTGCCCTGGGTTTTGCACCGGGCTTCGCCTTCATGGGACTGGTAGAAGAGGTGCTCGCCGCGCCGCGTCTGAACACGCCACGCAAGAAAGTCGCGGCCGGCAGTGTCGGCATCGCCGAACGGCAGACGGCGGCCTACCCGGTGGTGTCGCCGGGGGGCTGGAACCTGATTGGCCGCACGCCGGCCAAATTGTTCGATCGCAACCGTGACGGCTACAGCCTGATGCAACCGGGTGACACCGTACGATTCGAAGCGGTCGGCCATGCCGAATTCATTAACCTGGGCGGTGACGATACGCCACTGGAGGCCATGGCATGAGCCGGCTGGTGATTGAAGCGAGTACGCCACTGTGTCTGTTGCAGGATGCCGGTCGATTCGGCGTGCGACATCTGGGCGTGACCCAGGGCGGAGCGGCCGATTGGCGTTCGATGTCCTGGGCCAACTGGCTGTTGGGCAACGGGCTGGATGCGCCGGTAATCGAAATCACCCTCGGCGGGTTCACTGTCGTGGCCGAGGAAGACTGCGTGCTGGCCTTGGCCGGAGCGGATCTTGGCGCGCAGGTGGACGGCGAAGCGCTGGCGCCATGGCGCAGTTTCAGGCTGCACAAAGGCCAGCGTTTGCAATTCATCCGGCCGCTACTCGGTGCCCGGGCCTATTTGGCGGCGCCGGGTGGGTTTGATGCGCCGAAAGTGCTGGGCAGCAGCGCGACAGTGGTCCGTGAGGAACTCGGCGGCCTGGACGGAATGGGCCATGCGCTGGGTAAAGGCGCGACCTTGAGCTTCTCGGGGAGCTCGCTGGTATTGCTGCGGGAGTTGCCGAGCCAATGGGTGCAGGATTTCACCGGCGAGCCACTGCTGGATCTGGTGCTCGGTGCGCAGATTGGCGAGTTCAGCGGGCAGAGCCTGTTCGATGCGTTCAACAGCGTGTGGAGCCTCGACAGCCGAGCCGACCGGATGGGGGTTCGCCTGTTGGGTAAGGCGCTGCAGTACCAGGGCAAACCGATGATTTCCGAAGGCATTCCGTTGGGGGCAGTGCAGGTACCGCCCGACGGGCAGCCGATTGTGTTGCTCAATGATCGGCAGACCATTGGTGGGTATCCGCGATTGGGAGCGTTGACGCCGTTGGCGCTGGCGCGGCTGGCGCAGTGTTTGCCGGGGGCGCGGGTGCGGTTGCGGCCGGTGGTGCAGGACGTGGCGCACCGCGAACAAGTCGAGTACTTGCAGCGATTTTCGAACAGCTAAAAGCTTCGCGAGCAAGCTCGCTTCCACAATGGAACTGTGTCGTTCACAAGTTTCATGAACAACACAGCCCCCTGTGGGAGCGAGCCTGCTCGCGATGGCGTCAGACCAGGCAAGCGTATTACTTGGATAAAAACCGCATCCCTTCCTCCAACCCCCTCAGGGTCAGCGGATACATCTGGTCCTCGATCAAATCCCGCACGATGTTGGTCGATGAGGTATAGCCCCAGGTGTCCTTCGGATACGGGTTGATCCAGATGAGCTTCTTGTACTTCTCCTTGAACCGCTGCATCCACACGTAACCGGCTTCTTCGTTCCAGTGCTCGACACTGCCGCCCGCTTGGGTGATTTCATAGGGCGCCATGGCGGCGTCGCCGATGAAGATCACTTTGTAGTCGGCACCGTACTTGTGCAGCAGGTCCATGGTCGAGGTGCGCTCGGAGGTGCGGCGCATGTTGTTCTTCCACACCGATTCATAAATGAAGTTATGGAAGTAGAAGTACTCCAGATGTTTGAACTCGGTCTTGCAGGCCGAGAACAACTCCTCGCAAATCTTCACATGGGCGTCCATCGAGCCGCCGATGTCGAACAGCAGCAACAGCTTGACGGTGTTGCGCCGCTCCGGCCGCATCTGGATGTTCAGCAGGCCGGCATCCTTGGCGGTGTGGTCGATGGTGCCATCGATGTCCAGTTCTTCCGCCGCACCTTGCCGGGCAAACTTGCGCAAGCGCCGTAGGGCGACCTTGATGTTGCGCGTACCCAGTTCGACAGAGTCGTCGAGGTTCTTGTATTCGCGCTGGTCCCAGACCTTGGCCGCCTTGCCCTGGCGCTTGCCAGCGTCGCCGACCCGAATGCCTTCCGGGTTGAAACCACCGGAACCGAACGGGCTGGTGCCCCCGGTGCCGATCCACTTGTTGCCACCGGCGTGGCGTTCCTTCTGTTCTTCGAGGCGTTTCTTGAACTCTTCGATCAGCTTGTCCAGGCCACCGAGGGACTGGATCGCCGCTCGCTCTTCGTCGGTCAGCGAACGCTCGAATTCCTTGCGCAGCCAGTCTTCCGGAATCAGCGCCTGCAGGTGATCGTCGAGCTTTTCCAGGCCATTGAAGTAGGCACCGAACGCCCGGTCGAACTTGTCGAAATGCCGTTCGTCCTTCACCAGGATCGTCCGGGACAGGTAATAGAACTCGTCCATGTCGGCGAAGGTCACGCGCTGTTTCAGCGCGTTGATCAGGTCCAGCAGCTCACGCACCGAGACCGGCACCTTGGCTGCGCGCATTTCATTGAACAGGTTGAGCAGCATGGCATCAGCCTCTTAGCGGGTGCCGCGACGGCTCATGAACGCCAGACGCTCCAGCAGTTGCACGTCCTGTTCGTTCTTCACCAAAGCGCCGGCCAGCGGCGGGATGGCTTTGGTCGGATCGCGTTCACGCAGCACCGCTTCGCCGATGTTGTCGGCCATCAGCAGCTTCAGCCAGTCCACCAGCTCGGAGGTCGAAGGCTTCTTCTTCAGGCCCGGCACCTTGCGCACGTCGAAGAACACGTCCAGCGCTTCGCTGACCAGATCCTTCTTGATGTCCGGGTAGTGCACGTCGACGATCCGCTGCATCGTGACACGGTCTGGGAAGGCGATGTAGTGGAAGAAGCAGCGGCGCAGGAACGCGTCCGGCAGCTCTTTCTCGTTGTTGGAGGTAATGATGATGATCGGGCGCTTCTTGGCCTTGATGGTCTCGTCGATTTCGTAAACGTAGAACTCCATTTTGTCGAGTTCTTGCAGCAGGTCGTTGGGGAATTCGATGTCGGCCTTGTCGATTTCGTCGATCAACAGGATGACCCGCTCTTCGGACTCGAAAGCTTCCCAGAGCTTGCCCTTTTTCAGGTAGTTGCGAACGTCGTGAACCTTTTCCGTGCCCAGTTGCGAGTCACGCAGGCGGCTGACCGCGTCGTACTCGTACAGGCCTTGATGGGCCTTGGTGGTGGACTTGATGTGCCAGGTGATCAGCTTGGCGCCAAAGGATTCGGCCAGTTGCTCGGCGAGCATGGTCTTGCCGGTGCCCGGTTCGCCCTTGACCAGCAACGGTCGCTCCAGGGTGATGGCGGCGTTGACCGCCAGCTTCAGGTCATCGGTGGCGACGTAGGCCTGGGTGCCTTCGAACTTCATCTGCTAATCCTCGAACGGTAACGCCGACCTGAACGAGGCAGGGCGGGGGCGCAATAAAATGGTCAGTCCCGACTATAACGCGGTGCCCGGTCGACTGTGAACGCAGACGGCTTATTCAGTCTCTGAATGGGGCGTCACATCTTGACTCGGTCTCGGTAGGTGGCCAGTATTTAGCTATCGCCATTTTGGCGATATCATGTCGGGCATGTCTACAAAATACCGATTTCGAGATACATACCGCATTCAGTTGCGCGAAAAGGATCATCCACCGCCACACGTTCATCTGACGGGTGGCGGGCTGGACGTCATGCTGAGCCTGGAAACTGTCGACGTGATGGTGGGCAAGGCGCCGCCGCTGATTCTCAGGGAAGCTCTGGAGTGGATCAAAGCTAACCAGACTCAATTGCTGGAGGATTGGAAACGATGCTACCCATGAAACGGCCACGGTTATCGGCAGTGCAAGCGTTGTCGGATTATCGTCTGGCGCTGACATTTATCGATGGTCAGCAACTGCTGCTCGATTTGAGCCGCGACCTGCATGCCTATCCAGGCCTGCAACCTTTACAGGGGGGCGCTTTTCAGCATGCAGCGTTGGGTGACGATGGCTGGAGTGTCGAATGGCCTGAGCTTGATATCCAGATTGGTGCAGACACTCTCTATCTGGATGCCTTGGCGCAAAATGCAGCCGACGAGAACACCCGAATCTTCATCGATTGGCGTGCTCGCACCGGGTTACCACTTAATCAGGCGGCTGAAGCGCTGGGGGTCAGTACCCGTAGCATCACCCGATACAGCAGTGGTCGCGAAGCGGTGCCGCGATCGTTAGCCCTGGCCTGCCTGGGTTGGGATTTCCTGCAACAGCAATCGAATTCGCCCCGTGCGGCAGAAGACACTGGCCGGTACATCGTCACGCGCAAAAATTAGCCTGCATCCAGCTTGGCTCGTTCATACCGCGCATTGAACGCCTGGATGAATCCATTGCGTAAAATCTGCAAAAAAGCCTGAAACGCGCTGACATCTTGCTGGTGCACGTTGCCCTTGAGTTCGACCCGTGTCGCAAACTGGTTTTTGCCCTGGTTTTTCAAGACGGTCTCGGTACCGCCGACGAGGGCTTCCCAAATCGAGCGGAACAGCCCTTTGTCCTTGTTTTCCACATCCTGCTGCCAGTTGAACACGTCGACATTGCGTAGCAGCGGCTTGATGTAGTCGGTCAATTGCCCCCTGCTGGCTGAGGCTTCGTTCACCGCGTCGCCATGGCCGGCATTAAAGTCGAACTTGCCGTAGGCCGCGGCGAAGTCGTTCAAACGCTTGAGCTCGGTATTCGTGGTGCGCAAGCGAAACTCGAAGTCTTCAAAGTCGCTCAAGGGGTCGAAGGTGGCCGTGGTTTCCAGTGGTGCGTGCCCTAGCAGCAGGGCTTTACCTTCGAAGCGCGCATCACGCTTGTCTTTGGTGTCGACCACGTTGGTCAGGTTGTAGATGTTGGCACCCACGGCGCACTGACGAAAGGCACTGGCACCTGGCCTTCGATCTTGACGATTTTCAGTCCGTTGATTTTGTAGGCGCCGCGCCACAGGGCCAGGTCCACGTCGGTGATTTGGCCGCGGTAGTCGCCCATGTTCGCCAGCCGCTCATTGAGGTAGTTGCGTACCAGATAGGGCAAGGCGATGTGGAGCGTTATCAGCAGCACAATGAGGCCGATGAGGGGCCCCAGAGGCCAACTGTATCGACGTTTCATGGCGGCAAATCTCTGCCGGTCCAAAGTCATTGACTGCACTGATAAGCGGACGTTCGACCTGACTGGACGCCTGCGGGCAAGAGGGCTTACCTTGATGCCCTATTTCAATGCTGTCGTTAAGGACCCAGCCATGAGCCGCATTTTCGCTGACAACGCCCACTCCATTGGCAATACGCCGCTGGTGCAGATCAATCGTATTGCGCCGCGTGGTGTGACCATCCTGGCCAAGATCGAAGGGCGCAACCCGGGTTACTCGGTCAAGTGCCGGATCGGCGCGAACATGATCTGGGATGCCGAGAGCAGTGGCAAACTCAAGCCGGGCATGACCATCGTCGAACCCACCTCCGGCAATACCGGCATCGGCCTGGCCTTCGTGGCCGCCGCCCGTGGCTACAAACTGATGCTGACCATGCCGGCGTCCATGAGTATCGAGCGCCGCAAGGTACTCAAGGCACTGGGCGCCGAACTGGTGTTGACCGAGCCGGCCAAAGGCATGAAGGGCGCGATCGAGAAAGCCGGTGAAATCGTTGCCGGCGACCCGTCGAAGTACTTCATGCCGGCGCAATTCGATAACCCGGCCAACCCGGCCATCCACGAAAAAACCACCGGCCCGGAAATCTGGAACGATACCGACGGCGCGGTCGACGTGCTGGTGGCAGGCGTCGGAACCGGTGGAACCATCACCGGGGTTTCACGGTATATCAAGAATACCCAGGGCAAGCCGATACTCTCGGTGGCGGTGGAACCGGTGGTGTCGCCGGTGATCACCCAGGCCTTGGCCGGTGAGGAAATCAAGCCAAGCCCGCACAAGATCCAGGGTATCGGTGCCGGTTTTGTGCCGAAGAATCTCGATTTGTCGATCGTCGATCGAGTGGAGCTGGTCAGTGACGAAGAGTCCAAGGCCATGGCCTTGCGCTTGATGCAGGAAGAGGGAATCTTGTGCGGGATTTCCTGCGGCGCCGCCATGGCAGTGGCCGTTCGGCTGGCCGAGACCCCGGAAATGCAGGGCAAGACCATCGTCGTGATCCTGCCGGATTCCGGTGAGCGTTACCTGTCGAGCATGCTGTTCAGTGATCTGTTTACCGAACAGGAGAATCAGCAGTAAGCGCTGAACATTGGCGGGTCGTGGCTGGCGGTGATGGCTGAGGTGTTGTCGCTGGTTGCGATCCATTGAACGGGTCCGGTTGATGATGGATTTGCATCAGTCAGCGTTCAGGCACCTTATGTTAATGAGTGCTTTGTTGCACATTCATTAACATTGAGTGTTGAAAAGTGCAGGTTTTCACCAAGGCGGTAGTCTTTATCATGCTGGCAGCCACGTCGGGCAATGGACGTGGAGCAGTGTCGTTTATCTTCAAAGGAGTTGTTGATGACTTTATCGGTTGCCGCGAAGGCCTCGTTGTTGCTGCTGTTTCTCGGGAGCACTCTCTATGTGCATTTGCGTGGCAAGGCGCGTCTTCCGGTTTTGCGCCAGTTCGTTAACCATTCGGCACTGTTCGCACCCTATAACGCCTTGATGTACCTGTTTTCCGATGTGCCTTCGAAACCGTATCTGGATCGCAGCAAGTTCCCGGAACTGGATCTGCTCAAGGACAACTGGGAGGTGATTCGCGACGAAGCGATGCACTTGTTCGATGAGGGGTATATTCGAGCGGCGGCAAAGAACAACGACGCCGGTTTTGGCTCGTTCTTCAAGAAGGGCTGGAAGCGTTTCTATCTCAAGTGGTATGACAAACCGCTGCCATCTGCCGAAGCCTTGTGCCCGAAAACCGTGGAATTGGTCAACAGCATTCCCGGCGTCAAAGGCGCCATGTTCGCGTTGCTGCCGGGTGGCAGCCACCTCAACCCGCATCGTGATCCGTTTGCCGGCTCCCTGCGTTATCACTTGGGCCTCTCCACTCCCAATTCCGATGACTGCCGCATCTTCGTCGACGGGCAGGTTTACGCCTGGCGCGATGGTGAGGACGTGATGTTCGACGAGACCTACGTGCACTGGGTCAAGAATGAAACGGAAAAGACCCGCGTCATCCTGTTCTGCGATATCGAACGCCCGCTGAGCAATCGCCTCATGACCCGCATCAATCGCAGTATCAGCGCCTGGCTGGGGCGCGCCACAGCCCCTCAGAACCTGGACGACGAGCGTGTAGGCGGGATCAACCAGGTCTACGCCTGGAGCAAGAATTCCAGCGATAAATTCAGTGGTGTGGTGAAGCAGTGGAAACGCCGTAACCCCAAGGCATATCGCGTTTTTCGGCCGGTTTTGGCCGTAGCGGTATTTGGGTTGCTTGTCTATTGGCTGTTTGTCTGAGTTGTCCCGCTAGGTAGGAAAAAAGACCGCCGAACGGCGATCTTTCTTTCGGTTTTTTGGGAACTTTGTTACAGCTTTGTAGTACGATTCGTCCCCGTAAACGCCCTGAGACTACAGTGGAGACCCTGTGTCGGATTTATGTCGTCTTAGGCTTCACTGGCCTTGTTGGTCTGTATTTTGCTTTAAAGGTTGAGTTCGTTTTGCATGGATTTTGCGTACGAGATGTTCGAAACCTCACCTAAATCAGGCTGAAAGCCAAGAAGGTTGTGCTCAAGAACGCAGTCCAAGCCATGTGGAAATACTGCTGATGGCCGGGTGGCAGCGTTGCTTGGGATGCTGTGTGGGAATTCGGATGTGCAGTACTGACTCCTCTTGCGCTGTCTGAATAATCAAGCTCTGAAAACGATTCGAATCCTTATCGTGTTGATTTTAATAAATAAGTACTAATTGACATTACACCTGTCATGTACACGGAAGGAGATTTTGTGGGCATCTTGGGATCCAGCTTTCTTCATTCTTGCGCCGGTACCACGTTGAGTGATTGCCGAACTGAAAAAGTCGCAATACTGATGTGTTCCTACAATGGAGAATCGTTTTTAGCCCAGCAGCTTGAGTCATTTCAGCAGCAGTCTCATTGTGACTGGACTGTCTATGTCTCGGACGATGGCTCCCAGGACCGGACGCTGGACATCCTTCAAGCCACAACGGCTCAGTGGGGGGCGGGGCGTCTCCAGGTTATCGAGGGGCCTGGCCGAGGCTTCGTCGCAAACTTCCTTTCGCTCACTTGTCGGACAGACATTCACGCAGACTTCTATGCGTGGGCTGATCAGGACGATATCTGGAAGCAAGAAAAACTCGAGAAGGCAATAGCCTGGTTGAAGTCAGCCCCGGAGGGTGTGCCGGCCCTTTACTGTGGGCGCACCGAACTGATTTGTGAGTCAGGTTTTTCTTTTGGTTACTCTCCCAAATTTGCTCTTGCGCCGCACTTTTCCAATGCGCTCGTGCAAAATATCGGGGGCGGCAACACAATGGTCTTTAACCAGGCCGCACGCGCGTTACTGCAAGAAGCAGGCGACAATCTGAATATACCTTCGCATGACTGGTGGGCGTATCAGTTGATTTCCGGTGCGGGTGGCGCTGTCCACTATGACCCTGTACCAACGGTGCTATACCGTCAGCACAATGAAAACGTGGTAGGGACCAACTCCAGTTGGCTGGCACGCCTCAAGCGCTTGCGCATGGCGTTCAGGGGGCTTTTTTACGAATGGAATACTCAAAATATTCATGCTTTGGAATCTATGCGTCATCGATTGAGCCAAGAGCATCGGGTGAAGCTTGATCAATTCAAGACGGCGCGTAGCAAACCACTTTTACCAAGGATTCTGGGCTTCAAGCGTGCCGGTCTGTACCGGCAGACGGTCGCTGGGAACCTGGGGCTGATCCTCGCAACTTTACTGAAAAAGATCTGAATCAATGACTATCTTAGTAACTGGCGGTGCAGGCTTCATCGGTGCGAACTTTGTATTGGACTGGCTGGCTCAGTCTGATGAAACTCTGGTCAATCTGGACAAGCTGACCTATGCAGGCAATCTGGATAACCTCAGCAGCCTGGCCGGTAACGAGCGGCACGTATTTGTGCGTGGTGATATCGGTGACAGCGCCCTGGTGGCCCGCCTGCTGGAAGAGCATCAACCTCGCGCGATCCTGAACTTCGCCGCCGAATCGCACGTTGATCGCTCCATTCATGGTCCGGAAGACTTCATTGAGACCAACATCGTTGGTACGTTCCGCTTGCTGGAGGCCGTGCGCGCTTACTGGAAGGGCCTGGCATCCGATGCGCAGCAGTCGTTTCGCTTCCTGCATGTGTCTACCGACGAAGTCTATGGTTCGCTAGCCAAGGATGAAGCCGCGTTCAGCGAAAGCCACCAGTACGAGCCGAACAGCCCTTACTCGGCCAGCAAGGCCGCCAGTGACCATTTGGTACGTGCCTACCATCACACCTATGGCCTGCCGGTGCTGACGACCAACTGCTCGAACAATTACGGGCCGTATCACTTCCCGGAAAAACTCATTCCGCTGATGATCGTCAACGCGCTGGCTGGCAAGGCATTGCCTGTCTACGGTGATGGCCAGCAGATTCGTGACTGGCTGTATGTCAAAGACCATTGCAGCGCCATTCGTCGCGTACTGGAAGCCGGCATCGTGGGTGAGGTTTATAACGTGGGCGGCTGGAACGAAAAGCCTAACCTGGACATCGTGCACACGGTCTGCGCCTTGCTCGACCAGATGCGTCCACGCGCCGACGGTCAGCCTTACAACGCTCAAATCACCTACGTGACCGATCGTCCCGGGCATGACCGCCGTTATGCCATCGACGCTCGCAAACTTGAGCGTGAACTGGGCTGGAAACCGGCAGAAACCTTCGAAACCGGTATCCGTAAAACCGTCCAGTGGTACCTGGATAACCAGGAGTGGGTCAGCAATATCCAGTCGGGTGCTTATCTTCAGTGGGTAGAGAAAAACTACGCCGGGCGTACTGCATGAAAATTCTATTGCTCGGTAAAAACGGCCAAGTCGGGTGGGAGCTGCAACGCAGTCTTGCCCCGCTGGGTGAGTTGCTTGCACTGGACTCCCGCAGCCCGGATTACTGTGGCGATCTGAATGACCTCTCGGGGCTCGCTGCGACCGTACAGCGCTTTGCGCCTGACGTTATTGTCAATGCCGCGGCGTATACCGCTGTCGACAAGGCTGAAAGCGAATCACAGCAGGCACATCGGGTGAATGCCGAAGCGCCAGCAGTGCTGGCCCGGGAAGCGTTGGCTCTGAATGCCTTGCTGGTGCATTACTCCACGGACTATGTATTCGCCGGCGACGGTGAAACCCCTTGGCAGGAAAGTGATCCGGTCGCACCGCTGAGTGTCTATGGCTCCAGCAAACTGGCGGGTGAGCAGGCGATCCAGGCCAGTGGCTGCTCGCACCTGATTTTCCGTACCAGTTGGGTGTATGCCGCACGAGGCAACAACTTCGCCAAGACCATGCTGCGTCTGGCCTGTGAGCGCGAGAGCTTGAACGTCATCGACGATCAGTTTGGTGCGCCGACCGGGGCAGAGTTGTTGGCCGATGTCACTGCCCATGCTGTGCGCAGCACCCTCGCAAGCCCGGAACTGGGCGGGCTCTACCATCTTGCGGCCTCTGGTGAAACCACCTGGTGTCGCTACGCGCGCTTTGTGCTCGAACGAGCCGAGTTGGCAGGCGTGGACTTGAAGGTCTCCCCGACGCTGGTCGGTGCGATTGCTACTGAAGCATACCCAACGCCAGCAAAACGCCCGTGCAACTCCCGCCTCAATACCCAAAAACTGGGAAAGGCCTTTGCGCTAAGCCTGCCTGATTGGCGAGTCGGTGTGGCACGGATGCTTACAGAAATTCTAGAGAAGTGAATATGTTCAATCGTAAAGGAATCATCCTGGCCGGCGGCTCGGGAACTCGACTGCACCCTGCAACATTGTCGATCTCCAAGCAGTTGCTGCCGGTATACGACAAACCGATGATCTACTACCCGCTGAGCACCCTGATGCTGGCCGGTATTCGCGATATCCTGATCATTTCCACGCCGCAAGACACGCCGCGCTTCGAGCAACTGCTAGGGGATGGCGCCCGTTGGGGCTTGAACATTTCCTATGCGGTGCAGGCGTCGCCGGATGGTCTGGCGCAGGCATTCATCATCGGTGAGGACTTCATCGGTAACGATCCGTCCGCCTTAGTGCTGGGCGACAACATCTATCACGGCCACCATTTCAACGAACTGTTGCAGAACGCCATGGAACGGGTCGACGGGGCCAGTGTTTTTGCCTACCACGTCAACGACCCGGAACGTTACGGAGTGGTGGAGTTCGATGCTCAGGGCAAGGCGATCAGCCTGGAAGAGAAGCCACTCAAGCCAAAATCGAACTACGCCGTGACCGGTCTGTACTTCTACGACAAGCAAGTTGTCGAGATTGCCAAAAGCATCAAGCCGTCGCCCCGTGGCGAACTGGAAATTACTGACCTTAACCGCATTTATCTGGAACAAGGCAACCTGTCCGTGGAAATCATGGGGCGCGGTTACGCCTGGCTGGATACGGGCACCCACGACTCACTCCTGGAAGCCAGTCACTTCATTGCCACACTTGAGCATCGCCAGGGCCTCAAAGTCGCCTGTCCGGAGGAGATTGCCTTCCGCCAGAAGTGGATCGATGCCGAACAGCTTGAAAATCTCGCTGCTCCACTTTTGAAAAACGGCTATGGCCAATATCTCAAGCGTCTCCTGCAGGAGACGATTTTCTGATGAAAGCCACACCGTTAGCCATCTCCGATGTTGTGCTGTTCGAACCTAAAGTATTTGGTGATCCGCGCGGGTTCTTCTTTGAAAGTTTCAATCAGCGCGCTTTTGAGGAGGTAGTGGGGCGTTCCGCTCACTTCGTACAGGACAATCACTCTCGCTCAACCAAGGGCGTATTGCGCGGCCTGCACTATCAGGTCCAGCAGCCCCAGGGGAAACTCGTTCGCGTTGTCCAGGGCGAAGTGTTTGATGTTGCTGTTGATATTCGTCGTGACTCCGCGACATTCGGGCAGTGGGTCGGCGCTTATTTGTCTGCGGAAAACAAGCATCAGTTATGGGTGCCCGAAGGTTTCGCCCATGGATTTGTCGTGCTTTCGGACACCGCGGAATTCCTTTACAAGACCACGGACTTCTACGCGCCATCTCATGAGCGGTGCATACGCTGGGATGACCCGGCACTGGGTATCGATTGGCCGATCAATGAGCCCCCGGCACTGTCGACGAAAGATGCGCAAGGTGCTTTTTTGGCGCAGGCTGAGGTGTTTGGTTAATGCAACATTTTTCGACTTCCCCGATAGAAATGGTTGCCAGTTTCTGGCGAAACCGAGCACTGATTGCCGCGCTCACCAAGCGAGAAATATTGGGTCGTTATCGGGGCTCCAGTCTTGGTTTGTTTTGGTCGTTGTTTAACCCGATATTAATGCTTGGGGTTTATACCTTTGTATTCAGCGTTGTCTTCAATGCAAGATGGGGAGGGCACGAGGGCGGATCTAAATCGGAATATGCCTTGGTGTTGTTTGCCGGCCTGATTGTTTTTAACGTGTTTTCGGAGTGTGTCGGGCGTGCCCCAAGCTTGATACTCTCGAATGTGAACTATGTAAAAAAAGTTGTTTTCCCATTAGAGGTTCTTCCTTGGGTATCGATGGGCGCTGCATTGTTTCACAGTTTGATTAGTATTGTGGTGTGGTTGGTGTTTTATTCCGTGTTCTTCGGCGTACCTCATTCAACTGCGTTATTTATGCCTTTTGTCATGTTGCCTTTATTGATGTTTTCGATGGGGGTCTCTTGGGCTCTGGCTTCGCTGGGAGTGTACTTGCGTGACATTACGCAAGTCATCGGTGTCGTGATTACAATGCTGATGTTTCTCTCGGGAATATTTTATTCCGTTTCGTCATTGCCTGTCGAATACCAACAAATCATGCAGATGAATCCACTTGTGCCAATTATTGAGCAAGCAAGGGCTGTGTTGATTTGGGGTGAGGGGCCGAATTACCTGGTATTGCTGAGCTATTCTGCTGGCGCATTGATCTTTTCATGGCTTGGCTTTGCCTGGTTCCAGAAAACGCGAAAGGGATTTGCCGATGTCCTCTGAAGAGAAAGTGCAGGCCGGCGTTAGTCCTACTGAAACAGCGCTGATTCCCGCTATGAGTAGTCAAGTGGCAATTCGGGTAAGCAACCTGAGCAAGTGCTTTCAAATATATGAAAAGCCGAGCGACAGGCTGTTGCAGATGTTAGCCCGCGGCTTCAAGAAATATTATCGTGAGTTCTGGGCGTTGAAGGACGTTTCATTCGAGGTCAGAAAGGGCGAGACCGTGGGTATCGTCGGCCGTAATGGCAGTGGTAAATCAACGCTGTTACAAATGATTTGCGGCACATTGAATCCCAGCGATGGGGATATCAAGGTCAACGGTCGGATCGCAGCGCTTCTGGAACTTGGTTCAGGTTTTAATCCTGAGTTCACCGGGCGTGAAAATGTTTATATGAACGCCGCTGTGCTCGGCCTCACAAAAAAAGAGATCGATGCCCGTTACGCAGAAATCGAAGCGTTTGCCGATATAGGCCAGTTTATCGACCAGCCCGTAAAAACATACTCCAGCGGTATGTCCGTTCGATTGGCATTTGCCGTGGCTATAAACTCGGATCCTGAAGTGCTTGTCATTGATGAAGCCCTGTCAGTAGGCGATGAATTATTTCAGCGTAAGTGCTATTCGCGGATTGAAAGTATCAAGGCGAAAGGCACGACCATTTTATTTGTATCGCACTCTGGCAATATTGTCGTGGAGCTTTGCGATAGGGCAATTCTGATGGACGCTGGAGAATTGCTATTGGTGGGCGAGCCAAAAGAGATTGTCGGTAAATATCAGCAGTTGCTCTATGCGCCACAGGAAAAGCGAGCTGATATTCGCTCTAATATCGCGTTGGCTGCAGTTGTTCCTGTATTGGGTGTCGATAAGGCTTTGCCGGTACCAGTAAAAGAAGCTGAAGACTATTTCGATGCTGGATTGAAGTCCGATTGCATGATTGAAACGACCTCGCAAGGTGCCCTCATTCAGAACCCAGGGATAAAGACGCTGGACGGTCGTCCGGTCAATACGCTGGTGCGTGGTCGAAAATACAAATATGGCTATCAGGTACATTTTTCCCAATCAGCGACGTTGGTCAGATTTGGTACGGTAATAAAGACAAAGTCAGGTTTCCGACTAGGTGGTGTTTTGTCGGTACCGTCGCAAGATCTAACTATTCCCTATGTCCGCGCCGGTACAGTAATTGACGTGGAGTTTGAGTTTAATTGTATCTTGAGTTCGGGAGTGTACTTTTTTAATGCCGGAACATTTGGTGCGCTGGGGCAAGATGAAACGGTATTGCATCGGTTGATAGATGCCGTGGCATTTCGCGTGCTGCCGATTAAACAGGACATAGTGACGGAAATCATTGATTTTGGCTTTTCTCCTAGGATTTTGATAAATGAGTAACTTTTTTTCGGGACTTTTGGTTTCCAGTCCTAACGAAGGCGGTTTATTTTTAGTCAATGAAAATAAAGTTCATAAGCTGGATGGCACTAGTGCAACAGGCTTGGGGCGCGCATCCAGGAACTTTGTAAGGGGGCTGCAACCTGCCACTTTGTTGATTCACGGCGAGCAGACACTTGAGGTAACCGAGTCGACTGTAAAGTTTCATGATATTCACGACGCGCTTATCGTCGACACTCATATTTATATCGTTGCCACGACAGGGAACGAAATTGTCAAGTTGAACCTTGATGGCGAAGAGGAGCAGCGTTGGGTCTTTCCAGGTGAGAATGATTCGCTGCATATAAACTGTCTCGCTGTATGGGATGGTGCTGTTGTATTTTCTGCGTTCGGAAAATTCGCCGAACATCGTGGCTACAAAGGCCATACCCGGAACTCGGGCTACGTGCAGGATTTGAATACCGGGAAGCATTTGATCACAGGGCTTTCACAACCTCACAGCCTCACTGCGTTTGGTGAGAACCTTCTGATCGCCAACTCTGAAGAGCAAGGGCTTTGCGAATATTCTCCGGCGGGTGAATTGCTCCGCTCCAAGGCGCTGGGAGGGTATGCACGCGGTATTTACGTAAGCGAAAAGTACATTTATGTCGGTCTAAGCAAGTCGAGAAATATCAGTACAAACGGTGTCGAAACGGCAACGCTCCTCTGCCTGGATGTTGACTCGTGGGAGGTGTTGGATCGTATACAGGTTCCTAGCGCAGAGATTTACTCAATTGAACTGATCTCTGATCAGGCCGAGTTATTGAACCTTGTTGCTAAAATTTCGAGTAGTACTGCGTCAAGGTACTCAGCCACGATTACCCAGCAGGCAAACCAGATTGGTGACCTCAGTCAGATCCTTGGCGAAAAGGAACGGAATGTCGAGGGACTAGGCAGGATAGTCGCTGAGCGCGAAAAACATATTGAAATACTGAAAGAGTCGGTACTGGCTTACGAAAATCAAATACACCACCTTAGCCAATCCGTTGGCGAATGCGACCAAAGGTTGTTGGAGTCGAAGCAGCTCTTGAGTGAACGAGAGACGCAGATTCAGACGATTGAGGCCTTGGTGCTGGAGCGCGATGCGAAAGTTGTTCAACTGAATCAGCTCGTCGAAAGCCGGGAAGCCGAACTGTCGGATCAGAGCGCGATGCTCAAGCAGCGCGATAGCAAGATTGCCGAATTCAATGACGCGTTACTCAAGCGTGATCAGCAAATTGCTAGCCTTGATCAAAGTCTTATCGCTCGGGATAAAAATCTGTTTGACCTGAGCGCAGTCAGAGGCGAAGAGCAGGAACGACTAAAGGTTCTTGACCGCCTGCTGCTCGAGAAGGAAAACCAGGTTGCGAGTCTTGATCAGAGTCTGGTCGAACGTGATATCAGGCTGACGGAGCTCAATCGAGCATTGAGCGATGCGCAGGAAAAGCTGGCGGAACTTGATGAGTTACTGCTCCAGCAAGATCAGCAAATTGCTAGCCTGGATACTGCAAGAGACAAGAATCTGTCTGAGTCGAGTGAGGCCCTGATTGCGGAGCAATTAAAGCTCAAAGCGCTCGAAAAATTATTGCTTGAGCATGAGGAACATACTGCAAGCCTCATCCAAGCGTTGGCTGAACAAGCTGAGCATCTTTCTACTTCAAATGAGGCTCGCTCTGTGCGTGATGCCCAAGTCGCCAGCCTGAATAGCCAGGTTTCTGCAAGTGCTGAAAAAATTGCGCACCTCGAACAGAGCGTAGCCGATTGCGATAAAAAACTGCTTGATCTGGATATGAAACTGGTCGACCACGAAGCTCAAAAGGAAGAGATCGTTCGTCGCGGACAGTGGGCACTGAGGTTGACCGAAGAGCTGAAAGAAGCTCGGGAGCGGATTGCGGAACTGGAAGGTAGCAGTTCTTGGCGTTTGACTTTGCCACTTCGCGAAATTAGCCGTTGGGTGTTTTCGCCGATAAAGCAGACCAAGCGTTACATAAAGTTTTTGCTCAGGAACGTTAAGCGTGTATATCAGAAGTTACCGTTTAGCCCGAAAACCAAGGCGTCACATAGAAGTTTGTTGATTAATAAATTTCCATCCGTGATTGAGGCGGCAGATGTTCAGGTTGAATACAAGCAGGTCTCGGTCGAGCCTTCGACATTGAATGAAAGTTTCGCCGAATGTGCAGACGGTTCGTTCGGTGAAATAAGCATCGAGACCTCATCGCAGCCGCTCGTCTCTATCATTGTACCTATCTACGGTAAGTGTGATTACACGCTGCGCTGTCTGGCTTCTGTGGCTGAAAACACGACTGGAATTCCTTTTGAAGTCATCGTTGTCGACGATTGCTCGCCAGATAACTCCGTTGAGTTGCTTAAGTCAGTGAACGGAATCCGCCTGGTTTGCAACGAAGTTAACCAGGGGTTTATTCGCTCTTGCAATAATGGTGCACTTGCAGCGAAAGGAAAATATCTGTGTTTCCTGAATAACGATACAAAGGTGTTGCCTCGCTGGCTCGATGAGCTGCTCAGGACTTTCCAGGAGTTTCCTGGCACCGGACTGGCGGGTTCGAAGCTTATTTATCCAGATGGTACTCTGCAAGAAGCCGGTGGGATAATCTGGCAAGATGGCAGTGCGTGGAATTTTGGTAGAAACCAGAATCCGGATTTGCCTGTCTATAATTATGCGCGTGAAGTTGATTACTGCTCGGGGGCTTCGATTTTAGTCCCGAAAGCTCTATTCGAAGAGTTGGGTGGTTTTGATGAGCATTATTTGCCAGCTTATTGTGAGGATGCCGATCTGGCTCTGAAGATCAGAGACCGGGGCTATCGCGTTATCTATCAACCGCTTTCAGTCGTAGTGCATTATGAGGGTGTGACTTCAGGGCGGGATGAAACCCAGGGAGCCAAGTCTTATCAGGTTGTGAACATGCAAAAAATGTTCGCTCGCTGGAAGGCACGTCTGCAGACATATCAAAAGAACGGGCAAAACCTTGATCTTGCAAAGGATCGTATGGCCACTCGACGGGTTTTGATTCTGGATCACTGCACCCCAACGCCCAATGAGGATGCTGGCTCAGTATTGGCTTTCAATACGTTCCTGTTGCTGCGAGAAATGGGCTTTCAGGTAACATTTATTCCGGAAGATAACTTCCTGTATATGCCAGGCTACACTGAGGCTCTGCAACGGGTAGGCATAGAGGTGCTTTACAGGCCTTATGTCAAGACTGTTGAAGAACATTTGCTAGAAGCCAAAGATCGTTATGATCTTGTTTACTTGTTACGCCCTAAAGTAGTTGAGCGAAATCTGGACCTGGTTCGTAAGCACTGCCCCCGTGCCAAGGTCTTGTATCATACGGTAGACCTGCATTTCCTGAGAATGGAGCGCGAGGCCAAGTTGCTTGATGATCCGGCAAAGGCCAGTGCAGCGAAAGACATGAAGGAAGTGGAGTTCTCGGCGATCAAGGGGGCGGATGCCGCAATTGTGGTCAGCACAAATGAACTTGAATTATTGCGCCCTCAATTGCCGAATGAAAAGATTCACCTGTTCCCTTTGATCATGGATGTCACAGGTACTGAAGTAGGCTACAAGTCTCGACGAGACATCCTGTTTGTTGGCGGTTACCAGCACACTCCGAACGTCGATGCCGTTCAGTATTTTGTTGCCGAGGTCATGCCGTATTTGCGAAAGCGATTGCCAGGTGTGCGTTTCTACGCGGTTGGCAGTAAGCCTCCGGCAGAAATTTTGGCACTCGAAAGTGAAGACGTAGTCATCACTGGTTTTGTTGAAGATTTGCCACCACTGCTGGACAAGATGCGGGTGTCCGTCGCGCCTCTGCGCTACGGTGCTGGCATCAAGGGCAAAATCGGTACTTCAATGGCTCACGGTTTGCCAGTTGTAGCTACATCGTTGGCGGCTGAGGGGATGTTGCTGACGGCCGATAAAAATATTCTTGTGGCCGACGATGCTCAAGCTTTCGCCGAGGCAATTGTGCGGGTTTATGAAAATGAATCACTTTGGAATGAGTTGAGTGAGTCGGGGCAACGCTTCGCACTGCAGGAATGGGGAGTAGAAGCCGCGTGGGTATCACTAAGCAATATTCTTAATGATATCGGCTTCAGCACAACCCGCTCCGAATTGCCACTAAGTTCGTACTCGTTCGCCGAAAAAAACTTGGCGTAAAGTAGATCTTGGTACGCCTCTTGGTCGATGTTTGAGTTGTTGGAACTTGACAGCTCAAGCATTGAAGCCTGTGGCGAACTCTGAAGAGGTGGCCTGTAGTGAAGTGCAGGTTTATTGAATGGACGGGCTGTTGTTTGGCTTATTGGTGCTGGGTAGGGATTGATGCGTAGTTCGAAATCTATAAGTGATGTCTATCGGCCAGATATTGATGGTTTGCGAGCAATCGCTGTCCTGTCCGTAGTGCTCTATCATGCAGGTCTTAATGTTTTCAGTGGCGGCTTCGTAGGCGTCGATATTTTTTTTGTCATTAGTGGTTTTTTGATCACTCGGCTTCTGTTGAACGAAATTGAAGAAAAGGGCAAGCTGGATTTCGGACGGTTTTATCTGCGTCGTGCCAGGCGGTTATTACCGGCGTTCTTTTTTACCCTGACCTTTTCTGGTTTCTTTGCGGTTCTTGTGTTTTCTCCTCAGTTGTTGGAAAGCTTTGGTGGCTCGCTGATCAACGCTGTTTTTTCGATTTCCAATATCTATTTTTTTTCAAATAGTGGTTACTTTGATACGGCCTCTGCACTGAAGCCGTTGCTGCATACATGGTCGCTAGGGGTTGAAGAGCAGTTTTACGTGCTCTGGCCAATTTTTCTTTGTCTGTTGGCTCCACGAAAATGGCTAGCCCCTGTTACGGTAGTCGTGGTGGGTTTGATTAGCCTTTGTTTCGCACAGACGATGTTGGCGAAGCAGCCTGACGCTGTGTTTTTTTTGATGCCTTTTAGAGTGTTTGAATTTTCAATCGGGGCTATTACGGTCTGGTTGTTGCGGGTTCAGATAAAAAACAAGGTTGCTTTGGAATTTTTATTTTGTGGCGGGGTTGCGTTATTAGTTTATTCGATTTTTTTCTATAGTGAGAAAACACAATTTCCTGGTGTTAATGCATTGCTTCCGTGTGTTGGCGCGGCACTGTGTATTTATGCAGGTAGTGTGAGTTTTGCCGGTAAACTGTTGAGTAACAGGTTGTTCGTGGCAATTGGTTTGATTAGCTATTCGTTGTACTTGGCCCATTGGCCAGTCATTGTGTTTTATAAATATTGTTTCGGTGGCTCTGAACTGTCTACATGGGAAGCCTGTCTGCTTACAGTCGCTTCATTTGCCATTGCTATATTTATGTATTTTTGCATCGAAAAGCCTTTCAGACGAACCAGGGCTACCAATTCTAACTTTTTAACAGGCGGTGCGTTCGTTGCGCTTTCGATCAGTTTTTTGGCGGTTTCAATGTGGGCTCAAGAAGGCTGGGGATGGCGTGACTGGGCTACTTCGGGCAGCATTTCCACTGAGATTGTTAAAAACGGTAAAGAACAGCGGTTTAAAATCAGGCAGGAAATTTGCGTACGTAAAGGCTGGGCTGAATGCGATAGCTTGATTTCGGGGCGAGTCAATGCGTTGATCCTGGGTGATAGCCATGCAATTGATGCATTGAATGCTTTTGAAAAGATATATCCGGATCACAGTTTTGTGATGTCGGAGTTGGGTGGGTGTCCGCCGTATCGCGATATAGAAAAAATTACGCAGCCTAATTATCCTAATCGTGAAAATTGCAAAAAACTTAATGCCAGCAGGTTTGATGTCGAATACTTGAGAAAGTTTGATTATATTGTGATTAATCTTCTTTTTACTTGGTATACACCTGAGTATTTGCGTGAATATCTTGATTTTCTCAAAGAGAATGAAATCAAGAGGGTTGTCGTCATTGGTGACTACCTGGTTATGAAAAAAGATATGTACGAATTGCTCAATGAGTATGGTTTCAATTCCAAGGCACTGTCGGAGTGGGTCGACCGAAGTAAAAGCGTCGAATCGGTATTGAGGTCGGAAGTGAGTGAGGAAGGTTACTTTTACTTGAGTAAGCGAGCGGCACTTTGTAATGGTGATGTTTGCGAAATTTTTGATGGCAATAAAGTTCCATTTACTTACGATAAGGACCACTTGTCCTATGAGTTTGCTGCACGACTTGCTGTCGGCGAAAAAGACTCTCTAGATCAATATTTGGGATTTAACGGAAAGCGCGAGGCCGGCACATTAAGTGGTGCTGCTAAAGCAGCTGCGACTGTAGTGAAGTCTGACTTACGGAGCGTGCATCCGGCAAAAGTTTCGATGATATCGTTAATCCCGGCATCTATAAGCTCATGTCAGGGCGCTGCAACGGTCAAGGTACGTTGGGATGCCCATGGTCAAAGTGGTGTCGGCCAAACGACTGAGGTCTGGGTAAGAGATGTCAATGGCAAGGAGAAGTTATTTTTTTCCGGGCATAATGCTGGAGAAGGCATTACGGGCAGCTGGGCTCGCCCTGGCATCTTGTTTACGTTGAAAGATGCAAGTAATGGGGCTGTTTTGGATAGTGTCGAGTTAGAGGGGCAAGCCTGTGTCAGGTCTTGAATATGCCCAAGGCTTTTGCGTAAGCATTGTGCCGCGTTCAAAGCGCATGAGGTCACTAAATGTGAAAAATCCAACATGAAAAAACTTCTTGTTACAGGTTTGACCGGCTTTGTCGGCGGGCATCTTCAAACGTTGTTAGAGACGGCTGAAGTTGGATCGTGGCAGGTACTTGCACCTAAGCCTTATAATCTGCTGGATAGTGCTTCTCTAGATGCCTGGCTGCAGGAAGAGTGTCCCGATGCTGTCGTTCATCTGGCCGGACAGACCTTCGTTCCTGAGGCTTTTCGTGATCCGCAGCGGACACTGCAGGTTAATTTGCTGGGTACCTTGAACTTGCTGCAAGCGCTCAAGCGCCGCGGCTTTTGCGGCACGTTTCTATATGTCAGCTCGGGTGACGTTTATGGTCAGGTCGAGGAAAAGAATCTGCCGATCAGTGAGTGCCTGGCACCACGCCCGCGTAATCCCTATGCCGTGAGCAAGGTTGCGGCTGAACTGCTTTGTCAGCAGTGGAGTTACAGCGAACCTTGGCGAATTGTTATTGCCCGTCCGTTTAACCATATCGGTCCGGGGCAGGGTGAATCTTTCGTTATTCCGAGTATGGCGCGCCAACTGATTCGCGTGCGCCAAGGCTTGCAGCCGGCCCAATTGGAGGTCGGTGATGTTGATGTAACCCGTGACTTTCTCGATGTTCGTGATGTGCTACAGGCCTATCTGGGGTTGTTGGAACATGGACGTAACGGTGAAATTTACAACGTCTGCTCGGGAGTGGAGTGGCGAGTGCGCGATCTGATCACGCAAATGGCTGGTTTGACCGGAGTTGAGGTTGAACTGGTGCAGGATGCAAGTCGATTGCGTTTGTCTGAACAGCGCAGAGTAGTTGGCTGTTCAAACAAATTACAAAAAGAAACTGGGTGGAAGCCTGGAGTGTCAATCACGAAAACTCTTCAGAGTGTGCTCTCTGAATGGGAAGCAAGAGAACTAAAAAATGTCTAAATCTGCATTGATCACTGGTGTTACCGGGCAGGACGGCGCTTACCTGGCCAAGATGTTGCTCGAAAAGGGTTACGAGGTTCACGGTCTCGTGGCAAGACGTAGTAGCGATACGCGCTGGCGGTTGCGCGAACTGGGCGTTG
The DNA here is from genome assembly GCF_039909015.1 of Pseudomonas grandcourensis. Classification (NCBI taxonomy): domain Bacteria; kingdom Pseudomonadati; phylum Pseudomonadota; class Gammaproteobacteria; order Pseudomonadales; family Pseudomonadaceae; genus Pseudomonas; species Pseudomonas grandcourensis. Next base: position 1,609,005 of record NZ_CP150919.1, read on the forward strand.
AGGATCAGATTCGCTATCACGAAGGCGATCTGGCCGACGCCTGTTCGATTCAGCGTGCCGTAATCAAATCCAAGCCAGACGAGATCTACAACCTTGGCGCTCAGAGCTTTGTCGGCAGCTCTTGGGACCAGCCGGTAACAACGGCTGTTGTAGATGGCCTGGGCGTTACGCATTTGCTTGAAGCCATTCGCCAGTTTTCTCCGGACACGCGTTTTTACCAGGCATCGACCAGTGAGATGTTTGGTCTGATTCAGGCCGAGCGCCAGGACGAGAACACTCCGTTCTATCCGCGTAGCCCCTATGGCGTGGCCAAGCTTTATGGCCACTGGATTACCGTTAACTATCGTGAAAGTTTTGGCCTGCACGCTTCCAGCGGGATCCTGTTCAACCATGAGTCGCCACTGCGCGGCATCGAATTTGTCACCCGAAAGGTTACTGATGCTGTCGCGCGGATCTCGATGGGCAAGCAGAAAGAACTGCGACTGGGCAATATCGACGCTAAGCGTGACTGGGGCTTTGCCGGTGACTACGTCGAAGCCATGTGGTTGATGCTGCAACAAGAGCAAGCCGACGATTACGTGGTAGCCACCGGTGTAACCACCACAGTACGTGATATGTGCAAATTGGCCTTCGAGCATGTTGGTTTGAACTATCAGGATTATGTTGTCATTGATCCGCAATTTTTCCGTCCGGCTGAGGTTGAAGTGTTGTTGGGCAATCCGGGCAAGGCCGAGCAGAAACTTGGCTGGGCACCAAAAACCAGTTTGAACACTTTGATTCAGATGATGGTTGAAGCTGACCTGCGCCGCGTTGGTAGGGAGTAAGTCCCATGATTATCCCCGTCATTCTTTCCGGTGGCGCCGGCACCCGTTTGTGGCCCGTGTCGCGCGAGGATCATCCGAAACCCTTTATGCGTTTACCGGGTGGCCAGACGCTGCTCGAGAAAACCTACCTGCGCGCCGCCAGTTTGATTGCCGAGGGTGGCGAGATAGTTACGGTGACCAACCGTGAACACTACTTCGAGAGCCGTGATCATTTCGCCAGTACCAAGCTTGGCCATCACCAGGCGCGTTTTCTGCTGGAGCCTCAAGGTCGCAATACCGCATCGGCACTTGCCGTGGCTGCTTTGGTACTGGCCGAAGAGCAGGGTGACGATGCGGTAATGGTGGTAATGGCCGCCGATCACCTGATACATGATTTACCCGGGTTCAAGGTTGCTACCGAGCAAGCCGTAGCGCTGGCTCGACAAGGCTATCTGGTCACCTACGGAATTCGCCCTACCGCGCCAGAAACCGGCTTTGGTTATATCGAAGCTGGAGAAGGACTGGATGAACGTGGTGGTTGTCGAGTACTGCGTTTCGTCGAGAAGCCTGATCAGGTCACTGCGCAAGAGTATCTTGAGAGTGGTTGCTTTCTCTGGAACTCGGGGATGTTCTGCTTCACCACCGGCGGCCTGATTAGCCAATTGCAAGAGCATGCGCCTGAACTGCTCGAACTGGCCCGTGCCTGTGTTGCGCAAAGCCCGCGTTCGACGGGAGCCAATTCGCAAATGCACGAGTTGCACGCGCAAAGTTTTGCGGCCATGCCTGATATTTCCATCGACTATGCGTTGATGGAGCGTTCAGCCAAGGTGGCGGTGGTTCCAGGGATATTCGACTGGAACGACATTGGCTCATGGACTGCACTTCGCGATCTGGTGGCGTGTGACGCAGAGCAAAACCGTGCTCAATGCGATGCAATCTTTATCGATAGTCGCAACACTTTTGTACAGAGCCAAGGGCGCCTGGTTGCAACTGTCGGTGTAGACAATCTGATCGTGGTGGAGACTGCTGACGCCGTGCTCGTTGCACATGCTGATCGGGCGCAAGAGGTAAGACAGGTTGCCAAGCGTCTGAAGTTGCAGAACCATCAGGCATATCGCCTTCATCGTACAGTGTCTCGTCCCTGGGGTACTTATACCGTGCTCGAGGAAGGTCCGCGCTTCAAGATCAAGCGCATTGTGGTTAAACCCGGCGCAGCACTGTCACTGCAAATGCATCACCACCGCAGTGAGCACTGGATCGTCGTGCAGGGGATGGCCAAGGTAGTCAATGGCGGCGAAACTCGATTGATCAATACCAATGAGTCGACATTTATTCCTGCGGGGCACCAACATCGCCTGGAAAATCCTGGCGTTATTGATCTGATGATGATCGAAGTGCAAAGCGGTGAATATCTGGGCGAAGACGATATTGTGCGTTTCGAAGATCAATACGGACGGGTTCAGTAATGGTGGATGGATTCTTGACTGCTCCTATGGCAACGAATCCGTCAACGCCAACCTGGATGAATTCTCGGTTCTCGTGGGAAGTGCAAAGCCGGGTAGCCAATTCTGTAAGTGCTCGCAATAGTAAGTTTTATTGAAATTATTATAATCAATTAAAGAGGTGATTTGTGCGCGTAAAAGTTCTAGTACTCTCAGTCCTGACATTGGCTTTGGTTGCATGCGGTGGGGATAATGTCCCGAAAAAAACAGAGGTCGCCAGGGCCGAAATAAAAGCGGGTCAGAATTTTGGTATCATCAAAGTAACTCGTGACTCTTCTGTCGAGCTGAGCTGTGCTGGCTCTGTTGTCAATGTCGCGTGGGATGCCAATAAACCAGGTGTCGAGCAAAAAAACGCAGAAATACAAATTTGGATTGAGCCAATTGCCGGTGAGCCGATTCTCTTCGTTGAAGGTGGGCTGGCAGGTGAAGCCAAAACTGGAAATTGGGTGAATCCTGGGCTTAAATTTGTTGCTAAATTGAAGAAGGATAATTCAATTGTTGATGAGTTTATTGTTGCCGGTAAGAAGTGCTAGTTTTTTGGTTTGAGCGTTTAACGTGTTTCATGTTTTAGGCTAGGGGCTGCGCCTTTATAAAAATAATCGGCGCAGCTACTGGGCTTTATATTTTGTATGAAGGATTTTTTTGGGTAGGCAGCGCAAAAAAAGCAGATAAAAAAATGAAGTTTTAGCTGTTGCGATGCCACGAGGATGTCGCCAGGGAAATGCCATAAGACGCTGTAAGGCGCATCGGCTTTTCACAGATTTTGTGACTTCGATATGTTGGTAGGTTTTACGTTGTGATATCGCGATTGCTGTTTGTAAGTTTAAAGTTTTCCCTGTTTTCAGGGGCTCGGGAGTAGTGAATGAGTGTTCAACCAATATTTGTCATCGGTAGTTATCGCTCCGCAACAAGTCTGATGGGATGGGTGTTGGGGCAGCACACTAATATCTTCCCTTTGGAAGAGACTCATTATATTTATAAAATGAGTGCTGATGCGGCAGCACAGCATGATCTCGGGACAAAAGGCCTGGCACGTTCGTTTCTTTTGTCGGCTAACATCTCACGCAGGTCTTATTGTATTGCGGCCGGGGTTTCCTGCAATGATTTGATCCTCAAATCGCGTAGCAATATTGTTGAAAATGCTGCGCAGCCGCAACATGCGGCAGACGCATCCGAGTTTGTCAAGTTTTCCACCAGTCCAGACAAGAAACGCTGGTTGGATGCGACACCAGAAAATGCGCATTTTGTGTACTCCTTGTTGCGTATGTTTCCTAATGCAAGGTTCATACATGTATTGCGCAATCCGAAGTTGGTGGCGAGCTCTCTGATGAACTTCAGTGGTGTGGGCGCCGATGACTATGAAGAGGAAAATGCCTACAATACCTGGACTCGTCTGGTGACTGCATGCCAACTTGCAGAGAAAGCTTTCGGCGCCGACGTCGTAAAACGGATTTATTATGATGATATTGTTGCGAATCCGGAGCTGGTCGTCAGGGAGTGTCTCGAGTTTGTTGGTGAAGACTATCAGGCCGACTGCCTGGGCCCATTTTCGGTTAAGGTGAACTCGTCCAAACATAAGCAGCCAATGGATATATCCATCGAAGGCAATATTAACGATTCCAAGCCTTATGTTAGAAAAGCTTTTTTACTCTATCAGCAGTTACTGCGAGATAAAGATATCGCGCCCAAAGGGGATTTGGGATCGCTGCGTCTGTGCAAGTCACAAGACGCAGAATATATTTTTTCACGGAGTCAAAAGGGTATCGAAGTTCACAATGATAACGTAGCCCGCCTATACGCTGAAAACCAGCGGCTGAAAGCCGAAAGTGCACAACTTAAATCTGATTTGATGCGGGCACGCTTTGAGGTTATTGATTGGGGGCCAAAACAGATCTATGCAGGGCAACCTTTTAATAGTCAAGAGAATGGGTCTTCAGCCCTTTGGCTTAAGGTTTGTGGCGTTGAAGATGATGTCTTGGTTGAGCTCGGCGGAAATGTATTGCCTTCAGTATTATCCAGTGACTTCAGTGTGATCACTCTCGAAGTGCTCCCTGGCTTGACCTGTACGCCTTGCAGTATGCCGTTGGTAATAAAAGGTAAAGCAAGTGGCGACATTGTCGGCGGTATTGAGTTATCAATTTTGCCGGTTGCCGAAATTCCCGTTACGGATTCAGATGAGGGTCGTGCGTTCGACAGTCTGGAAGTGGCTACGTGACAAGAGGGTGATTCACGGGGGCCTCCCGTAGAAATTACTGCGCGCTATTCGTCGACAGCTGCGTCAAGTATCCAAAGGGGTTGTTTTAACCAGATGGAATTGGTGCCATGGAAGGGATACTACTGATCGAGTCAGGGGGGGCTGCCGTCCCTGACTCGATAATCACTATTGAACAATGGGCTGCATGTTCATTTTTTTATAGTTTCTACGACTTTTGCAATCGTTTCTCTAATCGTCATTCCGTCTGACCCCACTTCAATCTCTGCCGCAAGCGGCGCTTCGTACGGACTCCCCACCCCCGACAAATTCGGCAGCTGCCCGGCCCGGGCCTTCTTGTACAACCCCTTCACATCCCGTTGTTCGCAGACCTCCAACGGTGTGCTGACGTAGACCTCGACAAAGTTCTCTTCCCCAATCAGTTCCCGTGCCATCTGCCGTTCTCTCCTGAACGGTGAGATGAATGCGGTCATGACCACCAGCCCGGCATCCATCATCAGCTTGGCCACTTCGGCGATTCGGCGGATGTTTTCCACGCGGTCGGCGTCGGTAAATCCCAGATCCTTGTTGAGGCCCTGGCGGACGTTGTCGCCGTCAAGCAGGTAGGTGCGATAACCATTGGCGTGCAGTTCGACTTCGAGGGCATTGGCCAGTGTCGATTTGCCCGAACCGGACAGGCCGGTGAACCAGATGACCTTGCCCTTGTGGCCGTTGAGTTTCTCGCGGTTATCGCGGCTGATCGAGAGGGCCTGTTTATGCACGTTCTGCGCGCGCCGCAGGCTGTGGGTGATCATGCCGGCGGCAACGGTGGCGTTGCTGATGCGATCGACCAGGATGAAGCTGCCAAGGGTCTTCGAGTGTTGATAGCTGTCGTAGACCATTGGTTTGCTGATGGCGAGCGTACACACGCTGATATCGTTCAGCAGTAACTGGGTGCTGGCGTCGTGGGCCAGGGTGTTGATGTCCACCCGGTATTTGATGGTGGTGATGGAAGCGCTGGCCCATTGCGAGGCGAGCTTGATGTCGTAGTTGCGGCCGTGCAGCCCGGCTTCTTCGTCCATCCATACCAGCGTTGCTTCAAACTGGTCGGTGGTTTCCAGCGGGCTCTTGCTCAGTGAAATGATGTCGCCGCGGGATGCATCGATTTCCCGGTCGAGCTTCAAGGTGACAGCGTCGCCACACTCGGCCTGTTGCATCGAGCCGTCCATGCTGACAATTTCCGCCACCGTTGCGGTTTGACCGGAGAGGGTCACGCGGATCTCGTCGCCGACTTTGACCTTGCCTTCGCCAACGTAGCCGCTGAACCCGCGGAATGAGGCGTTTGGCCGATTCACCCACTGCACGGGAAACACCAGGCGTTCGGCTTGCGGTGCGTTGATTTCCGCGGTTTCCAGGTAACCCATCAGCGTTGGGCCGCTGTACCACGGCGTGTGAGCCGAGCGCTGGGTGATGTTGTCGCCCTTGAGCGCACTGACAGGAATGGCCGTGACCTTCTCAAAGCCCAGTGTCTGGGTGAATGCCTGGAAGGTCTCGACGATACGCTGGAAGGCGTCCTGATCAAAGTTGACCAGGTCCATCTTGTTCACGGCCAGTGCCACGTGACGGATACCCATCAGTGATGTCAGGTAGGCGTGACGCCGGGTCTGGGTCAGGACGCCTTGCCGCGCATCAACAAGGATGATTGCCACGTCGGCAGTGGACGCACCGGTCACCATGTTGCGCGTGTATTGCTCATGGCCCGGCGTATCGGCCACGATGAATTTGCGTTTGGCGGTCGCGAAATACCGGTAGGCCACATCGATCGTGATGCCCTGTTCACGCTCCGCCGACAAGCCGTCGACCAGCAACGCAAAGTCGATGTCAGCACCTTGGGTGCCATATTTTTTCGATTCGTTTTTCAGGGTTGCCAGTTGATCGTCGGTCAATTGCCGAGAGTCCCACAGCAGGCGACCGATCAGGGTGCTTTTGCCATCGTCGACGCTGCCGCAGGTGATAAAACGCAGCAGGTCCTGGCTTTGTTGCTGTTCGAGGTAAGCCTCAATGGTCGAGGGTTGTTGCGGGGCGATTGCCAGGGCTTTAGGGGACATCAGAAGTATCCTTCTTTCTTTTTCTTTTCCATGCTGGCGGAGCTGTCACTGTCGATCGCTCGGCCTTGCCGTTCGGAATGACTGGAGTCCAGCAGCTCAAGCAAAATGTCAGCCACGGTGGTGGCATTCGAATCCATTGCGCCGGTCAGCGGGTAGCAACCCAGGGTGCGGAAGCGAATGTTCCTGGCTTCGATTTTCTCGCCAGACAGCAGGGGCATGCGGGCGTCATCGACCATGATGGTCATGCCGTTGCGCACCACGACGGGACGTTCCTTGGCGAAGTACAGGGGGACCAGAGGAATGTTTTCCTGGTAGATGTATTGCCAGATATCGAGTTCGGTCCAGTTGGATAACGGGAACACGCGAATGCTCTCGCCCGGTTTTTTGCGCGTGTTGTAGAGGTTCCACAGCTCAGGGCGCTGCTGCTTCGGGTCCCATTGGTGGCTCTGGGTGCGGAACGAAAAGATGCGTTCCTTGGCCCGGGATTTTTCTTCATCGCGGCGTGCGCCGCCGAACACCAGGTCGAACTTGTATTTGTCCAGCGCCTGCTTGAGGCCTTCGGTCTTGGTGATGTCGGTGTGCAGTGCCGAACCATGATCAAAGGGGTTGATGTCCTTGCTGATGGCTTCCGGATTGATGTGCACCAGCAGGTCCATACCGCTTTCTCGCGCCATCAGGTCGCGGAAAAGGTACATCTCCTGAAATTTCCAGCGCGTATCGACGTGCAGTAAAGGCAGTGGCGGTGGAGAAGGGTAAAAGGCCTTGCGCGCCAGATGCAGCATCACCGCGCTGTCCTTGCCCATCGAGTACAGCATCGCGGGGTTTTCCGCCTCGGCCACCGCTTCGCGGATGATTTGCAGGCTTTCGGCTTCAAGATGCTTGAGGTGGGGCGTGCGCACTTTCAACGCATCGACCGGACCGATCTGGCTGCTGGTGTCCAGTATGGCCGGGTACCCCAACAGTCCAAACTCAACCTGTTCTGGCGCTGTGGCCTGCCTGCAAACATTGACCAGGCGACCACTGGGGAAGATGACGATGCTCTTGGCGATGTGGGCCTGCAGGCGACGCAGTGCAGCGCTAAGCGATTGAGCGTCAAGCGGTTCGATCCCGAGTGGCAACCAGTAGCGCGCACCTCGGGCGTCGTTGGCGTGCAAGACGTCCGTGCCGTCAGCCGTGCGATGCAACTGGGCATATAGCACCAGCTTGCGTTTGATCCGGGCCTTTTCAATCTCCCAGTCCAGAACCGAGGGTGTAGGACTGCGTCCGGATTCGTCGCTCAGGTTTTGCGCATTAAGCGTATCGGGCAGAAGTGCGAGCTCATGCAGGCGTCGTTCGGCGGTGCGCTTGGTGTCAGCTTGATTGAGTTGATTGAGATGGACGAAGGCCTGCTGCGTATCCCATACAACCGGGGCATCGAGGCCAAGAAGATCGGGGTTTGCCACTGGATATCTTCCTTGTCGCAAAATGTTTATTTTTCTTTTTTGGATTCTGGTTTTTATGTTTTATCGAGGGTTTTCGATTTATTTCGCAATTAAATCACAAATTGCGACATTGGTTCATTGAAAGTTTATGTGTCTGCACTACAACGTCGTGTCGGGCAGTAATCCATTGCCATTCTTGTGCAGCGCTGGTTATAGTCAGCCCTCGGCAGGTTCATGACCTGCTTTTCTACTCCTGAAAAAGATCAGCCCAATGCCTGCATCCCTCATCAACGCGGTAGTCGATTCAGCGGTCAACGCTGGCGTCGTGCCGTGCGGGAACCAGCAGCCCGGGCAGATCAGTCACTACCCCCCTCCTGTCAGTCGCACGCCAGTGTGCGCGGTGGTCTCACCGCCAGGTGTTGGCATTTCGGGCTGATCAGCTGCTTTCTGCTGTTCCCAAGCACGTCTGAAAAAGCGCCCGCCTGAAAAAACGACTGAATTTCAGCTTTTTTGCTGAGTTGGCTTTTTGCCTGACTACAGGTGGTATTCATGTTTGTCCTTTCGAAAAAGTCCGCGCTCGCGGCGGCGTCCACGAGCCTGTTTGTTCTGCTGTGGAGCAGCGGGGCGATTTTCTCCAAATGGGGGCTGGCTCACGCGTCGCCCTTCGCCTTCTTGATGTTTCGTTTCGTCATCGCCCTAGGTGGTCTGGTGCTGCTGGTGCCGTTGCTCAAGCTGAAGTTGCCCAAGGGCGGCAAACCGATGTTGTATGCGATGGCCACCGGCGTGGTGTTGTTGGGGGCTTATCAGATTTTCTACCTGCTGGCCCTGGACCTTAAAGTCACGCCCGGGGTGATGGCGACCATCATGGGCGTGCAGCCGATCCTCACCGTAGTGCTGATGGAGCGCCAGCGTACCTGGAGCCGGATGTTCGGTCTGGCACTGGGGCTGACCGGGTTGGTCATGGTGGTCTATCAGGGCATCGGACTGGCCGGGATATCGCTGGCCGGGATGCTTTTCGGTTTACTCGCGCTGGCGAGCATGACGTTTGGATCAATCATGCAGAAACGCATCACCGACAATCCCCTCGGCACACTGCCGGTGCAGTATCTGGCCGGACTGCTGTTGTGCGGGATTTTCGTACCCTTCCAGCCGTTTCACTTCGAGCACAGCAGCGGTTTCATTCTGCCGGTGTTGTGGATGGGGCTGGTGGTGTCGGTGCTGGCGACGCTGTTGCTGTACCGCTTGATCGCCCGGGGCAATCTGGTGAATGTCACCAGTCTGTTTTACCTGGTGCCGGCGGTAACGGCGGTGATGGACTATTTGATCTTTGGCAATCGCCTGGCAATGTTGAGCCTGTTCGGCATGCTGTTGATCATTGTCGGTCTGGTGTTTGTGTTCCGTAAATCTGCATAAACCCGAGAAGGCCTGGAGCAATGCTCCGGGCCTTTGTGATTTTTGGCGTCTGATCAGCCGCCTCGCAACAATCCTACCGGTCAGCCACCAGGCCCGGTTTCACCGCAGCCGGCTTCAACACCAACCACAACGCCAGCGCAATCAACAACCCGCCATAGATATGTGCCATCGACAGCGGTTCATCGAGAAACAGCGCCCCCCACAACACGCCGAACAGCGGGATCAAAAAGGTCGTAGTCATCGATTTCACCGGACCAATCGAACTCAGGAGCCGGAAGTAAATAATGTACGCAAACGCTGTGCATCCCAGACCCAACCCCAGCAACGAGAGCCAGACACCCCAGCCGCCCCAGCTCGCCGGTGGCTGGCTGATCACGCTGTAGCCGAACAGCGGCAGCAGGAACAACGTCGCGCCGAGCATGCTGCCCAGTGCCGACAAACGGCTGTCGAGACCTCCGGCCTGATCGAGCCAGCGGCGGGCCAGAAACCCTGCAAATCCGTAGCAAGTAGTCGCGAGCAGGCAGGCGACGGCACCCATCAGCAGTTGCATGTCGAACGCCACCGGACCGGCACGGGTCAGCACGCCCACGCCGAACAGGCCCAGGAACACGCCGCCCAGTTTGGCGCCAGTGAGCCTTTCATGGAAAAACAGGCCGCCGATCAGCACACCCATCAAGGGTGTCGTGGCATTGAAAATCGACGAGTAACCGGCTGGCAGCACCTGTGCGGCCACCGAATAGAGCGTCGCCGGAATCCCGGAGTTGATCACCCCGAGCAGCATCACGGTCTTGAGTTTGCCCTTGAAATCCCAACTGATGCGCATCAGCCCGAGAATCACCAGCAGTCCGGCAGCGGCTATCGATACACGGAAAAAAGCGGTGGGAATGCTGCCGATCACCGGGGCGATGATGCGCATGAACAGAAAACTGGCCCCCCAAATGGCCGCTAGGGACAGTAAACGGAAAATATCGACGGGGTTCACAGCGCGGTCCTTCCTTGGGGGAGGGGCGAAAGTGTTGCTGAGTGTGTGATCGATGGCAACCGAAAATCGGGCATTTAATTCACCCGGAAAATTACGCTTCTCCTGCACCCGGTTCACTGGCTAAGCTCAAGCCTCCCGAATTCCCGCAGAGGTCTCCCCATGCCGCAGCAATGGCCAGCCGCCGACATCGCTCGCTTGATCCTCGATGGCTTTGACGATTACCGCGAGCATTTTCGCCAGATCACCGACGGCGCCCGGGCCCGCTTCGAGCAAGCCAAGTGGCAAGAGACGCAGTCGGCGTCCGCGGCACGGATCAATCTGTACGAAGACAAGGTCGGTGAAACGGTGGAGCGACTGCGCACCGCGTTTGACGCCGACACGCTGGACGTCAGTTGCTGGCCGCTGGTCAAAAGCGCCTACATCAGCCTGATCGACCTGCGCTTCGACGATGAACTGTCCGAGACCTGGTACAACTCGATCTTCTGCGGGCTGTTCAGCCATGACCTGATCAGCGACGGCTGCATGTTCATCCACACCACCCGGCCGAGCCTGCGCCGAGCCCGGGCCGCGCAAACCCGCACCTACAAACCGCAAGGCCAATTGTCGGCGATGCTCGCCAGCATCTTCGCCGACTACCGCTTCAGCGAGGATTACGCCGACCTGTCCGGTGACCTGAAGCGCCTCGAAGCGCAACTGCGCGAGAACCTGCCGGACTGGGTGTGCAAGGACCCGGAGCTGAGCGTCGAGCTGTTTTCCTCGGTGTTGTACCGCAATAAAGGCGCGTACCTGGTGGGGCGCATCTACACCGCTGACGAGCAATGGCCGCTGGCAATTCCATTGCTGCACCTGGAGGGGCGCGGCATCCAGATCGATGCGCTGATCACCGACGAAGCGGACGTGTCGATCATCTTCTCGTTCACCCGCTCGTATTTCATGGTGGATGTGCCGGTGCCGGCGGAGTTCATCGGCTTCCTGCGGCGTATCCTGCCGGGCAAGCACATTGCCGAGCTGTACACCTCGATTGGCTTCTACAAGCACGGCAAGTCGGAGTTCTACCGGGCGCTGATCAATCACCTGGCCAACACCGACGACCAGTTCATCATGGCCCCCGGCGTGCGCGGCATGGTCATGAGCGTGTTCACCCTGCCGGGTTTCAACACCGTATTCAAAATCATCAAGGACCGTTTCTCGCCGTCGAAAAACGTCGACCGCGCCACGGTGATCGAAAAGTACCGCCTAGTGAAAAGCGTCGACCGGGTCGGGCGCATGGCCGATACCCAGGAGTTCGCCGATTTCCGTTTTCCCCTGAGCAAGTTCGATCCGGCATGCCTGGAGGAACTGCTGGAAGTCGCGCCGTCGACGGTGTCGGTGGAAGGTGACACGGTGCTGATCCGTCACTGCTGGACCGAGCGCCGCATGACCCCGCTGAACCTCTACCTGGAAAACGCCAACGAGGCGCAGGTGCGCGAGGCCCTGGAAGACTACGGGCTGGCGATCAAGCAACTGGCGGCGGCCAACATCTTTCCCGGCGACATGCTGTTGAAGAACTTCGGGGTGACCCGTCACGGTCGTGTGGTGTTCTACGACTATGATGAGATCTGCTTTCTGACTGAGGCCAACTTTCGCCATATCCCGCTACCGCGTACACCCGAAGATGAAATGGCGTCCGAACCGTGGTACTCGATCGGGCCGCTGGACGTGTTTCCGGAAGAGTTTCCGCCGTTCCTGTTTGCCGATTTCGGGCAACGCAAGTTGTTCGATCAGCTGCATGGCGAGTTGTACAACGCCGATTACTGGAAAAGCCTGCAGGAGGCGATTCGGGCGGGGAAGGTGATTGATGTGTTTCCGTATCGGCGCAAGGGTTTGGACAACGAGTAGTTCTCACCGACGCCATCGCGAGCAAGCTCGCTCCCACAGGGACAGCGCTTGACCTGTGGGAGCGAGCCTGCTCGCGATCGGCCGCGCAGCGGTCGTAAAATCTGCGACAATCCGCACCCTGCGCCACTAGACGACTGAATTGCGTACCCGATGACCGACGAATCGCCCTCCATCGACAAGCTGCTGAAAAACCTCGATCACGCCATGCTCGCCGACCGCCACCGGCTGCGGCGGCAGTTGCTTGAGCTGCGCAAGAAACCCGACGAGGCCAAACTGGGCCAGTGGGTAACGCGGATGCAGGCGTCCTGCGATCAGGTGCTGGCGCGCAAGGCCAGCCTGCCGGTGATTCGTTACGACGACAGCCTGCCGATCGCCGCCAAGCGCGACGAAATCAAAAAGGCGCTGGAAAAGCACCAGGTGCTGATCATCGCCGGTGAGACCGGCTCGGGTAAAACCACCCAGTTGCCAAAGATCTGCCTGGAAATCGGTCGCGGCCAGCACGGCCTGATCGGCCACACCCAGCCGCGCCGGATCGCTGCGCGCAGCGTCGCCAGCCGGGTCGCCGAAGAACTTGGTACGCCGCTGGGCGCGCTGGTCGGTTATCAGGTGCGCTTCGAGGATCAGAGCGATTCCAGCACCCTGATCAAGCTGATGACCGACGGCATCCTGCTGGCGGAAACCCAGAATGACCGGTATCTGGAACGCTATGACACGATCATCGTCGACGAAGCCCACGAACGCAGCCTCAACATCGACTTCCTGCTCGGTTACCTGAAAACCCTGCTGCCGCGCCGTCCCGACCTGAAGGTCATCATCACTTCGGCGACCATCGATCTGGAGCGTTTCTCCAAGCACTTCGATGACGCGCCGATTGTCGAGGTGTCCGGCCGCACCTACCCGGTGGACACCTGGTATCGCCCGCTGACCCTGGAGCAGGACGAAGAGGGCAACCGCGTCGAGGACGACCTGACGGTGGATCAGGCGATCCTCGCCACCCTCGATGAAATCGCCGCTTATGAGCGCAGTGAGCGCCGCAGTCCCGGTGACGTGCTGGTGTTCCTGCCCGGTGAGCGCGAGATTCGTGACGCTGCCGACATGCTGCGCAAGGCCCAGCTCAAACACACCGAAATCCTGCCGTTGTACGCGCGGTTGTCGCCGGCCGAGCAACAGCGGATTTTCCAGTCGCACCCAGGGCGTCGCGTGGTGTTGGCGACCAACGTCGCGGAAACCTCGCTGACCGTGCCGGGCATTCGCTATGTGATCGACAGCGGCACCGCGCGCATCAGCCGCTACAGCTACCGGGCCAAGGTCCAGCGCCTGCCGATCGAAGCCATTTCCCAAGCCAGCGCCAACCAGCGTAAAGGTCGATGCGGGCGGGTCGAGCCGGGTATCTGCATCCGCCTCTACAGCGAAGAAGATTTCCTCGGGCGCCCGGAATTTACCGATCCGGAAATCCTCCGTACCAACCTCGCGGCGGTCATTTTGCAGATGCTGCATCTGCACCTCGGTGAAGTCACCGCGTTCCCGTTCATCGAGCCGCCGGATGGCAAGGCCATCAGCGACGGATACAACCTGCTGCAAGAACTCTCGGCGGTAGACCGCAACAGCCAGTTGACCCCGCTTGGTCGCCAATTGGCGCGGCTGCCGGTGGACCCGCGCATGGGGCGTATGTTGCTGGAAGCGGCGAAGCTCGGCAGCTTGCAGGAAGTGCTGATCGTCGCCAGCGCCATGTCGATCCAGGATCCGCGCGAGCGTCCACCGGAGCGTCAGCAAGCGGCGGATCAGGCTCATGCCCAGTGGAAAGATGCCGACTCGGACTTTGCCGGGCTGGTCAATTTGTGGCGCGGTTTCGAAGAACAGCGCCAGGCGCTGACCGCCAGTCCGCTGCGCAACTGGTGCCGCAAGAATTTCCTGAATTACCTGCGCCTGCGTGAGTGGCGCGACTCCCATCGCCAGTTGAGCCTGATCTGCCGCGACATGCAGTTGAGCCTCAACAAAGAGCCGGCGGACTATCCGAAACTGCACAAAGCGGTGTTGGTGGGGTTGCTCAGTCAGATCGGGCAGAAAACCGAAGAGGGCGATTACCTCGGCGCCCGTCAGCGGCGGTTCTGGATTCATCCGTCGTCGGGCATCGGCAAGAAGCGCCCGCAATGGCTGATGACCGCCGAACTAGTGGAAACCACCAAGCTCTACGCGCGTATGGTCGCCAAGATCGACGCCGACTGGATCGAGCCGCTGGCCGGGCACCTGATCAAGAAAAACCACTTCGAACCCCACTGGGAGAAGAAGCGTGGGCAGGTCGTGGCGTTCGAGCAGATCACCCTGTTCGGCTTGATCGTGGTCGGGCGCAGGCCGGTGCATTACGGCCCGGTCGACCCGGTGGTGTCCCGCGAATTGTTCATCCGCGAAGGTCTGGTGCGCGGTGAGATTCAGTCCAGGGCCACGTGCCTGACGGCCAACAAGCAATTGCTGGAACAGCTCGACGAACTGGAGGCCAAGGCCCGTCGCCGTGACATCCTCGCCGACGAAGAAACCCTGTACGCCTTCTACGACGCACGGCTGCCGGCTGAGATCCACCAGACCGCGACCTTCGACAGCTGGTACCGGATCAACAGCCAGAAAGACCCGCAGCTGCTGATCATGCGCGAAGAAGACGTGCTGGCCCGCGAAGCCAGTGAAGTCACCGCCCAGCACTACCCGGATACGCTGCACATCGGCGATCTGGAATTGGCTCTCAGCTACCACTTCGAACCGAATCACCCGCGCGACGGCGTGACCCTGCGCGTGCCGGCACCGCTGTTGCCGATGCTGCCACCGGAACGCCTGGAATGGCTGGTGCCGGGCGTCATCGAAGCCAAGTGCATTGCCCTGGTGCGCAACCTGCCCAAGGCTTTGCGCAAGAATTTTGTGCCGGTGCCGGATTTCGTCAAGGCGGCCTTGCAACGCATGACTTTTGCCGAGGGCTCGCTACCCCAGGCCCTGGGGCGCGAGCTGCTGCGCATGACAGGTGCGCGGGTCAGCGATGAAGCCTGGGCCGAGGCGGTACAGCAGGTCGAAAGTCATCTGCGGATGAACCTGGAAATTGTCGACGCCCAGGGCAAGTTCCTCGGCGAAGGCCGCGATCTGGCCGAGCTGACTGCGCGTTTCGCCGAGGCCAGCCAAGCGGCGTTGGCGGTGCCGCAAACCGCGAAGAGCCAGCAGCCGGTGGAGCCGAAAGTGTTCGCCGCCGTGGCCGAGAAAACCCAACAGAAGATCGCCGGGCTGTCGATGACGGTCTACCCGGCGCTGGTGGAAGAGGCCGGGACGGTCAAGGAAGGGCGTTTCTCGACGCCGGCCGAAGCCGAGTTCCAGCATCGCCGTGCCCTGCAACGCTTGCTGATGCAGCAACTGGCCGAACCTGCGAAGTTCCTGCGCGGCAAGTTGCCGGGCCTGACCGAACTGGGCCTGCTGTACCGCGACATGGGGCGCGTCGATGCGCTGGTGGAAGACATTCTGCTGGCCAGCCTCGACAGTTGCATTCTTGAAGGTGAAGACCCGTTGCCCCGTGACGGCGCCGCTCTGGCGTCCCTGGCCGAGCGCAAGCGTGGCGCCTGGACCGAGCACGCCGAGCGTGTGGCGAAGCTGACCCTGGAGATCCTCAAGCTTTGGCATGGCCTGCAAAAACGCTTCAAGGGCAAGATTGATCTGGCGCAAGCCGTGGCCCTGAACGACATCAAGCAGCAGCTCAGCCACTTGGTGTATCCGGGATTTGTCCGGGAAACGCCGATGCAGTGGCTCAAGGAATTGCCGCGTTACCTCAAGGCGATTGAACAGCGCTTTGAAAAAATCGGTGCCCAGGTGCAGCGCGACCGGGTCTGGAGTGGCGAGTTGTCCGGCCTGTGGACGCAATACCAGACCCGCGCCAACAAACACGCCCAGGAAGGCAAGCGCGATCCGCAACTGGAGTTGTATCGCTGGTGGCTGGAGGAATACCGGGTTTCGCTGTTTGCCCAGCAATTGGGGACCAAAGTGCCGATTTCCGACAAGCGCCTGAACAAGCAGTGGTCGCAAGTCGAACCGTAGCACCTGAGACCAATGCAATACCTTGTGGGAGCGGGCGGTGTGTCAGCGGGAGTTTGATCCAGCAAAAGGGGCGAAATGCCCACGTTTATGGCAAACTTCGCGCCTATAAACGCCGGCCCCGTGGTTTTGAGCCTTCGCGCTACGGGCAGGTCGGAATAAAGCGATGCCAGGTTTGCGTCCCCCGGATGGGAATAGACCCTTTGTGTATTGGTACGACGGTGCCAATGCTTTCTGCCTGAACAGATTAGAGACACGACCATGCATAACGTCGTCATCAGCGGCACCGGCCTGTACACCCCGGCCAACAGCATTTCCAACGAAGAGCTGGTGCAGTCTTTCAATACTTACGTCGGGCAATTCAACGCCGACAACGCCGATGCCATCGCGCGCGGTGAAGTGGAAGCATTGACCGAGTCCAGCGCCGCGTTCATCGAAAAAGCCTCGGGCATCAAGAGCCGCTTTGTCATGGACAAGGAAGGCATCCTCGACCCGCAACGCATGGCCCCACGCCTGCCGGAGCGCTCCAATGACGAGTGGTCGGTGCTTTGCCAGATGGCCATCGGCGCGGCCGAACAAGCCTTGCAGCGCGCCGGCAAGACCGCGGCGGACATCGACGGCGTAATCGTCGCCTGTTCCAACCTGCAGCGCGCCTACCCGGCCATTGCCATTGAAGTCCAGGAAGCGCTCGGTATCCAGGGTTTCGGCTTCGACATGAACGTGGCGTGCTCGTCCGCAACCTTCGGCATCCAGACTGCCGCCAACAGCGTGCAACTGGGCCAGGCCCGGGCGGTCCTGATGGTCAACCCGGAAGTCTGCACTGGCCACCTGAACTTCCGTGACCGCGACAGCCACTTCATCTTCGGCGACGCTGCCACAGCAGTGATCATCGAGCGTGCCGACCTGGCGACGTCCAAGTACCAGTTCGACATCGTCAGCACCAAGCTGCTGACCAAGTTCTCCAACAACATCCGCAACAACTTCGGCTTCCTCAACCGCGCGGCGGAAGAGGGCATCGGTGCCAGGGACAAACTGTTCGTGCAGGAAGGCCGCAAGGTGTTCAAGGAAGTCTGCCCGTTGGTTGCCGAGCTGATCAGTGAGCATCTGCAAGAGAACCAGTTGAACGTCAGCGACGTTAAGCGCTTCTGGCTGCACCAGGCCAACCTCAGCATGAACCATCTGATCGTCAAGAAGCTGCTGGGCCGCGACGCCACCGAACAGGAAGCGCCGGTGATTCTCGACACCTACGCCAACACCAGTTCCGCCGGTTCCGTGATTGCGTTCCACAAGAACCAGGACGATCTGGCCGCCGGTTCGCTGGCCGTGCTCAGTTCGTTTGGTGCCGGTTATTCGATTGGTAGCGTGTTGCTGCGCAAGCGCTGAGTCTGCGGCTTAAAAAGATCGCAGCCTGCGGCAGCTCCTACAGGATTGGATTTCAACGTGATATCGCGATGAATCCGGTCAGCGTAGGAGCTGCCGAAGGCTGCGATTTTTTTTGCAGGAGGTTATTGCGGGAGAGAAAACAGACTCGCGTTGATGCATCGGAGGATGATGGGGACCGACACACCAACGCCAGGCTGTAAAAGTGGCCCGGGCTTCCTTGCCCGAGTCGTGTAGCGGGGTGAATCAGAACTTCGCTTCGGCATCCAGTTGCAGGGTGTTGATGTCCGAATCGGTTTTCTTGATGTTGGCGTTGGTCTGGTCCGAGGTCGCCATGAAGTAGGTCGCGCCCAGGGCAAAGTTCTTGTCCAGGTCGTAGCTCACTTTCAGCTTGCTGCCGCGCGAACCGGTGAAGCCGTTGGCGAAGTCGGAGTCGGTGAAGGCGCCAACCACAGCGTTACGCTGCACGTCGCGGTAGTTGTAGTCCAGGTTGAAACCGTAGACCTTGGACTTCACACCGGCCAACCAGCCGGTGTCCTGGTCGTTGCTGGCATCGGTGTTGTTGACGTACTGACCGTAGATCGACAGCGGTACTGGCAGGTTGCTGAAGTCCAGCTGACCGAAGCCTTCGTACAGTTTGAAGGTTTCGCCCGGGCTGTTGCCGTTGACGGCCAGGGCGCATGGCGCAGTAACGGTGCCGCTGGTAGGGCAGGCACTGCTGCTGTCGTTGTCGTAGGAGTAGAGACTGCCGCCCAAGGTCATTTTCATGCTGTCGGTGATGGCGAAGCGCGCACCCAACTGGCCAGCGTACAGACGCAGGTCGTGCTTGAACTGCACGCCTTCACCGTCGACGTTGTCCTTGAGGGTGTAGTGACCGGCGCTACCGAACAGCTCGGTGCTGCCGCTCAGTGGGTATTTGTAGGTGACGGCCAGACCTTCCGGGTTGATGTCGCTATCCCAGATGATGTCGCCCATGCTCACCCATTGTTGTGGCATCTTGCCGCCCACCAGGTGCAGGTTCTTGATCGCGTCCGGGTGGTAGTCGATGTAACCCTGGTCCAGCCAGATCTGCTTCTTGTCGAAGTAGTTGTTCAGGTCCTGGTTGGTGGAGCGAGCGTCGTCGTTGCTGCCGGTGGCGATACGGATACCGGTGTCGACCTGCGGGTTGATTTCGCTGTAGGCACCCAGGCGGGCACGAATGCGCTGACGATCCTGGTCCTTGTTGTTCGGCACGCCATCGTTGTGGACGTTTTCCTGACGGAAGCGCACGTCGCCTTTGAACTGAGTCTTTGCCGCCCATGCAAGCTTCTGGTCGAAAGCGCTCAGTGTGTCGGTTTTCTTCGCGGTGGCCGCGATTTGCTCGTTGGTCTCTTGCTGAGCCTGACGGGCGATCTGTTGGTCTTTCTGATCCCTGGCCAGCTCGGCTTGCAGTTCGCTGTACTGCGCGTTGGTGATCGAGCCGTTAGCTTTGAGCATGTCGAGCAGTTTGGCGTCGACTGCGGCACTGGCCGGAACACTCATGGCCAGCAACAGGCCACCGCACAAGGCCGCCGCAGTTTTCGTGGAAGCAAGACGCATATCAATCTCCGAAGATGAGAGGGGATGACAGAGCCATCCGGGACACAACCGACCATAAGGGGCGGAAAACAGTGGCCGGGTATAACCCGGCGCTCTAAAAACAGGCGCCAGTATCGCGATGGTTTATTACAGAGCGGTGGCAATGTGATGTCATGTCGATGACGATACAAAGCCGTCGTGAACTATTGAGTTAGAGCACTGTCGTCGTTTTGCCCGTGTGCATTGCAGAGCGATAGGCGATACTCGCGGGGCTTTCACGCCATGAAGAGTGAGGACGGTGATGCCGTTGCAACGCCTGCAAAAACTGTCAGAAATCGCCCCGCAGACGTGGGACGCATTGGTGCCCGAGACTCAGCCTTTTCTGCGTCACGCCTTTTTGAGCGCACTGGAAGACAGCGGCAGCGTCGGACCCCATACCGGCTGGCAGCCCGAGCATTTATTGCACGTCGAAGGTGAGCGCTTGATCGCCGCGCTGCCCGGTTATCGCAAGTGGCATTCCTACGGCGAGTACGTGTTCGATCACGCCTGGGCCGATGCCTGTGAACGTGCCGGCATCGATTACTACCCCAAACTCTTGACCGCGGTGCCGTTCAGTCCGGTCACCGGGCCGCGGCTGTTGGCGGCCACGGTCGAAGACGGTTTCGAGCTATTGAAAAGCCTGCCGGGCTACCTTGAGCTGGAAGGGCTCTCCAGCGCCCACATCAATTTCACCGATCCGTTCACCGACGCGGCACTGAGCGAGCAACCGGGCTGGCTGCAGCGCGTTGGCTGTCAATACCACTGGCAGAATCGCGGCTACCGGGATTTCCAGGACTTCCTCGACGTGCTCAGTTCGCGCAAGCGCAAACAGATGCGCAAGGAGCGCGAGCAGGTGGCCGGGCAGGGCTTCGAGTTCGAATGGCTCGAAGGTCGGGAACTGAGCGAGGCGCAATGGGATTTCGTCTATGCCTGCTACGCCAATACCTACGCGGTGCGTCGGCAAGCGCCGTACCTGACGCGGGAGTTTTTCAGCCTGTTGGCCGAGCGCATGCCGGAGTCGATTCGCGTGGTGCTGGCCAGGCAAGGTTCACGGCCGGTGGCGATGGCGTTCAGCCTGGTGGGGGGCGACAGATTTTATGGCCGTTACTGGGGATGCCTGGCGGAATTCGATCGCCTGCATTTCGAGACCTGTTTCTACCAAGGCATGGACTATGCCATTGCCAACGGTTTCCAGCGTTTCGATGCCGGGGCACAGGGCGAGCACAAACTGATTCGCGGATTCGAGCCGGTCATTACGCATTCCTGGCACTACTTGCGGCATCCGGGATTGAAAGCGGCGGTGAAAGACTTCCTGGATCAGGAGCGGTTGGGAGTGCTGGCTTATGCAGAGGAGGCGAAGTCAGCCTTGCCTTATCGACAAGGCTGATCTTCAGCGTTTCAGCTTTCTTCCTTGCCCAGCCAGCGATACAGCACGCCGCCGACCACTGCACCGAGTAGCGGTGCGACCCAGAACATCCACAGTTGTTGAATCGCCCAGCCGCCGACGATCAGCGCCGGGCCGGTGCTGCGCGCCGGGTTGACCGAGGTGTTGGTGACCGGGATCGAAATCAGGTGGATCAGCGTCAGCCCCAGGCCGATGGCAATGGGTGCCAGTCCTGCCGGTGCACGTTTGTCGGTGGCGCCGAGGATGATCAGGATGAACATCGCGGTCATCACCAGTTCACAGACAAACCCTGCCGCCATCGAATAGCCGCCAGGCGAGTGTTCGCCGTAACCGTTGGACGCCAGGCCACCCGCCAGTTCGAAACCGGGTTTGCCGCTGGCGATGAAGTACAGCAGGGCGGCTGCAATCACGCCGCCGATGACCTGGGCAACGATGTAGGCCGGCAGCTCATTGGCCGGAAACCGCCCACCCACCACCAGACCGAGGGATACCGCAGGGTTGAGATGGCAGCCGGAAATATGGCCGATGGCGAAAGCCATGGTCAGCACTGTCAGGCCAAACGCGAAGGACACCCCGAGCAGGCCTATCCCCACCTCCGGAAAAGCCGCGGCCAACACTGCGCTGCCGCAACCACCCAACACCAGCCAGAACGTACCTACCAACTCAGTCGCCGAACGTTTTAACAGAGACATAAGAGAGTGCCCTTTCGAGATTATGCTGCCTTTAGCATCCAGCCGATGGACTGCAGAACCACCTCCAGAACGTTGAAGTGAGTACAGCACGGTTTTTTTCAGAATTCCAGCGGGCATAAAAAACCGCCAGCACCCGTTGTTGACGGGGGCTGGCGGTTTTTTCGATCTTCGGTATGGCGCTTATCCCTGTGGGAGCGAGCTTGCTCGCGATGACGGAACATCAGTCGACAATGATGTTGTCTGACGCGCCGCAATCGTCGGAACGCCGCCCGGAGCAAGCTCGCTCCCACAGGGATTGGTGTGTTGTTCGGGGATCAATCGATCCCGACAAACCCACCGGTCTGGTGTTGCCACAACCGCGCATACAAACCGCCATGGGCGAGCAACTCGGCGTGGGTTCCGGTTTCGGCGATCTTGCCGTTTTCCAGCACCACCAGCCGGTCCATCCGGGCGATGGTCGAGAGCCGGTGAGCGATGGCGATCACGGTTTTACCCTGCATCAGGGTTTCGAGACTTTCCTGGATCGCCGCTTCGACTTCCGAATCCAGTGCCGAGGTGGCTTCGTCCATGATCAGGATCGGCGCGTCCTTGAGCAGTACCCGGGCGATGGCGATGCGCTGGCGCTGGCCGCCGGAGAGTTTTACCCCGCGCTCACCGACGTGGGCATCGAAGCCGGTGCGGCCCTCAGCGTCCGACAGCGAAGGAATGAAACCGTCAGCCCGGGCCTTGTGCACCGCGTCCCAGAGTTGGGCGTCGGTGGCGTCGGGTTTGCCATACAGCAGGTTGTCGCGGATCGAGCGGTGCAGCAGCGAGGTGTCCTGGGTGATCATGCCGATGCGTTCGCGCAGGCTTTCCTGGCTGACGTCGGCGATGTTCTGGCCGTCGATCAGGATGCGTCCGCCTTCGACGTCGTACAGGCGCAGCAGCAGGTTCACCAAGGTCGATTTGCCGGCACCGGACGGACCGATCAGGCCGATTTTCTCGCCTGCCTTGATGGTCAGGTTGAGGTCGCCGATGATCCCGCTCTGCTTGCCGTAGTGGAAATCCACCTGTTCGAAGCGCACTTCGCCACGGGCCACCGCCAGAGGTTTGGCCTGGTCGCGGTCGGTGACGCTGACCGGTTGCGAGATGGTCTGCAGACCGTCCTGCACCATGCCGATGTTTTCGAAGATGCCGGTCACCACCCACATGATCCAGCCGGACATGTTGACGATGCGGATCACCAGGCCGGTGGCCAGGGCAATCGCCCCCACGCTGATCAACGACTGCGTCCACAACCACAGGGCCAGGCCGGTGGTGCAGACGATCAGCAAGCCGTTCATGCTGGTGATGACCACGTCCATGCTGGTGACCACGCGCCCGGCAAGTTGCGCCTTCTCGGTCTGTTCCTTGATCGCTTCGCGAGCGTATTGCTGCTCGAAGTTGGTGTGGGCGAACAATTTGAGGGTGGTGATGTTGGTGTAGCCGTCGACAATCCGCCCCATGAGTTTGGAGCGCGCATCGGACGCCACTACCGAGCGGTCCTTGACCCGCGGCACGAAGTAACAGAGGGCGCCGATGAAGGCAAAGATCCAGGTCAGCAACGGGATCATCAGGCGCCAGTCGGCTTCGGCGAACAGCACCAGGGAGCTGATGGCGTAGATCAGTACATGCCACAGCGCATCCACCGCCTGCACGGCGGAATCGCGCAGTGAGTTGCCAGTTTGCATGATGCGTTGGGCGATGCGCCCGGCGAAGTCGTTCTGGAAGAAATTCAGGCTCTGCTTGAGCACGTAGCTGTGGTTCTGCCAGCGGATCATGCTGGTCATGCTGGGGCTCAGGGTCTGGTGCACCAGCAGGTCATGCAGGCCCACGAATATCGGGCGCAGCACCAACGCAACCACCACCATCCAGGTCAGTTCGAGGGCGTGGTCCTTGAACAGACTGACGTTCGGCGTGCCCTGGGCCAGGTCGATGATGCGGCTCAGGTAGCTGAACAGCGCCACCTCGATCAATGCACCGATCAGGCCGACGATCAGCAGGGCGGCGAAGCTCGGCCAGACCTGCTTGAGGTAATAGGTGTAAAAAGGGAAAACCCGGTCCGGCGGAGACGCCGTCGGTGCTTCACGGAAAACATCGATCAGTTTTTCAAAGCGACGATAAAGCATTGGTTGTTCGCCCGCGAGCGGGCTCTCCTTTTAACGTTTTGAGCGTTGCCGGCAAACACCGGCAACGGCTCGGACATCCTTGTCCAGCTTAGTCTCAGTCGATGCGCTTGGCCGACTTGATGAACACCGGATCGGCCGGCACATCCTTCATGCCGCCACGGACGGTGGTTGGCGAATTGACGATGATGTCGACCACATCCATGCCTTTGACCACTTTGCCGAATACCGCGTAACCATCGCCCTGGTCAAGGAAGTCGTTGTCCTTGACGTTGATGAAGAACTGGCTGGTGGCCGAGTCAGGCACCGAGGTACGGGCCATGGACAAGGTGCCGCGCACGTTATGCAGACCGTTTTTCGATTCGTTCTTGATCGGATCCTTGGTTTCTTTTTGCTGCATCTGTTGAGTGAAACCACCACCCTGGACCATGAAACCCGGAATCACCCGGTGGAAAATCGTGTTGGTGTAGAAGCCGCTGTCGACGTACGCAAGGAAGTTCTTGGTACTGATCGGGGCCTTGACCGGGTCCAGTTCGATTTCGATCTGGCCGTTGGTGGTGTCCAGCAGCACATGCGGTGCCTTTTCCGGCGTCGCGGCCATCAGGTTGGCGGCAAACAGGACGGTACCTGCGGCGAGGGCGATTTTTTTCAGCATGGGTCAGTGATCCTGAGTGGTGGTGTCGACTGCGGCCAGAAACTCCAGCAGTGTTTGGTTGAAGTGCTCCGGCTGGTCCAGCGGTGTGGCGTGGCGTGAATCGGCGATCACCACCAGTCGCGCGTCGGGCAGCAGTTTTACGTAGTTTTCCTTCAGCGCCACCGGTGTGTAGTCCCGGTCGGCGCTGACGATGAGGGTTGGACAGGTGACCTTCGAAAGTCGTTCCTGGACCCCCCAGCCGACAATGGCATTGAAGCTGGCGAGATAAGCATGTTTGTCGTTTTTTGCCCAGCGCTCGGCCATCTTTTGTCGTAAATCGGCCTGCTCGGGTTTCGGGAACAGCTTGCCGCCCAACGCCTTGCCGATGGTACGCAGGCTGAGTGCGTGCATCAGGCTCCAGCGCTTGAACCACTGCCAGTAGTCATCACGGCTGCGCAGTTTGACCTCGGGCGCGCTGTTGACGATGCACAGGCTCTTGAGCAGTTGCGGCTGATCCACGCCCAGCTGGAAGCCGATCATGCCGCCCATGGACAGGCCGACATAATGTGCCGGACCGAGATTGAGGTGCTCGATCAATGCAATCAGGTCGGCGCTGAATCCGGCAATGCTGTAGCGCTCCCGGGGTTTGTCCGAACGGCCGTGACCGCGCACATCCGGGACGATCACCCGGTAGCGAGTGGCAAGTGTCGGGATCTGTTTTTCCCAGTCCAGCGTGCTGGAGCCCAGGCCGTGGACCAGCAGCAGCGGCGTGCCGTGGCCATATTCCTCATAGTGCAGGTTGCAACCTTCGTGTTCGAAATAGGCCATGCATACACTCCGTGTCAGGCTTGTTCGGGGGCGGCGAACGGTGCGTCCAGTGGTGCGGTGTCAAACGTACGCAGCAGTTCGATGAGAATCTGCGTGGCCGGCCCCAGCGGTTTGTCCTTGTTCGAATACAGGTAAAAGCTCGGGTTACGGCTGCCGCCCTGATCCAACGGTAGCAGCTTGAGCGTGCCTTCCTTGAGTTCCCGTTCGATCAAGTGCCTGGGCAGCCAGGCAAAACCCAGGCCGCTGCTGACGAAGGTCGCGGCGGTGGCCAGGCTGCCGACGGTCCAGCGCTGTTCGGCACCGAGCCAGCCGACGTCCCGTGGCTGCTGGCGGCCCGAGTCGCGGATCACCACTTGCATCTGGCTTTCCAGGTCCTGGAAGCTCAGTTCGCGGTTGAGGCGGTGCAGGGGATGCTCCGGGTGGGCGACCGCGACGAACTCGACGTCGCTCAACTCCGCGCCCAGGTAACCGGGAATACTGAACCCGGTGATGGCCAGGTCGGCCACGCCTTCGAGCAGGACTTCCTCCACACCCGACAGCACTTCCTCACGCAGGCGCACCCGGCAGCCACGGCTTTGCGGCATGAACGCGGTCAAGGCGCGGACGAGGCGGGCGCTTGGGTAGGCGGCATCGACCACCAGGCGCACTTCGGCTTCCCAGCCCTGCTCCATGTGATGGGCCAGATCTTCGAGTTGGCTGGCCTGTTTCACCAGTTGCCGGGAACGGCGCAACAGCACCCCGCCGGCTTCGGTCAGCACGGCTTTGCGTCCGTCGATGCGCAGCAATGGCACGCCGAGCTGATCCTGCATGCGGGCCACGGTGTAGCTGACTGACGATTGCGAGCGATGCAGCGCCTCGGCGGCCTGGGCGAAACCACCGTGATCGACCACGGCCTGCAGCGTTCGCCATTGATCAAGGGTCACGCGGGGCGCTTTCATGTTGAGCTCCTCTTGTCCTAAGCTGGCAGCCCTTATTGGAGGCTGCTGAATGAAAAAATTCTGTTGTGTGCTGCTGGCGCTGCTGCCGCTGACGGCGATGGCTTATCCGATTGATGTGCAGAAGAACCTCAACGGAATGAAGATCGACTACGAAACCTTCGACACCGATAGCGATATCGGATCCATCCGGGTCGCCAACTACGGCGACGTCGATGCGAGTTGCAAGGCGGTTTTCAGCAATGGCCCGGAAGCACCCCGCACTCGCAAGCTCGATGTACCGGCCGGTAAACACAAAAACGCCACGGCCAAATTCAGCCGCAATATCATCAAATTGCGCATCCAGCTGACCTGCACCCCGAAATGACAGCAATCTCCTGTTGGAGCGGGCTTGCTCGCTCCAACAGGGGGGCATGGCTTGCTTATAAACGAATTTCTTGATGGGTTATACCAGTTATTTGCGCTTTTTCATCGATATGACTCTGTTTAACCTTCACTCCATCGACCTACCGCATTCTCAGATGGAGGCTACATCCCATGTCCCGCGTTCTGATCATCGAAAGCAGTGCCCGTCAGCAAGACTCGGTTTCCCGCCAACTGACCCAGACCTTCATCAGCCAGTGGAAAGCCGCTCACCCGAATGACCAGATCACCGTCCGTGACCTGGCCGTCAAGCCGGTGCCGCACCTGGACATCAACCTGCTGGGTGGCTGGATGAAACCCGCCGAGCAGCGCAGCGACATCGAGCAGGCGTCCCTGGAACGCTCCAACCAGTTGACCGATGAATTGCTCGCCGCCGATGTTCTGGTCATGGCCGCGCCGATGTACAACTTTGCGATCCCCAGCACCCTGAAAGCCTGGCTCGACCATGTGCTGCGTGCCGGCGTGACCTTCAAGTACACCGAAACCGGCCCGCAAGGCCTGCTCAGCGGCAAGCGTGCCTATGTGTTGACGGCTCGCGGCGGCATATATGCCGGCAGCACCGCCGATCACCAGGAACCGTACCTGCGTCAGGTCATGGGCTTCATCGGCATCCACGACGTGACGTTCATCCATGCCGAAGGCATGAACCTGGGCGGCGACTTCCAGGAGAAAGGTCTGAACCAGGCGAACGCCAAGCTTTCGCAAGTGGCCTGACCGGTTAATCGCCAGATAATCGCTGGGTGGTCTAGTGACCTGGCGCAACCCTTCAAGCCTGTACGCGCATCGAACCTCCCTTCGCACTTGTTGCTCCTGAGTGCCCTGGCCCGATTGAACGCTTTAGCGAGATCGGGCTTTTTTTTGCCTGCGATTCAGGAAACACCGATAAACCCTGTGGGAGCGAGTTTGCTCGCGATTGCGGTGGTTCAGTCAACATCACTGTCGACTGACACTCCGTCATCGCGAGCAAGCTCGCTCCCACAGGTTTTTGCGTGTTTTCCGACAGCTTTCGGGGATCGCGATTCAAAGCAAAACCCGCTATCGTCGCCACCATTCGAAATGAGGCGAGCATGGGCTATCTACTTTTTGTCACGCTGATCCAGGCGTTTTCCTTCAGTTTGATCGGCGAATACCTGGCCGGTCATGTCGACAGTTATTTTGCAGTCTTGGTACGAGTGCTGCTGGCGGGGCTGGTGTTCATCCCGCTGACCCGCTGGCGCTCGGTTGAGCCGGCATTCATGCGCGGCATGCTGTTGATCGGCGCGTTGCAGTTCGGCGTGACGTACGTCTGCCTGTACCTGAGCTTTCGCGTACTGACGGTGCCGGAAGTGTTGCTGTTCACCATCCTCACGCCGCTGCACGTGACCCTGATCGAAGATGCGCTCAATCGTCGCTTCAATCCCTGGGCCCTGGTCGCGGCGCTGGTGGCGGTGGCGGGGGCGGCGGTGATTCGCTTTGACCGGATCAACCCGGACTTCTTCATGGGATTCCTGTTGCTGCAACTGGCCAACTTCACCTACGCCGCCGGGCAGGTGCTCTATAAACACCTGGTCGCGCGCCACCCGAGTGATCTGCCGCATTACCGGCGCTTCGGCTACTTCTACCTCGGCGCACTGGCGGTGGCGTTGCCGGCATTTCTGTTGTTCGGCAAACAGAACTTCCTGCCCGAAGCACCGCTGCAATGGGGCGTGCTGCTATTCCTCGGCCTGGTCTCGACCGCTTTGGGGCTCTACTGGTGGAACAAAGGCGCGTGCCTGGTCAACGGCGGGACGCTGGCGGTGATGAACAACCTGCATGTGCCGGTGGGGTTGCTGATCAACTTGCTGATCTGGAACCAGCATGAAGAACTGGGGCGGCTGTTGCTCGGCGGTTCGGTGATTTTGCTGGCGGTGTGGATCAGCAGGTTGGGTATACGCAGGCCTTTGGCCGTTCACTAAACCCTGGGTAACCCGATATCCCTGTAGGAGTGAGCCTGCTCGCGATTGCGGTGGATCAGGCAACATCATCGTCGACTGACACTCCGCCATCGCGAGCAAGGGATTGTGTGATCTCCGAAAATCACTTCGGCGCCAGTTGCTCCACCAGGAACTCGATAAACGCTCGGGTCTTCTGCGGCACTCGCCGTGCCGACGAATACACCGCGTTGATGGTGATCGCCGGAGCCAGCCATTCGCACAGCACCGGCACCAGTCGTCCGGCCACCAGCGCATCCTCGACGATGAAGTCGGGCAGCAGGGCGATGCCCATGCCGGCTTCGGCGGCTTGGGCGAGCAGGTCGCCGTTGTTGGCGTGCAGTGGGCCGGTAACGTTCACTCGCTGGGTTTCCTTGCCATTGCACAGTTGCAGGCTGACACCGCTCTGCAGATACCCGTAGTTCAGGCATTGATGGGTGCGCAGATCCTGCGGAGTCTGCGGAACGCCCGCGCGCTCGAGATAAGCCGGGGACGCCACCATGATCCGTGGTGCGGGGGCCAGTTGCCGGGCGATCATCGTAGAGTCGGGCATGCTGGCGATACGAATGGTCACGTCAAAGCCGCCCCGCACCGGATCGACCTGCTGGTCGCTGAGCACCAGTTGCAGCTCTATGTTCGGGTGCTGTTCATGAAACAGCGGAATCAACGGCCCCAGCCGCCGAAGACCGAACGACATCGGCGCATTGACCCGCAACACACCGCGTAACTCGCCGATGCCGTCACGGGCGCGTTGCTCGGCCTCGTCCAGTGCCGCCAGCACCTCCCGTGCTGCGTCGAAATACTCGGCTCCGGCCTCGGTCAGGTGCAGGCTGCGGGTGGTGCGTTGCAGCAATTGCACGCCGATGGCTTCTTCCAGCGCCTGGATCTGTTTGCTGACTTTCGAGCGCGGTACGTCCATGGCCCGGGCGGCTGCGGCGAAGCCGTTCTCGCCGACCGTGACGACGAAGGCGCGCATGCATTCGATGCGATCCATATTGTCCCTATTTTGGAATCAATGATTCTCTATTTTAGGTAATTGTCCCTTTAATCGCCAGCCCCTAAAGTGACATCCAAGCCGACAACAACGCCGCTGAAGGCATCGTCGACTAACCCCTGACCCATTCGAAGTATCGACATCAAAAGGAACGCGCCATGTCTATTCGTGAACTGCTCAACCCAACCAACTCCGCCCTGATCCTGATCGACCACCAGCCGCAAATGGCATTCGGCGTTCAGTCCATCGACCGTCAGACCCTGAAGAACAACACCGTGGGCCTGGCCAAGGCGGCGAAGATCTTCAACGTGCCGACCATCTACACCTCGGTCGAAACCGAAAGCTTCAGCGGTTACATCTGGCCTGAATTGCTGGCGGTGCACCCGGATCAGAAGCCGATCGAGCGCACTTCGATGAACTCCTGGGAAGACAAGGCACTGGTCGACGCGGTGAAAGCCACCGGCCGCAAGAAGCTGATCATTGCCGCGCTGTGGACCGAGGTGTGCCTGACTTTCCCGGCACTGGAAGCCCTGGCTGAAGGCTACGAGGTGTACATCGTCACCGACGCTTCCGGTGGTACCAGCAAGGAAGCCCACGACATGTCGGTGCAACGGATGATTCAGGCCGGCGCGGTACCGGTGACCTGGCAACAAGTGTTGCTCGAGTACCAGCGTGACTGGGCGCACAAGGATACTTACGAGGCGGTGATGGAACTGGTGCTGGAACACAGCGGCGCGTACGGCATGGGCGTGGACTACGCCTACACCATGGTGCACAAGGCACCGCAGCGGCAGGTCAAGTAACCCGCAAATTCTGAAAACGATGTAACCCCTGTGGGAGCAAGCTTGCTCCCACAGGTTTTTTGGGTGTTACACCCTTCGTTTTTCCGCTTCGGGAATATGGCTTGCGCCCAGTACCGCCGGCAGTATCCCCG
Organism: Pseudomonas grandcourensis; assembly: GCF_039909015.1. NCBI lineage: Bacteria > Pseudomonadati > Pseudomonadota > Gammaproteobacteria > Pseudomonadales > Pseudomonadaceae > Pseudomonas > Pseudomonas grandcourensis. Next base: position 1,639,276 of record NZ_CP150919.1, read on the forward strand.
CCCGCAAATCCGTTCCGCTCGGCTGCTGATAAAGACTCAACCCAAACTCCGGCAGCACCGCCAGCAGATAGTCGAAAATATCCCCCTGGATCCGCTCGTAGTCGGCCCACGCCGTGGTTCGGGTAAAGCAGTAGATTTCCAGCGGAATACCCTGGGCCGTGGTCTGCATCTGGCGCACCATGCAGGTCATGTTCGGCTGGATCCCCGGGTGACTCTTCAGGTAGGCCAGCGCATAGGCGCGGAAAGTGCCGATGTTGGTCATCCGCCGACGGTTGGCCGACATGGCCGCGACGTTGCCCTGGGCTTCGTTCCAGGCCTTGAGTTCGGCCTGTTTGCGGGTCATGTAGTCGGTGAGCAAGTGCACTTGGGACAGCTTCTGCTCTTCGTCGTCACGCAGAAAACGTACGCCGCTGGCGTCGATGAACAGGCTGCGTTTGATTCGGCGGCCACCGGAAGCCTGCATGCCGCGCCAGTTCTTGAACGACTCGGACATCAGGCGCCAGGTCGGGATCGAGACGATGGTCTTGTCGAAGTTCTGCACCTTGACCGTGTGCAGCGTGATGTCCACCACATCGCCGTCGGCGCCCACCTGTGGCATCTCGATCCAGTCACCGACCCGCAGCATGTCGTTGCTGGTCAGTTGCACGCTGGCGACGAACGACAGCAGGGTGTCCTTGTAGACCAACAGAATCACCGCCGACATGGCGCCCAGACCCGACAGCAGCAACAGCGGCGAGCGGTCGATCAGCGTAGCGACGATGATGATCGCGCCAAACACGTACAGCACCATTTTCGCCAGTTGCACATAGCCCTTGATCGAGCGGGTGCGGGCGTGTTCGGTGCGGGCGTAGATGTCCAGCAGGGCGTTGAGCAGGGCGCTGACCGCCAGCAGCAGAAACAGGAAGGTGAAGGACAGGGCGACGTTGCCGAGGAAATTCAGGCTGGTTTTGCTCAGGTCCGGCACCAGATTGAGACCGAACTGGAGCACCAGCGAGGGCGCGATCTGCGCCAGGCGATGGAACACCTTGTTCTGTAGAAAATCATTGACCCAGTGCAGGGCCGGCTGGCGACCTAGCATTTTGGCCGCGTGCAGAATGAGGTAACGCGCCACCCGTCCGAGGAACAGAGCAATCGCCAACAGCAGCAACAGCGACAGGCTGGAGTGTACGAGCGGATGCTGGTCGAGGGCACCCCAAAGGTCCAGGGCATTGGTCCAGAGCTGTTTGATATCCATGGTCGAAAACGATTCTTCTGTAAGGCGCGAGAGGGGATTAGAGCATTTAAGACGCTTTGTATTACGTTCCGGGAAAAATCAGGCAACAAAAAACCAACTGTTTACCGCCATTTGTATAAAGAAACTCGGCCTGAGCGCTCGAAACCGTTACCCTATGCAGCTGTTTTTTTGCATTTCTTCGAGGTAGCACCCGTGTTTTCCCAATTCGCCCTGCACGAACGCCTGCTCAAAGCCGTGGCCGAGCTGAAATTTGTCGAGCCAACGCCTGTGCAAGCCGCGGCCATCCCGCTGGCGCTCCAGGGGCGTGACCTGCGGGTGACGGCGCAAACCGGTAGCGGCAAAACCGCAGCATTCGTTTTGCCCATCCTCAACCGTCTGATCGGCCCGGCGAAAATCCGCGTCAGCATCAAGACCCTGATCCTGTTGCCGACCCGCGAACTGGCCCAGCAGACCTTGAAAGAAGTTGAACGCTTCTCGCAGTTCACTTTCATCAAGTCCGGCCTGATCACCGGCGGTGAAGACTTCAAGGTCCAGGCCGCGATGCTGCGCAAGGTGCCGGACATCCTGATCGGTACCCCGGGCCGGATGATCGAGCAATTGAACGCCGGCAACCTCGACTTGAAAGAAGTTGAAGTACTGGTGCTCGACGAAGCCGACCGTATGCTCGACATGGGCTTCGCCGATGACGTTCAGCGTCTGGTCGATGAGTGCACCAACCGTCAGCAAACCATGCTGTTCTCCGCCACCACCGGTGGTTCGGGCCTGCGCGAGATGATCGCCAAGGTCCTGAACAACCCTGAGCACTTGCAGCTCAACGCGGTCAGCCAGCTGAACGAAACCACCCGTCAGCAAGTCATCACCGCTGACCACAACCAGCACAAAGAACAGATCGTCAACTGGCTGCTGGCCAACGAGACCTATCAGAAGGCCATCGTCTTCACCAACACCCGGGCCATGGCCGACCGTATCTACGGCCGCCTGGTGGCGCAGGAATACAAAGCGTTCGTGCTGCACGGCGAGAAAGACCAGAAGGATCGCAAACTGGCGATCGACCGCCTGAAGCAGGGCGGCGTGAAAATCCTCGTGGCCACCGACGTCGCCGCTCGCGGTCTGGACGTGGATGGCCTGGACCTGGTGATCAACTTCGACATGCCGCGCAGCGGCGACGAATACGTGCACCGCATCGGTCGTACCGGTCGCGCCGGTAACGATGGCCTGGCCATCTCGCTGATCTGCCACGGTGACTGGAACCTGATGTCGAGCATCGAGCGCTACCTCAAGCAGAGCTTCGAGCGCCGCACCATCAAGGAAGTCAAAGGCACCTACGGCGGACCGAAAAAGGTCAAGGCCTCGGGCAAGGCCGTCGGCGTGAAGAAGAAAAAGGCCGACGCCAAGGGCGACAAGAAGAAAACTGCCGCCAAGACCCCGACCAAGCGCAAGAGCGCCAACCGGCCCAAGAGCGATTCCCTGGTCAGCAAGGACGGCATGGCCCCGCTCAAGCGCCGCAAGCCGGAAGCGCCGGCGGCTGAGTAAGTCGTTGTCGTGACCCAAAAAAACCGGACTGATGTCCGGTTTTTTATGTGCGCCCAGCCCGCTTCCACAGGGGGCTGGTGTGAACACATATCTTGTGTACGACACAAAACCTGTGGGAGCGTGGCTTACCCGCGAAGGCCGCGCCTCGGTGTCTGGGGCTAACCACCATGACAGCAGCTCGACTTCTCCTGTTCCTCATATTTGTCGTGATGCCGCACCCACTCCATGATTTCGTCTTCGTTGCGACCCTTGGGCGTCAGGTCGAGGTAGTTGTAGGCGCCGACCAGCATGTCCAGGCCCCGGGCATAGGTGGAGTAGGTATGGAAAATCTCTCCGGCGTCATTGCGATAAAACACGCTCAGACCGGGAAGTTCTTCCTCGGCTCCGTCAGTTTTTTCGTAGTTGTACGTAGCCTTTCCGGCTGCGACCTCTTCGGCCCGGGCACAGATGCCAAAGTCGTAGTTGAAATCGCATCCTGCCGATGACACCCAGTCGAACTTCCAGCCCATGCGCCGTTTGAAGGCCTGGAATTCGGCGAACGGTGCGTGGGAAACCGCTACCACGGCCACATCATGGTGGGCCAGGTGCTGGTTGGCGCCGTCGATGTGATCGCTCAGGTACGAGCAACCGGGGCAGCCCTCGTCCCAGCCCTCGGCGAACATGAAGTGGTAGATGACCAACTGGCTGCGCCCCCCGAACAGGTCCGCCAGTTTCAGTTCGCCGTCGGGCCCCTGGAAGTGGTAGTCCTTGTCGATTTTTACCCAGGGCAGGGCGCGGCGTTCGGCGCTGAGCCGGTCTCTTTCCTTGGTGAAGGCTTTTTCGTGGGCAAGGTGCTGTTTGCGGGTGGCGAGCCATTCTTCCCGCGATACGACGGGATGATTCTGAATATTCATGTTGTTTTCTCCTGCGTGGGGCGGGGAGGTGACTTACACAGCCTAGTCGTTTGGCTCGCTTGGATTTCGACATACCGCCGGTCGGTCGTCAGCAAATGCCCGTCTGATCGACAGCAGTATTCCCGGCAATGATCACCCGCGACAGGTGCCGGACGAGCAGGCTCGCACACAGGGGACTTGTGTTGCAGTCAGCCTTGTTTCGCCGCTTTCAGGCACTTCAAGTCGCTGAAGTCCTTCCTCACGCCTTCAATTTTCTTTAGTAGTCGTGCGCGTTGGTTCGGCGTGCTTTCAGCCATCAGATCTACGAACAGCGAGCGCGCCTGGGCCTCGGTGTTGGCAAAGGCCTGACGGTAGGCGGGCGTCCACAAGCTCTCGCGATTGACCAGAAGTGTCTCGATGCGTTGTGGGAATTGGGGGCTCTGGCGTTGGGCAACGGCCGCGCTGAACTGCTTTTGCCAATGGGCCCGATTGGCAAGCCACTGGGAGTTCTGCTCGCCCAGGGCGTTGGACCATGTGGCTACCCGCTGTTGCTGGGTAGTGCTCAGTGGCCCGAGCCAGTCATTCAGGCGCTTCTCCATGCGCGCGCCGCGTTCCTTGATCTGCTGGTCGAGGGAAGGCTTGAGGTATTCCTCCTGGCGTTTGCGCTGGTCCTTGGCAAAGGCATCGTTCATTTCGGCGACTTGCTTGTCATCCAGCCCTTGCAGCAACTCGATGGCCGACGGGGTGATTTCCCGCGCGGTCTCGGCGATCGCCTGTTCGGCTTCACGGGCGCGGGCCTGCAAGGCGGCATCGGTGACCTGATTGGTGGCAATCATGGTTTGCAGGCGGTCCAGCCAGTCGAGGTAGCCGGGTAGTTGGGTGGTGCAGTGCCAGCTCAGGTGTTCCTTCAGGCGTTCGTCCAGCCAGCTTTTCTGCTCGCCGTTCATGTCCAGGTAGTCGCTGAGCGTCCACGGGATGATCACGTCGAGATTGCGGTAGGCCAGGCCCACGCGGCTGCACGCGCCGAGGGCGAGGGCGAGGGCGATGGTCAGCACAAAGGCGATATGTTTGAACCAGCGGGACATGGGCGAATCCTTGCGAAAGCCAGTCTTCGGGGTCTGATTCTCATGTGAACCCGGGAAGAGCCCGGCAGTTCAGCCGATCAATAGAACGCGTGTTCGGCCTTGAGTGTCACCAGCCCGTCGCATTGGCTATTGTGTCCGGCATAAGCCGAGCAACCGCTGCCGCTCAGGCTGGAGTCACTGTAGATCAGGTCGAGGTCGATGCCCATGAACGGACGGGTCAATTTCAGCGACCAATCGGTAAAACTGCCTACATACCCGCCATCCACCGCCACTGGCGTATTGAATTGGTGAGTGGTGTATTTCAGGCTGACGCCGACACCAAACGGTTGATTGCCGCTCAAGTCAGCGAACAGGGTGTTGTTCTGTTTGTCCGGGTCATTGCTGAAGGCGATGCCGAAACGGCTGCCGAGCAAGGTCAGGCCGCCGAACAGTTCCTGGCTGTCAGGGGTCGTGACTTCGGGGTAGCTGTAGCGGATCAGGCCCACTTCGTAGCCGAGGGTTTGGTCGAAGGGTTGTTTAAAGCCCAAGTAGGAATCGAGCTCGAGGTTTTTCCCCGGGCTGATGCCCATGCTGGGCGACCATTGGCCCACGTAGAAACCGCTGTCGTGGCTTAGGTCCAGGCCACCGTGGAACGAGCCGACGGCCGAGGGTTTGACCAGGCCCTGGGCCATGCTGCGGGTGGGGGTGGTGCCGAGCTTGAGGTCGAAGCCCCCCAGCTCACGCTGAAAGATTTGTGCGTGTGCCGCGGAGCAGACCAGCAGGCTGGTGAGCAATGCCGATAGATAGAAAGGTTTGAACATGCGTCACTCCATGAACAGCGAGGACAGGCTGGTGGGCCCGCTGAAACGCTTGATCCAGACGTGTGCAAGGATACCGGCGAATGATCGGCAATGAAGGCCGTTCGTCGATTTCTAAACGATTTGAAGGGGGGGCGCGGGAGTATCGAGGGTTCCAGTCCAAGCGCTTCGAAGCTCAAAGCGCTTTGGGACCAGGTGACGCGAGGGGATTACTTTTTGCCCAAAGTGATCTGCTTGGACGGGCCGAACGTCTGGCCGCTGACGCCTTTGGCAATTTGCTGGATTTCACCGCCGGACTTGAGGAACGCAGCGATCTGGCTGTTGATCGATTCGCTGGTTTCGACGGCTGGAGCTGGCTTTGCTTTGCTGGTGGATGCTTTTACGCGCATGGCGGCCATTAACCTGTAGAAAATTAACTTGGCCAGGCATCGTACAGGAATTACCTGATAATTGCTTGGCAAATATCCCCTCGGCATATTCGTGGGGGCGGGGTAATTAGTCACCGGCCAATATTCGAAATATGCACCTAAGTCGCTGTTTTAAATAATAACATTGCCTTGGAAAATACCGCGTGACGCCTGCCTGGGCATGGCGTAAATGCCCGGAACGGCCTGACGAGCGGCCGAGCGCGGGATGAAACCCCGGGAAAATTAAGGGTTTCAGAGGATTTTCTCGCGCCACCGGGCCGGCTGCCGAACGCGGCGCTTAAAACCGGGTAGAATGCCGCCCACGCAATGAGGGTATTGGACATGGCTTTAGTCGGGCGTTACAACAGTTTGCAAGTGGTTAAACACACTAACTTCGGTTTATATCTGGACGGTGGCGCGGATGGCGAAATTCTTCTGCCTAATCGTTATATTCCAAAAGATATTCCTACCGAAGATGAAGACTGGCTCAACGTTTTTATTTATCTGGACAGCGATGACAAACTCATCGCAACTACTGAAAAACCGAAAGTTCAAGTCGGTGAATTCGCCAGTTTGAAAGTTGTTGAAGTCAACAGTATCGGTGTATTCCTGGACTGGGGGTTGCCGAAAGACCTGTTGCTGCCGTTCTCCGAAGAGAAGCGCCAGATGACGGCGGGCGAGTATGTGGTGGTGCACGTCTATCTGGACAAGCACACTCGTCGCATCACCGCCACCGCACGTCTCGACCGCTACCTGGACAAGACCCCGGCCAACTACACCGCGGGCCAGGAAGTGGATCTGCTGGTGGCCGAGGCCACGGACATGGGCTTCAAGGCCATCATCAACAACAAGCACTGGGGCCTGATCCACAAGAACGAAATCTTCAAGTTCATGCGCGCCGGTAAAGAAGAAAAGGGCTTCATCAAGGAAGTTCGCGCCGACGGCAAGATCAGCCTGAGCCTGCAACCGGTCGGCCAGGAAGCGGCCACCAGCCTGAACTCGAAGATCCTCGCCAAGTTGCGCGAAAACAACGGCACCCTGCCGGTCAGCGACAAGAGCGATCCGGCGTTGATCAGCAGCCTGTTCGGTGTCAGCAAGGGCAACTTCAAGAAGGCCATCGGTGCGTTGTACAAGAATGGCCAGATTGTCATTCATGCCGATCGCATCGAACTCAGTTGATACGCTGACAATACAGAGGGCCAGGATGGCGCAAGCAGAGAAGTAGAGGTCTCTGGCAGGCGGCATTTTCTGGCCTTCTGGTTAATAATCGACAACATGATTCTTCGCCCCGGTGATTTCTTTTCAACGAGAAGGCCGGGGCTTTGCTTTTACTGCCGAGTCTTTGCCATGGATTGTGTCTTCGAGGTGTTCCGGTGAGCGCCACCCGGCGCAGCGCCGACGGGTTTGCCCTGCAAGTGATGGTCGGGTTGTGCCTGGTCTGGGGCGTGCAGCAGGTGATGATCAAGTGGGCGGCGGCCGATATCGCGCCGGTCATGCAGGCGGCCGGACGTTCCGGTATGTCGGCGTTGCTGGTCGGGCTGCTGATCTGCTGGAAGGGCGGCTGGAACCAGGTGGGTGCGACCTGGCGCGGCGGTCTGTTGGCCGGTGCCTTGTTCGGCCTGGAGTTCTTCTTCATTTCCGAAGGCCTGCAACTGACTACGGCTGCGCACATGTCGGTGTTCCTCTACACCGCGCCGATCTTCACCGCATTGGGTGTGCACTGGTTGCTGCCCAGTGAGCGATTGCGGCCGTTGCAATGGCTGGGGATTGTCCTGGCCTTTATCGGGATTGCCATTGCGTTTGCCGGCGGGGTGTCCTGGGACAACCTTGATTACCGCATGTTGATGGGCGATGCCTTGGGTGTGCTGGCGGGTGCCGCCTGGGGCGCGACCACGGTGGTGGTGCGCGCCTCGCGCCTGTCGGAAGCGCCGGTGACCCTGACGCTGTTCTATCAGTTGATTGTCGGCTTCTTCGGCTTGTTGTTGATTGCGCTGCTCAGCGGCCAGATCACCCATGTCAGCCTGACCAGCGTGGCGGTGACCAGTGTGCTGTTTCAGGGCGTGGTCGTGTCGTTCTTCAGTTACCTGATCTGGTTCTGGCTGCTGCGCCGTTACCTGGCAGCCAACCTCGCGGTGTTTTCGTTCATGACGCCATTGTTCGGCGTCACCTTCGGTGTGGTGCTGCTCGGCGAGGAACTGAGCCTGAACTTCGTCATCGGTGCCGTGCTGGTATTGGCGGGCATCACTTTTGTCAGCGCCGAGCAGTGGTTGCGCCGTCGTTTGCGCAAAGCCCTCGGGCAGCACTGACCGGCGCGAGCAGCAGACCGCCGGCGATCAACAGACCGCAACCGGCGACCACCAGTGCCGGCTGCAAACCGCCACTGAAATGACTGCTCAGCGCCGCCAGCAATGGCCCGCTGAGCTGGCCCACGGCAAAGCAGGCCGTCAGCAGGCCGGCATTGCGCTGGGTGGCGTGGGGCGCCAATTCCCGGGAGCGTTGCATCACCAGTTGCATGCAGGCCAGGAACGGCGTGCCGCACAGGATCACACCCAACGCCAGGCCTGGCCCGTTGCCCAGCAGGCAGGCGAACACACCAGCGGCTTGCAGCCATAACGTCGCCATCAACCAGTGACTCGTGGTGCCAGGTTTTTGCCGCCGCAGACTCACCAGCACCACGCCGGTTGCCGCCGCCAAACCAAAGCATGGCCAGAACAGGTCGGCCTGCCATTGGCCATGAAATTGCGCATTGGCCATTTGCGACAAAAAGGTCGCTGGAATGATGTAGCCCAATCCGTACAAGGCATAGATCCAGCCCAGGCGAGCGATGCCTTGATTGCCCGACGCGCTGGCGCTGGGCGCAGCCGTCGCGGTGGCACCCGGTTGTGGCAGGAACGGCAGGATCCCCAGCAACATCGCCAGTCCTGCGGCGGCATACACCAGCCACAAGGTGGCGGAAGTCTGGCCCAGCAGATTCGAGCCCAGGGCCAACAGACCTGTCAGAAAAATCCCCAAACCCGGTCCGGCGAAGACCAGGGCGCCGAGCCGAGGACGACCGGCCGCTGCCGCGAGCGGTTGGCTCAGGGCGGTAATCATCACCAACACCCAGGCGCTGGCCACGCCGGTGCCGAAGCGCAGCAGCAGGTGCGACCAGAAACCATTGGCCCAGAACGACGCCATGGTCAGCAATACGCAGAGCCACAATCCGCCGAGCAAGCGCCGGCGCACTTGCGCCGGCCGCCGGGAAAACATGGCGTCCACCGCGCCGATGAAATACCCGAGGTAGTTGGCGGCGGCAATCAGCCCGGCGGCGGTCAGGTCGATCTGGCCTTCGCTGAGCAGGTGCGGCAGTTGCGGTGTCAGGGCAAAACGGCCGATGCCCATGGCCATCATCAGGGCAACGAAACTGGCGGATAAGCGGATCAGGGGAGACATGGTCTGGATTCCGTCTGGAGGATCAATGACCGTCAGGCTAGGACTGATTGACTTTCTTTAAAAATGAATAATAGTGAGTAACTTGTTCTTTTTTGGAGAATATCGTGGAGTTCAGCCAATTGCGCATCTTCCAGGCGGTGGCGGAAGAAGGGTCCATCACCCGGGCCGCTGAACGGCTGCATCGAGTGCCGTCGAACCTGTCGACCCGACTCAAACAGCTGGAAGAGCAACTGGGCGTCGAACTGTTCCTGCGCGAACGTCAGCGTTTGCAGCTGTCGCCTGCGGGAAAAGTGTTGCTGGACTACACCGCCAGGTTGTTTGCCTTGCGCGACGAAGCCAGCGCGGCAGTGCAGGGTGGGCAGCCGGCGGGCGACTTCGTGCTCGGCACCATGTACAGCACGGCGGCGATTCACCTTCCGGGGCTATTGGCGCACTACCACCGCCTGTATCCGGCGGTGAACCTGCAAGTACAGTCCGGGCCCAGCGGTGAATTGCTCGATGGCCTGCTCACCGGTCGGCTCGATGCGGCGCTGGTGGATGGCCCCCTGGAACTGGCCGGGCTCGACGGGGTGCCCTTGTGCGACGAGCGCCTGGTGCTGATCAGCGAGGCCGACCATCCACCCGTGCGCAGCGCACTGGATGTGCAAGGTCGCTCGGTGTTCACCTTTCGCCAGGGCTGCTCCTACCGCATGCGCCTGGAAGCCTGGTTCGCCCATGACCATGCGGCCATGGGCCGGGCGATGGAGATCGAGTCCTATCCGGGGATGCTGGCATGCGTGATTGCCGGTTCGGGAGTGGCGCTGATGTCGGAGTCGATGCTCGCCAGTCTGCCGGGTCGTGAGAGTGTGGCCGTGCATCCGTTGGCCGAACCGTTCGCCAGTGCTACCACCTGGCTGATGTGGCGCAAGGGCATGGTCGGGGCCAACCTGAATGCCTGGATCGAGCAGCAACAGGTGGTTTTTCCGCCGGCACGGGTGCGGGTACAGGAAATTGCCTGAACACAGGCTGATTGTGATGGATTCAGTAACAGATCATTGTGACTTTGCGCGAGCATTGAGTAGGACTTCGGACTATTATCTGTACGAAGGGGCTACAGAACTTTGGCCGCTCGGCATTACCCTGAAGGGGGCACCATGAAAGAGAAAATCCAAAACTGGCTGCATGACTTGGGCGTCGCTCTCGGCTTGATCGAACCGCCACTGCAACCCGTGCCTGTTCGTACTGATGACGAACAACGTCGGCGCCAGCAGCGACGCCGGTAATGGCAGAAATCATCTGACAGGTGAAAGGTTTCCCGTGGCGAGGGAGCAAGCTCCCTTGCCGCTTCGTGTACGTTTGATCACCAGCCTTAGTACTGTTCGATCTCAAGCAAGAACCGGCTCAAATCATTCGCTGTCCTGGCGGTCTTGAGCATCCGGTCCTCCTCAGCCGTAAACGCCGTGACACCCAGTTCATCTTCCAGATGGAAGATCAGCTCCTCGATATCATTTTTATCCAATCCCAACTGCGCCAGGCTGGCGTTGTCGTCGAAGTCATCCCGACCTTCCAGCAGGCGGCTGATGTAGCGATGTACGACAGCACGTAGGGCGGCTTCTTTCATGATCGTTCTTCGAGGAAGTGGGTGTCGTTCTTCCTGCCGGTGCAGTTCCTGCCGTTGAGTACAGCAGGCTTTAGCTGTGTGAGCGCTGCCACTCGTCAATCATGTTGCGCAAGTGCTCCCCGGAAAAACTGCCGAAATGCCCGCCATGCACCGTGCGGATCGATAGTGCGTGCAAGCGTTGCAGGCTGCGGGCGTAGTCATCGAGGTTGGAGTGGTAGGCGTCTTCGATCAGCGGGCCGTCGTAGATGATGTCGCCGCTGAACAAGGTCTCAGTGGCGGCTTCGTACAGGCAGATGCCACCCGGTGAGTGTCCCGGTGTGTGCACGACCTGCAATACCCGATTGCCCAGGTCCAGCACATCTCCATCTTCTACAAACCCCGTGGCCGGTGCGGCCTTGACCCGGTATTCGGCGTAGCACAGCGGACAATCGGGATGCGCCTCGAACATGTCGTCGCCGACGAAGGCTTTGCTCAGGTCGTTGTCGCCATCGGGCGCGGCGAGAATGTCCGCCTCGGCCGGGTGCACCAGCCGTTCAGCGAATTCGTGATGACCGGCGATGTGATCGAAATGGCAGTGGCTGGCCACGGCCACCAGCGGCCGCTCAGTGATCCACGGCAGTTGCTCGCGGAGGCTGACCAGGCCGGAGCCGCTGTCCAGCAGCAGGTCTTTGTCACGGCCCTGGATGTGCCAGAGGTTGCAGCGGTAGAAGGGGCGGATGTACGGCTCGTGAATCAAGCGGATGCCGTCGCTGAGATGTTTGACTTCGAACCAATGATCGCGGCTGACGATCTTCATCAGTAGTTTTCTCCAGACGAAAAAAAACGAGTGTGGCAACCGACGCCACACTCGTCGAAGAAAGCATCAAGTCGTTATGTTCAGCTTAGGCAGCGCTGGCCACTGCTGCCGGGCGGCGGGACATCAAGCTCACCACCACGAAACTTACCAGGCCTACACCGAGGCTGTAGTAGATCGGGCTGTTGGCATCCAGACCATCCTTGAACATGAACAGCAGGGCAGTGGCAAAGCCCATGCCCATGCTGGCGATGGCGCCGGCGGTGGTGGCGCGTTTCCAGAAGATCGCACCGATCAGCGGGATCAGCATGCCGCCTACCAGCAGGTTGTACGCCAGGGTCAGGGCGCTGATCACGTCGTTCACGACCAGAGCGATGCCCAGTACCACGATGCCGGTCAACAGGGTGAACAGGCGGTTGATCGCCAGGCTCGACTGTTTACCGCCGCGCAGTTTCGGCAGCAGGTCTTCGGTCAGGGTGGTGGCAGCGGCGAGCAGGCCGGCGCTGGCGGTGGACATCATGGCGGCCAGTGCAGCAGCAATCACCAGACCACGGATACCGTCCGGCAGGGACAGTTTGACGATGGCGGCGAAGGCGTTGTTGACGTTATCCAGATCCGGGATCAGCACGTGAGCGGCCATGCCGATCAGGGCGCAGGCCAGACCATAAACGATGCAGTAGATACCGGCAGCAGTACCGGCAACCTGAGCCACTTTAGCGGTCTTGACGGTGAACACCCGTTGCCAGATGTCCTGACCGATCAGGATCCCGAAGAAGTAGATCATGAAGTAGGTGATGATGGTGTCCCAACCGATGGTGGTGAAGCTGAAGGCAGTTGCCGGCAGTTTCAATACCAACTCATCCCAGCCGCCAACGCGGTACAGGCAGATCGGCAACAGGATGAACATCAGGCCGACTGTCTTAATGACGAACTGGACGATGTCGGTCAGGGTCAGGGACCACATGCCGCCGATCGCCGAATAAATCACCACCACGCCACCGCCGACCAATACCGACAGCCAGAACGGCAGGTCGAACAGCACTTGCAGCACGGTGCCAATGGCCAGGATCGAGACCACGCCGATCATCAGCGCATACGCCAACATGATCACCGCGCTCGCGGAGCGGGCCATCGGGTTGTAGCGTTTTTCCAGCACCTGGGTAACGGTGTAGATCTTCAGTTTCAGCAGCGGCTTGGCGAGGAACAGGTTCAGCGCCACGATCCCGCAACCCAGGGCCGCACACAGCCAGAAACCGGAAATGCCATGCACGTAGCCCAGACGCACGGTGCCCACGGTGGACGCGCCACCCAGGACGGTGGCAGCCATGGTGCCCATGTACAGGCTCGGGCCGAGGTTACGACCGGCGACCAAAAAGTCTTCGTTGGTCTTGGCCTTGCGCATGCCGTAGTAGCCGAGTATCAGCATCGCGGCGGCGTAGATGAGTACGACGAATAAATCCAAAGCCATTGTTGCGTGTCTCCGATTGTCTTTTTTATGTGAGGCTGAAAATCAACCTGTGGGAGCGATCTTGCTCGCGAAAGCGGTCTGTCAGTCACATCAATGTTGGATGTGCTGCCGTCTTCGCGGGCAAGTCGAATCGTCGCACCGCCGCTCCCACAGGTAGTGCGTTTAGTTCGTTGAATCAGACGGCTTGACGCGTCGCCGGTTGAGCGAGCGAATCCGTGCTCTGGCTGCGAGGGTCGTTCGGACCGAACACTGCGCTCGATTCCGGGAACAGGCTCAGCAGCGCCAGGTACACCAGCGAGGCCAGGCCCAGGGTCACCGGCAGGCTGATGTCGATACCACCGGCCATTTCGCCCAGCGGCCCGACAAACTGACCCGGCAGGTTCACGAAGCACAGGCCGACGGCCGCGCTCGGGATCCAGGCACCCAGGCCACGCCAGTTCCAGCCGTGGGTGAACCAGTAGCGGCCACCTTTCTCGCCGCGGGTGAACACTTGCAGGTCATCCGGGCAGTAGAAGCCGCGACGCACCAGCAGGCCGATGATCATGATCACCATCCACGGGGTGGTGCAGGTGATGATCAGCACGGCGAAGGTCGACACGCTCTGCACCAGGTTGGCCGCGAAGCGCCCGATGAAGATGAAGGCAATCGACATCACGCCGATCAGCAACGTGGCCTTGACCCGCGACAGCACCCGAGGGAACACGCTGGACATGTCCAGGCCGGTGCCGTAGAGCGAGGTGGTGCCGGTGGACATGCCGCCGATGACCGCGATCAGGCACACCGGCAGGAAGAACCAGCTCGGCGATACCGCCAGCAGGCCGCCGACGTAGTTGTTGGCCGCGATGTAGTCCGGTGCCTTGACCGCTACGATGGTGGCGGTGACGAGGCCGAACAGGAACGGAATCAGCGTGGCGAGTTGCGCGGCAATCACCGACACCATGATCCGGCCTTTGGGCGTATCACGCGGGATGTAGCGCGACCAGTCGCCGAGGAACGCACCGAAGGAGATCGGGTTGCTCATGGCGACCAATGCTGCCCCGATGAACGCAGCCCAGAAACCGGCCTGGCCCATGGCGACGGTGCCGGCGTACTGGCTGTCGAATGCAGGGGCGAAAGCGAAAACCCCCAGCAGGAACAGCAGACTGGCCGCCCACACCGCAATGCGGTTGACCCACAGCATGAAGCGGAAGCCATAGATGCACACGGTCAATACCAGCAGCGCGAACAGACCGTAGGCCAGGCCCAGGGTCAGATCGGTTTCCGGCAGATCGATCAGGCGTTTGGCACCGCCCACCAGCGCATCGCCCGAACTCCAGACGGAGAGCGAGAAGAAGGCGATAGCGGTCAGCAGCGACAGGAAGGAGCCGACGATTCGCCCGTGCACGCCGAAGTGCGCACCGGAAGAAACGGCGTTGTTGGTGCCGTTGATGGGGCCGAACAGGCCCATCGGCGCCAGGATCAGCGAGCCAAGTACCACGCCCAGCACAATCGCCCAGACGCCAGCCTGAAAGGACAGGCCGAACAGTACCGGGAAACTGCCGAGCACGGCGGTGGCAAAGGTATTGGCGCCGCCGAAGATCAGGCGAAACAGATCGCTGGGCTTGGCGTCACGCTCATTGTCCGGGATCTGTTCGACCCCGTTTGTTTCGATGCTGCTAAGGCTTTTTTCGTTGTTTTTGTTATTCATGATCTGCTCCGATCATAAAGGCGCGCTCATCGTGCGTGAGCATCACCTGTGTTGGCTAAGGGGTTGGCAGCCCTTCCGGCATCGCGGACAAATGTTCGTGGCAGGCCAGCCATAGGCCTTGTTGTTCTTGGCCAGACGCTTGTTTCTTGAAAACAATCGTCTCGCGCTCCTGGCTGAAGTGTTGCTCCCCTTGCATGCGCAACTCGGTGGCTACGTCATGGATGAAAATCGCCACGTCACCCCGCAGGCTGACGAAAGCGTTGCTTGAGGTGCACGAGAGCACCTCGAAGCCATCCTCGGAGCGCCAGCCGTCCCACATCGCCTGATAGGCGTCGCGCGACAGCAGGGGTTGTTCGAGGGTGTAGAAGACGAAGCTGGCATCGGCGCTGAACGCACCGAAGTAGGCTTCGCGATCGTTACGGGCAAAAGCGGACACCAGGTCGGCGGCGGCTTTGAGCACCTGATCACGTTCATTCATGACCAATCCTCAGCGGTGGACTACGCCAGGCAGTACGCAGAGCATTTCGTACAGCAGGTTGGCGGCCAGCAGCGAGGTGTTGCCGGTGGTGTCGTAAGCGGGGGAGACTTCTACCAGATCGCAACCGACCAGGTCGAGGCCTTGGCAGCCACGAACGATCTCGATCGCCTGAATGGTCGTCAGACCGCCGATTTCCGGGGTGCCGGTACCCGGTGCCCAGGCAGGGTCGATGCCGTCGATGTCGAAACTGAGGTAAACAGGACCGCCGCCGACTTTTTCGCGGACTTCAGCCATCAAAGGCTCCAGCGATTTGTGCCAGCACTCTTCGGCCTGAACCACACGGAAGCCCTGGTTGCGGCTCCAGTTGAAGTCGTCAGCGGTGTAGCCCTGGGCGCGCAGGCCGATCTGCACGACACGGTCCGGGTCCAGCAGGCCTTCTTCGACGGCGCGGCGGAAGGTGGTGCCGTGGGCGATTTTCTCGCCGAACATGTGATCGTTTACATCGGCGTGGGCGTCGATGTGCACCAGGCCGACCTTGCCGTGCTTTTTATGAATGGCACGCAGGATAGGCAGGGTGATGGTGTGGTCGCCGCCCAGGGTCAGGGGGATCACATCGTGTTCGAGGATGTTGTCGTAGGACTCTTCGATGATCCGTACGGCATCCAGCAGGTTGAAGGTGTTGATCGCGATGTCGCCGATGTCGGCAACCGACAGCGAGTCGAACGGCGCAGCGCCGGTCGCCATGTTGTACGGGCGGATCATTACCGATTCAGCGCGGATTTCGCGAGGCCCGAAACGGGTGCCGGGACGCAGGGAGGTACCGATGTCCAGGGGCACGCCTACGAAGGCAGCGTCCAGACCGGCAGCGGTATTCAAATGGGGGAGTCGCATCATGGTGGCGATGCCGCCGAAGCGCGGCATTTCGTTGCCGCCCAGTGGTTGGTGAAGAATCTTGTCCACGGGTAGGGCCTCATCGTCGTTGTTTTATTTATTGGGTTGCGCCGTTCACGGAAGGGACGGGCACCGTTGTGGGCCGATTCTGCGAAATGTAGTGGCCGGGAAGAATCGCTACGGGCAAATACTTAGTTCAGATTTTTCTAAACTAATGGCTGGGACAGCGATAGACTCACGGACATCCGCAGAACCAATGTGGCGAGGGGGCTTGCCCCCGTTCGGCGGCGCAGCCGCCGTAAATCACGTTGACGCGGTTTGTCTGATGCATCCCGGATGACGGGTTTGGGGCCGCTGCGCAGCCCAACGGGGGCAAGCCTCCTCGCCACAGTGATGTGCATTCCACCTAGAGCAGCGTGTGACCTTTGTATTTGGAGTGTCTGATGGCCAACGCTTTACCCGACCTGAAACTATTGCGCATCTTCGTCAGCGTGGTGCGCCATCAGGGGTTCGCCAACGCCCAGCAGGAGCTCAATCTCTCGACGTCGGCCATCAGCACCTACATGAGCCAGCTCGAAGCAGCCCTTGGCCTTGTGCTGTGTCATCGCGGCCGTGGCGGTTTCAGCCTGACCAGCAAGGGCGAGCTGTTCCATCAGGAAACCCTGCGTCTGTTGGGCGAACTCGAAGGCTTCGAGCAGTACGCCGCCGCCCTCAAGGGCGAGTTGCGCGGTACCTTGAACCTGGGAGTGATCGACTCCACCGTCAGCGACAAGGCCCTCCCGTTCGCCGAAGCCATCGGCGCCTACAGCCAGGAACACCCGGCCGTGCACTTGCACCTGTCGGTGATGAGCCCTTACGAATTGCAACTCGGCGTGCAGGACAACCGCCTCGACCTGGCCATCGGTGCGTTTTCCACGCGCATGAGCGGTCTTGTTTACATGCCGCTGTACCGTGAACAACACTGGTTGTATTGCAGTACGCGGCATCCGCTGTTCAACGAGCGG
Organism: Pseudomonas grandcourensis; assembly: GCF_039909015.1. Lineage (NCBI taxonomy): Bacteria > Pseudomonadati > Pseudomonadota > Gammaproteobacteria > Pseudomonadales > Pseudomonadaceae > Pseudomonas > Pseudomonas grandcourensis. The sequence goes on from NZ_CP150919.1 coordinate 1,656,557, forward strand.
CGCATTCCCGAGCAAGTCATCACCCAGCAGCGCATGGTCGGTCGTGGCTACTGGAGCCAGGCCGAACTGGCGCGGCATGGCTTCAAGCACAGCGCCGCGACGGTGGAAAGTATGGAGGCCCAGTTGATTCTGGTGCTGTCCGGCGCCTACATCGGCTACCTGCCGGAGCACTACGCCCAGGCCTGGGCCGACAAGGGTGACTTGCGGGTGTTGCTGCCGGCGACCTTCGGTTATCAGGCGCCGTTCTCGATGATCGTGCGTCGGGGCCGTAGCCGCGAGCCGCTGATCCAGACCTTCCGTGATCTGCTCAAAGCACAACTGAATCAGGCGTAAAGACGATGTCCAGAATTCAATGTCCGCGCTGCCTGCGCCCGCAAAGCCACTGCCTGTGCCCATTGATCCCGAGCCTCGACAGCCGCACCCGGGTGTTGCTGTTGCAGCATCCGAGCGAAGTGAACCATGCGTTGAACACCGCGCGCCTGGCGGCGCTCGGGTTGAAAAATGCCGAGTTGATCGTCGGCGAGGTGTTTGAGGATTTGCCGGCGCTGTTGAATCAGCCGGGGTATCGGGCGCGGTTGCTGTTTCCCGACGAAGATGCCCAGCCGATGCAGGCTTGTGCCGCGACAGACGAACCCTTGTTGCTGGTGGTCCCCGACGGCACCTGGCGCAAGGCGCGCAAGATGTTGCACCTCAATCCGCTGCTGGCGGCGCTGCCGAGGGTGACGCTGGCCGAGGGCGGTGTATCCCGCTATCGCTTGCGCAAGGCGCCGGGACCGGGGGCGTTGTCGACGGTGGAGGCGATTGTGCAGGCGCTGGAAACCCTCGAAGCGCCGGCGACGTTTGCGCCGTTGCTGAAGCCGTTCGAGGCGTTGATCGAGGGGCAGATTGCGGCGATGGGGGAGGAAATTTTTCAGCGTAACCATGGGCCGAAATAGTCGGTGCCTGTCATGGCCCCATCGCGAGCAAGCTCGCTCCCACAGGTTTACTGGCGTTCTCAGAATTTGCGTTCGACGCGGACACTGTGGGAGCGAGCTTGCTCGCGATGGCGGCAGATCAGTCACCGCAGATTCTGGATACTGCCTACCGCTCCCGCATCGCCTCGGTCCGCGCTTTCAACACCGGTTTAAGCAAGTAATCCAGCACCGTTTTCTCCCCGGTAATAATGTCCACCGTCGCTACCATCCCCGGGATGATCAGCAGCGGTTTCACATCCCCGCCCAAATGGTTTTTGTCGGTACGCACCTGAATCAGATAGAAACTGTTGCCCTTGTCGTCGGTGATGGTGTCGGCGCCGATCAACTCCAGTTTGGCGCTCAGGCCGCCGTAGATGGTGTAGTCGTAGGCACTGAACTTGACCATGGCTTTCTGGCCCGGGTGCAGGAATGCGACGTCCTGTGGCCGCACCTTGGCTTCGATCAGCAGGTTGTCTTCCAGCGGCACGATTTCCACCATGTCACTGCCGGGCTGGACCACGCCGCCAATGGTGTTGACCTTCAACACCTTGATGATGCCGTGCACCGGCGAGACCACGGTGGTGCGGGTCACGCGGTCGTCGATGGCAATGCTTGAGGCTGTGATTTTCGACAGGTCTGTGCGTTTCTCGTTCAGCTCTTTGGCGGCTTCCGAGCGGAAGGTTTGCTCCGACTCGTCGATCTTGCTTTTGATCTCGTTGATCGCCGATTCCGCCCGGGGAATCGCCAGTGTGGTGGCGTTCAATGAGCCGCGAATCTCCACCGCGCTGCGTTTGAGGCGCAGGATTTCCACGGGTGACACTGCACCTGTGCCCACCAGCGGTGTGGACATGTTCATCTCTTGTTGCAGCAGCGCCAGGCTTGAGCTGAACTGCCCCTGTTTTGAACGAAATTCCGCCAATTCCTGGGTTTTTTGCCGAAGTTGTTCGCTCAGGGTGCGTTGTTCGCTGGCCAGCCGCCGTTGCCGCTGCTCGTACAGCGAGCGCTCGTCTTCGGCCACTTGCGGAGCCTTGGCGATCACTTCTTCTGACAGCTTGAACGGCCTGCCTTCGGCTTCGGCCGAAAGCCGTTCGACTTGCGCGGTCAAGGCGTAGCGATCGGCTTCGCTTTCACCCTTGTTCGACAGGTAGCGGGTGTCATCCAGACGCAGCAAGGTGTCGCCCTTGTTCACCATTTGTCCTTCACGGACGAAAATTTCAGTGACGATGCCGCCCTCCAGGTTCTGGATCACCTGGACCTTGCTCGAGGGAATCGCCTTGCCTTCGCCCATGGTCACTTCCTGCAACACGGCGAATTTGGCCCAGACCAGTGCGCTGACTACCAGCGCGGCGGCCAGCCACACGGTGATTCGCGACCAGCGCGGTGAGTCCTGCAAGGAAGCACCGGCGGTTTCCGGCATGAACTCGGTTTCGGCACTTTTGTTGAAACTGTCGAAGTAGCCACGGGATCCTTGATCGGCAGACATGGGCTACTCCTAGACGGCCGCAGAGCCGACACGGCCCTTGCGCAGTGCATCGATGACCGCTTCCTTCGGACCGTCGGCGACGATCCGTCCGTTGTCCAGCACCACCAACCGGTCCACCAGGCTCAGCATCGAGGTGCGGTGGGTCACCAGCAGGATGGTCTTGCCCTGAACCCAGCCGTGAAGTTTTTGCCGCAATACGTCTTCGCTGCTGTTGTCCATGGCGCTGGTGGGCTCGTCGAGCAGCATGATCGGCGGGTCGAGCAACATCGCCCGGGCCAACAATACGGCCTGGCGCTGGCCACCGGACAGCAGTTGCCCGCGTTCGCCCACGGGCCGGTCGAAGCCTTGCGGGTGTTGTCGGGCCAGTTCGGTCACGCCGGTCATTTCTGCCACTTCGAGCATGCGTGAGTCGCTGATGTAGCGCGCGCCGAGGGTCAGGTTGTCACGCAGGCTGCCGGCCAGAAGCGGCAGGTCGTGGGCGACGTAACCGATTTGATGGCGCAGGTCGGCGACGTCCAGTTGCCGCAGGTCCAGGCCATCGAGCAGCAGCTGGCCTTCATCCGGTTCGTAGAAGCCCATCACCAGTCGCGCCAGAGTACTTTTGCCTGAGCCGCTGCGGCCGATGATGCCGACGCGCTCGCCGGGTTTCACGCTGAAGCTGACATTGGCCAGGGCGGGAGAGCTCTGGCCGTTGTAGTGGAAGGTCACGCCGACAACATCCAGCGCGCCTTGCAGTTGGGTGCGCTCCAGCGGCCGTTGTCTGGGGTCGCGCTCCTGGGGCAGGCCCATCAGCGCGTCGGTGCTTTTCATGGTCAGTTGCGCTTGCTGGTAGCGGGTGATCAGGCCGGCGATCTGCCCCAGTGGCGCCAGCACCCGACTGCCGAGCATGTAGCTGGCCACCAGGGCACCGACGCTGAGGTTGCCGGCGATGATGCTGTAGACCCCGGCGACGATGGTTGCCATGCCGGACAGTTGCTGGATGAACAGCGTGCCGTTGGTGGCCAGGGCCGAGAGGTTGCGCGCGTGGCTGTCGAGGCGGGTGAGGGCGCCGTGGGTGCTTTCCCATTTGTGCTGGCGTTCGCTTTCGGCGCTGCAGGCCTTGAGGGTTTCCAGGCCGCTGAGGGTTTCGATCAACAGTGCCTGGCGTTCGGCGCCGAGGCTGAGGCTTTTCTGCACGGTATCGCGCAGGCGCACCTGGATCACCATGGCGAAGAGGATGGTGATGGGAAACGCCAGTATCGGGATCACCACCAGCCAGCCACCGAGCAAGCCGATCACCAGCAGCATCAGCAGGCAGAAGGGCAGGTCGATCAGGCTGGTGAGGGTCACGGCGGTGAGGAATTCCCGCAGGCCCTGGAAGTCATGAATGCTTTGGGCGAAGCCACCGATGGTCGCCGGCCGCGCTTTCATCGCCATGCCGGTGATGCGCTCGAACAGGGTGGCCGACAGAATTACATCGGTTTTCTTGCCGGCGGTATCCAGCAAGTGCGCGCGCACGACCCGCAGCACCAACTCGAATGCGGTGCCGATCAGCAGACCGATCGCCAGTACCCACAAGGTCGAAGTGGCCTGGTTCGGCACCACGCGATCGTAGGTCTGCATCACGAACAGCGGCACCATCAGGCCCAGCAGGTTGATCAGGAAGCTGGCCAGGATCGCATCGCTGTACAGCCATTTCGACAACTTCAGCGTATCGCGGAACCAGGCCTGGACCCGAGGTACCAGCGGCGAGCGCAAGTCTTCGAGTTCGTGGCGTGGCCGGGCAAATAACGCCTGGCCACTATAGTGTTCAGCCAGCTCCTCGGGGCTGAGCCATTGTTCGCCGCCGTCGGCTTCACTGGGCAGGATCAGCACCTTGCCGTCCTCGCCATAACGGCGCAGGACGGCCGTTCGGCCGTTGTTGAGCAACAGCAACACGGGCAGGTTGAGCGCGGAAATGTCCTTGAGGTCACGGCGCAGCAAGCGCGCCTGCAAACCGGCCCGGGCCGCTGCACGGGGCAGCAGGTCCAGGCTCAGGCGTTGGTGTGCCATTGGCAGCCCGGCACTGAGGCTGGCGCGACTGACCGTCGCGCCGTGGAGTTTGCAGAGGATCAACAGACCGTCCAGAAGCGGGTCATCGAAGCTCAGGCGCGGATCGACACCGGTGTTGCCGGGTTCCATGCTGGTCATTGAACGCTCCCGCGCACTACTTCATTTCAGGCAGATGAGCTTCGTTTTTCACTTCGGTCTGGGCGATCGCGTCGGCGGGCAGTACGACCCGTTGCTTGCTCAGCAACTGGCCCATGTTCGCCAGGACACGGTACATCGAGAACTCTTCGGTGTAGCGCACTTCGGTGTAGCGACGGTTGGCGTTGTAGAGCTCGTTTTCACTGTCGAGCAGGTCAAGCAGGGTCCGTTGGCCGAGGCCGAACTGATCCTGGTAGGCGATGCGCACGCGCTTGCTGGTGTCGGCGTATTCACGGGCGGTCGGAGTTTGTTTCTTGGCATTGACCATGGCGTTCCAGGCCAGGTGAATGTTCTCGTTGAGCTGGCGCAGGGCATTGTTGCGGATATCCATGGCCTGGTTGATCTTGTGCGAGTCGGAGGCCAGGCGCGCCTTGTCGCTGCCGCCGCGGAACAGGTTGTAGTTCATCACCACGCCGACCCGCCATTCGTTGTCGTGACCTTCGTCACCCTGCACGTTGTTGTTCGCGCCCACTGCCGCCTCGGCGTCGAGGCGCGGGTAGAACGGCGACTTGGCGACTTCGTACTGGCTTTCGGCCGATTGCACGTCGGCCTGGGCGGATTTCAGGTAAGGGTTGTTTTCCACCATGCTCTGCTGGGCTTCGGGCAGGGAGGTGGGGACTTCCCCGCGAATCGATGGCGGGGTTTCGAGTTCATCGGGCATGCGCCCCACAACGGCATAGAAGTTCGACTCGGCATCGGCCAGATCGACTTCGGCGGTGTCGAGGTTGTTTTCCGCCAGTGCCCGGCGAGCGCTGGACTGGTCGGCATCGGCGTTGCTGCCCACGCCGCGCTGGGTGCGCAGGCCGATCTGGTCGTTGACCCGCAAGTGCGCTTGCAGGTTGTTCTTGGCCAGTGTCACCAGTTCGCGGCGCTTGAGGACTTCCAGGTAGACCTCGGTGGTGCGCAGCGCCAGGTCCTGAGCCGTACCCTGAGCGTAATAGGCTCGCGAGTTGACCACGCCTTTGGTGCGTTCGACTTCATTGGATGTGTTGAAACCGTCGAAGAGCATTTGCCGCAGGCGCAATTCGGACTGGGTGTAATTGAGCGTTTCGGTGTGGTGATTGCCGAGCGCCCGGGTATTGGTGTTATCGCTGTACCCGCGCCCGTAGGCGGCGTTCAAATCAACCGATGGATAAAAGCCCCCTTTGGCGACCTTCACGTCTTCATCCGCCGACAGTCGGCTGTCCACCCGTGACGCCAGTTCCGGGTGGGTCGCAATGGTGCTCTGGATCGCTTCGGTCAGCGTCATGGCCTGAGCCTGGGACGAGCAGGCCATGGCCAAAAGAACCGCGCTGCAGAGGGGGGTTAATAGGCGCATGTACATCTCCCTGATTCCTTATGGTGCTTATCTGTCGCCAATTATTTGACGATATTTATAAGTAAAGTTGTTTCACATCTTTAACAACAGAGCTAAGAACATTCTGGAGCGTAGCTAAGAAATTTTTTTCATAACGCTTATGTCAAAAAAAACTTATGCGGTATGCGAAATCCAGCACATTGTTCAACTCGAAAGCCCTTGTTTTACGAGCTCTAGGGCGCTCATCGAGGGCTTTAGGAAAGTTCCAATCCACTTATCGACAAAGAGCGGAGAAGTGCTGGAGGGGAGGGACGCGAGCGATCTAGTGGTGACGGTTTTTTGTCACTTGAGTGATTCAAGATCGTTACGCATCGCTCACAGGCAAGGTTGTTGCGCACAGGGATCCGATGCCATTGATTGCAGAGGGGTTTTCCCGAAATCGTAAACAGCGCCGTGAGCGACTGGCTGGGCGAGATCGGTGCCGGGGCCACGGCTTACTCAAGTAAACCGGCACCCGGAACACGATCCGCCAGACAACCCGCTCGAGCCATGAGCACGTTCTTCGCACAATCAAGGTGCCGACAGCGGTTGGCAGCGGAGGAAGTGCACATGGCAACGCTCATCGGAATCGTCAGTAAGGTCATCGGTCAGGTGTTCGCAGTTGCGAGCGACGGCACCCGGCGTGCTTTGGTCGAGGGAGACCGGCTGTTCGCTGGCGACCAACTGACCACTGGCGCTGAAGGCGCGGTGGCGGTGCATCTGCAAAATGGCCAGGAACTGACCCTCGGGCGCGACAGCAGCATGCAGATGACGCCGCAGCTGCTCGCCAATCAGATTCCCCATGTGGATTCACCTGAAGCGCTGACGCCGAGCGAAGCGCAACTGACCGATGTCGAAAAGCTGCAAAAAGCCATCGCGGCGGGCGACGACCCGACCCAAACCGCTGAAGCCACCGCTGCGGGGCCTACCACGACTGCCGGTGTACCGGGTGGCATCGCGGGCAGCGGCCATAGTTTCGTCCTGCTCGAAGAAGTGGGCGGGCGAGTCGATCCGGTCATCGGCTTCCCCACTGCCGGGTTCAATGGCATCCCCGAACTTCCCGAAGAACGCCTGAACGCTAATCCGGACAACACTGTTGCGGCCGAAGCCCCTGTGGTGCCGTCTGTGGTGCCGCCGGTGGTTCCGCAGGTGCCGAACAATCCGGTGACCTTCGACGGCCTGTCGCAGCAGAATGGCGAGCGGACGGTCAATGAAGCCAACCTGACCGACGGCTCGGCGAGGAACGAAGGCTCGCTGACGCGAAGCGGAACCTTCACCATCAATGCGCCAGACGGGCTGAGCAGCCTCAGCATCGGCGGGATCAACTTGATCAGCGGTGGCGTGGCGGCAGGTTTCCCGCAGTCGCTAACCTCCCCGTTGGGCGGCACGCTGACCGTCACCAGTTACAACCCGGCCACGGGCGTGGTCAGTTACAGCTACACCCTCAACCATACCGAATCCCACGCGAGCGGCGAGGGTGCCAATAGTCTTGTCGAACACGTCACCGTGGTGGCCAGCGACAGCAATGGCGACAGCACTACCGGCACAGTGACAATCAACATCATCGACGACGTGCCGCAAGCAGTTGATGACAACAATGGCACCGCCTCGGAATCCTTGCTCACGCTCAATGGCAACGTATTGGGCAACGACGTACAAGGCGCCGACCGGGTGCCGCTCGGTGAAAACAGCGGACCAATTACTCCCGGCACCTTCACCGGCACCTACGGCACCCTGGTGCTCAATGCCAACGGCACCTACACCTACACGCTGAACACCAGCGATGCCGATTTCAACGCCCTGCACGGCGGTGGCAATGGCACCGAAACCTTCACCTACACCCTCACCGACTCGGACGGTGACAGCAGCACTGCCAACCTGGTGCTGCAAATCCACAACAACGATGACCCGATCACGATTGGCGGATTGAACGCTGGGGGCGGCGAGCTCACCGTCTTCGAGAAAAACCTCAGCGACGGCAGCGCACCGGACGCACCAGCCCTGACCCAGAACGGCACCTTCACCGTCGCTGCACTTGACGGCGTCACCACCCTGACCGTAGGCGGCATTGCCGTGGTCACCGCTGGTGTGGCCGCGGGCTTCCCGCAATCGATCACCACCCCATTGGGCAGCACGCTGACCATCACCGGGTTCAACGCGGTAACCGGCGTCGTCAGTTACAGCTACACCCTGGTGGACAACGAAGCCCATCCGACCGCCAACGGCGCCAACACCCTGCCTGAACAGTTCGCCGTGACCGTGGTCGACGACAACGGCACCACTGCCACCGGTTCGCTGGACGTGAACATCGTCGACGACCTGCCCAACGCCGTGAACGACAGCAACGCCGGTACCGCTTCGGAAACCTTGCTGACCCTCAATGGCAACGTGCTGGGCAACGACGTGCAAGGCGCCGACCGCGTGACGATTGGTGAAAACACCGGCCCGATCACCCCCGGCACCTTCACTGGCACCTACGGCACCCTGGTGCTGAATGCCAACGGCACCTACACCTACACCCTCAATACCAGCGATGCCGATTTCAAGGCATTGCACGGCGGCGGCAATGGCACCGAAACCTTCACCTACACCCTCACCGATGCCGACGGTGACAGCAGCACCGCGAACCTGGTGCTGCAAATCCACAACAATGACGATCCGATCACGATTGGCGGTTTGAATGTTGATGGCGGCGAACTCACCGTCTTCGAGAAAAACCTCAGCGACGGCAGCGCACCGGATGCCACGGCGCTGACCCAGAGCGGCACCTTCACCGTCGCTGCACTCGACGGTGTCACCACCCTGATCGTCGGCGGCATTGCCGTGGTCACCGCTGGCGTGGCGGCGGGCTTCCCGCAATCGATCACCACGCCGCTGGGCAGCACCCTGACCATTACCGGGTTCAACGCCGCGACTGGTGTCGTGAGTTACAGCTACACCCTCAACGACAACGAAGCGCACGCTAATGCCAACGGCGCCAACACCCTGCCTGAACAGTTCGCCGTGACCGTGGTCGACGACAACGGCACCACCGCGACTGGTTCGCTGGACGTGAACATCGTCGACGACCTGCCCAACGCCGTGAACGACAGCAACGCCGGTACCGCTTCGGAAACCTTGCTGACCCTCAATGGCAACGTGCTGAGCAACGACGTGCAAGGCGCTGACCGCGTGACGATTGGTGAAAACGCCGGCCCGGTCACCCCCGGCACCTTCACCGGCACCTACGGCACCCTGGTGCTGAATGCCAACGGCACTTACACCTACACGCTGAACACCAGCGATGCCGACTTCAAGGCGTTGCACGGCGGCGGCAACGGCACCGAAACCTTCACCTACACCATTACCGACTCCGACGGTGACAGCAGCACTGCGAACCTGGTGCTGCAAATCCACAACAACGATGATCCGATTACGATTGGCGGTTTGAATGTTGAGGGCGGCGAGCTCACCGTTTTCGAGAAAAACCTCAGCGACGGCAGCAACCCGGATACACCAGCCCTGACCCAGAACGGCACTTTCACCATCACCGCGTTGGATGGCGTCACCACCCTGACCGTGGGCGGCATTGCCGTGGTCACCGCTGGCGTGGCGGCGGGCTTCCCGCAATCAGTCACCACGCCGCTGGGCAGCACCCTGACCATCACCGGGTTCAACGCGGCGACCGGTGTGGTCAGCTACAGCTACACCCTCAACGACAACGAAGCGCACGCTAATGCCAACGGCGCCAACACCCTGCCTGAACAGTTCGCCGTGACCGTGGTCGACGACAACGGCACCACTGCCACCGGTTCGCTGGACGTGAACATCGTCGACGACCTGCCCAACGCCGTGAACGACAGCAACGCCGGTACCGCTTCGGAAACCTTGCTGACCCTCAATGGCAACGTGCTGAGCAACGACGTGCAAGGCGCTGACCGCGTGACTATTGGTGAAAACGCCGGCCCGGTCACCCCCGGCACCTTCACCGGCACCTACGGCACCCTGGTGCTGAATGCCAACGGCACTTACACCTACACGCTGAACACCAGCGATGCCGACTTCAAGGCGTTGCACGGCGGCGGCAACGGCACCGAAACCTTCACCTACACCATTACCGACTCCGACGGTGACAGCAGCACTGCGAACCTGGTGCTGCAAATCCACAACAACGATGATCCGATTACGATTGGCGGTTTGAATGTTGAGGGCGGCGAGCTCACCGTTTTCGAGAAAAACCTCAGCGACGGCAGCAACCCGGATACACCAGCCCTGACCCAGAACGGCACTTTCACCATCACCGCGTTGGATGGCGTCACCACCCTGACCGTGGGCGGCATTGCCGTGGTCACCGCTGGCGTGGCGGCGGGCTTCCCGCAATCAGTCACCACGCCGCTGGGCAGCACCCTGACCATCACCGGGTTCAACGCGGCGACCGGTGTGGTCAGCTACAGCTACACCCTCAACGACAACGAAGCGCACGCTAATGCCAACGGCGCCAACACCCTGCCTGAACAGTTCGCCGTGACCGTGGTCGACGACAACGGCACCACTGCCACCGGTTCGCTGGACGTGAACATCGTCGACGACCTGCCCAACGCCGTGAACGACAGCAACGCCAGTACCGCTTCGGAAACCCTGCTGACCCTCAATGGCAACGTGCTGGGCAACGACGTGCAAGGCGCCGACCGCGTGACGATTGGTGAAAACACCGGCCCGATCACCCCCGGCACCTTCACTGGCACCTACGGCACCCTGGTGCTGAATGCCAACGGCACCTACACCTACACCCTCAATACCAGCGATGCCGATTTCAAGGCATTGCACGGCGGCGGCAACGGCACCGAAACCTTCACCTACACCCTCACCGACTCCGACGGCGACAGCAGCACCGCCAACCTGGTGCTGCAAATCCACAACAATGACGATCCGATCACGATTGGCGGTTTGAATGTTGAGGGCGGCGAGCTGACGGTTTTCGAAAAAAACCTCAGCGACGGCAGCAACCCGGATACACCAGCCCTGACCCAGAGCGGCAACTTCACCGTCACCGCGCTGGACGGCGTCACCACCCTGACCGTTGGCGGCATCGCCGTGGTCACCGCTGGCGTGACGGCGGGCTTCCCGCAATCGATTACCACCCCACTGGGCAGCACGCTGACCATTACCGGGTTCAACGCGGCGACCGGCGTGGTGAGCTACAGCTACAGCCTCAACGACAACGAAGCGCACCCGACTGCCAACGGCGCCAACACCCTGCCTGAACAGTTTGCCGTGACCGTGGTCGACGACAACGGCACCACTGCCACGGGCAGTCTCGACGTGAACATCGTCGACGATCTGCCAAAAGGCGTGTACGACAGCAATGGCACCGCCTCGGAAACCTTGCTGACGTTGAACGGCAACGTACTGAGCAACGACGTGCAAGGCGCCGACCGCGTGACTATTGGTGAAAACGCTGGCCCGATCACCCCTGGCACCTTCACCGGCACCTACGGCACCCTGGTGCTGAATGCCAACGGCACCTACACCTACACCCTCAACACCAGCGATGCCGACTTCAAAGCCCTGCACGGCGGCGGTAACGGCACCGAAACCTTCACCTACACCCTCACCGATGCCGACGGCGACAGCAGCACCGCGAACCTGGTGCTGCAGATCCACAACAACGACGATCCGGTGGTCCTCAATGGCCTCGACGTGTATGGCGGTGAGCTGACGGTCTACGAGAAAAATCTCAGCGATGGCACTAACCCGGATACACCGGCCCTGACCCAGAGCGGTACCTTCAACGTCACCGCCCTCGATGGCCTGCAAACCCTGACCGTGGGCGGCATCACGGTCGTCAGCGGTGGCGTGGCCGCCGGCTTCCCGCAAACCGCCGTCACGCCACTGGGCAGCACCCTGACGATCACCGGTTACAATCCGGTCACCGGGGTGATCAGCTACAGCTATACCCTCAACGATAACGAAGCCCATCCGACTGCCGATGGCGCCAACAGCCTGACCGAGAACATCAACGTCGTGGCCACCGACACTGATGGCGACAGTGCGACCGCGCAGATCAACGTCAACATCATCGATGACCTGCCGAGCGCCAATCCCGACGCGGATTCGGTGCGGGAGGGCGGCACGGTCAGCGGCAATGTGCTGGACAACGACATCGGCGGGGCTGATGGTCCGGCTGTCACTGGGGCGGTGGTCGGTGTGCGTGCCGGTAGCGACACATCAACCTCGGCCATCGGCGGGCTCGGTGACCACATCACCGGCACCTACGGTTACCTGACCCTCGATGCCAACGGCAACGCCGTGTATCACAGCACGCCTAACGCAGTAAGCGGTCCCGGCGCGGTGGATGTGTTCACTTACACCGTGCGCGATTCCGATGGTGACGAAAGCACCACCACCATCACCATCGACGTCTACAACAGCTGCCTGAAAGCCGTCAGCGACAACGACGTGACGGTTCTGGAAAAAGCCCTCGACCTGAACCAGGACGGCCAGGACCTGGTGCCCGGTTCGGTCACCGGCAGCGATCCGACCAGTACGGGCGAAACCGCGTCCGGCACGTTGGTGGGTTCGGTCACCCATGCAGTCGGCGCGATCACATACGCCCTGGTCGGCAGCGATGTCGGGGTATACGGGCAGATTCAGCTCAACGCCAACGGCACCTACACCTACACCCTGACGACGCCACCGAGCACCACGCCGCACGCCAATGACGGCCCGAACGTGATGCACGAAACCTTCACCTACCAGGCCACAGATTCGTTGGGCAACATTGTCACCAGCAACATCGTGGTGAACATTGTCGATGACGTGCCCAAAGCGATGAACGACAGCAACCTCGGCACCGCCTCGGAGACAGTGCCAAGCCTCAGCGGCGATGTGTTCGGCAACGACGTGATCGGCGCCGATAAAGTCGCCATCGGCCCGGATGCCGGCCCGGTCACCCCAGGCACCTTCACCGGTACCTATGGCACCCTGGTGCTCAATGCCAACGGCACCTACACCTACACGCTGGATCCTGATAATGCGGACTTCAAAAACCTGCACGGCGGTGGCAATGGCACCGAAACCTTCACCTATACCCTCACCGACTCCGACGGCGACAGCAGCACCGCCAACCTGGTGCTGCAGATCCACAACAACGATGATCCGGTGGTCCTCAATGGCCTCAACGTGTATGGCGGTGAGCTGACGGTTTACGAAAAAAACCTCAGCGACGGCAGCAACCCGGATGCACCAGCCCTGACCCAGAGCGGCAACTTCACCGTCACCGCGCTGGACGGCGTCACCACCCTGACCGTGGGCGGCATCGCCGTGGTCACCGCTGGCGTGACGGCGGGCTTCCCGCAATCGGTCACCACACCGCTGGGCAGCACCCTGACCATCACCGGGTTCAACGCGGCAACTGGCGTGGTCAGTTACAGCTACACCCTGGTGGATAACGAAGCCCACCCGACCGCCAACGGCGCCAACACCCTGCCTGAACAGTTCGCCGTGACCGTGGTCGACGATAACGGCACCACTGCCACGGGCAGCCTCGACGTGAACATCGTCGATGACCTGCCAAAAGGCGTGTACGACAGCAATGCTTCGACGGCCTCGGAAACCCTGCTGACCCTCAACGGCAACGTGCTGAGCAACGACGTGCAAGGCGCCGACCGCGTGACGCTCGGTGAACACGCCGGCCCGATCACCCCCGGCACCTTCACCGGCACCTACGGCACCCTGGTGCTGAATGCCAACGGTACTTACACCTACACGCTCAATACCAGCGATGCCGACTTCAAGGCGTTGCACGGCGGCGGTAACGGCACCGAAACCTTCACCTACACCCTCACCGATGCCGACGGCGACAGCAGCACCGCCAACCTGGTGCTGCAAATCCACAACAACGACGATCCAGTGGTCCTCAACGGCCTCGACGTGTATGGCGGTGAGCTGACGGTTTACGAAAAAAACCTCAGCGACGGCAGCAACCCGGATGCACCAGTCCTGACCCAGAACGGCACCTTCACCATCACCGCGCTGGACGGCGTCACCACCCTGACCGTGGGCGGCATCGCCGTGGTCACCGCTGGCGTGACGGCGGGCTTCCCGCAATCGGTCACCACACCGCTGGGCAGCACCCTGACCATCACCGGGTTCAACGCGGCAACTGGCGTGGTCAGTTACAGCTACACCCTGGTGGATAACGAAGCCCACCCGACCGCCAACGGCGCCAACACCCTGCCTGAACAGTTCGCCGTGACCGTGGTCGACGATAACGGCACCACTGCCACGGGCAGCCTCGACGTGAACATCGTCGATGACCTGCCAAAAGGCGTGTACGACAGCAATGCTTCGACGGCCTCGGAAACCCTGCTGACCCTCAACGGCAACGTGCTGAGCAACGACGTGCAAGGCGCCGACCGCGTGACGCTCGGTGAACACGCCGGCCCGATCACCCCCGGCACCTTCACCGGCACCTACGGCACCCTGGTGCTGAATGCCAACGGTACTTACACCTACACGCTCAATACCAGCGATGCCGACTTCAAGGCGTTGCACGGCGGCGGTAACGGCACCGAAACCTTCACCTACACCCTCACCGATGCCGACGGCGACAGCAGCACCGCCAACCTGGTGCTGCAAATCCACAACAACGACGATCCAGTGGTCCTCAATGGCCTCAACGTGTATGGCGGTGAGCTGACGGTTTACGAAAAAAACCTCAGCGACGGCAGCAACCCGGATACACCAGCCCTGACCCAGAACGGCACCTTCACCATCACCGCCCTCGATGGCGTCACCACCCTGACCGTGGGCGGCATCGCCGTGGTCACCGCTGGCGTGACGGCGGGCTTCCCGCAATCGGTCACCACCCCATTGGGCAGCACGCTGACCATCACCGGGTTCAACGCGGCGACCGGCGTGGTGAGTTACAGCTACACCCTCAACGACAACGAAGCGCACCCGACTGCCAACGGCGCCAACACCCTGCCTGAACAGTTCGCCGTGACCGTGGTCGACGACAACGGCACCACTGCCACGGGCAGCCTCGACGTGAACATCGTCGACGATCTGCCAAAAGGCGTGTACGACAGCAACGCCAGTACCGCTTCGGAAACCTTGCTGACCCTCAATGGCAACGTACTGAGCAACGACGTGCAAGGCGCTGACCGCGTGACGGTCGGTGGAAACGCCGGCCCGATCACCCCCGGCACCTTCACCGGTACCTACGGCACCCTGGTGCTGAATGCCAACGGCACTTACACCTACACGCTGAGCACCAGCGATGCCGACTTCAAAGCCCTGCACGGCGGCGGTAACGGCACCGAAACCTTCACCTACACCCTCACTGATTCCGACGGCGACAGCAGCACCGCGAACCTGGTGCTGCAGATCCACAACAACGACGATCCGGTGGTCCTAAACGGCCTGAACGTGAATGGCGGTGAGCTGACGGTTTACGAAAAAAACCTCAGCGACGGCAGCAACCCGGATACACCGGCCCTGACCCAGAGCGGTACCTTCACCGTGACCGCCCTTGATGGCCTGCAAACCCTGACCGTAGGCGGCATCACGGTCATCAGCGGTGGCGTGGTCGCCGGCTTCCCGCAAACCGCCGTCACGCCGTTGGGCAGCAACCTGACCATCACCGGGTTCAACGCCACCACCGGGGTGATCAGCTACAGCTACACCCTCAACGATAACGAATCCCATGCAACGGCCAACGGTGCCAACAGCCTCACCGAGAACTTCAACGTCGTGGCCACCGACACCGATGGCGACAGCGCGACCGGGCAGATCAACGTCAACATCATCGATGACCTGCCGAGCGCTAAACCTGACTCGTCGTCGGTAGTGGAGGGCGGCACCGTCAACATCAGTGTGCTGGGCAACGACGTCAGCGGTGCCGATGGTCCGGCGACAGTGGTCGGCGTGCGTGCCGGCGGCAACACCTTGACGTCGGCCATCGGCGGGCTGGGCAGCCAGATTAACGGAACCTATGGCTACCTGACCCTCGATGCCAACGGCAACGCGGTGTATCACAGCAACCAGAATTCCGTCGGCGATTCGGGCGCCACTGACACGTTCACCTACACCGTGCGTGATTCCGATGGCGATGAAAGCACCACCACCATCACCATCGACGTCGCCAACAGCGCGATCAAGGCCAACCCCGACAGCGACGTGACGGTCTACGAAAAAGCCCTCGACCTGAGCCAGGATGGCCAGGACCTGGCCGCCGGTACGGTCACCGGCAGCGACCCGGGCAATACGGGCGAAACCGCTTCCGGGACCCTGGTCGGTTCGGTCTCAGGTGCCAGCGGCGCGCTCACCTACACCCTGGTCGGCAGCGCCACCGGCACCTACGGGCAGATTCTGATCAACCCCGACGGCAGCTACACCTACACCCTGACCTCGGCACCGAAAACCTTGCCGAACGCCAACGACGGGCCGAACAGCCTGAGTGAAAGCTTCACCTACAAAGCCACCGATGCGCTGGGCAACAGCAGCACCAGCACCATCGTGGTCAACATTGTCGATGACCTGCCCAAGGTGGTGGCAACGGATCGCTCGGTGGCGGCGGTGGAGATCGATTCCAACCTGCTGATCGTGCTCGACGTCTCCGGCAGCATGGCCGACGCTTCAGGCGTGTTTGACACATCGGGCGCGAGTCTGTCGCGCCTGGCCCTGGCCAAGCAGGCCATCAGTGCCTTGCTGGATAAATACGATGACCTGGGTGATGTGAAAGTGCAGCTCGTCACCTTTAGCAGCAGCGCCACCGACATGACCACGGTGTGGGTCGATGTAGCGACCGCCAAGTTACTGCTCGCCGGCCTCAATGCGAACGGCGGTACCAACTACGACGCGGCCGTGGCAACCATGCAGACCGCGTTCAACACCTCGGGCAAACTGACCGGTGCGCAAAACGTCGGCTACTTCTTCTCCGACGGCAAGCCCACTACCGGCCAGGAAATCGGCACCGCCGACGAAACCGCGCTGAAAGCCTTCCTCGATGCCAACAACATCAAGAACTACGCGATCGGCCTGGGCAGCGGCGTGAGCAACGCCAACCTCGATCCGCTGGCCTATGACGGCAACAGCCACACCAACACCAATGCGGTGGTGGTCACCGACCTCAACCAACTCAACTCGGTGCTGTCCGGCACCGTGGTCGGCGCACCGGTCACCGGTTCGTTGCTGGGTGAGGGCGGCACGTTTGGCGCTGATGGCGGTTTCATCAAATCCATCGTGGTCGACGGCACCACCTACACCTACGATCCAAAAGCCCTCAGCGGTCAGGGTTCGTTGACGCCAAGCGGCACCAACCACGGCACCTTCAACACCGTGAACAACACAGTGAGCATCGCCACCAACAACAGCGGCACGTTGGTGATCAATCTCGACACTGGCGACTACAACTACACCTCGCAGAAAACCACGTCGGTGTTGATCACCGAAAACATCGGCTTCACCGTCAGCGACAACGATGGCGACCTCACCAGCTCTACGCTGACCGTGAAAGTGATTCCCAACGCGCCTCCGGTGGCGGTGGACGACCACGTCATCACCAACGTGCTGTCGAGCAACATCGTGGTGCCGGGCGAACTGTTGCTGGCCAACGACACCGATCCCAA
Source organism: Pseudomonas grandcourensis (assembly GCF_039909015.1). Classification (NCBI taxonomy): domain Bacteria; kingdom Pseudomonadati; phylum Pseudomonadota; class Gammaproteobacteria; order Pseudomonadales; family Pseudomonadaceae; genus Pseudomonas; species Pseudomonas grandcourensis. The sequence continues at coordinate 1,674,167 of NZ_CP150919.1, forward strand.
TGGCGACCAACTTTCGGCAACACCCACCTCGTTCAACACCGGCTGGGCCGTGAAAGGCTCGGACTTCACCGGCACCGGCGCGATCGACTTCGCCGGTTCCGATAACATCGCTGCCAACAAGAGTCTGGCCAACGTGCGCAACGCCTTTGCGGCTAATACGGCGACCATGACGGCGCTGCTGGTGGTCAGTGGCTATCTCGGCGCAGTGAACAACTCCAATGGCAACAATGAAGACCTCATCACGGTCAAGCTGAATCAAGGTGAAACGCTCAACCTCAATCACGACCTGGGTGCCGGGCACATCACGATGGAGTATTCGCTCAATGGTGGGGCGTTCGTAAGCATCGCCGATGGTGGCACCATCACCGCAGGCGCGGATGGCACTTACCAGATCCACGTGACCAACATCGCCAACGCCAGTGGTGGCAATAAGAATGGGGCAGAAAACTACGACCTGACCATGACCGTCAACTACGCCGGAGCACACGACGTCACCACGGACTACCATGGCACCTACACCGCCAACGACAACCACGGCGGCAGCGACTCGGCCAACCTGACCATCAGCTATCAGGACGGCCACACCCTCACCGGCACCAGCGGGGATGACGTACTGGTGGCGGGCACGGGCAACAACATCATCAATGCCGGCGACGGCAACGATGTGCTCACTGCCGGTTCCGGCAACAACGAACTGCATGGCGGTGCCGGCAATGATCTGCTCTTCAGCGGCCAGGGCACTGACATCCTCGATGGCGGCACGGGTATCGACACGGCAAGCTACGCCCACGCCACGGCCGGGGTGACGGTTGACCTCAGCCTGCTCGGTGGACAAAACACTCTCGGTGCCGGCACTGACACCCTGACCGGTATCGAAAACCTCATCGGCTCGAACTTCAACGACACCCTGACCGGAGACACCACCAACAACGTGATCAATGGGGGGCTTGGCAACGACATCCTCAGGGGCGGGGGCGGCGATGACTTGCTGATCGGTGGCCTGGGCAATAACAACCTGACCGGCGGGACGGGGGCCGATACCTTCCAGTGGCTCAAGGACAACAGTGGCCATGACCTGATCACCGACTTCACGCCCGGCACCGACAAGCTCGACCTGTCGCAACTGCTGCAAGGGGAAAACGGCACCACGGCTTCGCTGGATGACTACCTGCACTTCACCGTCACCGGCAGCGGGCCGTCGACCGTGACCAGCATCGACGTCAGCGCCATGGCCGGCGCCGCGCCGAACCAGACCATCGACCTGGCCGGCGTCGATCTCGCCAGTCATTACGGTGTAACGCCGGGGGCAGGAGGGGTGATCGCAGGCGGGCATGACACGGCGACCATCATCAACGGCATGCTCAACGATCATTCGTTGAAGGTGGATACGGTGTGAGCTGAAAACCCACTGAGAAACCCGCCATCCCTGTGAAGGGGGGCGGGTTTTTGTTGCCCGGGACAAAGCTCGATGTCCGATCAGGGGTTACAGAACCTCGATGTACCCATCATCACATCGGCTCTGGCGCCCCGATCAATCGACCCATGGCCCCGAATACTCCCAACTCCTTGATCACCTCCAGCTCACCCTGGGTCTCGACCATCTCCGCAATCAGCGGCAAATCTATGCTGTGGGTCGCACGAAAGATCGCATCGATGAACATCCGCTTGTCAGGCTGCTCGTCGATGTCGCGAATGTAGGCTCCATCGATTTTCAGGTATGCCAAGCCCAATTGGGTCAGATTGCCGATCTGGCTGAAACGCCCGCCAAAGTGTTGCAGGCCGATTCGATAACCGGTCTTGAGCAATGTGCTGCAAAGGTTCTGCAGCACTTCGGGGGCCGGCAACTGGCGCTCGTCGATTTCCAGGGTCAGCAGCGGCGCCAGTTCGGGAAGGGAATCAAGCAAGTCGTGGATTGTTTGCCATTGCTCCGGGTCGCGCAGGGTGCTCCCGGACAGGCTCAATGCCAAGGGCCTGCGGTTGACCACCAGGTCGTCCAGCGTGGCTTCGAGCATCGCCAGGTCGAAGCGTGCCGACCAGCCGAGACGCTCGATCCACGGCAGGAAATGCCCGGCGGCAATCGCCTCGCCCTGCGGGTCGAGCAGGCGTGCGAGCACTTTGTGATGCAGCACCTGGCGGGTGTCGGCACATTGCACGACAGGCTGGAAGTACAGCTGCATTTTGCCTTCGGTCAAGGCATCGTCGATCCAGGTGCGCCAGTCGTGCTGGGAGTGATTCGGTGCCATGTCACGATGGCTCAAATGAACCCAGGGGCGTTCGGGATGTTGCCGGGACTCCGTCAGCGCCTGATCAAGGCGCAGGAGTACGGTGCTGATCGGCTCACCGGGGCGGTAGGCGACAACGCCCAGATGGGCGACCGGCATGCAATCGCTTGCGCCGGTCAGGCGCAGGTTCTCCAGGCTGACGCTGATATCGGCCGCCAGGCGCGCGGCACTTTCCGCGTCCAGGCCCGGTGTCAGCAGGCTGAATTCGCCGCCACGATTGCGCGCCGCCAGCCAGGTTCGACGCTCCGGTAGTTGAGTCAGGCGCTTGAGCAATTCGCCGACGGCAGTGATCAGCGCGTCAGCCCGTTGGCCACCCAGGCGCTGATTGAGGCCGTTCAGGTCGTTGATTCGCAACATCAGCAAATGACCATCGCGGCTCTGTTCGCATATGCGTAAATGGTCGGCCAGTTGCTCGTCGAGCAGGCGCCGGTTGGCGAGGCCGGTGAGGCTGTCCAGATAGGATTCGGCCCGCAGTTTTTCGCTACGCGCAGCCTCCTCGACGAACAGCGCCTTGAGCTTCTCTACCATCTGGTTCATCGCCAGCACCACCCGTTTCAATTCCGGTGTGCGCGGCAGTTTCGGCAGGCTGAGAAATTCGCGTTTGCTGATGGCCTCGGCTTGTCGGACCATGCTGTCGAGTGGGCGAAATTGCCGGCGCAGCATCCATCCTCCAATCACGGCGCTGAGCAGCCCGCACAGCAGCAGCCAGATCAGGCTGCCGAGGGTGCTGTCCCAGAGCTTGGCCAAGGCGAATTGCGGATTGCTCAGCACTTCGACCCGTGCCAGTTGTTCCCAGCCGCGCATGATCAGGGCATCGCCACCTTCCGGGCGCAGGTCGACCAGGTTGACGAACCAGTCAGGTACACCGTCGATTTTCGTCGGCGCGGTGCGTTCCACCAGGGTTTGCTGATCCTTGAGCCTGATGACGTGGATGCTGCTGAAATAGCCGCTGTCGAAAATCGAACTGACCATCAGTTCCATCATCGCCGGGTCATCGACCTGCGCCGTCAGCGACAGCCCCAGCGCGGTGGCCGCGTCCTGGGCATGGGCGCGCAGTTGGCTGAGCGTTTGTTCGCGGGAGCTTTCCAGGCTGGCAAAAAAACTGCCGCTGAATGCCACCAGCAGGAACAGGCAGATGGCCAGGAACAACTGTTTACGCAGTGTCATGCTTCGCTCCTTGCCAAGGCGGTTAGCCGTCGCCGATGTCGAACCCTTCGGCCTGCATCTTTTTCAACACATCCTGCCAGCGCGACAGCTTTTTCGAGTCGCTGCTGCGCTGGCCCCCGTTCTTGCCTGGCAGGTACAGGCCTTCGGCGTTGAAGGCGTACACCGGTAGCAAGTCTTTGCGTTGGGAGGCGGGGCGGATATCGCCGATCAGGTTGTCCAGCACCAGTGGGTCGCTCGTGGGGGTGCTGTAGAACGTCAGCACCATGTGCGCCTGGTTCTGGCTCAGGGCCTTGACGTAGGTGATGCGCAGCTTTTCGCTGGGAATACCGAGTCGGCGCAGGCTGAAATACTTTGCCAGCGCGTAGTCCTCGCAATCGGCGGCACCCTTGATCAGGGCTTCGACGGGCGTGGCCCAGTAATCGGTCTGTTGCCAGATGCGCGTGTCATCCTGGAAGTTCAGCTGCTGATCGAAGAAACGGTTCACCGCGTTGAGCTGTTCGCGTTCGGGGGCGCCGCGTGCACTTTGCAGCATTTGACTCCACGCCTCGATCCGACTTCGCGCCGGTCCGAGCGGGCCGTAGCGTTTTTCAACGGTTTGCAGAATCTGCGCAAAATCCCAGTCGGCCCGGACCCCGTTGAATAGAGTCAGTAGCAAACCAGCCAGCAGCAACCAGCCTCCGAGCCGAAGTCGGAGCGTTGGCCATCCTGGACTACGCAGACTGCGGGCCATGTCTGGCTGCTCGAATGTAGGTTTGTGAAGTTTAGGTGGAGTTTTTGCGGGGGGAGGGCAGGTCGTCGGGTTGCCTGCGCCACAAATACCTCTGGGCAAACTCAGGATTTGCGCAGGGTTTTCTGCCTGAGGATGTAGATCGTCACGAGTACCGCACTGGTCAGCATGAAGCCCCGTGCCCAGGGCTGCGCTACCAGGTAGCAGGAGAGCAGGATGCTCGCCCACATCAGGCCGATGGCGTAGACCTTGCTCTTGAGTGGGATGCCGTTGCCGTCGAGGTAATCGCGAATCCAGGGGCCAAGCCGTGGATGCTCGACCAGCCATTGATAAAAGCGCGGCGAACTGCGGGCGAAGCAGGCGGCCGCCAGTAGCAGGAAAGGGGTGGTGGGCAATACCGGCAGGAAAATCCCGATCACCCCCAGCGCCACGCTCAGCCAGCCGATGGCCAGCAGCACGTAGCGCAACATCAGGGGGCGGTTGCCTATGGGGTTGTCCATAGGCAGAACCTTAGTGGTGGCGTGGCTTTAGAATCGCCGGTTTTTCGTCTGGCGCGTTGCACAGCAGGTACAGCGCGGTCAGGGCTTCCGGGATCTGCACGATCATGTCGTCCATCAGGTTGGCATCTTTGGCGATGTCTTCGAACTCCGGCTGCTCGTCGAACAGGCCCGAGCCGACCATGATCGGCAGCAGCATTTCGCTGACTTCTTCTTCGGCGCTTTCGAACCAGGCCGCTTCGCGCAGGAATACGCCTTCCATGAAGCCGATGCACCAGCCGCGCAGGTCGGAATCGTCCGGGTCGTCGCCCAGGTCCAGGTCGCACGGCAGCTCGAACTCTTCATCGGAGGCCAGCTGGCGCGCGATGTGGGCCTTGAGGCCGAGCAGGGTGGCTTCGATCTCTTCGCGCTGGGCTTCACTGCTGTAGTGCGGCTCCTCGGCGAAGAGGGCATCGATCCACTCACGATCAGGAACGACTTCGGAACAGATCGACAGCGCGGTGAGGTAGCCGTGGGCGGCCACGTAGTCCAGCGCCTCGTCATGCAGTTCATCAGCGTCGAGGAAGACTTGCAGGCGGGTTAGTTGCTCAGCGAAGGACATTAAAGGACTACCTTGGGGAATGTTCGATGCGGGAATTCTAGGCCTTCTTGAGCACTTGGGCCAGCCGCACGGCATATTTGCCTCCCGACTACACCGCCTTTCCCTGTAGGAGCTGCCGGAGGCTGCGATCTGTTGATTTTGTTTTTTAAAGCCAGGATCAAAAGATCGCAGCCTTCGGCAGCTCCTACCGGATCAGGTTTGACTTATCAGCGGTGCCCTTTGCCGGACGGGGCTCGGGTATACTCGCGCGTTTTGTGATGCCCTGCTGGCGTCACGGCTGAAATGAGAAGCGTCATGCAATGCGCACTTACGATTTGTCGGTGCAGCGTCGCGGGTTCTGAACCAGCCTTGCAGGGATGTTTCGGTGATTTTTGGAGTTTCTATGCTCGAACAGGCTCAACGCGTCCTCAAGGACATCTTCGGCTACGACAGTTTCCGTGGCCGCCAGGGTGAAATCATTGAGCGCGTGGCCAGCGGCGGCGATGCCCTGGTCCTGATGCCTACCGGCGGCGGCAAGTCCCTGTGCTTCCAGGTCCCGGCGCTGTTGCGCGAAGGCCTGGCAGTGGTGGTCTCGCCACTGATCGCACTGATGGACGATCAGGTCGCCACCCTCGAAGAGCTAGGCGTTGCGGCCGCCGCGTTGAACTCCACCCTCAGCGCCGAGCAACAGCGCGACCTCGCCGTCCGCATCCGCCGCGGTGAAGTGAAAATGCTCTATCTGGCGCCGGAACGTCTGGTCCAGCCGCGCATGCTGTCCTTCCTGCAGGGGCTGGACATCGCCCTGTTCGCCATCGACGAAGCACACTGCGTGTCGCAATGGGGCCACGATTTCCGCCCGGAATACCTGCAACTGGGTCAGTTGGCGGAAATGTTCCCCGACGTGCCGCGCATCGCCCTGACCGCCACGGCCGACAAGCGCACCCGGGAAGAAATCGTCACCCGTCTGCACCTGCAAGACGCCGAGCGCTTCCTGTCGAGCTTCGACCGCCCGAACATTTTTTACCGCATCGTGCCCAAGGAACAGCCGCGTAAGCAGTTGCTGGCGTTCCTCGCCGAGCGGCGCAGCGATGCCGGCATCGTCTATTGCCTGTCACGCAAGAAAGTCGACGAAGTGGCGGTGTTCCTTAGTGAGCAAGGCTTCCCGGCGCTGCCGTACCACGCCGGCCTGCCCAACGACACGCGGGCCCACCATCAGAAACGCTTCCTCAACGAGGAAGGCCTGATCATGGTCGCGACGGTGGCGTTCGGCATGGGCATCGACAAGCCCAACGTGCGTTTTGTCGCGCACCTCGATTTGCCGAAATCCCTCGAGGCCTATTACCAGGAAACCGGTCGTGGCGGCCGTGACGGCCTGCCGGCGGATGCCTGGATGGCCTACGGCCTGCAAGACGTGGTGATGCTCAAGCAGATGCTGCAGAACTCCGAGGGCGACGAGCGTCACAAGCGCCTGGAACAGCACAAGCTCGACGCCATGCTCTCGCTCTGTGAAGAAACCCGCTGCCGTCGGCAAACACTGCTGGCCTACTTCGACGAAGACATGCCCGAGCCCTGCGGTCATTGCGACAACTGCGTCGACGGCGTGCAGACCTGGGATGCCACCGAGCCGGCGCGTCAGGCGCTGTCGGCGATCTACCGCACCGGTCAGCGCTATGGCGTCGGGCATCTGGTGGATGTATTGCTGGGCAAGGACAACGAAAAAGTCCGCAGCTTCGGCCATCAGCACCTGTCGGTGTATGGTGTTGGCAAGTCGATGGCGGAGGGCGAGTGGCGCTCGTTGTTCCGCCAACTGGTGGCCCGTGGTCTGGCGGACATCGACCTCGAAGGCTACGGTGGCCTGCGCCTGAGCGACAGTTGCCGGCCGCTGCTCAAGGGCGAAGTGACCCTGGAACTGCGTCGTGATCTCAAGGCACAAACCGTGGCGAAAAGCAGCAAGAGCCAGGCGAGCCAACTGGTCCGTGGCGAGGAGCGCGAACAATGGGAAGCCTTGCGCGCCCTGCGTCGCAAGCTCGCCGAAGAACACGGCGTGCCGCCGTACGTCATCTTCCCCGACTCGACCTTGCTGGAGATGCTGCGCAGCCAGCCGACCTCGCTGGCGGAAATGGCCACGGTCAGCGGTGTCGGCGCGCGCAAGCTGGAGCGCTACGGCGAGGCCTTCCTCGAAGTGCTCGGCGGCCAGGTCGAGGCACCGAAACCGGTGGCCGACGTACGTCACGAGCTGATCACGCTGGCGCGGGCCGGGATGACACCGGTGCAGATCGCCGGTCAGTTGCAATGCTCGGAAAAGAACGTCTACACCATGCTGGCCGAAGCGATCGGCAAACAGCAGTTGTCGTTGGAACAGGCGCTGGATCTGCCTGAAGACCTGATGGGTGAAGTCCAGGACGCGTTCCTCGACGGCGAAGGCGAGTTGCCGCCGGTTTCCGAGATCGCCGCGTTGTTCGCAGGCAGGGTGCCGGAAGGGGTGTTGTACTGCGTTCGCGCTGCCTTGCAGTCGGAATTCGAGATTTGAGACATCTGTAGTGCTGATGTAACGATTCACTACAGATCAAGCCTTGCCTCAAGTCGAGGCTCATGCTTAGCTGACTAATAATTAGTTTTTATTTATTTCAGTCTAATCATGAGTGTTTTATGCCGTTAACCGATCAACACCGCTTTGGCATGCAATTGGCCCAGATGTCCCGTGGCTGGCGTGCCGAACTGGACCGCCGACTGGCGGGCTTGGGCTTGTCCCAGGCGCGCTGGCTGGTGCTGTTGCACCTGGCCCGTTTCGAAGAAGCACCGACCCAGCGTGAGCTGGCGCAAAGCGTTGGCGTCGAAGGACCGACCCTGGCCCGTTTGCTCGACAGCCTGGAAAGCCAGGGCCTGGTGCAACGCCAGGCAGTGCTGGAAGACCGTCGGGCGAAGAAAATCGTGCTCTGCGCCCCGGCGCGTCCCCTGATCGAACAAATTGAAACCATTGCCACGCAACTGCGTCACGAACTGTTCGAAGGCGTCGATGAGGCGGATTTGAAGGTGTGCATGCGGGTTCACGGGTACATCCTGGGCAACCTTGAAAAGTCTTGAGGCATAACCGAACGCCAGGCTTCTGAGAGACCGCATTGGGCAGACTATAAGAACTACTCGGCAATATCGTGTTCGTAACGGATGTACGAACCCGTGCGGATGGTTTCTGTAGATCTCAAGGATGCTCATGCTCAAGTGTTGGCGATTGGTTTTACGCGGCGGTTCTCAGTGGTTGCTGGCCGGGGCCGCTGTCACTTACTCGGCATGGGCGCCTGCGTTGGGCCTGGGTGAAATCACCCTGCATTCGGCGCTGAATCAACCGCTGCGTGCCGACATCGCACTCGTGGATGCCGCTGGCGTGGAGGAAAACCAGCTGTCGGTGAGCCTGGCAACGGCGGACGAGTTCAGCCGTGTCGGGGTCGACCGGGTATTTTTCCTCAACAACCTGAAGTTCACCCCGGTCCTGCGCGGCAATCGCAGCGTGATCCAGGTGACCTCCAGCAAACCGGTGAGTGAACCCTTCCTGAATTTCCTCGTGCAGCTCAATCAGCCTAATGGACGATTGCTGCGCGAGTACACGGTTCTGATCGATCCGCCGGGTGCGCCAGGGGTTGTTCCGGCCAGCGATGAAGCGGTATCCAGCTCCCCGGCGTCCGCATTTCCCCGTGTTCAACCGGTCGTGGTGCCGTCACCCGTGGCCAAGGTACCGCCAGAAACGGACGTCGCCGTGGTTGATCCCGCTGTCGAGCAACTGGCTGCCAGTGCCCTGCAAAACCACCAGTTGCAAACCACTCTCGATGAGCTCAACGCGAAGCTTCAAGACCAGGATGAACTGATCGTCGGCCAGAAAAAACAGTTGGCCGAGCTGCAAACCCAACTGGCGGAACTCAAGAAGGTAAAGGCGCAACCCATTGCATCCGAAGCCGTGGCGCCAGCCCCCGCCAGTGCTGAAAATCCCGGGATTGGCTGGCTGCCGATTGCCGGTGCGTCGGCGCTGATAGCGTTGCTGGCGCTGGGCTGGTTTGTTCGCCGCCAGCAACATCAAGCCACAGCGTCAGAGGCCCAGCCGTCGCAGGATGAACCGCTGGCTGAGCTCTTTGCCGAGCCAATGGTGTGGCCCTCCGTCATGCAACCATCCACTGTGCATCGCGACGGGGTGCTGTCCAACGATGAGCTTGAGCGGGTTGATAGCGGTCATTCCATCCCGGTCGCTGCTGCCACTGACGATGAGTACCGGCTCAACCTGGAGGAGCTGTCCATGGCGTCGAGTTGGGACGAGATCAGCCCAAGCGGGAACCCGCAGCCGACGGTTCTGGCCATGATCGAGCCTGCGTTCGAGTTGGAAACGCAAGCCGCTCCGCCGTCTCGACAGCCACCGGTCGGGCTATCATAGCGGCGTCGTCAAACTCTGGAGTCAGGCCCCATCATGACCGTCAGCAAACCTGAAATCATCATCACCTATTGCACACAATGCCAATGGCTGTTGCGTGCGGCCTGGCTGGCCCAGGAACTGCTCAGCACCTTTGGTGATGACCTGGGCAAAGTTTCCCTGGTGCCGGGCACCGGCGGGGTCTTTCATATTTACTGTGACGCCGTGCAGATCTGGGAGCGCAAGGCGGACGGTGGCTTCCCCGAGGCCAAAGTACTCAAGCAGCGGGTCCGCGACCAGATCGACCCGGACCGCGACCTGGGGCACAACGACCGCACTCAGTGAGACGCGGCTTCGGCTGCAACGGCCTTCTTGCTTGTACCGCTTGAGAACCGGCTGGACACTACAATCGCCACAATGATCAGCGCGCCCCCCAACAACATGCGCAGGGTCGGGTTTTCGTTGAACAGCAGCCAGGCGACGGTGATGCCGTAGACCGGCTCCAGGGCGAACACCACGGCGGCAGTGCGTGCCTTGATCACCGCGAGGCTGGCGACGAACAGGCTGTGGGCGACACCGGTACAGAACACACCGAGCAGGCCGATCCACAGCCAGTCGATGGCGCGCACTTCACTCAATTGAGGCGCCGCCACCGGCAGCAGGCACAGGGCAACCACCACGTTCTGGCACAGCGCCGCCTGTACCGGCGGGACTCGCCCGGAGCTGGCACGGTTGGTCAGTGACAGCAGGGCGAACAACAATCCGGAACCCACGGCCCACAGCAGGCCGGTGGTGGCGCCGCTGGCCAGGTCAAAATCAGGCGTGACCAGCACCAGGCCGACACTCACCAGCAGCACCAGCACAATTTCATTGGCGCGAATGCGCTCGCGGAAGATCAACCCTTCGAGGATCACGGTAAAGGCCGGGAAGCTGGCGAAACCAAGCGTCGCAATCGCCACGCCTGCGACCTTCACTGCAATGAAGAAGCTCACCCAGTGTCCGGCCAGCAACAAGCCGCTGAGCAGCAGTCGACGCCAGTCCACTGCCTCGAGTTTCTGCCAGCGCGTCTGGCTGGCGAACCGTGCAAAAAACGCCAGCGCGAGCACGGCAAAGGCGGCACGGCCGAACACGATGATCGCCGGGGACGCTGCAGCCAGTTTGCCGAATACGCCGGTCAGGCCGAACATCAATGCGCCTATATGCAAGGCGCCAAGGGCGGTACGGGGAGTCATTGCAATCCTTAACGACAAACGAACAGAGGCCTCATTGAAGCGCGTAATGGCCCATCAAGTCTGTCGGCAAACTCGCGTTATTTGTCGCCAGCCTCGCGCCGCAGTTTTCCGGGCGATGCCCCGAACTCGCGCAGCACCGCCGCCGCGAAGGCACTCTGGGAGCTGTAGCCGACGCGGCTGGCAATCTCGCCGATGGGCAGCGCCGAATTGCGCAGCAAGCCCACCGCGATGTGCAGGCGTCGGCTGCGGATGTAGTCCATCGGCGTTTGCCCGCACTCGGCCACGAACCGTGCATGCAAACGGGCACTGGAAAGGCCGGCGATCCGGGCCAGGTCGGCCACTTGCAACGGGTATGCTGCGTACTGATCGATGTGTGCGTTCAGCGCCGCATAGGGCAGGCGCCGACCGCCGACGGCCTCGGGCCTGGCGTTGTTGAGACTGGCCAGCAACAGCACTGCGCCTTGTTGAGCGATCAGCGGATCATCGACCGGACTGTTCGCCAGCCAACTGACCAATTGGCTTTGCCCGGCGTCCAGGGGCAGGCGACCGGCGTTGTCGAGCAGGAGTCGGCTGGACTCGGCGTGATCGCCCAACGACTGGGCTACCCATTGTTCGCTGGGCACATCCAGTACCAGGCAGCGGCTGCCATTGGCGCTGCCACACGCGTGATGCGCTCCGGAGGGCACCACCACGAAACTCTGTTGGACCACCTGGCTGCCACGGCCGTCGACCTCGAAATCCAGGGCGCCCGAGAGCCCGAACACCAGTTGCGCGTGTTCGTGGCTGTGGACGATCAGGTCGTGGCTGTATTGGCGAAGCGTGAGGATCGGTCTCATCGCGGGTCTCCCGGTTCAGGGCGTCAGTCTACACCTAGCGGGCCTACAAGCGCTGTCACAGAACTGACTTGGCGCTGTCATGGACCATTAACCGGCTCGGGGCAGACTTGGCAAAACTTGCCAGAGGGTTGCCCATGACCAGCGCCGAGCTCGCCAAACCCACCCGTAAGCAACGCGTACGGACTTTATGGATTTCCGACGTGCATTTGGGCACCCGGGATTGCCAGGCTGAACACCTGTCGCAGTTTCTCAAGGGCTACCACGCGGACAAGATCTACCTGGTCGGCGACATCATCGACGGTTGGAAACTGCGCGGCGGCATGTACTGGCCGCAAGCGCACACCAACGTCATCCGGCGCCTGCTGACCATGAGCAAGCGTGGCACCGAGGTGATCTACGTCACCGGCAACCACGACGAATTCCTGCGCCGCTATTCGAAGCTGATCCTGGGCAACATCCAGTTGGTCGACGAAGCCGTGCACGTCACCGCCGACGGCCGGCATCTGCTGGTGATCCATGGCGACCAGTTCGATGTGATCACCCGTTACCATCGCTGGCTGGCGTTTCTCGGTGACTCGGCCTACGAATTCACCCTGACCCTCAACCGCTGGCTCAATCATTGGCGCGCGCGATATGGCTACGGCTACTGGTCGCTGTCGGCCTACCTCAAGCACAAGGTGAAAACTGCGGTCAGCTTCATCAGCGACTTCGAAGAAGCCATCGCCCATGAATGCGTCAAGCGCGAGCTGCACGGGGTGGTGTGCGGGCACATTCACCATGCCGAGATTCGCAAGGTCGGCGAGGTGGACTACCTCAATTGCGGCGACTGGGTGGAATCGTGCACCGCGCTGATCGAGCACTGGGATGGCACGATCGAGTTGTATCGCCTGGCGGATGCCCAGGCGCGTGAGGCGCAGTTGAAGGCGGCCAAGGTTGCTGAGCTGGCCTGAAAACAACTGCGCCTGTGTGGGCCTCATCGCGAGCAGGCTCGCTCCTACAGTAGATTTGTAGTGGACACAGAATCTGTGGACGCCGCAAAACCTGTAGGAGCGAGCCTGCTCGCGATGGACCGCGCAGCGGTCCCGAAATGACTCACGCCGGAGCCTGTTCTTCCATCGCCGCCTTGTAGATCGAGTCCCTGGGGTGCGCAAACAAGCGCTCCATCATCGGCTCGAAAAAGCTCAACGGCAGCGTGTCGTACGCCGGGTCAAACGCCGCAGCATCGTATTTTGCGCAGAATTCGATGGTCGCCTGGTACTGCGGATGGTCCTGGAATTGTTCACGCAGATGCCGGTCCATGCCCAGGTGATGGAAGAAGTAGTAGCCCTGGAAAATCCCGTGCTTTTCCACCATCCACAAGTTCTCGGCGCTGACGAACGGCTTGAGGATCGCCGCCGCGATGTCCGGGTGATTGTAGGTACCCAGGGTGTCGCCGATATCGTGGAGCAGGGCGCAGACCACGTACTCTTCATCGCGGCCATCACGCCAGGCGCGGGTGGCGGTTTGCAGGGAGTGGGTCAGGCGATCCACCGGGAACCCGCCAAAATCCCCCTCCAGCAACTTCAGGTGCGCCACAATCCGTGCAGGCAATTGTCTTGCGTAGACACTGAAGTCCGCGGCGATGATCGCCCAGTCTTCCTGAGTGCCGTCCTTCATGTGGGTGAAGCGGGCATTGGCATTCATCGGCAACTCTCTTGTGACGCAAGTCAGCTAGAACGGAACGCGCCCCAGAACCATGTCCCGGTACATGACAAAATCGCCGAGCAGGCTATAGAAGGGGTGTTGGAACGTTGCCGGGCGGTTCTTCTCGAAGAAGAAATGTCCGACCCAGGCAAAGCTGTAGCCCGCCAGTGGCAGGGCCCACAACAGCATCCAGGCTCCGCGACCAATGGTCAGCGTCAGAATCAAGATAACCAGGGTCGTGCCGATAAAGTGTAAACGGCGGCAGGTACTGTTGCTGTGCTCACTGAGGTAGTAAGGATAGAACTCAGCGAAGCTGTTGAATCGTTTGACGTTTTCCACGACAGCGATCTCTGTGGTTATTGTTCTTGCTGCAAGTTGTTCTGCGGGTAGCTTATTTGAGTCTAGAGTGATCATTGGCATCAGCCACTGACAATAGGCGCCACTTTAGTATCCTTCGGTCAATAGCCGTAGCACGCGGCCACCATGTAAGAAAACGCCATGAGCGAACGAACGACTTCTGCAAGCTGGGCGATGGGGATTGTCAAAGCGCTGGAGATGGACGGTCTGGATTGCCGCGCTCTGTTCAAACAGCTGGGCCTCGACTACGCGGCACTGGATGATCCGGACGCACGCTTCCCGCAAGATTCCATGACACGGCTGTGGCAGCGTGCGGTCGATCTGTCCGGCAACCCGGCCATCGGCCTGAACATGGGCAAGGTGGTGCGACCGGCGCAGTTTCATGTGACCGGTTACGCCTTGATGTCCAGCCAGACTTTGGCCGAAGGCTTTCAGCGTCTGGTGCGCTATCAACGGATCATCGCCGAAAGTGCCGACCTGAGTTTCCAGTTGCTGGAAGAAGGCTACGCGCTGATTCTGACAGTGCATGGCGATCATCTGCCGCCGACCCGGCAAAGCGCCGAAGCTTCACTGGCCTGTGCCCTGGCGCTATGCAGCTGGTTGACCGGGCGTACATTGCAGCCACGCAAAGTGTTGCTGCAAGGCGCCGAGCCGGCCAACCCGGAACCCTATAGACAAGCCTTCCATGCACCGCTGGTGTTCAACGCGCCTTACGATGCGCTGATTTTCGAACGTGCCGATATGGAAGCCCCACTGCCGACGGCCAACGAGGCCATGGCGTTGCTGCATGACCGCTTCGCCGGCGAGTACCTGGCGCGCTTTTCCGAAAACCGCGTGACCCACAAGGCGCGGCAGGTGTTGTGCCGCCTGCTGCCCCAAGGCGAGCCCAAGCGCGACACCGTGGCGCAGACGCTGCATCTTTCCCAGCGCACCTTGCAACGGCGCTTGCAGGAAGAGGGCACGAGTTTTCAGGCGCTGCTGGACGATACCCGACGCGAGCTGGCCGAGCAGTACCTGGCGCAACCGAACATGACCTTGCTGGAAATTGCCTACTTGCTGGGGTTTGCCGATCCGAGCAACTTCTTCCGTGCTTTCCGCCGCTGGTTCGATGCCACGCCCGGCGAGTACCGGATGCGGCTGATGCAAACATCCGAAGCGGTCAATGACGCCAAAATGCCGGAATACAAAGCACAAACACCGTAATGATCTCCAATCGGCCCAGCAGCATGCCGAACGAGAGAATCCACTTGGCGGCATCCGGCAGGGTGGCGAAGTTGCCCGCCGGGCCGATGGTTTCGCCGAGCCCCGGGCCGACGCCGGACACGGTACTGGCCGCGCCGGTGAGGGCGGTCATCCAGTCCACGCCGAGTAGCGACAGCAGCAGCGCAATCACGCAGATGGTGATTGCAAAGAAAAACGAAAAGGTCAGGATCGACCGCACGATCTCTTCGTCGAGGCGGTGACCGTTGTACTTCTGCTTGATCACGGCGCGCGGGTGAATCAGCTGGTTAAGGTTGGCCTTGAGCAGGATATAGGCCACCTGGAAGCGGAAAATCTTGATACCGCCCGCGGTCGAGCCGGAGCAACCGCCGACAAACCCCAGATAGAAGAACAGCATCAGCGAGAAATTGCCCCACAAGCTGTAGTCCCCCAACGCGAAACCGGTCGTCGTCACCACTGACGTCACGTTCAGCGCCACATGCCGCAACGCCTCCAGCCAATGCAGCTGGGTGGTCCACCAGTACCAGGTGCCGAGCACCAGCCAGGTCACCAACAGCATGCCGAGCAGGCCTTGAACCTGTTCATCCTTGATCAGCGCCCGACGGTTACCACGCAACATGGCGACATACAGCGTGAACGGCAGGGCACCGAGAATCATGATGACGATCGCGACCCAATGCACCGCCGGTTGCGGCCACTTGGCCAAAGACTGGTCGGAGGTGGAGAAACCACCGGTGGAAATCGCCGACATCGCATGGTTGATGGCGTCGAACAGGCTCATCCCGGCCCACCAGAACGCCAGGCTGCCGACAATGGTGATGCCGACGTAGGTCGCAACGATCAGCCGCGCCACCATGTGCGAACGGGGCATGACTTTTTCCGAACGGTCCGACGATTCGGTCTGGAACAGCCGCATGCCACCGATGCGCAACAGCGGGAGAATCGCCACCGCCATGCCGATGAAGCCGATGCCGCCGAGCCAGTGCAGCAACGAGCGCCACATCAGGATGCCGGGGGACATGGTGTCCAGGCCGCTGAGCACGGTCGAGCCGGTGGCGGTGATGCCGGACATGCTTTCGAAGAATGAATCGGTGTAGCTGATGTGCTGGGTCAGCAGGAACGGCAGCGCGGCGAAGATGCACACCACCAGCCAACTGCTGACGGTCAGCAGGTACATGTCCCGGGGGCGCAGGTGAATGTGTTCGGGGCGCCCCGGAATCACGAGTGCCAAACCGGCGACAAAGGTGATCATGCTGGCCCAGAGGAACGACGGCAGGTCGCTGGTGCGGTCGAAAATGACCAGCGTGGCCATGGGCACGACCATGGAGATCGCCAGCGTGATCAGGAAGATGCCGATGATGAAACCAATGATCCGTAAGGTCGGCAACGCCATGAGGTCCGCTCGGCTGATAGTGGAAAGGGCGCCATTCTACCTGCGAGGCAGGGCATGTAAACCGGCACTGCTGCGGCAGTTACCGCTAGAATAGCCGCACAAATTTTTCAGGAGGTGGCCGATGCAGGCTCTCGACGCTTTGCTCAACCGTGTTTCCGTTCCACGACTGATTGACCCTGCACCCACTGCCGAGCAGCGCGAGGTGCTGTTTGGCGCCGCCATGCGCGCCCCGGATCACGGTCACTTGCAGCCTTGGCGCTTCCTGACGGTGGAAGGCGCGGCGCGTGAGCAAATGGGCGAGTTGCTGGCCGAAGCGGCGAAACTTTCGGACAGCGAAGTCAGCGAAGCGGCCATCGACAAGGCGCGCAGTGGTCCGCTGCGGGCACCGTTGGTGGTGGTGGTGATCGCTCGCGTGCAGGATCACGTCAAATATCCGAAGTCCGAGCAGTTGCTGGCGGCGGGCTGTGCGGCCCACGGGATTTTGCTCGCGGCCTACGCGCAGGGCATTGGCGCGGTGTGGCGTACCGGTGACCTGGCATACTCGGCCCATGTGGCCAAGGGTTTGGGTTTGGCGGAGGGGGAAGAGGTGATTGCTTTCCTGTATCTGGGCACGCCGCAGAAAGAACCTCGAGTGGCCGAGAAGGTTGATCTCGCCGAATTCGTCAGTGCCTGGCCCGGTAAAGCCTGACACCGCAAAACCTGTGGGAGCGAGCTGTGTAGTTCAAACCGGGGTCAGGGCTGTACGGCAGCCCCCGGCAACAACGGCAATTCCAGGCTGGCAATGAACCCGCCTTCCGGGTGATTGGCCAGCACCAGGCTGCCGCCATGTCGCTCCGCCGCGCGCCGGGCGATGGCCAGGCCCAGGCCGTGTCCGGCCGCGGTCTGCCCCGGTGCCCGATAGAACGGCTCACCGAGCTGGCTCAAATATTCGGCACTGACCCCCGGTCCATGATCGCGCACGGTCACGACGATCCGCTCCCCCTGACGCAGCGCCTGCATTTCGATCGGCAGGCCGCCCACCGGATTGAAACGTTGGGCGTTGCGCAGCAGGTTGTCCACGGCGCGTTCGATCATGGTCGGCCAGCCCTTCAGATTCAGTTGCGATTCGGCCTCGAGGTGGACCAGTTGCTCGGGTGAACCGAGTTGCGCATCCTTTTGCAGGGTATTGAGCAAGGCGTTCAGGTCCACCTCTTCGGCACTGGCGTTATCGGAGTCGACCCGCGCCAGTACGAGGATTTCGCTGATCAGCGCTTCCAGTCGGTCGCACTCGCGGGTCAGGCGCGGCCAGAGTTGTTCCCGTTCTTGCGGGGTGGCCCGTTCGGCCAGTGCCAGCGCGATACGCAGGCGGGCGAGGGGCGAGCGCAGTTCGTGGGACACATCCCGCAGCAGTTGCCGCTGACTGCCAATCAGGCTTTGCAGGCGCGCGCCCATGCGGTTGAAATCGTTGGCCAGGACGCCGAACTCATCGCGCCGGTTCGCCAGCTTGACCAGGCTGTTCTGTTGATACGTGGTTTGTCCCAGGTCATGCACCGCTCCGCGCAGACGGCTGAGCGGGCGAGTGATGGAAAAGGTCACCAGCAGGCTGAACAGGGTTAGCACCACCAGGGCGATCCCCAGGGCACTGAGCGGCCAGAGCAGGCTCTCGCGGTGCCAGGCGTCCAGTTCCGGGTGTGGAATGCGGTAGATGAACAGGAAGGTGTCACCGGTTTTTTCGCTGGTGAACTCATCGGTCAGACGCCGCCATGGCAGGCGCCGGTCCTCGTTGTTCTGTCGCGCCTCAAAGGCCGCCGCACGTTTCGGGAAGGTGCCGCGCACCACCGGATCGCCGCTTTCGTTAAGCACCTGAACGTCGATGTGATACTGGCGTTTGCGTTGTTGGAGTATGTCCTGGGCGGCGTCTTCGCCCTGGCTTTCGTAGGTTTGCGTCCACTCTTCGGCTAGTGTGTTGAGGCCCGGATGGCGGCTGAGAATCCAGGCGTCCTGGTTGAGCATGTGCCCGAGCAGGATGGAAAGCCCTGCAACCAGAGCGATGGCCAGCCAGAAGCTGGCCAGGATACGCCAGAACAATGAACGCACGGAAAATCCTCAAACAAACGTCAATCCATGTGGGAGCGGGCCTGTGGCGAGGGGGCTTGCCCCCGTTCGGCTGCGAAGCAGTCGTAAACCCGTTACATGCGGTTTAACGTTGAAATGCCGGGGCCGCTTCGCGACCCAACGGGGGCAAGCCCCCTCGCCACACAAGCCCGCTCCCACATTAAATCGGGTGGTGCCAGACCCAGCGGTGCTAGGCCGCTGGGTCCGGGGTTAGTGCATTATTGCGCCTTTTGCGGTTGTTGCGCTTTCCAGGCCTTGAATTCGGCCCACTCGGCGCGACGTTCAGCCTGTTTTTTCTGGATCTCGTCGAATTTCTTCTGTTGATCCGGTTTCAGCAAGGCGCGCACGTCCGCTTCAGCTTTCTTGTGGTTGGCGGCCATCTCGTCCTTCATGGCTTTCTGGTCGGCTGGCGAGAGCTTCTCCAGATACTTCTCGACCAGTTGCTTACGCTCGTGCATCTGTTCGCCCATGATCTTGCGGATCTGCTCGCGCTGTTCGCGGCTCAGGTCCAGTTCACTGTACGGGCCTTTGCCGTGCATGCCGTGCATCTGACCGCCGTGGCGCGAACCGTCCATCGACCCATCCATAGGGCCTGAGCCTTCAGGCATGGCCATGGCAACGGTCGGCAGGGCAGCAGCGAACATCAGAGCGATAAGAGTCTTGCGCATGGTGTATCTCCTTGTCTCGTTCCCGGTACGTTCCGGATGAGTACAGGTTACGCAGATCAAGGTCAGCGGCGGTCAGCGGAGGGTAAAGCTTGGGTAAAGACGACTTCCCGCCGACCTGACAAACCCTACAGGGATCAGAGGCTGTAGTAGTAGCCGCGGCTGCGCAGGGCCACGATGCGCGGTCGGCCATCGGGGTGTGGGCCGATCTTCTTGCGCAGGTTGCTGACGTGCATGTCCAGGCTGCGGTCGTACAGAGTCAGCTTGCGGCCGAGGGCGATCTGCGCCAGTTCTTGTTTGTCCAGGGGTTCGCCGGGTTGCTTGAGCAGGGCTTCGAGCAGGCGGCTTTCGGAGACGGTGAGGGTGAATTCCTGTTCGTCGATGCTGACCACGCCACGCACCGGGCTGAAACACAGGTCGCCCAGTTCCATCTGGCTGGACACCGCCGTCGGGTGGCTACGCCGCAGGACTGCGCGCAGGCGGGCGGTCAGTTCCCGTGGATCGCAGGGTTTGGCCAGGTAATCGTCGGCGCCGAGTTCCAGGCCGAGGATACGGTCCAGCGGTTCGCCCCGGGCCGAGAGCATCAGCACCGGCAAATCCGGGTGATCGCTGCGCAACTGCTTGAGCAACTCCAGGCCGCTGCCATCGGGTAGCATCACATCCAGCACCACGGCCGCCGGGGCGGTTTCGGCCAGTGCACGGCGTGCGCTCTTGCCGTCGTGACAGGCACGAACCTGAAACCCTTCCTGGCACAGCCAGCTGCTCAGGAGCTCACACAGCTCCTGGTCATCATCAATAAGTAACAGCTCGCTCATGACTCACTCAATTTAGCCATTGTCGACGTTTTCGACTTGCTCCACTGGCGAAGATACCGCAGAGCAGAGCCAATAGCGCTACCCCGGCGCCAATGACGAACCATTGTTGCTGGTCGGTCAGCAGGCGCGGCAGGGGACTGCTGGCCTGGGCTTCCTTGAGTTGCAGCTTCAAGCGCTGGTTCTCCTGGCGCAACCGGGCCAGCAGTGGGCTTTCGCGTTCGCCGTCGGCAGTTTGCAATTGCTTGTTCAGTTCTTCCCGTTGCCGTTCGCTTTCTTTCAAGCGTTGCTGCAGCACGGTGATCTGGCTGCCGGCGCTCAAGGAAAGCGGCGTCGAGTTGCCACCCTCGGCGTATTCTTCACCGTGGGCGGGCGCCACGATCGACAACGTGACCAACATCAGGCACAACGGACCCTTGCGCATGGCGACTCCTGGTTCCAATACGAGTATTGGGAGGTTGTCGGCCGGCAAACGAGAATAATGAGCGATTGAGAACGCGATGAACCGATATGGTTCACCGCGTCGGGGCAGTGAAAGAAGAAAGTTACGGCAGGACTTGCTTGAACGGCTTGACCAGAACGTTGGCGTAGACGCCTGCGGCGATGTACGGATCGGCGTCGGCCCAGGCCTGGGCGGCACTCAGGGAATCGAATTCGGCGACGATCAGGCTGCCGCTGAAACCCGCAGCGCCTGGATCATTGCTGTCGATCGCCGGGTGTGGACCGGCCAATACGATGCGACCTTCGCCCTTGAGCACTTGCAGGCGCTCCAGGTGTGCAGGCCGTGCGGCCAGGCGGGCTTCCAGGGAGTTGGCGACGTCTGTGGCAATGATTGCGTAAAGCATGTCAGTCCTCGGTTTTTGGCGTTGTGGTGTCGGCATCGTGCAGATGGCGGGACAGGTAGATGCCCTGGCCGACCAGGAACAGCAAAGTCATGCCCAGGCTGCCGAACACCTTGAAGTCGACCCAGTAGCTCTGGAAGGTGAACGCGACAAACAGGTTGGCGGCACCGCAAAACAGGAAGAAGACGATCCAGGCGATGTTCAGGCGCGTCCAGACCGGCTCCGGCAGGGTCAGCGCGTGGCCCATGATGCGTTTGATCAGCAGGCTGTCACCGACGAAGTGGCTGCCGATGAACGCCAGGGCGAACAGCCAGTTGACCACCGGGGCTTTCCACTTCAGGAACGTCTCGCTGTGGAACGCCAGGGTCAGGCTGCCGAAGACCAGACAGGCGATCAGGGTCAGCCACTGGCTCTTCTCCAGCTTGCGCTGCTTGATGAACAGTGTGCCGTAGACCACCAGGGAACTGACGATCAGCATCGCGGTGGCGCTGTAAATACCGCCTACAGTGAACTCATGACCGGCGATGTCGACGACCCGTGGATCGATTTTGAAGACGATGAAAAACAGCAGGAGCGGGATGAAATCGATGAATTGTTTCACAGTGGCAGCCAGAAGCAGGATGTGGCGGCATAATAACAAACATATGGGCGCGCGATAGCGCCAGCTGATTTGAGGTTACAAAGCCCTGTGAATGTTGATTTGCACTGCCATAGCACGGCCTCCGATGGCGCCCTGGCGCCTGCGGTTCTGGTGGCGCGGGCGTTCGAGAAAGGCGTGCGAGTCCTGGCCTTGACCGATCACGACACCCTCGAGGGCCTCGACGAGGCCCGGCACGCGGCTACCGCGCTGGGGATGCAACTGGTCAACGGCGTCGAATTGTCCTGCACCTGGGGTGGTGCGACCATTCATGTCCTGGGCTACGGTTTTGACGTGAGTGCAGCGCCGTTGGTCGAGGCTATCGCCAGATTGCATGATGGCCGTTGGCTACGCTCCGAAGAAATCAGCCGCAAACTGGCGCTCAAAGGCATGCCGGGGGCGCTGGATGGCGCCCGGGGGATCCAGCAGGAGCTGGGCGACAGCGGTAACGCGCCGGCACGCCCGCATTTCGCCGACTGGATGGTGCGTGAAGGTTTCGTAAAGGACCGCGCCGAAGCGTTTCGCAAATGGCTGGGCGCCGGCAAACTGGGCGACGTCAAGCAACACTGGCCGACCCTGGAGGAAACTGTCGAAACCCTGCGCGCGGCCAAGGCCTGGGTCAGCCTGGCACACCCATGGCACTATGAATTCACGCGCAGCAAGCGACGTCGTCTGATTGCCGACTATATTCAAGCAGGGGGCCACGCCATCGAAGTGGTCAATGGTTACCAGCCTGCCGAGCAAGTGGGCAGCCTGGCCATTCTGGCCCGCGAGTTCGGTCTGCTGGTCAGCGCCGGCAGTGATTTTCATGGCCCTGGAGGCTGGTCAGAGATCGGTGAATACCGGCCACTCCCGGAGGATCTGCCGCCGCTATGGTGTCGATTCAAACATGACCCAGTTATTGCCGCCGTCTGAACAGGTAGAGAATGTGAGTCAATTTTTCCAGATTCATCCGGAAAACCCGCAAGCGCGCCTGATCAAACAGGCAGTCGAAATCATCCGCAAGGGCGGGGTGGTGATTTATCCCACGGACTCTTCCTACGCCATAGGTTGCCAGATCGGCGACAAGGTGGCCGTGGAGCGCGTTCGGCGCCTGCGGCAGCTGGATGAAAAGCACAACTTCGCGCTGATCTGCAGCGACCTGTCGCAACTTGGCCTGTTCGCCAAGATCGACACCGGCACGTTCCGCATTCTCAAGGCCCATCTGCCGGGGCCCTATACCTTCATCCTCAACGCTACGCGCGAAGTGCCGCGGTTGTTGTTGCACCCGAAGAAACGCACCATCGGCCTGCGCGTGCCGAGCCACCCGATTGCCCTGGCGTTGCTGGCTGAACTGGGTGAGCCGTTGATGAGCGTGACCCTGATCATGCCCGGCGATGAAGACCCGTTGAGCGACCCGCACGAAATGCGCCAGTTGCTCGAACACCAGGTCGATCTGATCATCGACGGCGGTTTCGGCGGGATCAAGGCGTCCACGGTGATCAGCCTCGCCGACGGCGAGCCGGAAGTGATTCGCGTTGGTTGCGGCGACCCTGCGCCGTTCATGGTCGAGGCCTAGATGTCCGCAGTAGAACCCGTCGACAGTCAGGCCGGAGCCCAGCAAGAACTGCCCTTCGCCATGGTCTATGGCCAGGCGGTCATGGAAATGCCGCTGGACCTGTACATCCCGCCGGATGCCCTCGAGGTCTTCCTCGAAGCCTTCGAAGGGCCCCTCGACCTGCTGCTGTATCTGATCCGTAAACAGAACATCAACATCCTCGACATCCCGGTGGCGGAAATCACTCGCCAGTACATGGGCTACGTCGAATTGATGCAGTCGGTACGCCTGGAACTGGCCGCCGAATACCTGGTGATGGCCGCGATGCTGGCCGAGATCAAGTCGCGGATGCTGCTGCCACGGGCCGAAACCGTCGAAGACGAAGAGGACGACCCGCGCGCCGAACTGATCCGCCGCTTGCAGGAGTACGAACGCTTCAAGGCTGCCGCCGAAGGCATCGATGGCCTGAGTCGCGTCGGCCGTGATGTGGTGGTGCCCAAGCTTGACGCTCCGGAAGCCCGGGCACGCAAGCTGCTGCCGGACGTGCGCTTGTCAGAGCTGCTGTTGTCCATGGCCGAGGTCTTGCGCCGTGGCGACATGTTCGAAAGCCATCAGGTCAGCCGCGAAGCGCTGTCGACCCGCGAGCGCATGAGCGATGTGCTGGAACGCCTCAAGGGCGGCGGTTTCGTGCCGTTTGTCGAGCTTTTCACCGCAGAAGAAGGGCGCCTGGGGGTGGTGGTGACCTTCATGGCGATCCTTGAACTGGTCAAGGAATCCCTGGTCGAGCTGGTGCAGAATGAGCCATTTGCCGCGATCCATGTGCGAGCCCGAGCCGAATAACGAGTCGAAACATGAACCTGACTGAACCCCGTGATCTGGCACCCTTGCTTGAAGCCTTTCTGTTGGCCTCGGGAAAGCCGCAATCTTTGGAAAGCCTGTTCGAACTCTTCGAGGAAGGCGAGCGCCCGGAACCGCCGGTCTTCAAGAAGGCCCTGACGATTCTCGCCAAGTCCTGCGATGGTCGTGCGTTTGAACTCAAGGAAGTGGCCTCGGGGTATCGCCTGCAAATTCGCGAGAAGTTTGCGCCGTGGGTCGGGCGTCTGTGGGAAGAGCGCCCGCAGCGTTACTCCCGGGCCATGCTGGAAACCATGGCGCTGATTGCCTATCGCCAGCCGATCACCCGTGGCGAAATCGAAGACGTGCGGGGCGTGGCGGTCAACAGCAACATCGTCAAGACCTTGATGGAGCGCGAGTGGATCCGCATCGTCGGCTACCGCGACGTACCCGGCAAACCGGCGATGTTCGCCACCACCAAGGCGTTCCTCGATCACTTCAACCTGAAGAACCTCGATGACCTGCCGCCGCTGGCGGAACTGCGCGAGCTGGAACCGGATCCGGTGCTCGAATTCGACGACGCCCCCGTACCCGCCGGGCTGCAAGAGTTGGCCGACGCCAGCGCCGAGCCGGAAGAGCCCAAGGAAGAGACCAGTTTCCACACGCTGTTGCTGGAACTGGACAGCATGGAAGAAGGGATCAAGACCGACTTCGACGACTTGTTGCGTGATGGGGCGTCGCCTGAATTCGATCCGGAGCAGTCGGTCGTCGAGCCAGAAGTCGAAGCGGCACAGCCCGAGCCTGAACCGGAAGGTGAGCCAGAGCCCGAGATCGAGCCGGAGCAGGACGACGACATCCTCGGCGTTGCCGAAGCCCGGGAAAAACTCCTGGCCGCCGTGGCTGCGCTTGAGCAGCCAAAGCCTGAGCCTGAACTGAGCGACGAAGAAGCCGAAGCATTGGCCCTGGCCGAAGCGATCGAGGCCGAACGCCGCGAATTCGAAGACTGACGCAAACCCTGTGGGAGCGAGCTTGCTCGCGATGACGGCAGCACATTCAACATTAAAGTGACTGATAAACCGCTATCGCGAGCAAGCTCGCTCCCACAGGGACTTGTACTTGCCGGAAGACCTTGTGTCACCGGCCAGCGGAAAAACAAATAACCTTGCCTTGATCAGCTAGTCTCTGATGCGCAAACGCCCTCATGCGCGTATGATTCGCGACCCTTCGGCGATCCCTTCGCCCAAGTACCCAGTTTTCAGACCACACCGGGAGGTGCCCAGATGAGTATCAAAGACCAGCAAGACGACCAGCCAATCGGCCCAGCAGGCGAAAAACTGCAGAAAGTCCTCGCCCGTATCGGCGTCGGCTCGCGCCGTGACGTGGAAGCCTGGATCAGCCACGGCCGCATCAAGGTCAACGGCAAAGACGCCACCCTTGGCCAGCGCGTCGACATGCACGACGCCATCACCATCGATGGCAAGGTGATCAAGCGCGAAGAAGCCGCCGAGTCGGTGCGCCGCGTGATCATGTACAACAAGCCCGACGGCGAGATCTGTACCCGTGTCGACCCGGAAGGCCGTCCGACCGTGTTCGACAAGATGCCGCGCCCTAAAGAGGGTCGCTGGATCAACATCGGTCGCCTGGACATCAACACCACCGGTCTGCTGATGTTCACCACTGACGGTGAGCTGGCCAACCGCCTGATGCACCCTTCCTACGAAATGGACCGTGAATACGCGGTACGTGTGCGTGGCGAAGTCGATGACGAGATGATCGAGCGTCTGAAAGCCGGTGTTGTCCTCGAAGACGGCCCGGCCAAGTTCACGGACATCAAGCAGGCACCTGGTGGTGAAGGTTTCAACCACTGGTACCACTGCGTGGTGATGGAAGGTCGTAACCGCGAAGTTCGTCGCCTGTGGGAGTCCCAGGGCCTGGTGGTCAGCCGTCTGAAGCGCGTGCGTTTCGGCCCGGTGTTCCTCAACTCCGACCTGCCGATGGGCCGCTGGCGCGAAATGAGCCAGTACGAAGTCGACATCCTGAGTGCCGAGGTCGGCTTGACGCCGGTCGCGATGCCGCAGATGAACGCCAAGAGCAAAGACAAGCTTGACCGGATGCAGCGCAAGTCGTCGCGTCCGATGGCCAAGACCGAGCGCGTTCGTACCCTGCGTCCAGCCACTGGGACAGCCGCCGCACCTGCCGCGCCGCGTGCCAGCCGCGAGCCGCAGATCGAAGGCGAGCGTCCAGGGCGCAAGCCTGTTGCCCGTCAGGACGGCGAACGCGGTCCACGCACGCCACGTCCGGCCAATGGCCGTACCGAGCGTGGCGAAGGTCGTGGTACGCCGGTAGCCGATCGCCCGGCCGACACCAAGCGCCCGGCCAAGCCTGCGCCTAAGCGTCCGGGGATCAAGCTGGTCGACGGCGACACGCCATCGGGCAAGCGCCGTGGCGCACCGGCCGGTTCCGGCCAGCGTCCGGGCTTTGGTCGTCGCAAGCCGGAGTGAGGCAGCGGTAAGCTTCGAGCTGCAAACTGCAAGTAAAACGCCAACCATCGGGTTGGCGTTTTTTTTTGCAGTCCCTGTCAAAAGCGGTCAGTGAAACAGGCCCGCTACTCTCTCCATAAATGGGGCATTTCACCCACCCAATCGGGGGTTTACCACCTAATTTGAGGAATCTTCCCTTCCTCACCTTTCTCTCTCTTGAAACACTCAAAAACAGCCTGTTAATTCATTTGAACTTTTTCTTCGCTTTATTGAAATGGCTCATTAGTTGCACCACCCCAAGGTACTCGCAACCGCTGTCGTCCCGGACATCATGGAGACGGCGGGGCCTGCCGGATTCGGCATGACGCGAGGGTGAAAAATGAAACGTGCGACACCAACATGCAGCTCCATCGCCTCCTATGAGGAGTTCCTATGAGTTCCATGATCAAGATTGGCATCGTTGATGATCACCCGCTGTTAAGGGATGGGGTCACAATGGCGCTGAAGAAAGTCGCTGACTTTCAGGTGGTCGAGCAGGGGGCGTCTGCGGAGGATGCCCTGGAAATTGCCGCTCGTTTTGCTCCGGATGTTTTGCTGATGGATGTAAATATGCCGGGCGATAGCTTTGCTGCCGTGCGAGCGATCTCAGCTTCTTCGCCGACAGTTAAAGTTTTGATGCTGACGGTGTCCGAGTCCATCGAGGATGCCTATTCCGCCCTCGAGGCGGGTGCGCAGGGATATGTGCTGAAGGGCATAAGCGGTCGTGAGCTTGTGCAAGCCATCAGAAATGTTGCCGGTGGTGAAACCTTCATTACACCCAAGCTTGCCAGCAAGCTGTTGAGCAATTTCGGAAAGCACGCGGCTGATAAGCAAAAGATCGAGCTGACCCATCGCGAAGAACAAGTTATCCGGGAAGTATCGAAGGGCCTGACAAACCGCGAGGTTGCTATCAAGCTTGAGCTCTGCGAGAAGACCATCAAGCACTACATGACGAATGTCATGTACAAGCTACGCGTTCGTAACCGGACGCAGGCAGTCGCAGCAGTGAGACGGCATTGGGAGAGTGACCATATACCTGGCTTATGTGGTGTTCTTCAACGCCGTGACTTGAATGACAGCGGTAAGACAAGTAGCGGGCGATAAGCGCTTGCGGTTACTTGAGTGCAACGCTCATTCTGGCACGGGTGATCAGATTTTGAACTGCGCCCTGGCTTTGGTTCCGGCATGGGGCGCCGATTCAATGATGAATATTCCGCCGAGGGATTCGACGCGATAGCGCATGCCGATAAGGCCCAGACGAGTTCTACCTCGACTTGGCACACTTGGTTTTTCGGTTGAAATACCCACTCCCGCATCTTCGACTTGCACTTCCAGTAGTCCTTCGCAATGAGAGGCGCTGAGCTTTTGGCCTTTTCCACCGGCGTGAATATAGGCATTGTTCAATGCTTCCTGGGCGAAGCGGTAAATACAAATTTTATGCGCTATCGGTACATCGTCTGGAAGCGTATCAAGCTCCAGTTCTACTCGCGTCTCGGTTCGCTCTTCGTGCCGCTCGGCAAGCAATACCAGCGCATCGTGCAGGGTCAGGTCATTGACTTCCGGAAGAGCCAGGCCGAGTGATATTTCCCGCACTTCGTTTAAAGCATCCTCGCCGGCGCGCCTGATCATTTCGAGGACTTCTCCATCCGAGGCTCCTTGCGAATCTTCGAGCTCTTCAAGGCGAAGGAGAATAAGTGACAACAGCTGGGCAGGACCATCATGAAGATCTGCCCCGATCCGCCGAAGAGTGAGTTCATTGATTCTGGAAAACTCGCGATTGGCTGTAGTGACTTTGTGCTGAAGGGCGGCATTGTTCGAGTGCAACTTTGCTTGCTCATCCATTCGCCATTCAAGTACTGTTTCATGCTGCTTTATTATCTTGTCATCGCGCCGAACGATAAAAAATAACAACAAAAGCATGGCTGTCGTTGCTGTACCGACAATCGCCCATACTTTCTTGCGAACATTATTGATTTCGCGCTGTAACGCTTCCGCTGTTTCGTAGAACTCTCCAACCGCAACAATCTTTCCAGTACCTGTTTCGCGCAGGGGAGCAAAAATTTCATAGAGCGGAATATTCAGGCTTCGCTCGAAAGCGTCCTCCGTATCATCCTCAAAATCATTGTCCAGTTCTGTATAGATCTTGCCCGTCAGCGCCTGTGAGATCTCTTCTGTCGGAAAAGTTTTCTGGACTGTGGATTTGTCGGCGCTGTAGACAATCGTGCCGTCTGGAAGCCAGATTTTTACCGAGACTACATGTGTACTCAGCGAGGTGTTGGACAGCAGGTGATCAATGGCCTGAATGGTTCCATTGGGGAGTTCTTTGGCAGTGGTCAGTCCCTGGACGAAAGGTTCGAGAAAGTTCTGCATATAACGCGCACCGGTCTCTGCCGCCGTTTGAATCGTTGCATCTTCGATACTTTGGCTTACGAGGTTTCCAACGAACGTCATGGTCAAGCCCAGAATGATTGTGGCGCAGATTACGAACTGGGTTGAGCGGCTTGAATGGCGCAGTTTCGCACGGGTGCTCTGTCTCCCGGGGGCTGCGCCACTGGACGTTTGGCCAGCCTCTGATCCGACCAAGGTCTGACCCGGTTCTTCGACCAAAGTCTCAGAATTTGATTGGGCTTTTGTCTCTGTACACATCCGGGTAGCCCCTCAATACTCATTTTCAATGGAGTGTAAAGCTTGCGTTGGAGGTTGAAGGCGGGAGGCGCGATGAATAGTTTAAAAAGATTCTCAATCCATCTGGATAATCGCTATTTCCGGCAACAACAGCTGTCGGTTATTTCCAATAGTGTGGTCGGCCATTCGCACCCTGGCACTCAAGTCAAACTCGGCTCACTTGAAATTTCTGTTGAGAAAACGCTCCAGTACAACGGTGCGGGTGTACCACTCAATCAGAACCAAACCTATGGTTCCAAGGGTTTCCTGACTCCGCCACCGAGCGTGCGGAGCCGGTCTCCAATACATACTAGTCAATTCGTAGTCGATACCAGTTTTCTCAAGGATAAAAGGCTTGTTGACGAAGCCGCATGGACGCAGAACCGTGCCATCACCCCTCAGGAAGTCCCGGAATATGCCGATCTTCACGCGCATATTCCGGCCAATACCTCTGTTCTCTGGATGTGTGGCATCTGTGACAAGCCCCCAATGTCTGAGAGAACACCATGTACAAATGCATAGAGCCCCGATACGTGACGGGGCCGTTGGTAAGTTGCACCTTCCATTCGACCTGGGTTCATGGGCCTTCGCCTCCTTGAGGCGCAATACCTGCCTGTAAGTACGGTTGTCATGGGGAATTGATCCTCAGTCGAGCTCTGCTGATTGCTTGCAATTCAGTAGGGGCTCGGTGCGGCCGTGGTACCGGGTCCCGTCGTTCTAATTTCGATTTTCATTTATGGGGTTAAGCACTAAACCACGCGTTTGCAGCGGTGTTTTATGCGTGTGGTTTCCTGATTGGTTAAGCATCGAGGAAACAGCCATGGCCAGCTTCATCAAGTCCGATCTAGAGTTCATTCTCGAACAAATTTTCATCGCTGAACGGAATGCGTCAGGCACGAGTCTGGCTGACTTGCTGCAGAACGTAGAAGTCCCCTTCGGTCTGCGCACCGTCACCGGCATCGACAACAACCTGGCCAATCCCCAGTTCGGTGCCGCCGACAATTTCTTTCCTCGCATGACGACACCGGTGTTCAATACCGCGCAGGTCCAGCCGGTCGGCTTCTTCGGCCCTGCCGATCCTGGCGGAACCACGCCTACCTCATACCTGCAGACCAGCGGGTTCGTCTTCGACTCGCAGCCGCGCACCATCAGCAACCTGATCGTGGACCAGACCGCCAACAATCCGGCGGCGGTCGCGGCCGCAGCGGCCAATCCGGGATCACAGGTGGTCACCAGCCCCGGTCTGGATGGCTTTTTCGGCACCGCCGACGACGTTGCCGTTTTCCAGATTCCCAACATCACGCCGGACGCGGGCCTGACCGTGCCGTTCAACCAGTGGATGACGTTCTTTGGACAGTTCTTCGACCATGGCCTGGACCTCGTCACCAAGGGCGGCAGCGGCACAGTCTTCATTCCGTTGCAGCCTGACGATCCGCTCTTCGTGCCGGGCAGCCCGACCAACTTCATGGTGCTGACGCGCGCCACCAATCTGCCCGGCCCTGACGGCATCCTGGGCACCGCCGATGACATCCACGAGCAGAGCAACACCACTTCGCCCTTTGTCGACCAGAACCAGACCTACAGCTCGCATCCTTCGCACCAGGTGTTCCTGCGTGCCTATGAACTCAACGCCGCCGGCGATCCGGTGGCCACCGGCAAGCTGATCACCAATCGTGACCTGGGCGTCGATGGGCATTTCGGCACCGCTGATGACGTCGAAATCGGCGGCATGGCCACCTGGGCTGTCGTCAAGGCCCAGGCCCGTGATCTGCTGGGCATCAACTTGACCGATGCGGACGTGTTCGACGTCCCCCTGCTGGCGACCGATGCTTATGGCAACTTCATCAAGGGGCCCAATGGCCTCCCCCAAGTCGTGATGAAAGGCGCGGACGGCATAGCCGGTACGGCCGATGACGTGCTCGTCGAGGGTAATCGGGCCGCGCCCATCAGCCTGACGAACGCTGTGCGCACCGGTCACCAGTTCCTCATCGACATCGCCCACAGTGCCGATCCGACCGGGGGCCTGACGGCGGACCTGGACACCGTCATTGGCGGCCCGCAAGCCCCCGGCACCTATGACAACGAACTGCTCGACAAGCACTACATCGCTGGCGACGGCCGGGTCAACGAGAACATCGGCCTGACCACGGTGCATTCCATCTTCCACAGCGAGCACAACCGGCTGATCGACCAGACCAAAGCGACGGTGCTGGCCTCTGCCGACCTCGCCTTTCTCAATCAGTGGCTGCTGCCTGACGCCCAACTGGCGGCATTGCCGGTAACGGCGGCCGACATTGCGGCCCTGCACTGGAACGGCGAGCGGTTGTTCCAGGCGGCCAAGTTCGGCACCGAGATGCAGTACCAGCACCTGGTGTTCGAGGAGTTCGCGCGCACCATCCAGCCGCAAGTGGACGTCTTCCTGGCGCCTATGGGTAACGACACCACGATCAACTCGGCGATCGTCGCCGAGTTCGCGCACACGGTCTTTCGCTTCGGCCATTCGATGCTGCTGGAGACGGTCGATCGTTTCGACCCCAACTTCAACGTCGTCGGCGACGGCAATCCGGTTGACCCAGGCAATCAACAGACCGGCCTGATCGCGGCCTTCCTCAACCCTCTCGCGTTTGCTGCGAGCGGCCCTACCCCGGAGCAGGCGGCTGGCGCCATCGTGCGCGGCGTCACACGGCAAGTCGGCAACGAGATCGACGAGTTTGTCACTGATGCTGTGCGCAATAATCTGGTCGGCCTGCCGCTTGACCTTGCCGCACTCAACCTGGCGCGCGGCCGAGACACCGGCATCCCGTCGCTGAACGCGGCGCGCCGCGAGTTCTACCACATGACTGGCGACAGCCAGTTGACCCCCTATGTGAGCTGGGCCGATTTCGTGCAGCACATGAAGCACCCGGAATCGCTGATCAACTTCATCGCCGCCTACGGCACGCATTCAACCATCACCAGCGCTACGACGGTGGCGGACAAGCGCGCCGCGGCGGCGGATCTCGTGCTTGGCAGCGCTACGGCGCCGGCTGATCGCCTGGACTTCCTGAACAGCACCGGAGTCTGGGCCAGCAATGCCGGTGCGGACGGTATTCTGCACACCGCCGACGACGTGACCATCACCGGCCTGGACTCCGTCGACTTCTGGATCGGCGGCCTCGCCGAGGAGAAGATGCCCTTTGGCGGCCTGCTGGGTTCGAGCTTCAACTTCGTCTTCGAAACCCAGTTGGAAAACCTGCAGAATGGCGACCGCCTCTACTACCTGGCCCGCACCGCAGGACTCAACTTCGGAACCGAGCTTGAGAACAATTCGTTCGCCAATCTGGTGATGCTCAACAGCGACGCAGTACACCTGCCGGCCAACATATTCCAGACACCGGCCTTCACCCTGGAGGTCGACCCGACGCACCAGTTCAATCAGAGTGTGATTGCCGGGCCGGATGGCATACTGGTCGACAATCCGTTGACGCTAGTCAATGAGGCTGCCGACAACCTGCCAGCCAACGCCGACCCCTTTGGCCCGTCGGTCCACGCGATTGGCTCGCCACGGATTGACCATTTCACGCCGCTGGTGATCCGCGACAACCCCGACACAGTGGGCCCGGATACCAACTATTTGCACTACACCGGCAGCGATACGGTCGTGCTGGGTGGCACGGCCGGCGACGACATCCTGATTGCCGGCGACTCGGACGACGACACCGTCTATGGCGACGCCGGCAACGACCGGATCGACGGCGGCTACGGCAACGACAATCTCTTTGGCGGCGCCGGTGACGACATCATCACGGACATCGGCGGTGCCGACGTCATCCACGGCGAGGACGGCAACGACGTCATCCAGGTCGGTAACTCGATCCTCGGCGCCAACAACCTGGTCCACGCTGGTGCGGGCAAAGACTTCGTCATCACCACTGAAGACATCACGATGACCTTCGGCGGAGCGGGCGACGACTTCATCCTCGGCGCCAAGGTCAACCTCGCGCCGACCGGCAACGAAGGCGACGACTGGATCGAGGGCGGCACCCAGGACGGTGCACCCGGCGATAACATGAGCCCGACATTGTCCGACGATGTGCCCGGCAACGACATCTTCATCGGCACCGGCGGATTCGATGAAATGATCGGTGAAGGCGGCGACGACACCTTCGTCGCCAGTGACGCCCAGGACAAGATGGACGGCATGTCCGGGTTCGACTGGACCACCTACAAGAACGACAAGTACGGCGTGACCGTCGACATGGTCGTTCCCTTCTTCAGTCCGTATCACGCGGTGCCCAATGCCGCGGGCGATATCGTGGGCGCAGTGGCGCAATCGGCCGATTCGATCTATGACCGGTTCGCGGAAGTGGAGGGCCTGTCGGGGTCGGCCTTCGCCGACTTCCTGCGCGGCGATGAACAAAACGCGGCCATCATCGCCAATATCACGGCCAGGGGCAGCATCCTCACCAACTTCGATCTGGTCAGCGGCCTGCGGGCCTTCGTCGGCAGCGCCGGATTCGGTGCCGACGGTATCGGAGGGACGGCCGACGATCAATTCGGCGCGGGCAACATCATCCTCGGCGGCGATGGCAGCGACATCATCGAAGGCCGTGGCGGCAGCGACCTTATCGACGGCGACAAGTGGCTCAACGTGCGCATCAGCGTGCGTCAGAACATCGATGGCACCGGGCCGGAAATCGCCACCTTCGACAGCATGACGCCGATGATCCCGCTCATGCTGAACGGTACCTACAATCCAGGCCAGCTCGTCGCCGTGCGTGAGATCCTGCCAGGCGTGGGCGGCTTCGACACCGTCAACTTCCTGGGCCCAATGGCGAACTACACAGTCACGGTCAACGATAACGGCACCCCGCTTAACTTTGCCGACGACATCGTCACCGTGACCGACAATGTCGGCAAGGAAGAAACCGACCGTCTCACCAACATCGAGCGGCTGCAGTTCTCCGATCAGTCCTTGGTCCTCGTGCCCGGGCTCAACGCTGAGCCGGTGGGCGCGCTGACGGTGGATAACACCGCGCCGACCGTTGGCCAGATACTGACCGTGTCGGCGGCCGGCCTCACCGATGGCGACAACGCGGGTGGGGCGATCCACAATTCCATCAGTTACATATGGCAGTTTGAAGCGGCACCGGGCTCGGGCGTCTTCGAGGACATCATCCTCGGGCCGGGCCGCATCGGTATCGGATTTGTAAGAGCGGACGCGCCCACGTTCACGGTGACGTCGGATCTTGCCGGTCTGGCAATTCGCGTCAAAGCCATCTATGCGGACGATCATGGCGTGACCGAGCAGGTATTCTCGGCACCGACCACGGCCGTCGTGGCCGGGGCGCCGGCCCCCGTAGCGGCGCCTTCGCTGATCGATCCGCAGACCACGGCCCCCAGCAACGGTGTGCGTTACACGCAATCCGACCTGGCGTTCATCCTTGACCAGATCAAGATTGCGGAACACCACGCGGCGGGTGAGAACCTGAACTCGCTGCTGCCGAACATACGAGTGCCGTACGGTTTGCGCACGGTCGAAGGGACGGAAAACAACCTGCTCCATCCCGAGTTCGGTGCCGCCGATAACGTGTTCCCGCGCCTGACCACGCCGGACTTCCGCCCGGCCGATGCCGGCACGAGCTACACCCAGACCAGCGGCTTGGTGATCGACTCGCAGCCGCGCACCATCAGTAACCTGATCGTCGACCAGACCGCCAACAACCCGGCGGCGGTCGCGGCCACCTTCGATCCCGGTCTGGATGGCATCCTCGGCACCGCTGACGATGTCCTCAAGGCCGGTGCGCAGGTGGTGACCGGAACCCGTACCGATGGCACGACGTTCCAGACCTTCTTCGACCCGAACGTGAGCCCCGACGCGGGTCTGACCGCGCCCTTCAACCAGTGGATGACCTTCTTCGGCCAGTTCTTCGACCATGGCCTGGACCTCGTCACCAAGGGCGGCAGCGGCACAGTCTTCATTCCGCTGCAGCCTGACGATCCGCTCTTTGTACCGGGCAGCCCGACCAACTTCATGGTGCTGACGCGCGCCACCAATCTGCCTGGCCCTGATGGCATTCTGGGCACGGCCGACGACATCCACGAGAACACCAACACCACCTCGCCGTTTGTCGACCAGAACCAGACCTACAGCTCGCATCCTTCGCACCAGGTGTTCCTGCGTGCCTATGAGTTCAACGCCGCCGGCGATCCGGTGGCCACCGGCAAGCTGATCGAGAATCGTGATCTGGGCGCCGATGGTGTGTTCGGTACGGCCGATGATGTCGCGATCGGTGGCATGGCCACCTGGAAGGTGGTCAAGGCGCAAGCTCATGATCTGCTCGGGATCAATCTCACCGATGCCGATTTCAACAACGTGCCATTGCTGGCGACTGACGCCTACGGCAATTTCATCAAGGGTCCGAACGGTTTTCCTCAGGTGGTGATGTTGGGTCCGGACGGTATTGCCGGCACGGCCGACGATGTGCTGGTTGAAGGCAATCCGGCGGCGCCCATCAGCCTGGTCAACGCCGCGCGCACCGGCCATGCCTTCCTCAACGACATCGCGCACACCGCTGTTCCGTTGGACGACCAGACCGGCGCGGCACTCCTGCCCGATGCGGACAATGTCATTGGCGGAACGCCTGCGCCGGGCTTCTACGACAACGAACTGTTGGACGCGCACTACATCGCTGGTGACGGCCGGGTCAACGAAAACATCGGCCTGACCACCGTCCATTCGATCTTTCACCATGAGCACAACCGCTTGGTCGATCACACCATGGCGGTGGTCCTGGCGACAGCGGCAAGCGGCGATGTATCGTTCCTGAACGAGTGGCTGCTGACGCCTGTCACTGCGGTTCCAGCTGACACCTCGACCCTTGACTGGAACGGCGAGCGTCTGTTCCAGACCGCGAAGTTCGGCACCGAGATGCAGTACCAGCACCTGGTGTTCGAAGAGTTCGCGCGCACTATCCAGCCGATGGTCGATCCGTTCTTTGCACCGGGCCAGGTGTACGACACCGCGATCGATCCGAGCATCGTTGCCGAGTTCGCGCACACCGTCTATCGCTTCGGGCACTCGATGCTGCTGGAGCAGGTCGACCGGCTGGATCCGAACTTCGCCTCGAGCGATATCGGGCTGATCCAGGCCTTCCTCAATCCGCTCGAGTTTGCGGGCAGTGGCGCCACTCCGGAACAGGCGGCCGGTGCCATCGTGCGCGGCGTGACCCGTCAGGTGGGCAATGAGATCGACGAATTCGTCACCGAAGCCCTGCGTAACAACTTGCTGGGTCTGCCGCTCGATCTGCCCGCCATCAACCTGGCGCGCGGCCGCGATACCGGCGTTCCGTCCCTGAACGCGGCGCGGCGGGAGTTCTATGGGCCCACCGGCGACGCAGAGCTCAAGCCCTACACCAGTTGGGCTGATTTCGTGCAGCACATCAAGCATCCGGAATCGCTGATCAACTTTATCGCCGCCTACGGCACGCACTCGACCATCACCAGCGCCATCACGCTGGCGGACAAGCGCGCCGCGGCTGCGGACCTGGTGCTCGGCGGCGCGACCGCACCGGCCGACCGTGTCGACTTCCTCAACAGCACGGGTGCCTGGACCAGCACCGCTGGTGCGGACGGCGTTTTGCACACGGCAGACGATGTGACCATCACCGGCCTGGACAACGTCGACTTCTGGGTTGGCGGGCTGGCCGAGGAGAAGATGCCCTTTGGCGGCATGCTCGGCTCGACCTTCAACTTCGTCTTCGAGAACCAGATGGAAAAACTCCAGGACGGAGACCGCTTCTACTATCTGGAACGCACCGCCTCGATGGACTTTGGCGCCGAGCTTGAGAACAACACGTTCGCCACGCTGGTCATGGCCAATACCGACGCAACACACCTCTCGGCCAGGGTTTTCCTGACGCCGGCCTACACTCTGGAGGTCAACCAGGCGAACCAGTACAACCCAAGTGTGATTGCCGGTCCCGACGGTATTGTCGGCACGCTCGACGATCTGCCGGCCAATGCCGATCCGTTTGGTCCGTCGGTCCACCCGATTGGCTCACCGCGCACTGACTTCCTCACGCCGCTGGTGATCCGCGACAACCCCAACACGGTAGGGCCGGATAGCAACTACCTGCACTACACCGGCGCCGAAACGGTCGTGCTGGGCGGCACGGCAGGCAACGATATCCTCATTGCCGGCGACTCGGACGACGACACGGTCTATGGCGATGCCGGTAACGACCGGATCGATGGTGGCTACGGCAACGACCAACTCTTTGGCGGTGCCGGTGACGACATCATCACGGACATGGGCGGCGACGACGTCATCCACGGCGAGGACGGCAATGACGTCATTCAGGGCGGCAATGGCCTTAACCTGATCCTCGGCCAGGCCGGCCAGGACTTCATCGTCACCGGCGAGGACGCGGCTGACACCAGCGGCGGCCTGGGCAATGACTTCATCCTCGGCAGCAAGGCGAATGAATTCGCGCGCGGTGGCGAAGGCGATGACTGGATCCAGGGTGGATCCGCCGATGGCGTTGCCGGCGACAACTTCGACCCGTTCGGCAACGATCCGATCAATGGCAACGACGTCTTCATGGGCGATGGCGGACCGGACAACTTCGACGGGGAGGGCGGTGATGACATCATGATCGGCAGCCCCAGCGAGGCGGACCGATTCATCGGGTTTTCCGGTTACGACTGGGCGACCTACAAGGACGATCCGGTCGGCGTGACCATGGGCCTCAACTCCAGGCTGCGCTTCTTCGATCAGCCGGCGGTGCCTGGCTCCAACGCGTCGATCCTTGCACGGTTGGACCTGGTGGAAGGGATGTCGGGATCGTCCCACGCCGATTTCCTCAGCGGCGATGACTCCACTGCCGACTTGCTCGCCATCGCTGGCGCCAAAGGCAGCGTGCTCACCAACTTCGACCTCATCAGCGGCCTACGGGCGTTCGTCGGCAGCGCCGGCAATGGCGCGGATGGCATCGCCGGCACAGCCGACGATAAGTTCGACGGGGGCAACATCATCCTGGGTGGCGACGGCAGCGACTTCATCGAAGGCCGTGGCGGCGATGACCTCATCGACGGCGACAAATGGCTCAACGTGCGCATCAGTGTGCGGCAGAACATCGATGGCACCGGGCCGGAAATCGCCAGCTTCGACAACATGACACCGCTGGTTCCGCTCATGTTGAACGGCACCTATAATCCAGGCCAGCTCCAGATCGTCCGTGAAATCCTGACGGCGACCGGTCCTGACTTCGACACGGCGCTGTTCTCCGGCAATCTGGCGGATTACACCGTGGTCAACAACGTCAACGGCACCGTTACGGTTACCGACAATGTCGCTGCCAGGGACGGGACCGACACCCTCAGCAATATCGAGCGGCTGCAGTTCGCTGATCAAGCGGTGGTGCTCGGCGGTTTGAACTCGGCGCCAGTCGGTTCACTGAGGATCGACGATGCCACACCCGCCGTCGGCCAGGTGCTGACGGTCTCGGCGGCAGACATCACCGATGCCGACAATACTGCGACTGGTGGCGCGATCACCAGCCCCATCAGTTTCTTCTGGCAGTTCGAAGCGCGCCCAGGCTCGGGCGTGTTCGAAGACATCACCTTCTTTGCCGCCGGTGAGGTCGCACGCGCGGAGGGCACGACCGTCACGGTGGGCTCGGAACTCAGGGTCGCACCACCGGCGACCCTCATCGGCGCCGTGCCGGCCATTCCGCAACTCGTCGTGGCAGCCGGGCTGGCGCTGCGCGTCAGGGCGGTATACATAGACGCCAATGGCGTGCTGGAGGAGGTGTTCTCGGCGCCGACCGCGGCGATCGCGCCGGCCGGTACCGGTACCGTCAATGTCCTGCCGGTCGGAACGGTGCTGATCAGCGATACGACCCCGACGGAAGGCTCGGCCTTGACCGCCACGGATGCGTTCACCGACGCCAACGGGACCACGACCTCGGTGATTGCCCATCAGTGGCAGGTGGGGAGCGGTGCGATCTTTGCCGACATCGCCGGCGCGACGGGCACGATTTTCACGCCCGACCAGCTGCAGGTCGGTCAGCAACTGCGTGTCGTCGCGAGTTACACCGATGACCTCGGCACACTTGAGCGAGTCACCTCTGCCGCAACGACAGTGGTCGGTGATCTGTTCGTCGGTACCGCCGGTGTCGACACATGGATCGGCACGGCCGGCTCGGACGTTGCCAGCGGAGGTGATGGCAACGACTTCATGAATGGCCGGGCTGGCAACGACATCATCAATGGTGACGCGGGCAATGACATTCTCATCGGTGGTAACGGTGACGATACGATGGCCGGTGGTGCTGGCAACGATGTCTACGAAGTCACCAACCTAGGGGACGTGGTGACCGAACTCGCCGGTGGTGGTACCGATACTGTCTGGACCTCGCTCGCGACCTACACCCTGGGTGCCAACGTCGAGAATCTGTATTTCGGCGGTAGCGGCAGTTTCAGGGCCATCGGTAACGCGCTCGCCAACACGCTTGTGGGTGGTGCGGGTAACGACGTCATCATCGGTGGCGCAGGTGCCGACACGATGGTCGGCGGTGCCGGCAACGACGTCTACGAAGTCACCAACCTAGGGGACGTGGTGACCGAGCTCGTCGGTGGCGGCATCGATACGGTCTGGACCTCGCTCTCGAGCTACACCCTGGGTGCCAACGTCGAGAATCTGTATTTCGGCGGTAGCGGCAACTTCGCGGGCACCGGTAATGCGCTGGCCAACACGGTCGTGGGCGGTGCGGGTAACGACGTTATCCGAGGTGGCGGAGCTGCCGACACGATGGCCGGTGGTGCTGGCAACGATGTCTACGAGGTCACCGACCTTGGGGACGTGGTGACCGAACTCGCCGGTGGCGGTACCGATACGGTCTGGACCTCGCTCGCGACCTACTCCCTGAGTGCCAACGTCGAGAATCTGTATTTCGGCGGTAGCGGCAACTTCCGGGGCATCGGTAACGGGCTGGCCAACACGCTTGTGGGCGGTGCGGGTAACGACGTCATCATCGGTAGCTCAGGCGCCGACACGATGGTCGGCGGTGCTGGCAACGATGTCTACGAAGTCACCGACCTCGGGGACGTGGTGACCGAGCTCGCCGGTGCCGGTAACGATACGGTCTGGACCTCGCTCTCGAGCTACACCCTGGGGGCCAACGTCGACAGT
This sequence comes from Pseudomonas grandcourensis, assembly GCF_039909015.1. NCBI lineage: Bacteria > Pseudomonadati > Pseudomonadota > Gammaproteobacteria > Pseudomonadales > Pseudomonadaceae > Pseudomonas > Pseudomonas grandcourensis. The sequence continues at coordinate 1,714,312 of NZ_CP150919.1, forward strand.
CTGTTCTTCGGCGGCAGCGGCAACTTCACGGGCACGGGTAACGCGCTCAACAACACGATCGTGGGTGGTGCGGGTAACGACGTGCTCACCGGTGGTGGTGGTAACGACCTGTTGAGTAGCGGTATCGCCGGCAACGATACCTTCGTGTTTGCTGCCGCGGGTTTCGGCAACGATGCGATCTTTAACTTCGGAACCAATCCGGCCGCAGGGCAGGACTTGCTCGATATCGCGGGGCTGGGGATCACCAGTGCGACGTTCGCGGCCAACGTGCACATAACGACTGACGGTGCGGACACGATGGTCGGGATCGGGACGGACACCATCCGCCTTGTGGGTGTCGCCAGTGCGACCGTTGATCAGACGGACTTCCATCTGGCGGGATGAGGAGGCCTTCTCGATAAAGTTGAACTGAAAGCAATTGGGTGTGTGGCGGTTGCCACACACCTTTTTTTTGTGCGCCAGGAAGGTCAGCCGCCACACCGGGAGGTTCGGGGTTGGAAAGCCAGAATTACGCGCTGTAAAGAAAACATGACGAAATCATCGGATTAACCCCGTGAAACCGCCACTTCCTGAATATTGTAAGAAAACTCTTACGAATCATTATGTTTTTGCCCACTTCCAGCGCTCTGGCCCGCTTGTTTCACCGCCCCATGCAGGGTGTTATGCGCGCCATGCCTGTCGTGCAGGTGCATAACAAAAAGGAGGCGCAATGAACGCCGTATTCCATCTCCATCTCTCTGCGAGGGGCGGTTTTCCTGCCTTTCCCGTCGATGATCCGCAAGGGTCCGATCCATTTTTTGCAGCCGCCCGAGCCTCTCGGGGCGGACACAGGCAATCCCGGCCATAGACACGCTTGTCCAGCGGGTCTGGCAGCAGGGGGTTAGGGGTGTACAATGCGCCGCGTTTTACCTGTGACCTCCTGCGCATCTGCGCAAACTACAAGGCTATCCGCCTTGTTCACTCCGTCGCGTCACGAGCGTGTCGGGTTCGATTTCGTCACAGATAAAAACAAACAGGTGACGCATGACCGTTGTAATTACGCTGAACTCCTGGTGCCTGCGCTGGGGTTTGATCGGTGCCGCTTAACGCCTTTCTTGAGCAGCAACGTCTACTGAACATCATCAAACCTTGCGTGAGACCCTTTTCATGAGTGGACAAAACCCGCAATCAGGCGAGCTGAAACGCGGCCTGAAAAATCGCCATATTCAATTGATCGCCCTCGGTGGCGCGATCGGTACCGGCTTGTTCCTCGGCTCGGCCGGGGTACTGAAATCCGCCGGTCCGTCGATGATCCTCGGCTACGCCATCTGCGGCTTCATCGCCTTCATGATCATGCGCCAACTGGGCGAAATGATCGTCGAAGATCCGGTGGCCGGTTCCTTCAGCCATTTTGCGCACAAGTACTGGGGCGGCTTTGCCGGCTTCCTGTCGGGCTGGAACTGCTGGATTCTGTACATTCTGGTGGGTATGTCCGAGTTGACCGCGGTCGGCAAATATATCCACTACTGGGCGCCGGACATTCCGACCTGGGTCTCCGCAGCGGCCTTCTTCGTGCTGATCAACGCGATCAACCTGGCCAACGTCAAAGTGTTCGGCGAGGCCGAGTTCTGGTTTGCGATCATCAAGGTCGTGGCGATCGTCGGCATGATTGCTCTGGGCAGCTACCTGCTGGTCAGCGGCAATGGCGGCCCGCAAGCGGCGGTCAGCAACCTGTGGTCCCACGGTGGCTTCTTCCCGAACGGTGTCACGGGGCTGGTGATGGCCATGGCGTTCATCATGTTTTCCTTCGGTGGTCTGGAAATGCTCGGTTTCACCGCTGCCGAAGCCGACAAGCCGAAAACCGTGATCCCCAAAGCCATCAACCAGGTGATCTACCGGATCCTGATTTTCTACATCGGTGCCCTGGTCATCCTGCTGTCGTTGACGCCATGGGACAGCTTGCTGACCACCCTGAACGCCTCCGGTGATTCCTATAGCGGCAGTCCGTTCGTGCAAGTGTTCTCGATGCTGGGCAGCAACACTGCCGCGCACATCCTCAACTTCGTGGTTCTGACCGCGGCGTTGTCGGTGTACAACAGCGGCACCTACTGCAACAGCCGCATGCTGCTGGGCATGGCCGAGCAGGGCGACGCGCCGAAGGCGCTGGCGAAGATCGACAAGCGCGGCGTGCCGGTGCGTTCGATCCTGGCCTCGGCGGCCGTGACCCTGATCGCGGTGTTGTTGAACTACCTGATCCCGCAAAACGCGCTGGAACTGCTGATGTCGCTGGTAGTAGCCACCCTGGTGATCAACTGGGCGATGATCAGCTACTCGCACTTCAAGTTCCGCCAGCACATGAACAAGACCAAACAGACGCCGCTGTTCAAGGCCCTGTGGTACCCGTACGGCAACTACATCTGCCTGGCGTTCGTGGTGTTCGTCCTTGGTGTGATGCTGTTGATCCCGGGGATTCAGACATCGGTGTATGCGATTCCGGTGTGGCTGGTGTTCATGTGGGTCTGTTACGGCATCAAGAACAAGCGCAGTGCGCAGCGTGCCTTGCAGGCCGCAGTGGAGTAACTCCGCGCAGAAACAACAAACCCGGCCAAGTGCCGGGTTTGTTGTTTTTGCACTTCACACACATCCCCTTGTAGGAGCGAGCCTGCTCGCGATGAGGCCGTATCAGTCAACATAACCTTTGCTGACCCACCACCATCGCGAGCAGGCTCGCTCCTACAGGGGCCGCATTCCTCCAATCGTTTCGCGGTATCCTGCACGTTCTGAATACGGACGCTTTTCCATGCTGGTGATTTCCAACAACGTGCAACTGCCGGATGCCGAGATCGAGTTGACGGCCATTCGCGCCCAGGGCGCCGGTGGGCAGAACGTCAACAAGGTCTCCAGTGCCGTGCACTTGCGTTTCGACATTCCAGCATCGTCCTTGCCCGAGTTCTACAAGGAGCGGCTGCTGGCGCTGCGCGACAGCCGCATCACCAGCGACGGTGTGTTGATCATCAAGGCCCAGCAGTACCGTACGCAGGAGCAGAATCGCGCCGATGCGCTGTTGCGGCTGACCGAGTTGATCCAGAGTGCCACCAAGGTCGAGAAAAAGCGCCGTCCGACCAAGCCGACCCTCGGCTCGAAGACCCGTCGCCTCGAATCCAAATCCAAGCGCGGCAACATCAAGGCCGGGCGCGGCAAGGTCGATTTCTAGCGGGCGTCCCGTGCCTCGCGCTGCTTCGGTGCCTGCCGGTACAAGTAAAGGCTCAGCATCAAACCGCTGAGGGCGGCGAGGGCGGCGAACAGGAAGATCGATGCAAAACCAAATCCTGCCGCAATCGCACCGGCCAATGGTCCGGTAATGCCCAGCGACAAGTCGATGAACAGCGAATAGGCACCGACGGCTGCGCCACGGCTGGACGCCGGGACCAGGTTGACCGCCTCCACGCCCAGTGCCGGAAACACCAGCGAGAAGCCGAAGCCGCTCAGCGCCGCGCCCGCCAGTGCCCAATGGGCATCCGGTGCAAGCCACAGCAACAGCAATCCCAGGGTTTCCACTGACAGGCAGGCAATGGCCACGCGAAAGCCGCCGAGGCGGTTGATCAGGTTGCCGAACAGCAAGCGCGCACCGATGAAGCTGGCGCCGAACAGGCTCAGGCACAGCACCGCGTTGTCCCAGTGTTGCGTGGCGTAATACAGGGTGATGAAGGTCGCGATGGTGCCAAAACCGATGGAGCCCAGGGCCAGGCCGCAGCCGTGGGGGAAGACCCGCCCGAGTACGTGCATGAATGGCAGGCGCTCACCGGCAACGATCGGCGCGGCGGTTTTCGGCCAGGCCAGCAGCAGGCCGAGAATGGCCAGCAAAACAATGCTCACCCCCATGCTCCACAAGCCCAGTTGATGGACGAGCAACACGCCCAAGGGCGCGCCGACAGCCAGTGCGCCGTAGCTGGCGATACCGTTCCAGGAGATGACTTTGGCCGTGTTTGCCGCGCCGACCCGGCCGATGCCCCAGCCAATCGAGCCCGAACCCACCAGGCTTTCGGCGCTGCCGAGCACCAGGCGGCCGATCAACAGGCTGATCAGGCTCAAGATCGGCAGGCTCTGGGTCCAGGCCGAGACCAGCATGAATACACCGCTCAAGCCGCAACCGGCCAGGCCATACATCACAGCCAGCTTGCTGCCCTTGTTGTCGATGATCTTCCCGGCATAGGGGCGGCTGAGCAGGGTGGCCAGGTATTGCACGCTGATCACCAGACCCGCGATCACCGCGCCGAAGCCCAGGTCGCTGTGGACGTAACCGGGCAATACGGCCAGGGGGATGCCGATGTTCAGGTAGCCGATGAAGGTGAAAAGGACGATGGAAACAACTTGCAGCGTGACCGCCAGGGGGCGCTGGTTTTCGGGCATGGGTAAAAGTCCACGGTAAAGCAGGATAGATAGGCTGCTTATGATAGCGGTGTGGACGGTTACAGGTTGTGAAAAAGTAAAACTATTTGCCGGGGGGGGGGCATTCAGATTTGACAGGGGCGACCAGTTGCGTGGTGACCAGGGCGGCCAACGCATTTTCCTGGGTGCCGAAGCGGGCGAGCAAGACGGCTTGTTTCTCGGGGGAGAGGCGATTCCAGATCTCGATCATTTTCTCGGCGGTGCCGATCAGGACGCTGGCCTGCGCTTCACTGAATTCATCGGTCATGGTCAGGCTCATTTCAGGCAGTGTGGAAAGCGCATGTTAGCGCTTTCCACACGGTCTGTGCGGCGGGTGTTTCAGTCTTCGCTGTCAACCTTGCGGCTGTCAGGTGCTTCTTTCGGCTCGGGCTGTTGGGCGCCGGCTTGTTGCGTGGTCGTCTGCTCAGGTACGTGCAGGCTTGGGAAGGGGAGATTAGGAATCTCGTGCATGGTTGCGCTCCTCGCTAAGTCTGTTGATAGATCTGGTAGATCCGCGCTTTAAAAAAGCCTGGGCAGGATACAGCACTGAAAATGACAAACGGACTTTTATATCCATTTGTTTCGACGGATGGGGTTGTATAGACAGATCGGTAACAGTCCGCAGAAAAAACTGTAGGAGCGAGCCTGCTCGCGATGGCGGAGTGTCATTCGACGTTGATGTCGACTGATGCGCCGCTATCGCGAGCAGGCTCGCTCCTACAGGGGATCTGCAGTGTTTGAAGGTTATTTGCAGACTTTGGCGATCGCCTCGGCCAGCAGATCCAGGCGCGTGGCATCAATACCCGCGACGTTGGCCCGGCCGGAGCTGACCATATACACGCTATGGTTGTCCCGCAGGTTCTTCACCTGCGCAGGCGACAGGCCGGTGTAGGAGAACATCCCGCGTTGCACGCCAATGTGCGCAAAACGCTCGCGCAAACCGTGAGGCTCCAGCGCCTCCACCAGACCGCTGCGCAATTGGGCGATACGCAGGCGCATGGCTTCCACTTCGTCAGCCCAGAGGTTTTTCAGCTCCGGGTCGCCGAGGATGGTTGCGACCACGGCCGCACCATGATCCGGCGGCGTCGACCACAGGTTGCGGGCGATGTTGGCCAGCTGGCTGCGGATGTCGGTGAGCTTGTCGGCGGTTTTCGCGCAGACAATCAGCGCGCCGATGCGGTCGCGGTACAGGCCGAAGTTCTTCGAGCAGGAACTGGTGATCAGCAGTTCCGGCAACTCGGCGGCGAACAGCCGGGTCGACCAGGCATCCTGGTCCAGGCCATCGCCGAATCCTTGATACGCGAAGTCGATCAGTGGCAGCAGTTCGCGCTTGCGTACGACCTCCAGCACCCGCTGCCAGTCATCCTGGGACAGGTCGAAACCGGTCGGGTTGTGGCAGCAGGCGTGCAGCAAGACCACGTCACCCTTGGGCGCTTCATTGAGCGCCGCCAGCATGCCATCGACGTCGAGACGGTTGTCGCTGCCCACGTAGGGGTAGTGGCTGACCTTGACCTTGGCTGCCGCGAAAATCGTTTCGTGGATCGGCCAGGTCGGGTTGCTCAACCACACGCCACGCCCAGGCAGGCACTGGGCGATGAAGTCCGCGCTCAGGCGCAAAGCCCCGGTGCCGCCCGGAGTCTGGGTGGCGCCGGCGCGTTGTGCGCTGATCAGCTTCGAGTCGGCACCCAGCACCAGCTCATTGATCGCTTTGCCGAACGCCGGTTCGCCGTGACCACCGATGTAGGTCTTGGTGGACTGGCGATCCACCAGGCGCTGCTCTGCAAGCTTCACCGACTGGAGAATCGGCGTCAGGCCCTGGGCGTCCTTGTAGACGCCCACGCCCAAATCGAACTTGCGCGGGTTCGGGTCCTGCGCGTAGGCCTCCATCAGGCCGAGGATCGGGTCGCCAGGTACTCGACCGATGGCGTCGAAATGCATTACTTGCGCCCCTCGGCGTCCTTCGCCACTTCGTCAGTGCGCGCGGCCATGATGAAGTCGTTGCGGTGCAGGCCCTTGATCGAGTGGCTCCACCAGGTCACGGTCACTTTGCCCCACTCGGTCAGCAGGCCCGGGTGGTGGCCTTCGGCCTCGGAGATTTCACCGACGGCGTTGGTGAACGCCAGGGCGTGCTTGAAGTTCTTGAACAGGAAGACCTTTTCCAGCTGCATGATGCTGTCACGTACTTCGATGTTCCAGTCCGGGATCTGCTTGATCAGGATCGGCAGTTCTTCGTCGCTGACTTGTGGGGCGTCGGCGCGGCAGGCTTCGCAATGGGCTTGAGTTAATGCGGTCATGATGTGTTCCTGAAATCGAATGTTGGGAAATCGGCCCTCAGTGCTACCACGCTAATCCAAAGCGATGGTTTCTGACAGGCTCACTTGATTCTAAAAGCGGCGGATCACGCGGCTTTTGGTTTTGGCGGAAATTTCGGTGCGTGCAGACCCATCTGCATCGCTTGCTTGACCATGCCCATGATGTCTTCGTGAGCGAGGTCGAACAGACGCTTGAGATTTGGCAACGCGAAGTACAGTGGCTGCAAGATGTCGATGCGGTACGGCGTGCGCATGCATTCCAGCGGATCGAACGCCTGATGCTCAGGCTCGTCCGACAGGCAATACACGGTCTCTTTCGGCGAGGACAGAATGCCGCCGCCATAGATGCGCTGGCCTTGCGGGGTGTCGACCAGGCCGAACTCGATGGTCATCCAGTATAGGCGCGCCAGGTACACGCGTTCTTCCTTGGTCGCCTTGAGGCCGAGTTTGCCGTAGGTGTGGGTGAATTCGGCGAACCACGGGTTGGTCAGCAGCGGGCAGTGACCGAAGATCTCGTGGAAAATGTCCGGCTCTTGCAAGTAGTCCAGTTCTTCGCGGGTACGAATAAAGGTCGCCACCGGAAACTGCTTGCTGGCGAGCAATTCGAAAAAGGTCTGGAAGGGAATCAGTGCGGGAACCCGGGCAACCTGCCAGCCGGTGGTTTCACCGAGGACCTTGTTGATTTCGCCGAGTTGAGGAATGCGGTCGTGGGGCAGACCGAGTTTTTCGATACCGTCCAGGTACTCCTGGCACGCACGCCCTTCGATCACTTTCAGTTGGCGAGTGATCAGCGTGTTCCACACCGCGTGTTCTTCGGCGGGGTAGTCGATAAAACCTTGCGCATCGGGCTCGCGAGCCACGTATTGCGTCTGCTTCATGCTGCTCTCCTGCTAGGGATTTCGTTCTTGTTATGTACTGCTATGGACCTAGAAATACCCCAAGGATTGCACTGTTGCAGCAGGTGTCTGGCGTCATGCGTAGGAAAAATCTTCGATAATCGTAAAGTTTTCGTTACGTGTTGGGCGTCGGTGCGCAAATGTTGAGATTGGCGGGTGGGAAAAGCCCTCCACCTGTCACATAATCTTGACGACTATCTGAGTGCCTCAGCAGAAATTATCCCTGCGCACCTTACTCACAGTTTTTTTGGGTCTTTATATGCGTATCAAAGTCCACTGCCAGAACCGCATCGGCATACTGCGCGACATTCTCAACCTGTTGGTGGAATACGGGATCAACGTGGCCCGCGGCGAGGTGGGCGGTGAGCATGGCAATGCCATCTACCTGCATTGCCCGAACCTGATCAACATTCAGTTCCAGGCCTTGCGTCCGAAATTCGAAGCGATTGCCGGGGTCTTTGGCGTCAAGCGTGTAGGGCTGATGCCCAGCGAGCGTCGGCACATGGAGCTCAATGCACTGCTCGGTGCGCTGGAGTTTCCGGTGCTGTCGATCGACATGGGCGGCTCCATCGTCGCGGCCAACCGGGCAGCGGCGCAGTTGCTTGGGGTGCGGGTCGATGAGGTGCCGGGGATTCCTCTGTCGCGGTACGCCGAAGATTTCGATTTGCCGGAACTGGTGCGCGCCAACAAGTCGCGGATCAACGGGCTGCGGGTCAAGGTCAAGGGCGATGTGTTCCTCGCCGACATCGCGCCGCTGCAATCGGAGCATGACGACAGTGAAGCGATGGCCGGTGCGGTGCTGACATTGCATCGCGCCGACCGGGTGGGCGAGCGCATCTACAACGTGCGCAAGCAGGAGTTGCGCGGCTTCGACAGCATCTTCCAAAGCTCGAAAGTCATGGCCGCCGTGGTACGCGAAGCGCGGCGCATGGCGCCGCTGGATGCGCCGCTGTTGATCGAAGGTGAGACCGGCACCGGCAAGGAATTGCTGGCGAGGGCCTGCCATCTGGCCAGCCCGCGTGGGCAGTCGCCATTGATGGCGCTCAATTGCGCGGGTCTGCCGGAGTCCATGGCCGAAACGGAATTGTTCGGCTATGGCCCGGGTGCCTTCGAAGGGGCGCGGGCCGAAGGCAAGCTCGGGCTGCTGGAACTGACGGCGGGCGGCACGTTGTTTCTCGATGGCGTCGGGGAAATGAGCCCACGCTTACAGGTGAAGTTGCTGCGCTTTTTGCAGGACGGTTGCTTCCGCCGTGTGGGCAGTGATGAAGAGGTCTACCTCGACGTGCGAGTGATCTGCGCGACCCAGGTCGACCTGTCCGAATTGTGCGCTCGCGGCGAGTTCCGCCAGGACCTCTATCACCGCTTGAATGTGTTGTCGCTGCACATCCCGCCGTTGCGCGAATGCCTCGACGGTTTGACGCCGCTGGTGGAGCACTTCCTCGATCAGGCCAGCCGGCAGATTGGATGCCCGCTGCCCAAACTCGCCCCGGCGGCGATGGAGCGGCTCAGCCACTACCATTGGCCGGGCAACGTGCGGCAACTGGAGAACGTGCTGTTCCAGGCGGTTTCCCTGTGCGACGGCGGCACGGTCAAGGCCGAGCACATTCGCCTGCCGGATTATGGTGTGCGTCAGCCCCTTGGCGATTTTTCGCTGGAGGGTGGGTTGGACGAGATCGTCGGGCGTTTCGAGAAGGCGGTGCTCGAGCGGCTGTATTCCGAGCATCCGAGCAGTCGGCAACTGGGCAAGCGGCTCGGGGTTTCGCATACCACCATTGCCAATAAGTTGCGCGAGTATGAGGTGGGCAAGGACAACAGCATTTAAGATCAAAAGATCGCAGCCTTCGGCAGCTCCTACGTCGAACCCTGTAGGAGCTGCCGAAGGCTGCGATCTTTTGATCCGTTGCCGCGAAGCGGCATGACACCGCCGGTTTTTCGTCTCTGATACAAATCACAAATCCCCTCTGAATTCCCCAAGTCCCCTGTTTGCCGGGCCCCGCGCCGTCAAAAACAAGTTGGTCTGCAAATTGCTTATGGCTCAGCAGTACAGCAGTGGGCGGCAAACGTCCGGCAGGCAGAGGAACAATTGTGGACAAGTACCTTTATGTGGCAATGACCGGCGCCAGCCAGAATGCACTGGCGCAAAAGGCTCATGCCAACAACCTCGCGAACATCTCCACCAACGGCTTCCAGAAAGACCTGGAGCAGGCCCGTTCGATGCCGGTGTTCGGTGACAGCTTTCCGGCGCGTGCGTTTGCCATGTCCGAACGTCCGGCCACGGACTTCTCCCCTGGCTCACTGGTGGAAACCGGCCGCGACCTCGACGTTGCCGTGCAAGGCGGCGGCTGGATTGCCGTACAGACGCCCGATGGCGGTGAAAGCTACGTGCGCACCGGCAGCCTGAACGTTGACGCCCTGGGCGTGCTGCGCGCCGGCAATGGCATGCCGGTCATGGGCAATGGCGGGCCGATTGCCGTGCCGCCGGAGCAGCAGATCGAAGTCGGCGAGGACGGCACCATCAGCATCCGCGCGATGGGCGAAGGTCCCCGGGTGATGGCTGAAGTCGACCGTATCAAGCTGGTCAACCCGGACCTCAAGAACATGACCAAGGGCCTGGATGGTTCGATCCACACCAAGGACGGCAAGCCGGCGCAGGCCGATGCCAACGTCAAGCTGGTGTCCGGGTTCCTCGAGTCGAGCAACGTCAATGCCGTGGAAGAGATGACCTCGGTTCTGGCCTTGTCCAAGCAGTTCGAACTGCACATCAAGATGATGAACACCGCCAAAGACGATGACCAGGCCATGGCTCGGGTCTTGCAGATCAGCTAATTACCAGAACGTCGCGCCGTAAAACAGGCGCACGAGGAGAATCGAATGCTTCCGGCTCTATGGGTTGCCAAGACAGGTCTGTCCGCCCAGGACACCAACCTGACCACCATTTCCAACAACCTGGCCAACGTGTCGACCACGGGTTTCAAACGTGATCGCGCCGAGTTCCAGGACCTGCTCTACCAGATCAAGCGTCAACCAGGCGCCCAGTCGACCCAGGACAGCGAACTGCCGTCGGGCCTGCAACTGGGTACCGGTGTGCGCATCGTCGGCACCCAGAAAAACTTCACCGCCGGCAGCCTGCAAACCACCGAGCAGCCACTGGACATGGCCATCGACGGTCGCGGTTTCTTCCAGATCCTGCAACCGGATGGCACCACGTCCTACACCCGTGACGGTACGTTCCACCTGGACTCCAACGGCCAGATCGTCAACGCCAGCGGCTTTGCCTTGGAGCCGGCCATTGTCATTCCGAACGACGCGCAGACCTTCACGGTCGGCCGCGACGGCACCGTGTCCATCACCGTCGCCGGCAACCCGGCCGCCCAGGTGATCGGTAACCTGCAAACCGCCGACTTCATCAACCCGGCCGGCCTGCAGGCCGTGGGCAACAACCTGTTCCTGGAAACCGCCGCCAGTGGTGCGCCGCAAGTCGGCACCCCGGGCCTGGCCGGTTTCGGCACCACGCTGCAGAACACCCTGGAAACGTCCAACGTCAGCACCGTTGAGGAGATGGTCAACATGATCACCACCCAGCGCGCCTACGAGATGAACTCCAAGGTGATCTCCACCGCCGACCAGATGCTCTCGTTCGTAACGCAGAATCTGTAATCAAGTCTATGAGGCAGCCATGAGGCTGCCTGCTACACCGTGAGGTAGGGTCATGAATCGCTATGTAACTGTTCTGGCACTGAGTGGGGTCACCGCGCTCGCAGGTTGCGTGCCTTCGACGCCCAAACCCAATGACCCTTACTACGCTCCGGTGTTGCCGCGAACGCCGTTGCCGGCGGCGGCGAACAATGGCTCGATCTATCAGGCCGGTTTTGAACAGAACCTCTACGGCGACCGCAAGGCGTTCCGGGTCGGTGACATCATCACCATCACCCTGAACGAAAGGACCCAGGCCAGCAAAAACGCCAACTCGCAAATTGGCAAGAACAGCAAGGCCAGCATCGGCCTGACCTCGCTGTTCGGCTCCACACCCAACACCAACAACCCGTTTGGCAGTGGTGACCTGAGCCTGGACGCCAGCTATGAAGGTGACCGCGCGACCAAGGGTGACAGCAAGGCGGCGCAGGGCAACACCCTGACCGGTTCGATCACGGTCACCGTCGCCGATGTGTTGCCCAACGGCATCATCGCGGTGCGCGGCGAGAAGTGGATGACCCTCAACACCGGCGATGAACTGGTGCGGATTGCCGGCCTTGTTCGCGCCGATGACATCTCTACCGACAACACCGTGTCGTCGACCCGTGTTGCCGATGCGCGCATCACCTACTCGGGCACCGGTTCGTTTGCCGATGCGAGTCAGCCAGGCTGGTTCGACCGTTTCTTCCTCAGCCCGCTGTTCCCTTTCTAGGTGGCTTTCCAGTTGAGCATGTTGAACTTCAAACACCTTTTGGTGGCCGCCCTGATGTTGTCTGCAGCCTTCAACGCTCAAGCCGAGCGCCTGAAGGACATCGCCAGCATTTCCGGCGTGCGTTCCAACCAATTGATCGGCTACGGCCTGGTGGTCGGGCTTAACGGCACCGGCGACCAGACGACACAAACTCCGTTCACCCTGCAGACCTTCAACAACATGCTCTCGCAGTTCGGCATCAAGGTGCCGCCGGGTTCGGGCAACGTGCAGTTGAAGAACGTCGCGGCGGTATCGATCAGCGCCGATTTACCGGCGTTCGCAAAGCCGGGTCAGCAGGTCGACATCACCGTTTCCTCCATCGGTAACTCCAAGAGTTTGCGCGGCGGCACCTTGCTGCTGACGCCGCTCAAGGGTATCGATGGCAATGTCTATGCGGTGGCCCAGGGCAACCTGGTGGTTGGCGGTTTCGATGCGGAAGGGCGAGACGGCTCGAAGATCACCGTCAACGTTCCATCGGCTGGTCGCATCCCCGGTGGTGCGTCGGTGGAGCGTGCGGTGCCGAGCGGTTTCAACCAGGGCAACAGCCTGACGCTGAACCTCAACCGTTCCGACTTCACCACCGCCAAGCGCGTCGTCGACAAGATCAACAACATGCTCGGCCCAGGCGTGGCCCAGGCCATCGACGGCGGTTCGATTCGCGTCACCGCACCGCTCGATCCAAGCCAGCGCGTCGACTACCTGTCGATCCTGGAAAACCTCGAAATCGATCCGGGCCAGGCGGTGGCGAAAGTCATCATCAACTCCCGTACCGGGACCATCGTGATCGGCCAGAACGTCAAGGTGTCCCCGGCCGCCGTGACCCACGGCAGCCTGACCGTGACCATTACCGAAGACCCGATCGTCAGCCAGCCCGGCCCTCTGTCCAATGGCACGACGGCGGTGGTGCCGCGTTCGAAGGTCAACGCCCAGCAGGAAGCCAAGCCGATGTTCAAGTTCGGCCCGGGCACCACCCTCGACGAGATCGTGCGGGCGGTGAACCAGGTCGGCGCGGCACCGGGTGACTTGATGGCGATCCTCGAAGCGCTGAAGCAGGCCGGCGCCCTGCAAGCCGATCTGATCGTGATCTGAGGACGGCCATCGTGGATATGCGCAAGAGTGGTCTGGTCAGCAGCAGCGATTCGGGCTCCTATTCGGACCTCAATCGTCTGAATCAGCTCAAGGTCGGCGACAAGAACAGCGACGGCAACATGCGCAAGGTGGCGCAGGAGTTCGAATCGCTGTTCCTCGGTGAGATGCTCAAGTCCATGCGCTCGGCCACCGAAGCGCTGGGGCAGGACAATCCGCTGAACACGCCGGCGGCCAAGCAGTACCAGGAAATGTACGACCAGCAGTTGGCCGTTTCGATGTCCCGCGAAGGCGGTGGTATTGGTCTGGCGGACGTGCTGATGCGCCAGATGTCGAAGAACAAACCAATGGCCCCAGGCGAGGCCGCCGCTGCATCGCTGGCCAAGCAAGAGGCTGCCATGGCGGCTGTGCAAACGCCGGTGGCGGCAGGCACGGTCGCAATCAATGGCCCGTTGTCGCGGGTCAATGGCCAGCGTCCGTTGTGGGCTTCGCGCTCGGTCCATGCGCCGCAAGAGGCGGGCGAGGGTACTCATCGCAATGACATGGCGCTGATCAATCAGCGGCGCTTGGCATTGCCGCCGAAACTGGCTGATCGGTTGTTGGCCGGGCTGGTGCCTTCGGCGACGACCACTGCCGCCACAACACTCAACAAGACACCGTTGCCAGAGCGCACCACAAGCGCCGGCACGGGACCGTTGTACAACGGCGACTGGCTGGCGACCGCGCAACAATCCTCTACTGGCGGCATGCAGATCTATGGTCGCGCCATGGCGCAGATTCCTCTGGCGCCGGCAAAGAAAGCCTTCAGTTCCGCCGATCAGTTCGTCAACACCATGTTGCCGATGGCCAAGGAAGCGGCGGCCCGCATTGGTGTCGATCCGCGTTACCTGGTGGCCCAGGCAGCCCTGGAAACCGGCTGGGGCAAGTCGGTCATGCGCGCCCAGGACGGCAGCAGCAGCCACAACCTGTTCGGCATCAAGGCCGGCAATAGTTGGCAGGGCAATTCGGCGCGGGCGATCACCAGCGAATTCAGGAATGGCGAGATGGTCAAGGAGACGGCCGAGTTCCGTTCCTACGACTCCTACAAGGACAGTTTCCATGACCTTGTGACTTTGCTGCAGACCAACAATCGCTATCAAGATGTCGTGAAGTCGGCCGATAACCCAGAACAGTTTGTACGCGAGTTGCAGAGAGCCGGTTACGCAACCGATCCGAACTACGCGAGCAAGATTTCGCAGATAGCCAAGCAGATGACGAGTTACCAGAACTACGCTGCGGCGGGCGTTTCCACCACGCCTTTATAGGCACAAGGTATAAGGTCTGAACCATGAGTTTGCTCAACATCGGGATGTCGGGGCTGAGTGCCAGCCATAACGCCTTGGCGACTACCGGCAACAACATTGCCAACGCCGACACCGCCGGTTACTCGCGCCAGCAAACCGTGCAGGGCACCAAGGGGTCGATTCAGTACGGCAACGTCTACATCGGCACCGGCACGACGCTGGCCGATGTGCGCCGGGTATACAACAGCTACCTCGATGCACAGTTGCAGACCACGACGTCGCTCAACAGTGATTCGGCTGCGTACCTTGGGCAAGTCACGCCACTCGATACCTTGCTGTCCGACAGTGGCACCGGTCTCAATGGTGCCTTGACCAAATTCTTCGCCTCGGTACAGAACGTCAATGCCAAACCGGGCGACGACGCCTCCCGCCAGTTGTTGCTCAGCGATGCACAAGCCCTGAGCAACCGTTTCAATTCCGTGTCCAGCCAGTTGAACACGCAGAATGCGAACATCAACGGCAACCTGACGAACATGGCCGATCAGGTCAACAAACTGGCCACGACCCTGGCGCAGTTGAACCAGAAAATCAGCGAGATTTCGAGCTCCGGCGGTACGCCGAATGAACTGCTCGATGCCCGCAACGAAACCATGCTCCAGCTGTCGACCTTCACCGGTGCGCAGTATGTCGAGCGTGACGGCAACGTCGATGTGTACCTGGGTAGCGGTCAGCCACTGGTGATTGGCAATACCGTCAGCAAGCTTGAGGCCGTGCCGGGTAAAGATGATCCGGGACGTTTGTCGCTGCAGCTCAATCGTGGTTCGAGCACCATCGACATCACCTCGATCATGACCGGTGGTGAAATCGGCGGCCTGCTGCGTTATCGCAGCGAAGTACTCGATCCGGCCATGAACGAGTTGGGTCGAGTGGCGCTGGTCGTCGCCGATCAGATGAACAGTATCCAGGCTCAGGGCATCGACAAGAACGGCGATTTCGGTTCGAGCCTGTTCAACAGCATCAACAGTGCCGCGCAGATGTCTCAGCGCAGTATCGCTTCCACCGGCAACAGTGCCGGCTCCGGTAACTTCGATGTGAGCATCGAGGACACGGGCAAACTGACTATCAACGATTACAAGGTCACGTTCACGACCGCTACCGACTACACCGTTCAGCGCCTTCCCGACAACACACCGATGGGCAGCTTCAGCACCACGACGACACCGGCGCCGGTGATCGACGGGTTCTCCATGACGTTCAACGGTGGGGCTGCCCAGGGCGACACTTTCAAGCTCACCCCGACACGTAACGCATCGGCCAATATCAAAACCGAGATGACCGACTCCAAGCGTCTGGCCATCGCCGCACCGCTGGGTGCAGCGATTGCAGCGGGGGGCAGCGGTACGCTGACGATTCCGGCCAGCGGTCAACCGACCCTGACTACGAAGTTCGACCTCTACGACGCGGCCACCACCACCGCGATGCAGAACGGTATGAAGTATTCGACGCCGGTTAAAGTGGTGTTTGGCGATCCGTCGGCCGACGGCACGACCCAGAGCTATCAATTGCTGGACGCCAAAGGTGGCGTTCTCAGCAGCGGTACCATCCAGCCAGGCCAGAACAACACCATGAACCTGAGCATCCCGCTCAAGGATTCGACCGGTGCGCCGATCCCGCCAGCGCCTGCCACGCAGTACACCGTTGACTTCAACATGAGCGTCGCCGGTTCACCAGGCAAGGGCACGGCGATCAACGTCAGCCTGAGCCAGCCAGGTTCCCTGGACAATCGAAACGGTACGGTTCTGGCGGGTTTGCAGACTGCGCAAACGGTCGACACCGGGTCGGCCAGCAAAGGTATTTCGCTGAATGATGCCTACGGCAAACTCGTCGAGGGCGTCGGCTCCAAGGCGGCCCAAGGCAAGCTGGACAGTGCTGCGACCACCGCCATTCTGGCGAACGCCAAGGGCGCACGTGACTCGCTTTCGGGTGTCGACCTCGACGAGGAAACCGGCAACCTGGTCAAGTACCAGCAGTACTACACCGCCTCTTCGCAGATCATCAAGGCTGCGCAGGAAATCTTCAGCACACTGATCAACAGTCTTTAAGGAGTCGTAGCCCATGCGCATTTCTACCGCCCAGTTTTACGAGTCCTCGGCAGCGAACTATCAGAAAAATTTCTCCAACGTGGTCAAGAGCAGCGAAGAGGCGAGCAGCCTGGTTCGCGTCAACACCGCAGCGGATGATCCGGTTGGCGCGTCGCGTTTGCTGCAATTGGGTCAGCAGGCTTCGATGCTCGACCAGTACTCGAGCAACATAACCACCATCAAAGGCACGCTCGGTCAGACCGAGGCGGTGATGACCAGCATCGGCAACGTGTTGCAGCGGGCCAAAGAGCTGGCGCTGGGTGCGGGCAACGCCGGTTTTACCGATGCCGACCGTCAGGCGAACGCATCCGAGCTGGGTGAGATCGAGGAGCAATTGCTCAGCCTGATGAACAGCAAGGACGAAAACGGCAAATACATCTTCGCCGGCTCCAAGGGTGATGTGGCTCCGTTCAGTCGCAACACCGATGGCACCTACAGCTACAACGGCGACCAGGTGACCCTCGACCTGCCAATTGGCGACAATCAATCGATGGCGACCAACAGCACCGGTTGGGACGTGTTCCAGCAGGCGATCAACACCAACCGTACGTCCGCCACGCTCACTTCGCCAGCGGTGGATGACGGTCGTGTAGCGTTGTCCAACGGTCAAGTCGCGTCGGATGTCACCTACAGCGCCAAGTTCCGTAGCGGCGAACCTTACACCGTGGCGTTCTTGAGCAGCACTCAGCTGAAAATCACCGATGCGCTGGGTAACGACGTAACGTCTGAAGTGAGCCAGAACGGCGTGTTCAACTCCAATAACGCAGTCACGCAAACCGTGAGCTTCCGCGGTGTCGATCTGAAGCTCAATATTAACCTCAAGGCTGGTGACAGTGCCGACCCGGACGCGGCAATTGCCGGCCACAGTTTCACCCTGGCGGCCAAACCGGACAGCTTCAATACCTCGCGCAGCCCGGGCAATCCTTCGAGCGCCCTGGTGACAGGAGCCTCGGTGACCAACAGCACTGACTACCAAGCCAGCTTCCCGGGCGGCGGTGCTGTGCTCAAGTTCACCAGCGCTACGGATTTCGAGCTGTATGCGGCGCCGGTGACGGCTGACAGCACGCCCGTCTCGACCGGCACCATGGCTGGCACTACCGCAACCGCATCGGGTGTTTCGTTCACCGTCGCCGGCACACCGGGCGCAGGTGACCAGTTCTCGGTAGCGGTCAACACGCACCAGACCCAGAACGTTCTGGATACGGTCAGCCAACTGAGAATGGCCTTGTCGACACCGACCAACAACAATCCGATCGCCATTCAGAAAATGAATGCGGCAGTCACGGCCGGAATCGGCAACCTGGCCAGTGGCATCGATCAACTGGCCTCCGGTGTCAGTTCTGTGGGTGGGCGCGGTGCATCGCTGGTGACTCAGGCTGACATCAACCAGAGTCTGGTACTGGCCAACACGCAGACCCAGGGCGCCATTCGCGACTCCGATCCGGCTGAAGTAATGACCCGCCTGACCCTGCAGCAAACCATGCTGCAGGCATCGCAATTGGCGTTCAGCAAGATCGCTCAGTTGGGCCTGTTCAACAAAGTCTGAGTCAGGGCCTTCCCGATGACCTCGCGAAGGCTTTCGACAACCGAGTGAAAACCGTCTTTTTTCTGCGGTTCAGGGAGTCTTGCTTCATCCAGGCAAGCTCCCGCCGCTCGCGAGTTCCCCCGCCGTGAAACCAGCACCTCTTGTCACCGTCGCCATTCCCGCCTTCAACCCGCAGTTCTTCCTCGTGGCACTGGAAAGCGCTCTGAGTCAGACCTACGCCAATCTTGAAGTGATCGTCTGCGATGACAGTGGCGGTGACGAGATCCGCGAGATCGTCGATGCCTGTGAAGTGCCTGCCTCGATTCGTCTGCGTTATGTGCGCAATCCGCAGCGCCTGGGTTTTCAAGGCAACCTCATCGCGTGTGCGCAGGAAGCCAGCGGCGACTATCTGAAATTGTTGTGCGATGACGATCAGTTGCTGCCTGAGTGCATTGCGCAACAGATCGCCGGATTCATCGATCACGACGACGTCAATCTGGTCATCGGTCAACGGCAGTTCTACGACGAAGACTGCATCCTGTTATCCGATCGTGTGGAAAATAGCTGCTTCTCCAAAGGTGTCACCTTGTTCAAGGGTGAGGATCTGTTGGGGATTCTGGAAACCAGTGTCTTTAATTTTCTCAGTGGCCTCAGTGGGGCCTTGCTGCGAACTCAGCATGCACTGGAATACTTGCCGGCCTTGACGCAGATCGGCGAGGGCTTTGTTGCGAACCTGGATTTTGCTTTGTTCGCATGTCTGTTGCGACGCGGCAATCTTGTCGTGGTCGGGCAGATACTGAGTCTTGAGCGTTTGCATCCGGCGCGTCTGAGCAACCAGCCGGCGGTCAAGGCTGCGGTCGTGACCGAGCTCGACTGGCTCAAGCAAATGCTCGCTCTGCGCAGTGGCGAGCCAGCGCCGGCACCCGGCTGGGTGCGTCATGTTGCGCTGGCCGATGCCATTGAAGGGCAGGCTTATGCGTGGGAAGAGGCCGCCCTTGGCCGACAACTGGGTTTCATTCAAACCCTGGTGAATTCACGGGTCGGCCCGGATTGCGACAGTTTCGCTGACATGTACCGGCAATGGCTGTCCTGTCGCCATCTGAATCCGGCCCAGCAACGCCTGCTTGATGCTCGCGTGCAGAGTTGGAGCTGGCGTCCGCGCGTCGTGCCGATCGTGCTCGACAGCGAAGGTGATTTGTCGGCGTTGGAGGACACCCTCAAAAGTCTGCGTCAGCAAGCCTACAGCGCTGAGCAAGTGGTGGTGCTTTCCCCATTGCAGCACGCACCTGTCGACGGCGAGCGTCATGTGCCACTGGAGGCGGACACGGTTGCCCAGTTCAACCACCTGCTGGCCGAGTTGGACAACGCGGACTGGATCTATCTGGTTCGCGCCGGTGACCGCGTGCATGAACTGGCGTTGCTCTTGCTCGCCGAGCGCATGGTGGAGATGCCGGATGTGCGCTGCCTTTACAGCGACGAAGGCGGCTTGCGTGACGAGATCTCGATCGAGCCGGTGTTCAAGCCGGATTTCAATCTCGACCTGATGCGCAGCTTTCCCTATGTCGGCCGTGTGCTCGCGCTACAGCGCCAGCGCCTGTTGGAACTTGGCGGGATGGCGGCGGGCTTTGGTGAGCTTGGCGTGCACGATCTGCTCTGGCGCCTGGTCGAAAACAACGGGCCACACACGATCGGGCACATTGCCGAAGTTCTGGTGGAGTCCACCCTGCGCCTGTCCCAGTGGCTGACACAGCCACAGGTCATTGATCAGGCCCCGGTAGTGTTGGCGGCGCATCTGACGCGCCTGGGTGTTCCTCACCGAATCCGCACCGGCAGTCAGCTGATGATCAGTCGTGTGGATTACCTCCATGTTCAACCGGCCATGGTGTCGATCATCATCGCGACCCGTAATGAGCTGGCGTCTCTGGAGCGTTGCATTGAAAGCCTGCTGGAGAAAACCACCTGCCAGCGATTTGAAGTGCTCATCGTCGATAACGGCAGCACGGCACCGGATGCCTGCAACTGGTTGTCGGCCGTGGAGCAAATGGGAAGCGACAAACTGCGCGTGCTTCGTTGTGATCATGGCGACAATCTGGCAGCTGTGCACAACTTCGCCGCCAGCCAGGCTCGCGGTGACTACCTGTTGTTTTTCAGTCCGTGCAACAGCGTGGTCAATCCGGACTGGCTCGACGAGCTGCTCAACCATGCCCGGCGTCCGGAAGTCGGCATCGTCGGTGGCCGTCTGGTGAGCCCGCAAGGGCGCATCGAAGGGACTGCGCTGGTGTTCGGGCTGCGGGGGGCAGTGGGGGTGCCCAATCGTGGCGAGCTACTGAATACGCCGGGTTACATGCAGCGTCAGCAGACCGTGCAGAACTTCAGCGCGGTGGGCATCGACTGCCTGCTGGTGCGCAAGAAGGTCTTCGATGAAGTGCTCGGCCTCGACGAAAAAGATCTGTCGCAGGCACTCAATGGCGCAGACTTCTGCCTGCGGGTGAAGCAAAACGGATACCTCGTGGTATGGACGCCGTACGCCGAACTGATGCGAGTGCCAGTGGCTTCCTATGCGGAGCCGGCCCCGCGCATCCTGCTGGACGAGCAGAAAAGCTTTTATCAGCGTTGGTTGCCTCTGGTCGCCAGAGATCCGGCTTTCAACCCTAACCTGAGTCTGGGCAGCAGTAATTTCAGTCTCGAGCCCGGATTCAAAAACGGCTGGGATCCGTTCTTCCGTCAGATGCTGCCCAAGGTGCTGGCGATCCCGATCAACACGTCCGCCGTGGGCCATTACCGGGTTGCCCAGCCGTTTCTTGAACTGGAAGCGGCCGGGCGAATAGTCGGACATTTGAGTTACCACACACCGACGAACATCGAGCTTGAGCGCAGTTCGCCGGACGTGATTGTGTTGCAGGGTCGCTATAGCCAGAACGCGGTCGACGAAGTGGAGCGCGTCAAAGACGCTTCCCGGGCATTCAGGATTTTCGAGCTGGATGACTATGTGATTGATGTGCCGAAAAAGAACGCGCACATTCGCAAGGCTGAAGTCGGCGTCGACAATATCGTGCGTCGTGGCATCAGTATGTGTGACCGGGTGGTGGTATCGACCCAGCCACTGGCCGATGCATTGCGTGACATGCACCACGACATCCGGGTCGTCCCGAACATGCTGGCTCCACACCTGTGGGCCGGCCTGAGCAGTCGTCGACGTACTTCGCGCAAACCTCGCGTCGGCTGGGGGGGCGGGACCAGTCATGACGGCGACCTGGCGATCATTGCCGATGTCGTCCGTCTGCTGGCCAACGAAGTCGAGTGGGTGTTCTTCGGCATGTGCCCGCCGGCACTGCGTCCTTTTGTCCATGAATTCCATCCAAGCGTTGGCCTCGACGCCTACCCGGCCAAACTGGCCAGCCTGAACCTTGACCTGGCACTGGCGCCGCTGGAATTTCATATCTTCAACGACTGCAAGAGCAACCTGCGCCTGTTGGAATACGGTGCCTGCGGCTATCCGGTGATCTGCACCGAGACTGAAGCCTATCGCGGCTATCTTCCGTGCACCAAGGTTGTGAGCAACAGCGCCGAGGAATGGCTTGAGGCGATCCGCATGCATCTGTCCGATCCGGAGGCCAGCTACCGCATGGGCGATGCGTTGCGCGAGGAAGTGCTGCGCGATTACATGCTCAAGGGCAACAACCTCAATTACTGGGTCGAGGGTTGGTTGCCCAACTGATCCGAAGTGAATATTGGTGTTTGAGCAGGCGGCCTTGGGCCGCCTGTTTTGTTTGTGTCGAAAGCGTCGTAGATCCCGCTGATGGATTCATCCCTTTTTTCATGGCCGATTACGCCACCGACATAGAGCCTGCGCGGCTGGCGCGTTTCCTGCACGTCCCCCTCAAATCGCCATAAAACGAGCGCTCGCGGTCATTCCACCAGCGCCCGGAACGGTAGAAGGTTTAGCCAGAAGGCCCGCAAAGCTCAAGAAAGCTGCGCGCAGCCCGGTGAAGAACAAGAGGGGAGACGATGAAGGCAGTTATTTTGGCGGGTGGCCTCGGCACGCGCATCAGTGAAGAGTCGCACCTCAAGCCCAAGCCGATGATCGAGATCGGCGGCAAGCCAATTCTCTGGCACATCATGAAGCAGTATTCCGCCCACGGAATCCACGACTTCGTAATCTGCCTTGGCTACAAGGGGTACGCGATCAAGGACTTCTTCGCCAACTACTTCCTGCACACCTCCGACGTCACCTTCGACATGCGCAACAACCGCATGGACGTGCACCAGAATTACAGCGAGCCGTGGAGCGTCACCCTGATCGACACTGGCGAAGAAACCATGACCGGTGGCCGTCTGCTGCGTGCCGGTCGTTACCTGAAGGATGAAGAGGCGTTCTGCTTCACCTACGGCGATGGCGTTTCCGATCTGAACATTCGTCAATTGGTGGACTACCACCGAGCCCATGGCCGTCTGGCAACCGTCACTGCCGTGCAACCCCCCGGTCGTTACGGCGCGCTGGATCGTCACGGTGATCAGGTGCTCGGGTTTACCGAGAAACCGCGTGGCGATGGTGGCTGGATCAATGGCGGATTTTTCGTTCTGTCACCCAAAGTGCTGTCGTATATCGCCGGTGACGGGACTACATGGGAAGCCGAACCCTTGGCGCGTCTGGCCCAGGAAGAACAGTTGAAAGCGTTCGAACACAATGGTTTCTGGCAACCGATGGACACCCTGCGTGACAAGAACCATCTCGAAGCGCTGTGGCAGAGCGGGGAGGCCCCATGGAAGCAATGGGCCTGAGTGCGGATTTCTGGTGCGGCAAGCGCGTCCTCGTTACCGGCCACACCGGTTTCAAAGGCAGCTGGCTGACTCTGTGGCTGCAAAGCCTTGGCGCACAAGTCAGCGGTTTTGCCCTTGATCCTTCAACCGAGCCGAGCCTGTTCGAACTGGCGCGCGTCCACGAAGGCATCAACGATCAGCGCGGCGATCTGCGGGACCTCGGCGCCTTGCTGGAAATCATCGCCGAAACCGAGCCTGAGATCGTCCTGCACCTGGCCGCTCAGCCGCTGGTGCGTGAAGGTTATCGCGATCCGCTCGGCACCTATTCCAGCAACGTCATGGGCACGCTCAACTTGCTCGAAGCGATTCGACAGGTCGGCTGTGTGCGTGCCTGCGTGCTGGTGACCACCGACAAGGTCTACGCCAACAAGGAATGGCTGTGGCCGTACCGCGAAGACGAAGCCCTCGGTGGCCACGATCCTTACAGCAGCAGCAAGGCCTGCTGTGAACTGTTGGCGCAGTCTTATGCCGCGTCGTTTTTTCCGGCCGACAAATACGCCGAGCACGGTCTGGCCCTGGCTACTGCGCGTGCCGGCAATGTCTTGGGCGGTGGTGACTTTGCGCCTGAGCGACTGATTCCCGACGTGCTCAGAGCCTGGACGGCAGACGAGCCGGTGACCCTGCGCTACCCGCAAGCCGTGCGCCCGTGGCAGCACGCGCTGGAGCCACTGGCCGGTTATCTGCAATTGGCCGCCGGCCTCTACGAGCAAGGCCCGGAATACGCCGGTGCGTGGAACTTCGGCCCGGGCGAAGCGGACATGTGCAGCGTCGGCGAAGTCGTCGAATTGCTTGCCAATCGCTGGCCACAAGCCCGTGGTCTGCGCATTGAGCCGAGTGAATTGCACGAGGCCGGTCTGCTGCGTCTGGACAGCAGCCGCGCGCGCCAACTGCTCGACTGGCAGCCGCGCTGGACCTTGCAACAATGCCTGACCCAAACCCTCGACTGGCATCTGGCATGGCAGAACGGCGATGACATGCGCGCCGTGACCCTTAGCCAATTGAACCTGTACCGAGGCGCGCTGTGAGCGAGTTTTCCTTGCACTCGTTACCGCTGGCCGGGCTGTTCAGCGTCCAGCACAAGCGCTTTGAAGATCAGCGCGGGCACTTCGCCCGATTGTTCTGCGAGGGCAGTCTGAGCGCGTTTGGCAGCGAATTTCACATTCGTCAGATCAACCATTCCTGCACCCGCGAAAAGGGCAGTGTGCGCGGTCTGCATTATCAGAATGCCAATGCGCCGGAAGCCAAACTGATCACCTGCCTGCGCGGTGAAGTGTGGGATGTGGCGGTCGATCTGCGCCCCGAGTCCGAGACCTTTTTGCATTGGCACGCTGAGCATCTGAAGGCGGGTGACGGTCGCAGTCTGCTGATTCCGGCGGGGTTCGCCCACGGTTTCCAGACGCTGACTGAAGACGCCGAATTGCTTTACCTGCACAGCGCCGATTACGCGCCGGAGCACGAGGGCGGTCTGTCGGTGAACGATCCACGGCTGGCCATTGCCTGGCCGTTGCCTGTCAATAATTTGTCAGTGCGCGATTCCAGCCATCCCGCGCTCGATCAACACTTTGCTGGAGTGCATCTATGAACTGCCGTGGGTGCGCCGCACCGCTGAGCCTGCCGCTGATCGACCTTGGCACCTCGCCACCGTCCAACGCCTACGTGCATACCGATCGCCTGGAGCAGGCCGAGCAATGGGTACCGCTGAAGGTCGCCGTGTGCCAGCAATGCTGGCTGGTGCAGACCGAGGATTACACCCGCGCCGACAGCCTGTTTGATGCCGAATACGCTTATTTCAGTTCGTTCTCCAGCACCTGGCTGGCCCATGCCGAGCGCTATGTCGCCGAAATGGTCGAGCGTTTCGGCCTGACTGCCGACAGCCGCGTGGTCGAAGTCGCGGCCAACGATGGTTATCTGCTGCAATTCGTAGCGGGTCGCGGCATCCCTTGCCTGGGTGTCGAGCCAACTCGCAGCACTGCGCAAGCAGCGCGGGAGAAGGGCCTGGAAATTCGTGAGCTGTTCTTCGGTCGTGAAACTGCCGCGCAGTTGAACAGCGAAGGCTGGGGTGCCGACTTGATGGCCGCCAATAACGTGCTCGCGCATGTGCCGGACATCAATGATTTCCTTGGTGGTTTCGCAACGCTGCTCAAGCCAGCCGGCGTGGCCACCTTCGAATTCCCGCAACTGCTGACGCTGATGGCCGGCGCGCAGTTCGACACGCTGTATCACGAGCACTATTCCTACCTGTCTTTGACTGCCGTGCAGACCCTGTGCGAGCGCAACGGCCTGGAAGTGTTCGACGTCAGCCAATTGAGCACTCATGGCGGCTCGCTGCGCGTGTTCGTCCAGCGCAAGGACGGCGAGCGCCGTCCGATGCAGCCTGCCGTGAAGCAACAGCTGCAAGCCGAACTCTATGCCGGGGTG
Organism: Pseudomonas grandcourensis; assembly: GCF_039909015.1. NCBI lineage: Bacteria > Pseudomonadati > Pseudomonadota > Gammaproteobacteria > Pseudomonadales > Pseudomonadaceae > Pseudomonas > Pseudomonas grandcourensis. Next base: position 1,739,645 of record NZ_CP150919.1, read on the forward strand.
AAAACCGCCGAGTACTACGCGACCCTTGCGCCCGCCGCTGAACGCATCAAGCATGAACTGCTGCGCTTCCTGTTGCAGGCCAAGGCCGATGGCAAACGGGTGGTGGGGTATGGCGCGGCAGCCAAGGGCAACACCTTGCTCAACTACGCCGGCGTCAAACCGGACTTGCTCGCCTGGGTGGCCGATGCCAACCCGCACAAGCAAGGCAAGTGCTTGCCGGGCAGCCGAATCCCGATTGTCGCGCCGGCGCAGATCGATATCGAGAAACCGGATTACGTGCTGGTGCTGCCGTGGAACCTGCTGCACGAAGTCAGCCAGCAACTGGCGCAGGTGCGTCAGTGGGATGGGCGCTTCGTGATCGCCGTGCCTGAGTTGAAAGTGCTGTGAAGGTTCTGGTCACTGGCGCCACGGGTTTCGTCGGCCGGCATCTGGTCGCGGTATTGCTCGCCCGTGGCGACGACGTTCGCGCCGTGGCGCGTAACGCGCAAACCGCGCAAGGCATGCCGTGGATCAATGATGTCGAGTTCGTCACGGCGGATATTCACGCCGCCGATCTCGATGTGGCCGCGCTGACCGATGGCATCGATGCGCTGGCGCATCTGGCCTGGCCAGGCTTGCCGAACTATCGGGCACTGTTCCATTTCGAGCACAACCTGATGGCCGATTACCGCTTTATCAAAAGCGCGGTGGAGGCGGGCGTGAAGCAGGTTCTGGTCACCGGCACCTGCTTCGAGTACGGCATGCAGAGCGGCCCGCTCGGCGAAACCAGCGAGCCACAGCCGAGCAATCCCTACGGTCTGGCCAAACACACGTTGCACCTGTTTTTGCAGAACCTGCAGCAGGAACATCCGTTCACCTTGCAGTGGGCGCGATTGTTCTATCTGCATGGCGAAGGACAGAACCCCAACAGTCTGCTGGCGGCGCTGGACCGTGCGATCGATGCCGGTGAGCAATCGTTCAACATGTCCGCCGGTGAACAGCTACGCGATTTTCTACCGATTGAAACCGCGGCCGGTTACCTCGCCGCAATCGTGCATCAGCGCGATTTCGACGGCGTTATCAATTGCGCCAGTGGTCAACCGGTGTCGGTACGGACGCTGGTCGAACAACGCCTGCGCGAACGCGGCGCGACGCTGAATCTGAACCTTGGCCACTACCCATACCCGAGCCACGAACCGATGGCGTTCTGGGCCGTGACCGAGCGTTTGCAACAGTTATTGGGAGAGCCGCAATGAGGCACGAGTTGTATCGGGTCACCGACCTGCCGGTGCTGCAGAATCGCACTTTTGCCGATGCCGGGTCGGCGCGAGCCTCTGCCAGTGCCGACATGCTGCTGGTGCAGGACGAGCGCAGCGGCCTGATCTTCAATGCCGCCTTCGACGCCGACAAGCTCAGCTACGACGCTGACTATCAAAACGAGCAGGCACATTCAGGCCAGTTCCAGAAGCACCTGAGCGATGTCGAAGGCATCATCGGCAGGCACTTCAAGGACCAGGAGCTGATCGAAGTCGGCTGTGGCAAGGGCTACTTTCTTGAACTGCTCAAGGGCCTGGGCTATTCGATCACCGGCATCGATCCGGCTTACGAAGGCGATAATGCCGACGTGATCAAAGCGCCGTTCACTCGCGGTCTCGGTCTGGCTGCGGACGCCATCGTCCTGCGGCATGTTCTGGAGCACATTCAGGATCCGGTGAGCTTCCTCGCTGAAATTGCCAACGCCAATCAGGGCGGGCAGATCTACATCGAAGTGCCGTGCTTCGACTGGATCCTTGAGCATAAAGCCTGGTTCGATCTGTTCTACGAACACGTCAATTATTTCCGCCTCGATGACCTGCGCCGGATGTTCGGCACTGTGCACGAGGCGGGTCACCTGTTCGGTGGCCAATACCTGTACATCGTCGCCGATCTTTCCACGTTGCGCCTGACCCCGGAACAACCGATACCGCGCCTGACGCTGCCGCAAGATTTCACCGCCAGCCTCGACCGCGCGGTGCAGATCGTTCAATCCGCGCCCGAGCAGGGTTCGGCGATCTGGGGCGCCTCGTCCAAAGGCGTGATCTATTCGCTGTTCCTGCAGCGCGCGGGGGTGGCGGTTGATCGAGTGGTGGATATCAATCCGGCCAAGCAGGGACGTTATCTGCCGCTGAGCGGTGCCCGCGTGTCTTCGCCACAAGAGGCCATGGACGCCTTGCCCGAAGGCGCCAACCTGTTTGTGATGAACTCCAATTACCTCGAAGAAATCAAGCGGATGACCGGTGGACGCTACGTCTATCACGCCGTTGACAGCGCTTCGTTCCAGTGACCCCTGAGATTTTGAAAATGACCGACAACAGCATCAATAAAGCCTTCGAAGCCGAGTGCCGGGAACAGATTGCCCAGCAGGGTGACGACCAGAAACTCACTGGCCTGGCCCGTGATTTCTTCAACGAATCGGCCAGGCACAAGTACAGCTATCACTTCTCGTGGATGGGCCGTCCGATCATCCAGTTGCCACAAGACATGATGGCGATGCAGGAGATCATCTGGCAGGTCAAACCGGACCTGGTCATCGAGTGCGGCATCGCCCACGGTGGTTCGATCATCTACTACGCCTCGTTGCTGGAGCTGCAAGGCCACGGCGAAGTACTGGGCATCGACCTCGACATTCGCCCGCACAACCGCGAAGCGATCGAAAGCCATCCGATGGCCAAGCGCATCAAGATGATCGAAGGTTCCAGCATCGACCCGGCCATCGCCGCTCAAGTGCAAGCTGCCGCCAAAGGCAAAAAAGTCATTCTGGTCCTCGACTCCAACCACACCCACGACCACGTACTCGAAGAGTTGCGCCTGTACGCGCCGCTGGTCTCGGTCGACAGCTACTGCGTGGTGATGGACACCGTGGTGGAAGACATGCCGGCCGACTTTTTCCCGGATCGTCCATGGGGTCCGGGCGACAACCCGAAAACCGCGGTATGGAAATACCTGGAAGAGAACAAGGATTTCGAGATCGACCAGCAGTTGCAAAACAAGCTGCTGATCACCGTGGCGCCGGACGGCTATCTGCGTCGCGTTCGTTAATCAAAAACAGTTTCAGGCGTCAGGCGACTGGCCGGTTGTGGGGATAGGAAAATGCAGGTTCAAAGCAGTACGCAAACCAACGTGACACCGCTGAACGAGCTGTTCACGGTGGTGCTGATCACCCACAACCGCAAGGCGTTCCTGCGACGCGCGTTGCAGTACTACAGCAGTTGTTCCGCCAAGGTGCTGGTGCTGGATTCATCGGTGCAGGGCGATGACAGCATCGCGGGCGATTTTCCTTCGGTCGATTATCGCCATTTGCCCGATTACACCTATCTGGGGTTTCAGCAAAAGCTTGCCTATGGGGTCAGCCAGGTTACTACGCCCTACATGGTGCTGGCCGCTGACGACGATTTCATGCTGCACGGTGCATTGACCGACTCGGTCAATTTTCTGGAAGCCAACCCCGATTACGGCATGTGCCACGGCTATTGCCTGATGTACCTCACGCACGCCAACTTCGTGCAGTACTATCGCCGTGACAAGAAGGTGCAAGAGGACTACAACGCCGAGCGTGCGCAGGATCGTATTCTCGACTACATGGGGCAATACATACCGCCGTTCTATGCAGTGCATCGCACCGCACTGTTGCAGGACTGGTATGCGGCGATGCCGCAAGGCACGATTTTCGAGTGGCAGGAAATTGGCCATGTGTATTACGTGCTGGCGCGGGCCAAGGCGCGGATTCTGCCGATTCCTTATGTGGTGCGGGAGGTCAACTATGGTCGCTCGGATCACAACACCGAGATCATTCACGTCCTCAGTTTCAAAGATGCCCGTTCCGTCGCCGAGCGTGAGCGCTTTGCCGGTTTCCTCGCCACGTTGCCAACCGAAATAAACGAGCCGAACGCGGAGCAAACCGCAGCCTTTGCCCTGCAGAGTTTCCAGGCGCTGGCGGACAGTCTCGCCACGCGCAATGCACTGACGATCGAGCCGATCTTCGAGTCCTGGTGGAAAGACCCGACCACGGGTCCGAAACGAGTCTTCGGCCCCCAGCAATACGTCGAAATGCCGTTCTACAATCAGGCGTTTTTCGATCAGTTGACCGAGTTTGAATTCCTCCTGCATGCGATGCCTGCAGGACGCTTGCAGCGGGAAGAAATGGAAGGTGCATTGCTCAAGCAGCACACGCTGCTGAACACCTATTCCAATGACACGCCGGAGACTGTCCAGAATCGCTTGCTGGAAGCCGTGCAGTTGGGGCCATTCAACCGTCGTGTTGTACAGAAAATGCATCGGCAACTGCTTGATCTGGGCCAGAACAGTGATGCGCAAGTACTCGCAGACTGGATGGCGCGGCTGGACAGCGTGCCGACGTACGACAGCCTTCAAATGCTCGACAGCACGCGCTCAGGTCAGTTGATGAACTGGTTGCAGGCACGTCAGCCGAACGAGACCGCCATCCGCAAGATCAATCAGCAACTGGCGACTGTCGAGGGCGGGCCACGGTTCGGCATTCTGTTGCTGGATCTCGAAGCTGACATGGACAAGCTTCAGGTCACCTTCGACAGCCTGATGGAAAGCGCTTTCCGCGCGTTCAAGGTGGTGGTCTTCACGACGGGGGATCTGCCGGCTGTCACGACCGAACAGAGCACCGTGCATTTCGTCAAAGTCAGCACCGCTAACTACGTCGACAAGCTGAACCAGATCGCCCGGCGCTCGAACGCCGATTGGCTGCTGCTGGCCGAGGCCGGTGACGAGTTCACTCGCAGCGGTTTCCTGCGTGCCGGCCTTGAGTTGCAGAACGCTGAAGGTTGCCGTGCAGTGGCCATGGATGAGATCCATCGTCGCGCTGACGGTACGTTGAGCGACATGTTCCGTTCGGCGTTCAACCTCGATCTGCTGCAAAGCATGCCATCGCTGACGGCCCGGCATTGGCTGATTCGCCGCGAAGTCATGGTCGAGGCCGGAGGCTTTGCCCGCGAGTACAGCGATGCGCTGGAGTTCGACCTGCTGTTGCGCCTGATCGAAGCCGCAGGCCTGGCCGGTCTGGCGCATCTGGCCGAGCCGTTGCTGATCACCCCGGCCGTGGCGCTGGCGCCGAACGAGCATCAACGTCAGGCCCTCGTGCGGCATCTGACAACCCGCGGTTATCAGGCGCAAGTGAGTGCCGAGGCATTCGGTGGCCTGCGCGTCGATTACCGCCACGCCGACCGACCGAAAGTGTCGATCATCGTCTGCAGCGATGACAATCAGGAACACCTGCAACGTTGCCTGGTGAGTGTGTTGCAACGCACTCGATATCAGAACAACGAGATCATCATTGCCGACAACAACAGCCAGTCGAGTGAGCTGCTGGCCTGGCTGGAAAGCCTTGAGCAGAACGGGCGTGGGCGTATTCGCCTGGTCAGGAGCGAGCAGCGTCTGAGCGCTTCGGCGCTGATCAATCACGCTGCCGCGCAAGCTCAGGGTGAGTATGTGGTCTTGCTGGCTGCGGACGCCGAAGTGCTCAACGCCAGTTGGATCGAAGCCTTGCTGAACCAGGCTCAGCGCCCGGAAGTCGGCGTGGTCGGCGCCAAACTGGTGGATCGCGAAGGCTCTGTCACCGGCGCCGGATTCATCCTGGGCCTTGGCGAAGGTTTGGCTTCACCGTTCCTCGGCGAGAAAAAGGACGCTACGGGTTACATGCACCGGTTGCTGGTCGAACAGAATTGTTCGGCGGTCTCCGGCGCTTGCCTGATGGTGCGCAAGGAGATTTTCGAGGCCTTGGGTGGACTGGATCAGGAACATTTCGAGGAGGCGTTCGCCGATGTCGACCTGTGCCTGAAAGCCGCAGATGCCGGGCTGTTGACCGTATGGACGCCGCAGGTGCAGATCGTCCACACCGGCACGTTGCCGGACCAGGCACAGGCCGCTGCCGCGTTGCAGGACAAGTGGCATGCGCGCTTTGCTCATGACGTTGCCTACAACCAGAACCTTTCCCTGACCGGCAAGGGCTTCACCCTCGACCAGGCCTCCAGTATCGACTGGGCGCAGTTGCTCGCCTAAGCCTGACGATCAGGAAAAAGGACTCAAAACATGTTCAACGGTAAATCGATTTTCATCTCCGGCGGCACTGGCTCGTTCGGTCGCAACTTCATTCGCCGCTTGCTGGAGCAATACCAGCCCAAGCGCGTAGTGGTGTTCTCGCGGGATGAACTCAAGCAATACGAAATGCAGCAGACGTTCAATGCGCCGTGCATGCGTTACTTCCTCGGAGACGTGCGCGACGCCGACCGTTTGCGTCAGGCGATGCGCGGCATCGATTATGTGGTGCACGCGGCCGCACTGAAGCAAGTGCCGGCGGCGGAATACAACCCGACCGAGTGCATTCGCACCAACGTCAATGGCGCGGAAAACATCATTGCCGCCGCCATCGACAATGGCGTGAAGAAAGTGGTGGCGTTGTCGACCGACAAGGCGGCCAGCCCGATCAACCTGTACGGCGCAACCAAGCTGCTGTCGGACAAACTGTTCGTGGCGGCCAACAACATTGCGGGCGAACAGCAGACCCGTTTTGCCGTGGTGCGCTATGGCAACGTGGCCGGTTCGCGGGGTTCGGTGGTGCCGTTCTTCAGCAAACTGATTGCCGATGGTGCTGAGCAATTGCCAATCACCGATGAGCGCATGACGCGCTTCTGGATCACCCTCGACCATGGTGTGCAGTTTGTTCTCGACAGCTTTGCACGCATGCACGGTGGTGAAGTATTCGTGCCGAAGATCCCGTCGATCCGCATCGTCGATCTGGCGCGCGGCATGGCCGAACATCTGCCGCACAAGAACGTCGGGATTCGTCCGGGCGAGAAGCTGCACGAGCTGATGGTGCCGCTGGACGATGCGCGGATGACGCTCGAGTTTGCCGATCACTACACCATCCAGCCGTCGATCCGCTTCACCAGCGTCGATGTCGATTTCGCTATCGACAAACTGGGCGAGCGCGGTCAACCGGTGGGTGAAGAGTTCGAATACCGTTCCGACACCAACCCGCACTTCCTCTCGGTCGGGCAGATCGCCGACCTGCACGCGAAGCTGTCGAAATGATCCCGTACGGTCGGCAGAGTCTCGATCAGGCCGATATCGATGCCGTGGTCGACGTGCTGAAATCCGACTGGTTGACCCAAGGGCCGACCATCGAGCGTTTCGAACAGGCGATGGCCGAACGTTGCCAGGCGGATTACGCGGTAGCGGTGTGCAACGCCACGGCGGCGCTGCACATTGCTTGTCTGGCGGCAGGGCTTGGCGCGGGTGATCGCTTGTGGACGACGCCGAACACTTTTCTGGCCTCGGCCAACTGCGGTCGTTATTGCGGCGCCGAGGTTGATTTTGTCGATATCGATCCGCTGACCTGGAACCTCGATGCGTTCGCGCTGGCCGCGAAGCTGGAGCGGGCCGAGCGCGACGGTACGTTGCCGAAGGTTTTAGTGGCGGTGGCGTTCTCTGGGCAAAGCTGCGACATGCGCCGGATCGGCGAACTGGCCGAGCGCTACAACGTCACCGTCATCGAAGATGCTTCGCATGCGGTCGGCGCCTCATATGCCGGTCGTCCTGTGGGTTGTGGTGAATTCGCGGCGATGACCGTGTTCAGTTTTCATCCGGTGAAGATCATCACCAGTGCCGAGGGCGGCATGGTGCTGACCAATCGTGCGGAACTGGCCGAGCGCTTGCGGCGCTTGCGCAACCACGGCATGACCCGCGATCCGCAACAGATGGGCGAGCCCAGTCACGGCCCGTGGTATTACCAGCAGGTGGAGTTGGGCTTCAATTACCGGATCACCGATTTGCAAGCCGCGCTCGGGCTGTCGCAGCTTGGCAAGCTGGATGAGTTTGTCGCCCGTCGACGTGAGCTGGCGGCGCGCTATGGGCGCTTGCTGGCCAACCTGCCAGTGACATTGCCGAGCGCACAGTCCGAAGCCGAATCCGCCTGGCATTTGTACGTGGTGCGTTTACAGAGCGAGCGCATCAACCTCAGCCACCGTCAGGTGTTCGAAGGCTTGCGCGCGGCCGGGGTCGGGGTGAATCTGCACTATATTCCGGTGCACTTGCAGCCTTACTATCACGACCTGGGTTTTGCCGAGGGAGACTTTCCCGAGGCCGAACGTTATTACGCAGAAGCGATCAGCCTGCCGCTGTTTCCACTGCTGACTGATGAGCAACAGGACTACGTGGTCGAGCAATTGCGACGGCTGGTTCTTGAGGAGTAGGACAAGGTGAGCTGCGTTGCGATCATCCCCGCCCGTGGTGGCAGCAAGCGCATTGCGCGCAAGAACCTGAAGCCGTTCGACGGCGTGCCGATGATCGTCCGTTCGATTCGCACGGCACTGGATTCGGGATTGTTCGAGCGCGTGGTGGTCAGCACCGACGACGAAGAGATTGCCCAGCTAGCGCGAGCGCATGGCGCCGACGTGCCTTTCCTGCGGCCGGCCGATCTGTCCGACGATTTCACCGGTACCGCCGCAGTGATCGTCCACGCCTTGCAGCAGTTGCCGGGCTTCGATTACGCCTGTTGCGTGTACGCCACCGCGCCGCTGTTGCAGGTGCGGTATTTGCGTCAGGGTTTTGATTTGCTGGAGCAGCATGCGGACAAATCCTTTGCCTTCTCCGTCAGCAATTTCGGTTTCCCGATCCAGCGTGCGCTGACCCTCGACGGGCAGGGCGCGCTGACCGCGTTGTACCCGGAGTTTCGTAATACCCGCTCGCAGGATCTGCCCGAAGCGTTTCAGGATGCCGGCCAGTTCTATTGGGGGCGCAGCGAAGCCTGGTTGCGCGGCGAGGTGTTGTTCTCACCGGCCAGTCTGCCGGTGATCGTACCGCGGCATTTGGTACAGGACATCGACACGCCAGAAGACTGGACGCGCGCCGAGTATCTGTACGCCGCGCTCAAGGCGGGCGGAGAACTCTCATGAGAGTGCTGATCCGTGCCGACGCCTCGCCGACCATCGGCAGCGGCCACATCGCTCGTTGCCTTACGTTGGCGCGAGTGTTGCGCAAGCAGGGCAGTCATGTGGCGTTTGCCTGTCGACGCTTGCCGGGGCATCGGCTCGACGTTTTGCGGGCCGAAGGTTTCGAGACGTTCGCGCTGCCCGAGTGCTATGCCGATGAAGACCCGCAGCAGGTCATCGAAGCGATGCTGCCTTGGCAGGTCGACATCGATGCGCTAGCCGAATTGCTTGGTGGTCACGCCGGGTTCGACTGGGTCATCGTCGATCACTATGGCCTCGATCATCACTGGCAAACGGCAGCCCGGCGCTGGGCACCACGGATTGCCGCGGTGGATGATCTGGCGACTCGGCGCTACAGCGTCGATCTGCTGCTCAATCAGAACTTGTCGGGCCTGACCGAGAATTACCCACCACTGCTGCCTGAAGGATGCCGCACGCTGCTCGGCCCGCGCTACGCCATGCTGCGTGAAGAGTTCAGTTGCCCGGCCATCGCGATCAAACCCACGGCGCTGCGGGTGCTGGTGAACTTCGGTGGTTTCGACGCGGCGATGCAGACCCATCACGCCATGTTGGCGCTGGCCGATTTTGCAGCGCTGGAAGTGGACTTTGTCGCCGGCGCCGATAACCCGGCGTGGGCGCAGATGCAGGCGCTGGCCGAGACTCGGCCGAACTGGCATCTGCACAGTTTTGTCAGCGATTTTTATCAGCGCATGACCGCGGCGGATCTGTTTATCGGCGCGGGTGGCGGTACGAGTTGGGAGCGCGCGGCCATGGGCCTGCCGACAATTTGTATCGCTGTGTCGAACAACCAGCAGGCCAACGGCGAAGTGATGGCGGCAGCGGGGGCGCATGTGTTCATGGGCGCTCGCGAGCACGTCAGCGTCGAGCAACTACGCCAGGCCATCGGCTTTGTCACCGGGAATTTTTATTTGCGTCAAAGCCTCGCCGAGCGTTCGCGGCAACTGGTCGATGGTCGCGGTGCGCTTCGCGTCGCTGTAGCGCTGGCCGGTGCAGTGCTCAGGCTGCGCATGGCGACTACGCAAGATGCTCGGTTGTTGTTCGAAGGGCGCAATGCCGAGGCAGTGCGGCGCTGGTCGAAAGATCAAGGCTTGATCGACTGGGCGCAACACCTGAACTGGTTGAACGCAAATTTGCGCAACCCGCAGCGTCTGTTGTTGATTGCCGAGGCCGATGACGGTCCGGTGGGGGTCTTGCGTTATGACTTGCGCGGGCTCGAAGCCGAAGTGTCGATTTATCTGCTTGAGGGGCGTTTTGGGCTCGGCTGGGGCAGGGCGTTGCTGGCTCGCGGCGAATCGTTCGTCAGCGAATACTGGCCGCAACTGACGGCCATTACGGCCCAGGTGCTGCCCGCCAATCGCCCCTCATTGAATGTTTTTCGTGACGCCGGGTTCACTCAAAGTGCCTGTGTGTTCACCCGTGTCTTGAAGGAACATCTGCATGCCTAGTTTCAAGATTGGCGACCGCCTGATCGGTGCCGACGCGCCGCCGTTCATCATTGCCGAGATGAGCGGCAACCATAACCAGTCGCTGGACGTTGCCCTGCAAATCGTCGAAGCGGCGGCCAAGGCCGGCGCGCATGCCTTGAAACTGCAAACCTATACAGCCGAGACCATGACGCTGGATATTGCTGAGGGTGAGTTCTTCATCAAGGATCCGGGCAGTCTGTGGGCGGGCACCTCGCTCTACGATTTGTATGAAAAGGCCCATACGCCGTGGGAATGGCATGCGCCGATTTTCGCCCGGGCCAAGGAGCTGGGGATGCTGGCGTTCTCGACGCCGTTCGATGACACGGCGGTGAATTTCCTCGAAAGCCTCGATGTGCCGGCCTACAAGATCGCCAGTTTCGAAAATACAGATTTGCCGTTGATCCGCCGTGTGGCCGCCACCGGCAAACCGCTGATCATCTCCACCGGGATGGCCAGCATCGCCGAGCTTGACGAAACCGTGCGCGCGGCCCGTGAGGCCGGTTGCAAGGATCTGGTGCTGCTCAAGTGCACCAGTACTTATCCATCGACCCCGCTCAACAGCAACGTGCGCACGATCCCGCATCTGCGCGAATTGTTCGGTTGTGAAGTGGGGCTGTCCGACCATTCCATGGGCGTTGGCGTGTCCGTCGCCGCTGTGGCGCTCGGCGCGACCGTGGTGGAAAAACACTTCACCCTCGACCGCGCGGCCGGCGGGGTGGATGCCAGTTTCTCGCTGGAACCTGCGGAAATGGCCTGTCTGGTGCTCGAGACCGAACGCGGCTGGCAGGCCATGGGGCAGGTGCAATACGGCCCCACCGAGGCCGAGCGCAAGTCGCTGGTGTATCGCCGTTCGCTGTACGTCAGCGCTGACATGGCTGCCGGTGAGCCGTTCACCGAGGACAATTTGCGCGCCATTCGTCCGGGTCTCGGTTTGCCGCCCAAGCACACCGACGCGCTACTCGGTCGCCGCGCTCGCGCCCCGATCAAGCGCGGCACGCCGCTGGACTGGTCGTTGGTCGAATAACCCGAACTGCAACCGATTCGGCAAAATAGCGTGACCTGCGAGTCATAACGCGCATCTTCACTGTATTGTATTGTATTGATTGGGGAGATGGCGCCTGGCCCTTTATCGGATCCAGTGATAGCCCTTTGCGCTCCCGTGGTTGTCCGTTGTGGCGGCCGTTCTCTGTTTGTCGGCGCCCCTCGAATCCTTTGCGAGCGGTGGTCTTGGGCTGTTTTTTATTGGGAAGCCGTAATGATTGGCATAAAAAGCATTGCGAGCTACGTTCCTGTAGCCGGCGTGGACAATTACGCACAAGGTGCAAAATTCGAGAAGGATGAAGAATTCATCCTCGGCAAGATCGGTTCGGCATTCCTGCCGCGCAAAGGCGCTGAACAGGAAACCTCCGATCTGTGCGTGGAAGCGGCCAACGCGCTGTTTGCCAGCAACCCTGATCTGAAACGTGAATCGATCGACGCACTGATCGTCGTCACCCAGAACGGTGACGAAGAAGGCCTGCCGCACACCGCGGCGATCGTGCAGGACAAACTCGGTCTGCCGACCAATGTCGCTGCGTTCGATATTTCCCTGGGCTGCTCCGGTTACGTTTACGGCATCTACGCGATCAAGGGCTTCATGGAAGCCGCTGGCCTGAAGAACGGCCTGCTGATTACCGCTGACCCCTATTCGAAGATCGTCGACCCGGAAGATCGCAACACCACCATGCTCTTCGGTGATGCCGCTACCGCGACCTGGATGGGCGAAGATCCGTCCTGGGCGCTGGGCAAGGCCAAGTTCGGCACCGACGGTTCTGGCGCACCGCACCTGAAAGTCACCGATGGCGTGTTCTTCATGAACGGCCGTCAGGTGTTCAACTTTGCACTGCTCAAAGTACCGGCACACTTGCACGAATTGCTCGACGACTCAGGCCTCACGGCCGATGACATCGATGCGTTCTGCATTCACCAGGGCAGTGCGGCGATTGTCGATGCCGTGGCGCGGCGTTTCGAAGGCGAGCCGGAGAAGTTCATCAAGGACATGGTCGAGACGGGTAATACCGTGTCGTCGAGTGTTCCGCTGCTGCTGGAAAAACACGTGCTCGATTCTGACTGGAAGCGCATTGCGATCAGCGGTTTTGGCGTGGGCCTGTCGTGGGGTTCGGCGATCATCTATCGTCCCTGAAAAAGCTCTTTATCGGTAAATCGCGGCACAAAAAAGCGCTCAAGGTGTAACCTTGAGCGCTATTTTTTTGCCCGAATTTTTACGAGGCGCCATGAGCGAGTTTTTTCAATCGAATGCCGAGGTTATCCAGCGTCGCTGGCCTCTGGTGGCTGCCCGTCTGTTGGCGGAGGATACGTCATCGCTGCAGGCTGATCTGGTGGAAGGGCTGGGTTCGACGTTGAGCATCAACGGCATTCAACTGACCAGCTGCCATGACCGGACGCGCGAGGCGCAAATCCAGGCGGCGAGCCTGACGGAGAGTCTGGTGCTGCACGTCTACGGCACCGGGCTGGGTGATCTGCAGCTGGAACTGTTGATGCGTCCGCAGCTCAAGCAATTGCACGTGCATCTGCTCAACGGTGCGGTGTTTGCGTTGGTTCTGCAGTTGCTCGATCAACAGCCGTGGCTCAATGATCCTCGCATCGAATTGCATTACGCCGGCGATCTTGCGGAAATCTGCCTGCCGTTTTTTGCGTTGCCCTCGGAGTTGGTATTGGCCGATGACTACAACGCCAAGATCCGTGATCGGCTGATCAGCGAAACCCACCTGACCTTCAATAATCGCGAGTTCGACCCGCAATCGCCGGAAGTCATCGAGCGCTTGCAAGCCAGCAAGACACTGCTGCAGGGCGATGGCGATGTGGCTGAACTTTTTGGTTCGCAGACCGGGCGCGATGTTTTCGTGATTGCCACGGGGCCGAGTCTGGAGCTGCACTTCGAGCGCCTGAGAGCCATTCGCGAGCAAGCCGGGCGGCCGTTGTTCATTTGTGTCGATACGGCGTATCGCCCCTTGCTGGAACACGGCATTCGTCCAGACTTTGTGGTCACCATCGATCAGCGCATTTCGGCCCGCCATCTGCCACCGACGGACACTGCTTCAATAGCGCTGGCCTATATGCCCATGGTCGATCCGCACGTGCTCGAGGACTGGCAAGGAGTGCGCTACGCCGCTTATTCGGCCAGTCCGATCTATCAAGTGATTCGCCAGCAACTGCCTCGCGGCGAACTGTATGTCGGTGGCAGTGTGATTCATCCGGCGGTGGATCTGGCGGTGAAAATGGGCGCGACGCAGATCACTCTGTTCGGCGCCGACTTTGCTTTTCCTGGCGACAAGACCCATGCCGGTTGGGGCGACGGTGATCTGGGGCCGCAACTGGTCGCAGCCAGGCACTGGGTGCTCGATGGCCATGGGCAACGAATCAAGACCCAGCTCAACTTTCGCAGTTATCTGTGCGAGCTGGAGCGCTACATCGCCAGGCATCCGCAGGTGCGTTTCTATAACACCAGCCGGGCAGGAGCGATGATTGCCGGAACGGCGTTTGACCCGGAGTGGGCAGTATGAGTGTGTGCGATTCGTTTGTTGTCAGGGCGCGCGAGTGCGCCGTCCTGTTTCGCCTGGGGCGGGACGTGGAGGCCGGGGTGGTGATGATTGATCTGGTGACTGATATACAGCCGTCATTCGATAAGGCATCGCAGCAAAGTCAGCAGCAGTGGTTGCAGGTGCTTGCTCAGATGCTGCAATGCCAGGAAACCCAGAATTGGTTGGCGTTGGCCGACTATCTGGAATACGAGCTGGTACAGGTGGTGACTGACAATCTGTCCATTTGAACAATGTTGCTCTGTCGCGGCTGACAGGGGGGCATTGTTCTGAGTGAGTGGCGAATTCCTGACGCCATTTATTCGCTGTTGGGCGGTCGCCAAGACCTTGATTTACGGGGGGGTGGCCACCTGATGGCAAAAATTTTTGAAATTCTGCTAAAGCAACCTGCGTTGGCGACGATAACTATTACGAAGGTTCTCTAGGCCATACCGGGCGGTTGCCAGGGCCGGAAGCCGTAGTACCCAACCAACGAGGAATTCGTCATGGCTTTAACAGTAAACACCAACACTACTTCCCTGGGTGTTCAGAAGAACCTGAACCGTGCGTCCGACGCACTGTCGACCTCGATGTCCCGTCTGTCCTCCGGCCTGAAAATCAACAGCGCTAAAGACGACGCCGCTGGCCTGCAGATCGCTACCCGCATGACTTCGCAAATCCGTGGTCAGACCATGGCTATCAAAAACGCCAACGACGGTGTTTCGATCGCTCAGACCGCTGAAGGCGCTCTGCAAGAGTCGAGCAACATTCTGCAACGTATGCGTGAAATCTCGCTGCAATCGCGAAACGACTCGAACGGTACTGCTGACCGTACCGCTCTGGACAAAGAATTCCAACAGTCCGTTGCTGAACTGACCCGTATTGCTCAATCGACCAACCTGAACGGTAAGGCTCTGATCGACGGTACTGCTGGTGCGATGGAGTTCCAGGTAGGTTCGAACACAACTTCCGACAACCAGATCACTCTGACCCTGTCGACCAGCTTCGACGCCAGCGCCCTGGGCATGACCGGTCTGGTCATCTCCGGTGTGGACAACGCTACCAACCACACCAACGTTGACGCTTCGATCTCGGCGATCGATGCTGCCCTGGCAAACATCAACGCCACTCGCGCTGACCTGGGTGCTGCTCAGAACCGTTTCTCCACCACCATCTCCAACCTGCAGAACATCAACGAAAACGCCAGTGCTGCACTGAGCCGCGTACAAGATACCGACTTCGCTGCTGAAACTGCACAGCTGACCAAGCAACAAACTCTGCAACAAGCTTCCACCGCAGTTCTGGCTCAGGCCAACCAACTGCCATCCGCTGTACTGAAACTGCTTCAGTAATAGCCGATGAGTTTTGGCGGGGGAGTGCGCTTGCGTGCTCTCTCGCTTTTTCACTTTGAGAGGTGATGGACATGGATATGAGCGTCAAGCTGAACTTGTCTTATCCTGCGGCACAGCAGGCGACGACTGTTGCCGACAAGCCAGCGGAGAAGCCTCGAGCGGAAACTGCGCAAGTGGTAGCCGTCAAGGAAGAAAGTAAAAGCGCAAAAACCGAACAGGAAAAACTGAAGATGGCCGTTGAGGAAATCGAAAAGTTCGTACAGTCGGTCAAGCGTAACCTGGAGTTTTCGATTGATGAGCCCTCAGGCAAAGTAGTGGTCAAAGTGATTGCCGGCGACTCCGGTGAGGTGGTCCGCCAGATCCCCAACGAAGAAGTCCTGAAACTGGCAAACAGTTTGAATGATGCAAGCAGCCTGTTGTTCAGCGCAAAAGCCTGACAGCTGGCACGAATTTTGTTGCTATGTTCTTTTGGGCGTTGTCGTGGTCAAAAGGCCGGCGACACACTGAAGGGAGCTCCACATGGCAAGTCCAATTCTACCGGGTCTGGGTTTAGGCTCCGGCCTCGATACCACCGCCATCGTCAAAGCATTGGTGGATGCAGATAAGGCCGCCAAACAGAATCAGATCACTCGTCAGACGACTATCAACACTTCGCAGATATCCGCGGTTGGTAGTCTCAAAAGTGTCCTGGCGAACTTTCAGACTGCGATCAAGAATCTGGGCGATACCAAAAACACGCAATTCCTGGGTTTCACTGCGACGTCCGCCGATCCAAAAGTGCTGACAGCGGTAGCCAGCAATACGGCCGTCAACGGTACGTATTCGATCAAGGTCACCAACCTTGCGACCTCTTCCAAAGTGGCGACTGCCGCTTTTGCTGGTGGTGCAACCAGCCCTATTCCTGCAGGTACGCTGAATATCACGCAAAATGGCGTCAGCAGTCCCGTGACCATTCCGGCGGGCGCAACGTTGCAATCAGTGCGTGATGCGATCAACACCCAGCAGGGCGCCAACGGCTTCAGCGCCAACATCGTGACCGACCAGTTCGGTTCGCGTCTGGTGATGGGGTCGACGACGACCGGTGCCGGTTCCGATATCACCCTCAGTGGTATTGCAGGCCTGGAAATTACAGCCGGCCAGAAAATGGACACACCGCCGACGGGGGCCTCGGCCGGTGCCATCGGTGAGTTCGCGATGGATGCGAGCTTCAGCGTGGATGGTCTCGCGCTGACCAGCAAGAGCAACACGGTTGATAAGGCGATCTCCGGCTTGACCCTTAATCTGGTCGCCGGTGGTAATGCAACCACAACGGTAACGGTTGGTCCGAACAACGATGGCTTGAAAAAATCCATTCAGACGTTCGTAGACGCTTACAACCAGGTCGTGACCAGCGTGAATGCCTTGACCAAGCCAACTCTGGATGACGACGGCAAACCGACCGTTGCGGCAGCGTTGACCGGTGATCCTCTGGCGCGCGGTATTCTGGCGTCGATTCGTGAGCCGCTGGCCACGACGGGTGCGGGTGACAAACTCACGGTTCTGTCGCAGTTGGGTATTACCACCAACCAGAAGACCGGTGCGCTGGATTTCGACAGTACCAAGTTTACAACCGCGATGGGTACGCAGCAGCTCGGTGGTGAGGTTCAGAAGCTGTTCCTGGGCGACCCGGCAGCAACCGGTGCTGCCTCCAAAGGCTTGCTGGATCGTATGAACGATGCCATCACACCTTATACCGTTACCGGCAAGGACGGCATCCTGGATGCGCGCTCGACCAACCTGGCCAAGGCCAAGACCAATCTGTCCAACCAGCAGGTAGCTCTGGATCGTCGGGTTGAAACGCTGACTGCCGTGTTGACCAAAAAGTACAACGACATGGACACTCTGGTCGGAAAGCTGAAGGCCACTGCCAGCAACATTACTTCGATGTTCGAGGCAATCTCGGCACAGCAGAGGAACAGCTGATAGCGCTGTAAACGCCAAAAGCCCGGCGACGTTTTCGGCGTTCCGGGCTTTTTGCATTTGCATCTAAAGTTTTTTGACGCGTCGTCGATATGCTGGTTATACGAACCAAAGATTTCAGATGAGGTACAACATGAATCCAATGTTAGCCCTTCGCCAATACCAGAAGATTGGCGCTCAGGCCCAGACTTCCGAAGCCAGCCCTCATCGTCTGGTGCAAATGCTGATGGAGGGAGGCCTGGATCGAATTGCCCAGGCCAAAGGTGCGATCGAACGCAAAGACATCCCGAACAAGGGTGTGTTCATCAGCAAGGCTATCGGCATTATCGGTGGTCTGCGTGAAGGTCTGGATCTGGATAACAAGGCTGAGTCGGTGGGCGAACTGGACAGTCTCTACGCTTACATGATGAAGCGTCTGGCGCAAGCCAACGTCAATACCGATCCAAAGATCCTCGATGAAGTCGCTGACCTGCTGAGCACGGTCAAGGACGGCTGGGATGCCATCGGCACGCCAGGCCCTCAGTTTTAAGGAGATCACCATGAGTCTTGTATTGCAGCGAATCGAACAAACCCGAGAAGGTCTTGTAGGCGCTCTGGCCGAGCGTAACTGGGAAGCCATCGGGGAGTTGGACCAGGCTTGCCGTTCCTGCATGGAAGACGTCTTGAGTGAACCTTCGGTGGACGAGGCGGCGTTGCGCGATAATCTTGAAGAGTTGCTGGGGGTCTACAAGCAGCTGCTTGAGGCGGCAACGGGAGAGCGGCAGGCGATAGTCGATGAGATGTCGCAGATCACCCAAGCACAAAACGCGGCAAAGGTTTACCATCTGTTTGGTTAATTGACGCCAGTTAATCCAGATATAGTGCGCCATAAATTTGACTGTGCACGGTTTTTTGACTTAACTAGTGGCTGTTCCAGATTTCAGTCGTCTTCAGGCATATTTGTGCCTGCAAGCGTTTAGCTTGCCCCAGCATTTTGGGCATCGAGTTGACTAGGGAAGTTGCTATTGCATGTGGCGTGAAACCAAAATTCTGCTGATTGATGACGATAGCGTCCGTCGCCGCGACCTGGCGGTGATTTTAAATTTTCTCGGCGAAGAAAATTTACCCTGCGGTAGCCATGACTGGCAGCAGGCTGTCGGCTCTTTGTCGTCAAGTCGTGAAGTGATCTGTGTCCTCATCGGGACGGTCAACGCTCCTGGTGCACTTCTGGGCTTGCTTAAGACACTCTCGACATGGGATGAGTTCCTTCCGGTTTTGTTAATGGGCGATAATTCTTCCATTGACCTGCCGGAAGACCAGCGTCGGCGAGTGCTTTCGACCCTCGAAATGCCGCCCAGCTACAGCAAATTGCTCGATTCGCTGCACCGTGCCCAGGTCTATCGCGAGATGTACGACCAGGCCCGCGAGCGCGGTCGTCATCGCGAACCCAATCTTTTCCGCAGTCTTGTCGGCACCAGTCGGGCGATTCAACACGTCCGCCAGATGATGCAGCAAGTCGCCGATACCGATGCCAGCGTGCTGATCCTCGGTGAGTCCGGCACCGGCAAGGAAGTGGTTGCGCGCAACCTGCATTACCATTCCAAGCGCCGCGAAGCGCCGTTCGTGCCGGTCAACTGCGGGGCGATCCCGGCCGAGCTGCTGGAAAGCGAATTGTTCGGTCATGAGAAGGGCGCCTTCACCGGGGCGATCACCAGCCGCGCCGGTCGATTCGAACTGGCCAACGGCGGCACCCTGTTCCTCGATGAAATCGGCGACATGCCGCTGCCGATGCAGGTCAAGTTGCTGCGCGTGTTGCAGGAGCGCACCTTCGAGCGCGTGGGCAGCAACAAGACCCAGAGCGTCGACGTGCGCATCATTGCGGCGACCCACAAAAATCTCGAAAGCATGATCGAGATCGGCACCTTCCGCGAAGACTTGTACTACCGCCTGAATGTGTTCCCGATCGAGATGGCGCCGCTGCGTGAGCGCGTCGAAGACATTCCGCTGCTGATGAACGAACTGATCTCGCGCATGGAGCACGAGAAGCGCGGTTCGATCCGGTTCAACTCGGCGGCGATCATGTCGCTGTGCCGGCATGGCTGGCCGGGCAACGTCCGTGAACTGGCCAACCTGGTGGAGCGCATGGCGATCATGCATCCATACGGCGTGATCGGCGTGGTCGAGTTGCCGAAGAAATTCCGCTACGTCGACGATGAAGACGAGCAGATGGTGGACAGCCTGCGCAGTGATCTGGAAGAGCGTGTGGCCATCAACGGTCATACGCCGGACTTCACGGCCAACGCCATGTTGCCTCCGGAGGGCCTGGACCTGAAGGACTACCTCGGTGGTCTGGAGCAAGGCTTGATTCAGCAGGCGCTGGATGATGCCAACGGCATTGTGGCGCGCGCGGCCGAGCGCCTGCGCATCCGTCGTACCACGCTGGTGGAAAAGATGCGCAAGTACGGCATGAGCCGTCGTGATGGAGACGAACAGGCGGATGATTGACGCCTGTTTTCCAATCCATTCATTTATAAGCAGTTTTTTTTAGGCACGGGTATTGCTACGTCCCTCGCAACGTTCCGTTTAACTGACGGTCAGCCAAGCGAGAGAGCACGATGCCCCAAGCCGCCCAGATGTCTCCTGTCCCTGATGCTTCGCGGCAACCGTCGTCCGTAGAGCAGGCGAGCCGGCTTGGCCTTGAGCAGGCATTCGCGCTGTTCAATCAGATGTCCAGTCAGTTGACCGACTCCTACAGCATGCTTGAAGCCCGGGTGACCGAGCTCAAGGGTGAATTGGCCGTGGTCAGCGCCCAACGCATGCAGGAGCTCGCGGAAAAAGAACGCCTGGCCAACCGCCTGCAAAACCTCCTCGATCTGTTACCCGGCGGAGTCATCGTCATCGACGCCCAAGGCATCGTGCGCGAAGCCAATCCGGCGGCGTGCGAGTTGCTGGGGCTGCCGCTGGAGGGTGAGTTGTGGCGCCACGTCATTGCCCGCTGTTTTGCACCGCGCGAAGACGATGGCCATGAAGTTTCCCTCAAGGATGGTCGGCGCCTGTCGATCGCCACGCGCTCGCTGGACGCCGAGCCTGGTCAGTTAGTGTTGCTCAACGATCTGACCGAAACCCGCCATCTGCAGGATCAACTGGCCCGTCATGAACGCCTGTCGTCGCTGGGGCGCATGGTCGCTTCGTTGGCGCATCAGATACGTACGCCGTTGTCCGCCGCGTTGCTGTATGCCAGTCATTTGACCGAGCAAGAGCTGCCGGTCGCTACTCAGCAGCGCTTCGCCGGCCGCCTCAAGGAGCGCCTGCACGAATTGGAGCACCAGGTGCGCGACATGCTGGTCTTCGCCCGGGGCGAATTGCCGCTGACCGACCGCGTGACGCCAGGCCAATTGATGCAATCTTTGCAAGCGGCGGCGCTGACCCATGTACAGGATTTGCCGATCCGCTGGCAGTGCGACAGTCACTCGGGGGAGTTGCTGTGCAATCGCGACACCCTGGTCGGTGCGATCCTCAATCTGATCGAGAACGCCATTCAGGCCAGTGCCGGCCAATTGCGCCTCAAGATTCATCTCTACACTCGCGGCAATAACTTGCGCCTGTGCGTCAGCGACAGTGGCTGCGGTATCGATGCCGCCGTTCTGGCGCGATTGGGTGAGCCCTTTTTCACCACCAAGACTACCGGCACTGGTCTTGGCCTGACCGTGGTCAAGGCAGTGGCGCGTGCTCATCAGGGAGAATTGCAGTTGCGTTCGCGGCTCGGTCGCGGCACCTGCGCGCAGGTGACCCTGCCGTTGTTCAGCAGCGCTCAAGGAGCGGAGTGAAACAGATGGGTATCAAGGTTCTGCTGGTCGAGGACGACCGCGCGTTGCGCGAGGCGCTGGCCGATACGCTGTTGCTCGCGGGGCACGATTACAAGGCGGTGGGTTCGGCAGAGGAAGCGTTGCTTGCCGTCGACGGCGAGGCCTTCAGCCTGGTGATCAGCGACGTCAACATGCCGGGCATGGACGGCCATCAGTTGCTGGGTATGCTGCGAGCGCGGCAGCCGCAGTTGCCGGTGTTGCTGATGACGGCTCACGGTGCGGTCGAGCGTGCGGTCGATGCGATGCGCCAAGGTGCGGCGGACTACCTGGTCAAGCCATTCGAGCCCAAGGCGTTGCTCGATCTGGTAGGGCGTCATGCCCTGGGCAGTCTCGGCCAGGCCGAGGGCGAAGGGCCGATAGCATTCGAGCCAGCGAGCGCGCAGTTGCTCGAATTGGCGGCGCGGGTCGCACGCAGTGATTCCACGGTGTTGATCTCGGGCGAGTCGGGCACGGGCAAGGAAGTGCTGGCGCGATACATCCACCAGCATTCTCATCGCGCCAGCCAGCCGTTCATTGCGATTAATTGCGCAGCGATCCCGGACAACATGCTCGAAGCGACCTTGTTCGGGCACGAGAAGGGCTCCTTCACCGGCGCCATAGCCGCGCAGGCCGGCAAGTTCGAACAGGCCGACGGCGGCACCATCCTGCTCGACGAAATTTCCGAAATGCCCCTGGGGCTCCAGGCCAAACTGCTGCGTGTGTTGCAAGAGCGCGAGGTCGAAAGGGTTGGGGCGCGCAAGCCGATCACCCTGGATATTCGTGTGGTCGCCACCACCAATCGAGATCTGGCGGGTGAGGTGGCGGCGGGGCGCTTCCGCGAAGATCTTTACTATCGCCTGTCGGTGTTTCCCCTGGCCTGGCGCCCGTTGCGCGAGCGTACCGCCGACATCCTGCCGTTGGCCGAGCGCCTGCTGGCCAGGCACGTCAATAAAATGAAGCATGCGGCAGCCAGATTGTCCCCCGAGGCCCAGGCGTGTCTGATCGGTTATCCGTGGCCGGGCAATGTGCGTGAACTGGACAACGCGATTCAGCGTGCGCTGATACTGCAGCAGGGTGGCGTGATCCAGCCGCAGGATTTCTGCCTGACCGGACCGGTGGCTTGTGCGCCACTGCCTGCGTTGGCGCAGGCGCCGGTGCGTCCTGTGGAAGTCGAGTCCGAGCCGGCCGGTGCGCTGGGCGATGACCTGCGTCGCCGTGAATTCCAGATGATCATCGATACCTTGCGCGCCGAGCGCGGTCGTCGCAAAGAGGCGGCCGAGCGCCTGGGTATCAGCCCGCGAACCCTGCGCTACAAGCTGGCGCAGATGCGCGATGCCGGCATGGATGTGGAAGCCTTTTTGTTCGCGACCTGATTTGTTGACGACGCAAGGCTCGGGAAGGGCTTTTGTTCAGAGTGGCCATGGAGCTGGCACCCTTGTTGCTAACACCTCACTACCCGCCGAGTGAGTGTCAAAAAATTGCGGGTCGCCAAAGAGAGAGACCATGAGCCAAGGTATTGAATTCAATCGGTTGATGCTGGATATGCGTGCCATGCAAATGGATGCCATGTCTGCGCCGAAATCGACTGCCGTCCCTGAAATGACGGGCAGCAGCTTTTCCGACATGTTCGGTCAGGCCATCAATAAAGTGAACGACACCCAGCAGGCTTCCACGCAGTTGGCCAGTGCGTTCGAAATCGGCAAAAGCGGTGTCGACCTGACCGATGTGATGATTTCTTCGCAGAAGGCCAGCGTGTCGTTCCAGGCGTTGACCCAAGTGCGCAACAAAGTGGTTCAGGCCTACCAAGACATCATGCAGATGCCGGTTTAAAGGACGAGATTGAGTCATGGCAGAAGCAGTCGCCGATAACGTTCCGGCCAAGGCCACTCCAATAGACGGCAAACCGCCGCTGTTCGGGTTGTCCTTCCTGGAAAACCTCTCCGAGATGACCATGTTGCGTCAGGTGGGCCTGTTGGTCGGCCTGGCGGCGAGCGTGGCGATTGGTTTTGCCGTGGTGTTGTGGTCCCAGCAACCGGACTACCGGCCTCTGTACGGCAGCCTTGCCGGCATGGACGCCAAGCAGGTCATGGAAACCCTGGCCTCCGCCGATATCCCGTACACCGTCGAACCCAATTCCGGTGCCTTGCTGGTCAAGGCCGATGACCTGTCCCGTGCGCGCCTCAAGCTCGCGGCCGCTGGTGTCACTCCCAGCGACGGCAACATCGGTTTTGAAATCCTCGACAAGGAACAGGGACTGGGCACCAGCCAGTTCATGGAAGCGACCCGCTATCGTCGCGGCCTCGAAGGCGAACTGGCCCGCACCATTTCCAGCCTGAACAACGTCAAGGGTGCCCGTGTGCACTTGGCGATCCCGAAAAGTTCGGTGTTCGTGCGCGACGAGCGCAAGCCAAGCGCTTCGGTTCTGGTTGAACTCTATTCCGGTCGCTCCCTCGAACCCGGCCAGGTCGTGGCCATCATCAACCTGGTGGCGACCAGCGTTCCCGAACTCAGCAAGTCGCAGATCACCGTGGTCGACCAGAAGGGCAACCTGCTCTCCGATCAGGCGGAAAACTCCGAACTGACCATGGCCGGCAAGCAGTTCGACTACAGCCGTCGCATGGAAAGCATGCTCACCCAGCGTGTGCACAATATTCTGCAGCCGGTGCTGGGCAACGACCGTTACAAGGCCGAAGTCTCGGCCGATGTGGATTTCAGTGCGGTCGAATCGACTTCCGAGCAATTCAACCCGGATCAACCGGCGTTGCGCAGCGAGCAGTCGGTCAACGAACAGCGTACCGCCAGCAATGGCCCGCAAGGCGTGCCGGGTGCCTTGAGCAACCAGCCTCCAGCGCCGGCCTCCGCGCCGCAGACCACCGGCGGCACTCCGGGGGCAGCCGGCATGGTGCAGCCGGGCCAGCCGCTGGTTGATGCCAATGGCCAGCAGATCATGGACCCGGCCACCGGTCAGCCGATGCTCGCACCGTACCCGGCGGACAAGCGTCAACAATCGACCAAGAACTTCGAGCTCGACCGCTCCATCAGCCATACCAAGCAGCAGCAGGGCCGGTTGAATCGCCTGTCGGTGTCGGTCGTCGTCGACGATCAGGTCATGATCAACCCGGCCAACGGTGAAACCACCCGCGCGCCATGGAGCGCCGATCAATTGGCGCGCTTCACTCGCCTGGTGCAGGACGCGGTCGGCTTCGATGCCAGTCGTGGTGACAGCGTCAGCGTGATCAACATGCCGTTCTCCGCCGAGCGCGGTGAAGTGATTGCCGAAACTCCGTTCTACTCCCAGCCGTGGTTCTGGGACATCGTCAAGCAAGTGCTGGGCGTGCTGTTCATTCTGGTGCTGGTGTTCGGTGTGCTGCGTCCGGTGCTCAACAACATCACCGGTGGTGGCAAGGGCAAGCAGCTGGCCGGTATCGGCAGCGACGTCGAGTTGGGTGGCATGGGCGGTCTGGATGGCGAGTTGGCCAACGACCGTGTCAGCCTCGGTGGCCCGACCAGCATCCTGCTGCCGAGCCCGAGCGAAGGCTATGACGCTCAGTTGAACGCAATCAAGAGTCTGGTGGCAGAAGACCCGGGTCGTGTGGCCCAGGTCGTGAAAGAGTGGATTAACGCAGATGAGTGATAACCGAGCCGTTGCCGCCAAACTGTCCAAGGTCGACAAAGCCGCAATCCTGTTGCTGTCCCTGGGCTCCACCGACGCTGCCCAGGTGCTGCGCCACATGGGCCCCAAAGAGGTTCAGCGCGTGGGTGTGGCCATGGCCCAGATGGGTAATGTGCACCGTGAGCAAGTCGAGCAGGTGATGAGCGAGTTCGTCGATATCGTCGGCGACCAGACCAGCCTGGGCGTCGGCTCCGACGACTATGTGCGCAAGATGCTCACCCAGGCCCTGGGCGAAGACAAGGCCAACGGCCTGATCGACCGCATCCTGCTCGGTGGCAACACCAGCGGCCTCGACAGCCTGAAGTGGATGGAGCCGCGCGCCGTCGCCGACGTGATCCGTTACGAGCACCCGCAGATCCAGGCGATCGTAGTGGCGTATCTCGATCCGGACCAGGCCGGTGAAGTGCTCGGCAACTTCGACCACAAGGTTCGGCTGGACATCATCCTGCGGGTGTCCTCGCTGAACACCGTACAGCCAGCGGCCCTGAAAGAGCTCAACCAGATTCTCGAGAAGCAGTTCTCCGGCAACTCGAATGCCTCGCGCACCACCCTGGGTGGCATCAAGCGCGCGGCGGACATCATGAACTTCCTCGACAGCTCCATCGAAGGCCAGCTCATGGACTCGATCCGCGAAGTCGACGAAGACCTGTCCGGTCAGATCGAAGACCTCATGTTCGTGTTCAACAACCTGGCCGATGTCGACGACCGCGGGATCCAGGCGCTGCTGCGCGAAGTGTCCTCCGATGTGCTGGTGCTGGCCCTCAAGGGGTCGGACGAAGGCGTCAAGGAGAAGATCTTCAAGAACATGTCCAAGCGTGCGGCCGAGCTGTTGCGCGACGACCTGGAAGCCAAGGGCCCGGTGCGCGTCAGCGACGTGGAAACCGCGCAGAAGGAAATCCTCACCATCGCCCGCCGTATGGCCGAAGCCGGAGAAATCGTTCTCGGCGGCAAGGGCGGCGAGGAAATGATCTAACACCATGGTCAAGAATGATGATGCACCCACTGACCTGATCCGGGCCAGGGATGTCAGTGGTTTCGAGTCCTGGGCGCTGCCCAGCTTCGACCCGCCGGAACCCGAGCCGGAACCAACGCCTGAACCCGAACCGCCGGAAATGGAGGAAGTGCCGCTGGAGGAAGTCCAGCCACTGACCCTCGAAGAGCTCGAAAGCATTCGCCAGGAGGCCTACAACGAAGGCTTCGCGGTGGGTGAGAAGGAAGGCTTCCACAGCACCACGCTCAAGGTCCGTCAGGAAGCCGAAGTGGCCCTGGCCGCCAAGATCGCGGGGCTGGAACAATTGATGGCGCATCTGTTCGAGCCTATTGCGGAACAAGACACCCAGATTGAAAAGTCCCTGGTCGACCTCGTGCAGCACATCACCAAACAAGTGATCCAGCGCGAGCTGGCTATCGACTCGACGCAGATCGAGCACGTGATGCGCGAAGCCCTCAAGCTCTTGCCGTTGGGCGTGGGCAATGTGCGGCTGTACATCAATCCGCAGGACTTCGCACAGGTCAAAGCCCTGCGCGAGCGTCATGAGGAAACCTGGCGCATTGTCGAGGATGAGTCGTTGTTGCCTGGCGGTTGCCGGGTCGAGACCGAGCACAGCCGCATCGACGCCACGGTCGAAACCCGTGTCGCGCGGGTGATGGACAAACTGTTCGATCAGTTGCACGAGCAGGCCTTGCACCCGGCCGCGCCCGACCTGAGCCTGGAACTACCGATCGACAGCAAACCTGCGACCGCGCCAGAGCCGGATGCATCTGATGCGCCTTGAACGCACCAGCTTCGCCAAGCGCCTGGGCAGTTACGCCGAGGCGACTGAACTGGCCGGTGCGCCGATCCTTGAGGGCCGCTTGCTGCGCATGGTCGGCCTGACCCTCGAAGCCGAAGGCCTGCGCGCCGCCATGGGCAGCCGCTGCATGGTCATCAACGACGACAGCTATCACCCGGTGCAGGTTGAAGCCGAAGTCATGGGGTTCTCCGGCAGCAAGGTCTTTCTGATGCCGGTCGGCAGTGTCGCCGGCATCGCCCCCGGTGCCCGAGTGGTGCCGTTGTCCGATACCGGTCGCCTGCCCATGGGCATGAGCATGCTCGGGCGCGTGCTGGACGGTGCCGGTCGTGCGCTGGACGGCAAGGGCGGGATGAAGGCCGAAGACTGGGTGCCGATGGATGGCCCGACCATCAACCCGCTCAAGCGCGAACCGATCAGCGAACCGCTGGACGTGGGTATCCGTTGCATCAACGGCATGTTGACCGTCGGTCGCGGTCAACGACTCGGGCTGTTCGCCGGTACCGGTGTCGGCAAATCCGTGCTGTTGGGCATGATGACCCGCTTCACCGAGGCCGACATCATTGTCGTCGGACTGATCGGTGAGCGGGGTCGCGAAGTTAAAGAGTTCATCGAGCACATCCTCGGTGAAGAAGGGCTCAAGCGTTCGGTGGTGGTGGCGTCCCCGGCGGACGATGCGCCGCTGATGCGACTGCGCGCAGCGATGTATTGCACGCGCATCGCCGAATATTTCCGTGACAAGGGCAAGAACGTCCTGTTGCTCATGGATTCGCTGACCCGTTTCGCCCAGGCCCAGCGGGAAATCGCCCTGGCCATCGGTGAGCCGCCCGCGACCAAGGGCTATCCGCCGTCGGTGTTCGCCAAGCTGCCGAAACTGGTGGAGCGGGCCGGCAACGCGGAGAAGGGCGGTGGTTCGATCACCGCGTTCTACACGGTGCTGTCCGAAGGCGACGACCAACAGGATCCGATTGCCGACTCGGCGCGGGGCGTGCTCGACGGGCACATCGTGCTGTCCCGGCGTCTGGCCGAGGAAGGACATTACCCGGCCATCGATATCGAAGCGTCCATCAGCCGGGTGATGCCGGCGGTGGTGTCGCCGGAACACATGGCCCGTGCGCAGTATTTCAAGCAGTTGTGGTCGCGCTATCAACAGAGCCGCGACCTGATCAGTGTCGGCGCCTATGTCGCCGGTGGAGATCGCGAGACCGACCTGGCGATTTCCCTGCAACCGCAATTGGTCAAATACCTGCGCCAGGGCCTCAACGACAGCATCAGCCTGGGCGAAAGCGAGGCGTATCTGGCCTCGATCTTCGCACCCGCGGCAGGCGGTTAAGCGGTCATGGCCCTGAGTCGGGCGGGACGGCTGGCGCCGGTGGTGGAAATGGCCGAAAAGGCCGAGAAAACCGCGGTCCAGCGCCTGGGGCACTTTCAAGGTCAGGTTCGTCTGGCACAAAGCAAACTCGCCGACCTCGAAGCCTTCCGTCTCGACTATCAGGAACAATGGATTGTGCGCGGCAGCGGCGGCGTCTCGGGCCAATGGTTGCTGGGCTATCAGGGCTTTCTCGCGCAACTGGGCACGGCCATCGACCAGCAGCGGCAAAGTCTGGCCTGGCATCAGAACAACCTGAACAAGGCCCGGGAGACCTGGCAGCAGGCGTTTGCCCGGGTCGAAGGCTTGCGCAAGCTGGTTCAGCGCTATGCCGACGAGGCGCGGGCGCTTGAAGACCGGCGCGAACAGAAATTGCTGGATGAATTGTCCCAGCGCTTGCCGCGTGAGAACCCCTATTGAGCGTGCTTTCAAAAAACAGGCTGGCTTGCCCTCATTCCCTCCTGATGCTAAACCTTCTAAACGTTTTCCAAAGACAAGGAAGCCATTAAATGTCAGTCGTTACAGAAATGTCCCAGGACGGGCAAAAGCTGACGATCTCGGTCAAGGGTCGTTTCGATTTCGCCAAGCATCAGGAATTTCGTCAGTCCTACGAAGATAAACAGCTGTCGGCGGTCGTGGTCGACCTGAAAGACGCCACTTACCTCGACAGTTCGGCCCTGGGCATGCTGCTTTTGCTGCGCGATCACGCCGGTGGCGACGACTCCGATGTGCGCGTCGTCAACAGCAGTACCGACGTGCGCAAAATCCTCGCCATCTCCAACTTCGACAAACTGTTCGACATCAGTTGATTGCCATGCAGCCACTGGAGCCGCTGACGATCCTGATTGCCGAGGACAGCGCCGCCGATCGCCTGCTGTTGTCGAGCATCCTGCGCCGCCAGGGGCACGACGTGCTGACGGCGGCCAACGGCGCCGAAGCGGTCGAGGTGTTTCGCCTGCAACAACCGCACCTGGTGTTGATGGATGCGATGATGCCCGTCATGGACGGCTTCGAGGCGGCTCGGCAGATCAAGGCCCTGGCCGGGGAAACCCTGGTGCCGATCATCTTCCTCACGTCGTTGTCCGAAAGTGAAGCCCTGGCCCGTTGCCTTGAAGTCGGCGGCGACGATTTTCTGGCAAAGCCCTACAACCAGGTGATTCTCGCTGCCAAGATCAAGGCGATGGATCGCTTGCGGCGGTTGCAGGACACCGTGCTGCAACAGCGCGACCAGATCGCCCGGCACCACGACTACCTGCTCAACGAACAGCGCGTGGCCAAGGCCGTTTTCGACAAGGTGGCGCACTCCGGCTGTCTGAATGCCGCGCCGAATATCCGTTATCTGCAATCGCCCTATGCGCTGTTCAACGGCGACCTGTTGCTGGCCGCGTTCACCCCTGCCGGAGACATGCACGTGCTGCTGGGCGACTTCACCGGCCACGGTCTGCCGGCGGCAGTGGGCGCCATGCCCCTGGCCGAAGTCTTCTACGGGATGACCGCCAAGGGCTACGGCCTGGCGGAAACCCTGCGCGAGATGAATGCCAAGCTCAAGCGCATCCTGCCGGTGGACATGTTCTGCTGTGCCACGTTGCTGTGCCTGAGTTTTCAGCGCCGTTCGGTGGAAGTCTGGAACGGCGGCATGCCCGACGGTTACCTGCATCGCATTGCCAGTGGCGAGCGAATGCCTCTGCCGGCGCGGCACCTGCCTTTGGGGGTGCTGAGCCCGGAATCCTTCGATGAGCGTACCGACGTGTATCCCATGGCCCTCGGGGATCGGGTGTTTCTCCTGTCCGATGGGGTGATCGATACCTGCGACGCCAATGATCAGTTGTTTGGCGTGCAGCGATTGCAGTGGGTGTTTGCCGCCAATCGGCAGCCGGATGCGCTGTTCGAAGAGATCGAGCAGGCGCTGCGTCATTTCGGTGGAGAGGCGCGCGACGATGTCAGCATGGTCGAAATCAGCCTGCTGGAGACGGCACAGATCACTCCGCCGGCGTTGGTCTACTCCGACAGCGGCCAGTCCTGCCCGCTGGACTGGTCGGTGAGTTTCGAGTTTCGCGCCGCCACGCTCAAGCGTTTCAATCCGTTGCCCTATCTGTTGCAGTTGCTGCTTGAGGTTCATGGTCTTCGGGCTCAGAGCGGTGCGCTCTACAGTGTGCTGGCGGAGCTCTATTCCAATGCGCTGGAACATGGCGTGCTGGGGCTGGACTCGAGCCTCAAGCGCGATGCCTCGGGGTTTGCGCGGTATTATCAAGAGCGCAATACCCGGCTGGACGAGCTGCAGGAAGGCTATGTACGGCTGCATTTGCAGGTGACGCCAACGGACGATGGCGGTTGCCTGACCATTCACATCGAAGACAGCGGCAAGGGTTTCGATGTCGAGCGGGTCATGGCAAGACCGTTGGAAGACGTCCGCCTGTCGGGACGTGGAGTCAGTCTGATCCGCCAGTTGGGGCGTAATGCCCGCTGGAGCGACAATGGTCGAAGTGCACGCGTGGAGTTTAACTGGGAGGCTCTGGCATAATCCGCGCATTCTTGATCAAGGAGTGAGCAAGTGGACGACACACATGTGGATCGCAGCGTGCTGAGTGTATTGCAGGAAGTGATGGAAGAGGGTTAT
Organism: Pseudomonas grandcourensis; assembly: GCF_039909015.1. Lineage (NCBI taxonomy): Bacteria > Pseudomonadati > Pseudomonadota > Gammaproteobacteria > Pseudomonadales > Pseudomonadaceae > Pseudomonas > Pseudomonas grandcourensis. Next base: position 1,770,269 of record NZ_CP150919.1, read on the forward strand.
CCAGATCTGCTGGATATCTTTCTTGCAGACTCCGAAGAGCGCCTGAAAGTCTTGAGAACGGCTGACAGTGGCGACCTGCTCGTTGAAACTGCCCATAGCTTCAAAGGCAGCAGCAGCAATATGGGCGCCCTCAGGCTGACCGAGCTCTGCCATCAGCTTGAGCTGCAAGCCAGAAGTTCGCCATGGGCCGCCGTTCAGGAACTGGTCCGCGAAATCGACCGCGAATTCGCCGGTATCCGGCCTCTGTACGAAGCTGAGCGACAGCGTTGCCCGGCGAAAATCTGAGCAGCACGCTGCATTTTGCCTTCTTCGAGTGAAACTGGCTCGACCTTTGCAGATAACTCATCCAACTGTACTTACGAGCCCTGTGCAGCGGAGACCGTTTCATGCCCGTTACCCCCGATATTCTGCTTCAGGCCTCCAGGCAGGCCAAGACTCAAGCCGGCTCCGCCAATCCTGCGGCCCAGACCGCTGAGCCCGGGGACAAGGCCGCAAGCTTCGCTCATGTCTATGCCAGCCAGGCCCAGAGCAAGCCCAGTGCGTTGGCGGATGCCTCGGTCAAGCCGGGTCGCGACACAACCGGCGATGTTGTCGGAAAAAAAGACGCTGGTGACGACAAGTCTGCCGCCGAGGAACCGGTGGTTGCCGATGGCGGCAAATCCTTGCCTGCCGACCCATCTGTGCAGGCTGACGACAAGGCCGCCGGCGATGACGTGTCGGATGCCGTTCCAGCTCCGGCCGTTGATGCCGCACTGCTGGATCTGGCGCTTGATCCTTCATTGCAGCCCGTCGTACCGGCACCGGTAGCCCCCACCGTGGTCGGCACCGTGCAACCTGTCGTTGAAGCGCCGGTAGCCGCAGCCGTCTCCGCGGCTACGGCTGCAATCCCTCCAGCGCCTGCCACTGCCGACGGTGATTTCGATCCCTCGACCGATCCGCTCGACGCATTGCCGGCGGTGCGCCTGGCGATGGAACAGGGCGGTCACGTATCGGCTTCCAGCCAGGCGCAGCCCAAGGCTACACCGACACAGACGCAAGCCCAGGCTGACGGCGAGCTGACGTCGGCGCAAAACTTTGCCGCCGGCATGGCGAGCATGCTGGATGTTCAGGGCGACAAGAGCAGCAGCGGACAGGGCGACGACAAGGCTTTCAGTGGCTTGATCGATGACGGCCTGAAGGATCTCAAGTCCGCCAGCAGCGACACCCGTGTCGATGATTTCGCCAACCGTCTGGCAGCGCTGACCCAGGCGGCCACTCCGAAGACAGCCAATGCCTTGCCGGTGAACCAGCCGATCGCCATGCACCAGAGCGGCTGGACCGAAGAGGTGGTGAACCGGGTCATGTACCTGTCCAGCGCCAATCTCAAGGCGGCGGACATCCAGTTGCAGCCCGCTGAACTCGGGCGTCTGGACATTCGGGTGAACATGGTTCCCGATCAACAGACCCAGGTCACGTTCATGAGTGCGCATCCGGGCGTCCGTGAGGCGCTGGATGGCCAGGTCCATCGCTTGCGCGACATGTTCGCGCAACAGGGCATGGGGCAGGTCGATGTCAATGTTTCGGACCAGTCCCGTGGTTCGCAGCAAGGGCAGGACCAAGCCCGGCAAAGCCAGACCGGACGGACCAGTGCCAGTGGCGGTCGCCTCGATTCAATGGATGACGACGTGGCCCCGGGCATTGCCGAAGTGGCTGCCAATACCACGAGCGTGATCGGCTCCAGCGCGGTCGATTACTACGCCTGACCAACACAGCACTGAACCCTGTGGGAGCGAGCTCGCTCCTACATGGCATAACACTTGCTCTTGCCTTGCCGTGCGACTGTGAAAACCCGAATAGTGACGGATTATTGGCATGGCGAAGAGCGACGCAGCAGTAGTAAAAGACCCCGCAACCAAAGGCAAACTCAAGCTGATCATCGTGATCGTGGTGGCCCTGCTGCTGGCGATCGGTGTGTCCGTGGGGGCGACCTGGTACTTCATGCACAGCGCTCAGAGCAAGCCTGCCGCCGCAGTGGAGCAGACGGCTCCCGTCGGTAAGCAGCCAGCGATTTTCGAATCGATGGCGCCAGCTTTCGTGGCCAACTTCAACCAGAACGGCCGCCAGCGCTACATGCAGGTGAGCATCACCATGCTCGCGCGCAATCAGGCGGACCTGGAAGCACTCAAGGTCCACATGCCGGTGATCCGCAATAACCTGGTCATGCTGTTCTCCGGGCAGGACTTTGCGACCCTCGCCTCGCCGGTCGGCCAGGAAATGCTGCGGCAGAAAGCCACCGCCAGCGTCCAGGAAGTGGCGCAGAAAGAGCTCGGCAAAGTGGTGATCGAACAGTTGCTTTTCACTAATTTCGTACTGCAGTAGGAACACGACATGGCCGTGCAGGACCTGCTGTCCCAGGATGAGATCGACGCGCTGTTGCATGGCGTCGACGATGGTCTGGTACAGACCGATAACGCTGCCGAACCCGGCACCGTCAAAAGCTATGACCTGACCAGCCAGGATCGCATCGTCCGCGGACGCATGCCGACCCTGGAAATGATCAACGAACGTTTCGCCCGCTACACACGCATCAGCATGTTCAACATGCTGCGGCGCTCGGCGGACGTGGCGGTCGGCGGCGTGCAGGTGATGAAGTTCGGCGAATACGTGCACTCGCTGTATGTGCCGACCAGCCTGAACCTGGTCAAGATCAAACCCCTGCGCGGTACTGCGCTGTTCATCCTCGACGCCAAACTGGTGTTCAAGCTGGTGGACAACTTCTTCGGCGGCGACGGCCGCCACGCCAAGATCGAAGGGCGTGAATTCACGCCGACCGAACTGCGCGTGGTACGCATGGTGCTGGAGCAGGCGTTCGTCGATTTGAAGGAAGCCTGGCAGGCGATCATGGAAGTCAATTTCGAGTACATCAACTCGGAAGTGAACCCGGCCATGGCCAACATCGTCGGCCCGAGCGAAGCCATTGTGGTGTCGACCTTCCACATCGAGCTCGATGGCGGTGGCGGCGACCTGCACGTGACCATGCCGTACTCGATGATCGAGCCGGTGCGCGAAATGCTCGACGCCGGCTTCCAGTCGGACCTCGACGACCAGGACGAGCGCTGGGTCAATGCGCTGCGCCAGGACGTGCTAGACGTCGACGTGCCGATCGGCGCGACGGTGGCTCGTCGTCAGTTGCGCCTGCGCGACATCCTGCATATGCAGCCGGGGGATGTGATCCCGGTCGACATGCCGGAAGAAATGATCATGCGCGCCAACGGCGTGCCGGCCTTCAAGGTCAAGATGGGCTCGCACAAGGGCAACCTGGCGTTGCAAGTGATCGAGCCGATCGAGCGCCGTTGACCGGCGTTCGTACTCATTCGCGATTAACCGAATTCTGAATTTTTGCTCGCCGAGGACACTGACAATATGAACACCCAAGACGACCAGGCTCTGGCCGATGAGTGGGCAGCTGCCCTGGAAGAGACCGGTGATGCCGGGCAGGCCGATATCGATGCCTTGCTGGCCGCCGATTCCGGCAATTCCGCATCCAACCGCCTGCCAATGGAAGAGTTCGGCAGCGTGCCGAAAAACAACGAGCCGGTCACTCTCGACGGCCCGAACCTGGACGTGATCCTCGATATCCCGGTGTCGATTTCCATGGAAGTGGGCAGCACCGACATCAACATCCGCAACTTGCTGCAACTGAACCAGGGGTCGGTGATCGAGCTTGATCGCCTGGCCGGCGAGCCGCTGGACGTGCTGGTCAATGGCACGCTCATCGCCCACGGCGAAGTGGTGGTGGTCAACGAGAAGTTCGGCATCCGCCTGACGGACGTGATCAGCCCAAGCGAACGCATCAAGAAGCTGCGCTGAGTGAAAAAGGTTCTCGGGTTTGTGTTGGCAATGCCGTTCAGTGTGCTGGCGGCCGAACCGGTCGCAACGGCGGCCACGGCTGCTGCGCCGGCGGTGAGCAGCGGCGTGGCGGGCCAACTGACGCAACTGGTGTTCGGCTTGTTGCTGGTGTTGGGGTTGATCTTCCTCCTCGCCTGGTTGCTGCGTCGGGTCCAGCAGGCCGGTCCGGCCGGTAAAGGGCAGGTGATCGAGATTGTCGGCTCCCGCGCGCTGGGGCCTCGCGATCGCCTGATGCTGGTGCAGGTGGGCAACGAGCAGATTCTGTTGGGGCTGAGCCCCGGCAACATCACTGCGCTGCACGTCCTCAAGGAGCCGGTGCAAGTGCCGAGCACCGAGAAGCCAACGCCGGAATTTGCCCAGCGCCTGTTGGAGATGCTGGGTAAAGATCAGAAGGATAAGAAGTAATGGGTGCGCTGCGCATCGTCTTGACGCTGACCCTGATGCTGGCCGCGCCGCTGGCATTCGCCGCCGATCCGTTGTCGATCCCGGCCATCACCCTGGGCACCAATGCGCAGGGTGCGCAGGAATACTCGGTCAGCCTGCAAATCCTGCTGATCATGACCGCGCTGAGTTTTATCCCGGCGTTTGTCATGCTGATGACCAGTTTCACCCGGATCATCATTGTCTTCTCGATCCTGCGTCAGGCCCTGGGCCTGCAGCAGACACCGTCGAACCAGATCCTCACCGGCATGGCGCTGTTCCTGACCCTGTTCATCATGGCGCCGGTGTTCGACCGGGTGAACCAGGACGCCTTGCAGCCGTATCTGGCGGAAAAGCTGACGGCCCAGGATGCGGTTGCCAAGGCCCAGGTGCCGATCAAGAACTTCATGCTCGCCCAGACCCGCACCAGCGATCTGGAGCTGTTCATGCGCCTGTCCAAACGCACTGACATCGCGACGCCGGATCAGGCGCCGTTGACCATCCTGGTGCCGGCCTTCGTGACCTCTGAGCTGAAAACGGCGTTCCAGATCGGCTTCATGATCTTCATTCCGTTCCTGATCATCGACCTGGTCGTGGCCAGTGTGTTGATGGCCATGGGTATGATGATGCTCTCGCCGCTGATCATTTCCCTGCCGTTCAAGATCATGTTGTTCGTGCTGGTCGATGGCTGGGCGCTGATCATCGGCACACTGGCCAGCAGCTTCGGCGGTGTCTCGCCATGACCCCGGAAGTTGCGGTCGATATCTTCCGCGAAGCGCTGTGGCTGACCACCATGATGGTGGCGGTGCTGGTGATTCCGAGTCTGCTGGTCGGCCTGCTGGTGGCGATGTTCCAGGCCGCCACCCAGATCAACGAACAGACCCTGAGCTTCCTGCCGCGTTTGCTGGTGATGCTGGTAACCCTGATCGTGGCCGGCCCGTGGCTGGTGCAGACCTTCATGGAATACATCCTGCAGTTGTACGGCAGCATTCCTCATGTCATCGGCTGAACCATGTCGCTGCTAGCGCTGACCGATACCCAGATCAGCACCTGGGTGGCGACGTTCATGCTGCCGCTGTTTCGCGTCGGCGCCTTGCTGATGGTCATGCCGGTGTTCGGCACGACCCTGCTGCCCCGGCGCATCCGCCTGTACTTCGCGTTGGCCATTACCGTGGTCATCGCGCCGGGCCTGCCGCCCATGCCACCGGTCAATGCCCTGGATTTGAGCGGGCTGTTGCTGATTGCCGAGCAGATTCTCATCGGCGCGGTAATGGGTTTTTCCTTGCAGCTGTTCTTCCAGGCCTTTGTGGTCGCCGGGCAAATCGTCGCCATCCAGATGGGCATGGGCTTCGCCTCCATGGTTGACCCGACCAACGGTGTATCGACGGCGGTGATCGGGCAGTTTTTCACCATGCTGGTGACGCTGCTGTTCCTGTCCATGAACGGTCATCTGGTGGTGTTCGAGGTCCTCACCGAGAGTTTCACCACGTTGCCGGTGGGGGGGGGGCTGATGGTCAATCACTATTGGGAACTGGCCGGCAAGCTCGGCTGGGTACTCGGTTCGGCGTTATTGCTGGTGCTGCCGGCGATCACCGCGTTGCTGGTGGTCAACATCGCGTTTGGCGTCATGACCCGGGCGGCACCGCAACTCAATATTTTCTCTATCGGCTTCCCGCTGACCCTGGTGCTTGGGCTGTTCATTGTCTGGGTCGGGTTGGCGGACATTCTCAACCAGTATCAACCGCTGGCCACCGAGGCCTTGCAGTTGTTACGCGAACTGGCACGGGCGAGCTGAGCCATGGCCGAGAGCGAAAGCGGTCAGGACAAAACAGAAGACCCCACGGAGAAGCGCAAGCGGGACTCCCGTGAAAAGGGTGAGATCGCGCGTTCCAAGGAGCTCAACACCCTGGCGATCATGCTGGTCGGTGCCTCGGCGCTGCTGATTTTTGGCGGCGCCATGGCGCAGGACATGATGGAACTGATGCGCATCAATTTCTCGCTGCCGCGGGAAGTGATCCTGGATCAACGCTCCATGGCCACCTACCTGATGCGCTCGGGGCAAATTGCCCTGTGGTCGATCCAGCCGGTGATGATTGCGTTGGTGCTGGCCGCCATCATCGGTCCGATTTCCCTGGGTGGCTGGCTGTTCGCGGCGGGTTCCATGGCGCCCAAATTCAGCCGCTTGAACCCCGGCCCCGGCCTCAAGCGCATGTTCTCCACCAAGTCGCTGGTCGAACTGCTCAAGGCCCTGGCCAAGTTCATCATCATCCTGTTCGTGGCGCTGGCGGTATTGTCGTCGGACATCGATGACCTGCTGCGCATCGCCCATGAGCCCGTGGACATGGCGATCATTCACAGCCTGCAAGTCGTGGGCTGGAGCACCTTGTGGATGGCGTGCGGGCTGATCCTGATCGCTGCGGTGGACGTGCCGGTGCAGCTCTGGGAAAGCCACAAGAAACTGCTGATGACCAAGCAGGAAGTGCGCGACGAGCACAAGGACCAGGAGGGGCGGCCGGAGGTCAAGCAGCGGATTCGACAACTGCAACGCGAGATGTCCCAGCGACGGATGATGGCGGCCATTCCCGAGGCCGACGTGGTCATCACCAACCCGACCCACTACGCCGTGGCCCTCAAGTACGACCCGGAAAAGGGTAATGCGCCGGTATTGCTGGCCAAGGGTAGTGACTTCCTGGCCCTGAAGATCCGCGAGATCGCGGCGGCCAATGAGATTTTGCTGCTGGAATCGCCGGCGCTGGCGCGGTCGATTTACTACTCCACCGAGCTTGAGCAGGAGATTCCGGGTGGGTTGTATCTGGCGGTTGCGCAGGTGTTGGCTTACGTTTATCAGATTCGACAGTACCGGGTGGGTAAGGGCAAGCGACCGGATCCGCTCAAGGATGATCTGCCGATTCCGCCGGATTTGCGGCGGGATTCCTGATGCGATTAAGCGCTGGAAAGATCGCGGCCTTCGACAGCTTCTACAAGTAATACGTGCATCTGGAGTTGCCGAAGGGGGCGAAATTTTTTCCTGTCATTATGATGGGTCTTGATAGTTTCGAAGCGCGTGATCTCGAATGTATTGTGCTCTTCTGATTAAAGTCTTACCTGCGGCTTCACTCATAATCGTTTTATAAGGTTCTGGTCCGTTACCTTGGGCTTGATGGTGAAAGAAACTGAAACTATCATCGAAGAAATCGGTGCGTAACGTTTCCTGTCCTAGAGCGTTGGTCATCGTTATGGAGGTTTTGGGATTGGGGATACCATTCTTGTCGAATGAGACTCCCTGTTTTTGATGCTGAAAATATTGGGCTGTGGAAAGTTTTGGATCTGTTGTAAATGTTAATGGCTTGATATCGCCAGAGTCTTTTACGGCTTTCTCCAATAGGGCTCCTTCTCTGGTTGATGTCTGTATTTTTTCGGCGACTTGCTTCTTTATGAGCTCGCTTTTATAGCGCATTTTTTTAGGCAGTTTTGATAGTGAAACGCTATTTTGTATTTTATGTAATATTGATTTCTTTAAATAAGTTGGGATGGCAGTCATGAAAGAATACGGGGTGTGCCCATTTCGATCGTGACGGTTGATCGGATCCCCCATGCAATATGCATACGAATTCAATCCACCTCTCCCAAACGGACTCCAACTATCCGGACTGTTAAACCGCATCAAAACCGGATTAAACGCCCGATACCCATTCCCCAGCAAATAATGCCCGGTCACCGGATCCGGCCGTTCACCGTTGAAACCAAGCAGGCTGAGTAGCCCGTTCTCGTCAGGGCGATGGCCATAGGGTGAATAGGCAATGGGTTGAGTTGGACGATCCGCCTTGAGCGTCTGTAACACCGAGCGCTGCTGATCGGTGACCAGTAGCTTGGTATCGGGTATATCACCCTCACTTCGCTGCTGCGCCAACAACTGATCACCGTGCTGAACGATCGAGTAGCGCATCGCCCCCTGTACCTCGGTAGCCAACCTGCTTTTGCAGTAAAAGCGCTGGCGCTCGGGGGTATCTGGCAGTGCGTGGCTGGTCAGTTGATCAAGAGGGTCGTAGTGGTATTGGCAGAGTACGGTCTCGCGCAGCCCGTCCTGAGAGGTGCGGCGGCAGTACCGACCCCATCGCGGGCAAGCCCGGCTCCCACAGGTTTTGTGTTGGTCGTGAGATGGGCGGCAGCGGGGACGGCCTCTTCGCGCAAGCAAAAAGGGGACCAAGCAAAAAGGAGCAAAAAGAGCAAAAAGGGGACAGAGCAAAAAGAGAGCAAAAAGGGGACGCCCATTAGCCGGTCTCAAGTCAAGGCTAATGGGTGTCCACTTTTTCCTTTAACCATGACCCGAGATCGGTTAATGGGTGCCTCCTTTTTCTATGGCTCGCTTCACTAAGCGGTCGAAGCTATCCCCCCCGGACTTGATTGTTGGAGGCGCTTGGTGAGCCAGATCTACTAGGGAAAAGTTGCTCTTCATAATGGGGTGGAGCGCCACTCGTGTAATTAAGAACATTATTCCTGTTGAAGCGTTTGATTCTTATCTCGGTAACTCGCAAAGCCTCGTCGTTCAGGAATTGGTTGGCTCTATCGAGGGTCTTATTAGCATTGGCTAGTGTGTTGTCGTTTAGTAAATATTTATTTTTATGTCTAAGTTCACGAAGGACCTCGACATGCTTGTATACATCTGCCGTGGTTTCGAGGTAGATACGGTGTATTGTTTCAGTATCGGTTATTTTAAACCCGGGATTTTCAAGATATCTGAATTCTAGACCTATACGCTGCAGCTGCGAATTGATAGTCTGTTCAATTAAAATCTTTTCGGGTGAGGTGCCTTGGGCTGCCGCCACTTTTCTTAACTCTTTTGTGGTGTTAAAATTTACTTTTTTTGTCCGGCGTAATGAATCTATTGTGTTTTGTGCTATTGGGGTTGTGTTCCGTGACATAACGTTAACAAGGTTTTTTATAAATCCATGTCCTGTCGGATCCGCCCTGTTGATAGGGTCTCCTGCGCAATACGCATACGCATTCAACCCTCCCTTCCCAAACGGACTCAAACTGTCCGGACTATTGAATCGCATCAACACCGGATTAAACGCACGATACCCATTCCCCAACAAACAACACCCAGTCACCGGATCCGGTCGTTCACCGTTGAAGCCGAGCAGGCTAAGTAACCCGTTTTCCAGTGGACGATGACCGTAGGGCGAATAGGCGGTGGGCTGAGATGGATGATCCGCCTTAAGCGTACGCAATACCGAGCGCTGCTGATCGGTGGCCAGCAGCGTTGAATCGAGTAAATAACCCTCACTTCGCTGTTGTGCCAACAGCTGGTCGCCATGCTGAACGATCGAATACCTCATCGTCCCATGTATCTCGGTGGCTAGCCTGCTTTTGCAGTAAAAACGCTGGTGGATAGGGGTGTCCGGCTCTAATTGGCTGATCAGGCGATCCAGAGGGTCATAGCTATAGCGGCAGAGCAGGATGGGTTGTGTGGATTCCATGGAGGTCGCTCCAGATTCTCAAAGGGAGGGCGATTGAGTATCGGTCGGTCAGTCGCAGGTGGGTACTAGCAGAACTGATAGGTTCGGTAGTCTTTGTGACGGGTGGGCAGTCCGGAACGCCGCAATTCCTGTGGGAGCGAGCTTGCTCGCGATAGCGCTGGGTCTGCCAACAAGTATGTTTGTTATGCCGATGTCATCGGGAGCAAGCTCGCTCCCACAGGGTTCTCCGTTGTTTTGAAATTTACCCTTTTTCTGAAGCCGCACAGGCTTGCGCCATACGCACAATCCCCCTCCAGGCAAAAGTTGGAAAGCTTCTTGCAGTAGCCGCTCTGCGCCTGCTTCAGGCGTCAAAAGTTTGCTTTAAAGGAACGGGGAAAACCGGTGGATCGCTCTCAGTTAATCAACAGTGCCCGCAGCAACATTGCCGACCTCAGTCGAGGCAATCTGGGCGTGCCGCTGTTGCTGCTGGTCATGCTGGCGATGATGATGTTGCCGGTGCCGCCGTTCCTGCTGGACGTGTTCTTCACCTTCAACATTGCCTTGTCCATCGTCGTGCTGCTGGTGTGCGTTTATGCCTTGCGGCCGCTGGATTTCGCGGTGTTCCCGACCATTTTGCTGGTGGCGACGCTGTTGCGCCTGGCGTTGAACGTGGCCTCCACCCGGGTGGTGATGCTGCACGGCCAGGACGGCCATGCCGCCGCCGGCAAGGTGATCCAGGCCTTCGGCGAGGTGGTGATCGGCGGTAACTACGTGGTTGGTATCGTGGTCTTCGCGATCTTGATGATCATCAACTTCGTCGTGGTGACCAAGGGTGCGGGGCGGATTTCCGAGGTGAGCGCGCGTTTCACCCTTGATGCGATGCCCGGCAAGCAAATGGCGATCGACGCCGATCTCAACGCCGGCCTCATCGATCAGAACCAGGCCAAGCTGCGCCGGATGGAAGTGGCCCAGGAAGCCGAGTTCTACGGTTCCATGGACGGTGCCAGCAAATTCGTTCGTGGCGACGCCATCGCCGGCCTGTTGATCCTGTTCATCAACCTGATCGGCGGCATGGCGGTCGGGATCTTCCAGCACAACATGAACTTTGCCGACGCCGGCAAGGTGTACGCGCTGTTGACCATCGGTGACGGTTTGGTGGCGCAATTGCCATCACTGTTGTTATCGACAGCTGCAGCGATCATGGTGACCCGAGCTTCCGGTTCGGAAGACATGGGCAAGCAAATCAATCGCCAGATGTTCGCCTCGCCCAAGGCGCTGGCGGTGGCGGCGGGGTTGATGGCGGTCATGGGGCTGGTGCCCGGCATGCCGCACTTCTCGTTCCTGAGCATGGCGGCCCTGGCGGCCGGTGGCGCTTACCTGTTCTGGAAAAAGCAGAACGTCGCCAAGGTTCAGGCCCTGCAAGAGGTCAAGCGCCAGCAGGAACTGCTGCCGTCGCCGGCCCGCGCCCAGGAAACCAAGGAGCTTGGCTGGGATGACGTGACGCCGATCGACATGATCGGCCTGGAAGTGGGTTATCGCCTGATTCCGCTGGTGGACCGCAACCAGGGCGGCCAGTTGCTGGCGCGGATCAAGGGTGTGCGCAAGAAGCTGTCCCAGGATCTGGGCTTCCTGATGCCGACCGTGCATATCCGCGACAACCTCGACCTGGCGCCAAGCGCCTATCGCCTGACCCTCATGGGGGTGATCCTGGCCGAGGCGGAGATCTACCCGGATCGCGAGCTGGCGATCAATCCGGGGCAGGTCTACGGCACGCTCAACGGCATTACCGCCAAAGATCCGGCTTTCGGCCTGGAGGCGGTCTGGATCGAAATCAGCCAGCGCGCCCAGGCGCAATCCCTCGGTTATACGGTGGTCGATGCCAGTACAGTAGTGGCTACCCACTTGAACCAGATACTCTACAAGCATTCCAGTGAACTGATCGGTCACGAAGAAGTGCAGCAACTCATGCAATTGCTGGCCAAAAGTTCGCCAAAACTGGCCGAAGAGCTGGTGCCGGGTGTGGTTTCGCTGTCGCAACTGCTCAAGGTGCTGCAAGCGCTGCTGGCCGAACAAGTGCCTGTGCGCGATATCCGCAGCATTGCCGAGGCGATCGCCAACAATGCCGCCAAGAGTCAAGATACCGCCGCGCTGGTGGCTGCCGTGCGGGTTGGCGTATCCCGCGCAATCGTCCAAAGCATTGTAGGCACTGAGTCGGAGCTGCCAGTCATCACGCTGGAGCCAAGGTTGGAACAGATATTGCTCAATAGTCTGCAGAAGGCAGGACAAGGCTCGGAAGAGGGCGTTCTGCTGGAGCCAAGCATGGCTGAGAAGCTGCAACGTTCTTTGATCGACGCGGCGCAGCGTCAGGAGATGCAAGGTCAGCCGGTGATTCTGCTGGTGGCTGGTCCGGTTCGCGCGATGCTCTCGCGATTTGGCCGGCTCGCAGTCCCGGGTTTGCATGTGTTGGCTTACCAGGAAATCCCTGACAACAAGCAAGTGACCATCGTTGCGACAGTAGGGCCCAACGGCTGAGGTAGTGGTTTATGCAAGTTAAGCGTTTTTTCGCCGCCGATATGCGTCAGGCCATGAAGCTGGTTCGCGACGAGCTGGGCGCTGATGCGGCCATTATTGGCAACCGCCGGATCGCCGGGGGTGTCGAGCTGACGGCTGCGCTGGATTACAAGCTGTCGGCGCTGGCGCCGCGGGTTCCGAACATGGAGCTCGAAGACGAGCTGCGCAAGACTCAGTCGCGGATCGTCACCGCCCAGGCCGAATTGAGCCTGCGTGGCGATGGCGAGAGCGACAATGCCACCAATCGCCAGTTGTTCGCCGGCTTGCCGTTGACCGCCGCCGAGCCGCTGATCGAGCCGACCTACGCCGAACCCCGTCGCCCCGCGCCGGCCGCTGCGCCAACGTCCGGTGGCGTGGATCCACGTGCGTTCGACTCGATGCGTTTCGAACTCAACAGCCTGCGCGAACTGATGGAAGTCCAGTTGGGCTCCCTGGCCTGGAATCAGCTGCAAGGCAGCCGTCCGGACCAGGCCAACCTCTGGCGTCGCCTGCAACGCATCGGCCTGTCCGGTCCGCTGTCGCGTGACCTGCTGGCGATGATCACCGATATCGAAGAGCCTCGTCAGGCCTGGCGCATGTTGCTGGCGCACCTGGCGCGCATGATCGTTACTCCGGAAGTCGAGCCGCTGGAAGAGGGCGGTGTGATCGCCATGGTCGGCCCTGCCGGCATGGGCAAGACCACCACCCTGGCCAAGCTGGCCGCCCGTTACGTGCTCAAGTATGGCGCGCAGAACATTGCGCTGGTGAGCATGGACAGCTTCCGCATCGGTGCCCAGGAGCAGCTCAAGACCCTGGGGCGCATTCTCAATGTGCCGGTGACCCACGTCGATCCGGGCCAGTCCCTGGTGCAGGCCCTGGAGCCATTGCTGCGCAAACGCGTGGTGCTGATCGATACTGCCGGCCTGCAGGCCAGCGATCCGGCCCTGCGCATGCAGCTCGAAAGCCTGGCCGGTCGTGGCATCCGCTCGAAAAATTATCTGGTCCTGGCAACCACCAGCCAGAAACAGGTTCTAACGGCCGCTTATCACAGTTACAAGCGTTGTGGGCTCGCAGGCTGCATCCTGACTAAACTGGATGAAACGGCAAGTCTGGGCGAGGTGTTGAGCCTTGCCATCAGTCATGAACTGCCGGTGGCTTACCTGACCGATGGCCCGCGGATCCCGGATGATTTGCATCTGCCGCGTCGTCACCAGTTGGTCAGCCGCGCCGTGAGCGTGCAAATGCAGGAAGAACCCAGCGAAGAAGCCATGGCTGACATGTTCGCTGACATCTACCACAGCCCGACCAAGCAGGTTGGCTGAGGTAAAAATGAACAGTTTTTGTACCTACATCGATGGTCTGCCATGCATTGTTCCGTTTGTGAACGCGCAGCCAGTAATGTGGCCTCCGTCTATGCAAGACAAGGTAAAGAAATAACATGGGCAGCATGCATCCCGTACAGGTGATCGCGGTGACCGGCGGCAAAGGTGGCGTCGGGAAAACTAATGTGTCAGTGAACTTGTCCCTGGCTTTGGCCGAGCTTGGCCGGCGCGTCATGCTGTTGGACGCCGACCTGGGACTGGCGAACGTCGACGTTCTGCTGGGCCTGACACCCAAACGTACCCTGGCCGACGTGATCGAAGGCCGCTGCGAACTGCGCGATGTACTGCTGCAGGGACCCGGCGGCATCCGTATCGTTCCGGCCGCATCCGGCACTCAGAGCATGGTGCATCTGAGCCCCGCGCAACACGCCGGCCTGATCCAGGCCTTCAGTGATATCGGCGACAACCTCGACGTATTGGTGATCGACACCGCTGCGGGCATTGGTGAGTCGGTAGTCAGTTTCGTCCGTGCAGCCCAGGAAGTGCTGCTGGTGGTGTGCGACGAGCCGACCTCGATCACCGATGCCTACGCCTTGATCAAGTTGCTGAACCGCGACTACGGCATGAACCGCTTCCGCGTCCTGGCCAATATGGCCCAGAGCCCGCAGGAAGGACGCAACCTGTTCGCCAAGTTGACCAAGGTCACGGATCGCTTCCTCGACGTCGCCCTACAATACGTCGGTGCGGTGCCTTACGACGAAAGCGTGCGCAAGGCCGTGCAGAAGCAACGCGCCGTCTACGAGGCCTTCCCGCGTTCCAAGTGCTCGCTGGCGTTCAAGGCCATCGCGCAGAAGGTCGATACCTGGCCGCTGCCTGCCAACCCGCGCGGGCACCTGGAGTTTTTCGTCGAGCGGCTCGTGCAGCAGACAGCAGGACCTGTTCTATGACAGCCAGCGGCTACAACCTCTACAAGAAGTCGGCACGTGATGCGCAGTACGAGCTGATCGAGCGTTACGCGCCGCTGGTTAAACGCATTGCCTACCACTTGCTGGCGCGTTTGCCGGCCAGTGTCCAGGTCGAAGACCTGATCCAGGCCGGGATGATCGGCCTGCTTGAAGTGTCGACCAAATATGACGCCAGCAAAGGCGCCAGTTTCGAGACGTACGCGGGCATACGAATCCGCGGCGCCATGCTCGATGAAGTGCGCAAGGGGGATTGGGCGCCACGTTCGGTTCACCGCAATACGCGCATGGTCAGCGATGCCATTCGCTCGATTGAAGCTAAAACCGGCCGTGACGCTAAAGATCACGAAGTTGCGGCCGAACTCCAATTGAGTCTCGACGATTACTACGGGATTTTGAACGACACCCTGGGCAGCCGGCTGTTCAGTTTCGACGACCTGTTGCAGGACGGCGAACATGAAGGGCTGCACGAGGATGGCGCGAGTGCTCATCTCGAGCCGTCACGCGACCTGGAGGATGAACGCTTCCAGGCTGCGCTGGCGGATGCGATTGCCAATTTGCCGGAGCGTGAGCGACTGGTGTTGGCGCTGTACTACGACGAAGAGTTGAACCTCAAGGAAATCGGTGAGGTCCTGGGGGTCAGCGAATCGCGGGTCAGCCAGTTACACAGCCAGTGCGCGGCCCGTTTGCGGGGGCGTTTGGGGGAGTGGCGAGCGCGCTGAAGGCAGTGTGGGGACACTGCGAACGAGGCTGGTGTGGTGTTGAACTGCGCCGGTCGCGATCTGTTGTGCTCCAGACAGTCATTGAGTGCTTTGCCGGATTGATTGAAATGGCGCGTCCAGGTGCTGGGCGCGTTTAAGACTGCTTGGAGGTCGAATTGGACAAGAACATGAAAATCCTCATCGTTGATGACTTCTCAACGATGCGGCGGATCATCAAGAACCTGCTGCGTGACCTTGGGTTCACCAACACCGTCGAGGCCGACGATGGCACTACCGCCATTCCGGTGCTCAACAGCGGAAGCATCGACTTTCTGGTAACGGACTGGAACATGCCTGGCATGACCGGTATCGATCTGCTGCGCCACGTGCGTGCCGATGAAAAGCTCAAGCACCTGCCGGTACTGATGGTGACCGCTGAAGCCAAGCGCGAGCAGATCATCGAAGCGGCCCAGGCCGGCGTTAACGGCTATGTGGTCAAGCCCTTCACGGCCCAGGCGTTGAAAGAAAAAATCGAGAAGATTTTCGAACGCATCGGTTGATGAGTGCGCCACGGGGGAGCTATGGGCAATAACGAAACTTCATTGGGCGATTTTGAATCGACCCTGAAAAAACACGCCGTCGAATTGGTCGCGAGCCTTGAAAAGGGCAAGTTCGGCGACGCGGTGCAATTGATCCATGAGCTCAACCAGACCCGTGACCGCGGCCTGTATCAGGAAGTGGGCAAGCTCACTCGCGAACTGCATAGCGCGATCGTCAATTTCCAGATTGACCCGCACATGCCGCAAGCCGAAGAAGTGTCGCAGATCACCGACGCCACCGAGCGTCTGGGGTATGTGGTCAAGCTGACCGAGGCCGCGGCCAACCGCACCATGGATCTGGTGGAAAGTGCCACGCCGCTGGTCAATGGCCTGGCCGATGAAGCCAAGGTGTTGAGCGCGGACTGGGGGCGTTTCATGCGTCGCGAAGTCGGCGCCGAAGAGTTTCGTGAACTGGCCCGGCGGGTCGACGGGTTCCTGACGCGCAGCGTCACGGACAATCGCGCGGTGTCGGGCAACCTCAACGACATCCTGCTCGCCCAGGATTACCAGGACCTCACGGGCCAGGTGATCAAGCGTGTGACCCAGTTGGTCACCGAAGTTGAAAGCAACCTGCTCAAGCTCGTGCTGATGGCCAGTCAGGTGGACCGCTTTGCGGGCATCGAACATGACCGTGAAGCGATGCTTGCTGAAAAAGATCCACAAAAACATCTCTCTCAGGGTGAAGGTCCGCAGATTCATGCCGATAAAAGAGAAGACGTTGTGTCCGGTCAGGACGATGTGGACGATTTGTTATCCAGCCTGGGATTTTAGAGTTTTAGAATTTTAGGTTTTTTGGGTTTTTAGACCTGTAGGAGCACCCCCTTAATGAGCTTCGGCGCCGATGAAGAGATCCTTCAGGATTTCCTGGTTGAGGCCGGCGAGATTCTAGAGCAACTGTCCGAGCAACTGGTCGAGCTGGAAAGCCGTCCGGATGATGCGGATCTGCTCAATGCAATTTTTCGCGGTTTTCACACTGTAAAAGGGGGCGCCGGCTTCCTCCAGCTCAACGAGCTGGTGGAGTGCTGCCACATCGCCGAGAACGTGTTCGACATCCTGCGCAAGGGTGAGCGTCGCGTCGACTCGGAACTGATGGACGTGGTTCTCGAAGCGCTGGACGCGGTGAACAGCATGTTCAGCGAAGTCCGCGAACGCAGCCCGATCACGGCCGCGACACCGGAACTGCTCGCGGCGCTGGCCCGTCTGGCCGAGCCGCAATCGGCTGACGAGGTGGCTGCGGCACCTGTCGCCGCCGTGGTCGAAGCGCCTGTGGCTGAAGCCGAATCGGGCGATATCACCGACAATGAATTCGAACAGCTGCTGGATTCGCTGAACGCAGTAAAGGCCCAGGCCGAGGCCCCGGCGGCTGCTCCAGCGCCTGCCAGCAATGCCGCCGGCAGCGATGAAATCACCGATGCCGAGTTCGAGTCGTTGCTCGATCAGTTGCACGGTAAAGGCCAGTTCGCCATCGATGCAGTGGTCCCGGCGTCCGCTGCGCCAGAAGCCCCGAAAGCGGCCGGCGACAGTTCCGATATTACGGACGACGAATTCGAAGCACTGCTCGACCAGTTGCACGGCAAGGGTAACTTTGCTGTCGAGGCTTTGGAGTCGGCCATTGCTTCGGTGCCTGCACCCGCGGCACCAAGCGCGATGGCGGCCGGCAGCGATCTGATTTCCGATCACGAGTTCGAAGCGCTGCTCGACGAATTGCACGGCAAAGGCAAGTTCACTGAAGTCGGCACAGCGACTGCGGTCAGCGGTTCGAGCGCTTCCGTTGCGGCACCGGCAGCCAAGGCTGCAGCGCCGAAACCCGTGGCCAAGGCTCCTGAGCCAAAAGCCGAAACACCGGCCCCTGTGCCCGCCGCTGCACCGGCTGCTGCCCGTGCCCCGGCCGCGCCACCGGCGGAAAAACCGGCGAGCGAAGCCGAGACCACCGTGCGTGTCGATACCGCGCGTCTCGACGAGATCATGAACATGGTCGGCGAGTTGGTGCTGGTGCGTAACCGCCTGGTCCGCCTGGGCCTCAACAGCGGCGACGAAGCCATGTCCAAGGCCGTGTCGAACCTCGACGTGGTCACCGCCGACCTGCAGACCGCGGTCATGAAGACCCGGATGCAACCGATCAAGAAAGTCTTCGGGCGCTTCCCGCGCCTGGTTCGAGACCTGGCTCGCCAGCTCAAGAAAGAGATCAACCTGGAACTGGTCGGCGAAGAAACCGATCTCGACAAGAACCTCGTCGAGGCCCTGGCCGACCCGCTGGTCCACTTGGTGCGCAACGCGGTCGACCACGGCATCGAGTCGCCGGAAGAACGTGAAGCCTCGGGCAAGACCCGGGGCGGCAAGGTGATTTTGGCGGCCGAGCAGGAGGGCGATCACATCCTGTTGTCGATCTCCGATGACGGCAAAGGCATGGACCCGAATGTCCTGCGTTCCATCGCGGTAAAACGCGGTGTGATGGACAAGGATGCCGCCGATCGCCTGAGCGACACCGAATGCTACAACCTGATCTTCGCCCCGGGTTTCTCGACCAAGACCGAGATCTCCGACGTATCGGGTCGCGGCGTGGGCATGGACGTGGTGAAAACCAAGATTTCCCAGCTCAACGGTTCGATCAACATCTACTCGGCCAAGGGCCAGGGTTCGAAGATCGTCATCAAGGTGCCGCTGACCCTGGCGATCATGCCGACGCTGATGGTCATGCTCGGCAACCAGGCGTTCGCGTTCCCGCTGGTGAACGTCAACGAGATCTTCCACCTCGACCTGTCGACCACCAACGTCGTGGACGGCCAGGAAGTGGTGATCGTGCGGGACAAGGCGCTGCCATTGTTCTATCTCAAACGCTGGCTGGTCAGCTCCGCCGCTCACGAAGAGCAGCGCGAGGGCCATGTGGTGATCCTCTCGGTGGGCACGCAGCGGATCGGCTTTGTCGTCGATCAACTGGTGGGCCAGGAAGAAGTGGTCATCAAGCCATTGGGCAAAATGCTCCAGGGAACTCCGGGCATGTCCGGCGCCACCATCACCGGTGACGGCCGCATCGCGCTGATTCTCGATGTTCCGAGCATGCTCAAGCGTTACGCCACACGGCGTATTTGATTCTGGTGGAGCGGGGCGCCTGGCCTCGCTCCATCTAATGGAGTGTTTATGGCAGTCAAAGTCCTGGTGGTGGACGATTCGGGGTTTTTCCGCCGCCGCGTCTCGGAAATTCTTTCAGCGGATTCCAATATCCAGGTCGTCGGCACGGCGACCAACGGCAAAGAGGCGATTGATCAGGCGCTGGCCCTCAAGCCCGACGTGATCACTATGGACTACGAGATGCCGATGATGGACGGCATCACCGCCGTGCGGCACATCATGCAACGCTGTCCGACCCCGGTCCTGATGTTCTCCTCGCTGACCCACGAAGGCGCGCGGGTCACCCTCGATGCGCTGGATGCCGGCGCGGTGGACTTCCTGCCGAAGAATTTCGAAGACATCTCGCGCAACCCCGAGAAGGTCAAGCAACTGCTGTGCGAGAAGATCCTGAGCATCTCGCGCAGCAATCGTCGCATCAGCACTTACAGCGCTCCGGCCCCTGTGTCCGCACCTGCTCCAGCACCTGCGCCTTCGAGCATCGGCAGTTACGGCAGCAGCGCGCCCGTGCGTCCGGCACCGGCACCGATCCCTGCGCGTACCCATGGGGCCACCGCGTCGTCGCCCGCGCCGAAACGCAAAGCCTACAAGTTGGTCGCCATCGGTACGTCCACCGGCGGCCCGGTCGCCCTGCAGCGGGTCTTGACCCAACTGCCGGCCAACTTCCCGGCCCCGATCGTGCTGGTCCAACACATGCCGGCCGCCTTCACCAAGGCCTTCGCCGAGCGCCTGGACAAGCTGTGCCGCATCAGCGTCAAGGAAGCCGAGGATGGCGACATCCTGCGTCCGGGCCTGGCGCTGCTGGCACCGGGTGGCAAGCAGATGATGATCGACGGCCGCGGCGCGGTGAAAATCCTCCCGGGTGACGAGCGTCTTAATTACAAGCCGTGCGTGGACATCACCTTCGGTTCGGCAGCCAAGACCTACGGTGACAAAGTTCTGGCGGTGGTCCTGACCGGCATGGGCGCCGACGGTCGCGAAGGCGCGCGCCTGCTCAAGCAGGGCGGCAGTTCGATCTGGGCACAGGACGAAGCCAGTTGCGTGATCTACGGCATGCCGATGGCCATCGTCAAAGCCGAGCTCGCCGACGCGGTGTACAGCCTGGACGACATTGGCAAGCACCTGGTCGAGGCCTGTATCTGATGGATGTTCTAAGCCTGATTGGCATCATCATGGCCTTTGTCGCGATCATCGGCGGCAACTACCTTGAAGGCGGTCACCTCGGCGCCCTGGCCAACGGCCCGGCAGCGCTGATCGTGCTTGGCGGCACCATTGGCGCCGCGCTGCTGCAATCGCCGATGAGCGCCTTCAAGCGCGCCATGCAGATCCTCGCCTGGATCCTGTTCCCGCCCCGTGTCGACCTGGCCGGTGGCATCGACCGCGTGGTGAACTGGAGCCTGACCGCCCGCAAGGAAGGCCTGCTGGGCCTTGAAGGCATCGCCGACGCCGAGCCCGACAACTACGCGCGCAAAGGCCTGCAATTACTGGTTGACGGCGCCGAGCCGGAAGCGATCCGCAGCATTCTGGAAGTGGATTTCTACACCCAGGAAAGCCGCGATGTCGAAGCCGCGAAGGTCTTCGAAAGCATGGGCGGTTACGCGCCGACCATCGGCATCATCGGTGCGGTGATGGGGCTGATTCACGTCATGGGCAACCTGGGCGATCCGTCGCAATTGGGTAGCGGCATCGCCGTGGCCTTCGTCGCCACCATCTACGGCGTGGCCAGTGCCAACCTGGTGCTGCTGCCGATCGCCGCCAAAC
The DNA here is from genome assembly GCF_039909015.1 of Pseudomonas grandcourensis. Taxonomy (NCBI): domain Bacteria; kingdom Pseudomonadati; phylum Pseudomonadota; class Gammaproteobacteria; order Pseudomonadales; family Pseudomonadaceae; genus Pseudomonas; species Pseudomonas grandcourensis. Next base: position 1,791,057 of record NZ_CP150919.1, read on the forward strand.
TCAAATCCATTGCGTTGCGCCAGTCGCGTTATCGCGAAATGTTGCTGGAAGGGCTCCTGTCGATCGCCGAAGGTGAAAACCCACGCTCCATTGAGTTGAAGCTTCAGGGCTTCATGGATTAAGGGAATAAGCTCATGGCTCGTCGTCGCCAGCATGATGAACACGTCAATCACGAACGCTGGCTGGTTTCCTACGCCGACTTCATCACCCTGCTGTTCGCCTTTTTCGTGGTGATGTACTCGATCTCTTCGATCAACGAAGGCAAGTACAAGGTCATTTCCGAAGCGCTGATCGGGGTCTTCACCGATTCCGATCGTTCGCTCAAACCGATCCCCATCGGTGACGAGCGGCCGAAGACCGTGACCCCGGCCAAGCCGCTGGTCAAGGACAGTGATCAGGTCGATGCCGGTGTTGCCGGTGCCAGTGATCCCCTCAAAAGCATTGCCGACGACATCAGTGCCGCGTTCGGTGACCTGATCAGCTCCAACCAGATGACTGTGCGCGGCAACGAGTTGTGGGTCGAGATCGAGCTCAATTCCAGCCTGTTGTTCGGCAGCGGCGACGCCATGCCCAGCGACATCGCGTTCAACATCATCGACAAGGTCGCGGCGATCCTGAAGCCGTTCGACAACCCGATCCATGTCGAAGGTTTCACCGACGATCAGCCGATTCGCACCGCGCAGTACCCGACCAACTGGGAGCTGTCCTCGGCCCGCTCGGCCAGCATCGTGCGCATGCTGGCGATGCAGGGGGTGAACCCCGGTCGCCTGGCTTCGGTGGGCTACGGCGAGTTTCAGCCGGTGGCCAACAACACCACCGCTGAAGGCCGCGCCCGCAACCGTCGCGTGGTGTTGGTGGTGTCACGCAACCTCGATGTTCGCCGCAGCCTGACCGGCACCGGAACCGCCCATGCGCAACCGGATGCCGCATTGAAGCGTGCTGGCACACAAACTGCACCGACCCCGGTCAAGTCGCCGGTACGAGAGAACGCCGTCAATTCTCCGTCACCCGCATTAACACGTTGAGCTATTTCTCGGTCGATCCGGTCGGCCGGGAGGAACAATCCGAATGAGAGTCTGGGCAGTCGCCAATCAAAAGGGTGGTGTCGGTAAAACCACTTCCTCCATCGCTTTAGCCGGTTTACTGGCGGAGGCGGGCAAGCGCGTGGTCGTGGTCGATCTCGACCCCCACGGCTCGATGACCAGCTACTTCGGCTACGATCCCGACACCCTGGAGCACAGCAGCTACGACCTGTTCCTGCACAAGGGAAACGTCCCCCAAGGCCTGCCGGGTCAATTGCTGCTGTCGACCAGTGACGAACGCATCTCCCTGTTGCCCTCCAGCACCGCGCTGGCCACCCTTGAGCGCCAGTCGCCAGGGCAGAGCGGCTTGGGCCTGGTGATTGCCAAGAGCCTGGCGCAACTGTGGCAGGACTTCGATTACGCCGTGATCGACAGCCCGCCCTTGCTCGGCGTGCTGATGGTCAATGCCTTGGCGGCGAGCCAGCAACTGGTGATCCCGGTGCAGACCGAACACCTGGCGGTCAAGGGCCTGGAGCGCATGGTCAACACCCTGGCGATGATCAACCGCTCGCGCAAACAGGCGTTGCCCTTCACCATCGTGCCGACCCTGTTTGACCGACGCACCCAGGCGTCCCTCGGAACCTTGCGCGTGCTGCGCGACAAATTCCCCGAGGAAATCTGGCAAGGCTACATCCCGGTGGACACCCGCCTGCGCGATGCCAGCCGTGCCGGTCTGACGCCTTCGCAATTCGACGGCAAAAGCCGTGGCGTTCTCGCCTACCGTGCGTTGCTCAAGCATCTGCTGGCGGCGCAACTTGTTGCGCAGGTGGCGTGACATGAGCCCAATGCCCGTAGCGCCCGCGCAGGTGTGCCAATGAATCGGCCGCTGAAGACGACATCGCGCCCGCAACTGGCGTTGCAGTCGTATCTGGACAACCTGCTGCAAGACGCAACCGAGGACGTGGCACCAGAGATCGAGGTGCTGGCCGAAGTTGTCGAAGAGCAAGCGGTGCTGGACGAGTTCCAGGCCGCGGTGCTCGAAGAGCAGGCCCGGGATGCACAGAAAACCGCACCTTTGGTTGCGCCAGTAGCACCGGTGGCCAAGGCTCCGGTTGCTGTGGCCGAAGCCCCGGAACCCGTTCTGGCGTCGGTATCGACCCTTGCGCCGCTGTTGCAAACCCTGGTGGCTCCCGTCCTTGAAGAGCCGGTAGCGCTGGAGGCTCCCGTTATCGAGGAGCCTCAGGCGCTGGTGCCGCCCGTCGTCGAAGTGCATCTGCCGCCGAGCAATACGCCCCCACCGGTGGAAACCGATGGTCGTCCGTCCTGGGCTGCCGAGCCGTTCGAGTGCCTGCTGTTCGATGTCGCCGGCTTGACCCTGGCGGTGCCGCTGGTGTGCCTGGGGTCGATTTACTCCCTGGCCGGTCACGAGCTGACGCCGTTGTTCGGCCAGCCGGAATGGTTCCTGGGGATCCTGCCGAGCCAGGCCGGCAACCTCAAGGTGCTCGATACCGCGCGTTGGGTCATGCCCGACCGTTACCGCGACGATTTCAAGCAGGGCCTGCAATACGTGATTTCGGTGCAAGGCTACGAGTGGGGGCTGGCGGTGCATCAGGTCAGCCGCTCGTTGCGCCTGAACCCGAATGAAATCAAATGGAGAAGTCACCGAGGTCAGCGTCCATGGCTCGCCGGCACGGTGATTGAACACATGTGCGCCTTGCTCGATGTCGCCTCGTTGGCCGAGTTGATCGCAAGTGGCGGCGCCAAGCACATGTCCGGCAGCAAACCGGGCCACAAACCGACATCAGTCAAATAAACAAAACAAGTGACGTCACTCTGATGACGTTGCACGGAACACACACCGCCAGGGCGGTTTCTTGAGGGGTCAGGGTATGAATGACAAGGCAACGGCGGCAAAAGGTTCCGAAGATCCGATCCTGCAATGGGTCACCTTCAAGCTGGACAACGAGACCTACGGCATCAACGTGATGCGCGTCCAGGAAGTCCTGCGCTACACCGAAATCGCCCCGGTCCCGGGTGCCCCGAGCTACGTGCTGGGCATCATCAACCTGCGCGGCAACGTCGTCACCGTGATCGACACCCGCCAGCGCTTCGGCCTGATGAATGCCGAGATCAGCGACAACACCCGTATCGTCATCATCGAAGCCGACAAGCAGGTGGTCGGGATCATGGTCGACAGCGTGGCCGAAGTGGTTTACCTGCGTCAGTCGGAAATCGAAACCGCGCCGAACGTGGGTAACGAAGAGTCCGCCAAGTTCATTCAAGGCGTGTGCAACAAGAACAACGAATTGCTCATCCTGGTCGAGCTCGACAAGATGATGAGCGAAGAAGAATGGTCGGAACTGGAGAGTATCTGATTGATTCTCGAGGTTGCGGTCATTGTCCTGTTCCTGTTTTGGGCAGGCACGCTGGCAATGTTCCTGGCGTACATTCGCAGTCAAAAGCAGGTCGCCGCGCAACAGGCCAAGGGTGATGCGCTGCGCGATCAGCGCATCAAGGACATGGCCAAGCGCGTCGACGACTACCAGAACGGCAATGTGCGCATGGGCGAAGACCTGCATGAACTGCGGGCAATCGTTGCGCCCTTGCCGGACAAACTCGCTCAGCTGGAACAACGCGACCCTACAAGCCTGTCGTTCGCTCAGGCGGCACGACTGGTCGGGATGGGCGCCAGCGTCAACGAACTGACCCAGTCCTGCGGCTTGACCCAGGCAGAGGCGGAGTTGATGAGCAAGTTGCACAAGAGTTGATGTTGCGACGGCATTGAGGCAGCCGCAGCTTTGAGCAATACCCGCAGGTGTCAAAAACACTCAGCTGGTATTGTTCAAAGCTGCGGCTTTTTGTGGCCTATACACATTTGCCAGACAAGGGTGTCAGATGTCCGGGTGACCCTCGTAAGCGATCCGTCGATAAAGAGTTTTTTGTTCGCCAGTCCCTCCCTTATGCGGATCGCCCCAGGCTATAACCCGGTTGTCGCTAAGCAAGGCTGCAAATGTGTTGGTTCCGCTATAGACCGCCCTCACATTGACGAGCAGGTGGGAGATGCCGCTGGAATCACCGCCGAGTTCCGGATCTCCCCAGGCAACGGCTTTACCATTGCTGCGCAATGCCACGGCTGCATCATGGTTGGTGCTGATTGCTACAACATCCGTCAGTTGAGCGACTTCGGGGGGCAGAATGACAGTGGCCCCTTGTCCCCAGGCGACAATCTGCCCCGTAGTCCGCAGGGCAATAAAAGCGCCCGAAGTGCAAGTGAGGTGCACGATATCGGTGAGGTTGGCGATTTCTCTTGGCGGTGTAGCATCGGCTAGTAAACCCCAGCCCACGACTTGCCCATTTCTGCGCCGCGCTGCGTACGCGCTACTGTTTCCCACCAGGTCAATGATATCGTCCAGTTCGTCAATCTCTGGCGGGATAGTCGCGTAAGCCGGATTTCCCCAGCACGCAATGTGTCCATTGCTCCGACGCAATGCCAATGTATAGCCGGAACTCGCCAGTTGCACGACATCCGTCAATGGGCGGATATCGTCGGGGATTTTGCCACCAAAGCGCGAGTCTCCCCAAGCGAACACCTTTCCGCTACGGCTCAGTGCCGCAAAGGCGAATTCGGAACCCATGGCTGAGACAAAGTCGCTGCGCTGGGCAATGTAATCGGGAAGCCTTCCACCTGTTTCGTCCAGTCCCCATGCGACGATGTGGCCAGAGGCCTGTAGAGCGACAAACACGTAGGCACCGCCATAGACGGCAACAATGTCCCTCAGAGCGGCAATGTCGGGGGGGACAAGGGAGCTTGGATTATCCGGGCTGCCCCATGCCATCACCTGGCCTGTCGCGCGCCTCACTGCGAAGGCGGCCATTGAGGCCGATATTTGCGTCACGTCCTTCAGTTTCGCGATGTCCGAAGGGAGCTCACCGCCATTCTCGGCCCAGCCCCAGGCATGAAGGGAGCTTTCGCTAGTCAAGGCGCAGAATGCGGGGAAATTGCCAATGATGTTCAACGGATTGAGTGTGAGCTGCGCAGCGCCGGCGCTTACCAGCAAGCGGGCATAGGGATCAGTATCAATAAAGGACTTGGCGGTGACCGACGTGTCCTGGCCCTTGTAGCGCCACGTAGCCGTGATGGGTTGAAGAGTTGCAGCATCCAGTGCGACCAGTCGCCAGCGCTGCGGTCTGAAGACGCCGATCACGCTGTGGTTGGCGCGCGCACCCATAATCAACAGCTTTCCTGATACGGCGTTATCTTCGGCACTTTTGGAATCGTTGTTCATGTCAGTCTCTGATGTGGTGTTTGGGCCTACTATCAGAGACTCGGGGCGATATCTACGCTACTGTCAGATCTGACAGTCGCGATGTACGGACAACCAGAGTTTTGCAATTCCTTTGAGAATGCTATCGCGAGCAAGCTCGCTCCCACAGTAGTTCTATCTCGTACACAAAATACGTGTTCACTGAAGATCAAATGTGGGAGCGAGCTTGCTCGCGATGGCGTCTTTGAATGCGCAGCAATCTTCCCTGCGATCCGACCCATTCCTCTCTATCCTCGGGCGGGGCATACGCTGCTGTAGTCTCCTGCCTATAGCTTTTTCAGATCCCGCTATCTTGTGAATGCAACCAGCCATCAGTAGGTTGAGTATCTTGTTCAAACCTGTTCAGTGCCAGGAAGGCTTATGATCGACATTTTGCGCGGTACACCGCTGTGGGTTTATGCGGTTTTTCTGATCCTGACTTATTACGGTGTCATTGCCTGCTTCAAGAATCACGTGTCGAAAAGGTCATTGCAAATCACGCCGGTGATATTCGTGACCCTGTCCCTGGCTTCTCTGAATCTCTCCCAAGGTGTAGTCATTCCACTCTCGGTCTATGTAATCGGGTTATTGGCGGGATGGTTACTCGCATTGCGTTTTTACACGTACACGAATGTGACGTTCGCAGGGGGCAATTTGGTGTTGGGCGGTACAGTCAAGGTACTGATTGTGTATTGGGGCTTTTTTGCCTGGCGTTACTACCTTGGCTATCACGCAGCGATGTATCCGGAAAGGGTCAATGAGTTGCCGATGACGGCATGGTCGGCATTGGGGGCTGGCCTTATCAATGGATTGATTATTGGCCGCAGTCTCAAGCTCTTGAGCTTACTCAAGGGGGAGAGCGTGACTGCGCAGTAGTTGACGGGGGAGCTATCGCAGGCTGTCGAGTGATCAGTGGTCGTCGCCGCGATCCGATACATCCTTCTCCACCCTTGGTGCATCCGGATCATGCCCCGCCGGAAACTTCCCCTTCAAACTCCACGCAAACGCAATGATCTCGGCAATCGTCAGATAGAGCTCCTGCGGAATGCTGTCCCCCAGCTCCATTCGCGCTAGCAGTCTCACCAGCTCGGCATTTTCATAGATCGGCACTTCGCAGTCGCGGGCAATGCGCAGGATTTCTTCCGCCAGCGCTTCGTCGCCCTTGGCGGTGAGGGTAGGGGCGGTTTGCCAGGTGATTGGGGGCTTTGATCAAAAGTAGTTATCAGATGATTAATCGATTGGTAGATAAAACACGTCGCCTTGAGTGTTGCAGAATGATTCAAGAAATTTCCTTTTCAGGGAAATTAAGTCCTACTTTAAAAAGTCCTAAATAGACCGTTGCGGCCAACTAAGTCCTACACGGTAAAGTATGATATTTCCTACATCTAAAGCTGTTTTTTAACGACTTGTTTGTGTCGGTGATAATAGGCTTGTCGTTTGTGCGTTGACAGGAGGAAACATAATTCTTTAAGTTTGTTTTGTTGGTGAGCGGGGGTGTTCAAAAAAATAATCGATAAAGAAAAAGGACGTTTTATGAAAAAAATATATATTCTGGGCGCTGGACATATGGGTGGCGCGATATTATTCGGGTTAAGAGGGAAGTATGGAACTAGCCATCTAATGGCAGTTGAAACTAACGCAAGTCGAGCCGCATACCTCACGGCCTGTGGGTTCGAGGTTGGTGAGCGGATTGAAAAGATTGAATGCGGTGATATTGTTGTTTTAGCTGTCCCGCCCCAGCAATTTCAGATTGCAGTTCGGGATAACAAGGTACTGCTTTCTCACAATGGCCCGGTTATATCCGTAATGGCTGGCGTTACGACTAAATCGCTTCGCAGGACTTTAGGTCATGCACGACTCATCCGTTCGACTCCAAACACGGCATCAGAGGTACGGGAAGGAATTACTATTTACTACGCTCAAGAAAATGCTGACAGTGATTTGATTGCAGCTGCACAGATGATTTTCGGTGCGATCGGGAGCTATATACAAGTTGATAATGAATGCCTGATTGATTCAGGCACTGCACTCGCAGGGGGTGGACCCGCGCTGGTCGCTTATTTTGCTAACGCATTACAGCAGTACGCGGAGAGCGAGGGTTTTGACTCCAAGGTCGCTTGGGAAATTTGTACGCAGTTGTTATACGGGACTTCATTGTTGATGAGGTCGACTGGAAAAACGTCGATGCAATTATGTAAAGAGGTGCAAACGGCTGGCGGTACAACTGAGCGGGCAATCCAGGTTTTCGAACGGAATGACTTAAATAGGACTATTGCACTGGCTTTAACAGCTGCTGCTAAACGGTCGGTAGAGTTGGGTAGGTAGTGTTTTGTAAGGGGGTTGTTATGAATGGTGAACAACTGCGGTCCCGATTCAATCGAGTCAGTACCACTAGCATGGATGGGGATTCATATAGTGTTTATTTTGGAATGGGGCACTGTTTCAAACTTATTGATGAGCCTGGAGTTTTTAAAGTCAGTCTCGCCGGATTGGCGTTTGGGTCGTTGTTGGCGCGCTATTTAAATAAAGAATGCATTAATTCCAGATTTTTGGATCTTGGAACTGGGAGTGGCGTGCATTCTTTTTTGCTGAAATGTATGGGTGTTAAGTCCGTGACCGCAACTGATATCTCCGAGGAAGCAGTTTTCGTAGCACAGAGGAACGAGTTATATAATTTTGGAGAGAAAACTATCGAGTTTGCATTTGGTGACCTTTTTCAAGGGCTTCCAGACGGTTCAACAAAATACGATGTTATTTTGTTTAATCCGCCTGGCTGGAGGACTCCTTCTGCTTCCTTTCTAAAAGCTCTCAAAAAATCAGTCGGCGTAGAAGGGCTTCCAATTGGTTCCATGTTTTATGGCGACAGAACATTGGAGAGGTTTTTTGAAGAGTTGCCTGATCATTTGAGCGATGGTGGCAAGGTCATAATAGGGCTAAATTCATTGGTCGGTATCCGGCAGGTGATGAACAGGCTTCAAGAGTTGCACGCAGAAAAATATGTGATCGATTGTAGGCTTTTGGAGCGACATGACTTTCCACTGCTTTTTTATACCGAAGAGTGGGCGCAAATACGAAATCTTTTGGTTGATGAAGTAATGAGTTGGACAAGGAATGGCGAAGCCTATTGCTGTATGCAGGAGGATGGCCAAATAATATGGTCGTATGAAATAGTTGAATTAACTTTGTGGAAAAGGTAGGGGTATGCTGCCTTTAAATAAACATCGACATTTTTTTGTCGGTGTGCTCAGTGGGGTATTGGCGAATGTGCTGTTGGGTCTATCTTCGGTTTTTTGGAAATATATTGGGTCTTTGAGTGCAGTGGCGTTGCTCAGCTATAGGGTCTACTTATCCTTGCTGACGGTTTTTCTTGTCGTGTACGCTGGTCGGGAATTAAGACCGCTTTTTGCTCAGCTTAACATTAGGCTACTATTTCTACATACAGTCGCAGCCATGCTGATTGCGATCAACTGGGGGACGTTCATATGGGCCTCTGTCCACGGGCGGGTACTTGAAAGTAGTCTCGGTTATTTGGTAGCACCAATTTTAAGTATCACGATTGGTATCATTGTTTATAAAGAGCCTGTCACTGTGTTTAAAGCCATAGCCGTGGTGCTTATGCTGATTAGTGTGATGAGTCTTTTGGCGTTGAGTAACGATCTTGATGTACGAGTTTACTTGGGTATCGGTCTTGCCTGGGGCTTTTATTCGTGCATGAAGAAGATGACGTCTTTGAATGTTTTTAGTGGTTTGTTGTTGGAGTCTCTTGTGCTTTCATTTTTTTGCACTTTGATTTTTGTTTTTTCAGATCTCAGTATGACGATTCCTGATGATTTTGGTTTGTGGCGTACGCTTCTGATTTTTAGTTGCGGGGTGGTATCAATTGTTCCGCTGGCGCTGTTTTCGTTTTCGGCCAAAAGACTTTCTGTAATGTCTATGGGGTTGTCGCAGTTTGTATTGCCAATCACGCAGTTTTTTGTGGCGACGATGATTTACAAACAAACCGTTTCGCCAGTAACTATAGTCGCTCTTCTAGCTGTGATAATTGGGTTGTTAATGGTTCTGCTTGAGCCGATTCTGGGAAAGCTGTGTTGTTTTAGTGGGAGGGGGCGAAATGAAGTGTAAATACAAAGTGGTCGTAATTGGTCTGGGTATTGTTGGAAGTGCTTCGCTTTGGAGGCTTTCGTGCTCTGAGTGCGATGTGCTTGGCATCGATTCTGGTGCACCTATAAACCTGTCGGGATCATCGCATGGCGCTTCCCGAATTTTTAGGCGTGCTTATTGGGAAGGTCAGTCTTACCTGCCTTTGCTTTCCCTGTCAGATAAGTTGTGGCGTGATCTTGACAGAACTTGTAGCAGGCATCTGATCTTTCAAACCGGAGGGCTATTTATTGGGCCGATTGCTTCGGGTATTGTACCCAAAAGTGCGGCGACCGCCCAACAAGGTAATATCAAGCACGAATTTTTTCCTGCGGAGCGGATTGCTGAGTCTTTTCCCGTATTTCATATTCTTGAGGGTATGGAAGCGGTTTATGAAAGCGGTGCATACACTATTGCAGCAGATGATTCAAAGTTACATATGATTAATTTGGCTGTGAGGAACGGGGCTGAAACCCGGTTTGGAACTTCAGTGACGAGCATTCTTAAAACCTCGCAGGGCTTGGCAATACAGTTGGATGGGGGTGAGTTTGTTTACACAGAACGAGTTGTCTTGTCGACAGACGCTGCCATAGGTGCTCCCCTGATTAGCGATCTATTGGGATTGCTGCAACCTAAAAGCGTACCTGTTTACTGGTTCAAACCGAAGTCCAAGGGGGATTTGGGTTTCTTAAAGGATTTTCCCGCTTTTTTGTATCAATTGCCAGACGGGCGCTTGCTTTATGGTACACCGGAAATCGGCACGGAAGAACCAGGGGTCAAAATTGGATTTCATAATTATCAGCAATTCCGGTTTGATGCTAGTACCCACACCCAGCCGGTAAAGGATAGTGATGTTGAGCAAATTTCTGCTTGTGTTGAGCAGATTTTTCCCGGTTTGAATTCGATTCCATATGCATCTAAAAAGTGCATATATACGATGAGTCAGGATGAGTCTTTTATACTCGGTGAGTCAGTGGATTTTCCTGGCGTGTTTTATGTTTCCGCATGCTCTGGGCATGGGTTTAAATTCGCAACTGGTTTGGGGGATGTGCTTGCGAGAGCCGCGTTAAATGGCTTTCTTTCAGAAGAAGTGTCGATGTTTTACGCGAGCAGGTTTTCTGTTAACAAAAAGTAATTTTAATCAATAGTTATTACGGGTATGTGCTGGGCTCTGTTATTGAGTGTTTTCAGCATTGATCAATAGTCGTCCCCATGATCCGTCACATCCTTCTCCACCCTGGGCGCATCCGCATCCTGCCCCGCCGGAAACTTCCCTTTCAAACTCCACGCAAACGCAATGATCTCGGCAATCGTCAGATAGAGCTCCTGCGGAATGCTGTCCCCCAGCTCCATGCGCGCCAACAATCTCACCAGCTCGGCATTTTCATAGATCGGCACTTCGCAGTCGCGGGCAATGCGCAGGATTTCTTCCGCCAGCGCTTCGTCGCCCTTGGCGGTGAGGGTGGGGGCGTGGGTACCGTCGTACTTGAGGGCGATGGCCTGGCGTGGGGTGTTGGGGTTTTTCATGCGGTTTCGTCGACCCAGCGTTGTTCGAGGCGGGTTTGCGGGCCTTGGGGTGGTGTGCCGAGGTGGCAATCGAGGTCGCCGACGTTCAGGCCGGCGGATAGCAAGCGGTCACGCAGCCCTGCGAGGTTGCTTTCGATCAGGCTGGCGGTGTAAGGCCGCTCGGCCCAGAGCTGGCTGGAGAGGCTGCCCTTGATCAGTTGCGCCTGGATTTGCAGCGGCCCCAAAGGCTCCATGGCGAAGGCCAGTTCCACACGCCACAGCTGTTGCTTGGGTTCGCGTTCTTCGCGACGTTCCTTCGGCTGTTCTCTTTCGGGTGAGTCTTCACGCTGGAACTTGACCTGCAAGGGCACGATGTCTTGCATGTTGCGCATCGGGATTTCCAGCTGCCAGGTGCTCATCAGCCGTCCGTCGGCGGTTACGCCGGTCTGTTCCAGGCTCGACAGTTGATGGCTTTGCAGGCGTGAAACCGCGGCGGCGGCCAGGCGCAGCAGGTGTTCGAGGTCGTTTTCACCGTCGGCGCCTTGCAACTGGCGTTCGGGCAGCGGGAAACCGGTCGGCGACGGCTTGGCACTCACCTGGCCGAGCATGCCCAGGGCATTGCGGACAAAGTTCGGCATGGTCTGGGCCAGGGTATTGGCGTCGATGATCGCGCCGAGGCTGGTGTTGGCCGGCAAGCCCTGACTCAACTGCGCAACCAGTTTGAGCAGATCGCCCTTCATGTCCGGCGCGAGCGTCGGGTTTTGCCCGGTCAGCAATTTGCTTTCGAGAAACACACCGCTGCTGCCCAGGGCCTGGGCCAGACCCTTGGGGGTGCTCAACTGTTGAACATCCGGCAAGCCGGCGAGCAACCGGGCAGCGGCGCTGCGCAAATCAACGGATGTCTGGTCCGAGGGCGCAAGGTTCTGCAGGAGCTTGAGCAAGCCGTCCAGCGATCCCTGGCGGCTTTGCTGGTCGACCAGTTGCCGGGTCACCGCCAGTTGTTCCTGACGGCTGCTCAGGGGGACGAATTTCACGGTCTGGGCGTCCTGCACCTGCGCGCTCAGCAAGGTGCCGATGCGCAAGGGCTGCGGACTGTCGATGCTCAGGGTGCTGCCGCTCAGTGCGGTGTTGAGCAGGCCTACCATCGAGCGAAACACCATGGGCTGGCCGGGCAGCTGGGGCAGCACTTGCGAGGTCAGCACTTTGCCCTGCAAGAGGGTGCCAACGGGCAGTTGCGCGGTGTCGAGGCGGGTGAGGGTGGCGACGTTGGAGGCAATGGCCTGTTGCACCGTCACGGCCAGGTTGCCGGCCGAGGGTTGGCTGACGACCAGCGTGGTGCCCTGGGCCAGCGGTTGATTGCTGGTGGTCTGGACCGTGGTCTGGCGGCCGCTGTCGAGGGTGACCTTGAGCAGCATCTGGAAAGTCTGGTCCGCCTGCTTGAGCGACAACACTTCGGCCTGGGCGGTTTGACCGACGCTGATCAGCCCCTCCACCGGTGTCAGCAATTTGAGCAGCTCGCCGCTGACCACCTGCGGGCGCGAAGACGCCGGGAGGGTTTGCGGTAGCGGGAGGATGTTCATTTCGCCTGTCATACGCGGTCACAACCTGAGGAAAATGCACTCTTTAGAGTAAGGCATGGCATGTATAATGCCGCGCTGTTGTATCCAAAAATGGCGAAAACTTTGCAATTGTTTGACGCAGCTCTCTAGAACAAGACGTCATTGCATCTATGCTGCATCTCTTTAACGGCCGCGCCAGAGCCGACTTGAACCGTATAAGGCCCGTGAACCCTTGACCAGTCCTGTCCTGCAAACCGTTGCCCTTGCCTGTGAGCGAGACCTTCGGCTGCTCTTCGAAAATCTCGATTTGAGACTGGCCAGTGGCGAAATGATGCAAATCAGCGGCCCCAACGGCAGCGGCAAGACCAGCCTGTTGCGCCTGCTCTCGGGGCTGATGCAGCCGACCGCCGGTCAGGTGCTGCTCAACGGCCAGCCGCTGAACGAACAGCGCGGTGAGCTGGCGCGCAACCTGCTGTGGATCGGCCACGCTGCCGGGATCAAGGATTTGCTGACGCCGGAAGAGAACCTGAGCTGGCTGTGCGCCTTGCATCATCCGGCGACTCACGAGGCGATCTGGCAGGCGCTGGCCGCGGTCGGGCTGCGCGGATTCGAGGATGTGCCTTGCCACACCCTGTCTGCCGGTCAACAGCGTCGCGTCGCCTTGGCGCGCCTGTATCTGGACAGTCCGCCGTTATGGATCCTCGATGAACCCTTTACCGCCCTCGACAAGCAGGGCGTGGCACAGCTTGAATCTCATCTGGCCGGCCACTGCGAACGCGGCGGCATGGTGGTGTTGACCACCCATCACACGCTGAGCCGGATGCCGGCCGGTTATCGCGATATCGATCTGGGGAGCTGGGCCGTATGAGTGTTTTCGGCCTGCTGGTCGCCCGTGAGGCCCGTCTGCTGTTTCGCCGTCCGGCGGAACTGGCCAATCCGTTGGTGTTCTTCGCCATCGTCGTTTCGCTGTTCCCGCTGGCGGTCGGACCCGAGTCTCAATTGTTGCAAACCTTGTCTCCGGGGCTGGTCTGGGTGGCAGCGCTTTTATCGGTTTTGCTCTCGCTGGACGGGCTTTTCCGCAGTGATTTCGAGGACGGATCCCTCGAGCAGTGGGTCCTTTCGCCGCACCCCCTGGCTCTTCTGGTTTTGGCCAAGGTGCTGGCACACTGGGCTTTCTCGGGCCTGGCACTGGTTTTGCTCGCGCCCTTGCTGGCGTTGATGCTCGGTTTGCCTGCCGCCTGTCTGCCAGTGTTGCTGCTTTCGTTGCTGCTCGGTACACCGGTACTGAGCCTGCTCGGTGCGGTGGGCGCGGCGCTGACGGTGGGCTTGAAGCGCGGTGGCCTGTTGCTGGCACTGCTGATACTGCCGCTGTACATCCCGGTGTTGATCCTTGGCAGTGGCGCCTTGCAGGCCGCCTTGCAGGGGATGCCGGCGACCGGTTATCTGTTGTGGCTTGGTAGCCTGACCGCCCTGGCGATAACCCTGACACCTTTTGCAATAGCTGCTGGCCTGAAGATCAGCGTCGGCGAATAATAATGAGGCCTGGTCATTTTTTGATCACTTCTTTTGAAGAAAGGCAGACCCTGGCTCTTCACAGTAAAGAGCAACCGTGATGGAAACAGTATGAACTGGACGTGGTTTCACAAGCTTGGCTCGCCCAAATGGTTTTACGGCATCAGCGGCAAAATGCTGCCCTGGCTGAGCGTCGCGGCGTTGCTGTTGATCAGCGTTGGCGTGGTCTGGGGCCTGGCCTTCGCGCCGCCGGACTACCAGCAGGGCAACAGCTTCCGCATCATCTATATCCACGTCCCGGCCGCCATGCTGGCGCAGTCCATCTACGTGATGCTGGCGGTGTGCGGCATCGTCAGCCTCGTTTGGAAGATGAAACTGGCCGACGTCGCCCTGCAATGCGCGGCGCCCATCGGTGCCTGGATGACCGCCGTGGCGCTGATCACCGGGGCGATCTGGGGTAAGCCGACCTGGGGCTCGTGGTGGGTCTGGGATGCACGCCTTACGTCCATGCTTATCCTGCTGTTCCTGTACTTCGGTCTCATTGCGCTGGGCAACGCGATCAGCAATCGTGACAGCGCGGCCAAGGCCTGTGCGGTGCTGGCGATCGTCGGCGTGATCAACATCCCGATCATCAAATACTCGGTGGAGTGGTGGAACACCCTGCACCAGGGCGCGACCTTCACCCTCACCGAAAAACCGGCGATGCCGGCCGAAATGTGGCTGCCACTGCTGCTGACGGCGTTGGGTTTCTACTGTTTCTTCGGCGCGGTGCTGTTGCTGCGTATGCGTCTTGAAGTGCTCAAGCGCGAAGCCCGGGCCAGTTGGGTCAAAGCCGAAGTGGAAAACAGCCTGGAGGTCGCTCGATGAGTTTTGCTTCATTCGGCGACTTCATCGCCATGGGTCATCATGGCCTGTATGTCTGGTCAGCCTATGGCATCTGCCTGGCGGTACTGACCCTCAACGTGGCGGCGCCGATCCTGGCCCGCAAGCGGTATCTGCAACAAGAGGCGCGTCGTCTGCGCCGGGAGAACGGCAAGTGAATCCGCTGCGCAAAAAGCGTCTTATCATTATTCTCGCGATCCTGGTCGGGGTCGGCGCTGCCGTCGGCCTGGCCCTGAGCGCCCTGCAGCAGAACATCAACCTGTTTTACACACCGACCCAGATCGCCAACGGCGAAGCCCCGCTGGACACGCGCATTCGCGCCGGCGGCATGGTCGAGAAGGGTTCGCTGGAACGTTCCAGCGACTCCCTGGATGTGAAATTCGTCGTCACCGACTTTAATAAATCCGTGACCATCACTTATCGCGGCATCCTGCCGGACCTGTTCCGCGAAGGGCAGGGCATCGTCGCTCTGGGCAAGCTCAACGCCGACGGCGTGGTGGTGGCCGATGAAGTGCTGGCCAAGCACGATGAAAAGTACATGCCGCCGGAAGTGACCAAGGCCTTGAAAGACAGCGGCCAGTCGGCACCCACTCCCGCGAAAGAGGGCTAACTGATGACAGCTGGAATCTTCATTCCCGAGTTGGGCCACCTGGCCATGATCCTGGCGCTGTGTTTCGCGCTGGTTCAGGCCGTGGTGCCATTGGTCGGTGCCTGGCGCGGTGACCGCTTCTGGATGAGCCTGGCCCAGCCGGCCGCGTGGGGGCAGTTTGCGTTCTTGCTGTTCGCCTTCGGTTGCCTGACCTACGCCTTCATGGTCGACGATTTCTCCGTCGCTTATGTGGCCAACAACTCCAACAGCGCCTTGCCGTGGTACTACAAGTTCAGTGCCGTGTGGGGTGCCCACGAAGGTTCCCTGCTGTTGTGGGCCTTGATTCTCGGCGGCTGGACCTTCGCGGTGTCGGTGTTTTCCCGGCAGTTGCCTCAGGTCATGCTGGCCCGCGTGCTGGCGGTTATGGGCATGATCAGCACCGGTTTCCTGCTGTTCCTGATCATGACCTCGAACCCGTTCAAGCGCATCCTGCCGCAAATGCCCAGTGACGGTGCCGACCTCAACCCCTTGCTGCAAGACATCGGCCTGATCGTTCACCCACCGATGCTGTACATGGGCTACGTCGGTTTCTCGGTGGCCTTCGCCTTCGCCATCGCCGCGCTGATGGGTGGTCGCCTGGATGCCGCCTGGGCGCGCTGGTCGCGTCCGTGGACCATCGTGGCCTGGGCGTTCCTCGGTATTGGCATCACCCTGGGTTCGTGGTGGGCGTACTACGAACTCGGCTGGGGCGGCTGGTGGTTCTGGGACCCGGTGGAAAACGCCTCGTTCATGCCATGGCTGGTGGGCACCGCACTGATTCACTCGTTGGCAGTCACGGAAAAACGTGGCGTGTTCAAGAGCTGGACCGTGTTGCTGGCCATCGCTGCATTCTCCTTGAGCCTGCTGGGCACCTTCCTCGTGCGTTCCGGCGTGCTGACCTCGGTGCACGCCTTTGCGTCCGACCCGGAGCGCGGGGTGTTCATCCTGATTTTCCTGTTGTTCGTGGTCGGTGGTTCGCTGACCCTGTTCGCCCTGCGCGCGCCGGTGGTCAAGAGCCAGGTGGGCTTCAACCTCTGGTCCCGGGAAACCCTGCTGCTGGGCAACAACCTGGTGCTGGTGGTGGCGGCTTCGATGATCCTGCTCGGCACCCTGTACCCGCTGATTCTGGATGCCATGACCGGGGCCAAGCTGTCTGTCGGCCCGCCGTACTTCAACGCGCTGTTCATTCCGTTGATGGCGTTGCTGATGGTGGTGATGGCGGTCGGCGTGATCGTGCGCTGGAAAGACACCCCGGTGAAATGGCTGGTGAGCATGCTCACCCCGGTCCTGCTCGGCAGCGCCGCGCTGGCGGTAGTGGCCGGCGTCGCCTACGGCGACTTCAACTGGGCCGTGCTCGCGACCTTCATGCTCGCGGCCTGGGTGTTGCTGGCCGGTGTGCGTGACATCTTCGACAAGACCCGCCACAAAGGCCTGATCAAAGGCCTGCCAACCCTGACCCGCAGCTACTGGGGCATGCAGGTAGCGCACCTGGGCATTGCCGTGTGCGCGCTGGGTGTCGTGCTGTCGAGCCAGAACAGTGCCGAGCGTGACCTGCGCCTGGCGCCGGGCGAATCCATGGACCTGGGCGGCTATCAGTTCGTCTTCGAAGGCGCCAAGCATTTCGAAGGCCCGAACTTCACCTCCGACAAGGGCACCGTGCGGGTGATCAAGGGCGGCAAGGAAGTCAGTGTGCTGCACCCGGAAAAACGCCTGTACACCGTGCAGAACTCGGTGATGACTGAAGCGGGCATCGACGCCGGTTTCACCCGCGACCTCTATGTTGCTCTCGGTGAACCACTGGGTAACGGCGCCTGGGCTGTGCGCGTGCACGTCAAACCGTTCGTGCGCTGGATCTGGTTCGGCGGTTTGCTGACCGGCTTCGGCGGTTTGCTGGCGGCGCTGGATCGGCGTTATCGGGTCAAGGTCAAAAGCCGCGTGCGCGAAGCACTGGGCATGTCGGGAGCCACTGCATGAAGCGTTGGTTGATGTTGTTGCCACTGGCGATTTTTCTGGTAGTCGCTGTATTCCTTTACCGTGGGTTGTACCTGGATCCGGCCGAGCTGCCCTCGGCCATGATCAACAAGCCGTTCCCGGAGTTTTCCCTGCCGTCGGTGCAGGGCGACAAGACCCTGACCCGCGCTGACATTCTGGGCAAGCCGGCGCTGGTCAATGTCTGGGGCACCTGGTGCATTTCCTGCCGGGTCGAGCACCCGGTGTTGAACAAACTGGCCCAGCAGGGCGTGGTGATCTACGGCATCAACTACAAGGACGTCAATGCCGACGCCTTGAAGTGGCTGACGGACTTCCACAATCCGTATGTGCTGGACATTCGTGACGATGAAGGCTCGCTAGGTCTGAACCTGGGTGTGTACGGCGCACCGGAAACCTTCTTCATCGACGCCAAGGGCATCATCCGTGACAAGTTCGTCGGTGTGATCGACGAACAGGTCTGGCGCGAAAAACTGGCGGCCAAGTACCAGGCGCTGGTCGACGAGGCCAAGCCATGAAGCGCTGGATTGCTGCCGTTGCCCTGGGCTTGAGCCTGGCGGGCGTGGCCCACGCGGCCATCGACACCTACGAGTTCGCCAAGGAAGGTGACCGCGAACGTTTCCGCGAGTTGACCAAGGAGCTGCGTTGCCCCAAGTGCCAGAATCAGGATATCGCCGATTCCAACGCACCGATTGCCGCCGACCTGCGCAAAGAGATTTTTCGCATGCTCGGCGAGGGCAAGGACAACCAGCAGATCATCGATTTCATGGTCGATCGCTACGGTGATTTCGTCCGCTACAAGCCTGCACTGAACGCCAAGACCGCCGTGCTCTGGTTCGGCCCTGCCGGCCTGCTGCTGGGCGGTGTCGTGATCATCGCGGTGATCGTCCGCCGTCGTCGCGTGCAACGCGCCGGTACCCAGGCTGAGCTTTCTCCCGAGGAGCGCTCGCGCCTCGACAACCTGTTGGATAAAACCAAGAATGATTGATTTCTGGCTCGCTGCAGGTCTGCTGCTTCTGGTTGCCCTGAGTTTTCTGTTGATCCCGGTGCTGCGCAGCCGTCGCGCCCAGCGCGAAGAGGATCGTACCGCCCTGAACGTCGCGCTGTATCAGGAGCGTGTGGCTGAGTTGCAGACTCAGCAGGAAGAGGGCGTGCTCGATGTGGCGCAAATGGACGCCGGTCGCGCCGAAGCTGCCCGTGAGTTGTTGGCGGACACCGAGGGCGCTGAAGCGCCGCGGGTGTCGCGCCTGGGCAAACCCTTGCCGTTGCTGGCGGCCATACTGGTGCCGGTGCTGGGCCTGGGGCTGTACATGCATTACGGTGCCAGCGACAAGGTCGAACTGACCCGCGAGTTCGCGCAGGCACCCCAGTCGATGGAAGAGATGACCCAGCGCCTGGAGCGCGCGGTCGCCGCTCAGCCGGATTCCGCTGAAGGCATGTACTTCCTCGGTCGCACCTACATGGCTCAGGATCGCCCGGCGGATGCGGCGAAGATGTTCGAACGCACCGTGAACCTGGCCGGTCGTCAGCCCGAACTGCTCGGTCAATGGGCCCAGGCCCAGTACTTTGCCGATGGCAAGAAGTGGTCGGACAAGGTTCAGACACTGACCGACGAAGCGCTCAAGGCCGACCCGAAAGAAGTCACCAGCCTTGGCCTGCTCGGCATTGCCGCGTTCGAAAGCGGGCGTTATCAGGACGCCATCGATTACTGGAATCGCCTGTTGGCCCAGTTGCCGCCGGAAGACCAGTCCCGCGAGGCGCTGCAAGGCGGAATTACCCGGGCCACGGAGAAACTGGTGGCCAGTGGTGGTAAGGTTGCGCAAGCACCGGCGGCCAAGGCCTCAGCGTTGCTCAAGGTCAGCGTCGATCTGGCGGCGGACCTTAAATCCAAGGTCCAGCCTGGCGACAGCGTGTTCATCTTCGCCCGTGCAATCTCCGGTCCTCCGGCCCCGCTGGCGGTCAAGCGCATGACCGTGGCCGACCTGCCGGTGACCGTCGAACTGGGCGATGCCGACGCAATGATGCCGCAATTGAAACTGTCGAACTTCCCTGAAGTCCAACTGGTTGCGCGCATTTCCCGTGCCGGCAAACCGACCGCCGGCGAATGGATCGGTCGCAGCCAGCCCCTGGCCAGCAGCACCACCGCGCCGCAAACACTGACCATCGACAGCCCGGACAAATAACAGGAAACGCCACCATGACCGCCATTGCTCGTATTGCCCTGCTCAGCGCTGTTTTGGGGTTAAGCGCTTGTGCGGTCCAGCCACCAACGGAACATCAGGCACCAACACCGTTCCCGCCGTCGCAGCCGAGCCCCACGCCATCGACGTCGCCCGTACCGAGCAAGCCGACCATCCCGGCCAAGCCTTCCAAGCCGTTGCCGCGCACTTCTGCGAGCTTCGCGCCACCACCTGGGGGCAATAGCCATTGGGATCCGAAGCTTGGGGTGTATGTGCTGGATGATCAGCCCAATACCTTTTATCGCCAGCGTACCTATTACCGCTGGGATAACGGCTGGAGCCGGTCGATCGGTCCGAACGGGCCGTGGGAGGAGACGGATATCCACGGTGTGCCGGGTGGCTTGGGGCGGCAATTCGGGCAGTGACGCAAAGAGGCGGCCTTCGGGTCGCCTTTTTTGTGCCTGCTGAATAGTTTGGTTCAACCCCAATTCTTGTGAGCTGGCTTGCCAGCGAAGGCGGCCTTCGAGCCGACCTGTCTTTTGTTGACCGTGTACATATCCATTCCTGCGGTAACGGCGGCTGGCGGTTTCGCCCTTACGGCCAGCCCTTTCAAGGTGTTTTCCCTTTATGGGCTTTGAGCACCCGGTCGGTCGACACATGAGCATGCGCAGCTTTGCCGTCCAGCCACTCCTTGGGTTTGGCGATTTTGGGACCACGTATGCTTTTGGCGACCTGTTTGGGCTTGATGTTCCTGGCCAGCGCCAACAGACGCTCCGCCAGCGTTTCCGAGGTCGTTTGGAGTGATAGATAGTCCGAGGGCAACGCGATCTGCATGCCCTCATAACCGCTGCGTACTTGCACGGCCAGATGGAAGATCGAAGCTTCCCAGCCTTCGGGCAATGTCTCGCGATGAGCCTGCTCCACGCTGCGTTTGAGCACTGCCAGGACGTTGTAGGCCAAGATCGCTGAAGCAAAACCCAGCAACGCCGCCCGCGGAGCGCCAAGGCTTTCGATTTCACTGTCCAGCACCGATTCCAGGCGCTGGAACATCCCTTCGATACTCCAGCGACGACGGTATAACTCGGCGATCTGCCCGGCGCTGACGGTGTCTGGCAAGTTGCTCCAGAACCACATCACAGTGTCGCCTGAGTCAGTAGGTGCCTGTAGGTTCAGTTCAACTCGGCGCCAGCGGTGACCACCTTTGAGTTCGATGATTTGCTCGCGCACCGTTCCGGATTCGATGGCCACAGATTCTTGCCAGCCGCCTTCCTCAATCAACCGTGGATGCTTGCTTTGCTGGCGAATAATGAAAGAAGCGCCCGCTTCCTCGCAGGCTTGCATGACGGGCAGCGTGCAGTACAACCGATCAGCCATCCACAGCTGGCCCTTAGTGGCGCAGGCCAACAACGGCAGCACGCTGACGCGCTCACTCGCGTAGGCATCCTCGCATGGCTGCAAGTCGACAATCTGATCCCGGTCCGGGTCGTAGACCACTACTGAAAACCCTGGTCGCGCCGCACCTCGTTCACGCCGCAAGGCCCCCAAGCGTTTTTCGGTAGATGGCAGGTGATTGCCGTCAACGATGCGCAGCTGCCAGCCGGGCAAAATGGCTGAACAGCCCAACTCTTTTATCGTCGGAGCCAAGCGCTCGGCGCTTCCTGTAACCAACGCCCGCAGCAACGCGGGCTCTGTGCGGCTGACCTTGTCATAGAGCGCCGCCAAGGTAACCGGTAGCCCCTCCATTTGCCGGGCAGCGGCATGCAAAGAAGGGCGCAAACCTAATGAAACAAGGGACATCAGCTCAACGATGGTCGAAAACAAAAGCTCACGCGGGTATTGGCGTTGACGGTGTTCTTCAAACACCTGATCAACCCATTCGGCAGGAACAGCCTGCTCCAGTATCAATTTAGTCATGACACTGGCCGGTGTCTTTTTTTCAAACCGCGCTAGAACTTCTGCCCACATCGTTTTCGTCACCCTGACTGGAGTTTTGGGGGGAGTTTAAACGAAGACCTTGAAAGGGCTGGCCCTTACGGCGAGTCACTTTTTTTACAAGCGCCTAAAAAAAGTAACCAAAAAAACGCTCGCCCCGAACGTACGGCCCCTCGCCTAGGCTCGGCGTTCCTTCGCTGCGGTATCCATCCGGGGGCATTGCCCTCCGGTCGGCTTCGCTTCGACCTACATGCAATGAGTTCGGCTGCGCCGAACGGCGCTGCGCGCCCATCCCCGGATGAACACCTCCGCTCAGCCTCCCGAGGGGGCGGGTGGATCAAGATCAAAAGCTGCAGGCGAGCTAACGCTCGGCCTGATGAGTGGTGAGAAGCTTGGTGTACGCCGCTCTGCTTTTGCTCTTCTGTAGGAGCGAGCCTGCTCGCGAAGACGGCCTGCCAGACGGTCGAAATCTTGCGGATGTACTGAGTACCTGTGGGAGCGAGCTTGCTCGCGAAGGCGGCTTGCCAGACGGCCAGATATCCCACAGACGAACGAACCCAACAAACAGGCCGGCCGGTAGGCCGCCTCGGACGCTGTTGCGGTGTACGCCCCATCGTGAGGCCGAGTGGAGGTTCTGCGCAGTGGGCAACCCGGCATGGATGCCGGGTTAGTCGCCCCCGGCCATGGATGGCCGATGGCGACGGGCCCACGGAGCAGGACCGGAGCGAGGGCATGCCGAGCCACAGCGAGGCACCGAATGTAAGGGGCAGAGCGCTTTGGTTACTTTCGCGCTCTTCGAAAGTGACCCGCCGTAAGGGCGGAACCAATCGCGGCCGTTACCGCAGCAACGGATATGTACACCCTCAAAAATCCATTTCGCCTGCCAAGCAGCCATCGCGAGCAAGCTCGCTCCCACAGGGTTCCTTAGCGTCCACAACAATGGCTATAACCGCGACCAAATGCGCAAACCTCCAGCTCAACCTTTCACAAAAGCTTCATCAAATGGTCCATCCAGCGACATGTGCAAGTCATAGGGCTGACATGCCCCATGCCTAAAGTCTGTTGAACTCAAATGCAGCCACGGATGGCTGTTCAACCAGACAGAGAAGCCCATGAACGCAGCTATCCATGTCGATCATCTGAACAAGACCTTTGCGCGCAAAAGCGCACTGGTCGACCTCGAACTGACCATCGCGGCCGGTGAGATGGTCGCGCTGATCGGCGCGTCCGGCTCCGGCAAATCCACATTGCTGCGCCATCTCGCGGGCCTGGCCTGTTGCGATAAAAACAACGGTGGTAGCGTCAAGGTGTTGGGCCGCGAAGTGCAGTCCAGCGGACGACTCAACGGCAAGGTACGCCGCCTGCGCGCCGACATCGGCTACATCTTCCAGCAGTTCAACCTGGTCAACCGTTTGAGCGTGCTCGACAACGTGCTGCTCGGTTGCCTGGGGCGCATGCCGCGCTGGCGTGGCAATTTGAGCCTGTTCAATGCCGAGGAAAAGCAATTCGCCATGGAGTCCCTGGACCGTGTCGGCCTGGCTGACCTGGCGGCGCAACGTGCCTCGACCCTGTCCGGCGGTCAGCAGCAGCGCGTGGCGATTGCCCGTGCGCTGACCCAGCGGGCCGAGGTGATTCTGGCGGATGAGCCGATTGCCTCCCTCGACCCGGAATCGGCGCGCAAGGTCATGGAGATCCTCGCCGACATCAATCGCCGCGACGGCAAGACCGTGGTGGTGACCCTGCATCAAGTCGACTACGCCACCCGTTATTGCCCGCGTGCCGTGGCGCTCAAGGCCGGCCGGATTCATTTCGATGGGCCCGGCGCTCAATTGAGCGGCCAGTTCCTCAACGATTTGTACGGTGCCGACATCGACACCAGCCTCATGTGTTCCGAGTCATCCCGTCACAGCGAAGCGGCGCCGCGTCTGGTGCTGGCGCGCGCGTGATCAACCCTGGATTCCCCCACCGTTCACCCTCAGGAAGCCTTTCCATGTTGAACCGTATCGGTCGCGTTTTTGCTGGCGCCGCATTGCTCGCCAGTTGTTTATTGGGCACCGCCCAGGCGGAAGAAAAAGTCATCAACTTCGGCATCATGTCCACCGAGTCTTCGCAGAACCTCAAGAGCATCTGGCAGCCATTCCTGGATGACATGCAGAAGCAGACCGGCCTGAAGATCAACGCCACGTTTGCCTCCGACTATGCCGGCCTGATCCAGGGCATGCGCTTCAACAAGGTCGATGTGGCCTGGCTGGGCAACAAGGCCGCCATCGAAGCGGTGGACCGCTCCAACGGTGAGATCTTCGCCCAGACCGCAGCCGCCAGTGGCGCCGCCGGTTACTGGAGCGTGTTGATCGTACGCAAGGACAGCCCGATCAACTCCGTCGACGACATGCTGAAAAACGCCAAGAACCTGACTTTCGGCAACGGTGACCCGAACTCCACCTCGGGCTACCTGGTGCCGGGCTACTACGTGTTCGCCAAGAACCACGTCGATGCCGCCACCGCGTTCAAGCGCACCCTGAACTCCAGCCATGAAGTCAACGCGCTGAGCGTGGCCAAGGGGCAAGTGGATGTGGCGACCTTCAACACCGAAAGCTGGGATCGCCTGGAAGTCACCCAGCCGGACAAGGCGGCACAGCTCAAGGTGATCTGGAAGTCGCCACTGATTCCGGCCGACCCGCTGGTGTGGAGCAAAGCGCTGAGTGACAGCGAAAAAACCAGGATCCGCGATTTCATCTTCAGCTACGGCGACACCGACGAAGAGAAAGCTGTGCTCAAGGGCATGCAACTGGGCAAGTTCCTGAAATCCAGCGATGACCAGTTGCTGCCGATTCGCCAGCTGGAACTGTTCAAGCAGCGCACCACCGTCAGTGCCGACGACAAGCTGGAAGCCGCGGACAAGGCCAAAAAACTGGCCGACATCGATGCCGAGCTGGCCAAGCTGCAAGAGCGTCTGACCTTGCTGGAAAAGACCAACACCGAGAAGAGCGCGGCCAACGCCGGTTGATTCATGGCGCACTAACTGTGGGAGCGAGCTTGCTCGCGATGAGGGCAGCACATTCAACATTGATGTCGACTGATTCATCGCTATCGCGAGCAAGCTCGCTCCCACAGGTTTTTGCACCAGGCATAACCTTTTTAGAGTAACCCTCATGACCACTCTGCACGCTGAAGCTGTCGGCAAGCGCACCTGGCCGCAGTACGTCGGTTGGGGCCTGTTCCTGGTCCTGCTGGCCTGGGCCTGGCACGGCGCCGAAATGAATCCGATGGCGCTGTACCGCGACTCGGGAAACATGGCGACCTTCGCCGCGGATTTCTTCCCGCCGGACTTCCATGAATGGCGCATGTACCTCAAGGAAATGATTGTCACCGTACAAATCGCCCTGTGGGGCACGGTGCTGGCGATTGTCTGTTCTGTGCCGCTGGGCATTCTCTGCTCGGAAAACATCACGCCCTGGTGGATTCACCAGCCCCTGCGCCGGGTGATGGACGCGTTCCGTTCGATCAACGAAATGGTCTTCGCGATGTTGTTCGTGGTGGCCGTCGGCCTGGGACCGTTTGCCGGGGTATTGGCACTGTGGATCAGCACCACCGGTGTGCTCGCCAAGCTGTTCGCCGAAGCCGTGGAAGCGATTGATCCAGGCCCGGTCGAAGGTGTTCGCGCCACTGGCGCCAGTGCCTTGCAAGAAGTGATCTTCGGGGTGATCCCGCAAGTCATGCCGCTGTGGGTGTCCTACGCGCTGTATCGCTTCGAGGCCAACGTACGTTCGGCAACGGTGGTGGGGATGGTCGGGGCCGGCGGGATCGGGGTGATCCTGTGGGAGAACATCCGCGCCTTCCAGTTTGTTCAGACTTGCGCCGTTTTGCTGGTGATCATCGTCGTCGTCAGCCTGATCGACATCCTCTCGCAACGCCTGCGCAAGCAGTTCATCTGATTTTTCGGAGGGGTGCCTGCGGGCGCTTTTTTTAAAGCATGCAGTTGTCTAGACAAGACGAGCCGGTGTACCGCGAGTTGGCCGACATTCTGCGTCGAGAGTTGGCGGATTACCGCGCCGGCGATTTCCTGCCGGGCGAGGTGATGTTGGCTGAACGCTTCGGGGTCAATCGCCATACCTTGCGCCGCGCCATCGATGAACTGGTGTTCGAAGGCAGCCTGTTGCGTCGCCAGGGCAAGGGCACCCAGGTGCTGGAACGGCCGCTGATTTATTCGATGACCGCCGACAGTGCCTACAGCCAGTCGCTGTCGGCCCAGGGACATGGCGTCGAAGCGGTGTTGCTCAAGCGCCGCTACTGCTTCGCCAGTCGTGAAGAGGCGCAGCAACTGGGCATTGCCGAGATGGCGCCGATGATCGAGCTGCAGACCTTGCGCAAACTCGACAATCAACCGGTCAGCCTGATCCGCCATCGCTACTGCGCCAGCCACGCGCCGCTGCTGGCCGATTACAACGGCGGTTCCCTGCGCCAGTACCTGCGCGAGCGGGACCTGCCGCTGACTCGCACCCAGAGCCTGATCGGCGCTCGCTTGCCCAACCGCGAGGAGGCCGCGTTGCTACTGATGCCCCGGCATCTGCCGGCCCTGAGCGTGTTCACCCTTTCCCGCGATCGCGACGGCCGTGCCGTGGAGCTGGCCCAGTCCACCAGCCGTTCGGATCGCTTCCAGTACCAGGTCGTCACCTGATGGAGAACGCAATGCAAAACCCTGTTCCTCATACCGAACGGCAGCACTGGATCGGTGTGCTGGCCCGCGCCAGCCGCAGTGAATTGCAACCGTTCGAAGCCGCTTTGCGCGATGTCGAGTTCCAACTGATCCGCGCCCCGGAAATCGGCATGGCCCTGGTCCGTGGCCGCATGGGCGGTAACGGCGCGCCGTTCAACGTTGGCGAAATGAGCGTGACCCGCTGCGTGGTGCGCCTGGCCGATGGCCGAACCGGCTACAGCTATCTGGCGGGTCGGGACAAGGTCCACGCCGAACTGGCCGCCCTGGCTGACGCGCATTTGCAGGGCGCGCAACAGCGTCATTGGCTGGCGGAAATGATCGCGCCGCTGGCGACCGTTCAGGCCGGACGCCGGGCACAAAAAGAAGCGGAAACCGCCGCCACCAAAGTCGAATTCTTCACCCTCGTGCGAGGAGAAAACTGATGAGCGCACAGCTGTTGCAACCGGCGTTCGCCGACCCGGTGCTGGATGCCCAGCGCGGATTTCGCGCGGCACTCAAGGCATTGGCCGTCCCCGGTCTGATCCAGACACTGCACACCTCGCCGAGCCTCGAAGGCCTGGCGCCCGCGACCTATGCACTGTGCCTGGCGCTGCTCGATGTCGACACGCCGCTGTGGCTGGCGCCGTCGTTCGACACGCCGCTGATCCGCGCCAACCTGGCGTTCCATTGTGGTTGCCCGTTGACCGCCAAGCGTGAAGACGCACGTTTTGCCTTGCTTGCTGCCGAGGATCTGCTCGACCTGAGCGGCTTCGATACCGGCAACGATCGTTACCCCGATCAATCCTGCACCCTGCTGGTTCAGCTGCCAAGTCTCGACGGCGGGGTAGGGCTGCTCTGGCGCGGGCCGGGCATCGAAAACGAACACGGTGTCGCGCTGCCGCTGGCCGATGGCTTCTGGCGCGAACGCGAA
This sequence comes from Pseudomonas grandcourensis, assembly GCF_039909015.1. Taxonomy (NCBI): domain Bacteria; kingdom Pseudomonadati; phylum Pseudomonadota; class Gammaproteobacteria; order Pseudomonadales; family Pseudomonadaceae; genus Pseudomonas; species Pseudomonas grandcourensis. Next base: position 1,818,335 of record NZ_CP150919.1, read on the forward strand.
CTGCGCAGCGAATTCCCCCGTGGCCTGGACCTGTTTTTCACCGCAGGCCACGAGCTGATCGGCCTGCCCCGCAGCACCCGCATCGCAGAGGAGCGCGCCTGATGTACGTAGCCGTCAAGGGTGGCGAACAGGCCATCGACAATGCCCATCGACTGCTGGCGAAAAAGCGCCGGGGCGATACCTCGGTCGCTGAGCTCGGCGTCGAGCAGATCCGTCAGCAACTGCCGCTGGCGGTGGCGCGGGTGATGAGTGAAGGCTCGCTGTACGACGAAGAACTCGCTGCGCTGGCCATCAAGCAGGCGGCGGGGGATCTTGTGGAAGCGATTTTCCTGCTGCGCGCCTACCGCACCACGTTGCCGCGCTTCAGCCCGAGCCTGCCGATCGATACCGCGAACATGCAGCTCAGCCGTCGTTTGTCCGCGACCTTCAAGGACGTGCCGGGCGGGCAACTGCTGGGCCCGACCTTCGATTACACCCATCGTCTGCTGGACTTTGCACTGCTAGCCGAAGGCGAATATCCGGGGCCGCAAGTCACCCCGAATGCGAGCCTCGAGTCGTGCCCGCGAGTCCTCGGCTTGCTGGCGCAGGAAGGCTTGATCAAGACCGAATCGGACAACGGCGAAAGCGTGGCCGACATCACCCGCGATCCGCTGGAACTGCCCGCCAGTCGCGCCCAACGCTTGCAAGCGCTGGCCCGTGGTGACGAAGGTTTCCTGCTGGCGCTGGGCTATTCGACCCAGCGCGGTTACGGGCGCAACCATCCGTTTGCCGGGGAAATTCGAATCGGTGAAGTCGAGGTCTGGATCGACCCTGAAGAGCTGGGTTTCCCGATCAACCTGGGCTGCATTGAAGTCACCGAGTGCGAGATGGTCAACCAGTTCGTCGGCTCGGCCACGGAGCTGGCGCAGTTCACCCGCGGCTACGGCCTGGCCTTCGGACACGCCGAACGCAAGGCCATGGGCATGGCGCTGGTCGACCGTGCGCTGCGCGCCGACGAATACAACGAAGAAATCGTCTCGCCAGCCCAGCAGGAAGAGTTCGTGCTGATGCACTGCGACAACGTCGAGGCCGCAGGCTTCGTCTCGCACCTCAAGCTGCCTCACTACGTCGACTTCCAGGCCGAACTGGAACTGATCCGCAAACTGCGCAAGCCTGCCGAGGGGCAAAACCATGAATGACTTGAGCCAGGCCCCGGTGCGCGATGCGGCGTACAACTTTGCCTACCTCGATGAGCAGACCAAACGCATGATCCGCCGCGCCTTGCTCAAGGCCGTAGCGATCCCCGGGTACCAGGTGCCGTTCGGTGGCCGCGAGATGCCATTGCCCTACGGCTGGGGTACGGGCGGCATGCAGTTGACCGCCGCGATTCTCGGCGACGATGACGTGCTCAAGGTGATCGACCAGGGCGCGGACGACACCACCAACGCTGTGTCGATTCGCCGCTTCTTCGCCCGCACTGCTGGCGTCGCGACGACCGAAAGCACGCCGGAGGCAACGGTGATCCAGACCCGTCACCGCATTCCGGAAACCCCGCTACACGCCGATCAGATCATGGTCTATCAGGTGCCGATTCCCGAGCCGCTGCGCTTTATCGAACCGTCGGAAACCGAGACCCGGACCATGCACGCCCTCAACGATTACGGGGTCATGCACGTCAAGCTCTACGAAGACATCGCCACCTTCGGCCACATCGCCACGGCGTACGCCTATCCGGTGATGGTCGACGAGCGCTATGTGATGGACCCGTCGCCGATCCCCAAATTCGACAACCCGAAACTCGACATGAGCCCGGCGCTGATGCTGTTCGGCGCCGGCCGTGAGAAGCGTCTGTACGCGGTGCCGCCGTACACCAAAGTCACCAGCCTCGACTTCGAAGATCACCCCTTCGAAGCGCAGAAGTGGGAAGAGTGCTGCGCGATCTGTGGCAGCCGAGATTCGTTCCTTGATGAGTTGATTCTCGACGACGCCGGCACCCAGAGCTTCGTCTGTTCCGACACCTATTACTGCGCCCAGCGCGTCAGTCAGCAGGAGCAGGGCCAATGAACCAGGCGCTGAAAAACCAATTGTTCGTGTCCACCGAACCCTTGCTGCGGGTGCGCGATCTGTCGCTGTTGTACGGCCCGGAGAAGGGCTGCCAGGACGTCAGTTTCGACTTGTATCCCGGTGAAGTGCTGGGGATTGTCGGCGAGTCCGGCTCGGGTAAATCCACCTTGCTCTCGCTGCTCAGCGGGCGCCTGCCACCGCAGCGCGGACACATCGGCTACCGCGACAAACAGGACCAATGGCTGGACCTGTACAGCGCCAGCGAAGCCGAGCGCCGCACCTTGCTGCGCACCGAATGGGGATTCGTCGAACAGAACCCCCGCGACGGTCTGCGCATGGGCGTGTCCGCCGGCGCCAACATCGGCGAACGGCTGATGGCTCAAGGCGTGCGCAATTACCAGCAACTGCGTGGGGCCGGACTCGATTGGCTGAGCCAAGTGGAAATCGATCCGCAGCGCATCGACGACTTGCCCCGGACCTTCTCCGGCGGCATGCAACAGCGCCTGCAAATCGCCCGCAACCTGGTGTCCAGTCCACGGCTGGTGTTCATGGACGAGCCGACCGGTGGCCTCGATGTCTCGGTGCAGGCGCGCTTGCTCGACCTGCTGCGCGGGCTGGTGCGTGAGCTGGACCTGGCCGTGGTGATCGTCACCCACGACCTCGCTGTTGCGCGTCTGCTGGCCGACCGCTTGATGGTGATGCGCCGCTCGCGGGTGGTGGAAACCGGGCTGACCGATCAGATCCTCGACGATCCGCAGCACCCTTATTCGCAACTGCTGGTGTCGTCGGTGTTGCAGCCGTGAAGCCCCGTTCAATAGTGGAAAGCCCTGCGATGAATACCTTGATCGAGGTCCGTGACCTCTCGAAAACCTTCACTTTGCATCAGCAGAACGGCGTGGTCCTCAACGTGCTGCGCGCCGTGGATTTCAGTGTGGCGGCCGGCGAATGCCTGGTGCTGCATGGTCAGTCCGGCGCGGGCAAGAGCACCTTGCTGCGTACTCTGTACGGCAACTACCTGCCGGCGGGCGGCAGTATCCGCGTGCAGCACGACGGCCAATGGCGGGAGCTGGTCGGCGCCGAGCCCCGGGACATCCTGCAAGTGCGCCAGCGCACTCTGGGTTATGTCAGTCAGTTCCTGCGGGTGATCCCGCGGGTGGCGTGCCTGGACGTGGTGATGGAGCCGGCGCTGGCCCGTGGCTGGTCGAAAGAACAGGCGCAAGCGCGCGCCGAATCCTTGCTCAGTCGCCTGAACATCCCGCAACGCCTCTGGCAACTGGCGCCCGGCACCTTCTCCGGTGGCGAGCAGCAGCGGGTCAACATCGCCCGGGGCTTCATGGTGGCGTGGCCGGTGATGTTGCTCGATGAACCGACGGCATCACTCGACGACAGCAATCGTCAGGTGGTGCTTGAACTGATGAATGAAGCAAAAGCCGCTGGTGCCGCGCTGATCGGCATTTTCCACGACCGCATCGCCCGCGAGGCGGTTGCCGACCGCCATCTCGACATGACTCCCGCCGCCGTGAACCAAGAGGAATACGCCGATGTCCGTTGAACAGATCCTCAGCAATGCCCAACTGGTGACCGCTGACCGTGTGTTCTACGGCACCGTGGTGCTGCGCGACGGTTTGATCGCCGAGGTCGCCGAGGGCCCGAGCCGTTTACCCCAGGCCCTGGACCTCAATGGCGATTACCTGCTGCCGGGTCTGGTGGAGTTGCACACCGACAACCTGGAACGCCACATGACCCCGCGTCCCGGGGTGGACTGGCCGTCGGTGCCGGCGGTGCTCAGTCACGATGCGCAGATCATCGCGGCGGGCATCACCACGGTGTTCGATGCGGTGTCCATCGGCGACGTGAACCCCAAGGGCAATCGCATGCAGAAACTGCCGGCGATGCTAGACGCCATTTCCAAAGCCTCCGACGCCGGACTGACCCGCGCCGAACACCGCCTGCACCTACGCTGCGAACTGTGCCACCCCGACACCCTCAGCGTGTTCCGCGATCTGGTGGAAAACCCGCTGGTGCGGTTGGTGTCGGTGATGGACCACTCGCCGGGTCAGCGCCAGTTCGTACTGGAATCCAAGTACCGTGAGTACTACATGGGCAAGTACCACCTGACCACCACACAGATGGATGAATTCATCACGCTGCAAATGGCCAACTCGCGCACCTACAGCGATCGTTACCGCGCAGCGATTGTCGAGCACTGCCTGGCCCTCGGCCTGTCGGTGGCCAGCCATGATGACGCGACGCTGGCCCATGTCGAGGAGTCGGCGCGCTACGGCATGACCATCGCCGAGTTCCCGACCACCGTCGAGGCCGCACGCGGTTGCCGGGAGCGCGGCATGAGTGTGTTGATGGGCGCACCGAACATCGTGCGCGGCGGGTCGCACTCGGGTAACGTGGCCGCGGCAGAACTGGCCGCCGAAGGTTTGCTGGATATTCTGTCCAGCGACTACTACCCGGCGAGCCTGCTGCAATCGGCGTTCGCGCTGGCGGCACAGAGTGAGCGGATTGGTCTGGCCGAAGCGGTACGCATGGTCAGCCTGAATCCGGCCCGGGCGGCTGGTTTGACTGATCGCGGTGAAATCGCTCCGGGATTATGTGCCGACCTGGTGCAGGCCCGCAGTCAGGACGGTCTGCCGGTGGTCCAGCAAGTATGGCGACAAGCGAAGAGGGTGTTTTGATGGCGGGCAGGTTGATTTATCTCATCGGGCCTTCAGGTTCGGGCAAGGACAGCCTATTGGATGCGGCGCGAGAGCCGTTGGCAGAACGCGGCTGCCGTATCGTGCGGCGGGTCATCACCCGTTCGGCGGAAGCGGTGGGCGAGGCGGCACTCGGTGTCAGCCCGCAGCAGTTTGCCGAAATGGAGGCAGAAGGCGCGTTTGCCCTGAGCTGGCACGCCAATGGCCTGTCCTATGGCATCCCGCGGGAAATCGACGACTGGCTGGCCGCCGGGCACGACGTGCTGGTCAATGGCTCGCGGGGGCATTTGCAGAAAACCCGCGAGCGCTATCCGAATGTGCTGGTGCTGTTGCTGACCGTGAATCAGGCCGTGTTGTGCGAGCGCTTGCTGGCGCGCGGGCGGGAATCCGTGGCCGAGATTGATGCCCGGCTGGCGCGCAATGCCCGCTTCAACCAGTGTGTGCTCGCCGACAATGACCCGACGCTGCATGTGCTGGATAACTCCGGGGCACTGGAGCATACGGTGGAACACATGCTTGCCTGCATTGATGGCCAGGCTGCATGCGCCTGACGTTGCTGGGCACCGGCGATGCCCGGCAAGTCCCGGTCTACGGCTGCGAATGTGTGGCTTGTGAAGCGGCCCGCCACGACCGGCGCTTGCAGCGTCGACCGTGCAGCGCGCTGATCGAGTGCGGTGATCAGCGCTGGTTGATCGACAGCGGGTTGCCTGACCTGTGCGAACGTTTTGCGCCCCGCAGTTTCAACGGTATTTTCCAGACCCACTACCACGCCGATCACGCCCAGGGCCTGTTGCATATGCGCTGGGGCCAGGGCCTGGTGATTCCGGTTCACGGTCCAGTGGACCCGGAAGGCCTGGCCGACCTCTACAAACACCCCGGCATTCTCGATTTCAGCCAGCCCTTCAACGGCTTCGAAACCCGGCAGTTCGGCGCGCTCAGCACCACCGCGCTGCCGCTGCAACACTCGAAACCGACCCTCGGTTATCTGCTGGAAGGAGAGGGACGGCTAATCGCCTACCTGACCGACACCGTAGGCCTGCCGCCAGACACGTTGAGCTGGCTGCGGCGTGAACCACTGGATGTGCTGGTGCTGGATTGCTCCATGCCACCTCAACCCCAGGCCCCGCGTAATCACAACGACCTGAACCTGGCCTTGCAGTGCATTGAGGAGTTGCAGCCGAAGACGGCGGTATTGACCCATGTCGGGCATACCCTGGACGCCTGGTTGATGGAGCATCGGGGTGAATTGCCGGCGAATGTCAGGGTCGGGTTTGATGGGTGTGTGTTGTAGCTGCGGGTGCATTCGTGCACCTAAAGCATCGCTCGGAAATCGTTGAGTGCCTTGACCGACTGAACCAAACCCTGGCGCAACAGAAGGTCGAGATAATGGGTGACGTCCATCGGCGGCGTCTTCAACTGCTCGCGTTGACGCTGAGCGGCAGCGACCACTGCCGCAGGGTCGAGGTCAAAGAGGTTATCGACGAACTCGTCAGGATGCTGAGCCTCAATTCCGTAAGGCGCCAATGCCGTTGCGGGGAAGTCCTTGTGATTGAACGTGACGATGACACTGGCATTGCAACGGATCGCAGCAGCCAGGACGTGTCGGTCGTCCACATCTGGCAGAGACAACCCTCCAACCAATTCCTCGTACCCGCAAACGCAAGCGTCAGGTATGGCCAGATCCATTAACCCGGATGTGCGATCCAGTTGCTCTGTCGTCAGGTCTGGGCGGTTTTTCAGTAGATTACGTTTCCATTCATCGTGTATTTCCACCGACCATCGCGCCCTGAACCGCCCGGAGAGCGCGAGCCACATCAGAAAGTCTCTCAAGGGAGCGGGGTAAAGCACGCAAGCGTCATATACAGCGGTAAATGAAGTGTGCCTCACTCGTATCCTGTCCTTAACGCCTGTGCCTGCTCGGCGAGAAGCATCATTGCCTGCTCGCTGGCAGCGTCGCGCCGGGTTTTATAGTCCATCAAATCGGCAAAGCGCACACGTCGGTGCTTGCCGGTTTTGTGGTAGGACAGTTCACCGGATTCGAGCAGTTTGATCAGGTGTGGACGTGAGACATTGAGCAGGTCCGCCGCTTCTTGCGTAGTCAGTTCAGCGTGGACCGGGACTACTTTCACAGCGTTACCGGCTGCGAGCTCCGCCAGAATATCGACCAGCAAACGGAGTGCCGAGGTGGGCAGTTCGATGTTATGCGCTTCGTTCTGCTCATCGAATATCTGGATGTGCTGAGTTTCGAACTGGGTGGCGAGATAGGCCGCCAGGGTGCGTTGACCCTCGATTGCGGCCTGTATTTCGTGTTTCGCGGGCAAATTGATTGGCGGGTGAAGGACGGTCGACATGACGGTTACCAATATTCTGAATAATCGATGTTGGCAGGCTATTCGAATTAATCGAAAATCGCAATAAACGAAACGGATGCTTTCAAACCTCGTTCATCAACAACCCCTGCACATACTCCACAAACGCCCGAGCCTTGGCGCTGGCCATTCTCCCGGTGGGGAACACCGCCCACAGGTCCAGGTTCGGCAGTGCCCAGTCCTTCATCACTTCCCGGACCGAACCGTCGGCCAGTTCCGGCGCGAACATCCATTGCGAGGCCATGGTCAGCCCTTGATGGGCCAGCACGGCTTCACGCAGGCCTTCGGCGGCGTTGACGCGGATCCGGCCGCTAATGTTCACCGACTGCTCCTCGCCGGCCTTGTTGAACTGCCAACCGGCACCGCCACCGAGGGTGTAGAGGATGGCCTGATGTTTGCGCAGGTCGGCGGGGCAGGTGGGCTCGCCGTGTTTCTCAAAGTAGGCCGGTGTGCCCAGTACCATGCGCCGGCATTCGGCGATCTTGCGGGCGGTCAGGCCCGAGTCGCTTAGCTCGCCCATGCGCAGGGCGACATCGACGCCTTCTTCTACCAGGTTGACGTTGCGATCATCGAGCATCATGTCGATGTTCAGCGCCGGGTTTTGCTCCAGGAAGGGGCCCAGGTGCGGAACGATGTGCAGCCGGCCGAAGGTGACAGGCGCGCAGATGCGCAGGTTGCCACACAGCCCGCCGGCGGAACCCCGCGCGGCGTTATCGGCCTCGTCGGCTTCTTCGATGGCGCGCCTGGCCCGTTCGAAAAAGGCCAGCCCTGCCTCGGTGGGCGTCAGGCCTCGGGTCGAGCGCAGCAACAGCCGCACCGCCAACCGCGACTCGAGTTGCGCGATGGTTTTCGACACGGCCGGCTGGCCGATATTCAAGCGCCGGGCGGCGGCGGAAAACGAACCGGTTTCCACCACGTAGACGAAGGTTTCCATTGCGCCGAGGCGGTCCATTGAGGGTCCTTGTGCAAAGTCTGGAGGATGTCGCAAGTCCATTGTAGGAGCGAGCCTGCTCGCGATAGCGGCCTAACATTCAACATTGATGCTGACGGTCATGCCGTCATCGCGAGCAGGCTCGCTCCTACAAGGGATATGTGGCGACAGTCAAAACGCGGCCTTGCCCACCGAAGCACCACCATCGACAAACAGCGTCTGCCCGGTGATGAACCCGCTCTGCTCCGACAACAGAAACGTAATCGCCGAGGCGATTTCCTGTGGTTGTCCCAGACGGCCCATCGGCACGCTGGCCAGGTACCGCGCTTCACCTTCGCTGCCCGGGGGATTGTTGGCGCGGAACAGTTCGGTTTCGGTCGGCCCCGGCGCCACGGCGTTTACCGTGATACCACTTTGCGCCAGCTCCAGCGCCCACGAGCGGGTGAAGCTGACCAGTGCAGCCTTGGCCGCCGCATACGCCGTGCGCTGGGTAATCCCGAGTACCGTCAGGCTGGAGATGTTGACCACCCGGCCCCAACCCTTGGCGCGCATATTCGGCAACAGCGCCTGGGTGGCCTGCAAGGCCGAATGCAGATTGACCCGCATCACGTCGTCAAAGGTATCCAGATCGATTTCACCGAGTGCTTGCGGGCGTACCAGGCCGACGTTGTTCACCAATCCGTCGAACTCGTACGTTTGGGCCAGGTCCGCCAGTACTTCCTTGGTCAGTGCCCGGTCACTCAGGTCCATCGGAAACAGAATGCCGGGGAACGTCAGGTCGGGTTTACGGGCAATACCCACCACGCGATGGCCCGCGCGGTCCAGGTGCTCGGCCACCGCCCGGCCAATGCCTTTGCTGGCGCCGGTGATGAGAAAGGTACGTCGGGTCATGGCAACTCCTTGCAAGGGCATGCCGCCGGCCGGGCGGCACTTGAACGGGTCAGCCGCGAATCGCATCCAGCATCGCTTCAGGCTCTGGACGCTGAGTGTAATCTGGGTTGACCTCGGCGTAACGGATCATCGTCGATCCTGGGCAGACACCGGCGGAACAGGGTTGTGCGGCATAGCATTCATGCTTTTAGCGATTTACGCCGTCGCCAGCGAAGCTTTCTGCGAAACACCCAGGAACCGCAACAACGCCAGCAGTGGAAACGCGCTGCCGACGATCACGATCCACAACCAGCCGCCGTGTTCGTACACCGCGCTGGCCACCGAAGAGCCGAAGGCGCCGCCGATGAAGATGCTGGTCATGTACAGCGCATTCAGGCGGCTGCGGCTTTTGCCGTCGAGGGCGTAGACCGCGCGCTGGCCGAGGACCATGTTCATCTGCACGCAGAAGTCGAGCACCACGCCGGTCACGGCCAGGCCGATGACGCTGTAGGCCGGATGGATAAACGCCGGCATGAAACTCAGGCTGGCGAACAGCAGGGCCAGCAACGAGGCGATGCGGGTGTGACCGGCATCGGCCAGGCGCCCGGCGATGGGGGCGGCAATCGCGCCGATGGCGCCCACCAGGGCGAAAATCGCGATCTCGCTTTGCGACAAACCGTGATTGCGCGCCAGTTCCAGCGGTACGGCGGTCCAGAACAGGCTGAAGGTGGCAAACATACAGCCCTGGTAAAACGCCCGCTGGCGCAGGACCGGTTGCTTGCGCAACAGCGTCCACAGTGAGCCCAGCAATTGGCCATAGGACGCACTGTGATCAGGTTCGCGCTTGGGAATGGTCACGGCCAGCACGATGCTGATAGCCGCCATCAACACCGCGGCAAACATGAACATCGCCCGCCAGCCGAAGTGATCGGCCACCACACTGGACACCGGCCGGGCCAGCAGAATGCCGAGCAACAAACCGCCCATGATCCCGCCCACCACACGGCCACGGGTTTCTTCCGGCGCCAGATGCGCGGCCAACGGGATCAGGATCTGCACCGAAACCGAACTGAACCCCACCAACAGCGAAATCAGCAAAAACACGTTCGGCTGATCGGTGAACGCGGCGCCCAGCAGGCTGACAATCGCCACCAGGGTGGTGATGATCATCAACCGGCGGTTCTCCAGCAGATCCCCCAGCGGCACCAGGAAAAAAAGCCCCAGCGCATAGCCGATCTGGGTCAGGGAAACGATCAGGCTGGCCATGGTGTTGGTCAGGCCGATGTCCGGGGCGATCAGGCCGATGATCGGCTGGGCGTAGTAGAGGTTGGCGACAATGGCGCCGCAACAGAAGGCGAACAGCAGCACCATGCCTCGGGTCATTGTCGCGGTGCCGTGGGACACCTGGGTTGCTGGGTTCATAATGGGTCTCGCTGTACGGAAAGGAATACGCGCAGGCTAATGGGCTGACTGAAACGGCGGAAGTGGGGTTGGAGTGATAGTAATCATTCCATTGCGGAATGACTGACGAACGCGTGTGTCGCCCGTCGCAGAGCCTTGCGTCAGAACTATGCAGGTGAATGATACATTCACCTGCATCTTGTTCGATAGCGTGCTTATGTTCTCTCAGACTGTCTTTTGAAGATCGTGACCTTTGTGACCCAGGGCGCTGACGGCACGCCCACCGCTCAATCCATCTCGGCGGGCAAGGATGGCGTGACGCCGCCGATGTAGTCTTTGCAGGCCTGACCGACTATCCGAAGAAATGCCCACATTTGCCTGACAACTAGAATCAACAGGGGGATCACTTCAACGCGTCCTTTCAAGCGGGAGTCTCACGATGAAAATCGTATCTTCGCTGGCGTTGGTGGTAGCGGTTGGGTCGATCTCCGGGTGCTCGACGGTGCCTGATCGTCAGGTCACCAACGTTCCCCTGAACGCTACTTCCATCAATGCCGGGAATATCGCTCGGCCCATCATGATGTCCGACGGTAATGTAACGGTGTTCTGGTTCGCGGTCAGTGGTGAAAGCATGGGTAGTGCTTTGCCGGGCCGTTTGCAGGCTTATATCTATCCGGGCAGCTGTGCGAGCCTGGGTGCGAAACCGGCCTATGACATGAACGACGGGCCGAATGCGCGTTTCTATTCAGCGGCGTCGCACCAGTATTTCTGGAAAAGCGCACCGGTCGCCTACGAGACTCTTCGAGCGGGTGGCTATTCGTTGGTGGTGCGTGAAAGCCCGGCCGACGGGAACCAGAATATTTTCTGCGGCAATCTGAGCTGAAATGGCAGGTGAAAAAACTGTGGGAGCGAGCTCGCTCGCTCCCACAGGCGTTGCAGTGTTCAGGTAATTACTGACCGCTGTAGATCTGGTCGAAAACCCCGCCATCATTGAAGTGGGTCTTCTGCACGGTGCGCCAGTCGCCGAAGGTCTTCTCGACGGACAGGAAGTCCACTTTCGGGAAGCGGTCGGTGTACTTGGCCAGCACGGCCGGGTCACGCGGGCGCAGGTAGTTCGCCGCGGCAATCTCCTGGCCTTCCGGTGACCACAGGTACTTAAGGTATTCCTCGGCCGCCGCGCGGGTGCCTTTCTTGTCGACGGTTTTGTCGACCACCGACACCGGTGGCTCGGCTTCGGCGGAAACGCTTGGGTAGATGACTTCGAATTGATCACGGCCGAACTCGCGGGCAATCATTTCCGCTTCGTTCTCGAAGGTCACCAGCACGTCGCCGATCTGGTTGGTCATGAAGGTGGTGGTAGCGGCACGGCCACCGGTATCGAGTACCGGCGCTTGCTTGAACAGTTTGCCGACGAAGTCTTTGGCCTTGTTCTCGTCGCCGCCGTTTTTCAGCACGTAGCCCCAGGCCGAGAGGTAGGTGTAGCGACCGTTACCGGAGGTTTTCGGGTTCGGCACGATGACTTGTACGCCATCCTTGAGCAGGTCCGGCCAGTCTTTCAGGGCTTTCGGGTTGCCCTTGCGCACGATGAACACGGTGGCCGAGGTGAACGGCGCGCTGTTGTTCGGCAGGCGCGTGACCCAGTTGTCCGGGACCAGTTTGCCGTTGTCCGCCAGGGCGTTGATGTCGGTGGCCATGTTCATGGTGATGACATCGGCCGGCAGGCCGTCGATGACCGAACGCGCCTGTTTGCTGGAGCCGCCGAAGGACATCTGCAGGACGATGTTTTCGTTGTGCTCGGCTTGCCAGTGTTTCTGGAACGCAGTGTTGTAGTCCTTGTAGAAATCTCGCATCACGTCGTAGGAAACGTTGAGCAGGGTCGGTGCAGCCTGGGCGATATTGCCCAGGGCCAGGCCAGCGGCGAGAAGCGAGGCGCCAAAGAGTTTTTTCACTGCGAATTCCTTGTTCTATTAAAAGTGGGGCAATTTGCCAGCGACTATAACTGGGCTCGTTTAGTCCCTTAAAGATTAAAAAGCTCTTTGCTTATTCCAGTTTTTTGAACAATGCATTGCCACAACGGGAGCAGAACGACGCCTCGGTTTCATGGCTGTCCTTGGCACACACCGGGCAGTCGCGATGCAACTGGCCGCCACGCATGGCCGTGGCCAGTTCGGCGGTGAAGATCCCGGTGGGCACGGCGATGATCGAGTAACCGGTGATCATTACCATCGACGAGATGACCTGGCCCAGTGCGGTCTTGGGCACGATGTCGCCGTAACCGACGGTGGTCAGGGTCACGATAGCCCAGTAAATGCCCTTGGGAATGCTGGTGAAGCCATGTTGCGGGCCTTCGACCACATACATCAGAGTGCCGAACACCGTCACCAGGGTGCAGACGCTGAGCAGGAACACGAGGATCTTCTGCTTGCTGCCACGCAGGGCATCAAGCAGGTAATGGGCTTGCTTGAGGTACGGGCCGAGCTTGAGCACGCGGAAGATCCGCAGCATCCGGATGACCCGGATGATCAGCAGGTACTGGGCATCACTGTAGTACAGCGCGAGGATGCCGGGCACGATGGCCAGCAGATCCACCAGACCATAGAAACTGAAGGCATAGCGCAGGGGCTTGGGCGAGCAGTACAGGCGCAGGATGTACTCGCCGAGGAAGATCACCGTGAAGCCCCACTCGATGTACGCCAGCAGGCTGGCGTAGTTCTGGTGGACGTCATCGATGCTGTCCAGGATCACCACCACCAGGCTGGCGAGGATGATCAGCAGCAGACTGGAGTCGAAGCGTCGACCGGCAACGGTGTCGGTCTGGAAAATAATCACGTACAGGCGATTACGCCACGTGTCGTTGCTGTTCATGCACATCGCCTTGGCCGCAAATCAGCGCAGCCTAGGTTGATTCTCCCCGGGAGCGCAAGGCGCGCTTTCGACCGTGGCTTTGCCGAGCATTTGAACAACGCTGCGAATCAGCCAGCCGGCAAGAATGAACGGCGCGGTCAGCGTGGGCAGACCGATGGCGGCAAACACCGGCGTCAGCAACAGTGCCAGGCCGATGCCGACCAGCGGCAGCCACGGTTGGCGACGCTGAGCGCTGAAGGCGAGGGCGGCCAGCACGGCGTTATAGCCACCGAGGCCGAGCAGTGCGGTATAGAAGTCGTGGTTCAGCAGGCTCCAGCCCATGCCCGCGACAGAGGCCAGCAATGCCCAGCAGAAGGCGCGGCGATCAGCGATCAGCAAACCGGCGGCAATCATTGCACCAGCCAGCGGATGACCGAGGAACATCACCTGGCCGAGGCCTTTGAGTGGCGCGGCGAGCATGTTCAGGGTGCTGACTTCGATCAGATGCGGCTCTGTCGAGGGCGTGGCGAAGCACAGCAGCAGCCAGCCAAGTCCGACGAAGGGCGCGGTGTAGGCCGGCAGGCATTGGCTGAACCGGACGCGCTTGAGCCACTGCTGGGTGACCATCGCGCTCAGGCCGCCGGCGGCCAGAATCAGTGGCGGCATCATCGCCGACCAGGGGAAATACAGGCTCAGTAACAGTCCGAGCAGGACGCCGTTGTAGCTGAACAACCCGGCCTGACGATCAGCCTTGGCATAGTTGCGGCGTTGCGCGGTGAGCAGCCCGGCGACACCACCGAGCAAAGCGCCGCCGAGCAAGGCGGGCGCAGTGAACAGAATGGCCAGGACGCACAGCAGGCCGCACAGCGGATTGCGCTGGAGAAAGATCTGGCTGAAGCCGTTGAGCAAGGCTTCGGCCCAGTCGGGGCAGTGGGTGTTGAAATGGTTGGCAGGCATGGCAGTTCTGAAAGTCAGTGGGACCGGGTTGCCTGCATCGCGAGCAAGCTCGCTCCCACATTGAGTCTTTGCTCAGTCATTGTATTTGTGCCGTACACAAATCAACTGTGGGAGCGAGCTTGCTCGCGATGAGGCCGGTATGGGCGCTAGATCAATGTCTCGATGCGCAAAGAGTTAGTCGACCCCGGCTGCCCAAACGGCACACCCGCAGTGATCAATAACGTGTCGCCACGCTGCGCCATGCCCTGGGCCTGTGCGATCTCCAGTGCGGTGGAGCAGACTTCATCGACCTGACGCAGGCGGTCGTTGACCACCGAGTGCACACCCCACGCCACGCTCAGGCGACGGGCGGTCTGCAGGTTCGGCGTCAGGTTGAGGATCGGCACCGTCGGCCGCTCCCGCGCCGCACGCAGGCTCGACGCACCGGACTCGCTGTAATTGACCAGTACCGCCACCGGCAGCACGTTACTGATGCGGCGAATGGCGCAGCTGATCGCGTCGGAAACAGTCGCTTCGGCTTTCGGTCGGCTGACGTCGAGTTGAGTCTGATAGTCCGGACCGTTTTCCACCTGGCGGATGATCTTGCTCATCATTTGCACGGCTTCGAGAGGGTATTCGCCGGACGCGGTTTCCGCCGACAGCATCACCGCGTCCGCACCTTCGGCCACTGCGTTGGCCACATCGGTGACTTCGGCGCGGGTTGGCGCCGGTGAGAAGCGCATCGACTCCAGCATCTGCGTCGCCACCACCACCGGTTTGCCGAGCTGGCGGCAGGTGCTGATGATGTTCTTCTGGATCTGCGGCACGCTTTCGGCCGGCACTTCCACACCCAGGTCACCCCGGGCGACCATGATCGCGTCGCTCAATTCGGCGATCTCGCGCAGTTGTTCGACGGCCGAGGGCTTCTCGATCTTGGCCATCAGGAACGCCTTGTCGCCGATCAGGGAGCGGGCTTCACGGATGTCGTCGGGACGTTGCACGAACGACAGCGCCACCCAGTCCACGCCCAGCTCCAGACCGAAGGTCAGGTCGCGGCGATCCTTGGCGGTCAGCGGGCTCAGGTCGAGCACCGCTTGCGGCACGTTCACGCCTTTGCGGTCCGACAGTTCGCCGCCATTGAGCACGGTGGTGTCGATGGCGTCGGCGTACTTGGTCACTACCCGCAGACGCAGCTTGCCGTCGTCCAGCAGCAGGTCCATGCCCGGCTCCAGCGCGGCGATGATTTCCGGGTGGGGCAGGTTGACCCGGCGCTCATCGCCCGGCGTAGTATCGAGGTCCAGGCGCAAGGCCTGGCCGCGCACCAGTTGCACCTTGCCTTCGGCGAACTTGCCGACCCGCAGTTTCGGGCCTTGCAGGTCCATCAGGATGCCCAATGGATAATTGAGCTGGCGCTCGACTTCACGAATCCACTGGAAACGCTGGGCGTGGTCGGCGTGATCGCCATGGCTGAAGTTCAGGCGGAAGATGTTGACCCCGGCCAGCACCAGCTCACGGATGGCGTCGATGCCATCGGTGGCCGGGCCGAGGGTGGCGAGGATTTTGACCTTTTTATCAGGCGTCATGTTTAGTGCTCTCAAGGATCAGAATGGCGCGGAAGTCGTTGACGTTGGTACGGGTCGGTTCAGTGACGATCAGGGCGTCCAGCGCCTCGAAGTAGCCGTAACCGTTGTTGTTGTCCAACTCGTCGCTGGCGCTCAGGCCCAGGGCGGCAGCACGGGCGTAACTGTCCGGGGTCATGATCGCGCCAGCGTTGTCTTCGGAACCGTCGATGCCGTCGGTGTCACCGGCCAGCGCGTAGACGCCGGGCAGACCCTTGAGGCTGTCGGTCAGGCTCAGCAGGAACTCGGCATTGCGTCCGCCTCGGCCATTACCGCGTACGGTCACGGTGGTTTCACCGCCAGAGAGAATCACGCAGGGCGCCGCCAGCGGCTGACCGTGCAGGACGATCTGTCGTGCGATGCCGGCGTGGACTTTCGCCACCTCGCGGGATTCGCCTTCCAGGTCGCCGAGGATCAGCGGACTGAACCCGGCCTGACGGCATTTCACCGCCGCTGCTTCAAGGGATTGCTGCGGGCGGGCGATCAACTGGAAATGACTGCGGGCCAGGCTCGGGTCGCCGGGTTTGACGGTTTCCGACTCGGGGCTTTGCAGCCAGGAGCGCACCGAGGCCGGAACCTCGATGGCGTAGCGCTTGAGGATCGCCAGCGCTTCGGCCGACGTGCTCGGGTCGGCCACGGTAGGGCCGGAGGCGATGACCGTGGCGAGGTCGCCCGGCACATCGGAAATCGCATAGGTGTAGACCGTGGCAGGCCAGCAGGCTTTGCCCAGGCGGCCGCCCTTGATCGCCGAGAGGTGCTTGCGCACACAGTTCATCTCGCCGATGGTCGCGCCGGACTTGAGCAGGGCTTTGTTGATCGATTGCTTGTCGGCCAGGGTGATGCCTTCGGCCGGCAATGCCAGCAGGGCAGAGCCACCGCCGGAGAGCAGGAAGATCACGCGGTCGGATTCGTTCAGGTCGCTGACCAGTTCCAGCACACGCTTGGCCACGGCCAGGCCAGCGGCATCAGGCACTGGGTGCGCGGCTTCGACCACTTCGATTTTTTCGCAAGGTGCGCCGTGACCGTAACGGGTCACCACCAGGCCGCAGATTTCACCCTGCCAGCAGCGCTCGACCACCTGGGCCATGGCGGCTGCGGCTTTGCCGGCGCCAATGACGATCACGCGGCCGCTGCGGTCGGCAGGCAGATGGGCTTCGAGGACTTGTTGCGGATGCGCCGCGTCGATGGCTGTGGCAAACAGCTCGCGCAGCAATTGTTGCGGATCGACCGACATGGCGGGCTCCCGGAATTCTTGTTATTCGAAAGGGCAACTCTGATCTCTGTAGGAGTGAGCCTGCTCGCGATCCAGGCACCGCGGTGTATCAGGTACACCGCGGTGATTTAATCGCGAGCAGGCTCACTCCTACAGGTTTGAAGCGGTGTGGGGCAGGACTTACTTCTTGTCGCGAATCGAGAAGTTCGCCATGTGTTCCAGACCCTTGATCAGCGCCGAGTGGTCCCAGTTGCTGCCACCGATGGCCGCGCAGGTGCTGAACACTTGCTGGGTGTTGGCGGTGTTCGGCAGGTTGATGTTCAGCTCCTTGGCGCCTTGCAGGGCCAGGTTCAGGTCCTTCTGGTGCAGGCTGATGCGGAAGCCTGGATCGAAGGTGCCCTTGATCATGCGCTCGCCGTGCACTTCGAGGATCTTCGAGGACGCGAAACCGCCCATCAGTGCTTCACGCACCTTGGCTGGATCGGCACCGTTTTTCGAAGCGAACAGCAGGGCTTCAGCCACGGCCTGGATGTTCAGGGCCACGATGATCTGGTTGGCCACCTTGGCGGTTTGACCGTCGCCGTTGCCACCGACCAGGGTGATGTTCTTGCCCATGGCCTGGAACAGCGGCAGGGCGCGTTCGAAAGCGTCGGCATCGCCGCCGACCATGATGCTCAGGGTCGCCGCCTTGGCGCCGACTTCACCACCGGATACCGGGGCGTCGAGGTATTGCGCGCCTTTTTCGTTGATCTTTGCCGCGAAAGCCTTGGTGGCGGTCGGCGAGATCGAGCTCATGTCGATGACCACTTTGCCCTTGCCCACGCCAGCAGCGATGCCGTCGGCACGGAACAGCACGTCATCGACCTGTGGGGTATCAGGCACCATGACGATGATGAACTCGGCTTCCTGGGCGACTTCCTTCGGGTTCGCCAGGGCAACGGCGCCAGCGGCGACCAGGTCGGCAGGCGCAGGGTCGTGGTGGGCCGACAGGAACAGGCTGTGACCGGCTTTCTGCAGGTTCGCCGCCATTGGGTGGCCCATGATGCCGGTGCCGATAAATCCGATTTTAGCCATGAGAAAATCCTCTTGTTTTTATTGCTGCTTCAAGCAAATAGGGGAGTGCTGCTTTTTTGTGGGAGCGAGCTTGCTCGCGATTGCGGAGTGCCAGGCGACATAGATGTTGGATGTGCCGGCCTCATCGCGAGCAAGCTCGCTCCAACAGGGATTTGGGTCAGATTGCGTTATGGGTTTTCAACCAGCCCAGGCCCGCTTCAGTGGTGGTCAGCGGCTTGTATTCGCAACCGACCCAGCCCTGGTAACCGATGCGGTCCAGGTGTTCGAACAGGAAGCGGTAGTTGATTTCACCGGTACCTGGTTCGTTGCGCCCCGGGTTGTCCGCGAGCTGCACGTGGTTGATCTCGCCCAGGTGCGATTGCAGGGTGCGGGCCAGATCGCCTTCCATGATTTGCATGTGGTAGATGTCGTATTGCAGGAACAGGTTGGCGCTGCCGACCTGCTCGCGAATCGACAGGGCTTGCGCCGTGTTGTTCAGGTAGAAACCCGGAATGTCACGGGTGTTGATCGCTTCCATCACCAGCTTGATACCCGCCGCTTGCAGCTTGTCGGCCGCGTACTTGAGGTTGGCGACGAAGGTTTTCTCCACGGTGGCATCGTCAAAGCCCTGCGGACGTATACCGGCCAGGCAGTTGACCTGGGTGTTGCCCAGCACTTGCGCGTAAGCGATGGCCAGGTCGACACCGGCACGGAACTCTTCGACCCGGTCCGGCAGGCACGCGATACCGCGCTCGCCCTTGGCCCAGTCACCGGCCGGCAGGTTGAACAGCACTTGGGTCAGACCGTGGGCGTCGAGCTGGGCCTTGATTTCGGCGGAGCTGAAGTCGTACGGGAACAGGTATTCGACACCACTGAAGCCGGCCTTGGCGGCCGCTTCGAAACGGGCGAGAAAGTCCTGTTCGGTGAACAGCATGGACAGGTTGGCTGCGAAACGCGGCATGGTGGTCTCCCGTAAATGTGTGAGTGCCCCCTGTAGGAGCGAGCTTGCTCGCGAAAGCGGTGGTTCAGTCAACATCACTGTTGGATGTGAAGCCGCCTTCGCGGGCAAGCCCGCTCCCACAGTGGGAGCGATCAGCTATCAATCAAGCAACGAAATCGCAGTCGGTGCGTCGTCGCCAACCAGCGCCAGGTCTTCGAATTCGTTGACGGCGTTGATCTCGGTGCCCATGGAAATGTTGGTCACACGCTCCAGGATGATCTCGACAATCACCGGCACCTTGAACTCTTCGATCAGCTCCTGGGCCTTGCGCAGGGCAGGCTGGATCTGGGACGGTTCGAACACACGCAGTGCCTTGCAGCCGAGGCCTTCGGCAACTGCGACGTGGTCGACACCGTAGCCGTTGAGTTCCGGCGCGTTCAGGTTGTCGAAGGACAGCTGCACGCAGTAGTCCATGTCGAAACCGCGCTGCGCCTGACGGATCAGGCCCAGGTACGAGTTGTTCACCACAACATGGATGTACGGCAGCTTGAACTGCGCGCCCACCGCCAATTCCTCGATCATGAACTGGAAGTCATAGTCCCCCGACAGGGCCACGACTTTACGGTTCGGATCAGCCTTGACCACGCCCAGTGCTGCCGGAATGGTCCAGCCCAACGGGCCGGCCTGACCGCAGTTGATCCAGTGGCGCGGCTTGTAGACGTGCAGGAACTGCGCGCCGGCAATCTGCGACAGACCGATGGTGCTGACGTAGCAGGTGTCTTTGCCGAACACCTGGTTCATCTCTTCGTAAACGCGTTGCGGCTTGACCGGCACGTTGTCGAAGTGAGTCTTGCGCTGCAGGCTGGCTTTACGCTGCTGGCAGTCTTGCAGCCAGGCACTGCGGTTCTTCAGCTTGCCGGCGGCTTGCCATTCGCGAGCGACTTCGATGAACACGGTCAGCGCGGCAGCGGCGTCGGAAACGATGCCCAGGTCCGGGGTGAACACGCGGCCGATCTGAGTGCCTTCGATGTCGACGTGGATGAACTTGCGGCCTTCGGTGTAGACGTCAACGGAGCCGGTGTGACGGTTGGCCCAACG
This sequence comes from Pseudomonas grandcourensis, assembly GCF_039909015.1. Classification (NCBI taxonomy): domain Bacteria; kingdom Pseudomonadati; phylum Pseudomonadota; class Gammaproteobacteria; order Pseudomonadales; family Pseudomonadaceae; genus Pseudomonas; species Pseudomonas grandcourensis. The sequence goes on from NZ_CP150919.1 coordinate 1,838,357, forward strand.
GTTACCGATGCCCAGCACCACGTCCGACTTGAGCATGGTCGCGTTGCCGTAGCGGTGCGAGGTCTGCAAGCCAACCATACCCACCATCAGTGGGTGATCGTCCGGGATGGTGCCCCAGCCCATCAGGGTCGGGATGACCGGGATGCCGGTCAGTTCAGCGAACTCGACCAGCAGATCGCTGGCATCGGCGTTGATGATGCCGCCACCGGCGACCAGCAATGGACGCTCGGCCTGATCCAGCATGGCCAAGGCTTTTTCAACCTGAACGCGGGTAGCGCTCGGCTTGGCCAATGGCAGCGGCTGGTAAGCATCGATGTCGAATTCGATTTCGGCCATCTGCACGTCGAACGGCAGGTCGATCAGCACCGGGCCTGGACGGCCGGAGCGCATTTCATAAAAGGCCTTCTGGAACGCATAAGGCACCTGGCCCGGTTCCATGACGGTGGTTGCCCACTTGGTCACTGGCTTGACGATGGTGGTGATGTCGACAGCCTGGAAGTCTTCCTTGTGCATACGGGCGCGGGGTGCCTGGCCGGTGATGCAGAGGATTGGAATCGAGTCGGCCGAGGCGCTGTAGAGCCCGGTGACCATGTCGGTACCGGCAGGGCCGGAAGTGCCGATGCATACGCCGATGTTGCCGGCCTTGGTGCGGGTGTAGCCCTCGGCCATGTGCGAGGCGCCTTCAACGTGGCGAGCGAGTACGTGATCGATGCCGCCGACCTTTTGCAGGGCGGAGTACAGCGGGTTGATGGCGGCACCCGGGATGCCAAAAGCGGTATCGACCCCTTCACGGCGCATCACCAGAACGGCGGCTTCGATTGCTCTCATTTTGCTCATGGTTTTGTGCCTCTTTACGTTTTGTAATTGTATACAAGTGGCTTTGCGCAGAGTGTATTCACGGCGGACGGCGCAGGTCAATCCATTTTCTCAAGCGCTTGTTTCATTCGTCGGAAGCCCGTTCTGCTGTGGCTTTTCGTCGCATGTGGCGCCTTTCGAGAATTATTGTATACAAAAAAATAATTCATTGTGTTCTATTTGTTGCATCGGGCTGCGACGCAAGCGCGCACTTGTGCCGCAGCCCACCGACTTTCCGAAAAACAAAATGAGGACGGCACCATGAGCGCTTTAACCTTGAAAGTCGCAGTCAACCTGGTCAACGAGGCCATCACCGCAGGGCGTGCAATCGCTGCGGCACCCTTGACCATTGCGGTACTGGATGCCGGAGGGCATCTGATCACCCTGCAACGCGAAGACGGCGCCAGCCTGCTGCGTCCGCACGTCGCCATCGGCAAAGCCTGGGGCGCCATCGCACTGGGCAAGGGTTCACGCCTGCTGGCGCTGGACGCCCAGCAACGCCCGGCGTTTATCGCCGCGTTGAACAGCCTGGGGCAGGGCAGCGTCGTGCCGGCACCGGGTGGTGTGCTGGTTCGCGATCAGGACGGGAACGTGCTGGGGGCGGTGGGGATCAGCGGCGATCTGTCGGATGTCGACGAGCAGTGCGCGATCAATGCCATCGAGGCGTTGGGGTTGGTGGCGGATGCGGGGGTGGCGGCTTGATCTGTAGCGCCTGATCTAATGCCATCGCGAGCAGGCTCGCTCTTACAAGGATCGATGGTGCTCACATATTTTATGTGCGCCAACAGACCCTGTGGGAGCGGGCTTGCCCGCGATTGCTATCGACGAGACACATCCAGCTAAAAGTCTGCATTACCTTCCAGCATTTCCGGGGCTAGCCTTCTCATGACTTCATCATGAGAGTGGCAAGGGAATGCCTTATTCACCTGCTTCACATCGCCTGCGCACGGGGCGCTATGCCGAACCCAATCGAATCTATTTACTGACCACCAATACGCTTGGCCGTGAACCGGTTTTTGCCGATCACGCTTTGGGCAGATTGGTGGTGCATCAGTTTCGGCAGGCACAAAGCCTGGGATTGGCAAACTCATTGGCTTGGGTTGTCATGCCTGACCATTTCCACTGGTTGGTGGAATTGGAGAAATGCTCACTCAGTAGTCTGATGCGGAAAACCAAGTCACTCACTACTCGGGAGGTGAACCTTTCCAGTGCCAGGCGCGGGCCACTCTGGCAACAGGGATATCACGATCGAGCACTGAGGCGAGATGAGGATTTGGTGAAGATGGCGCGGTATGTTGTGGCCAATCCGTTGCGGGCTGGGCTTGTAGAGCGTCTTGGCGAGTATCCGTTGTGGGATGCGATTTGGGTCTGATCCACTCCTGAGTTGCCACCATCGCGGGCAAGCCCGCTCCCACAGGGATATGTGTCGTTCACAGAATTTGAATTCAACACTGAAAACTGTGGGAGCGGGCTTGCCCGCGATTTGGATTCACTCATTCTACCGCTCCGGCTCACACCCCTTGAGCACCAACCGGATAATCGTCTGTGCCGCCGCTTCGTAATCTTCTTCATCCAGCCGGGCCTTGCCGGTGATGGCGGTGATTTGCCAGTCGAAGTCGGCGTAGGTCTGGGTCGCGGCCCAGATGCTGAACATCAGGTGGTTGGGGTCGATGGGGGCAATTTGGCCGCGGTCGATCCAGGTCTGGATGCACTCGATATTGTGTTTGGCCTGGCCATTGAGCTGTTCGACCAGATCGCTGCTCAGGTGGGGGGCGCCGTGCATGATTTCGCTGGCGAACACCTTGGAGGCGAAAGGCAGGTCGCGGGAGATGCGGATCTTCGAGCGAATGTAGCCGCTGAGCACTTCACCGGGCTCGCCGTCCGGATTGAACGGGGTCGAAGCCTGCAGGATGGGCTCGATGATGCTTTCCAGAACCTCGCGGTAGAGGTTTTCCTTGGACTTGAAGTAGTAGTAGACGTTGGGCTTTGGCAATCCCGCCTTGGCTGCGATGTCGCTGGTTTTGGTCGCAGCGAAGCCTTTGTCGGCGAATTCCTCACTGGCGGCACGCAGGATCAGTTGTTTGTTGCGCTCGCGGATAGTGCTCATAAACCGGGTGATTCCTTGCCTGTTCTGGCGGTTGCGCATGGTATCACCGGCCTCGCGCGGCGCTCAAGAATGCACCGAAGGCTCTTGTGTCGCGCTATGCTGCTGCGCATTCATTGCAGAAGGAAACCCGATTCATGGCAGGAAGCAGTTTGCTGGTGCTGATCGACGACATCGCGGCCGTGCTGGATGACGTGTCCTTGATGACCCAAATGGCCGCCAAGAAAACCGCCGGCGTACTCGGCGACGACCTGGCACTCAATGCCCAGCAAGTCAGCGGCGTGCGTGCCGAGCGGGAAATCCCGGTGGTCTGGGCGGTCGCCAAGGGTTCGTTCATCAATAAACTGATCCTGGTGCCGTCGGCGCTGGCGATCAGTGCATTCATTCCGTGGCTGGTCACACCGCTGTTGATGGTCGGTGGCGCCTATCTGTGCTTCGAAGGCTTCGAAAAACTCGCCCACAAGTTCCTGCACAGCAAGGCTGAAGACGTCGCCGAGCATGCGCAGTTGGTCGAGGCCGTGGCCGACCCTGCCACCGACCTGGTGGCGTTCGAGAGGGACAAGATCAAAGGCGCGATCCGTACCGATTTCATTCTTTCGGCGGAAATCATCGCCATCACCCTCGGCACCGTGGCCGGCGCTCCATTGACCCAGCAAATCATCGTGCTTTCGGGCATTGCCATTGTCATGACCGTCGGCGTTTATGGCCTGGTAGCGGGTATCGTCAAGCTCGACGATCTGGGCCTGTGGTTGACCCAAAAGCCTGGGCAGATGGCGAAAAGCATCGGCGGCGGGATTCTGCGTGCGGCACCGTACATGATGAAAAGCCTGTCGGTGATTGGTACGGCGGCGATGTTTCTGGTGGGCGGCGGGATCCTTACGCACGGTGTGCCGGTGGTGCATCACTGGATCGAAAGTGTCGGTGCGGCGGCGGGTGGCGGCGGGTTTGTCGTGCCGGTGTTGCTCAATGGCGTGGCGGGGATTGTCGCAGGGGCGGTGGTGTTGGTTGGCGTGATGGCTGTCAGCAAGATCTGGAAGACGCTGAAGGGCTGAAGGCAACACATAACAACTGTGGGAGCGAGCTCGCTCCCACAGTGTTTTTCGGCTGCCTTATTTATTCGGCGATCTGCAACTTGCGCGCTTCGGTGTACACGTAACGCACTTTCTCGTACTCGAATGGCGAGTTCATCTGGCCATAGCGGAAGTTGGTCTGGTGGCGCTTGTCGATGCCGCGCAGGATCCAGACTTCCGGATGGTTGGAGCTGACTTCGGCGACGTTGAGGAAGTTGATCGCATTCTCGGCCGTGTAATCCACCGCCAGGCCGCCGGTGTCACGCAGGTTCGACGGACCGAGGATCGGCAGCATGAAGTAAGCGCCGGCCGGTACGCCGTAGAAGCCAAGGGTCTGGCCGAAGTCTTCGCTCTGGCGCGGCAGGCCCATGGCGGTGGCCGGGTCCCACAGGCCGGCGATGCCGATGGTGGTGTTGAGCAGCAGTCGCCCGGTGGTTTCCAGCGAGCGCTGGCCCTTGAGTTGCAGCAGGCTGTTCAACAGGTTCGGCACGTCGCCAAGGTTGTTGAAGAAGTTGCTGACGCCGGTACGCAGGAAGCTCGGAGTGACGTAGCGGTACCCATTGACCACCGGCAGGAACACCCATTGGTCAAAGCGGTAGTTGAAGTGATAGACGCGCCGATTCCACTCTTCCAGCGGATCGTAGACGGCCAGCGCGTTGAGCGTCGAACGCTCGAACTCGCGCTGATCCAGGCCCGGGTTGAATTTGAGTTTGCTCAGCGGCTCCTTGAAGCCATCGCTGTCGACGACCACGGGGGCATTGGCCTTGCTGTTGTCGGCATTGGCGACGCCTGCACAGAGTAACGCTGCGAAAAGCAGGAGATATTTAGCCACGGAAGAACTCCAGCATGGCGTCGCTGTTGACGCGGTAGTTAATGTTGCCGCAGTGGCCGCCGTACGGGTAAACGGTCAGGCGATCACCGAAGGTCTTGCGCAGGAAGCCCAGGTCGCCAGGGCCGAGGATCACGTCATCGGCGTTGTGCATCACAGCGATTTTCGGGCTTTCGTGCAGGTAGTCCTTCAGCGCATACAGGCTCACCTGGTCAATCAGTTGCAGCAGGCTGCCGCCGTCGGTGCGGGCGCGCCACATCGGGATCACTTGTTCAGTGATGTAGCAGTCGAAGTCGCATTGCAGCGCACGCTTGAGGAACGGCGTGAGGCTGGTGCCCTCGGTGATCGGGAACTTGGGTGGGGTGATCAGGCCGCGACGGTTGATCAGGTCCGAAGTGAAGGCAATGTCGGCCGCCGAAAAGCGGAACGAGGTGCCGATCAGCATGGCCATCTGTTCGTTGGTCAGGTGTTGCTTGGACTGCTGGAAGTCGTAGAGCAGGGCGTCGTTGAGGTCGATGTAGCCCTTCTGCTGGAAGTAGCGGGTCAGTTTGTTCAGTACCAGTTCATAGAACGTGGTGCTGCTGTTGATGCCCTTGACTTCCGTTTGCACAAGCTTGTCGAGGTTGGTGATCGAGGTGTAGAGGTTGACCGGCGGGTTGAGCAGCAGGACTTTCTTGAAGTTGAAGCTGCGGCGGGTTTCGTCCAGGTGCGCGACGAAAGCGGCGTCCAGTGCACCCAGGCTGTACCCGGTCAGGTAGTAATCGGTGACCGGCATTTTCGGGTTCTGTGCCCGTACGGCCTGCATCACCCGGTACAGGTCTTCGGCGTCTTCCTTGGTAACACCCGGCGTGGCGAAGCGTGATGCGGCGCTCATGAAGTCATAGCTGGTGGGCGATGACAACTGCACCACGTGGTAGCCGGCTTTGTAATAGAGCTTCTTCAGGTATTCGTTCAGGGTGCTGTCATAGCGCGCGCCGGTGCCTGCGATCAGGAAAATCAGCGGTGCGGCGTGATCCTGCGTGGCAATACGGTAGTCGAGTTTCTTGACCGCCCAGAAATTGTCCGGCAATTCGAACGCACGTTCCGGGCGCAAGGTAACGCTACGCACCGTCTGATCGATGTCGTTGTCCAGAGGCAACTCCGGACGCAGGTCCGGCGGCGTGGTCGCGATGGTCGCCTCGAACGGGTTGGTCAGGGGGTAGCCATAACTGGCGGCGTCAATGTCGACCGCCAGTGCGGACGCACTCAGTATAAGGCTGCCAAACAGGGCAGCGAAGCGCAAGGAACGGAGCATGACTAGATCCCTTAGAAGAAGGTGCCGAATGAATTTCGCAGGCTATGACCACCGGATTTGCGCCAAAGTGCCAACCCTCGGCACCAAACAGGCCTGATTTCGAAGTAATAGTAGCTGGACGATACACTTTGCAGCGATTGAATGACCAGTTAACAGTTGTTATCGCTTGCGAAACCCTTGAGGGCGATTAAGCTGGCCGCCGTTTTTCGCCAATTGGAGTGTTTCATGTCCCGCCGCCTGCCCGTGATCCTGCTGCTTGTTTTACAGCCTGTCTGGCTGGCCGCCAGTTATGGCGCACGTTACAGCTTCATGGAGGATGCGCAGTGGGTCGGCATTTGCGTGGATGAAGCGAGTCGTTGGGAATGCCAGGTGCGTTCGAACCTGGGGCTGATGATTCACTTCGCAGTCCTTGGATGGGCTGCGTTGGCGGCTGCGATCGTCGGCTTCGTTGTGCCTGGGCGGGCAGGGTGGTTGCTGGCGGTGCTGGCGCTGGTGTTCGGGTTTCCGGCGCTGGCGTTGTACAACACCACGCTGGCGGTGTTTGCGGTGGTGATAGCGGGGTTGCGGTTGGTTCGGGCTTCCCGGAGCGCCTGATAGTCCGTCATCGCGAGCAAGTCGGATCGCCGCACCGTCGCTCCCACAGTAGATCTTCAGTGAACACAAAATTTGTGTGCGACAAAGATCAATTGTGGGAGCGAGTTTGCTCGCGATGAGGCCGGTCGGGTCGCTAAAGAGTTAAACCTTGCGAACCCGCAGGCAACGCCACAACGCAGCCACCATCAACACACTCACCAGCGCCCAGCCCCAGGCCTGCTGGTTCTGCAAGCCTTCGCGGAACAGCTGTGGTGCAATGCCGGCACCGATGATGAAGGTCAGCAATGCAATCTCGCGGCGCGGCACGTTCACCGGGCGGCACAGATACACCAGCGCCGGCACGATGAACGCGACACTCGGGAAGCTGCGATAACGTGGATCGAGCACCAGTTCCAGCATCATCACGGCTGCCGCGAAACCTGTCGTTGCAACCAGCCAGCCAGCACGGCGCTCAAGCAGGTTGAAAGCCCGTCCGCGCCAACCGCCACGAGGGCTCAGTGCCAGCGCGGCATGGGTCAGCACCAGCAGATTCAGAGCGGTCAGCAATCCGACCCATAGCCATTCACTGGTAAAGCGCGTGGTCACCCGTGCCAGGTCGCCCCAGGCGCCAATCGAGCACGCCGCCAGCGCACCGAGCAGGGGTAGCACCAGTGCCGAACGCGTCGTGCGGACCCGGCCACCGAGCAGCAAGGTACCGATGAAGATCAAGCCGCCCACCGCCAGCCACTGCGACCAGTACGGTACGTTTGTCACTGGCCCGGCCAGCACGCCCTTGTCCTGGCGATCGGCGTCGAATAGCCCCCAGTAACCCCCAACCGCACCCTCACTGGCGCGTTTCCAGGGCTGGTCGAAGGCTTCGATCAGGTTGTAATGCCAGCCCTGTTGCTCGGCCATGGCGACAAAGCCGCGAATGAATCGGGCTTCGTTGACCCGGCTCGGCAGGGCGGTTTCACGCTGGCGACCTTCGCTTGGCCAGCCGGTTTCGCCGATCAGCACATCCTTGGGCGCGAACTTGTTGCCGAACACCTGGCGTACGTCGGCCACGTGTTGCAGGGCGGCGTCGATGTTCGACGGATCATCTTCCCAGTACGGCAGCAAGTGAATGGTCAGGAAGTCCACGGCGGGGGCGATTTCCGGATGCTTGAGCCAGAACTCCCAAACGTCGGCGTAGGTGACAGGCTGTTTGACCTGGCTCTTGACCTTGTTGATCAGCTTCACCAGTTGCGCGCCAGTGACTTCCTTGCGCAGCAGGGTTTCGTTGCCGACGATCACCGCGCTCACCACATCCGGGTTGGCGTTGGCCGAGGCGATCAGCAGGTCGACTTCTTTCTCGGTGTCCACCGGGTTGCTGTTGACCCAGGCGCCGATCATCAGCTTCAAGCCATGCTTGCGCGCCAGATCCGGCAGGGCTTCGAGGCCGGTCATGGAATAGGTGCGGATACATTCGAAGCTTTTGGACAGCAGCGCGAGGTCGGCATCCATACGCTCGGGGCGCAAGTTGAATGGCACGTCAAACGGCGATTGATCCTTGTCGAACGGGGTGTAGGAGGCGCATTGCAGTTTGTGCGTCGCGCTGGCGACGTCCGGCAGGATCACCGGTTTGCCGAGGCCGTACCAGAATCCGCCAAGGGCAAACAGCCCGAGCAGGCAAGCGAATAGATAAGCAGCAAAAGGGAAGCGGGAGATCGCGGACATGGTCAGGCCGTGTGGGAACAAAGCGGCGCATGTTACCTGCATTTACCGCGTGCTTGGTGGCCTGCATGATTTTGACATGCAAAGTTCGGGCGGATTGGCGGGGGGTGTTTGTTGCGCTGAGGATTAATGGCTTTCTGATGTCGTTTCTCGATGCCTTGAGGTCGCTGGCAGAGCAGGTCGCCATGAGCGTCAGGTTGATTATCGCAAGTGTCAGTACTCCGCTGATGTTCGAACGAGTTTGCGGTGGGCGTGATGGGGGCGCTGTGCACCATAACAATACGTTTAAGCGACTCGGCATCCGTCGAGCGCAGCACTTTCGGGGAAGTAACGATGAAGATGCGACGACTCTTGGGCGCAGGTGCGGCTTTGGTGCTGGCGATCAGTTCGACCGTGGCGAGCGCGGCCGGCAAGGACGTGACGATCGGTTATGTCGACGGCTGGTCGGACAGTGTCGCCACGACCAACGTGGCGGCTGAAGTGATCAGGCAGAAACTCGGTTATGACGTGAAGCTGCAAGCCGTCGCTACCGGGATCATGTGGCAGGGCGTGGCCACCGGTAAACTCGACGCCATGCTGTCGGCCTGGCTGCCGGTGACCCACGGTGAGTACTGGACGAAGAACAAGGATCAGGTCGTCGACTACGGCCCGAACTTCAAGGACGCGAAAATCGGCCTGATCGTGCCGGAGTACGTCAAGGCCAAGTCCATCGAGGACCTCAAGACCGACGACACCTTCAAGAACCGCATTGTCGGCATCGACGCCGGTTCAGGCGTGATGCTCAAGACCGACCAGGCAATCAAGGACTACGACCTGACCGGCTATCAACTCAAGGCCAGTTCCGGCGCTGGCATGATCGCCGAGCTGACCCGTGCCGAGAAGAAAAACGAATCCATCGCCGTCACCGGCTGGGTACCGCACTGGATGTTCGCCAAGTGGAAACTGCGCTTCCTCGAAGACCCGAAAGGCGTGTACGGCGCGGCTGAAACCGTGAACAGCATCGGCAGCAAGGGCCTGGAGGCCAAGGCGCCGGAAGTGGCCAAGTTCCTGAAGAACTTCCAGTGGGCCTCCAAGGACGAAATCGGTCAGGTCATGCTGGCGATTCAGGACGGTGCCAAGCCTGAAGCCGCTGCGAAGGATTGGGTCGCCAAACACCCTGAGCGTGTGGCTGACTGGATCAAGTAACAATCGCCTCGCTTTAACCTGTGGGAGCGGGCTTGCTCGCGAAGCGTTCTGTCAGTTGACTGAGTTGTCGACTGATTAGACGCCTTCGCGAGCAAGCCCGCTCCCACATTTATTTTGTACGTGCTGGAAATTGGCGAATCTGTCATGGGGTTCTAAGACTAAGGTCGTCTGGAACCTGCCCCGCAGCCGCATAGAGTGGATACCGTTCCAACTAAATCTGTGCTGCGAGGATAAAAACAATGAACGACAGCATTTACCTCTCGATTCAAAACAGCCCGCGCTTCAAGGAGCTGGTTAGCAAGAGGGAACGATTCGCCTGGATTCTTTCAGCGATCATGCTAGGGCTTTACTCCGGATTCATCCTTTTGATTGCTTACGGGCCGCATGTACTGGGGGCGAAAATCAGCCCTGAATCATCGATAACCTGGGGCATTCCGATCGGTGTCGGTCTGATTCTCTCGGCCTTCATCCTGACCGGTATCTACGTACGACGCGCCAACGGCGAGTTCGACGACCTGAACAATGCGATTCTCAAGGAGGCTCAGCAATGATCCGGCGTCTAATGGCTCTGTTGAGCATCGCAGCGTTCGCACCTGGCGCTTGGGCCGCTGATGCCCTGACCGGCGCTGTGCAGAAACAACCCCTTAACGTGTCGGCGATCTTGATGTTTGTCGCCTTCGTCGGTGCCACCCTGTGCATCACCTACTGGGCTTCCAAGCGTAATAATTCGGCAGCCGACTACTACGCAGCCGGCGGCAAGATCACCGGTTTCCAGAACGGTCTGGCGATTGCCGGTGACTACATGTCGGCTGCGTCCTTCCTGGGTATTTCCGCGCTGGTGTTCACCTCCGGCTACGACGGCCTGATCTACTCGATCGGCTTCCTGGTGGGCTGGCCGATCATTCTGTTCCTGATCGCTGAGCGCCTGCGTAACCTGGGTAAATACACCTTTGCCGACGTGGCGTCCTATCGCCTTGGGCAAACCCAGATCCGCTCGCTGTCCGCCTGCGGTTCGCTGGTGGTGGTGGCGTTCTACCTGATTGCGCAAATGGTCGGTGCCGGCAAGCTGATCCAGTTGCTGTTCGGTCTCGATTACCACGTTGCGGTGATCCTGGTCGGTATCCTGATGTGCATGTACGTGTTGTTCGGCGGCATGCTGGCGACCACCTGGGTGCAGATCATCAAGGCTGTGCTGCTGTTGTCCGGCGCCTCCTTCATGGCACTGATGGTGATGAAGCACGTCAATTTCGACTTCAACATGCTGTTCTCCGAGGCGATCAAGGTTCACCCGAAAGCTGAAGCGATCATGAGCCCGGGCGGCCTGGTGAAAGATCCGGTCTCGGCGTTCTCCCTCGGTCTGGCGCTGATGTTCGGTACCGCTGGCCTGCCACACATCCTGATGCGCTTCTTCACCGTGAGTGACGCAAAAGAAGCCCGCAAGAGCGTGCTGTACGCAACCGGCTTCATTGGTTACTTCTACATCCTGACCTTCATCATCGGCTTCGGCGCGATCCTGCTGGTCAGCACCAACCCGGCCTTCAAAGATGCGGCTGGCGCCTTGCTGGGCGGTAACAACATGGCGGCGGTGCACCTGGCCAACGCGGTGGGCGGCAGTATCTTCCTGGGCTTCATCTCGGCGGTGGCGTTCGCGACCATTCTGGCAGTGGTTGCCGGTCTGACCCTGGCCGGTGCTTCGGCGGTGTCCCACGACCTGTACGCCAGCGTGATCAAGAAGGGCAAGGCCAACGAGAAGGACGAGATTCGCGTCTCGAAAATCACCACCATCGCCTTGGCGGTGCTGGCAATTGGTCTGGGTATCCTGTTCGAGAGCCAGAACATTGCGTTCATGGTGGGCCTGGCGTTCTCCATCGCGGCGAGCTGCAACTTCCCGGTCCTGCTGCTTTCCATGTATTGGAAAAAGCTGACCACACGCGGTGCGATGATCGGTGGCTGGATGGGCCTGATCAGTGCTGTGGGCCTGATGGTGCTTGGCCCGACCATCTGGGTGCAGATCCTGCATCACGAGAAGGCCATCTTCCCGTATGAGTACCCGGCGCTGTTCTCGATGATGATTGCCTTTGTCGGGATCTGGTTCTTCTCGGTTACCGATAAGTCGACGGCTGCTGATAACGAGCGCGCGTTGTTCTTCCCGCAGTTTGTTCGTTCGCAGACTGGCCTGGGTGCAAGTGGTGCTGTTTCGCACTAAGCGTTTGGGTTTGACTGTTTAAGTTGTGTTGAATGGAAATGCCCTGGTCGAGAGATCGGGGCATTTTTTTATTGGGCGGTAATCGACCTGAATTTCGTGGGTGTGCCGATTTACTGTAGGAACTAGCCAGCTCGCGAAGGCGGCCTGACAGCCGACCTGTCTTTTGTTGACTGTGTACATATCCATTCCTGCGGTAACGACGACTTATGGTTCCGCTCTTACAGCCAGCCCTTTCAAGGTCTTCGTTTAAACTCCCCCCAAAACTCCAGTCAGGGTGACGAAAACGATGTGGGCAGAAGTTCTAGCGCGGTTTGAAAAAAAGACACCGGCCAGTGTCATGACTAAATTGATACTGGAGCAGGCTGTTCCTGCCGAATGGGTTGATCAGGTGTTTGAAGAACACCGTCAACGCCAATACCCGCGTGAGCTTTTGTTTTCGACCATCGTTGAGCTGATGTCCCTTGTTTCATTAGGTTTGCGCCCTTCTTTGCATGCCGCTGCCCGGCAAATGGAGGGGCTACCGGTTACCTTGGCGGCGCTCTATGACAAGGTCAGCCGCACAGAGCCCGCGTTGCTGCGGGCGTTGGTTACAGGAAGCGCCGAGCGCTTGGCTCCGACGATAAAAGAGTTGGGCTGTTCAGCCATTTTGCCCGGCTGGCAGCTGCGCATCGTTGACGGCAATCACCTGCCATCTACCGAAAAACGCTTGGGGGCCTTGCGGCGTGAACGAGGTGCGGCGCGACCAGGGTTTTCAGTAGTGGTCTACGACCCGGACCGGGATCAGATTGTCGACTTGCAGCCATGCGAGGATGCCTACGCGAGTGAGCGCGTCAGCGTGCTGCCGTTGTTGGCCTGCGCCACTAAGGGCCAGCTGTGGATGGCTGATCGGTTGTACTGCACGCTGCCCGTCATGCAAGCCTGCGAGGAAGCGGGCGCTTCTTTCATTATTCGCCAGCAAAGCAAGCATCCACGGTTGATTGAGGAAGGCGGCTGGCAAGAATCTGTGGCCATCGAATCCGGAACGGTGCGCGAGCAAATCATCGAACTCAAAGGTGGTCACCGCTGGCGCCGAGTTGAACTGAACCTACAGGCACCTACTGACTCAGGCGACACTGTGATGTGGTTCTGGAGCAACTTGCCAGACACCGTCAGCGCCGGGCAGATCGCCGAGTTATACCGTCGTCGCTGGAGTATCGAAGGGATGTTCCAGCGCCTGGAATCGGTGCTGGACAGTGAAATCGAAAGCCTTGGCGCTCCGCGGGCGGCGTTGCTGGGTTTTGCTTCAGCGATCTTGGCCTACAACGTCCTGGCAGTGCTCAAACGCAGCGTGGAGCAGGCTCATCGCGAGACATTGCCCGAAGGCTGGGAAGCTTCGATCTTCCATCTGGCCGTGCAAGTACGCAGCGGTTATGAGGGCATGCAGATCGCGTTGCCCTCGGACTATCTATCACTCCAAACGACCTCGGAAACGCTGGCGGAGCGTCTGTTGGCGCTGGCCAGGAACATCAAGCCCAAACAGGTCGCCAAAAGCATACGTGGTCCCAAAATCGCCAAACCCAAGGAGTGGCTGGACGGCAAAGCTGCGCATGCTCATGTGTCGACTGACCGGGTGCTCAAAGCCCATAAAGCGAAAACACCTTGAAAGGGCTGGCCCTTACGGCGAGTCCCTTTGGCAAACGCCCCAAAGGAACCAAAGGTCTCGCCCCTTGCGTCCGGCCCCTCGCTAAGGCTCGGCGTTCCTTCGCTCCGGTATTCATCCGGGGGCATTGCCCTCCGGTCGGCTTCGCTTCGACCTACATGCAATGAGTTCGACTGCGTCGAACGGCGCTGCGCGCCCATCCCCGGATGAACACCGGAACGAGGCCTCCCGAGGGGGCGGGTGAGTCAAGATCAAGAGCTGCAGGCGAGCTAACGCTCGGCCTGATGAGTGGTGAGAAGCGTGGGTGTGCGCCGATCTGCGTTTGCTCTTCTATGGGAGCGAGCTTGCTCGCGAATGCGGCCTGACAGCCGACCAATTTCTCTCAGATGTCCCCGGCCCAACTGTGGGAGCTGGCTTGCCTGCGATGGCGATCTGTCAGCCAACATCAATATTGGATGTACCGGCCTCTTCGCGGGCAAGCCCGCTCCCACAGGTTTGATGTCGTATAAAAAAATTGTGTTCGACGCAAATACTGTGGGAGCGAACCTGCTCGTGAAGTTGGTCTGCCGGCTAACCGAAACTTTGCAGAGCATCACGTCAGCAAACAGGCCGGCCGGTAGGCCGCCTCGGGCGCTGTTGCGGTACACGCCCCCCCGAGAGGCCGAGAGGAGGTTCTGCGCAGTGGGCAACCCGGCATGGATGCCGGGTTAGCCGCCCCCGGCCATGGATGGCCGATGGCGGCGGGCCCACGGAGCAGGACCGGAACGAGGGCATGCCGAGCCACAGCGAGGCACCGAACGAAAGGGGCAAGAGCGTTTGGTTACTTTGCGCTTTTCAAAGTAACCCGCTGTAAGAGCGGAACCATAAGCCGCCGTTACCTAAACAACGAATATGCCCGCGATCAAAAAACGAGGCACAAACAAAAACGGCCCCTATATAAATAGAGGCCGTCTCCGGTACATCTCAACACGCTACAGCAAGAAAAATCTTACTTGCGGTCTTCCAGCTTGGTGATATCACGCGACTCGTAGCCGGTGTACAACTGGCGCGGACGGCCGATCTTGTACGGGCTGGAGAGCATTTCCTTCCAGTGGGAGATCCAGCCGACGGTCCGCGCCAGGGCGAAGATCACGGTGAACATGCTGGTTGGAATGCCGATCGCCTTGAGGATGATCCCCGAGTAGAAGTCGACGTTCGGGTACAGCGAGCGCTCGATGAAGTACGGGTCGGTCAGGGCGATCTCTTCCAGGCGCATGGCCAGTTCGAGTTGCGGATCGTTCTGGATGCCCAGTTCCTTCAACACTTCGTCGCAGGTCTGCTTCATTACCGTGGCGCGCGGGTCGCGGTTTTTGTAAACGCGGTGACCGAAGCCCATCAGTTTGAACGGATCGTTCTTGTCCTTGGCCTTGGCGATGAACTTGTCGATGTTCGAAACATCGCCGATTTCATCGAGCATGGTCAGTACGGCTTCGTTGGCACCGCCGTGGGCAGGGCCCCACAGTGCAGCGATACCGGCGGCGATACAGGCGAACGGGTTGGCGCCCGAAGAGCCGGCCAGGCGTACGGTGGAGGTCGAAGCGTTCTGCTCGTGGTCGGCGTGGAGGATGAAGATCCGGTCCATGGCCTTGGCGAGCACCGGGCTGATCGGTTTGATCTCGCACGGGGTGTTGAACATCATGTGCAGGAAGTTTTCCGCGTACGACAGGTCGTTGCGCGGGTACATCATGGGTTGGCCCATGGAGTACTTGTAAACCATCGCTGCCAGGGTCGGCATCTTGGCAACCAGGCGGATCGCGGAGATTTCGCGATGCTGCGGGTTATTGATGTCCAGGGAGTCGTGGTAGAACGCCGAGAGGGCGCCGACTACGCCGCACATGACGGCCATCGGGTGGGCGTCGCGACGGAAGCCGTTGAAGAAGGTCTTCAGCTGCTCGTGAACCATGGTGTGGTTCTTCACGGTGCTGACGAACTGGGCCTTCTGTTCTGCGGTCGGCAGTTCGCCGTTGAGCAGCAGATAGCAGGTTTCCAGATAGTCCGACTTTTCAGCCAGCTGTTCGATCGGGTAGCCGCGGTGCAGCAGAATGCCGTTGTCGCCGTCGATATAGGTGATCTTCGACTCGCACGAAGCGGTCGACATGAAGCCTGGGTCAAAGGTGAAACGGCCCGTGGCCGTCAGGCCCCGAACATCGATAACATCGGGACCAACGGTGCCGGTTAAAATGGGCAGCTCGACGGGGGCTGCGCCCTCGATGATCAACTGCGCTTTTTTGTCAGCCATGTGGCCTCCTATTTATGCTTGAAATCATCAGACAGACCCCCCACGCAGGGCCCGCACCACTATAGTGAGATAAATTCGAATGTCAATTTGCCTAAAGTCTTGCTCCAGAAGGCTTTAACCGGACTTTTTTCTCGAAATTGGCTGCCATTTACGCCTTTTATGTCAGTTGCGCAATCAGCTGTTTGGGTTAGGTGTTTGCGTTGTCATTAGTAGCCTAACTGTCTATACTCGGCCACCGACCGCCAAGGGCTTTTGGGCTTGCTTTCATTGGGGGTCGCATCCCTGGGTGGTGGTTACCTGACCAGTGCACTCCCCAACAACTTTGCCCTGATTGTTAGGGGCTCTTCAGTGTGAAAAAAAAGCCGTGAAAAGCCAACGACCTGTAAACCTAGACCTAAGGACCATCAAACTCCCAGTCACTGCTTACACGTCCATCCTTCACCGAATTTCCGGTGTCATCCTCTTCGTGTGCCTTGCCATCATGCTTTACGCATTGGACAAGTCGCTGAGTTCCGAGGAAGGCTTCGGTCAGGTGAAAGCGTGTCTGACCAGTCCGCTAGCCAAGCTAGTGACATGGGGCATCCTGTCCGCTCTGCTTTATCACCTGGTAGCCGGTGTGCGCCATTTGATCATGGACATGGGCATCGGTGAGACGCTGGAAGGCGGCAAGCTGGGCTCGAAAATCGTTATCGCCGTTTCCGTGGTGGTAATCGTTCTGGCAGGAGTTTGGATATGGTAACTAACGTCACGAACCTGTCGCGTTCGGGCCTCTATGACTGGATGGCGCAACGTGTGTCTGCGGTCGTTCTCGCGGCTTACTTCATCTTCCTGATCGGATACATCGTGGCCAACCCTGGCCTCGGGTACGCCCAGTGGCATGAACTGTTCGCCCACAACGGAATGCGTATCTTCAGCCTCCTGGCCCTCGTTGCCCTCGGCGCTCACGCCTGGGTCGGCATGTGGACCATCGCGACCGACTACCTGACGCCAATGGCGTTCGGCAAGTCCGCGACCGCTATACGTTTCCTTTTCCAGGCGGTATGCGGCGTTGCGATGTTCGCTTACTTCGTCTGGGGCGTGCAGATTCTCTGGGGTATCTGAGTCATGGCTAACATTCCAACGATTTCTTTCGACGCCATCATTATTGGTGGTGGCGGTGCCGGCATGCGCGCAGCGCTGCAACTGGCACAGGGCGGTCACAAGACTGCCGTGATCACCAAGGTTTTCCCGACCCGTTCGCACACTGTATCCGCCCAGGGCGGCATCACCTGCGCGATCGCGTCCGCTGACCCGAACGATGACTGGCGCTGGCACATGTACGATACCGTCAAGGGTTCCGACTACATCGGTGACCAGGACGCTATCGAATACATGTGTCAGGAAGGCCCGGCTGCCGTTTACGAGCTGGACCACATGGGTATGCCATTCTCGCGTACCGAGCAAGGTCGTATCTACCAGCGTCCATTCGGCGGTCAGTCCAAGGACTACGGTAAAGGCGGCCAGGCTGCGCGTACTTGCGCTGCGTCCGACCGTACCGGTCACGCTCTGCTGCACACCCTTTATCAGGGCAACCTGAAAGCCGGTACCGTGTTCCTGAACGAGTACTACGCTGTCGATCTGGTGAAGAACGGCGAAGGCGAGTTCGTCGGCGTGATCGCCATCTGCATCGAAACCGGCGAAACCACCTACATCCGTGCCAAGGCCACCGTACTGGCTACCGGCGGTGCAGGTCGTATCTACGCTTCGACTACCAACGCCCTGATCAACACCGGTGACGGCGTTGGCATGGCGCTGCGTGCCGGCGTGCCGGTACAAGACATCGAAATGTGGCAGTTCCACCCGACCGGTATCGCCGGCGCTGGTGTACTGGTTACCGAAGGTTGCCGTGGTGAAGGTGGATACCTGATCAACAAGCACGGCGAGCGTTTCATGGAGCGTTATGCTCCGAACGCGAAAGACCTTGCCGGTCGTGACGTTGTTGCCCGTTCGATGGTTAAAGAGATCATCGCTGGCAACGGTTGCGGTCCGAACGGCGACCACGTGATGCTCAAACTCGACCACCTGGGCGAGGAAGTGCTGCACAGTCGTCTGCCAGGCATCTGCGAATTGTCGAAGACTTTCGCGCACGTTGACCCGGTTGTTGCTCCGGTTCCCGTTGTTCCAACCTGCCACTACATGATGGGCGGTGTTCCGACCAACATTCACGGTCAGGCAATCACCCAGAACGGCGAAGGCGTCGACGAAATCATCCCTGGCCTGTTTGCAGTGGGTGAAGTGGCTTGCGTATCGGTTCACGGTGCCAACCGTCTGGGCGGCAACTCGCTGCTCGACCTGGTGGTATTCGGCCGCGCTGCCGGCCTGCACCTGGAAAAAGCACTGACCGACGGCATCGAATACGACGACGCTACCGAAGCCGATATCGAAGCTGCCCTGTCGCGCCTGAACGCTCTGAACAACCGTACCGAAGGCGAAGACGTAGCTACCCTGCGTCGCGAGCTGCAGAACTGCATGCAGAACTACTTCGGTGTATTCCGTACCGGCGAATACATGCAGAAGGGTATTGCCCAGCTGGCTGACCTGCGCAAGCGCATCGCCAACGTGAAGATCAACGATAAGTCGCAGGCGTTCAACACTGCACGTATCGAAGCTCTGGAACTGCAGAACCTGCTGGAAGTGGCCGAAGCCACCGCCATCGCTGCAGAAGTACGTAAAGAGTCCCGTGGTGCTCACGCCCGTGAAGACTTCGAAGATCGTGACGACGAAAACTGGCTGTGCCACACCCTGTACTTCCCGGGTGACAAGCGCGTGACCAAGCGTGCCGTGAACTTCTCGCCGAAGACTGTTCCGACTTTTGAACCTAAGATTCGGACTTATTAAGGGTGGCCGCCATGTTGCAAGTCAGCGTTTATCGTTACAACCCTGATCAGGACGCCGCGCCGTTCATGCAGGAATTCCAGGTTGATACCGGTGGTAAAGACCTGATGGTGCTGGACGTGCTGGCCCTGATCAAAGAGCAGGACGAGGGTTTCTCCTATCGTCGCTCTTGCCGTGAAGGTGTTTGCGGTTCCGACGGCATGAACATCAACGGCAAAAACGGCCTGGCGTGCGTCACGCCGCTGTCTGCTGTCGTAAAAGGTAACAAGTTGATCGTTCGTCCTCTGCCAGGTTTGCCGGTTATCCGTGACCTGGTCGTCGATATGAGCATCTTCTACAAGCAATACGAAAAGGTTAAGCCATACCTGCAGAACGACACGCCGGCTCCGGCCATCGAGCGTCTGCAGTCCCCTGAAGAGCGTGAAAAGCTGGACGGTCTGTACGAGTGCATCCTGTGCGCTTGCTGCTCGACTTCCTGCCCGTCCTTCTGGTGGAACCCGGACAAGTTCCTGGGTCCAGCTGCCCTGCTGCAAGCGTACCGCTTCCTGGCAGACAGCCGTGATACCAAGACGTCCGAGCGTCTGGCTTCGCTGGATGACCCGTTCAGCGTATTCCGCTGCCGCGGAATCATGAACTGCGTCAACGTATGTCCGAAAGGCCTGAACCCGACTAAGGCCATCGGTCACATCCGTAACATGTTGCTCTCAAGCGGCGTGTGATTCAGCTGCTGTACCCGTTGTACCCGTTGTACCCGTAGATGCTGCGGCGCAGGCTTCAACCGGCGCCGTAGTTTTAACCTGAGCAGCAGCCTAAAAGGCTGCGGCTCTTATTTTGAAGAAATGAGACAAGCAGGGGCATCCGGGCTGGTACCCGGACTATCAGTGTGATCCTAGTGGCTTGTTTTGGTCGCTGCATTCGGACTTCTGCAAGTTTGCTCGGTGTCGACACCGATGGTGTTCCCCTAACCGAGGGTGACCAAGCATGCAAGAAAGCGTGATGCAGCGCATGTGGAACAGTGCCTACCTATCCGGTAGTAACGCTGCCTATGTGGAAGAGCTTTACGAGCTCTACCTGCACGACCCTAACGCTGTGCCAGAAGAGTGGCGCACCTACTTCCAGAAGTTGCCTGCTGACGGCAACACTGCCACCGATGTTTCGCACTCCACAATTCGCGATCATTTCGTCTTGCTGGCAAAGAACCAGCGCCGCGCCCAACCGGTTTCCGCCGGCAGCGTGAGCAGTGAGCACGAGAAGAAGCAAGTTGAAGTGCTGCGATTGATCCAGGCCTACCGTATGCGTGGCCACCAGGCAGCCCAGCTTGACCCGCTGGGACTGTGGCAGCGTCCTGCACCTGCAGACCTGTCGATCAATCATTACGGCTTGACCAATGCCGATCTTGATACGACCTTCCGTGCCGGCGACCTGTTCATCGGCAAAGAGGAAGCGAGCCTACGCGAAATTCACGAAGCGTTGCAGCAGACATATTGCCGCACCATCGGCGCTGAGTTCACGCACATCACCGATTCCGAGCAGCGCCAGTGGTTCCAGCAGCGTCTGGAAAGCGTGCGCGGTCGTCCGACGTACTCCGCCGACATCAAGAGCCACCTGCTCGAGCGCGTGACCGCCGGCGAAGGTCTGGAAAAATACCTGGGCACCAAATACCCGGGTACCAAGCGTTTCGGTCTGGAAGGCGGCGAAAGCCTGATTCCGATGCTCGACGAGCTGATCCAGCGTTCCGGTTCCTACGGCACCAAGGAAATCGTCATCGGCATGGCCCACCGTGGCCGTCTGAACGTGCTGGTCAACACCTTCGGCAAGAACCCGCGCGAGCTGTTCGACGAGTTCGAAGGCAAGAAGAAGGTCGAGCTGGGTTCCGGTGACGTGAAATACCACCAGGGCTTCTCGTCCAACGTGATGACCAGCGGCGGTGAAGTTCACCTGGCCATGGCGTTCAACCCGTCCCACCTGGAAATCGTTTCCCCGGTGGTCGAGGGTTCGGTTCGCGCCCGTCAGGACCGTCGTAACGATCCGACCGGTGAGAAGGTTCTGCCGATCTCCATCCACGGTGACGCTGCGTTCGCAGGTCAGGGCGTGGTCATGGAAACCTTCCAGATGTCGCAGACCCGCGGTTTCAAGACCGGCGGTACCGTGCACATCGTGATCAACAACCAGGTCGGTTTCACCATCAGCAACCCGCTGGACTCGCGCTCCACCGAGTACGCGACCGACGTTGCGAAAATGATCCAGGCGCCGATCCTCCATGTGAATGGTGATGATCCGGAAGCCGTATTGTTCGTGACCCAGCTGGCCATCGACTACCGCATGCAGTTCAAGCGTGACGTGGTGATCGACCTGGTCTGCTACCGTCGTCGCGGCCACAACGAGGCCGACGAGCCAAGCGGCACCCAGCCGATCATGTATCAGCAGATCACCAAGCAGCGCACCACCCGTGAGCTGTATGCCGATCGTCTGACCCAGGGCGGTGTGCTCGACGCAGAGCGTGTTCAGGCGAAAGTCGACGAATACCGCAACGCGCTGGACAACGGTCTGCACGTGGTGAAAAGCCTGGTTAAAGAGCCGAACAAAGAGTTGTTCGTGGACTGGCGTCCGTATCTGGGCCACGCCTGGACCGCGCGTCACGACACTCGCTTCGACCTCAAGACCTTGCAGGAACTGTCCGCCAAGCTACTGGAAATCCCGGAAGGCTTCGTGGTTCAGCGCCAGGTTGCCAAGATCTACGAAGACCGCCAGAAGATGCAAGCCGGCGGCCTGCCGATCAACTGGGGTTACGCCGAAACCATGGCGTACGCGACCCTGGCGTTCGAAGGTCACCCGATTCGCATGACTGGCCAGGACATCGGCCGCGGTACGTTCTCGCACCGCCATGCTGTCCTGCACAACCAGAAGGACGCGGGCACCTACATCCCGCTGCAGAACCTGTACGACGGTCAGCCACGCTTCGACCTGTACGACTCGTTCCTGTCCGAAGAGGCCGTACTGGCGTTCGAATACGGCTACTCGACCACCACGCCGGATGCGCTGGTGATCTGGGAAGCCCAGTTCGGCGACTTCGCCAACGGTGCCCAGGTGGTTATCGACCAGTTCATCACCAGTGGCGAGCACAAGTGGGGCCGTCTGTGCGGTCTGACCATGCTGCTGCCGCACGGTTATGAAGGTCAGGGGCCGGAGCACTCCTCGGCTCGTCTGGAGCGTTACCTGCAACTGTGCGCCGAGCACAACATTCAGGTCGCGGTACCGACTACGCCGGCACAGATCTACCACTTGCTGCGTCGTCAGGTAATTCGCCCTCTGCGCAAGCCGTTGATCGTTCTGACTCCGAAGTCGCTGCTGCGCCACAAGCTGGCCATCTCGACGCTGGAAGATCTGGCCGAAGGTTCGTTCCAGACCGTCATCCCGGAAATCGATGCCCAAGACCCGAAAAAGGTCGAGCGCGTTGTTCTGTGTAGCGGCAAGGTCTACTACGACCTGCTGGAAAAACGCCGTGCCGAAGGTCGTGACGACATCGCTGTCGTGCGTATCGAGCAGCTGTACCCATTCCCTGAGGACGACTTGAAAGAAGTCCTGGCGCCTTACACCAACGTCAAAGCTGCCGTTTGGTGCCAGGAAGAGCCGATGAACCAGGGTGCGTGGTACTGCAGCCAACACCACATGCGTCGCAGCATCAGCAACCTCGACAAGTCTCTCGTACTCGAGTACGCGGGCCGTGAGGCTTCTGCTGCACCAGCATGCGGTTACGCATCGATGCACGCCGAACAGCAGGAAAAACTGCTGCAAGACGCCTTTACTGTTTAACGCCTTCGCGCACCTGAAACCGAATTTAAGGAACCACAGACAATGGCTATCGAGATCAAAGCCCCCACTTTCCCGGAATCGGTTGCCGATGGCACCGTTGCCACCTGGCATAAACAACCGGGCGACGCGGTCAAGCGCGACGAACTGATCGTCGACATCGAAACCGACAAAGTCGTGCTCGAAGTGCTGGCTACCGCTGACGGCGTGCTGGGCGCTATCGTCAAGAACGAAGGCGAAACCGTTCTGTCCGACGAAGTCCTGGGCTCCATCGTAGAAGGCGGCGCTGCTGCCGCTGCTCCAGCTGCTGCTCCGGCCGCTGCTGCCGCTGCTCCAGCTGCCGGCGCTGACGAAGACGCTATCGCAGCTCCAGCTGCTCGCAAGCTGGCCGAAGAAAACGGCATCAACCTGGCTTCCGTCAAAGGCACCGGCAAAGATGGTCGTGTAACCAAGGAAGACGTGGTTGCCGCTGTCGAAGCCAAGAAATCTGCTCCTGCTGCCGCACCTGCCAAGGCTGCTGCTCCGGCTGCCGCTGCTCCTGTGTTTGCCGCTGGCGACCGCATCGAGAAGCGCGTACCGATGACCCGCGTACGTGCCACCGTGGCCAAGCGTCTGGTTGAAGCTCAATCGAACATGGCGATGCTGACCACTTTCAACGAAGTCGACATGACCGAAGTCATGGCGCTGCGTTCGAAGTACAAGGATCTGTTCGAGAAGTCCCATAACGGCGTGCGCCTGGGCTTCATGTCGTTCTTCGTGAAAGCAGCCACCGAAGCGCTGAAGCGCTTCCCGGCTGTCAACGCCTCGATCGACGGCGGCGACATCGTTTACCACGGCTACGCTGACGTCGGCGTTGCAGTTTCCAGCGATCGCGGCCTGGTTGTACCGGTTCTGCGTAACGCCGAACTGATGAGCCTGGCTGAAATCGAAGGCGGCATCGCCACCTTCGGCAAGAAAGCCCGCGACGGCAAACTGTCGATGGACGAAATGACCGGTGGTACTTTCACCATCACCAACGGTGGTACTTTCGGTTCGATGATGTCGACTCCGATCGTCAACCCGCCACAAGCCGCCATCCTGGGCATGCACAACATCATCCAGCGTCCGATGGCCATCAACGGTCAGGTCGTTATCCGTCCGATGATGTACCTGGCACTGTCCTACGATCACCGTCTGATCGATGGCAAAGAAGCTGTGACCTTCCTGGTGACCATCAAGAACCTGCTGGAAGATCCGGCTCGTCTGTTGCTGGATATCTGATAGAAGCAGCCATGAGCTGCAAGCCCGTGCTGTCGGAAAACCCGCAGCCTGGCTTGCCGCTCGCGGCTTGAAGCTTTTCGCTAAAGAGGATTTTTTGAATGTCGCAGAAATTTGACGTAGTAGTGATCGGCGCGGGCCCTGGCGGTTACGTGGCTGCCATCAAGGCCGCTCAGCTGGGCCTCAGCACTGCCTGCATCGAGAAGTACACCGACAAGGAAGGCAAACTGGCTCTGGGCGGTACTTGCCTGAACGTCGGCTGCATTCCATCCAAGGCCCTGCTGGACAGCTCGTGGAAATTCCACGAAGCCCAGGACGGTTTCGCGATCCACGGTATCAATCACGCTGGCGTGACCATGGACGTGCCAGCGATGGTCGGCCGCAAGGCCAACATCGTCAAAGGCCTGACCTCCGGCGTTGCAACCCTGTTCAAGGCCAACGGTGTGACCTCGATCCAGGGTCACGGCAAGCTGCTGGCCGGCAAGAAAGTCGAAGTCACCAAGCCTGATGGCTCGGTAGAAATCATCGAAGCCGAAAACGTCATCCTGGCTCCAGGTTCGCGTCCGATCGACATTCCGCCGGCTCCGGTTGACCAGAATGTGATCGTCGACTCCACCGGCGCCCTGGAATTCCAATCCGTACCCAAGCGTCTGGGCGTGATCGGCGCTGGTGTGATCGGTCTGGAGCTGGGTTCGGTCTGGTCGCGTCTGGGTGCAGAAGTGACTGTCCTGGAAGCCCTGGACACCTTCCTGATGGCAGCCGACGCCGCTGTTTCCAAGGAAGCGCTGAAAACCCTGACCAAACAGGGCCTGGACATCAAGCTGGGCGCTCGCGTAACCGGTTCCAAAGTGAACGGCGACGAAGTCGTGGTGAACTACACCGATGCCAAGGGCGAACAGAACATCACTTTCGACAAGCTGATCGTAGCCGTTGGTCGCCGTCCGGTGACCACTGATCTGCTGGCTGCCGACTGCGGCGTGACCCTGGACGAGCGCGGTTTCGTGCACGTTGACGATCACTGCGCCACCACCGTACCAGGCGTTTACGCCATCGGCGACGTGGTTCGCGGCATGATGCTGGCGCACAAGGCCTCGGAAGAGGGCATCATGGTTGTCGAGCGCATCAAGGGCCACAAGGCCCAGATGAACTATGATCTGATCCCTTCGGTTATTTATACTCACCCGGAAATCGCGTGGGTCGGTAAAACCGAGCAGGCCTTGAAAGCTGAAGGCGTTGAAGTTAACGTCGGCACCTTCCCGTTCGCAGCCTCTGGCCGTGCCATGGCTGCCAACGACACCGGTGGTTTCGTCAAGGTCATCGCAGATGCCAAGACAGACCGCGTACTGGGCGTCCACGTGATTGGCCCAAGCGCTGCAGAACTGGTTCAGCAGGGCGCGATCGGTATGGAATTCGGCACCAGCGCTGAAGACCTGGGCATGATGGTTTTCTCCCATCCGACCCTGTCTGAAGCCTTGCACGAAGCTGCTTTGGCAGTGAATGGCGGCGCCATCCACATCGCCAACCGCAAGAAGCGTTAAGACAATAAGAAACCACGGCGGAATGGCCCGTCGTGAGCCTTGCATGCAAGACTCACCGCGGAATATCCGCTGGACGCAGTCTTGCATAGCTGCACCGGGTATCCGGAAAAGCTATGCAAGCAGCAGTCACAGGTGGTGCGGCACTTGAATGAGTGCAGCACCGAATGCGCAGTACCTAACGAAGACGGTAATAAGCATGAATCTTCACGAGTATCAGGGTAAGCAGCTGTTCGCTGAATACGGCCTGCCAGTTTCCACCGGTTACGCGGTAGACACCCCGGAAGCAGCAGCAGAAGCTTGCGACAAAATCGGCGGCAGCGAGTGGGTTGTCAAAGCCCAGGTCCACGCCGGTGGTCGCGGTAAAGCGGGCGGCGTAAAGCTGGTTCGCAGCAAAGAAGACGCCAAAGCCTTCGCACAGCAGTGGCTGGGCAAGCGTCTGGTGACTTACCAGACTGACGCCAATGGTCAGCCAGTCACCAAGATCCTGGTTGAATCGTGCACTGATATCGCTAAAGAGCTGTACCTGGGCGCTGTCGTTGACCGTTCGAGCCGTCGTATCGTGTTCATGGCTTCCACCGAAGGTGGCGTGGACATCGAGAAAATCGCTCACGACACTCCAGAAAAAATTCTGAAGGCCACTATCGATCCACTGGTTGGCGCTCAGCCATTCCAGGGTCGCGAGCTGGCATTCCAGTTGGGTCTGGAAGGCAAGCAAGTTGCCCAGTTCGCCAAGATCTTCGTAGGTCTGGCCAAACTGTTCAAGGATCACGACCTGGCCCTGCTGGAAGTGAACCCGCTGGTGATCAAGGCTGACGGCGATCTGCACTGCCTGGACGCCAAGATCAACATCGACGCCAACGCCATGTACCGTCAGCCTAAGCTGAAGACTTTCCACGATCCGTCGCAAGACGATCCGCGCGAAGCGCACGCTGCCAAGTTCGAACTGAACTACGTAGCACTGGAAGGCAACATCGGTTGCATGGTCAACGGTGCTGGCCTGGCCATGGGTACCATGGACATCGTCAACCTGCATGGCGGCAAGCCAGCCAACTTCCTCGACGTTGGCGGTGGTGCTACCAAGGAACGCGTTACTGAAGCGTTCAAGATCATCCTGTCCGACACTAACGTCGCTGCAGTACTGGTCAACATCTTCGGCGGCATCGTTCGTTGCGACATGATTGCCGAAGGCATCATCGGCGCTGTGAAAGAAGTCGGCGTGAAAATCCCGGTTGTTGTTCGCCTTGAAGGCAACAACGCTGAGCTGGGCGCTAAAGTACTGGCAGAAAGCGGTTTGAACATCATCGCTGCTACCAGCCTGACCGACGCTGCTCAACAAGTTGTCAAAGCTGCGGAGGGCAAATAATGAGCGTCCTGATCAATAAAGACACCAAAGTTATCTGCCAGGGTATTACCGGTTCGCAAGGTAGTTTCCACACCCAGCAAGCCATCGAGTACGGCACCAAGATGGTTGGTGGTGTAACTCCAGGCAAAGGCGGCACCGAGCACCTGGGCCTGCCAGTGTTCAACACCGTGAAAGATGCCGTAGCTGCCACTGGCGCCACCGCCAGCGTGATCTACGTTCCAGCTCCTTTCTGCAAGGACTCGATCCTGGAAGCTGCCTTCGGCGGCATCAAGCTGATCGTGTGCATCACCGAAGGCATTCCTACCCTGGACATGCTGGACGCTAAAGTTAAGTGCGACGAGCTGGGCGTAGTCCTGATCGGCCCTAACTGCCCAGGCGTGATCACCCCAGGCGAATGCAAGATCGGCATCATGCCAGGTCACATTCACTTGCCAGGCAAGGTCGGTATCGTTTCCCGTTCCGGCACCCTGACCTACGAAGCTGTGAAGCAGACTACTGACGCCGGTTTCGGTCAGTCGACTTGCGTCGGCATCGGTGGTGACCCGATCCCGGGTTCGAACTTCATCGACATCCTGAAGCTGTTCCAGGAAGACCCGAAGACCGAAGCGATCGTGATGATCGGTGAGATCGGCGGTTCGGCTGAAGAAGAAGCGGCTGCCTACATCAAGGCACACGTGACCAAGCCGGTTGTTTCCTACATCGCTGGTGTGACTGCTCCTCCGGGCAAGCGCATGGGCCATGCTGGCGCAATCATCTCTGGCGGCAAAGGCACTGCAGACGAGAAGTTTGCTGCCCTGGAAGACGCAGGCGTTAAAACCGTGCGTTCGCTGGCAGACATCGGCAAGGCTTTGTCCGAGTTGACCGGTTGGGCTGTCAAGTAAGCCTCGCGCTTGGCTGACGCTTCACCAAGCAAAGGCCACCTTCGGGTGGCCTTTGTCGTTTCCGGCATTTGGAAAGTGATCGCTTTTGTGGCGAGGGGGCTTGCCCCCGTTCGGCTGCGCAGCAGTCGTCAATCAGGCTAACGCGGTGCACCTGACATTAGTCGAATGCAGGGTTTTACGGGTCGCTTCGCAACCCAACGGGGGCAAGCCCCCTCGCCACAGAGGTCCGCGTAAATAAATTAGGTATGTAAACGCGACACAAAAATGTCGTGCATCGGAATGTTCGCCCTCTAACAGTGCGTTTCTGATCCAAATTCGTTAGGCTACTCGCCATTTTTGCGTCTGCGGCCCACAAGGCGGCAACGCGCTAAAAGGGTCGGTCTTATACGGACTGACAGCATTTCCCTCACCCATAGGGAAATCCCTCTCTAAATTCCGATTCAGTAGTGTGGTATTTCCTTAATGAAAGTGTTGAAAGGCCAGGACATCCTGGCACTTGGTTTTATGACGTTTGCCCTGTTCGTCGGGGCCGGCAACATCATCTTCCCGCCTATCGTCGGTTTGCAGTCCGGGCCTAATGTCTGGATGGCGGCGCTGGGCTTTCTGGTCACGGCGGTCGGTCTGCCGGTGATCACCGTTGTGGCGCTGGCCAAGGTCGGCGGTGCCATGGATGCCTTGAGCAGCCCGATCGGTAAAGTCGCCGGTGGCCTGCTGGCAGCGGCTTGCTACCTCGCTGTCGGCCCGCTGTTCGCGACGCCACGTACCGCGACGGTATCCTTCGAAGTGGGCCTGGCACCCCTGACCGGCGAGAGCCCGCTGGCGCTGTTCCTGTACAGCTCGGTGTACTTCCTGCTGGTGTTCTTCATCTCGCTGTATCCGGGCCGTTTGCTGGATACCGTAGGGCGCTTCCTCGCGCCGCTGAAGATCATCGCCCTGGCCGCGCTGGGTATTGCAGCATTCGCCTTGCCGGCCGGTGACATTGGCCAGGCAACCCCTGAATACGTGGCGGCGCCGTTTTCCCAAGGTTTCATCAATGGTTACCTGACCATGGATACCCTGGGCGCCCTGGTGTTCGGCATCGTCATCGTCAACGCCATCCGCTCCCGCGGCGTCGAGTCGCCGGCACTGATCACCCGTTATGCGATCATCGCCGGCCTGATTGCCGGTGTCGGCCTGGCGCTGGTGTATGTCAGCCTGTTCCGTCTCGGTTCGGGCAGCCATGAAGTGGCCGCTGGCGCTACCAATGGCGCGGCGGTATTGCACGCTTATGTGCAGCACACCTTCGGTTCGCTGGGCAGTGGTTTTCTTGCGGTGCTGATCTCCCTGGCGTGCCTGGTGACCGCGGTCGGCCTGACCTGCGCCTGCGCCGAGTATTTCAGCCGTGTGGTGCCGCTGTCCTACAAGACACTGGTGATCATCCTCGCTGCGTTCTCGCTGCTGGTGTCCAACCTGGGCCTGACCAAGCTGATTGCGTTCTCGATCCCGGTGCTGACCGCGATCTACCCGCCGTGCATCGTTCTGGTGGCGTTGAGCTTCTGCAAGGACTTCTGGCATGAGCAGGGTCGTATCCTCGGCCCGGTCATGCTGGTGTCGTTCATCTTCGGTCTGATCGACGCCCTCAAGGGTGCAGGCCTGGCGGACTGGATGCCGACGCAAATGGCCCACCTGCCGCTGAGCGAGCAGGGCCTGGCCTGGCTGGTGCCATCGGTGATGACACTGGTAGTCGCGGTGGTTTGCGATCGCCTGCTGGGCAAGCGCGCCGAAGCCTTGGCTTAAGTCGCTTTACGGCCCGCCACAAGCGGGTCTTGAGCCGAAACAGAAATGCCTCGTATCAATCGATACGGGGCATTTTTTTTGTGAGGGATGCGGTGTCTTTTCCGTTGAGCTAACGTCGAAGCACTGCAACACCCTTTGTGGGAGTGAGCTCCCACAGGGTGTGTGTAATCCGCATTTACATCACAAGGACCTGCATGTCGTTCATCCAAGCCAACCTGATCCACATTCTTGCCGCCGTCTGGTTCGTTATCTGCTGGGGCGGGTACACCCGCTATGCCACATGGAAAGGCCGCGACACCGCGTGCCTGGCCAGTGTGCTGCACCTGTATCGTGAAGACTGGATGCGTCGCATGCTGCTGCGCGACAACCGCATCGCCGATGCCAGCGTGATCGGCAATCTGGAGCGCAATGCTTCGTTCTTCGCCTCGAGTACATTGATTATCCTGGCCGGTATTCTCACGGTGTTGGGGGCTTCGGAGCGGGCGGTATCCTTGCTGGCGGATATCCCGATGGTGCAACAAGCGTCCCAGGGCATGTCGGAAATCAAGTTGCTGTGCCTGGCGCTGGTGTTTGTCTATGCGTTCTTCACGTTCAGCTGGTGCATGCGCCAATACAACTTTGCAGCCGTATTAGTGGGTTCGGCGCCGATGGTCGGCGAGCGTCATGTGTCGGAGCAGGAGCGCAAGGCGTTCGCTTTACGCGCCGCCCGCGTCATCTCCATGGCCGCCAACCAGTTCAACTTCGGGCTGCGCTCCTACTACTTCGGCATGACCATGCTGGCCTGGTTTGTCAGCCCATGGTTGTTCATGTTGATGAGTGCCGGCGTCGTGTTCGTGTTGTACCACCGCGAGTTTCATTCCGACGTACTCGACGTGATGGTCTATACCCCTACAGAGGCGCCGTTGCCGGAAGTAATCAAAGAGGCAGCTTGATGAGTATTCCATTCTGGTGCGTGTTGATCAGTGCGGTGTTGATTTACCTGGCGCGAATGCCCGTGACCACTGCCATGAAAGAGCAGGGCGGTTACGACAACCACCTGCCGCGCCAACAGCAGATGCAACTCACAGGCCTGGGTGCCCGGGCACTGGCGGCGCATCAGAACAGTTTCGAAGCGTTCATATTGTTCGCGGTGGGTGTGTTGATGGCGCATACCACGCAGACGGCGGGCTGGCTGATCGACTGCCTGGCGATCATCTTCGTGATCACGCGGGTTATTTACCTGGTGTGTTACTGGAAGGACCTGACCTGGCAACGCAGTCTGGTTTGGCTGGTGGGATTTATCTGTTCGCTCTTGTTGATGATTAGTCCGACTTTTCGAACGATTTTGCTCTAACCACTTTTTTCAAGGCAAAAGAAAACCCGCACTTGGCGGGTTTTCTTTTGCCTCGCTAAAAACCGTATTAGTTCTTAGGTGCTTCCGGAGCGGCTGGAGTGGCCGGAGCGGCCGGAGCGGCCTCTTTTGCCGCTTCTGCGTTCGATTCAGCCTGATCTTTGGCGGCTTCGGCGTTTTCTTTCGCCGCGTCGTTCACTTTATCCTGAGCTTTGCTCATGTCTTGCTGAGCTTGCTCAGCATGTTTGGTAGCATCTTGAGCTTTGTCCTCGGATTTTTTATCGCAGGCAGCGAGACCGAGGGAAGCGGTCAACATCAAGGCAATAGCTAAAGTCTTACGCATGGGGTGTTTCTCCTGATGAAAAGCATCTACTGGCATTAAGAGCCCACGCATCAGGGTTAAGTTCCTTAAGTCTTTCAGATATATAAGTTTGTTCTAATGCGGAACTTTTACCCAGACCGCCACCGCACTGTACAGACATAAACAAGGGCTTTTATCAAATGGCTGAAAACCCCGTTTTTGAGCGTGCGAAGCGCTTTCTGTCGGCGCTGCGACATTGTCAGGTACTTGGACTAAGCGTTCACAGCGCCAGCAACGAAGGGCTGACGATTGTGCTGCCGTACAGCCCGCAGATCGTTGGTAATCCCGAAAC
This sequence comes from Pseudomonas grandcourensis, assembly GCF_039909015.1. NCBI lineage: Bacteria > Pseudomonadati > Pseudomonadota > Gammaproteobacteria > Pseudomonadales > Pseudomonadaceae > Pseudomonas > Pseudomonas grandcourensis. The sequence goes on from NZ_CP150919.1 coordinate 1,869,585, forward strand.
GGGCGTGATTCATGGCGGGGCGCTGACCTCACTGATGGACACCGCCTGCGGCATGGCCACCCTCTGCGTGCTCCCGGAATTCGAAGTCTGCCCGACCCTCGACCTGCGCATCGACTATATGCACGCCGCTGAGCCGCATAAGGATGTCTACGGCTTTGCCCAGTGCTATCGGGTCACCACCGACGTGATTTTTGCCCGTGGCTTCGCCTATCAGGATGACCCCGGACAACCCATTGCCCATGTGATGGGCACTTTCATGCGCATGGGCAAGAACATCAAAGGCACCAAGGGTTTTGGTGGCGCCGTCGCCGGAGGTGCGCAATGAGCGAGTCGCTGAAGGATCAATTGCAAAAGGCCCACGAACAGGGCGATTACGCCTCGCTACTGGAATTGATTCCCTATGCCCGGCTGATCGGCGTCGAGTGTTCGCGGGTGGGAGATGAGCTGCTGTTCAAGCTGCCAGCGAACAAGGACAACATCGGTAACCCTTTGTTGCCGGCGATTCATGGCGGTGTGATCGCCGGTTTCATGGAATTGGCCGCGGCGCTGCACCTGTTGGTGTTCACCGGGTCGCCCGGGGTGCCGAAGATCATCGACTTCTCCCTGGATTACCTGCGAGCCGGGCAGTTTCGCGATACCTGGGCCCGATGCCAGGTCTGGCGCCAGGGTCGCCGGGTCGCCAATGTGGCGATTACCGCCTGGCAAAGCACCGAAGCCGAACCCATTGCCACGGCCCGTGCACATTTCAAACTCGAAGAGCCCTTGAAATCCTGAACTCAGCCCCAAACTCTGATGACAACCCGCCGTCGACCCTCATGGTCGCGGCTTATGCCATCTGATTGGAGTTTGATGACCATGAGTGTGGAAACTCAAAAGGAAACCCTGGGCTTCCAGACCGAGGTGAAGCAGCTGCTGCATCTCATGATCCATTCGCTGTATTCCAACAAGGAAATTTTCCTTCGCGAATTGATCTCGAACGCCTCTGACGCTGTCGACAAATTACGTTTCGAAGCCCTGGCCAAGCCAGAGCTGCTGGAAGGTGGCGCCGAACTGAAAATCCGCGTGAGCTTCGACAAGGACGCTAAAACCGTCACCCTCGAAGACAACGGTATCGGCATGAGCCGCGAAGACGCGATCACCCACCTGGGTACCATCGCCAAGTCCGGCACCGCCGATTTCATGAAGCACCTGAGCGGCGACCAGAAGAAAGATTCGCACCTGATCGGCCAGTTCGGTGTCGGTTTCTACTCCGCATTCATCGTCGCTGACAAAGTCGATGTGTACAGCCGCCGTGCCGGCAGCGCTGCCAGCGAAGGCGTGCACTGGTCGTCCAAGGGCGAAGGTGACTTCGAAGTGGCGACCATCGACAAGGCCGAACGCGGTACTCGCATCGTCCTGCACCTGAAATCCGGTGAAGACGAGTTCGCCGATGGCTGGCGCCTGCGCAACATCATCAAGAAGTACTCCGACCACATCGCCTTGCCGATCGAGCTGCCGAAAGAAGTGGCCGCTACCGAAGGCGAAGAGCCGCCGGCCGTTGAATGGGAAACCGTCAACCGCGCCAGCGCCCTGTGGACCCGTCCGCGTACCGAAGTCAAGGACGAGGAATACCAGGAGTTCTACAAGCACATCGCTCACGATTTCGAAAACCCGCTGAGCTGGAGCCACAACAAGGTCGAAGGCAAGCTCGAATACAGCTCGCTGCTGTACGTGCCGGCCCGTGCACCGTTCGACCTGTACCAGCGTGAAGCGCCGAAAGGCCTGAAGCTGTACGTACAGCGCGTGTTCGTCATGGATCAGGCCGAGTCCTTCCTGCCGCTGTACCTGCGCTTCATCAAGGGCGTGGTCGACTCCAACGACCTGTCGCTGAACGTGTCGCGGGAAATCCTGCAGAAAGACCCGATCATCGACTCGATGAAGTCGGCGCTGACCAAGCGCGTTCTGGACATGCTGGAAAAACTGGCGAAGAACGAGCCTGAGCAATACAAGGGCTTCTGGAAAAACTTCGGCCAGGTCATGAAAGAAGGCCCGGCAGAAGATTTCGCCAACAAGGAAAAAATCGCCGGCCTGCTGCGTTTCGCATCGACCCACGGCGACGACGGCGAACAGGTTGTTGCCCTGGCCGAGTACCTGGCACGCGCCAAGGAAGGTCAGGACAAGATCTACTACCTGACCGGCGAAACCTACGCACAGGTCAAGAACAGCCCGCACCTGGAAGTCTTCCGCAAGAAAGGCATCGAAGTGTTGCTGCTGACTGACCGTATCGACGAGTGGCTGATGAGCTACCTCAGCGACTTCGACGGCAAGAGCTTTGTCGACGTGGCGCGCGGTGATCTCGACCTGGGCAACCTGGACTCGGAAGAGGACAAGAAAGCTGCGGAAGAAGTCGCCAAGGCCAAAGAAGGTCTGGTTGAACGTCTGAAGGCAGCCCTGGGCGAATCCGTTGCAGAAGTCCGGGTGTCCCATCGCCTGACCGATTCGCCGGCGATCCTGGCCATCGGCGAGCAGGACCTGGGCTTGCAGATGCGCCAGATCCTGGAAGCCAGCGGTCAGAAGGTTCCGGATTCGAAGCCGATCTTCGAATTCAACCCGGCTCACCCGCTGATCGAGAAGCTCGACAACGAGCAGAGCGACGAGCGCTTCGGCGACCTGTCGCACATCCTCTTCGATCAGGCGGCCCTGGCGGCCGGTGACAGCTTGAAAGACCCGGCGGCCTATGTGCGCCGACTGAACAAGCTGCTGGTCGAACTATCGGCTTAACCGTGTTGCAGAAAACCCGCTTCGGCGGGTTTTTTCATTCTGGTGTTCAACAATCAGGAGTCAGAAATGAGCCAAATCACTGTACGTTCCGTTGCCTATCAGATTGATGGCCAGGCTTACGAAAGCCGTCTGGCGTTCGATGCCGACCATAAAGGCCCACGCCCGGGTTTATTGATGGCGCCGAACTGGATGGGCGTCAGCGCCGGTGCCGAGGAGATCGCCAGGTCGGTGGCCGCCAAGGGTTATGTGGTACTGATCGCAGACCTTTACGGTCAATCGGTTCGTCCGACGAACAATGACGAGGCCGGCGCGGCCATGATGCCGTTGAAGAATGACCGCCCATTGCTGCGCAAGCGCATGCAGGCGGCGTTCGAACAGCTGCAAAGCCAGGGTGAAGTGGCTGTCGATACTTCGAAACTGGCCACTTTCGGTTTCTGTTTCGGCGGTTGCTGCGCCCTGGAGTTCGCCCGTACCGGCGCGCCGGTGAAGGCTGCGGTGTCGTTCCACGGCACGCTGGACACACCGAATCCGGCTGATGCGAAAAACATCAAGGGTAAGGTCCTGGTGCTGCACGGTGCTTCCGATCCATTGGTGCCGAAGGAGCAGTTACCGGCGTTCGAAGATGAAATGAACGCGGCCGGTGTGGATTGGCAGTTGCTGAGCTACGGTGGTGCGTTCCACTCGTTCACCGACCCGCACGCCAACGTGCCGGGCATGATGATGTATGACGCCAAGGTGGCTGCCCGGGCCTTCACGTCGATGCATAACTTGCTGGATGAAGTGTTCAAGGGTTGATAGCTGGTTTCAGTTCTGGTTAGTCGGTGCCTCTACCGGCCCCATCGCGAGCAGGCTCGCTCCTACAGTTGACCGTGTTTCAATGTGGGAGCGAGCCTGCTCGCGATGGCGGCATAACTGGCGCTGAAAGTTTCAGGGCAATTCGATCCTCTCGACTTCCCCCGGCACCGTCGGCCAGTCCCCGGCCGCCCAACGCCGGCGCGCTTCATCAATCGCTGCCGGATCGCTTGCGACAAAATTCCAGTTGATCCGCCGTGGCCCGTCCAGCGGTGCGCCGCCAAACAACACGGCGTGACTATCGCTTTCAGCAAACAGTGTCATTTCTTCCCCGGCAGGCAGTACCACCAGCGAGTACGGCTCTATCGGCTCGCCATCGAGTTGCACCTCGCCGCTCAACATATACAGCGCACGTTCTTCATGCTCGGTGGGAATCAGCAATGTCGTCGCCGTTTGCAGGTGCAGTTCCGCGTACAACGTAGGAGAAAGCACCGGCACGGGTGATTCCAGGCAAAAGCCTGCCCCGGCAATCATGCGAATCTTCACCCCCAGGTTTTCGCTGACCGGCAATGTGGACGCCGGATGGTGACTGTAATGCCCCGGGCCTTGTTCTTTATCCTTGGGTGAAGCCAGCCAGATCTGCAAGCCGTGCATCGTGAAGCCGCTTTCTTTCAGGGCCTCGGGCGTGCGTTCGACGTGGGCGATGGCACTGCCGGCCGTCATCCAGCTGACGTCGCCAGTCCCGACCACTTGATCGGAACCGAGGCTGTCCTTGTGCTGGATCTGCCCCTGGAACAGGTAGGTGAGGGTGGACAGGCCAATGTGCGGATGCTGGCGGATGTTCATGCCTTTGCCCGGTGGATAACGGGTTTCCAGCATATGGTCGAAAAACACGAATGGCCCGACGCTGCGGCACTTGGCCGATGGCAGCGGGCGGAGAATCGGCTGGCCCTCGACATCTTCGGTGCGGGGGCGGATCACGAGCGGAGTGTTCATGGTGCGTTCCAGGCTGAGCGGGTAATGCGTTCGAGCATAACCCGCTTGCGCAGCCCTTGCCGCTATTGGCTGAAAGCGCCTTCGGACAAATGTGTTTCGATGCTGACTTCAGAGGTGGTCATCAGCTTGTGGATCGGGCAGCGATCGGCCACGCGGTGCAGTTCATCGCGCTGGGCGTCGGTGAGTACGCCTTTGAGGGTCAGTTTGACGTGCAGCGCGTACTGGCCTTTCTGTTCCAGGCTGTTGTCGCGCTTTACCTCCACACCGACACCGGTCAATGGGATGTTCTTCTTTTTGGCATACAGCTTCAGGGTCAAGGCTTTGCAGGCACCCAGCGCGGCATCGAAATAATCGTGCGGCTCCGGTGCCGAGCCTTCACCACCCGCCGTGACGGGCACGTCGGCGAAGAGTTCGTGGTCATCGATCTGGACGCTATGGCGAAAGCCTTCGGCAGAAACGGTGTTGACAGTAACGGACATGGGGAACCTCGCAAGCAACAGGATATTGATTCGATCAAAAAAAGACCTTGAAGGTATAGAGCATGGTGCCGGATGTGCGTTCCGGTTTTCTTGTATCGGTGAGTCTTTTGGGTGAATCGTTACCGTAGCAGTAGTGGTGTTTTGATATCACATTTTCGTCTTACGCAAATTTTCAACAGTCCGATACCGTCTAAAGAGCCTGCTGCCTGAAGCAGCGTTTTTGGAAGGAACCAGATGTATGAGCATCAGAAGTCTCAATATTGCGCCACGCGCGAGTCTCGGTTTTGGCCTGTTGGCGTTGATGGTTTTTGGCCTGGGGGCGTTCGCCCTGCTGCAAATGTCGAATATGCGGGCGCAGTCCGATCAGGTCGATGACAACTGGCTGCCCAGCGTGATGGCGGTCGGTGATATGAGTCAGGACATGTTGCGGTTGCGGGCATTGACCATGCGTTTGCTGATCAATCGCGATCCACAGGCACAGACGCAGAACGTCAGCAAAATCAACGATCTCAAAAATGTTCTCGACCAGGCCCAGCAGCGCTATGACAAGTTGATTGTGCTGCCTGAAGAGCGGGTGTTGTTCGATCGCTTCAAGGCGGCCGAGAGCAAATACCTGCAGTTTCAGAGTCAGGTGATGGCCCAGGCTACCCAGGGACAGGTGGAAGAGGCGGCGGCCATTCTCAATGGCGAGATGAATCCGCTGGCCGATGAGATCACGGTCACCCTCAGGGAGTTGGTCGAACTCAGCAGGCACAACGCCAATCTGGCGACTGAGGCGGGGCGCCTGGTGTTCAACCAGTCACGGATCTGGGTCGGGGTGATGATCGGTGTGACTGCGCTGATCACCATTGGCCTGGCACTGTTGCTGACGCGCAGCATCGTGTTGCCGCTGTCACAGTCGTTGAAAGTGGCCGAGGTGGTCGCCGGTGGGGACCTCACCGCAAGCATCAGCATTACCGGCAAGGACGAACCCGCGCGGTTGCTGCACGCGCTCAAGAGCATGCAGCAGAGTTTGCGTGAAACCATTCAACGTATCTCCGATTCATCCCGTCAATTGGCCTCGGCTTCGGAGGAGCTCAGTTGCGTCACGGAAGACGCCACCCGTGGCCTGCATCAGCAGAGCCTGGAGATTGAGCAGGCCGCCACGGCGGTCAACCAGATGACTGCCGCCGTGGAAGAAGTGGCGAGCAATGCGGCCGCAACGTCGCAAGCTTCCCGCGAGTCCGACCGCATTGCCCAGCACGGGCGAGAACAGGTGCACCAGACGGTGCTGTCGATCGAGTCGCTGGCTGAAGATGTCACCACCAACGTCGCTCAGGTCGAAGACCTGGCGCAGAAGGTGTATGGCATCACAACCGTGTTGGACGTGATTCGCGCGATTGCCGAGCAGACCAATCTGCTGGCCTTGAATGCGGCCATCGAAGCCGCGCGGGCCGGGGACGCCGGGCGCGGGTTTGCGGTAGTGGCCGATGAGGTGCGGGCCCTGGCGCATCGTACCCAGCAATCGACCCGGGAAATCGAACAGATGATTACCGGTATCCAGCAGGGCACTGACCTGGCTGTCAGCTCGATGCAGCAAAGCAACACCCGGGCGCGCTCGACACTGGAAGCGGCGAAAGCGGCGGGCGTTGCCCTGGAGGATATCGCTTCGGCATTCACCGTGATCAATGAGCGCAACATCGTGATTGCCAGCGCCTCGGAGGAGCAGGCGGCGGTGGCGCGGGAGGTGGATCGCAACTTGATGAATATCCGTGACCTGGCGCAACAGAGCTCGGCCGGGGCGAACCAGACCAGCGCGGCGAGTCAGGAGTTGTCGCGCCTGGCGGTGGATCTGAATACCTTGGTGGCGCGGTTTTCGGTCTGAATGACAGGCGAAAAAAAGCCCCGCGACTGCGAGGCTTTTTCGTATCGATCCGGATCAGCTGCCTTTGACTGGCTTGCCGTTGACCGTACCGTCCAGGAGCATGATGTTGTATTCCTTGCCGTCGGTTTCGACTTGTTGCAGGCGGACCAGCAGGTAATCCCAATCCTTGGCGAACCACATCACGGTGATGCGTTTGTTTTGTGTCGGGTCGCGTACACGTTCAACCTTGATCGCATCGATCTTGCCGGCCTTGGTGTCGACCTTTTCAGCGCCCAGCACGCGGAAGTCATAGGTATCGACTTCACTGCCGTCGACCACCTGATAACTCATGCTTTTTTTGCCGGCGGCGACGTCGTGCTGCAGGGCCAGTTGGTAGCTGGATTTGTCGAGCATGCCGCGGTTCAGCGGAACCTTCACCGCGTCGCCGCGATCGGTACCGGTGACCATTTTGGTATTCCAGTCGAAATCCAGATCCGATTTCTTGGCCTTGCCCAAGCCGCCACGTTCAAAGTGGTACGACTCTGGAAGAAGCATGTCCTTGTCCAGGGTCAGTGTGCTTTCCTCGGACAGGCTGGCGATCATCATCGATGCCTTGAAACTCAGTTTCCATTTGCCATCGCTGGTTTTTTCGAGGCTGCGCTCGGCAGTGCCGCTCATGGGCAACTGCTTCCAGTCGGCGGTGTAGCTGGCGGAGAAAGGTTGAAGTTCTGCCGCCTGGGCGAAGGGCAAGGCGAGCAGAGCGCAAGCGAAGAGCAGGGCGCGACGCATAAAATCTCCTAGTTTCGAATCAAGTGGCCGCTGGCCGCGAGTAACTGTCCATCCAGTAAAGCACCTTGCTCGCCGAGGGCCAGACGACCTTCGGCAAACCAGCGTACGGCCATCGGGTAGATCAGGTGTTCCTGAACATGGACCCGCTGCGCCAGACTCTGCGGCGAATCCTGTAACTCTACCGGTATTACAGCCTGTACGACCAGTGGTCCGCCATCGAGTTCCTCGGTGACGAAGTGCACGGAGCAGCCGTGCTCGGTGTCGCCAGCCTCCAGCGCACGCTCATGAGTGTGTAACCCTTTGTATTTGGGTAGCAGCGAGGGATGGATATTGAGCAGGCGACCCTGATAGTGGCGTACGAAACCGGCGCTGAGAATGCGCATGAATCCGGCCAGTACCACGAGTTTGGGATTGAAGGCGTCGATCAGTTCGATCAGCGCGGCATCGAAGGCCTCGCGACCTTCGAAAGCCTTGTGATCCAGGGCGCGGGTATCGATACCCGCGTCTCTGGCGCGTTGCAGGCCGTAGGCATCGGCACGGTTGGAAATCACCGCAGCGATGCGGACCGGGCTGTCGCCGGTCCGCGTGCTGTCGATCAAGGCCTGCAAGTTACTGCCGGTGCCGGACAACAGCACCACGACATCACAGGTCTTAGGCATCAGTGAGCCTTGAGGTTCTTCAGTTCAACCTGGGCCGCGCCTTCGGCAGCGGTGGAGATCTGGCCGATGACCCAAGGCTGCTCGCCCGCTTCGCGCAGAACGTTCAGGGCCGTTTCAACGTGCTCTTGAGCGACGCAGATGACCATGCCCACGCCGCAGTTCAGCACGCGGTGCATTTCGTTCTCGTCAACGTTGCCTTTTTCTTGCAGCCAGTCGAACACTGCAGGGCGATTCCAGCTTGCCACGTCAACCACGGCTTGAGCGCCTTTTGGCAGAACGCGCGGGATGTTGTCCAGCAGGCCGCCACCGGTGATGTGGGCCATGGCTTTGACCGCGCCGGTTTCCTTGATCAGCTTGAGCAGCGGCTTCACGTAGATACGGGTCGGGGCCATCAGCAGATCGGCCAGCGGCTTGCCGTCGAGCTGGGTGTTCTCGATATCGGCGCCGGACACTTCGATGATCTTGCGGATCAGCGAGTAGCCATTGGAGTGCGGGCCGGAGGACGGCAGGGCGAGCAGGGCATCGCCGGCAGCGACCTTGGAGCCGTCGATGATTTCGGATTTTTCCACGACGCCGACGCAGAAACCGGCCAGGTCGTAGTCTTCGCCTTCGTACATACCCGGCATTTCAGCGGTTTCGCCGCCAACCAGCGAGCAACCCGACAGTTCGCAGCCGGCGCCGATGCCGGTCACAACCTGGGCAGCGGTGTCGACGTTCAGTTTGCCGGTGGCATAGTAGTCGAGGAAGAACAGCGGCTCGGCGCCGCACACCACCAGGTCGTTGACGCACATGGCAACCAGGTCGATGCCGATGCTGTCGTGCTTGTTCAGGTTCAGGGCCAGGCGCAGCTTGGTGCCGACGCCGTCGGTACCGGAAACCAGCACGGGCTGCTTGTAGCCGGCCGGGATTTCGCAGAGGGCGCCGAAACCGCCCAGGCCGCCCATGACTTCCGGGCGCGCAGTGCGCTTGGCGACGCTCTTGATGCGTTCGACCAATGCTTCACCGGCGTCGATGTCTACACCGGCGTCCTTGTAGCTCAGGGAGGGTTGCTTGCTCATGATCCAGGCCTTTAGGGGGGGGATTTCTGGGTAACGACCGAGTCCGTCGGGAGCGCCGAAACTGCGTAGGCGAGAACCATGCGCGCTATTCGGACACTACCCGGCTGTTGCCGGTCTGCGAAGGCGCGCGATTTTATCAGGCTTGAGCCGCAGCGGCCATCCTCAGGCCGACAGCAGGGCCATTTCCGGTCAAAAAAAACCGTTAATGCGCGGTGTCAGTGGCATCCTGCATGGCTGTATAAGGTATCGCGATTAACCGTCTATCGTTATGACAGTGCGAAAACTTACCCGGGACGTGTGAATGTTTTGCGTCGGGCAACGGTCACAGTCTTGCTCGATCGTCTTCATGCGGTCTGTTCCAGCCGCTCTTGTCGTCAGGAATCTTCCATGCGTTTTTGTAAATTCTTGCTTGTGAGTTGTTTGTCAGTGGTCAGCCTGGTCAGTCACGCCGAAACCGTCAAAGGCCTTTATCAGGTTCGCGAGCCGGTGAATGGCCAGTCGCCCGAGGAGCGCGACCAAGCGACTCAGCGTGCGTTGGACACGCTTGTATTGCGCCTGACCGGCGACCCCAAGGCCGCTCAAAGTCCGGGGCTGGCGGCGATTCGCAAAGACCCGCAACAGATCATCAGCCAATACGGCTTTGAGGCCGGGCCGCCGGAAGTCCTGAAGGTCGATTTCGATCCGGGTACCACCGAGCAGGCCTTGCGCCGCGCCGGTCTGGCCATGTGGGGCGCCAATCGGCCGTCGATCCTCGGCTGGTGGTTGAATGATTCCACCGAGGGTTCAAGCCTGGTGGGCGACGGCCAGGCCAGCGCGGCGCCACTGCGTCGGGCTGCCCAGCACCGTGGCTTGCCATTGCGCTTGCCATTGGCGGATTTGAATGAGCAGATCGTCGCGACCGCGCCGAATCTGGAGGGCGCAGATCCCGCGCCTTTACATGCGGCGTCGGAGCGCTACAACGCCGACGCCCTGCTCGCGGTACACGCCAAGGAAGAGGGCGGGCAGTGGCAAGCCAAGTGGCAATTGTGGCTGGGGGATAAAAAAGAGGCCGGCAGTGTGCAGGGCGCCGATCAGGCCGCCGTGGCCGACGCGGTGATGCTGGCGGTCAACGAGCGCCTTGCGCCACGGTTTGTTGCCAAACCCGGTGCTTCGAGCGAGCAGTTGCTGGAAGTGCAGGGCATGAATCTTGAACACTACGCGTCGCTCGGGCGTTTGCTGGAGCCATTTGGCGGGCGCGTACAAAGTGTCGAGGGCGACCGGATTCTCTATCGGGTCAATGGCAGCGTCGATCAGCTGCGTGCACAACTGTCGCTGGCGAGGCTGCAGGAAGCGCCGGCGGGGCAAGCCCCGGCACCGGTAGCGCCCGTTCAGCCAGCCACCGGCAGCCCGGTGCCCGTCGCCGCGCCGGCCCCAACCCCGCAACTGCGTTATCGCTGGTAGTTTTTCTTTCTTTATATAGAAGCAATGGAGTGGTTCATGGCCGATTCGCGGCGTTGGTTCTGGCTCGGTGGGGTGGTCCTGCTGTGTGTGTTTGTCTGGTTGTTGCATCCGATCCTGACGCCGTTCCTGGTGGCGCTGCTGTTGGCCTACCTGTTCGACCCGCTGGTGGATCGGCTGGAGAAGGCAGGCCTGTCCCGAACCTGGGGTGTCGTGGCGGTGTTTACCCTGTTTACATTGATCTTCACCGCGCTGCTGTTGGTGTTGGTGCCGTTGCTCGCCAGGCAGTTGTTTCGTTTGTATGAGCTGGCCCCGCAGATGCTCGACTGGCTGCAGCACACGGCATTGCCGTGGGCACAATCGAAGTTCGGCCTGTCGGAAGGTTTCTGGAAGTTCGACAAGCTCAAGGCCGCCATCAGCGAGCATATGAGTCAGACCACTGATGTGGTCGGCGTGGTGTTGAGCCATGCCACGGCCTCGGGGCTGGCGTTGATCGGCTGGCTGGCAAATCTGGTGCTGATTCCCGTGGTGAGCTTCTACCTGTTGCGCGATTGGGATCTGATGATGGCCAAGCTCCGCAGCCTGCTGCCCCGTGATCGTGAAGCGCGAGCGGTGTCGCTGGCGGGTGAATGCCATGAAGTGCTCGGCGCCTTCGTGCGCGGACAGTTGCTGGTGATGGTGGCCTTGGGTGTGATCTACGCAGCCGGCCTGATGCTGGTCGGGTTGGAACTGGGCCTGTTGATTGGCCTGATTGCCGGCCTGGCGGCGATTGTGCCGTACATGGGGTTTATCATCGGCATTGGCGCGGCGCTCATTGCGGGGTTGTTCCAGTTCGGCGGTGATCTTTATCCGATGCTCGGCATTGTCGCGGTGTTCATGGTCGGTCAGGCGCTGGAGGGTATGGTGCTGACCCCCATGCTGGTCGGTGACCGGATTGGCCTGCACCCGGTGGCGGTGATTTTCTCGATCCTGGCCGGTGGTGAGCTGTTTGGCTTTACCGGTGTTCTGCTGGCGTTGCCGGTCGCTGCGGTGATCATGGTGCTGGTGCGCCATGTGCATGATTTGTATAAGGATTCTGAAATTTACGGAAGAAGCGACGAGCCGCAGGTGTAAGGGCTGTCGATAGGCGATTGTGGGCTGCCCGGGTTCGTACCGGATCAGCCTGCTGGCGTCGCCCGACTGTCACATGCACCGCCAAAGAATCTGTCACAAAACCGATGCATTAACGCAAACCTTTGATTTTGCTTGTGGTCTGTCGCATTGTGCGGTCCGCCTCACGGGTATAAACTTCGCAAACTTTACACAGAGGCCACTAACGGTTCCTTTTGGAACTGTTCAGTCAGCATGAAACCGATTCAGCTGCCCCTAGGTGTGCGTCTGCGTGACGACGCCACCTTTATCAACTACTACCCAGGCGCCAATGCCGCTGCACTCGGCTATGTCGAGCGGCTGTGCGAAGCCGACGCCGGCTGGACCGAAAGCCTGATCTACCTTTGGGGTAAAGACGGGGTAGGGCGTACGCACCTGTTGCAGGCCGCCTGCCTGCGCTTCGAGCAAATGGGGGAGCCTGCGGTGTACCTGCCGTTGGCGGAGCTGCTTGATCGCGGCATTGAAATCCTCGACAACCTCGAACAGTACGAACTGGTCTGCCTGGATGATTTGCAAGTGGTTGCCGGGCGAGCGGACTGGGAAGAGGCGCTGTTCCATCTGTTCAATCGCTTGCGTGACAGCGGTCGACGTTTGCTGATTGCCGCATCGACATCCCCGCGTGAGCTGCCTGTGAAGCTGGCGGATCTCAAATCCCGCCTGACCCTGGCCTTGATCTTCCAGATGCGCCCGCTGTCCGATGAGGACAAATTGCGTGCCCTGCAATTGCGCGCATCCCGTCGCGGCCTGCATCTGACCGATGAAGTCGGGCATTTCATTCTGACTCGCGGTACCCGCAGCATGAGCGCACTTTTCGAGCTGCTCGAGCGTCTCGACCAGGCCTCCCTCCAGGCTCAGCGCAAGCTGACAATCCCGTTTTTGAAAGAAACCCTCGGCTGGTAAACCCGCTGAAACCGGGGCTTTTAGCCGGCTCGGCATCTTTCAGGCGCCAGAAATCCCGCTTTCCTGCCAGGTTGCAGGCCGCGCGTATGTTTAAAATGGGCTTAAGCGCTTAGATGTAAACGAGAAACGGATAAGTCACAAAAAGATCGATTGAATTTGCAAATGAGGTTGATAGCGGGCATAGTCTCGGCTTCTTTACAACTATCAGCCACGGTCGTGCCCATGCTAAATCGCTTCGCACCCCTCGTGCCTCTCGCACTCGTTACCCTGTTGTTCGGTTGCGCCGCCCACACTCCGGTGGCCCAACAAGCTCCGCAACAGCAGGTTCAACACTCGGCCACTGCCCAGTCTTCCGCTCTCTTTCAGGAAGAGCTGGCCACCGAAAAAGAACTCGCAGATTTCGCTGGCGGCAAGTCCTACCAGCTTCCGGTCCTGGCCGACAGCATCCTCGAACGTGGCATGTCCCTGATCGGTACCCGTTACCGTTTCGGCGGTACTTCTGAAGCCGGCTTCGATTGCAGTGGTTTCATCGGTTACCTGTTCCGCGAAGAAGCAGGCATGAACCTGCCACGCTCCACCCGCGAAATGATCAACGTGGACGCTCCGCTGGTCTCGCGCAGCAAACTTGAGCCGGGTGACCTGCTGTTCTTCGCCACCAATGGTCGTCGTGGTCGCGTCAGTCACGCCGGGATCTACCTGGGTGACAACCAGTTCATCCACTCCAGCAGCCGCCGCAGCGGTGGTGTACGCATCGATAGCCTGGGTGACAGCTACTGGAGCAAGACCTTCATCGAAGCCAAGCGCGCCCTGGCAATGGCACCTAACGCGTCGCCAATCGTCACTGCACGTAAATAAGCGGACATTTTGTAAGGCGAACTTAAAGTCTTACTTGAAGTTTGTCGCGTAGCCGCTAGAATCTTGATCTACAAATGATGGCAAACCGCCTGCGTCCAACGCAGGCGGTTTTCTTTTCTGCGCTCCCCGCAGAAAAAGCCGCAGCCAGATCAGGATGTTCTGCTTATGACGATGTCGGCCCGCCTCGCAATCATGTTCTTCGCAGCGCTGCTCAGTGCCTGCGCCAGCCGCACACCGCCTCCTGCGCCGGTGGTTCGCGCTCCCATCGTATTTGGTTCCTCACAAGCGTTTTCGCCCGAAGCGGAAGACGTGCTGTTTCGCGCGCTCGGACTGGTGGGCACGCCTTATCGCTGGGGTGGCAACACACCGGATTCCGGGTTTGATTGCAGCGGCCTGATCGCCTACGTGTACCGTGATGTTGCCGGCATTGCCTTGCCGCGCACCACTCGCGAGATGATCTCCATGCAAGCGGCGAATGTGGGCAAGGAAGGCCTGCAGACCGGCGACCTGCTTTTCTTCGCCACCAATGGCGGCTCCCAGGTCAGTCATGCCGGCATCTACGTGGGAGAAGGACGCTTCGTCCACGCGCCGGCCACCGGTGGCACTGTGAAGCTCGACAGCCTGTCCAAGGCGTATTGGCAAAAGGCTTACCTGAGCGCCAAGCGTGTTCTGCAGCCTGAACATCTGGCGCGCAATCCGTAACGTTCGGAGCTGGTGACCATGACTGCTCGCACGCTTAATCTCGACGACGACCTGTACCAATACCTGCTCGATGTTTCCCTGCGCGAAACGCCTCTGCTCAAGCGCTTGCGCGATGAGACCCAGGCGCTGCCCATGGCGCGTTGGCAGGTGGCGCCTGAGCAGGGGCAGTTTCTTGCTTTGCTGGTGAAACTGACGGGGGCCAGGCGCTTGCTCGAAGTCGGCACCTTTACCGGTTACAGCGCACTGTGCATGGCGGCGGCATTGCCCGCTGACGGTTCGCTGATTTGCTGTGACATTCCCGGTGACTACAACGCCACCGCACGGTGCTACTGGCAAGAGGCGGGGCTCGCCGGGCGGATTGACCTGCGACTGGCCCCGGCGCTGGAAACCCTCGCCGAGCTTGAGCGACAAGGGCAGGGCGGGCAGTACGACCTGGTGTTCATCGATGCCGACAAGGCCAACTACCCGGCTTATCTGGAGCACGCCCTGCAATTGCTGCGGGTCGGTGGGCTGGCGGTGTTCGATAACACACTGTGGAGCGGGCGCGTGCTCGAGGCCAGCCCCGAGAGCGCGGACACCCGGGCGATCCAGGCACTCAACCGGGCGTTGAAGGATGATGCGCGGGTGGATCTGTCGTTGTTGCCGATCGGTGATGGTTTAACTCTGTGCCGCAAAAGGTAAGCGCTGACACCGATCCAATGTGGGAGCGAGCTTGCTCGCGATGGCGGTGGGTCAGGCAACATCAAAGTTGAATGTGCAGGCCTCATCGCGAGCAAGCTCGCTCCCACAGGTGGCTTGGCAGCCATTATTTAGCAGCCGAAACCCGCCACACCTTGTTCCCCACATCATCGGCCACCAGCAGGTCACCCTGCCGATCGATCACCACGCCCACCGGGCGGCCCATTGCCTGTTCCTTGTCGTTGAGAAAACCTGTGAGCACTTCAACGGGCTTTCCGACAGGTTTGCCGGCGCTGAACGGCACGAAAATCACTTTGTAGCCGCTGTGGGGGTTGCGGTTCCATGAGCCGTGCTGCCCGATGAATGCCCCTTGGGTGAAGGGCGGCGGCAACTTGCTGTTTTCGGCGAAGGCCAGGCCCAGTGATGCCGTGTGCGGGCCGACGGCGTAGTCCGGGGCGATAGCCTTGGCCACCAGGTCCGGGTTTTGC
This sequence comes from Pseudomonas grandcourensis, assembly GCF_039909015.1. NCBI lineage: Bacteria > Pseudomonadati > Pseudomonadota > Gammaproteobacteria > Pseudomonadales > Pseudomonadaceae > Pseudomonas > Pseudomonas grandcourensis. The sequence continues at coordinate 1,885,170 of NZ_CP150919.1, forward strand.
GGCTCGACGCGAATATCGACGTGCTGACCGTAGTAACTGTACGGCCAGCCATAGAATGCGCCGTCCTTCACCGAGGTGATGTAGTCCGGAACCAGGTCGCTGCCGATTTCATCCCGTTCGTTGACCGCAGTCCACAGAACGCCACTGTGCGGTTCCCACGCCATGCCGTTGGGGTTGCGCAGGCCGGAGGCAAAAATCCGCTGCCGACCCGTGGCACGATCCACTTCCCAGATAGCCGCGCGACCTTCTTCCTTGTCCATGCCGTTTTCGGCGACGTTGCTGTTGGAACCCACGGTGACGTACAGCTTGCTGCCGTCCTTGCTGGCGATGACGTTTTTGGTCCAGTGATGGTTCAGCGGGCCGCCCGGCAGGTCGACAACCTTGACCGGCGGCGACTTGATCTGCGTATCGCCACTTTCATAGTGAAAGCGCAGCAGGCGATCAGTGTCGGCCACATACAGGTCATTGCCGACCAGGGTCATGCCGAAGGGCGAGTTGAGATTTTGCAGAAACACCGTGCGGGTTTCCGCGACGCCATCGTGGTCCTTGTCGCGCAGCAAGGTGATGCGGTTGGCGCTGGGCACCCTGGCCCCGGCGCGGCCCATGACTTTTTTCATGACCCAGCCGCGAATGCCTTTGCCGTCTTCGGGTTTGGGTGGTGCGTTGGTTTCCGCCACCAGCACATCGCCATTGGGCAGCACATAAAGCCAGCGGGGGTGATCCAGGTCTTCGGCAAAAGCGGCCACTTGAGTGCCCGTGGCGGCGACGGGTTTCGCACCCTGTGGCCAGCCGATGGCCGGGGCGATGTTCACCGTCGGAACCAGTGTCTTGTTGGGTTCCGGTAGTTGAGGTGACGGGCCGGTACCGTCGGAGACTTGCAGCCGGGAGGTCTCGCCACAAGCGGCGAGCCCTCCGCAGAGCGCGATAACGAGAACGAGCGGGGACGTGCGCATGCTGGTCTTCCCTATGAATGCCTTGTTCTATTCATAGAGGAGGGGTGTCGTGCGATGGTTCAACTCTCAGCCGCGTGCTTCCTTGAACAGCACCGCAATGCCGGGGTGATAGTTGCCGGCTTCGTTGCGCAACTTGCGGTAGGCATAAGGGAAATACCAGGCGACAGCGCAGGTGTGTTCCTTTTGCAGGTCGTCGACCATGTCCTGGAGTTCTTCCGGCGTTGCGCCTTGCTGGGCTTTTTGCGGGGCGACGAACAGGCAGCCGAGTTTCAGGTCGCTGGCGTGGCTCACGCGCTTTGCATCGCTGGCGATGTCGAGCAGGGCCTGGGTCAGATTGAGGCTGTTGACCCGTGGCCAACGCTGGCTGGTCTGGATGTAGGCGCGGGTTTCGGGCGAGGCCAGGAGCAGGTCGGCGCGGCTGTTGCGTTCGCCTTCTTCGGTCTGCTTGCGGGTGGGCGTCTGCTGCAGCGTGACCATCTCGGCCATCCAGGCCGCGGCAGACAGCAGTCCGAGATTGGCCTTTTCGTCATGCCAGTACGGTGTGTCGCCATCACCGCGGACGGCGTTGTAACGGTCGATGCATTCGAACCAGTGCTCGAGCACCGGGCGCAGGAATTCCAGCTTTGGATTGCTGATGATCATGCCTTGCATGGGCTCACCCTTGTTATTGTGTTGTGAGATTGTGGCTCTTTGATATCACTGCTGAGAGCGTGGCACAAGATTGACGTCAGTTTATTGATGGATGGCAGTTATTCGCTCGATGGCCTCCCGGCTTTAATTGACGCTCCACCCCCAACCCTCTAACCTTCGCGGCTTGTTTCAGGTGCTCTGTGGCTTGGGTCGACAGAGTGAAACAGGGAAGCCGGTGAGTGAGTCCTTCTGTTGGTCGAAGGCCCGCAATTCCGGCGCTGCCCCCGCAACGGTAAATGAGTGAAAACTGTGTGTGATGCCACTGTGTCGATTCGATGCGGGAAGGCGCACAGTCCGGCCCCGCGCCACTCATGAGCCCGGAGACCGGCCTGATTCATCCAGCGGCATCACGGTGGGCGATGCCAGGCTTTTTGCCTTCTATTCTTGTGCCTGCCCGCCGTTATTCCTGCCTCAACGGAGAGCTCCCCCATGACTGATACCCCCGATCGTGACGAACGCCACCTGGCGCGCATGCAGCGCAAAAAAGCCGTGATCGACGAGCGCATCGCCAATTCCCCGAACGAGTGTGGCCTGCTGCTGGTGCTGACCGGCAATGGCAAGGGCAAGAGCAGTTCGGCCTTCGGCATGCTTGCCCGCGCCATGGGGCACGGCATGCAATGCGGCGTGGTGCAGTTCATCAAGGGCCGCAACAGCACGGGCGAAGAGTTGTTCTTCCGGCGCTTTCCCGAGCAGGTGCGCTTTCACGTGATGGGCGAAGGTTTTACCTGGGAAACCCAGGACCGTCAGCGCGACATCGCCGCCGCCGAAGCTGCCTGGGCGGTGTCGCAGCAACTGCTGCGCGATCCGTCCATCGGTCTGGTGGTGCTGGATGAGCTGAACATCGCCCTCAAGCACGGCTACCTCGATCTCGATCAGGTGCTCAGCGACTTGCAGGCCCGGCCGCCGATGCAACACGTGGTGGTCACCGGTCGTGCCGCCAAGCCGGAAATGATCGAGATGGCTGACACCGTCACCGAAATGGGCGTGATCAAACACGCCTTTCAAGCCGGGATCAAAGCGCAGAAAGGCGTCGAATTGTGAGTCAGCCTCGACACTGTCCGGCGGTTCTGATTGCCGCGCCGGCTTCCGGCCAGGGCAAGACCACCGTCACCGCGGCGCTGGCCCGATTGCATCGCAATCAGGGGCGCAAGGTCCGTGTGTTCAAGTGCGGTCCCGACTTTCTCGATCCGATGATCCTCGAGCGCGCCAGCGGTGCGCCGGTGTATCAGCTGGACATGTGGATGGTCGGCGAGCAGGAGAGTCGCCGGTTGCTGTGGGAGGCTGCCGCTGAAGCGGACCTGATCCTGATTGAAGGCGTCATGGGGCTGTTCGACGGTACGCCGTCGAGCGCCGATCTGGCGCGGCATTTCGGTGTGCCGGTGCTGGGTGTGATCGATGGCACCGCCATGGCCCAGACCTTCGGCGCACTGGCCCTGGGGCTGGCGCGTTATCAGCCGGACTTGCCGTTCGCCGGGGTATTGGCCAATCGTGTCGGCACGCTGCGCCACGCGCAACTGCTTGAAGGCAGCCTGACTGAAGGTTTGCGCTGGTACGGCGCGCTGTCCCGGGAAACCGGGATCGAATTGCCGAGCCGGCACCTGGGGCTGGTGCAGGCCAGTGAGTTGAACGATCTCGACCTGCGCCTTGATGCGGCCGCTGATGCCCTGGCCAGCAGTTGCGAGGTTGCGCTGCCGCCGGCGGTCGAGTTTGCCACCCCTGATGTGATCGTGGCCGAGCCGCTGCTGGCCGGTGTGCGCATTGCCGTCGCCCGGGATGAAGCCTTTGCGTTCACCTACGGTGCGAGCCTGGATCTGCTGCGGGCGATGGGCGCCGAGTTGTCGTTCTTCTCGCCGATCCGCGACAGTGGGTTGCCGGAGGCGGACAGCCTGTATCTGCCGGGTGGTTACCCGGAGCTGCACCATGTTGCGCTGGCGCAAAACACCGCGATGCTCGACGCGATCCGCGCCCACCACCGCGCAGGCAAACCCTTGCTCGCCGAGTGTGGCGGCATGCTGTATCTGCTCGATTCCCTGACCGATGTCGAGGGCACTCGCGCCGAACTGGTTGGCTTGCTGGCCGGTGATGCGGTGATGCAAAAGCGTCTGGCAGCGCTGGCGTTGCAAGCGGTGGACCTGCCGGAAGGTTCGCTGCGCGGGCACACCTATCACCATTCGCTGACCACCACTGAACTGGCGCCAATTGCCCGTGGCTTGAGCCCTAACGGCGGGCGCGGAGCGGAGGCGGTCTACCGTGAGGGGCGGATGACGGCCTCTTATGTGCACTTTTATTTTCCGTCGAACCCCACGGCGATTGCCGCGCTGTTTGCGCCAGACCTTGAGACCGTCATCGCTTCCATAATGGATCACCTGACTCCTGTGGGCGCGAGCCTGCTCGCGAAGCGGCCATGACCGACAACGCATTTTCCGAAGCCGAACGCGCAGCGGTCTATCGCGCCATCGCCGAACGCCGCGACATGCGCCACTTCAGTGGTGGCACCGTCGAGCCCGAATTGCTCCAGCGCCTGCTCGAGGCCGCACACCAGGCACCCAGTGTCGGCCTGATGCAGCCCTGGCGCTTCATTCGCATCAGCGATCGCGCCTTGCGCGGGCAAATCCAGGCCCTGGTGGAAGAAGAACGCATCCGCACCGCCGAAGCCCTCGGTGAGCGCAGCGATGAGTTCATGAAGCTCAAGGTCGAAGGCATCAACGATTGCGCCGAGGTACTGGTCGCCGCGCTGATGGACGACCGCGAGCAGCATATCTTCGGTCGCCGCACCTTGCCGGAAATGGACATGGCCTCGCTGTCCTGCGCGATCCAGAACCTGTGGCTGGCGTCCCGCGCGGAAGGGTTGGGCATGGGCTGGGTTTCGCTGTTCGAGCCGCAAGCCTTGGCCGATTTGCTGGGGTTGCCTCCTGGCGCCAAACCACTCGCGGTGCTGTGCATGGGGCCTGTCAAAGAGTTCTACCCGGCACCGATGCTGGTGCTCGAAGGCTGGGCGCAGGCGCGTCCGCTACATGAATTGCTGTATGAAAATTATTGGGGAGTGAATCGATGAGTGTGGCGTTGTTGAGTGTCGCCGCGGTTGCGCTGGATGCGCTGCTGGGTGAACCCAAGCGCTGGCATCCGCTGGTGGCGTTCGGCCGTTTTGCCGAGCGCATCGAGCAACGTTTCAACGGCGGCGGTCGTGGCTGGCGCAGCCATGGCGTCACCGCGTGGGTGATTGCCGTGTTGCCGCTGACATTGTTGGCCACGGCATTTTCCTGGGCGCCTTATGTCGGCTGGATCGTCGAGATTCTCGCGCTCTATTGCGCCCTCGGCATGCGCAGCCTCGGTGAGCACGTCGAGCCTGTGGCCAAGGCCCTGCGCGGCGGTGATCTTGATGAAGCACGCAAGCGTGTGAGTTATCTGGTCAGCCGTAAAACCAGTGATCTGGATGAAACCGAAGTCGCCCGTGCCGCTACCGAGTCGGTGCTGGAGAACGGTAGCGACGCGGTGTTCGCCGCATTGTTCTGGTTTGCCGTGGCGGGCGCGCCGGGCGTGGTGCTCTACCGCCTGAGCAATACGCTGGATGCGATGTGGGGTTATCGCAATGAGCGTTTCGAACGGTTCGGCTGGGCGGCGGCGAAGGTCGACGACGTGCTCAATTACATTCCTGCGCGCCTGGTGGCACTGACTTACGCGCTGTTGGGCAAAACCCGACTGGCGTTGAAATGCTGGCGCACCCAAGGCCCGACCTGGGACAGCCCGAACGCCGGCCCGGTGATGGCGGCAGGGGCGGGCGCCCTTGGCGTCGAATTGGGTGGGGCGGCGATTTATCACGGCGAACTGCATCAGCGTCCGCAGTTGGGCGAAGGCGTGGCGGCGGATGCCGACTCCATAGACCGGGGCTGGCAATTGGTCCAGCGCGGGGTATGGTTATGGCTGCTGATTCTCTGCCTGGGGGCCGAATTTTATGCTTGAGCACGGTGGGCGACTGCGCAAGGCAGCGCTCGAATACGGCATAGATGAAGCCGACTGGCTGGACCTGTCCACGGGCCTTGCGCCCTGGCCGTTCCCGGTGCCGGATATTCCGCTGCGGGCCTGGGCTCGTTTGCCGGAGGCGGACGACGGTCTGGAGCAGGCCGCCTGCGATTACTACGGCACCTTGCAGGCATTGCCGGTGGCCGGCTCGCAAATGGCGATTCAACTGCTGCCGCGCTTGCGTCGGGCGGGCAAGGTCGGCGTGCTGTCGCCGTGTTACGCCGAGCACGCCGAAGCGTGGCGTCGCAACGGCTACATCGTGCGTGAAGTGCTGGAGCAGGAAGTCGACTTCTTTATCGACAGTTTCGACGTGCTGGTGGTGGTCAATCCGAACAACCCCACGGGCCTGAGCCTCACCCCCAGTCGGCTGCTCGACTGGCATACGCGGCTGGCCCAGCGCGGTGGCTGGCTGGTGGTGGACGAAGCGTTCATGGATAACACGCCGCAACTGAGCCTGGCGCCTTTTGCCCATCAAGTCGGGCTGATCGTCTTGCGCTCCTTCGGCAAGTTTTTCGGCCTGGCCGGTGTGCGCCTCGGGTTTGTGCTGGCCGAGCGCAAGTTGCTCAAGTTGCTCGCTGAACAAGTGGGGCCCTGGGCCGTGAGCGGGGCAACCCGGGTAGTGGGCCAGGCCTGTCTGCGCGATACGCAAGGGCAGACGCGGCAACGGGAGCGCACCGAAGCAGCCAGCGAGCGCCTTGCGTCGTTGCTGGAACAACACGGCTTCGAGCCTCAGGGCGGTTGTGCGCTGTTCCAGTGGCTGATCACCGAGCGCGCCGAAGCACTGCATGGGTTCATGGCCCGGCGCGGCATTCTCCTGCGGTTGTTCACGCACAACAGCAGCCTGCGATTCGGCTTGCCCGGTGACGAAATCGCCTGGGTACGACTGGCGCAGGCGTTCGAAGATTTCGCCAAGGAAAACCAATGACCACGCTGATGGTGCAGGGCACCACCTCGGATGCCGGTAAAAGCACGCTGGTGACCGCGCTGTGCCGTTGGGCCACACGCCAGGGCGTCAGGGTGGTGCCGTTCAAGCCGCAGAACATGGCCCTCAACAGTGCGGTGACCGCCGACGGTGGCGAGATTGGCCGTGCCCAGGCGGTACAGGCCCAGGCCGCGAACCTTGAGCCGCACACCGACATGAACCCGGTGTTGCTCAAGCCCAACAGTGACACCGGTGCCCAGGTGATCATCCATGGCCGCGCCGTCACGACCATGAACGCCGTCGCCTATCACGACTACAAAACCATCGCCATGCAAGCGGTGCTGGCCTCCCACGAGCGCTTGAGCGCGGCGTATCCGCTGGTGATGGTCGAGGGCGCTGGCTCGCCGGCGGAAATCAATCTGCGGGCCGGCGACATCGCCAACATGGGCTTCGCCGAAGCGGTGGATTGCCCGGTGCTGCTGATCGCCGATATCAATCGTGGTGGGGTTTTTGCGCACCTGGTAGGCACCCTCGAACTGCTGTCGCCGAGCGAACAGGCGCGGGTCAAAGGTTTCGTCATCAATCGCTTTCGTGGCGACATCGCGTTGCTGCAACCCGGTCTCGACTGGCTCGAAGAGCGCACCGGCAAACCGGTGATCGGCGTGCTGCCGTACGTGATGGACCTGCACCTTGAAGCCGAGGACGGCATCGATCAACGCCAGACCGACAAAGCCGAACAGGTGCTGAAGGTGGTGGTGCCAGTGCTGCCGCGCATCAGCAATCACACCGATTTCGATCCGCTGCGCCTGCATCCGCAAGTGGACCTGCAATTCGTCAGCCCCGGCCAGGTGATTCCGCCCGCCGACCTGATCATTCTTCCTGGCTCGAAAAGTGTGCGCAGCGACCTCGCGTACCTGCGAGCCAACGGCTGGGAGGCTGCCATCGCCCGGCATCTGCGTTACGGCGGGAAACTGCTGGGGATCTGTGGCGGCCTGCAGATGCTCGGTGAGCAGGTGCATGATCCGTTGGGCCTCGAAGGTGCGCCGGGTTCCAGTGCCGGTTTGGGGCTGCTGGCGTTCCAGACCCGGCTCGAACAAGAGAAGCAGTTGCGCAACGTGCGTGGCCGCCTGGCGCTGGAAGATGCGCCAGTGGCGGGTTATGAAATTCATGCCGGCGTGACCACAGGGCCGGCCCTGGAAAACGCCGCCGTGCAACTGGATGATGGCCGCTGTGATGGTGCGCAAAGTGCTGACGGGCAGATTTTCGGCACCTATTTGCACGGACTGTTCGAATCGCCGGCGGCGTGCAGTGCACTGCTGCGCTGGGCGGGTTTGCAGGAGGTGCAGGACGTGGATTATCACGGCTTGCGCGAGCGTGATATCGAGCGGTTGGCGGATCTGGTGGAGAAGCATCTGGATACTTCTCTGCTGCGTCAGCTCTGTGGGTTCTGAGGCGGTTCTAACTCCGCTATCGCGAGCAGGGCTCGCTCCCACAGTTGACTGCGTTTCCATGTGGGAGCGAGCCTGCTCGCGATGACTTAAGTTGCCTCACCGAAGATTTTAGGGAAACAACCATGCTCCAACTGATCCTCGGCGGCGCCCGCTCCGGCAAGAGCCGTCTGGCTGAAAAGCTCGCCATCGACAGCGCCCTGGCCGTGACCTACATCGCCACCAGCCAGCCACTGGATGGCGAAATGAGCGAGCGGGTGGCCCATCACCGCGCCCGTCGTCCTGCCGAATGGGCATTGATCGAAGAACCGCTGGAGCTGGCCCGTGTGCTGCGCGAATCCGCCCGTGCCGATCGTTGCCTGCTGGTGGATTGCCTGACCCTGTGGTTGACCAATCTGCTGATGCTCGACGATGCCGAGCGCTTGCACGCCGAGCGTGATGCCTTACTGGACTGCCTGGCGTCGCTGCCGGGTGAAATCATTTTTGTCAGCAACGAGACCGGAATGGGTGTCGTGCCGCTGGGCGAATTGACTCGCCGCTATGTCGATGAAGCCGGTTGGCTGCATCAAGCTCTGGCCGAGCGTTGTCAGCGTGTCGTCCTGACCGTCGCCGGCCTGCCCCTGACTCTGAAAGGAACTGCGTTATGACTCAATCCTGGTGGCTGAACCCGTGCAAGCCGGTCGATACCCAAGCGGTCGAACAGGCCCTGGCGCGGCAACAGCAACTGACCAAACCGGCCGGCTCCCTCGGCCAGTTGGAAGCGCTGGCGGTGCAACTGGCGGGTTTGCAGGGGCGGGTCAAGCCGAGTCTGGAGCAGGTATGGATCGCGATTTTTGCCGGCGACCATGGTGTCGTCGCCGAGGGCGTGTCGGCGTTTCCCCAGGAAGTGACCGGGCAGATGCTGCTCAACTTCGTCAGCGGTGGAGCCGCGATCAGCGTATTGGCGCGGCAGCTGGGCGCTTCCCTTGAGGTGGTTGACCTTGGCACGGTCACGCCGTCGCTGAGCCTGCCGGGCGTGCGTCACCTGAACATCGGTCCGGGCACGGCAAACTTTGTACAGGGACCGGCCATGACTGAAGCCCAGGGGCAACTCGCCCTGCAGGCCGGTCGTGACAGCGTGCAGCGGGCAATTGCCAGCGGTGCGCAGTTGTTTATCGGTGGCGAAATGGGCATCGGCAACACCACCGCCGCCAGTGCCCTGGCGTGTGCTTTGCTGGATTGCCCAGTGGTGCATTTGACCGGACCTGGCACCGGGCTCAATGCCGAAGGTGTCAGCCACAAGGCCCAAGTGATCGAGCGCGCCCTGGCATTGCATGGTGCGCAGCGTGGCGATGCCTTGCAGACCCTGTTCAACCTCGGCGGTTTCGAGATCGCCGCGCTGGTCGGTGCCTATCTCGCCTGTGCCCAGGAAGGTGTCGCGGTGTTGGTGGATGGCTTCATTTGCAGCGTCGCGGCGCTGGTTGCGGTGCGCTTGAATCCAGAGTGTCGTCAGTGGCTGTTGTTCGGTCATCGCGGCGCCGAGCCGGGGCATCGTCATGTGCTGGAAACCCTGAATGCGCAACCCTTGCTCGATCTCGGCCTGCGTCTGGGTGAAGGCAGTGGCGCGGCGTTGGCTGTGCCGCTGCTGCGCCTGGCTTGCGACCTGCACGGGCAGATGGCGACCTTCGCCGAAGCCGCCGTGGCAGATCGCCCGGCATGACCTTGCGCGTGGATCTGTTGCGTCACGGTGAAACCGAACTCGGCGGCGGCTTGCGCGGCAGTATCGATGATGCGTTGACCGATTTTGGCTGGGCGCAGATGCGCGCCGCCGTGGTCGGGCAAGGGCCGTGGGATCGGCTGGTCAGTTCGCCGTTGCAGCGTTGTGCACGGTTTGCCGAGGAACTCGGAGCGCAACTGGGAGTGCCGGTGCAACTGGACAAAAACCTGCAAGAGTTGCATTTCGGCGCCTGGGAAGGGCAGAGCGCGGCGGCCTTGATGGAGACCGACGCGCAGGCCCTGGGCTTGTTCTGGGCCGATCCTTATTCGTTCACGCCGCCTCAGGGTGAGCCGGTTGCGGAGTTTTCGGTACGGGTGCTGGCAGCGCTGGAGCGTTTGCAGGCGACCTTTGCCGGTGAGCGCATTCTGCTGATCAGCCATGGCGGTGTGATGCGTCTGTTGCTGGCACAAGCGCGCGGGCTGCCGCGGGAGCAACTGCTCAACGTTGAGGTCGGGCATGGCGCGCTGTTTTCGCTGACGGTGGAGCCTGCGGGCTTGTTGAAGGAAATGCTCTGACCATGCTGCCATTCTGGATCGCCCTGCAATTTCTCAGCAGCCTGCCGATTCGCCTGCCCGGTATGCCTGAGCCCCGGGAACTGGGGCGGTCGCTGCTGTTTTATCCGCTGGTGGGATTGCTCTTTGGCGCGATTCTGTGGGCAGTCAACTGGCTGTTGCTGGGCACGCCGACCTTGCTGCACGCGGCGCTGTTGCTGAGCCTTTGGGTGCTGCTCAGCGGCGGGCTGCATCTGGATGGCCTGGCGGACAGCGCCGATGCCTGGCTCGGTGGTTTTGGCGACCGCGAGCGTACGCTGACCATCATGAAAGATCCGCGCAGCGGGCCGATCGCCGTGGTGACGCTGGTGCTAGTGTTGCTGCTCAAGTTCACCGCGCTGCTGGCGCTGATCGAACAGCCGCACTCGCTGGCATTGATCATCGTGCCGTTGATCGGTCGCAGCGCATTGCTCGGCTTGTTCCTGACCACGCCGTACGTGCGTGCCGGTGGCCTGGGTCAGGCATTGGCCGATCATCTTCCGCGTTCGGCGGGCAAGCAGGTGCTGGCGGTCAGCGCGCTGGCTTGTGTGCTGATTGCCGGTTTGAGTGGTGTGGTGGCGGTGGTGTTGGCGGCACTGGGGTTTGTCTGGCTGCGCCAGGTGATGTTGCGGCGCCTGGGCGGCACGACGGGGGACACGGCGGGTGCGATGCTGGAGCTGCTGGAAGTTGCAGTGTTGGTAGGTTTGGCGCTGTTTTAACTGTTATTCCGGTTCTGTAACTTGATTTAACCGACTCGCGGGTATATACACGCACCATGCTCGATTCCCAATGTTTATGCATCAACCTGCGTCGCGCCGCCCGTGGCGTCAGCAGGCACTACGACGGCGCTCTCGACGGCTTCGGGATCAACGTTGCGCAGTATTCTTTGCTGTGCAATCTGCAGCGTCTTGATCAGCCGAGCATCTCGATCCTGGCCGAGGCCATGGGCCTGGATCGCAGCACCCTGGGGCGCAATTTGCGGGTGCTGGAGGGTGATGGCCTGGTGACGCTGGTCGAGGGCGAGGACATGCGCAACCGCATCGTCCTGCTGACCGAGGCCGGGGCAGAGCGCCTCAAGGCTGCCTTGCCGGCCTGGGAAGCCGCGCAGCAACGCTTGATCGATCGCCTGGGCGCCGAGAAGCGCGAAACCTTATTGAAGCTGCTGGACGAACTGGCGTGATGCCGGTTTTTCCGATCATAAGCGGGTATATACCCGCTACCGGAGAACAACAATGACATCGATGTGGCGTACTTGCGGCTGGGTTCTTTTGGGGAGTGCGCTGATCCTTGCGCTGTCGCTGGGCGTTCGCCATGGCTTCGGGTTGTTTCTGGCGCCGATGAGCGCCGAGTTCGGCTGGGGCCGTGAAGTCTTTGCCTTCGCCATCGCCCTGCAGAACCTGATCTGGGGCCTCGCTCAGCCATTCACCGGCGCCTTGGCCGACCGCTTCGGCGCGGCGAAAGTGGTGCTGATCGGTGGCGTCCTGTATGCGGCCGGGCTGATCTGCATGGGGCTCTCCGACTCGGCGATGACCCTGTCCCTGAGTGCCGGCCTGCTGATCGGCATAGGACTGTCCGGTACATCGTTCTCGGTGATCCTGGGGGTGGTCGGGCGCGCGGTGCCGCCGGAAAAACGTAGCATGGGCATGGGGATCGCCAGTGCGGCCGGTTCGTTCGGCCAGTTCGCGATGCTGCCCGGCACGCTCGGTTTGATCGGATGGCTTGGCTGGTCCGGGGCGCTGCTGGCGCTGGGCATGCTGGTGGCGTTGATCGTGCCGCTGGTGAGCATGCTCAAGGACAAGCCGCTGCCCGTCCTGGGCCACGAACAGACCCTTGGCGAAGCGCTGCGCGAAGCCTGCTCCCATTCCGGATTCTGGCTGCTGGCGTTCGGCTTTTTCGTGTGCGGATTCCAGGTGGTGTTCATCGGCGTGCACCTGCCGGCCTATCTGGTGGATCAACACCTTCCGGCGACGGTTGGCACCACGGTGCTGGCGCTGATTGGCCTGTTCAACATTTTCGGCACCTATACCGCTGGATGGCTCGGCGGGCGCATGTCCAAGCCGCGTTTGCTCACCGGTCTGTACTTGCTGCGGGCGGTGGTCATTGCGTTGTTCCTGTGGGCGCCGGTGACGACCACCACAGCCTACCTGTTCGGCATGGCCATGGGCTTCCTGTGGCTGTCGACGGTGCCGTTGACCAACGGCACGGTGGCGACCTTGTTTGGTGTACGAAACCTGTCCATGCTCGGTGGGATTGTTTTCCTGTTTCACCAGCTCGGCTCATTCCTGGGCGGCTGGTTGGGCGGGGTGGTGTATGACCGAACCGGGAGTTATGACTTGATCTGGCAAGTGGCAATTCTCTTGAGCCTGTTGGCCGCTGCCCTCAATTGGCCGGTGCGTGAGCGGCCGGTAGCGCGCCTGCAATCACAAATGAGTGCGATATGAGCAGTCTTTGGCCGCGGATCGCTGTAGCCGCCGTCTGCGCCTTATTGCTGGCGTTGTCGTGGTGGGGCTGGCATCAGGGCGGTCTGGCGCTGATGCAGTTGGGCATGGGTGCTTGCTAGCGAGCGGCGAGGGCGAGTAACGTCGCTTTTGACGAATTATCAAGGATGCACCGACATGCTGATGCGCTGGATTGCAGTCCCCGCGTTGCTGCTGACGTTTACCGGGCTGGCCTACGCGGCCGAGTGCCCGGAGCTGTTGCAAGGATCACTGCAAAAGCTGCGCGCCAAGGAATCCATCGACCTGTGCCAACGGTATGAAGGTAAGCCGCTGGTGGTGGTCAATACTGCGAGCTTCTGCGGTTTCGCCCCACAGTTCAAAAGCCTTGAGGCGCTGAACCAGCGTTACAAAGGGCAGGGGCTGGAAGTGCTGGGTGTTCCGTCCAATGACTTCAAGCAGGAGTCCAGGGACGGTGCCGAAACCGCCAAGGTTTGTTACGTCAACTATGGCGTGACGTTCACTATGACCGAGCCGCAGTCGGTACGTGGCGCCGACGCAACCCATCTGTTCAAGGTGCTGGCCGAACAGAGCAGTGCGCCGAAGTGGAATTTCTACAAATACGTGGTTGATCGCAAGGGTAAGGTGATCGCCAGTTTTTCCAGCCTGACCAAGCCCGATGATCCCGAGTTCATTGCCGCTGTGGAGCAGGCCTTGGCTTCCCAGCCTTGATCCGCATCCACTAAAAAGCCCCGCCTCCGTGAGGAGAGCGGGGCTTTTTTGATTCCGGTGGCGAGCGGTTCAGGCTCGCCGGGAATTATCAGAAGCGGTAGGTCGCACCGACACCGAAACCGTTGGCGCTGTTTTCGTACTTGGCGCTGTAGCTGTCTACCAGGTTGGAGTGATCCACCTTGACAGCTTCTTCCTTCAGGTAGGAGTAGGCGACGTCAATGGTCAGATCATCGGTGACGTTGTAGCCGGCACCAAGGCTGAAGATTGTGCGGTCACCTGTAGGAATACGAGGGGATCGGTCGGTATTGTTGGTAGGCGACTGGTCAAAGCTCAGGCCGGTGCGCAATACCCACTGCTTATTCAGCTGGTAGGAGGTACCGATGGCGTAGGCCCAGGTATCGTGCCAGTTCTGCTCTTCCGTAATGGTGCCGAACAGGGCTGGGGACAATGCACCGCCTTGTGCCGCCGTTACGCCGTCGTTGTTGACGGTGATGTCTTTCAAACGGCTCCAACGAGTCCAGGTGGAACCTGCATAAAGGGTCCACGCATCCGTCAGCTGTTGTGTCACGGAGAAGTCGACAGATTCAGGTGTTTCGATTTTCAGCGAAGCATCGTATCGATTGCTTTTCAGGAGGGCGGAAGGTGAATTTGCGCCTGCGCTGATATCGGTATGACCTTCAATCTTGTATTTCACTTTCGAGTGATAGGTCAGGCCGACACGAGTGGTGTCTGTTGCTTGTACCAGGACCCCGAAGTTGTAGCCAAGAGCGACATCATCCCCTTTGATTTTGACGTGGGTATCGCCAAAAAGAGGTACATCCGACTCCAGAGTGCCGCCAATGCGGTTGATGGTCGGGCCGAAACCAATCGATACTTTGTCGTTAAAGGCGTAGCTGACGGTAGGCTGGAAGGTGACAACCTTGACTTCACTCTTGCTGCCGAAGCCGGCACCCTGGAAGCCATTTTCATAGTCGGTAATCAGACCAAAAGGTGCGTAGACACCGAGGCCGAATGCCCAGTGATCATCAATCGGCTTGACGTAATAGCCCATCGGAACGGCTGTGAATGGCACCATGTCGCCTTTGTTGGTACCCGGGTGGGCGCCTTGGGCGTCTTTGATATCAGACGAGGCATCGATAGCCGCGATCCCGCCAGTGACTTCCTGGCGCTTGATTCGCGACATGCCGGCAGGGTTGCCAAAAACAGTGCTTGCATCATCGGCAGATGAAGAGCGTCCCGCAAAACCAGTCCCCATTCCACTGATGCTCTGTTCGTTGAGGGCAAAGCCACTCGCGAAGATCTGGGTGGATGCCAAGGCAACGGCGAGGCTAATGGTGGTTTTGAGCATGACTTTTTTCATTATTAGAACTCCTGGTGATCACCGGGGCGAAAATTACCAACATTTTCGTCCCGGCGCCATAGGCTGTATGCCTTGATTTAGAGCGGTTTTGTAGGACAATCCGACCAAATTCGCGGCGTGTTGCGCGATCTTTGGATCCAGAGGTGTCAGCAGGCTACCTGATTCAGCGGTGAAACACAGGTCTGCCAGGCGCAAGTGAAATCACGCAGACGTCCCTGGGGCTGAAATGTCTGGCGCCAGATTCTGGCCATGCCCAGCAAATCATCAGGGGCGGGGAGGGGGGTGTTCTGTTCTTCCACCAGCAGCCAGGCGATGGCTGTGGCGTAACGCAGGTTGACGGTCAATTCGAGGTGCGGGCCACTGAGAAACGCATGCTGGCTGGCCAGGCCGCGGACGAGGCTTGCACGGTCCGGATCAAGGGCCAGGTAGTGGTCCCAAAGGGCCTGGTGGCGGGGCTCGGCAATGCGGTACAGGCCGTGCCCACGGCGGTCATGCAGGGCGGAACCAAGGGCGGACTGGCTGGCGGCAATGCCCAGCAGCAGGGATTCGGCAGTAGCGCTATGTTGTCCGAGGTAGATCAAGGTCGGACGAATCACATAACGGCACAGTTCGCTGGCAGCGATACCCATAAAACCCTCGAAACCTGAAATGGACGGCGATACCTGAAGGGGGGCTTGGCAGCAGTGAATCGACTCAGGCTCGCCGCAAGCGGGTCAAGCCGCTTGAGTTGAAGTGTAGTGTCATATTCGCGCTGTAAAGGCCTGTTTTTAAAATATTTCCAGCGACCAGTTATAACCCTTATATCGGATCGTGCTTAGTCGTGATTCGAGGGCAAGGAAATATCAGGCAATAAAAAGCCCCGCTTTTCGGGCAGGGCTTTCGGGTTTTTCAGCCTTTCTGGCGTTTCAGGCAACCAGTGCCTGACGGGTACGCTCGATCACGGCCTGCAGCGGCTCGGCGCTGGAGTATTGATCGGGGTACAGGCGTTCGCTGTGACGAGCGATACCGTGTTCGTTGACCAGAGTGAAGCTGAAGCAGCCTTTGCGAGCGGCCATGATCAGGCAGTTCATTGGTGCAAAAGCGTTGGTTAGGGTGCGAATGGCATCCTGAGTGTGGATTTGAGTAGACATTATTGGGTGTTCCTACAAATGACACGGATAAGAACCGTGCAACGTTAAAACGTTCCAGTAACGTCGATCACCATTGATCGAACGAAGAACCCGACTGGAACAAAGCAGCCAGTTTGAAGCGCTGATAAATTGGCGCGCTTGGGCTGGCAGGTAGGTACTTAGGAGGGCAGGCAGCACATCAAGGGCAAAGGTTCTGGGCCCGGGGTGAAGATCCTGATCAATTTGCAGGTTGGTTCGAGCAGAGTAGGCAGGCGGAGCAACACCCTTTGCTTTCGATTCAAAGGTTGTGTTGGCGCAAGATTTACCTGGAAACCATCGAGGTGGTCGATCCCGCTTGTTCGGTGGAGGCTTCCGTCGGGAAGGCTGACCGGGGGGATTTGTTCGACCAGAATTGACTTTCAGCTTGGTACTAACGCCGCGGATACTAACGGATTGAACTGGCCAAGGGAAGTGTGATAGCGAAAAGAATTTCCCGGCGGGTGCCTGATCGGGCTGTTTTGCCTTGCAGAGGCGCATACAGAGCTACGCGGCCAGGGATTGATACGCCCTGTTTCAGGACATAATCCGCCCACCGGTCATCGACGTTTGTAGCAACGAAGGCGCCTGGATACCGGGTTTGCCAAGGCTTATCCCCAGGCTCGACAAAAAAATGCGCCGAAAAAGGGCGTCGATATAACCATCGCAAAGGCACTTGTGCACATTAGTTGCGCGGTCTGTCACCCCGCTGTCATCTCACGTTCAAGCGTAATGGCTGCCTGTAACCAAAATTTAAGTCAATGAAAAACATCGCTTTTTTTTACTGGTGAAAAAATCGTCAGTTTGACTGCGAGCCCCATTCCACAGGGCTTTGAGCGGGTTCGAAGGCGGTTGTCCACTGAGTTATCCACAGCTTCTGTGGATTGTCCCGAGCGCTTGCTCTAGGACGGGCGTGCCGGGATATTTTCAGCTTTACCTGTAAGAAAAAGAGAGTAAAGTTGCGCGCCTTCCGATCTGCCCCACAGTGCTTTATGAAGTTTCGCTCAGCCTCTGTTTCCTCTTCCTCCACACAGCCCTCTGTTGCCCCTACCAAGCGCTTTTCCATGCGCGTGGCGGAGTGGCTGTTGGACAGTCCGCATCTGGGCGAAAACCGTAACGTCAAACACATCGCCGGACATTTGCTCAAGCAACCGGCCCGTGAAGGCGTGGTGGCTGCGCAAAGCCGTCTTGGCCAGTTGATGTGCCGCGAATGCGGGAATGCCCGGGACCGCCGGATCGGTCAGGACCTGTTGCGTCAGGCCGCTCGGGCAGGCGATCACCGCGCTCAACAGGAACTGGGGCTGATCGAAGACTGAGCTGTCCAAGACTGGACGCCTTGGTTAACCTTCAGGCTTTATCCGAATGGCAGGAGTGGCTATGGCAATGGACTTGACCAGCGTATTGCTGGGTCTGGCAGGGGCAGCGTTGCCGTTGCTGGTATTGGCCTGGCAACTTCAGCGTCGGGCCAGCACCACGCAAGCCGATGTCGCGCTGCTGCAAGAACGCCTGGCCATGGCGCAACTGGCGCAGGACGGATTGAATGCCCAGCTGGAATCCAGCCGCGATGAAGCGGCTGACCTGACCCAGGCCAACGCCGCCAAACAGGCTGATCTGGCTGCGCTGCGTCGTGAAGTCGAACTGTTGCAGATCGAGCGCGACGACGCCCGGGACGCCGCCCATGCGTGGAATATCGAACGCGCCGGCAAAGAAGCCGAGTTGCGCCGTCTGGATGCCCAGGCCGCGTCGCTCAACGCCGAATTGCGCGAGCAACAGGACAGTCATCAGCAACGCCTCAACGACCTGCAAGGTTCGCGGGACGAGTTGCGCGCGCAGTTCGCCGAGCTGGCTGGGAAGATTTTCGATGAGCGCGAGCAGCGTTTTGCCGAAACCAGCCAGCAGCGCCTGGGGCAGTTGCTTGATCCATTGAAGGAACGCATCCAGTCCTTCGAAAAACGTGTTGAGGAAAGCTATCAGAACGAGGCTCGTGAGCGCTTCTCCCTGGCCAAGGAGCTGGAGCGCCTGCAACAGCTGAATTTGCGCCTGAGCGATGAAGCCACCAACCTGACCCGCGCCTTGAAAGGGCAGAAGACCCAGGGCAATTGGGGCGAACTGATTCTTGAGCGCGTGCTCGAGCATGCGGGGCTGGAGAAGGGCCGCGAGTACCAGACTCAGGTCAATCTCAAGGGACCGGACGGCGAGCGCTTCCAGCCGGACGTGATCATTTATCTGCCGGGCGACAAGCAGGTGGTGGTCGATTCCAAGGTCAGCCTGACGGCCTATCAGCAATACGTCGCGGCTGATGACGAGGCTATCGGCCAGATCGCCATCAAGCAGCACGTGCTGTCGTTGCGCAATCACGTCAAGGGCTTGGCCGGCAAGGATTACAAGCGCCTCGATGGCTTGCACAGCCTGGATTTCGTATTGCTCTTCGTACCGATCGAGGCGGCGTTTTCTGCCGCGTTGCAGGCTGAGCCGACGCTGTTCCAGGAGGCGTTCGACCGCAACATCGTGATCGTCAGCCCCACCACGTTGCTGGCGACCCTGCGTGTCATCGACAGCCTGTGGAAGCAAGAGCGCCAGAGCCAGAATGCCCGGGAAATCGCCGAGCGGGCCGGGTGGCTGTACGACAAGTTCGTGCTGTTCATTCAGGATCTGGACGAAGTCGGCAATCGTCTGCAGCAACTGGACAAGGCCTACAGCTCGGCACGCAACAAGCTGACAGAGGGACGCGGCAACCTGGTCAGTCGCAGTGAACAACTCAAGCTGCTGGGCGCGCGGGCGAGCAAGAGCCTGCCGGCGGACTTGCTGGAGCGGGCGATGACCGATGTGGATGGGCTGGTCGAGTTGCCGGAGTAGCCCCCTCGCCACAGGAGGCTGTGTTGATCCGCGCTACAAAGGTATGTACCTACTCAACAACGCCCTCAACGCCGCCGGTTTCACCGGTTTGGCCAGGTAATCCAGCCCCGCGGCATGCACCAGGTCGACCGTCTCCGGCCGGCCATCGGCGCTGATCACCACCCCCGGAACCGGTTCGCCCATCTGCGTGCGCAACCAGGCCATCAAGTCGGTTCCGGTCTCGCCATGATCGAGGTGGTAATCCACCAGCGCCAATTGCGGGCGCATGCCTTCGCCCAGCAACGCGGCGCATTCCTCGCGATTGCGCGCGGTCCAGACCTGGCAACCCCAGCGGCTGAGCAGGCTGTTCATGCCGATCAGGATGCTGTCCTCGTTGTCGATACACAGCACCTGCGCGCCATTGAGTAACTTGCCATTGAGCTCGGCGACCTTGACCGGCGCTGCGGTTTGCACCCGGGCCAGCGGCACGCTGACGCTGAACACGCTACCGCGTCCCGGCCAGGAGCGTACGCGCAAGGTATGACCGAGCACGCGACATAGCCCGTCGGCAATCGCCAGCCCCAGGCCGAGGCCTTTTTCGGCCCGTGTCTGGTGGCTGTCGAGGCGCTTGAACTCTTCGAATATCACCTGCAGTTTATCTTCCGGAATACCTGGCCCACGGTCCCAGACTTCCAGGCACAGTTGATCCTTGTGTCGGCGAACCCCCAGCAGCACCGGCCCTTTACCGTAGCGGAAAGCATTGGTCAGGAAGTTCTGCAAGATCCGCCGCAGCAGTTTGATGTCGCTGTCGACCCGCAACGTGCTGGCGCGAACCCTGAACTCCAGTTTTTGTTCTCGCGCCAGCGCCTTGAACTCTGTACCGAGGGTATCGAACAGTTCATTGAGGGCGAATGGCTGGCGATTGGGGTTGATTTTGCCGTTTTCCAGGCGGGAAATGTCCAGCAGGTCGCTGATCAAGTCCTCGGCCGAGCGCAGCGAACTGTCCAGGTGTTCGACCAGTTTCTGCGCTTCGCCGGACAACCCGTCGTCCTGATGGGAGAGGGCGGCGGAGAACAGCCGCGCCGCATTCAAAGGTTGCATCAAGTCATGGCTGACGGCCGCGAGGAAACGGGTCTTGGACTGGTTGGCGGCCTCGGCGGTGCCCTTGGCCTCGGTCAGGGCAACGTTGAGCTGCGACAGTTCGTGGGTGCGTTCGGTCACTCGCTGTTCCAGGCTCTCGTTGGCCTCGGTCAGCGCCTGCTCGGCTTCGCGGAACGGGGTAATGTCGGTGAAACTCATGACGAAGCCACCGCCCGGCATCGGGTTGCCGATCAGCTCGATCACCCGGCCATTGGGGAACAGGCGCTCGGAGGTATGCGCGCGGCCCTGGCGCATCCAGTGCAGGCGACGGGCGACATGCACTTCGGCTTCGCCCGGCCCACACAGGCCGCGCTCGGCATTGTGGCGAATGATGTCGGCGATGGGCCGGCCGACGCTGATCAATCCGTCCGGGTAGTTGAACAGCTCCAGGTATCGACGGTTCCAGGCCACTAGCTTCAGCGACTGGTCGACCACGCTG
Organism: Pseudomonas grandcourensis; assembly: GCF_039909015.1. Lineage (NCBI taxonomy): Bacteria > Pseudomonadati > Pseudomonadota > Gammaproteobacteria > Pseudomonadales > Pseudomonadaceae > Pseudomonas > Pseudomonas grandcourensis. The sequence goes on from NZ_CP150919.1 coordinate 1,905,575, forward strand.
ATGCCCTGGGTGATGTTCTCGATGGCGCCTTGCAGCAAGGCACGGTTGAACTGCAGCACCTCCGAGGCTTCGTCGGCGATGCGCACGACGTCTTCCAGTTGCATCTCCCGGCCTTCAATGGCGGCCTTTACCACCGCGCGGGTCGAAGAGGCACCGAGCACACCGGCCAGCAAGCGTTCGGTATGGGCGATCCATTCATTGTCGGCGTTCTGGTTCGGGTTGAAGCCCTTGCCCTGGCGATAGGCAAAACGGATGAAGCTTTGACGGGCGCGTTCTTCGCCGACGAAGCGCGCCGCCAGTTGCAGCAGGTCGTCGATCTGCACTGAAAGCATCGAGCGTGCGCTGGGTCGGGCGCTGATTTCCTGGCCGATGAAGCGGCCCGCCTGCCAGTGCTCGGAAACCCGGGTGCGCGACAGCACCGAGACCCAGGCGAACAACGTGAAGTTGCCTGCCAGCGACAGCACCACGCCCTGGGTCAGCGGGGTGATCGGCAGGTTCAGTGGATTGCTGTGCAACCAGGCCAGCCCCGGGAAGGTGCTCAAGGACAGGCCGAGACTGAGGGCGGCAATCGGCAGGATCAAGGTGTAGAACCACAGGAAGGTGCCTGCGGCGAGGCCGGCGAAAACACCACGGCGGTTGGCCTGTTTCCAGTACAGCGCACCGAGCATGGCGGGGGCCAGCTGGGTCACGGCGGCGAAGGCGATCTGGCCGATTGTCGCCAGGCTGGCAGTCGAGCCCAGCAGGCGATAACTGACATAGGCCAGCAGCAGAATCACCACGATGCTGACGCGGCGCACCGACAGCATCCACTGGCGGAACACTTCGAACGGGCGCTCGGCGTTATTGCGACGCAGCAGCCAGGGCAGCAGCATGTCGTTGGACACCATGGTCGACAGCGCCACGCTGGCCACGATCACCATGCCGGTGGCCGCCGATGCGCCACCGATAAACGCCAGCAGGGCCAGCGCCGGATGCGCCTGGGCCAAGGGCAGGCTGATGACGAACGAGTCCGGCAACACCGAGCTGGGCAGCAGCATCTGGCCGGCCAGGGCGATCGGCACGACAAACAAGGCGGCGAGGGCGAGGTAGGCGGGGAATACCCACTTGGCCAGGCGCAGATCCTGAGGGTCGATGTTCTCGACAACGGTCACGTGGAACTGCCGTGGCAGGCAAATGATCGCCATCATCGCCACACCGGTCTGCACCACCATCGACGGCCAGTTGATGGTTTCCTTCCAGTACTGCTCAAGTCGCGGCGCCAGCATGGCCTGGTCGAACAGGTCGTCGAAACCGTCGTACAGGCCGTAGGTCACGAAGGCGCCGACGGCGAGAAACGCGAACAGCTTCACCAATGATTCGAAGGCGATGGCCAGCACCATGCCGCGGTGGTGCTCCGTGGCGTCGAGGTTGCGGGTGCCGAAGACGATGGTGAACAGCGCCAGCACCAGCGACACGATCAGCGCGGTGTCCTGGGCGCGGGTGCCCATGGCGTCGGCGCCGGCGCCGATCAGCAGGTTCACGCCGAGCACGATGCCCTTGAGTTGCAGTGCGATGTAGGGCAATACACCGACCAGGCAAATCAGCGCCACCACCACCGCCAGCGACTGGGATTTGCCATAGCGCGCGGCGATGAAGTCGGCGATCGAGGTGATGTTCTCCTGTTTGCTGATCATCACCATTTTCTGCAGGACCCACGGCGCGCCGACCAGCAACAGGATCGGCCCGAGGTAGATCGGCAGGAACGACCAGAGTTGTTCGGCGGCCTGGCCCACGGCGCCAAAGAAAGTCCAGCTGGTGCAGTAGACCGCCAGCGACAGGCTGTACACCCAGGCCCGCACACGCGGCGGCAAGGGCGCGCTGCGACGGTCGCCATAGAAGGCGATGGCGAACATGATGGCCATATAGGCCAGGGCGACGGCGGCGATCAGCCCGGTGGACAGCGACATGGGGACTCCAGACAAAAGACACCCGGGCTCCCGCCCGGACAGACAGTCTCGCACGACCGCCAGCGTTAGTCAGTGTCGACCAAGGTCGTGGCGTGGCGGGGTGTCGCAGGGGGATTTGCAGTGTCTGGACTGGCCCCTTCGCGAGCAGGCTCGCGATGGGGGCCTCACTGACTGAACGCGATCTCGATCAACCGATGCAACTCTTCAACCTCCAGCGGCGCCTCGGCAAACAGGATGCGAAACACCGTCGGCGCGGCGATCAGATTGATCAGCCGATCGACACTGGGCTTGGGCTGATCCGGATAGCGATCCAGAATCGTCTGCAGTTGCCCGCCAATGATGGTCGCGCAGTAACTCGGCTTCAACGCTGCCTGCACGTCGCACAGCATGTTGCGGCCGGGCTCGGAGCTCATCTCGTCCAGATACTGCTCGGCCCAGGCCCGCACGTCACCGTGAAGGCTGCCGGTATTGGCCGGCTCGTTGTCGGGCTGCATGCGGGCGAGGGCGACGTCGGCCAGAAGTGCCGACACATCGCCCCAGCGTCGATAGATGGTGGACGGTGTGACACCCGCGCGCGCCGCAATTTGCGGCACCGTCACGCTCGCGCGGTCCTGCTCCTCAAGGAGTTGACGCACGGCCGAATGAATCGACTCTTGTACCCGGGCGCTGCGGCCGCCGGGGCGTAATGTGGGAGCTGTCATCCTGTGTTTCCTGTCTCGCGCCGGGTCTTGCGGCTGGCACCCGGTCCTGAAAGTCATGTTTCGGACCTTAACACAAAGAATTTGCTTTAAGAGGGATCCAGTAGCACACTCCGCAAAAGCGAAAAGTTAGCTTTTGTGGAGTGTGTCCATGCCCGGTTCTTCTTCAAATCGTGCCAGCCTGTGGTTTCTCGCCGTTACCTTGCTCAGCTTCCTGGCGGCCTCCACTGCGCCGACGCCGCTGTATCACCTGTATCAGGAACAGATGCAGTTTTCGGCCGCGACCCTGACCCTGATTTTCGGCGTCTACGCCCTCAGCCTGTTGGCGGCGTTGCTGACGGTCGGCTCGCTGTCGGATTACCTGGGGCGCAAACCGGTGATCTTTACGGCGGTGATGCTGAACATCCTGGCGATGTTGCTGTTTATCTACGCCGACAGCGTTGCGTGGCTGATCAGTGCCCGGGTCCTGCAAGGGTTTGCCACCGGCATGGCGACCGCCGTGTTGAGTGCAACCTTGCTGGACACCGATCGCCAGCAAGGCCCTCTGGTCAATAGCGTCGCACCGTTGCTCGGCATGGCTCTGGGTGGACTGGGCTGCGGTTTGCTGGCCGAGTTTGCTCCGGCGCCGTTGCACCTGACCTATTGGCTGCTACTTGCTCTGTTCGCGATGCAGGCTGTGTTTGTCTGGCGTTTGCCAGAGAGCGTCACGCGCCAGTCCGGGGCCTGGGCATCATTGCGACCCACCTTGCATGTGCCGGTCCAGGCGCGCGCAACGTTATGGCGGGTGTTGCCGCTCAACACGGCGACTTGGGCGCTGGGCGGATTTTACGCGTCGCTGGCACCTTCACTGGTTCGTACGGCGACCGGTTCAACGTCGAACCTGATTGGTGGGGCGACCGTCGCCGCATTGACGGTGACCGGCGCCCTGATGATTTACACACTGCGCAATCAAGCTGCGACCAAGGCGCTGCAACTGGGCGCCAGTTCGCTGCCGGCGGGTGTCGTCCTGATCTTACTGGGCGTGCACAGCGCCAGTTTGCCCCTGTTTTTCCTTGGCACTCTGGTCGCTGGTTGTGGCTTCGGCGCCGGTTTCCTCGGGGCGGTGCGCAGTCTGGTGCCGCTGGCCTTGCCCCATGAGCGTGCCGGGTTGATGTCGGCGTATTACGTGCTGAGTTATCTGGCGTTCTGCCTGCCGGCGCTGCTGGCCGGGAACCTGGCGCGCACTTTTGGTCTGGTGGCAACCACCGATGGGTATGGTGCGGTGCTGATGGTGCTGGCCCTCAGTGCAATGGCGGGTTTACTGCGATCACGTTCGGTCAGGGCCTGCGAGGCCAACCGGTAAAATTGAGTTAGCCTTGGCACCCACTCAGCTCACTCGAAGGATCGGACCATGAAGATCATCCGCAGCAAATCGTTCACTGGCGAGCGTGCCTGGGCCGCGCTGGACATCGCCAACATGAACGGCATCACCACGCGGCTGCACTGGACCGATCAACCCTACAAGTGGCACGTCAACGATGGCGAGGAAGTGTTCGTGGTGCTCGATGGCCAGGTGCGGATGCGTTATCGCGAAGAGGGGCTGGAGCGGGAAGCCTTGCTGGAGGTCGGTGACATTTTTTATGCCTCGGTTGGCACTGAGCATGTGGCGCATCCGGTAGGACCGGCTCGGATATTGGTGGTCGAATCGGAAGGGAGTGTCTGACGATATATAAGTAATATCGATAAGATATAGAGATATTACCCGTTATATAGATATTCTATTCGGATCTAACATGGGCTCTACCTCACGAGAGGACAGGAGTTCGCCATGACATGCGCCAATAGCATCAAGCCCGGAATCAAACCTTTCAGTCATTTGCAGCATCCCCGCGAGGTGATCCGCCAGTTCACCCCCAACTGGTTCGCGGCCACCATGGGCACCGGGGTGCTGGCGTTGGCACTGGCGCAATTGCCGGTCGCCACACCTGCCTTGCACGCCTTTGCCGAAGCCCTCTGGCTGTTCAATATCGCGCTGTTCCTGCTGTTTACGGCGCTATACACAGTGCGTTGGGTGCTGTTTTTCGACGAAGCGCGGCGGATTTTCGGCCACTCCACGGTTTCGATGTTTTTCGGCACCATCCCCATGGGCCTGGCGACCATCATCAATGGCTTCCTGGTGTTTGGCCTCCCGCGCTGGGGCGAAGGGGTGATTCACCTCGCCGAGGTGCTGTGGTGGCTGGATGTGGCGATGTCGCTGGCCTGCGGCGTGCTGATTCCCTACATGATGTTCACCCGTCAGGAGCACAGCATCGACCAGATGACTGCGGTCTGGTTGTTGCCGGTGGTCGCGGCTGAGGTGGCGGCCGCCAGCGGGGGGCTGTTGGCGCCGCATTTGGTCGATGCTCATTCGCAACTGGTGGTGCTGGTGACCAGCTATGTGCTCTGGGCCTTTTCCCTGCCGGTGGCCTTCAGCATCCTGACCATTCTGTTGCTGCGCATGGCCCTGCATAAACTGCCCCACGAAAACATGGCCGCCTCCAGCTGGCTGGCCCTTGGCCCGATCGGCACCGGTGCACTGGGCATGCTGGTACTGGGCGGCGATGCACCGCTGATTTTCGCGGCCAACGGTATGCCGGGAGTCGGTGAGATTGCCGCAGGATTGGGTCTGGTGGCCGGCATCACCCTGTGGGGCTTCGGCCTGTGGTGGATGCTGGTGGCGCTGCTGATCACTGTGCGCTACCTGCGTGACGGCATTCCCTTCAATCTCGGCTGGTGGGGCTTCACCTTCCCGTTGGGCGTCTATTCTCTGGCGACGTTGAAGCTGGCCAGTACCCTGAACCTGACGTTTTTCAGTGTATTTGGCTGTGTGCTGGTGGCGTTGCTGGCGGTGATGTGGCTGATCGTCGGCAAGCGCACGGTGCTGGGCGCCTGGCGTGGCGAGCTGTTTGTCTCGCCATGCATTGCCGGATTGAAGAAATAACGGGCAAAGATTAGGTAAGGTGTGGCCTGGATCGACTTTTGATAATCCAATAAGAATCCAGGCCACTCGCTACCTAACATCAGGGACACATGGAAGATGAGTCACCCCTCACAGTTCACCTTGCTGCGCACCCGGCGCTTCCTGCCGTTCTTCATCACCCAGTCCCTCGGGGCGTTCAACGACAACGTGTTCAAGCAGTCGTTGATCCTCGCCATTTTGTACAAGCTGACCATCGAAGGTGACCGCTCGATCTGGGTCAACCTGTGTGCGCTGCTGTTTATCCTGCCGTTTTTCCTGTTCTCGGCCCTGGCCGGGCAATTCGGGGAAAAGTTCGCCAAGGACGCGTTGATCCGCCTGATCAAGCTTGGGGAAATCGCCATCATGGCGGTCGGCGCCGTCGGCTTCATGTTCGATCACTTGTCGTTGATGCTGGTGGCGCTGTTCGCCATGGGCACCCACTCGGCGTTGTTCGGGCCGGTGAAGTACTCGATCCTGCCGCAAGCCCTGCATGAAGATGAGCTGGTAGGCGGCAACGGCCTGGTGGAAATGGGCACCTTCCTGGCGATCCTCGCCGGCACCATTGGCGCCGGGGTCATGATGTCTTCGGCGCATTACGCGCCGGTGGTGTCCATGGCGATCATCGGCACTGCTGTGCTCGGTTACCTGGCCAGTCGCAGCATTCCCCGGGCGGCGGCCGCCACGCCGCAATTGCGCCTGAACTGGAACATCTTCAGCCAGTCCTGGGCCACGTTGAAACTGGGCCTTGGGCAAACGCCGGCGGTGTCACGCTCGATAGTCGGCAACTCGTGGTTCTGGTTTGTCGGGGCGATTTACCTGACGCAGATCCCGGCCTATGCCAAGGAATGGATGCACGGCGACGAAACCGTGGTGACGCTGATTCTGACGGTGTTCTCGGTCGGCATCGCATTGGGTTCGATGCTGTGCGAGAAGCTCTCCGGGCGCAAAGTCGAGATTGGCCTGGTGCCGTTCGGATCGTTCGGCCTGACCGTTTTCGGTCTGCTGCTGTGGTGGCATTCTGGTGGAATTCCGGACAGCGCCACCGGCCATGGCTGGATCGAGATCCTCGGTTTCGGCCACGCCTGGCTGGTATTGCTCGACATCCTCGGCCTGGGCGTCTTCGGCGGTTTCTACATCGTGCCGCTGTACGCGCTGATCCAGTCACGCACGGCGGAGAACGAACGGGCGCGGGTGATTGCCGCCAACAACATCCTCAATGCGTTGTTCATGGTGGTGTCGGCGATTGTCTCGATCGTCTTGCTGAGTGTGGCCAAGCTGTCGATCCCGCAGTTGTTCCTGGTGGTGTCGTTGCTGAACATCGGCGTCAACGCCTACATCTTCAAGATCGTCCCCGAGTTCACCATGCGTTTCATGATCTGGCTGCTCAGCCATTCCATGTACCGCGTCGAGCACCGCAATCTGGACTTGATCCCCGATGAAGGCGCGGCGTTGCTGGTGTGCAATCACGTGTCATTCGTCGACGCCTTGCTGATTGGCGGCGCGGTGCGTCGGCCGATTCGCTTTGTCATGTACTACAAGATCTACAACCTGCCGGTGCTGAACTTCATCTTCCGTACCGCGGGGACGATTCCGATTGCGGGGCGTCAGGAAGATATCCAGATATATGAACAAGCCTTCACGCGCATCGCCCGGTACCTGAAGGACGGTGAGCTGGTCTGCATCTTCCCCGAGGGTAAATTGACCGCCGATGGCGAGATCAACGAGTTCAAGGGCGGGTTGACGCGGATTCTCGAAGAGACACCGGTGCCGGTGATTCCGTTGGCCTTGCAGGGGTTGTGGGGGAGTTTCTTCAGCCGCGATCCGGGCAAGGGGCTGTTTCATCGCCTGTGGTCACGGGTGACCTTGGTGGCAGGGCCAGCGGTGGCGGTTGAAGTGGCGGAACCGGCGAAGTTGCAGGCGATGGTGGGGGAGTTGCGTGGGGCCGTTAGATAGCGGTTGTTTGTGCGGGCCTCTTCGCGAGCAGGCTCGCTCCTACAGGTTTTGTGTTGTGCCACACACAGTAGGCACGCCTTCAATCCCTGTGGGAGCGAGCTTGCTCGCGATGGCAGTCTGAAAGCTAAGCGCTGACCTTCAGGCCAACGAGCCCGAAAATGATCAACGCCACACTCGCCAACCGCACCAGCGCCATGGATTCGCCAAATAGAATGATCCCGGCGATCACCGTGCCAACGGCACCGACACCGGTCCAGATCGCATAGGCCGTGCCCAGCGGCAATTCCTTCATTGCAAGGCCGAGCAAGCCAAGGCTGATAGCCATGGCCGCAATGGTCAACACAGTGGGGAGCGGGCGGGTGAAGCCGTCGGTGTACTTGAGGCCGACGGCCCAGCCGACTTCGAACAGGCCGGCGAAAAACAGAATGATCCAGGACATGAAGACCTCCATCGTCTGACGGGGTCGTCCCCTGATTAATGACTCGATCGAGCCGCGAGGTCGTCCTCGCGTTGCGCAATATAGTGCCCAGCATTAACCCGGGGATCAAGTTTTCAGATCAAGATCGCGAATCAGTCACTGACCTGTTGCGCCGCCATTTCCCGATCCTGTTTCTCGCTCATGCGGCGGAAGTAGGTGGAGAGCAATGCCCCGGAAATGTTGTGCCACACACTGAACAGTGCACTGGGCACTGCCGCCAGCGGCGAGAAGTGTGCACTCGCCAACGCGGCACCCAGCCCGGAGTTCTGCATGCCGACTTCCAGGGCCAGGGATTTGCGCTGGGCCAGGGGCAGCTTGAACAGGCGCCCGGTGAAGTAGCCCAGCAGGTAGCCAAAGCTGTTGTGCAGCATGACCACGGCCATGATCAACAGGCCGGACTCTGCGATCTTCGCCTGGCTGGCGGCCACTACTGCGGTGACGATGATCACGATGCTGACCACCGACACCAGCGGCAACACGTCCACGGCGTGGCGAACCTTGTCGCCGAGTACCCGTTGGGCAACCACGCCCAGCACGATCGGCAACAGCACCACCTGCAGGATCGACCAGAACAACTCCATGAACGATACCGGCAACCAGGCCGAGGCCAGCAGCCAGATCAGGGCCGGGGTCAGCAGCGGGGCGAGGAGGGTGGTGACGGCGGCGATGGCCACCGACAGCGCCAGGTCGCCACGGGCCAGCCAGGTCATCACGTTCGACGAGGTGCCGCTCGGGCAGCAACCGACCAGTATCACGCCGACGGCGATTTCCGGAGGCAAGTGGAACGCCTGGCAGAGCAACCACGCCACGCCCGGCATGATCACGAAATGGGCAACCACGCCCAGGGCCACGCGCCATGGATGGCGAGCGACTTCGGCGAAGTCTTCGAGTTTGAGGGTCAGGCCCATGCCGAACATCACCAGCCCCAGCAAGGGCACGATGGCGCCCTTGAGGCCGAGGAACCATGCCGGCTGCAGAAACGCCACGACAGCGAAAATCAGTACCCAGTAAGCGAAGGTGTTGCCGACAAAACGACTCAATGCAGCCAGTGCGCGCATGGCTTGATCCTTGTTATATGAAAGCGTTAGGGAGCTAAGCATACGCTGCTCGCAAAAAAAGATCGCAGCCTGCGGCAGCTCCTACAAGGAAACGCATTCCAGATGTAGGAGCTGCCGCAGGCTGCGATCTTTTTACAGAGGCTAACGATTCAGGCGATCAGATGCCTTGGGGAGTCTCTTCACCACCCAGCGCTTCAACCAGCGCCGGCAGGAAGTCGCCGAAGGTCAGCATCATCAGGGTGAAGCTGGCGTCCAGTTGGCCGAGGGCTTCGTCGCCGCCGTCCTGTTCCGCCTGGTCTTGCAGCAGGTCTTCGAACTTCAGGCGCTTGACCACCATTTTATCGTCGAGGACGAACGACAGTTTGTCCTGCCAGGCCAGGGACAGTTGAGTGACCACTTTGCCCGTGCTCAGGTGCAGCTGGATTTCTTCGCTGGTCAGGTCCTGGCGCTTGCAACGCACGATGCCGCCGTCTTCGTGGGTGTCGCGCAGTTCGCACTCGTCCAGCACAAAGAAATCGTCCGCGGCTTTCTGGGTGGTGACCCACTCGGTCATGGTCGCGGTCGGGGACATCTTCACGGTCAGCGGACGCACCGGCAGGGTGCCGATCACTTCGCGCAGGGTCGACAGCAGGTCTTCGGCGCGTTTCGGGCTGGCCGAGTTGACCAGGATCAGGCCCTGTTTCGGCGCGATGGCGGCGAAGGTCGACGAGCGACGGATAAAGGCGCGGGGCAGGAAGGCCTGGATGATTTCATCCTTGATCTGATCGCGTTCCTTCTTATAGACCTTGCGCATTTGCTCGGCTTCGATCTCTTCGACCTTTTCCTTGACCGCGTCACGCACGACGCTGCCCGGCAAAATACGTTCTTCCTTGCGCGCGGACACCAGCAGGAAGTCACCGCTGACGTGCACCAGTGGCGCATCTTCGCCCTTGCCGAACGGCGCGACGAAACCGTAGGTGGTCAACTCCTGGCTTGCACATGGGCGCGCCAGTTTGGTGGCCAGTGCAGTTTCCAACGCCTCGGCATCAACAGGCAGATCTTGGGTCAGGCGATAGATAAGCAGGTTTTTGAACCACATGGGGTGAGTCTCTCCTTTATACAAAGGGGGGCATTATTGTCTTCGCCGTGCCATAGGCCAACCTTTCTCTAAGCCTTTGGAAGGCCTGAGAAAATTATTTTAAAAAGTGCTTGCCAGAGGTTGGGTCGCTCCGTAGAATGCGCGCCACACCGAAGCGAAGGGTGATTAGCTCAGCTGGGAGAGCGTCTGCCTTACAAGCAGAATGTCGGCGGTTCGATCCCGTCATCACCCACCATTCGTTTTCAGTGTTACGCGCAGCGGTAGTTCAGTCGGTTAGAATACCGGCCTGTCACGCCGGGGGTCGCGGGTTCGAGTCCCGTCCGCTGCGCCATATTCGGTAACCTGGAACACTGAACGCCAGGTCACCACGGAAAAGCCCGCTTAGGCGGGTTTTTTTCTGCCTCAAGTTTGACTGTTGTTCCTGTGGGTTGCATCGTTTCACCGGTTTTTAGATTTTTTGAAAAAAACTTCAAATAAATCAACACTTTATAAAAACCTGTGGCATAATGTGCCCCGCAACGAAGGTAAAGGGTGATTAGCTCAGCTGGGAGAGCGTCTGCCTTACAAGCAGAATGTCGGCGGTTCGATCCCGTCATCACCCACCATTTACTTTCAACGCTACGCGCAGCGGTAGTTCAGTCGGTTAGAATACCGGCCTGTCACGCCGGGGGTCGCGGGTTCGAGTCCCGTCCGCTGCGCCATATTCGGTAACCTGGAACACTGAACGCCAGGTCACCACAGAAAGCCCGCCTAGTGCGGGCTTTTTGCTGTCTGGCGTTTGGCCAGTCAATAGAGCGATCCGAGGATCACTTTTTTGTGCCTGCCCGATTATTGCTCGGCGTTGCGCCTGTGGCGGTAGTCGCTGACGGCTTCATACACGGCCTTGCGCAGGCGATTGATCCCGCCGATGGGGCGGTGCGCCTCGATGCCGAACCAGGGATTGAACGACTGGTTGTCGCATTGCAGGTTCAGCGCCGGTGTATCGAAGTCCTGCGCCGGCACCCTGATCCGCGCCACCGTCTCGAAGGGCGCATCGCTCTCGCGCCACTCAATGCTGGTGTCTTCGATCGGCATGTACTTGTTGGCGTCCTGTCGCTGGATCTGCAAGGCGAAGCACGCAGGCATCCGGTCGGTCGACAGCTGTTGGTTCAGCGCATTGCGCAGAAAGTTTGGCAGCTTGCGATTCTGTTCCGGCAGGTTGTAGGCCGGGCAGCTATCCGGATCGGGCATGACCCGGAACTTCGCATTGGCTTCACCGAATTTGTAGGGAGAAACCGAAAAATACGTCGTCTGGGTCGGGCTCGACGGGGCAGGGGCCAGTGTCGCCAGGGCAATGAACAGGTGGCGAAGCTGCCAGGCGCGTGGATCCCAGCCCGGAAAGAACGCCAACATCTTTTTACCGTCGGCCTGGGCGGCGACGTTCTGACGGTATTCGGCGACATTACTGACAAAGAAGTTCGGGTGGCTGAACATCACAAAGTCCTGTTCGCCTGGCCCCTGCCGGTCGCTCAACAGTTGCTTGCCCGGCACATCGAGCAGTTTGATCGCCATGCCCCGGGCGTCGCGGATGCTGTCGAACTGCGGGTAGGCATTGCCGTTGGACAGGCGCATCGTCGCTTGCCAGGTTTTGCCCGGTTCACTGAACACGCCCTGGCGCAGTTCGCCTGGCAGTTCCGGCAGCACCTGAACCTCGGCCTTCACACAGCCGTGGGCCTTGGCATGGGCGTCGCGCAGGTAGCGGGTGCTTTCACGGTGCTGATCGACGATGCGCACGGCGGTCTGGATGACGTCCCGGGTCATCGCGGCTTCGTCGTCCGCAATCAACTCCTGCGCCGAGACCGGCCCGCGATGCTGCCAGGCAAACCAGGCGCTGGCCAGGGCCCAGCCCAGCACGCCGAGACCCAGAAGCCACAGCAACAGCTTGGCGAGGAAGGCGCCCAGGCGCAGCCAGAGTGTTATCAGCATGGGAGCGTCCTTTTGGCTGCGGTTGTGGTCATGGCAATTGCGCTTCCAGCGGACCGCCAAGCACTTTCAGGTATTCGAGCAGTGCCCGGCGTTCCTCCGGCTGCAACCAGCGGCCGATCACGCCATTGCCGATTTTGCCGGCACGGAATTCATGGCCGCCGTTGTGGTTTCCGGTGATTCGCGTGTCGAACAGGAAACCGTTGGCAAAGGCTTCGGGGCGGTAACCCAGGTGTCCCGGGTCGTACTCGAACGTGCCTTTATAGAAGGTGGTCGCACGCTCATCCTGAGGCGACAGCAATTGATAAATGCTCGGGACCGAACCGTTGTGCAGGAACGGAGGTGTCGCCCATACCCCCGCCAATGGCCTGGCCTTGTACGAACGCAATTCGCGCACGCCGATTGGCAGGCCGAAACCGTCCATTGCAGGGCGCTCGGCAGCGCTGACGTTGGCGTCTTGATAGGCGCGGTCCTGGACAAATGCGGTGACGTAGGCCAGCCCCTTGGCCACGGACATCTTGCTCAGGTCCAGCGGTTCGTCGGGTTTTGGCTCGACATCGAGTTTTTCCAGTTCCGCCTGCTTCCATTGCAGCGCTGTCAGGTCGAAGCGGTGGTCGGCGATGTTGTTGGCCGCGCCGGGGTCGGTGCCGATGTAATCCACCGGGAGCATTTTCAGGTGCTGGACGTATCGCCCTTCGCCCTGGCTGGTGCGCGGTACATGACAACCTGCGCAGTTTTCGGCGAACAAGGCGCGGCCCTTGGCTGCCAGGGGCTTGTCGACCGCGCCCAACAGGTCTTCCGGCCAGGCCGGCGGCGCGAGTCGTTGCAGGGTTTGTTCGATCAGGTGCAGATCGCGCACGCGGACACTGGAGGGATAGCGGGTGTCCCCCGTCAGCGGCTGGCCGTTCTTGTCGAAGAAGTTCAGCGTGGCGCCGACGCCCAACGCCTCGCCGATGTTGCGGGCCATGGGTTGTTTCGCCGAGCCGTTCCACTGCACCCATTCGAACGTCCACATGTCCCACAACTGTGGATAATCGACCGGGGCATTGGCCACGCGGTAGTTGTCGGGGGAAATCGCATCACCGAAGCTGGCATTGGCGATGCGCCCGAAGGCGTCTGTGCGCCCCGGGCCTTCCTCGGTCGGATAGAGCCCGCGATGGGTGTCGTTCCAGGCCACCTTGAGGAACGTATCCAGTGAAGATTTGAAATCTTTGCGCAACTGTTGGTGACGCGTCTCGTAGTCCTGGCCTAACGCGTTGCGTGCGAAGCGCTCGAATTTCCACGGGTTGTAGTAAGTGGAGGCGAGGCTGGCCACCAGGGCCTGTCCGAAACTGCCCCCTTTGAGCGTAGGAACACTGGACGGCAGCACATGCTGCGCCGAGCCGCCGTCGATACGCACGGCCTGGCCCTTGTAACGCAGTTCACCGGTGTGGCAGGCCGCACAGGTGATATCCAGAAACACCTCCGGGCTCCCCGCATTCTGGTGCCGGGTAAAGCCTGCGGGGAGGTTGCCGGGGTTGTTCGGTGTCGGTTTCTGGCCGGGGTCCACCAGAAAACCGAAGCGGGCGAGGTATTCGGGGGCGGCGAAGCGTTGTTGCGAGAAGGGCAGTTCGAGGGCGGTGAACCAGTCGTAGCGCAAGCCTTTGACCTGAGTACCTTGGGGTGTGAAGTAATAGGTCTCGCGATCGGCGGCGCTCCATTGCTCCAGGTAATGCACTTGTTGCGCAGGCGACCAGGCCGGCAGTTTCGGGTTGGCGACGTAGTAAAGCACCACGGCAATGATCAGCCCGAGCAGTACTGCGACGAGAACCAGCAAGCGAAGGAAGAGGCGCAAGATAAACGTCCTTGTCGAATTATCATGCAGTTATGCCCCAGTACCCAGGGTGCGGCAAGAGGCCATTACGCCAGATGCTGTAGTTCCGGAATCCGCCTGCGTCGGCGTAAAGTGAAAGAAGCTTCATCAGCCGGATGGTGAAAAGCGTTTAAACACCTGAACTTATCAATTGTTTCTGGCTCTCATGCCGGTAGCCATTGGTCGTGGCGGCCTGATAAGCTCGCGGCTTTACTCGATTGCCCTTTAGGCGCATGAACAAGGAAATAGCATGAAACAGCATCGGTTGGCGGCGGCGGTAGCCCTGGTTGGCCTGGTACTCGCGGGTTGTGATTCGCAGACCAGCGTAGAGCTGAAAACTCCGGCGCAAAAAGCTTCCTACGGTATTGGCCTGAACATGGGCAAGAGCCTGGCTCAGGAAGGCATGGATGACCTGGATTCCAAGGCTGTAGCCCAGGGCATCGAAGACGCCGTCGGCAAGAAAGAGCAGAAGCTCAAAGACGAAGAATTGGTCGAGGCGTTCGCCGCACTGCAAAAGCGTGCCGAAGAACGCATGGCCAAGATGAGCGAAGAGTCGGCCGCTGCCGGCAAGAAATTCCTCGAAGAAAACGCCAAGAAAGCCGGCGTGACCACCACCGCTTCGGGCTTGCAGTACGAAGTCGTGCAGAAAGCCGATGGCCCTCAGCCAAAGCCGACTGACGTAGTGACCGTTCACTACACCGGCAAGTTGACCAACGGCACCGTATTCGACAGCTCCGTCGAGCGCGGCAGCCCGATCGATCTGCCGGTCAGCGGTGTGATCCCGGGTTGGGTCGAAGGCCTGCAACTGATGCACGTTGGCGAGAAGTACAAGCTGTACATCCCTGCTGACCTGGCTTACGGCGCTCAAAGCCCGAGCCCGGCGATTCCAGCCAACTCGGTGCTGGTATTCGACCTGGAACTGCTGGCCATCAAGGATCCGGCAAAAGAAGACGCCGCTGCCAAGTAACCAGCGCCTGCTTCGATAACAACGCCTCGCTCATGCGGGGCGTTGTTGCATCTGGCGTTCGGCACGGGTAAACAAAACGAACAGACGCTCTAGGCCGGAGTCTTAGGCATAGTGGTGTCGGCGGTAGACGCACAAGGCCGCCAAGTCAATGAAATTATGGGTTTTTTTTGATGAGTAAAAAACGCCCGATCTGAACGCAGGCCTTGTAAAACGGGGCTTACAGCGGTGAAAAGCAGCTCTGTTCACAAGGTTATCCACAATTTGTGTGGATAACATTTCAACGGGAAGAATGATGAAAGCACCCTGGAGTTTCGCTCGTTTCCTGCCACTGGCCGGGCGCCTGCTGGCACGCGGTCGATTGCCGACCCTGTTGTTCGCAGTCGCCGGCAAAGTCGCAAGCCAGGGCAACCGGTTGGGCAAGATCAAAGACGACTTGAAGCTGTTGCAGGCACTCTGCCTGGCCTACTGGCGTGGTGAGTATCGCGCCATCAGCCCCAAGGCGCTGATTTCGGTGGTCGCGGGCCTGATGTACTTCCTAAGCCCGGTGGATGCGATCCCGGATTTCATTCCAGTGTTTGGCATGTTCGATGACATCGCGGTACTGGCATGGCTGATGAAAGTGCTCGACGACGAGCTCAATGCCTTCCGTGCCTGGCGCAAACGGCAGGTGCCGGAGACGCTCGCGGTGGTTGAGCGTCTGCCTGCTACTCCCGAGCAACTTCAACTTCAAGGCCCGAAAAAACACTGAGTCGATTTTGACGAGTTCACAGATTGATGTCCCCCGCGACCTTGGCCGCTGTTAGGATTACACTTCTAGGGAAAAGTGCCGACTCGCTAAGTGTTGTTGTCCTACGGGGTAGTGATGGATATTCAGATAATTACACGCGAAGGCGAGCCCGAATATGCGGTTTTGCCATGGGCTCAGTATCAGGCGTTACTGAAAGCGGCGGGTATCAAGGAGCAAGCGTCGCCTCAAGCCACGAAGCCTCAGGCGGCAACACCAGACGCGATTCTTCCGGGTCTGGATCAACTACGCAGTTTGCGCGAGGGGAAGGGCATCGCCATAGAGGCGTTGGCCCGCACGGTAGGCATCAGCCCGTCTTACCTGGCCATGATCGAAAGTGGCGAGCGTCTGCCCGACGCTGCGATTCGCCGCAGCCTGGCCTGGGAATTGACGGTGCCAGGGTGGAGGGATGAATCGTGAGCGTACGCATCAGTCGTCACCATTGGGACGGGTTGCTGGGCGAACTGGATCAGGCGCGTCGCCAGCGCCATCTGTTGACGTATCGGGCATTGCTGGAGCGTTTGCAGCTGCCGACCCCGGCCATGCAGACCCTGACGGCGGCCCTCGAGCATCTGGCGGCCCTGGATGCCAGGGCGGAGCAGCCATTGCGCAGTTCACTGGTGATCAGTCAGGGCGCCAGCCGTTTGCCGCGCACCGGGTTCTTTGAATGTGTCGAGCGTCTGGGGCGTTTCTCCGGGCCGTCGGACGGTGTTGCCGCCGCGTCCTGGCATGCTTCGGAAGTGGTGCGGGTGTTCGAGTACGAATACCCTGAATCGGCCGAGGCCTGAGTGTTCTTGCAGCTCAAGGCGCGGGCCGGTTACTGGCTCGCGCGCCGACTGTTTCACTGGTCATGGTTTGTCCGTCAGCCACGAGGCTGGCGCTGGCTCGAAGGCCAGTTCGCACGCATGGCCAACCTGGGCAATGTCGGTGCCCAGAGCTTCTATGGGCACATCCTGGCGTTTCGCGGCGTCGGCCTCGGAGCTCGTGAGGAGGGCGTGCGTTTGTTGCGCCTGGCGGCGTTGGCGGGCGATGGCAAGGCGGCGTATCAAATGGGCGTGATCACCCTGGCCGGGACGGCGAGCAAGGCACCGGATCCTGTCGAAGCCGCGCGGTTCTGGGAGATCGCGGCGAAGGCCGGGCATCCGTTGGCGCCGATCAAGCTCGAAGAGCTGAAGTCTTCCTCGGCGCCTCGTTGATTGGAGTGATGCCGAAAAGCTCCCTTATCGATGCCCGGAAACGAGCACCTCATCTACAGTCGAAACCACCAGGCTATCAATCACATGCACGCTGTAGCCCTGCACATTCTTGGCGTGGTGCTTGGCCTGTGATGCCATCTCGGCCAACTGGCTCGCATCGAGTTGTTCACAGGCCTGTGGATGCAGGTGCACCACGCCGATCGACAGCGACAACAACGCAAACTCCTGGCGCTGACCCTGGCGATTGGGTGCGATGAAGCAGCCGGCTTCCAGGTGTTCGCTGCGGTAGAAGCGCCGGCACTGGCTCTGGAAGTCGTCGAGCAACTGGTTCAAACGTTTGCGCCAGTCTTCCGGGCCGAGCACCAGCAGGAAATCATCGCCGCCGATGTGGCCGACGAAGTCGCGGGAGGGGTCGACGCGGTCGTTCAGGCATTGCGCCAGGCACAGCAGGACTTCGTCGCCGCGACCATAGCCGTAGATGTCGTTGAAGGGTTTGAAGCTATCAATGTCCACGTAGCAGATCACCGATTCCCGTCGCTGTTGCAGCAGCCGCGTCAGGCATTGCTGGATCGGCACGTTGCCCGGAAGCAAGGTCAGCGGGTTGGCGTAGCGGGCCTGCTGGATCTTCAGTTCGGTGATCAGCTTGAGCACGTCGATCACCCGGCCCAACCCCAGGTAACCGCCGTTGAGGGTGATGATGAAGTCTTCCTCGATGCGCTGGCGGGCGCGGCTGGTGATCAGGCGGCTGACCTGTTGCAGGGACTGGCTCAGTTCGACGGCGAGGAAGTCATCGTTCATCAGGCGGCTGATGGGCTTGCGGGCGAACAGGTCGGTGGCAAAGGGCTTGAGCAGGACATCAGAGAGCGAATGACGATGAACAATGCCGCAGGGCTGACCCTGTTCATCCAGGACCGCCAGTGAGTTCAGATTGGCCTGGCGGCGAAAGGCTTCGAGCACCGTGGCGGTCGGGGTGTCCCGGTTCACCGCGGGTAGTTCGTTGAGCAGGGCGCTGAGGTCGCTGCCGTCTTCGCTCAGGACAACGGCGGTGCTGTCCTGTCGGGGCATCAATGCCCGGGCATCCCGTGGCGGGTGTTCCTGGGGACGGCAGAGCAGATAGCCCTGCACCAGGTCCACGCCCATTTCGGTCAGCACCGTGAGTTCTTCGGCCAGTTCGATACCTTCGGCGATGACTTTCGCCCGCGAGGCCTTGGCGATTTGCAGGATCGAGCCGACGAACTCGCGCTTGAGCGCATCCTGATGAATGCCATCAATGAAATGCCGGTCGATTTTCACGTAATCGGGCCGCAGCTCGGACCACAAGCGCAAACTCGAATAGCCCGCTCCCAGATCATCCAGCGCAATCGAAAACCCCATCGCCCGATAGTGATGCAGGGCGGTTTGCAGCAGCTGGAAATCATCCGTCGGCGTCTGTTCCGTGAGCTCGATGACCACCTGGCTCGGCGGTATGCCGAAATCCTGCAGCAATTGCAGGGTGCGCCCCGGTTGATGGGCCGCTTCGAGCAGGGACTCCGGGGACACGTTAAGGAACAACATGCCAGGCAGTTGTTGCTCATTGAAGCGTCGGCAAGCGCTTTCGCGGCAGGCAATTTCCAGCTCGCTCAAGCGCCCGGCCTGGCGTGCGACGGCAAACAGGGCGACAGGGGAGTGCAGAGGACTGTTGGAGGGGCCGCGACTGAGGGCTTCGTAACCGAGGATGCGTCGTTCAGAAAGGCTGATGATCGGTTGGAACAGACTGTGTAAACCGCTTTGACTCAGGATCGAGCCCAAGGCACTCAGCTGTTCGGTTGTGGTCATGGCGATCTCTGGCAATAAAAAAAGGACCGGGCGTGCCCTTGGTAAAAGAGCACGCCCGGTCCTTTATTTCACGACAGAATGATGACTGTATGATGACGCTACCGGGGCGTCAGCATTAAATTGCCATCAGTTGTTTGTACAAACTCAGTGCTTGGCCACTGCCGTGTTGAGTTTCAGGTAGTCCAGCAGAATCCGCCCTGTTTCGCTGAGGTAGGCGTCGTCTTCCGGTTTGGTCTTGTCATCCTCGGCCGCAATGGCGTCCTCGTCTTCTTTCTTCAGCTCTTTGAGCGGTTCTTCGCCCTTGGCCTTGCGACGGATGTTTTCCATGGCCAGCTGTTTGGCTTCGATGTCGGCGTGCTGGGCACGACGGTCGACTTCATTGAGGCTGACGGTTTTCTCGGCCATCAGTTTCTGCGCCAGGGCCAGCTTGTCGCGGATGAACACGAACTCCGCATCTTTTGCCGTACGCACGTCATGCTCGGACTGGAGCTGCGAAATGTACGGTTTGAACGGGTCGACCGAAGGCTTGATCGCCGCCTTGATGGTGTCCCACGGCATGGCTTCCGGCAGGGCGCTCTCACCGATTTCCTTGGTGTCGATGATCGACGGGTAATCGATGTCCGGCAAGACGCCCTGATGCTGGGTGCTCTGCCCGGAAACCCGGTAGAACTTGGCCAGGGTCAGTTTCAGTTCGCCATGGTTGAGCGGCTGAATGGTCTGCACGGTGCCTTTGCCGAAGGTCTGGCCGCCGATGATCAGCGCGCGGTGGTAGTCCTGCATGGCGCCGGCAAAAATCTCCGAAGCCGAGGCCGACAGGCGGTTGACCAGCAATGCCATCGGGCCCTTGTAGAACGCGCCCGGGTTTTCATCTTCCAGGACATCGACCCGGCCATCGGCGTTACGCACGAGTACGGTCGGGCCCTTGTCGATGAACAGGCTGGTCAGCTCGGTGGCCTCCTGCAAGGAACCGCCGCCGTTGTTGCGCAGGTCGATGACCACGCCGTCGACTTTATCTTTCTGCAACTCGGTCAGCAGTTTCTTGACGTCGCGGGTGGTGCTCTTGTAGTCCGGATCGCCGGCACGGAAGGCCTTGAAGTCCAGATAGAACGCCGGGATCTCGATGACGCCGAGCTTGTAGTCCTTGCCGTCCTGCTTCAGGTTCAAGACCGATTTCTTCACGGCCTGGTCTTCGAGCTTCACCGCTTCGCGGGTGATCGGCACGATCTTGGTGGTCTGGTCGTTCGGCGCATTGCTGGCCGGGATGACTTCCAGGCGCACCACGGTGCCCTTCGGACCACGGATCAGCTTGACCACTTCGTCCAGGCGCCAGCCCACGACGTCGACCATTTCCTTGTTGCCCTGGGCAACGCCGATGATCTTGTCGGCCGGTGCGACCTGCTTGGTCTTGTCCGCCGGACCTGCTGGCACCAGGCGCACGACTTTCACCTGATCGTTATCGCTCTGCAACACGGCGCCGATACCCTCGAGGGACAGGCTCATGTTGATGTCGAAGTTCTCCGCGTTATCCGGCGACAGATAGTTGGTGTGCGGGTCGTAGGACATGGCGAAGGTATTGATGTACGCCTGGAAGATGTCTTCCGCGCGGGTCTGATCCAGGCGCGCCAACTGGTTCTTGTAGCGCTTGGTCAGGGTTTCCTGGATTTGCTTGGAATCCTTGCCGGCGATCTTCTGACGCAGGACTTCGTCCTTGACGCGTTTGCGCCACAGGTCGTCGAGTTCTGCGGTGGATTTGAGCCAAGGGGCGTCCTTGCGGTCGATCAGCAAGGATTCCTTGGTGGTGAAGTCGATCTTGTCGACGCCCTTGTTCAACTCGACAAGGGCGAAGTCCAGACGCGCTTTGACGCGGTCCAGGTAGCGCTTGTAGATGGTGAACCCGGCGTTCAGGTCGCCGCTCTTGAGGAAATCGTCGAACTGCGTCTTCCATTTGTCGAATTCGGCAATGTCGCTGGCCATGAAGTAGCTGCGCGACGGATCCAGCAGCTTGAGGTAGCTGTCATAGATGATCACCGAGCGTGCGTCATCGAGTGGCGGTTTGCTGTAGTGGTGGCGCTTGAGCAACTCCACGACGTTCAGGCTGGCGATCACTTCGTCACGATCGGGTTGAAGCTTGTCCCAGCTATTGGCTGCGAATGTATTGCTCGACATCGGCAGCAAGCCGATACCGATGAATAAGGCGAGGGCAGTGCTGGGGAACAGATGCTTCATGCTGATTCGACGCGGGGACAATTGATAACGCATATTAGGCCGTCTTTGAAGTCGCCGGTTCTTTGGGAGCCGGTCGCATAATGCAAAAAGCCCGACGCTATAGCTTCGGGCTCAGTCCAGACTCACTATGGAGGCACTGTGAAAGCATTGCAAGGCGTTGACGGTCAAGTGGTGTGGGTTGAAGAGCCGAGTCCTACGTGCGATGTAGGACAAGTTCGTATACGAGTGGCGGCAGCTGGCCTCAACCGTGCCGATTTATTGCAGAAAGCCGGCCTTTACCCGCCACCACCGGGGGCCAGTCAAGTGCTCGGTCTAGAGTGCTCGGGGGTCATCAGCGAGGTGGGCGCCGGGTCCTCCTGGCAGGTTGGCGATCGGGTTTGCGCCTTGCTGGCCGGGGGCGGGATGGCCGAAGAGGTAGTTGTCGACGGGCGGCATGTGCTGCCGGTTCCCGACGGAGTGTCACTGGTCGAGGCGGCGGCATTGCCTGAAGTCTATGCAACAGTCTGGTTGAATTTGTTTCAACTGGCTGCGCTCAAACCGGGTCAGAAAGTTCTTCTGCATGCCGGGGCAAGTGGAATCGGTTCAGCGGCCATTCAGCTGTGCAAGGCCTTCGGTAACCCCTGTTGGGTCAGTGTCGGCTCCGCCGAGCGATTGGCGTACTGCGAAGCGCTGGGCGCCCAGGGCGGCGTGGTGCGTAATGGCGATCTGGAGAGCTTGCGGGATCTGGGGCCGTTCGACGTGATTCTCGACCCGGTGGGCGGCAATTACTCGGCATTGAACCTCAAGCTGCTGGCCCAGGATGGCCGTTGGGTGTTGATCGGTCTGATGGGCGGCCGTGAGGCCAAGCTGGATCTGGCCCAGGTGCTGGCCAAGCGCGTGCAGTTGCTGGGTTCGACCCTGCGCAGCCGTGACGATCAATTCAAGGCGGATCTGTTCAGCGATTTGAGCCAGCACGTGTGGCCGCTGTTTGCCGAGGGCCGATTGAGTCCGCAACTGGCCAGGACATTCCCGATCAAGGATGCCGAGGCGGCGTTTGCCGAGTTGGCGAGCAATACCGTGGCGGGGAAGGTGGTGTTGGTGATTGATGAAAGCCTGAACTGACAACACGGAACCTGTAGGAGCGAGCCTGCTCGCGATGGCGGCTTAACATCCAACGCAAATGCTGAATGACACGCCGCTATCGCGAGCAGGCTCGCTCCTACAAGGGGGGCCTCGATTACTTCCAGATATGGATCGGCCAGCCAGCTTTTTCAGCCTGTTCGCGCAACACCGGATCCGGGTTGACCACGTGGGGGAAATCCACCTTCAGCAACAGCGGCAGGTCATTGCGTGAGTCGGAATAGAAACTCGCGCCTTCGAGGTTTTCCTCCTCTGCATCCAGCCACTCCAGCAAGCGGGTGATCTTGCCTTCGCGGTAGGTCAGGGTGCCGACGGTATGGCCGCTGTAAACGCCATGAGCCACTTCCAGTTCGATGCCGAGAATCTCGTCGATGCCCAGGCGCTCGGCGATGGGGCCGACCAGATGGGTGCCCGAGGCCGAAATCACCAGGATCCGGTCGCCGGCCTTGCGATGGGCAGCGATGGTTTTGGTGGCGTCGCTGAAAATGATTGGTTCGATGAAGTCTTCCACCCACGGGCCAACCAGATGCGCGACTTCTTCAGGCGTACGACCAATCAACGGTTCCAGGCTGAAGGCCATGTAGTCCTCCATGGCCAGATGGCCCCTGCCGTAGGCATCCATCAGTTCTTTGTCGCGACGCAGGAACGATTCGCCATCGACCCAGCCGAGGCGGACCATTTGCTCGCTCCACAGTGAGGCGCAGTCACCGTGGATCAGGGTTTCGTCCAGATCAAAAATTGCCAGGGCCATCAGTGCAGTTCTCTCTTCAGCGTCAGCAAAGTCATCAGGCTACCTCACACAGGGCCGCCGGATCGATGGAAAGCGCCAGGCGCTGACCATCGGGATGCAAGTCGGCCGCCGAGCGGTTCAGCACATCCACCACCAATTCCACGCCCCGGGCTTCGACCCGGTAGCGAATCACATTGCCCAGCAGGCTGTGGCTGCGTATCTGCGCGTCCAGTTCGCCATTGAGGCTCAGTTCGATGGCTTCCGGGCGAATGGCGATGCGCTTGCTGATCGGTCGCTGCAACAGCTTCGAAGCGCTGTCGGCATCCAGCAGGTTGTAGTTGCCGATGAAACCGGCGGCGAACACATCCACCGGTGCGGTGTAGAGGGTTTCGGCGTCGCCGCTTTGTACGATTTTTCCCTGATTCATCAGGAAAATCCGGTCAGACATGGTCAGGGCTTCTTCCTGATCGTGTGTGACGAAAATCGTGGTCAGGCCCAGTTCGCGCTGGATCTGACGAATCTGTTCACGCAGGTGCTTGCGAATCCGCGCGTCCAGGGCCGACAACGGTTCGTCGAGCAGCAACAGGCGTGGCCGGGTCACCAAAGAGCGGGCGAGGGCGACGCGCTGGCACTGCCCCCCAGAGAGCTGATGCGGGTAACGCCCGGCAAAGTCATTGAGCTCTACCAGTTTGAGCACTTCGGCGACGCGTTTGCGGCTGTCATCGGCATTGACCTTTTGCATGCGCAGGCCGAAGGCGACGTTTTGCTCCACAGTCATGTTTGGGAACAGTGCATAGCTCTGGAACACCATGCCGATCCCGCGTTTCTGCGGGCTCACCGGCACGATGTCCTGGCCATCGAGCAGGATCTTGCCGCCATCCACCGAAGTCAGGCCGGCGATGCAGCGCAGCAGGGTGGATTTGCCGCAACCGGACGGGCCGAGCAGGGTGACGAACTCACCTTTCTGGATTTCGCAATTGATGTCGCTGAACACCGTGGTGCCCGCGTAGTTTTTCTGAAGATGTTGGACGCTGACATAGCTCATTCGCTTTTGTCCCTGTTCAAAATATTGGCAATCCAGGTCAGAACCAGCACAAAGAAGAAGTAGGAGATCACCAGCGCACTGGTGAAATGACCACTGCTGTTGCGCATGTTGTTGAGGTAGACCTGCAGGGTTTCGTAGCGGGTACCGACCAGGATGTTGGCGAACACGAACTCACCGAACAGGAACGAGAACGACAGCAGCAACGCTACCATCAGGCCTTTGCGCAGGTTCGGCAGCACCACCAGGAAGGCGGCTTGAAAGGTGCTGGCGCCAAGCAACTGGGCGGCGTCCATCAGGTCGCGCAGGTTGATCGCCTGCAGGTTGTTGGTGATCGCCCGGTACATGAACGGCAGCGCCACGGTGAAGTAGCAACCGATCAGGATCCATGGCGTCCCGACCATGGCGAACGGTCCGGAGCCGTAGAGCTGCAACAGCCCCACCGACGACACCACCGGCGGCACGGCGAAGGGCAGCAGGATCAGGATGTTCATCAGCGCGTCGAGTTTCGGGAAATGGTAATGCACCACGAACAGCAGCGGCAGAATCAGCACCACCGAAAGAATCAACGAACCGACGCAGACCAGCAGCGATTGCCCGAACGCATGCAGGAAGCGCGGATCGCTCCACAGCTGGATGTACCACTTGAGGGTGAAACCGCTGGGCAGGATGGTCGCCGACCAACTGCTGGCGATCGAGTAGATCAGCGTGCCGGCCAGCGGCAACAACAGGATGGCAAACAGCAGGTACACCACGACGCGGTGGTAGGCACCGGCGGGCCCCAGTTCAGCGCGAGACATGGTAGCTCCTCTTCAACAGCAACTGATGCACGATGGTCACCAGGGTCATCAAGGCCACCAGCACTACGGCCAGGGCGCTGGCCAGGTTCGGGTCCAGGGAAATGTCACCGGACACCATCGCCGCGATACGGATCGGCAGCACGTTGAAGTTGCCGGTGGTCAGGGCGTACACCGTGGCGTAGGCGCCGAGGGCGTTGGCCAGCAGGATCACGAAGGTGCCCAGCAGTGCCGGCGTCAACACCGGCAAGCCGATGTGCCGCCAGTACTGCCAACCGTCGGCGCCGAGTAACTCAGCCGACTCACGCCAGTCTTCGCGCAGCGCATCGAAGGCCGGGTACAGCAGCAGCACGCCGAGGGGAATCTGGAAGTAGGTGTAGAGAATGATCAGCCCGGTTTTCGAGTACAGGTTGAAGTCCTGAATGATTCCGGCCTGCTTGAGCATGATGGTGAAGCTGCCGTTGAAGCCGAGCAAAATGATGAACGCGAAGGCCAGGGGCACACCGGCGAAGTTGCTGGTCATGTTGGCGAAGGCGTTGACGAAGTTGCGCAGTTTCGAATCGACCCGGCGCAGGGAGTAGGCGCCCAGTATCGCGATGACGATCCCGAACACGCTGGACCAGAAGCTGATCTCAAGGCTGTACTGGATGGCCTGCAGGTAAAACTTCGAGCTGAAGATTTTGCTGAAGTTGGCCAGGCCCCAGCCGAATTCTTCCGATTGCAGGCTGTTGATCATCACCCAGGTCAGCGGTGCGATCTCGAACACGATGAAGAACAGCGCGAACGGGACCAGGCATAAGGCTGCCAGCCATTTACTGCGGGTCATGGCATTCACTTCAACAGCTCCCGGCAGACCGGTTTGTCGTGGGGCACGCCGAGCAGTTGGCAGACGGTGCCGCAGATCTCGGTCTGTTTCGGCGCGGCACCGGCGTCGAGGCTGAACGCATCACCCAGAACGAACAGCGGCACTTCACGTTCTTCCGGCAGCAGGCCGTTGTGGGAGCGGTCGTTGTTCATGCCGTGGTCGGCGGTGACCAGCACCTGGTAACCGGCATCGAGCCAGCCTTGCAGGTAGTCGGCCAGGATGATGTCGGCCGAGCGGGCGCTGTTGCGGTACTGCGGGGTGTCGAGGCCATGCTTGTGCCCGGCGTCGTCGATGTTCATCGGGTGGATCAGCAAAAAGTTCGGCGTGTGGCGCAGGCGCAGGTTTTCGGCGTCGGCGAACAGGTGCGAGTCGGGGTAGTGATCGTTCCAGTAGAAATGCCCGTGCTGGATCGGCAGTTGCGGGTCATCGGTGTGACGGTCCCGGGCCGCCACGAAGGGCGAACGGTTGTACAGCTCGCTGACCCAGTGATAGGCCGCCGCCGCAGTCACGAGACCGGCGTCGGTGGCGTAGTGATAGATGCTGCGCTGGTTGGACAGGCGCGAGACGTTGTTGTGGACGATACCGCTGTCGATGGGCGTAACGCCGGTCAGGATGCATTCGTACAGCGGGCGGGACAGGGCTGGCAACTCGCACTCCAGTTTGTAGAGTGCGGCGCGTCCGGCGCCGACGTACGCCTGCAGGTGCCCCATGGCGTGGCGGGCAACCTCGTAGCTGAGGCCGTCGAGCACGACAAGGATGACGTTGTGCTTCATAGGGGCGATGACTCCGTGAAACAGATATTCGGAACTCACTCGATCCACTGTGGGAGCGAGCTTGCTCGCGATGAGGGACTACCAGTCAACATCCATGTTGAATGCCAGTTCGCTATCGCGAGCAAGCTCGCTCCCACAGGGATTCTCATTGGCCCATCAAAAAATGGTGGGCCACAGGGTTACTGCATATTGATGATGACTTCTTCCTGCCACTTCTGAGGAAGGGCCTTGGAGGTCTTTTCCCAGGCGTCCGCGTCCTTGATCGGCGTGACCTTCTTGTACTGCTCGTTAGGCAGCAGCTTGGCCTGCACCTCGGCTGGCAGGGTCAGGTGTTCGGCACGGATCGGACGGGCGTTGCCCTTGGCCAGGTTGATCTGGCCGGCGTCGCTGAAGATGTACTCGCGAGCCAGCTTGGCGGCATTCGGGTTTTTCGCGTACTTGTTGATGATGGTGGTGTAGCCGGAGATCACCGAGCCGTCGGACGGGATCAGCACCACGTAGTCATCCGGGTTGGCCATCTTGGCCTTGTAGCTCAGGCCGTTGAAGTCCCAGACCACGCCGACTTCGATCTCGCCCTTTTCCATCGTGGCGATGGTCGGGTTGGACATCGACAGGCGACCTTGCTTGGCGATGTCGGCGAACAGATCCAGGGCGGGTTTGAGGTTTTTCTCGTCGCCACCGTTGGCCAGTGCCGCTG
Source organism: Pseudomonas grandcourensis (assembly GCF_039909015.1). Classification (NCBI taxonomy): domain Bacteria; kingdom Pseudomonadati; phylum Pseudomonadota; class Gammaproteobacteria; order Pseudomonadales; family Pseudomonadaceae; genus Pseudomonas; species Pseudomonas grandcourensis. Next base: position 1,932,588 of record NZ_CP150919.1, read on the forward strand.
CCAGTACGCCGTTGGCGGCCTGGGCTGCGGTGCTCACGTCACCGATGGAGACCTTGTATTTACCGCCCTTTAGGTCAGCCCACTTGGTTGGGGCTTCGGAGCCGTGCAGCAACTTCTTGTTGACGATGAAAGCGATGGTGCCGGTGTAGGCCAGCGCCCAGTTGCCGTCCTTGTCCTTGGCCCAGGCTGGAACCTGATCCCAGGTCGAAGGCTTGTATGGCTGGACCACGCCCTGCTTGACCGCGATCGGGCCGAACGCTGCACCGACGTCGCCGATGTCGGCACTGGCGTTGTCTTTTTCCGCGGCGAACTTGGCGATTTCCTGGGCTGAGCTCATGTCGGTGTCGATGTGCTTGAGGCCGTACTTGTCGCTCAGGTCTTTCCAGGTGCCGGCCCAGTTGGCCCAGTCATCGGGCATGCCGACACTGTTGACGGCGCCTTCCGCTTTTGCAGCGGCTTCCAGGGTTTTCAGATCATCGGCCGCCATGGCGGCGGTGCACATTGCGATGGTCGAGCCTAACAGTGATGCCAGGAAAAGCTTTTTCATTCCGAAGCTCCTTGGGTCGTGTTCAACGCTGCGATTGCGGTTTGTGTTGGTCTAGGTCAGCAATACCTGAGCCAATTTAAGGGGGCTGGATGACACTTTGATGTCGTTCGTCGCCCGAAATGACTTTTTGTTCAGCGGTATCGCGACTGGCCTGCTAAGCGTAGACCATGGTCAAGGCCCCGGAAGGCAAGGGACTTGGCCGGTGAATTGCAGGTTGTTGAGGCCAGAGAATGGCGACCGTTGGGCGGCTTTGTCACATCTCGGTCATCTGCGCTGCCTACGCTTGCAGACTATTGAATGAGCCGGTTTACGCTGTGGTTCTGCCCTGAAATGGTGCTGGTCTAGTCCAGAAAGGAAACGTCGATGCGTGAAGAGGCAACAAAAGCGGTAACAGCCATCGGCCAGGTGCTTCAGGAGCAGATCGACCACGGACTGTTGACCCCCGGCAGCAAATTGCCGGCCGAGCGCAAGCTCAGTGAATTGTTCGGCACCACGCGGATCACTTTGCGTGAAGCGTTGTTGCAGTTGGAGTCACAGGGGCAGATTTATCGCGAGGAGCGTCGCGGCTGGTTCGTCTCGCCGCCACGCCTGGCCTACAACCTCATGCAGCGCAGCCACTTTCACGCGATGGTCAGCGCCCAGGGGCGGGTGCCCTCCACCGAGGTGATTTCGGCGCGATTGCAACCGGCATCGGCGGCGGTGTGTGCCTGGCTGCAATTGCCGGCGCTGTCGAGCGTGATCCAGATCTGCCGCGCACGGCGGATCGACGGGCGACTGGTGCTGTATGTGGAGCACTATCTGAACCCGCAGTACTTTCCCGGGATCCTCGATTTCGATTTGAATCAGTCGATCACCGAGTTGTATGCGCGGCATTACGATTTGCACTACGGGCGGGTGCGCTTCGAGATTGTGCCCACGGCATTGTCAGTGGATGCGGCGGCGGCGTTGAAGGTGTCAACAGGCAGCCCGGGCTTGCAGATTGCCCGGGTCAACTATGACCAGCATGAGCGGTTGATCGATTGTGATCTGGAGTTTTGGCGGCATGATGCGATTCATGTGGGGGTTGATGTTGTATAAGTTTGGCTTTGATGATCGCAGATTAATAAAGTTGATCCAGAGTTGAGTGTGCTGACTAAATATACTGAAATTATAAGTTTGTTGTTTGTCTTGTGTGTTCTGTCTTGCTTTATGTAAGGTTGTCTTGGGTCGCTATTGTGTTGCGATCTTGATAGGGTTTTTATATAGGGATATTAGTATGTTTAATAATAGGGTTGATGAGTTGGATTTATCGTTTCGTGCAACCATGAGTATTTTTGGGAGACCTGTTTCAGTTCTTTCTCCCGGAAGAGTCGGCACTCAAGTGGCTCAGGTTAAGCCGACAACGTTTCATTTTTACTGTTTCGCTAATCAGTATATTGTCTCTGTTGGGGATATAGCAGGGAAACAATATGTTGTTTTGGACGATGACGGATACCTTGGTATTGGAAAGCGCGCAGAGCATTTCGGTATTTTCGATCTCGAAAACAGTTCTCCGTTGAGTAGAAATCATCCTCAAGGTGAGGTGGATATTTACTTGTACTCATCCAAGACTGAACGGGTTATGCAGTTTGAGGGGGATAATGCTTTTGATGATCAGGAAACACTTTACAATTTCTTGATTGCGGGGCGGAAAGTCAGGAGGGAAAATTTAAGTGGTGAAGTTAGTTATATGGTGCCAGATGGGCGAGGCGCGTGGATGCGATATCCAGCCAATAAGCCCTTCACGCCTAAACCAGTACCCATCGTATTGAATATCCAATAATCGTAAAAAGCTTGTGAGGCTTTTTGCCGAGGTCTGTTCCACTGAACTAAAGAATATTTAAGCGAAAGCAGCTCGGGGTTCCTCCCCGAGTTGCACCTTGTTCGTTATTCCTTTTCCTGCCCACTGCCCTCCGTTACTACCTGAATACTCATCCGCGGCATCGCCAGATCCATCCCGGCTTCATCCATGTGCCGCTTGAGTGACAGGTTGAACGCTCGCGACACCTCCCACTGTTTGATCGGCGCAGTCTTGAAGCGGGCGCGCAGGATCGCGTTGCCCGACTCGAAACTTTCCACCCCCTGGAACTCCAGCGGCGACCAGATGTTGCGTCGCTGCAATGGATCGGTGCGCATTTTCTGGCCGACCTCGCGCATCAGTTTGATGGCGTTGTCGATGTCCATGTTGGCCGGCACCGCTACCCGGAAGATCGCGTAGCCGAATTCCCGGGAGTAGTTCTTGATGCTTTTGATTTCACTGAACGGAATGGTGTGGACGATGCCGTCGATGTCCCGCAGGCGCACGGTGCGGATGGTCAGGCCTTCGACTGTGCCGAGGTGGCCGCCGACATCCACGTAGTCGTCGATGGCCAGGGAGTCTTCGATGATGATGAACAACCCGGTAATCAGGTCGGCTACCAGTGACTGCGCACCAAAACCGATGGCCAGGCCGATCACGCCGGCACCGGCCAGCAGTGGCGTGACGTTCATGCCCATGTTCGCCAGGGCAACGATCAGCGCGACGATGAAAATGGCCACGAACAGCACGTTGCGGATCAGCGGCATCATCGTTTGTGCGCGGGCATTGGCCAGGCCTTTGCGCGAGCGGGTGAGTGCGTGATGCACGGCGGTGTCGCTCAGAATCCAGATCAGCCAGGCAAACAGCAGCGTGCCGGCGAGGCTGAACAATTTGACGCTGACTTCATGGCCATCGCCTTCGGTAAAGCGGATCAACGACATGCCCCAGACCCGCAGGCCGAGCTCGATAAACCCCAGCCACACCAGCAGGTGGGCGATGGTGTAGAAGAAATTTCTCAGCCGTTCCGAATACACGGCGTAGCGCCGGATACCGCGTTGGGGTTTGAGGCCGTGGCGGCGTACCAGGCCGTTGATGACCATGCACAGCACCAGCAACACGGTACAGATCAGCGACTGGCGCAGGGCGGTGCTGGTGTCGCCGGCGGAAATGAACGTCGCGAACAGCGAGATGGCCACCAGCACCAGCGCCGGTACGTACCAGAAGGTGCCGAGAATCGACAGGGTATCGTTGAGCGCGCGACGGGTCAGGCGCCGGGACAGCGGCTGGTTGCGGATCAGGTGGGCGATCGGCCGGCGGAAGCGCAGGATAAAGCGCCCCGTGGAGAGCGCGGCCAGGACATTGGCAACCGTCGCGGCGGTATGGGCCAGATGGCTGCCGAGGCTGTTGACCAGTTGCGGATCGCTCAGGGCTTCGCCAAACGCGGCGAAGCTGCCGATCAGCCACAGCGGCCGAAACGCCTGGTGCCGCAGGATGTACAAGGCACGGTGGCGGTGTGGGCCGTCGAGCAGGGAAAAGGCAATCACGCAGATGGCCGAGAAGCAGGTGCCGACCACCAGCGCATAGGCCAGCACCATCGCCAGGCTCTTGCCCAGGGACGAGGGCAGGGCGTAGCTCATGTAGACCGTGATCACCAGGGCGATCAGCCATGGCCCGAGTTTGCGCAGCGCAAAACGCAGCATGTCCAGGGCCCGGGGGTGCTGCGGCAGTTCTTCGGTCAGGCCGAAACGCATCCGCACGCGGTGGCTGATCCAGATCAGGGCGGCGGCCAGCAGGCTCCAGACCATCAGGATCATGGCAAAGGCGAACAGCATGGGCAGCCATTCATTGGCCGGCAGCGCCAGCGCCACCAGTTCTTCCCTGGCCTGCTCGAACTCACTGGACCAGCGCATGAGCGGACTGTCGTCGCCGGAAAACTTTTTCTCGAAATTGGCCAGAGTTCCGCCGATCAGGCCCAGCACGCCTTCTTCGGTAATCGGCTGGGCCTGTTTGGTGGTGTCACGGAGCTTTTTCAGGTCGGCCAGCAGCTTGGTGCGTTGCTGGTCGTTTTCCAGTGACTTGATCACTTCGTCCAGGGACTGCCCCAGCGGTATCTGTGCTTCGGGCTGCGCCTTGGCCTGGTTGAGCAGGCCAGGCAGGCCGGCCGCCTGGGCAGGCGCCACTGACAGCAGCGTCATCAGGCAGACAAGGAAAAAACAAGGGAGGGCAAAAAGACGAGCGAACACTAGGCGGTCAACCTCGCAGGGAGCGGATCGACCGAGTGTACGAGCCCGTCAAAATCAATGCGAGCCAAGGGCGATGAATTATTCGTTGAGTTTGGCGAGGATCTTGATCACCACGGTCGCGAGAATGGTCAGCATGCCGATCCACATGGCAAACACACCAGCATTTTTATCGCGAAAGTTGAAGCCGACGGCCAGCAGGAGCATCCCGGCAAGAATCGGAATCAGCATGGCGTGGAAGGTAGACATCGAAATCATGGAGACAGCCTTGTCAAAGGGATACTTGAAGTCTAGGCCGCTTTTGATGCGGCCGGTGTGATGTGTGTAGGAGCTGCCGAAGGCTGCGATCTTTTGATCTTCGGCGAACAATCATGGCGTCAAAATCAGAATCAAAAGATCGCAGCCTGCGGCAGCTCCTACCGGCGTTACGGCAACTCGCGGCAGGCGTAGAACGCGCTCAGCACCTTGACCAGATGCGCCAGGTCATGGCTGCCGCACAGTTCGCGGATCGAGTGCATGGCGAACGTCGGCAGGCCGATGTCCACGGTGCGCACGCCCAGGTGGCTGGCGGTGATCGGGCCGATCGTCGAACCACAGCCCATGTCGCTGCGCACCACGAAGCTTTGCACCGGCACTTCTTCAGCCATGCACAGGTGACGGAAGAACCCGGCGGTTTCGCTGTTTGTGGCGTAGCGCTGGTTGCTGTTGACCTTGATCACCGGGCCAGCGTTGAGTTTCGGGCCGTGGTTGGCGTCGTGCTTGTCGGCGTAGTTCGGATGCACGCCGTGGGCGTTGTCAGCCGAAACCAGCAGGGATTTCTGAATGGTGCGTACGAATTCATCACCTTCAGGCAGCAGGCGACGCAAGGTTTGCTCAAGCATCGGGCCGTCGGCACCGCAGGCCGAGCAGGAACCGACTTCTTCGTGGTCGTTGCAGACCAGCACGCAGGTTTCGTCGGTGTCGGCCGTCAGCAGCGCTTGCAGGCCGGCGTAGCACGACAGCAGGTTGTCCAGGCGCGCGCCGGCGATGAAGTCGCCATGCAGGCCAATGACCGCCGCGCTTTGGGTGTCGTAGAAACTCAACTCGTAATCGAGCACCACGTCGGCATTCAGGCCGTGTTCGCGGGCGAGCTGGTCGGTGAGCACCGCGCGGAAGTCAACGCGCTCGTCACCGGCAAATTGCGCGAGGATCGGCGGCAGTTCGGTCTGGGCATTGATTGCCCAACCCATGTTGGCTTCCCGGTTGAGGTGAATCGCCAGGTTCGGAATGATCGCGACCGGGGCCTTGAAGTCGATCAACTGGCTTTCGACCTTGCCATCACGGCGGAAGGTTACGCGGCCCGCCAGGGACAGGTCACGGTCGAACCACGGCGCCAGCAGCGCGCCGCCATAGACTTCGACGCCCAGTTGCCAGAAGCCCTGGCGTTGCAGTTCCGGTTGCGGCTTGACGCGCAGGCACGGGCTGTCGGTGTGGGCGCCGACGAGGCGAATGCCGCCGTGCAGCGGTGAGTGACGGCCCATCTTGATCGCGACAATCGAAGAGTCGTTGCGGGTGACGTAATAGCGACCGTTGGCTTCGGTATTCCACGGCTCACGCTCGTCGAGGCGTTGATAGCCCGCCGCTTCCAGACGCTGGACAAGGCTGGCGGTGGCATGGAACGGGGTAGGGGAGGCCTTGAGGAAATCGATCAGGCCTTGGTTCAACTCTTCGCGCATAAAGTAGCTCCAGACAGCAGTGGCGCCAGTTTAACGTATTAGCCATGGAATTGGCGGTGGGCTGATGTTGGGAGGGGCGCCGAAGTTGAATGTGAAGGCGAACCCTGTGGGAGCGAGCCTGCTCGCGAAGACGGAGTGTCAATCGACATTTGCATTGTCTGATACACCGCTTTCGCGAGCAGGCTCGCTCCCACACTGACTGCAGTTGTAGCTTCAGAACGGTGCCGGACACTCGAAGCGCAGGCGCTCGCCACTTTGCGGGTGGGTGAAGCTGAGCATGCTCGCGTGCAGGCACAATCGCGGCCAGGCCGCCAGCGCTTGTTCATGGGCATAGAGCCCGTCACCCAGCAGCGGATGGCCAATCGAGAGCATGTGCACGCGCAACTGGTGGGAACGGCCGGTGATCGGTGTCAGTTCGACGCGGCACCAGTTGCCGCAACGTTCGAGCACCTTCCAGAAGGTCAGCGCATGTTTGCCGAATTCATGGTCGACCACGTGGCGCGGCTTGGTCGGCGGGTCGTAGCGCAAGGGCAGGTCGATGCTGCCGCTGTCCAGTTCCGGCTGACCCCAGCACAGGGCGGTGTAGGCCTTTTCCGTTTCGCGGTCGTGAAATTGCCGGGACAGCTCGCGATGGGTATCCGGGTCGCGGGCCAGCAGGATGATGCCGGACGTCTCCCAGTCCAGTCGGTGGACGATTCGCGCTTCCGGGTAGCCGTTTTCCTGCAGGCGGGTAATCAGGCAGTCCTTGTTGTCATCGGCCCGGCCAGGGACAGAGAGCAACAGGGTCGGTTTGTTCACCACCAGTACGGCGGCATCCTGATGGATGATGTGGATGTTGGACAACGGCATTAAAACAGCCTCGTAACAAACGCCAACGGCGGCTCAGGTCCCTTCCGGTTGCAGAAGGGACCTGAGCCGCCGTGGCTCCTGGCGGATCGACTCAGCGATCAGGCAGGGTGATATTGAGTTCCAGAATCGAGCAACTGCCCTGGCTTTCCAGTGCGACATGCACGTCATCGGACCCGATATTGACGTACTTGCGGATCACCTCGACCAGTTCCTTCTGCAAGGCCGGCAGGTAGTCCGGGGTACTGCGTTGGCCGCGTTCGTGCGCCACGATGATCTGTAGACGCTCTTTCGCTACCGACGCGGTGCTTTGCTTTTTGTTGGCACGAAAGAAGTCAAAAAGGTTCATTGCTTAGTTGCCTCCAAACAGGCGCTCGAAGAATCCCTTCTTCTGTACATCAAGGAAACGATGCTCCACGGTTTTGCCCAGCAGGCGGTCAACGGTATCGCTGTAGGCCTGGCCGGCATCGCTCTGGTCGTCGAGGATCACCGGAACGCCCTGGTTGGATGCCTTGAGCACCGCCTGGGATTCAGGGATCACGCCGAGCAGGGTCACCGATAGGATTTCCTTGACGTCTTCGACGCCAAGCATTTCGCCTTTTTCGACACGCTCCGGGTGGTAGCGGGTGATCAGCAGGTGTTCCTTGATCGGGTCTTCACCGCGTTCGGCGCGACGGGACTTGCTGGCCAGCAGGCCGAGCATGCGGTCGGAGTCACGTACCGAAGAGACTTCCGGGTTGGTCACGACGATCGCTTCGTCAGCGAAGTACATGGCCAGGTGGGCGCCTTTCTCGATGCCTGCCGGGGAGTCGCAGACCACGAACTCAAAGTCTTCCTTGAGTTGCATCAGGACTTTTTCCACGCCTTCGACGGTCAGCGCGTCTTTGTCGCGGGTCTGGCTGGCGGCCAGCACGTAGAGGTTTTCCAGGCGCTTGTCTTTGATCAGGGCCTGTTGCAGGTTGGCTTCGCCGTTGACCACGTTGACGAAGTCATACACCACGCGGCGCTCGCAACCCATGATCAAGTCGAGGTTACGCAAGCCCACGTCGAAGTCGACGATCACTGTTTTGTGGCCGCGCAGAGCGAGGCCGGTACCGATAGCGGCGCTGGTGGTGGTCTTACCCACACCACCCTTGCCGGATGTAACCACGAGAATCTTGGCCAAGGTGTTTCACCCCTAAGGAAAAAGGACTTTTCAGTCCCTGAAAAACATCTCCTGAAAAACTACTGCAGTCGGACAGCCTTGGCTGGAATCCGGTTTTGAGCGGCGTTTACCCCCGGTAAACACTGCTTTCGGCCTTTTTCCTACTTCGTTTGAGCCGTTTTCGCTACGTTTTAGAGATGCTTGGAAAATGCGGCAGTATCCGTTAAAGCCGAATGATGTTCAACACGTCGCCGGACAGGCTGACCTGCACACCCGAACCCCATAGAGGGTCGCGGCGCAGATCTTCGGAAACCTTGTAATGCCCGGCGATGGAAATCAGTTCAGCACTCATTTGCTGACAGAAAATCCGCGCCTTGGTGTCGCCCTTGACGCCGGCCAACACGCGACCACGCATCGGGCCGTATACATGGATGTTGCCATCGGCGAGAAGTTCCGCCCCCGGGCTGACCGAGGAGATCACCACCAGATCGCAGCCCTGGGCATAAATCTGCTGACCGCCGCGTACCGGCGAGGTGATGATTTTCGTCGGCTTGATGGTCGGCTCGGGCGGTTTTTCCGGTTTTTTCTTCGGTTCGCCTTCGGTGAGGTCCAGTGGACGCTCCCGGGCACCGGACGGTGGCAACACCGGCAGGTCGACCGCGATGGCGGCGGCGATGTCTTCGATACGGCTGGCACGGATCGCCAGGGTACGCAGGCCATGCTGGCGGCAGACGCGCATCAGCCCTGGCAGATCGACCGCGCCTTCGTTGGCCGGGAGTTTGTCCAGGGCCAGTACCAGCGGCGCGTTGCTGAAGAAGTTGGGCGCCTGGGCGACCTTGGCGGCCAGTTGCCGATCAAGGCTTTCGAGGTCGTTACGGGCCAGTTCCAGCACCGTAATGGCCAGCATGCTGCCCTTCAACTGGAACACGGGATCTTGGTCTAGCGGTTCGGTTTGGCTCATGGTCGGCATACAACGACTTGTCACTAAAAGTGCCGAGACTTATAACGAGAACGCCCGCGGGCCGCAAGCCGGGTCGAACGATGTAGAATGCGCGGCCATTGTCATTCCGGAAGCATTAATGGACCGCCCGCGTTTTCGAAAAGCATTTCTATCTCCACGTTTCTGGCCGTTGTGGTGTGGCTTGGGGCTGTTGTGGCTGATCGTCCAGCTGCCGTATCCGGCACTGCTGTGGATCGGTCGTGTCCTGGGCGCTTTGATGTATCGGGTAGCCGGCGACAGACGGCGCATTGCCAAGCGCAATCTGGAACTGTGTTTTCCGGAAAAAACCGCCGCCGAACGCAAGCGCCTGCTCAAGGAAAACTTCGCCTCCACCGGCATCGCTTTCTTTGAAATGGCGATGAGCTGGTGGTGGTCGCGCAAGCGCCTGGCGAGTCTCGCTCATATCGAAGGGCTGGAGCATTTGCAGAAGGCCCAGCGTGAGGGCAAGGGCGTGATCCTGATGGCCCTGCACTTCACGACGCTGGAAATCGGCGCGGCGTTGCTCGGTCAGCAGCACACCATCGACGGCATGTACCGCGAGCACAAGAATCCGCTGTTCGACTACATCCAGCGCCAGGGCCGCGAGCGGCACAACCTCGATTCGCTGGCGGTGGAGCGCGAAGACGTGCGCGGCATGCTCAAATTGCTGCGCTCGGGTCGGGCGATCTGGTACGCACCGGATCAGGACTACGGCGCCAAGCAAAGCATTTTCGTGCCGCTGTTCGGCATTCAGGCCGCGACCGTCACCGCAACCAGCAAGTTTGCGCGCCTGGGCAAGGCGCTGGTGGTGCCGTTCACCCAGGAGCGTCTGGCGGACGGCAGCGGTTATCGCCTGGTGATCCATGCGCCGCTCGAAGGCTTCCCCGGCGAAACCGAAGAAGAGGACTGCCTGCGCATCAATCAATGGATCGAAAGCGTTCTGCGCGAGCATCCCGAGCAATACCTGTGGGCCCACCGCCGCTTCAAGAGCCGTCCACCGGGCGAGCCCAAGCTGTACGCCAAGCGCGGTTGAGTAACCGTTTTTCCAAGCACCATGGAGTGTTGCGATGAGTCCAGTTGAACCGGTTACAGGGTTGATTCTTTCCGGTGGCGGGGCTCGGGCGGCCTATCAGGTCGGGGTGCTGGCGGCGATTGCCGAATTGCTGCCGCCGGGGGCTCGCAATCCGTTTCCAGTGATTGTCGGCACCTCGGCGGGCGCGATCAATGCCGTCAGCCTCGCCAGCGGGGCGATGGATTTTCGTAACGCCATCGAACGTCTGACGGCCTTCTGGCAGGGCTTTCGCAGTCATCTGGTGTTGCGCAGCGACTGGCCCGGGGTGATCCGCCAGGCCAGCCGCTTTGTCAGCCACAGTTTGCTCGGCATCGGAAGGCACATGCCGGTGGCGCTGCTCAACAGCTCGCCGCTGCGGGATCTGCTCAACGACAAGCTGCATATGGGCGGCATCGCCGAAGCGATCGCACAGCAACAATTGCATGCGGTGGCGGTCACCGCGTTCGGTTATGAGTCCGGCCAGGCAGTCACCTTCTATCAGGGCGGCGGCAAGATCGATGCCTGGTTGCGCCATCGACGCATCGGCGTTCCCACCCAACTGTCGGTTGAACATCTACTCGCCAGTTCGGCGATTCCGCTGCTGTTCGCCCCGGTGAAAATCGGCGAAGAGTATTTCGGTGATGGCGCGGTGCGTCAGTCGGCGCCGATCAGTCCGGCGCTGCATCTGGGCGCCAGTCGGGTGCTGGTGGTGGGCGTCAGCGGCAACCCGCGCGGGGTTGACCCGCAACAACCCTTGCCGCGCAGCTACACCGGTCAGCAGCCGACCCTGGCGCAGATCGGCGGGCACATGCTCAACAGTACATTCATTGACAGCCTGGAAAGCGACATCGAACTGTTACAGCGTCTGAACCAGTTCAGTCACCTGATGCCCGACGGTACACCCATCCGCGCATTGGGCGTGGCGCCGGTTGACGTATTGGTGATTTCACCGAGCCAGCCGATCGATGAGATTGCCGCGCGCCATCGCCAGGAATTGCCGGCGGCGTTGCGCCTGTTTTTGCGCGGGCCGGGTGCGACCAAGACCAGCGGGGCGGGGGTTTTGAGTTACCTGCTGTTCGAGGCGGGGTATTGCAGCGAATTGATCGAACTGGGGCGACGGGATGCGTTGGCCAAGCGCGGGGAGTTGTGCCGCTTTCTGGGGTTGGAAGAGCCTGTGCTTTCGGTTTGAGACTTGTGGTGAGGCTTTCGCGAGCAGGCTCGCTCCCACAGGGATTTTCGTTCCACTGTAGGAGCGAGCCTGCTCGCGAAGCTTCTTAAATCAGAAGTGAACCTTGACCAGGAAGCTGGTCACGCTCTGATCGGTCTTGAAGCCCTGGCTGTCTTCGATACCGTACTTGTTTTTCCAGTAGTCGTACTCGACACCCACGTACAACTGCTTGGCACCCAGGTTCAACGCCTTGCCCAAGTCGTATTTGACCTGCGGATTGAAGTGCAGGTTGGCGTGGTATTCGCCTTTTTTGTTCACGTCGTTGTCGACGACCCAATCCATGAAGCCGTCGATCAGCACGTCCGAGCCGCCCACCGGGATGGTGTAGGACCAGACCGGCGTGACCTGCCAGATGTTATCGCCCGGGCGGTCGCCTTCGGTGTGGCGGTTGTAGAAGTTCAGCTGGAAGTAATCGAAGCCCGGGATGGCCAGGTCGAAACCAGGGCCGATCAGGTAGGACTCGGTATCGTCTTCACCGAACTCGTAGGTCATGGCCAGCAGGACGTCCTTGATCGGGCCGAACTCGAACTTCTGGTCGAAGATCTTGTTGAACGACAGGCGCGGGCTGAGCTCACCGTAGTGGCTGTTCTTGCCCGCGAAGGCGTCTTCCTTGCCGTTGTAGAAGATCTTGTCGATGAAGAAGAAGTTGTCGCCGTATTTCCAACCGTCGGCGTGTTCAAAGGTCACCGTTTGCTGGATGCGCGGGTTGACCTGGAAGTCCTTGCCATAGAGGTAGCTCAGGCTGTTGTTCTGCCATTGCAGCAAGTCGCCGGCCATGGCCTGACCCCCCGCCAGCAATGATCCCGCCAGCATCAGGCTAGTGCACGTACGTTTCATTCGGTTGCTCCCAAAAAGTAGGTGGTTCCACGTTGTTATTTTAAAGTCGGCGCTCTGGTGTGGCGCCTGTTTCCGTAGCGGTAAAAAATCATCCATTCGGTCAGCTTTAATGCTGTTAGCAAGAGCTGAGCCAAGGCTTTCAAAAAGCAAAAAAACTCCCGTTCGGCGGCTCAAGAGCGGTCGATTGAGAGGGGTTTTGGAGTGCCTTGGTGCCTGCCGAAGCCGGGATAAGTTGGCTTCCTGGTCAGGTTTTACATCCGGGCTTTTTTTTAAACCGGATTCGGGCGGCCGCGGAGAATACTGACTCCTCGGCCAGGTCTCAAGTGCTCCGCAACGGCGCACCGACGACAGGTTTGGGGCGCGGTTGCGGGGCAGCATCAGAAGTGCACCTTTACCAGCAGGCTGGTGGTGTTTTCATTGGTGTCGAAGTTGGAGCTGTTTTCGATACCGTACTTGTCTTTCCAATAGCTGTATTCGACGCCGACGTACACCTGTTTCTCCCGCCAGCCCATGGCCTTGCCCATGTCGTACTTGATCTGCGGGTTGAAGTGCAGGTTGGCGTGATAAGTGCCGCGGGCGTTCTGGTCGTTGTCCACGACCCAGTCCATGTAGCCGTCGATCAACAGGTTCGAGTTGCCCAGTGGAAGGGTGTAGGACCAGGCGGGCGTGATCTGCCAGACGTCATCGCCAGGGCGCGAGCCTTCGGTCTGGCGATAGTAGAAATTCAGGGTGAAAAAGTTGAAGCCCGGTACCGCGAGGTCGAAACCGGGGCCGATCAGGTAGGCCTCGGTGTCGTCTTCGCCGTTCTCGTAGGTCATGGCCAGCAGCACGTCCTTGATCGGGCCGAATTCGAAACGGCGGTCGAGGATCTTGCCGAAGGAGAGGCGCGGGCTGAGCTCGCCGTAGTAGGCGTGAGCGCCTTTGTTGCGGTCTTGTTCGCCGTTGTACCAGGTGCTGTCGACGAACAGGAAGTTGTCGCCGTACTTCCAGCGGTCGGCGTGCTCGAAGGTTATCGTCTGCTGGATCGACGGGTTGACCACGAAATCCTTGCCGTACAGGTAGCTCAGGCTGTTGGTCTGCCACAGCAGCAAATCGCCGGCCATGGCCTGACTCGCGGCCAGCAGGCCAGCACCCAACAGCAGGTTGGTTTGTGTCCGAATCATCTGTTGCTCCCTCTTGTTTTTATTTTTGAGGCGCAGGTTGTGGCCAGGGGGCTGGCCACAGGCAGGCCCCCTTGGTTATCCGTCAGATCAATGTGTGTGAGCGTGGCAGTCGTTGATGGCCGCGCGCTCGGCGCCACCCAGGATGTTGAACAACAGGTTCAGCGTTAGCGCGCTGAGGGTGGCCATGGCGATGCCACTGTGGGTGATCGGGCTCATCCACACGGGCAGGTGGGCGAAAAACTCCGGGCGTACGACCGGGATCAGGCCCATGCCGATGCTCACCGCCACCAGCAACTGGTTGCGACGGTCACCGATGTCGGCTTCCTGGAGAATCTTGATCCCCGTGGCGGCGACCATGCCGAACATCGCAATCGCTGCGCCACCCAGTACTGCCGGAGGAATCGACGCCACCAAAAACGCGGCTTTGGGCAGCAGGCTCAAGACGATCAGCAACCCGCCGGCAACGATGGTCACCGAGCGGCAGCGCACGCCGGTCATCTGCACCAGGCCGATGTTCTGGGCGAAGGAAGAGTGGGTGAAGGTGTTGAAGAAACCGGCGAAAAACGAGGCGCCGGCATCGCACAGCAAACCGCGACGCAGCATCCGTGGGCAGACTTCCTGGCCGGTGATCTTGCCCAGCGCAAGAAACATCCCGGTGGACTCGACGAAAATGATCACCACCACCAGGCACATCGACAGGATCGGCGCGAGCTCGAATTTCGGCATGCCGAAGTGCAGCGGAGTGACGAATTGCAGCCATGGCGCCTGAGCCATGCCACTGAGGTCGACCATGCCGAGCAGGCCGCAGAGCACATAGCCCAGGCACATGCCGATCAGTACGGAAATGTTGACCCAGAAGCCGCGCATGAAACGGTGCACCAGCAAGATGGTGCCCAGTACCAGTGCGGCGATGGTCAGGTAGATCGGTGAACCGAATTGAGTGGCGCTCGCACCGCCGCCGGCCCAGTTCACGGCCACGGGGAACAGCGACAAACCGATTGAGGTGATGACCGTACCGGTCACCAGGGGCGGGAAGAAACGTACGACCTTGGACATGAACGGGGCGATGATCATGCCGAAGAACCCGGCGGCGATGGTCGCGCCGAAGATCCCTTGCAGGCCGATACCGGGCATGCCGGCCATGGCGACCATGCTGCCGACGGCGGCGAAACTGGCGCCCATCATCACCGGCATGCGAATGCCCATGGGACCGATGCCGAGGGACTGGACGATGGTGGCAATACCCGCCACCAGCAGGTCGGCGTTGATCAGGAAGGCGATTTCTTCACGACTCAGGCCAGCGGCCTGTCCGATGATCAGCGGTACCGCGATGGCACCACCGTACATCAGCAGAACATGTTGCAAACCGACCAGGATCAGTTGCAAGAGGGGCAAACGCTGAATGGCGGGTGCGTCGGGGATGCGCGCTTCGGATAGCTCGGACATGCAACACCTCGGATCTTTTTATTCTTGTGATTTACAGCTGCAGTGCCGCTGGCAGCTGTATTCGAATCTGGTGGGCCGCTTTGCGGCCATTCGCGGGCAAGCCCGCTCCCACACAGGCCATGCAAAACCTGTGGGAGCGAGCCTGCTCGCGAAGCTTTTAACGATTAATTGGTCTGGGCTCCCTGCACAATCCAGGCACCGATCAGGTCACGTTCCTGCTGGGTCATCTGCGTGATGTTGCCCAGTGGCATGATCTGGCTGGTGACGGCTTGCGCCTGAATCCGCGGTGCGTTCTGGCGGATCTGCTCGGGAGTGTCGAACATCACACCGGCAGGGGCCGCACTGAACAGCGGACTGGTCGGCTTGGCCGAGTGGCAAACCGCGCAACGTTCTTGAATCACGCTGTGCACTTTGTCAAAGCCAGGGCCGGCGTTGGACGCTTGCGCCGGTGCGGCGGCTGGCGCCTCTGCAGGTTTGGCTTCAGCCGGTTTCAAACCACCGCCCACTGCTGTTTCCGGCAGCGGCTGGTATTCGATCTTCGCTGGGGCCTTGGCCACTTCCGGGCTGTTCAGCGGCGCAGGGCCGGTGACGTAAGCCAGGCTGATCATGCCGACGGCTGCCACGGGCAGGGTCCAGGCAAACTTGTGGCTGTCGTGACGGGTGTTGAAGTAGTGACGCACCAACACTGCCAGTACCGCGATCCCGGCCAGGATCAACCAGTTGTACTGGCTGCCGTAGGTGCTCGGGAAGTGGTTGCTGATCATGATGAACAGCACCGGCAAGGTGAAGTAGTTGTTGTGACGCGAACGCAGCAGGCCTTTGGCCGGCAATGCCGGGTCCGGCGTGCGGTTTTCGGCGATCGCCGCAACCAGTGCGCGTTGCGCCGGCATGATGATGCGGAACACGTTGCCGACCATGATGGTGCCGATGATCGCGCCGACGTGCAGGTACGCACCCCGACCGCTGAACACTTTGCTGAAGCCGTAGGCCGCGGCGATGATCAGGACGAATAGGATGCCGCCGAGCAGGGCAGGGCGTTTGCCCAGGGCCGAGTCGCACAGGAAGGAGTAGACGAACCAGCCGATGAACAGCGAGCCGATACCGATGGCCACGCCTTCAGGACCGCTAAGGGAACTGCCCGGAGCCAGCAGGTAGAGCGTCGGGTTGGAGTAGAACACCACGCACAGCAGCGCGATACCCGACATCCAGGTGAAGTAGGCTTCCCATTTGAACCAGTGCAGGTTGTCCGGCATGGTTGGTGGAGCCAGCTTGTATTTTTCCAGGTGGTAGATGCCGCCACCGTGGATTGCCCACAAATCGCCAGCCAGACCGCTTTTCGGGTTGACCCGATTGAGGTTGTTTTCCAGCCATACGAAATAGAACGACGCACCGATCCAGGCCACGCCAGTAATCATGTGAACCCAGCGCACGCTCAGGTTCAGCCATTCCAACAGATGTGCTTCCACAGTCTTTACCTCTCGCCTGTCACTCTGTTGTCGAGTGATCAGACCTTCTCTTATTGGTGGGGGGCGAGGATCAAACGCTCATCCTCTTTGAAAAAATGCTCATCGCAGTTATTGCCTGTGCCACTGCGATCAACCACCAGGAAGTCATCCCGCTTTTCGATCGTCAGCACCGGGTGGTGCCAAACGCCGCGATGGTAATTGATGCCCTGCCTGCCGTTGGTGACGAAGGCGCGGACCAAGCCTGATACAGGTTCATCGCCAAGTGGCGCGACCACGATCAGAAAGGGGTTGCCGAGCAGCGGAATGAAAGCCTGGCTGCCCAGCGGGTGGCGCTCCAGCATGCTGACGGTCAGCGGCATGTCCTGCGCGTCGGCGCGGAAGATGCTGATGATCGCGTTGTCCTCTGGCGTAGCGGTTTCGACCACAGCCAGTTTATGGAAGCGCATGGTCGAACCGTTGTTGATCATGAAGTGATCGCTGCCGTCGGTTTCGATCACGTCACCGAAAGGGGCGAAGGCTTCTTTGGTCAGCGGTTCAATCGTCAGTGTGCGCATGCTGTTCTTTTCCGAATTCTGTGTTGTTTGTTTTGACGCCATCGCGAGCAAGCTCGCTCCCACATTTGGAATGCAATCCCCTGTGGGAGCGAGCTTGCGCGCGATTGGGTTCAGCGCTTATTTAGCGACCTTGCCCAGTACACGCAGGCGGCTCACACCACCATCCGGGAACACGTTCAGGCGGATGTGGGTGATCGGGCCCAGTGCCTTGATCTGCTCGGCGAAGGTGTGTTCGGCGTGCATTTCCAGTTTCTGCGCCGGCAGCAGTTCGCGCCAGAACAGCGATTGGGTTTCGATCTGGCTGTCGGTGCCGCCCTTCACGAACGCGCCCTGAATCGAGCAGGTGTCCGGGTAGTTGCCCTTGAAGTGCAGGGTGTCGACGATGACTTTCTCGACTTCGCCGGCATGACCCAGCGCGACGATGACCCAGTCATTGCCTGGCGTGCGACGACGTGCGGTTTCCCAGCCGTCGCCCATGTTGATGCCACGGCCCGGGTTGAGGATGTTGCTCATGCGGCCGAAGTGTTCGTCGGAGCAGGCGAGGGCGCGGCCGCCGTTGAGGGCTGAGGCCAGGTCGACTTGCTCGTTGTCGCCGGTAGCCGACCAGTCACGGAACGGCACACCGTACACGCGCAGACGGGCCACGCCGCCATCCGGGTAGATGTTGAAGCGCAGGTGGCTGAAGGCCTGGTCGTTGTTGATTTCGTGGAAGTGGTGGCTGTTGCCTTGCAGCTCGACGGCGGACAGCACTTCAATCCACTGGGTGTTTTCGTTCGGCTCGCCTTCGGCCAGGAAGCAGGCTTCCAGGGACGCCGACGGCGGGAAGTTGCCGGTGAAGAATGAAGTGTCGATGTCGACGCCCTTGATCGAACCCGGTACGCCCAGGCGGATCACGGCGCTGTCGAAGCCTTCGAAGCGCTTGCGGCGCGACTCCCAGCCGTCCATCCACTTGCCGTTGTCATCGAACACGCCCTCCTTCCATACGGCCGGGGTCGGTTGGAACAGACGGTTGGCGTCTGCGAACCAGTCATCGGTGACCGAGATGATTTTGGTGCCCAGGCGGGCATCGGCCAGGTTGACGAACTTCTCGAAAGGTACGGCGTAAGCTTTCATTCTTCTTGTCTGCCTTTAAATAAGTGGCTTGGGATGCTTGCGAGGCCCTGGGTAGATTCGGCGTTCTTGAATCCGCTCAGGCCAGGCTTGCTATAGGGTCAGTAATCGGAACAGGGCGATCTTGTTGATCTCCGCCAGCGCGCATTTGAACTCGGTGTCGACCGGGTTGTGGATGCGCGTTTCGAACGCTGCGAGGATCTGATGCCGGTTGCTGCCTTTTACCGCCATGATGAAGGGAAACTTGAACTTGGCCTTGTAGGCGTCGTTCAGCTCGGTGAAGCGCTGGAACTCTTCGGCCGTGCATTGGTGAATACCGGCGCCAGCCTGTTCATTGGTGCTGGCTTCGGTCAACTGGCCCTGGACGGCCGCACGGCCTGCCAGGTCCGGGTGAGCGTTGATCAGTGCAAGCTGGCTTGCATGATCGGCGCTCAACAGGATGTCGCTCATGCGCTGGTGCAGGGGCTCGATCTGGTCGATCGAAGCGTCCTGGCCCAGGTCGAAGGCCTTCTCGGCCACCCATGGCGAATGTTCGTAGATGTCGGCGAAAGCGGCGACGAAGGCATCGCGGCTCAGGGCCGAAGGTTTTACGGTTTGAAAGGTGCTCATTTGGCAGCCCCTGTGTACGGGTGGGTTTCTTGCCAGTGGCGCGCGATGTCGACGCGACGGCTGAACCACACCTGTTCATGACTTTTAGCGTATTCGATAAAGCGCTTGAGTGACGCCAGACGCGCCGGACGGCCGATCAGGCGGCAGTGCAAGCCGATCGACAGCATTTTCGGTGCCTCGGCGCCTTCGGCGTAGAGCACATCGAACGCGTCTTTCAGGTATTCGAAGAAGTCGTCGCCCTTGTTGAAACCCTGGACCTGGGTGAAGCGCATGTCGTTGGTGTCCAGGGTATACGGGATCACCAGGTGCGGCTTGCCGGTCGGGTTGTTCGGTTCCCAGTAGGGCAGGTCGTCGTCGTAGGTGTCGCAGTCGTAGAGGAAACCACCTTCTTCCATTACCAGACGACGGGTGTTCGGGCCGGTGCGGCCGGTGTACCAGCCCAGCGGGCGTTCGCCGGTGATTTCGGTGAGGATGCGGATCGCTTCGAGCATGTGCTCGCGTTCCTGGTTCTCGTCCATGTACTGGTAGTCGATCCAGCGATAGCCGTGGCTGCAGATCTCGTGGCCGGCATCGACCATGGCGCGGATCACGTCCGGGTGACGCTGGGCGGCCATGGCCACGGCGAAGATGGTCAGGGGAATGTCGAATTCCTTGAACAGTTTCAGGATCCGCCACACGCCGGCACGGCTGCCATACTCGTAGAGGGATTCCATGCTCATGTTGCGCGCGCCTTGCAGCGGCTGGGCAGAAACCATTTCCGAGAGGAACGCTTCGGACTCTTTATCGCCGTGCAGGATGTTGCGCTCGCCGCCTTCTTCGTAATTGAGTACGAACGACAGGGCGATTCGGGCATTGCCCGGCCAGTGTGGGTGAGGAGGGTTACTGCCGTAACCGACCAGGTCGCGTGGGTAGTCAGCGCTCACTGCAGGCTTCCTTCTTATTCGATGATGACGGTTGGTGTGACGCAGCTGAAAATCGGGTGGCAGGCTGGCGTCACAGCGATGGGCTGATTGTATACAACTTTATATTCACTTTGTAAGCCTGATTTTTCGCATTTTTCACCGACTGTCATCTTTTACTGCTATTGGCGTGAGCCTGCAAGAAATCTGCCTGACTGGTCAATTATTGATTGAGGGGCTCATAGGCTGTGCGGTTTAGCGTGAATTTGACGGCAAATAGGCGGATGACGGGAGTAATGCGAAAAATGTCGTTTTTATTGTGTACAATTTTTTTGAAAAATGTCTTAATCAGTCGCTCGCCGCAGCTTTTCGTGCTCCGAATCGGTGCGGTCTCCTTTTCAACTGACTTCGGGAGGCGCGAAGTCTGACTGCTCCACGCAGGCAGGCGCGCAGAATCAATGGGACGTTTGACTACACACGTTTTGGACGCAGCACACGGTTGCCCGGGCAGCTCGATCAAGGTCGAGTTGTACCGCGTTGAAGGTTCGCAGCTGGAATTGGTCGCCAGCGCGATAACCAACAGCGATGGTCGTGTCGATGCACCGCTGCTGCAAGGCGATGACTACCGCACCGGGGTCTACCAGGTTCAGTTTCATGCCGGCGATTACTACCGCGCCCGTGGCGTCAAGCTGCCGGAACCGGCCTTCCTGGATGTGGTGGTGCTGCGTTTCGGCATCTCTGCCGAGCAGGATCACTACCACGTACCGTTGTTGATTTCGCCTTACAGCTACTCCACCTATCGCGGCAGCTGATCCCCCAAGCAGCAGCTGCACCCTGGAAGCGACTGCGCATATAGCTTCTTTGGTCTTTCGCCCGCTCACACTGCGGGCTTTTTTTCGTCTGTAGGAATGTGGCGCCTGTGCCGACGCCATCGCGAGCAAGCTCGCTCCTACAGGAGTACGCGTTCCAATGTAGGAGTGGGCCTGCTCGCGATGCTTTTGCTTTTAGCGACTTAGCAGGGACGCTGCACCCGCGCCACCAAACAACCCCGCACTGATCCGGTTGAACCAGCTCTGGCCCTTGCCGCTGCGCAGATACCGCGCCGCACCATGGGCACCGAGGCCATAAGCCAACTTGCAGGCCAGATCCAGCAGTGTCCAAGTGACAATCATCACCAGCAGCTGTGGCAGGAACGGCTGTTCGGCACTCAAGAACTGCGGCAGGAAAGCGGCGAAGAACAGGATGTCTTTCGGGTTGCTCGCGCCCAGCATGAACGCACGCCCGAACAGTGCACGAAAGCGTGGCACTGGCGCGGCCTGTGGCACTTCAGCGCCATGGGAAGGCAGGCGCGATTGCTGCCAGCTCTGCCAGGCGAGGTAGAACAGGTAAAGGGCGCCAAGAATCTTCAGAGCGCTGAACAGCTGTTCCGACGCCAGCAACAACGCACCCAGGCCCAGCGCCGAAGCACTCAGCAGGCAGATCGACGCCGACACACCGCCGAGAAAGGCCGGGTAAGAGCGGCGCAGGCCGTAATTCAGACTGTTGCTGATCATCAGCAACGACAGCGGCCCCGGGATCAGGATCACTATCAGCGCAGCGCCGCTGAACAGCAGCCAGGTTTCCAGACTCATCACTTTCCTCCATTTGCACAAAAGCCCCACCCGACGGGGTGAGGCTGTTTTCAAGCGTGTACCGCGTGTGGCTTACAAGAAGATGAACTTGGCGATGAAGATCGCGCAGAGCACCCACAGGCTCACGGAAATTTCCTTGTACTTGCCGGTACCGGCCTTCAGCGCCACGTAGGTGATGAAGCCCAGTGCGATACCGTCGGCGACCGAGAAGGTCAGCGGCATCATGATTGCGGTGACAATCGCCGGAATGCTGTCGGTCGCTTCGTCCCATTCGATGTGGGCCATGCCGCCCATCATCAGCATCGCTACATAAATCAGCGCACCCGCGGTTGCATAGGCAGGAATCATCCCGGCCAGCGGTGCGAAGAACATGGCTGCAATAAATAGCACACCTACGGTCACTGCGGTAAGACCAGTCCGACCACCCGCTGCAACACCGGCAGCACTTTCCACGTAGCTGGTGACCGGCGGAACGCCGACTACCGCACCGAATACGCTGGAAGCACTGTCGGCTTTCATGGCGCGGGAGAGGTTTTCGATGCGGCCGTCAGCACCGACCAGGTTGGCGCGCTGGGCAACACCCATCAAGGTACCGGCGGTGTCGAACATGTGTACGAAGAGGAACGCCAGGACCACGCTGATCATGCTGACGTTGAACACGCCGGCGACGTTCATGGCCATGAAGGTAGGGGCGAGGCTCGGTGGAGCCGACATGATGCCCTCGTAGTGCACCAGGCCCAGACCCCAGCCAGCGAGGGTCACGGTGATGATGCTGATGAGGATCGCGCCGAACACCTTGTGATAGCTGAGGATGGAGATCATCAGGAAGCACACGGCAGCGAGCAGCGGGCCAGGTTCGCGCAGGGAGCCGAGCTTGATCAGCGTGGCCGGGCTATCGACGACGATACCCGCGGTTTTCAGGCCGATCAGCCCCAGGAACAGACCCACGCCGGCGCCCATGGCGAAGCGCAGGCTGACCGGGATGCTGTTGAGCAGCCATTCGCGGATCCGCGAGAAGGTCAGGATCATGAACAACACACCGGACACAAACACCGCGCCGAGGGCGGTTTCCCAGTTGTAGCCCATGGTGCCGACCACGGTGTAGGTGAAGAAGGCGTTCAGCCCCATGCCTGGTGCCAGGCCGACCGGCCAGTTGGCGTACAGGCCCATCAACAGGCAACCGAGTGCCGCGGCGATGCAGGTGGCGACGAACGCCGCACCGTGATCGATCCCGGCGTCGGCCATGATGTTGGGGTTGACGAAAATGATGTAAGCCATGGTGATGAAGGTTGTCAGACCGGCAATCAGCTCGGTCTTCACCGTGGTGCCGTGCAAGCTGAGTTTAAACAGACGTTCCAGCAAGCCATTGTGTAATGGCGGCGAGAGATCCAGCGTCGATGCTTCGGATTTGCGGCTTTCCACAGCGAATACTCCTCAAGAGTTTTATTGTTATTTCCAGGGCCGGACCCATGAGGGTGGCAGCGGCCCTTTGAGGCACTTGCGAATTTGTTGACCGCTTGGTCAGGAACTCGCACGAAGTGGATTATGCTTTTGTATACAAAGAAAGCAAATAATGTTTTTGGTTTTGTTGACGATTTTTTTGAAGAAGGGGATATATCGTCTGTTCGGACGCTATCGCGAGCAGGCTCGCTCCTACAGTTGAGCGCGTATCCCTGTAGGAGCGAGCCTGCTCGCGATGGCGCAATATCTGTTCACGCAGTCCTAAAAGCTGAACAGTCATTCAGCCGGCGAATGAGTTCTCCCCAACGCCAGATTCACCGCCAGCCACCCATTTACCGCCGTCTCCCCAGCCTCGGCAAACACCCGCTCCAGCAATTTCACCTGCTCGCGCCGCAGCGCCTGTTCAAACCGCGCACCTTCAGCGGTCAACTCCAGCAGGCGCTTGCGCTTGTCGGTTTCGGACGCAACGCTCTCGACCAGATGCATCTCCAACAATTGTCGCAACGGCATGTTCAGCGCCTGCTTGCTCACGCCGAGCAACGCCAACAGCTCCTTTACGCTCAGGTTCGGATAGCGGGCGATGAAAAACACGATGCGCTGATGCACCCGACTCAGACCGCGACGTTCGAGCATTTCATCGGCCTTGGCGGTGAAGGCCTGGTAGCCGAAGAAAAACGCTTCCATGGCCTGCTGCTGGGAAAGCGGGCTTTTAAGGTCAAGCATATTGACGTATCCGTTCGAGGAAGCGTAATTTCGGTCAATAAGTTTGACTCATTTTCTACATGCCTTGCTACCGGTGATCCCCATGGCTTTTTCCGAACGTGTCTCACGCCTTAAAAGTTCTTTGATCCGTGAAATCCTCGCTGCGGCCCAGCGCCCGCAGGTCATGTCGTTTGCCGGCGGCCTGCCGGCCGAAGCCATGCTGCCAAAAGTAGATTGGGCCGAGATGCCGGTTTCCATGGGGCAATACGGCATGAGCGAAGGCGAGCCGGGACTGCGTGAAGCGCTGGCCGCCGAGGCGCGAGCGTTGGGAGTGGCCTGTGAGGCGAGCCAGGTATTGGTGGTCAGCGGCTCACAGCAGACCCTCGACCTGGCGGCCAAGCTGTACATCGACAAGGGCACTGAAATCCTGCTCGAAGCGCCGACTTATCTGGCGGCGTTGCAGATTTTCCAACTGTTCGGCGCCGATTGCCTGACCGTGCCGCTGGAGGCTGACGGGCCGAACCTGACGGAGCTACGCACTCGCCTGGAACAACACAGCCCGGCCTTCATCTACCTGATCCCGACCTTCCAGAACCCATCGGCGGTGCGTTACAGCGAAGCCAAGCGCGACGCGGTGGCGGCGTTGCTCGATGAATTCGGCGTGACACTGATTGAAGACGAGCCTTACCGCGAGCTGACCTTTGACGGTGGTAGCGCCACGCCGATTGTCAGCCGCTTGAAGAAGGCCAGCTGGATCTATACCGGGACCGTGTCGAAAACCCTGTTGCCGGGCTTGCGTGTCGGCTACCTGATCGCCAGCCCGGACCTGTTTCCACATCTGTTGAAACTCAAGCAGTCGGCGGATTTGCACACCAATCGGGTCGGCCAGTGGCAGGCGCTGCAATGGATCGGCACCGAGAAATATCAGCAACACCGTAGTGAGTTGCGCGACTTTTATCGGGGGCGTCGGGATGCTTTCCAATCGGCGCTGGAAACTCATTTCTCGGATCTTGCGGACTGGAACGTGCCGCAGGGCGGGCTGTTTTTCTGGTTGAAGCTCAAGCAGCCGCAAGACACCCGCACCTTGCTCAACGCCGCGCTGGCCAACGACGTGGCGTTCATGCCGGGCGAACCGTTCTTCCCCGAGCCGGATAATCATCCGGGGTATCTGCGGTTGAACTTCAGCCACATTGATCCGGCGCGGCTTGATGAAGGGCTCAAGCGGTTGGCGGCGGTGGTGCGACAGGCACAGGCGGCGCAAGCGGCCTGAAAACAAATAAACCGGCGCAAGGGCCGGTTTATTTTTGTCCGAGATTTGCATCGATAGGGCCATCAGCCCCACCACAAATACATCAGGCAGCCGCAAATCGCTTATCCAGATAATCAATGATCACCTTGGACTCATACATCCAGGTGGTCTGGCCATTCTCTTCGATACGCAGGCACGGCACCTTGATCTTGCCGCCTTGCTCCAGCAAGGTCTGGCGATCCTGTTCGTTGTTTTTCGCATCGCGCAAGGCCACCGGTACATTCAGGCGGCGCAGGGTGCGGCGGGTCTTCACGCAGAACGGGCAGGCGTGGAATTGATACAGGGTCAGGCCCTTGGCGGTGGATTCGACCTGGGCCTGAGCGGCGGCAGGGCGCTTCATCTTGCTTGGGCGAGTGATGAAGTCGATGAAGATGATCAGTTGGCCAAGGCCGACACGAAGCGCTTTTACGAACACGTTGAAAGCCTCACGGTGCAAACGAAGAAGGGCGCGCAGCTTACCTGATTTTTTGCAGGCGAAAAAAAACCGGCGATGAATGCCGGTTTTCTTCGTGCCGCGAATTACTTGATGAGGCTGAGGAATTCGCTGCGGGTGGCGGCGTTCTCGCGGAACTCACCGAGCATCACCGAGGTGATCATCGACGAATTCTGCTTTTCCACACCGCGCATCATCATGCACATGTGCTTGGCCTCGATCACCACCGCAACGCCCAGGGCGCCGGTGACTTGCTGGACCGCATCGGCGATCTGGCGGCTGAGGTTTTCCTGGATCTGCAGGCGACGGGCGTACATATCGACGATCCGCGCCACCTTCGACAGGCCCAGGACCTTGCCGCTCGGGATGTAGGCGACGTGAGCCTTGCCGATGAACGGCAGCAGGTGGTGTTCGCACAACGAGTACAACTCGATGTCCTTGACCAGCACCATTTCGCTGTTGTCGGAGCTGAAGAGGGCACCGTTGGTGACTTCTTCCAGCGTCTGTTCATAGCCGCGGCAAAGGTACTGCATGGCTTTGGCGGCACGTTTTGGCGTGTCGAGCAGGCCTTCGCGGGAAACGTCCTCGCCGAGCTGGCCGAGGATCGCCGTGTAATTCTGTTCCAATGTCACAGAGCTTTATTCCGTATGGGTTCTAGAGGGGTACGGTTTCTGTCTGTACCAATTTTGTACCAATCAAGCTGTTTTCGAGCTTACCGAGCTCACGCCAGTGCGTACTGGAGTTGATCCATCGGGCGTAGGTCGATAGCACCATCTGAGCGCTATGACCAAGCTGAGTGGCAATAAAACGCTGGGTTCATACCCGCCATGCAGCACATGGTAGCGCAACTGTGTCGGCAGTTGTATGCCAGGTGGGCGTGAATCCGCATTTCGGGCGGAACCTGGACGTGTCCGCTTATCAGATACCACGCCAGTTGGCCGTCTCTTGAACTCCCTGTTCTTATCAGAACGCTTTCACTGTTCCTGACCGATCCGGTAGGAGTTGCCTTGTGACAGTTGTCCTGCCAAAACCTTACATCTGCAATCAGGATGAGTGAATTCAGCATTTTTGCATGGATGATGGCAATATGGTCTTGCTGTCAGAAGTCACAGATGTCCTGTGTCAATGCACAAATTTTAACCAGTATCCAAAGGGAGCAGCATGAAAGAAGTAGATCTGAATGGAGTTGCAGTAGAACTGGTAAAGCAATTCGCGCAACCATTGTTCTCGGCGGCAAAAACACTGTCAAAAAATCTAACTGATAAAGTAAAAGTTAGGTTGGATATGTGTTTGACTGAGTATATTAAAACTAATTATGTGCGCTATTCGAGAACCAAGACGTTGCTTTACAGGGGTTCTCCAGTTGATTTAAGAGATTTTTATGTTCGGACCGATCTTTCGATAGATGGGCGAGTTGTATCAGAAGCTCAGTTTTTGGAACTTATTGAAAAAAACCAGCGCCTAGTCATCACAGGTACGGCGGGCTCAGGTAAGTCTACTTTCTGCAGAAGTGTTTTTGTTGATTTGGTCGAAAAGCCGCAGGGGATACTTCCAGTATTTATAGAGTTGCGCAATCTAAATGCTGAAGTCGATTGTAGTCTCTTTAATTATGTTTTAAGAGCGTTGCAAGAGTTTGAGCCTGATCTCACGAAAGGGCAGTTAGAGGATCTTCTCAAGCTTGGAAAGGTGTTGTTGATTTTTGATGGCTTTGATGAAATAAACAATGATAAGAGAGATGGGTATGAAGCAGAGCTTGTTGCTTTGGCTAATAAATATAGAAAAATAATGATTTTGGTGTCAAGTCGGCCTGATCAGCGCTTCGATTCATGGGAAAGTTTTTATCAGTACGATGTGCTGCCGTTAGATAAAGAAAAAGCTTTGGGGTTAGTAAGAAAGTTAAACTATGATGAACAAGTGAAGTCAAAGTTTTTGTCCGCGCTTGAGGATGATCTATATGCGCGACACAAGAGCTTTGCGCAAAATCCCCTGCTTTTGACAATGATGTTGCTAACTTATGAGCAAATCGCAGAAATCCCTAATAAGGTGCATTTGTTTTACGAGCAGGCTTTTCTAACGTTATTTAATAAGCATGACTCTTTTAAAAGCCTATATAAAAGAAAATCATGGTCCGCTTTGCCTTTGGATGACTTTAAGAAGGTCTTGTCAACGTTTTCCGTTCTTAGTTATGCGGACAAGAAGTACTCTTTCAGTGAGGAGGAACTTTTAAGCTATGTCAAAATGTCCAATGAGGCCTTTGATGTTGCCTATAAAGCAGAGGATTTTATTAAAGATCTTTTAGATAGTGTCTGTATTTTACAGCGCGATGGATTAAATTTTACGTTTACTCATCGATCGTTTCAGGAGTATTTTACAGCGCTGTTCATGGTTAATTATGTTTCAAGTGATAAATTTGACCTGTTTGAGCGGGTTGTATTTTCTAATAGTAGAGATGATGTTGTTTCGATGATTTTTGATATGAATAAAGATTTAATCGAGCAGGAGTGGATCATCCCGAGGTTGGAAAAACTGAAAACGATCGTGAAGCGTGAAACAGCAGTTGAAAAACTCGCTACTGTTAAAAAGATCTACTCTGCACTTAGGCGTCATACAACGCCGGACGGTATACAATATGGTTTTAGTGCGACCATAAAAAGCGAGTGGGCTATGTTTTTAAGTGTGGTTTTTGATTTGTATAGAACTGAGTTGCTCGCAAGTGTCGTACCAAAGTATCAGCAGTTGAAGTCATCTAATGATCGGTTGGATGAGCTGTTTGATACAGAAACCATTGGAGCTGGCAGTAGTAGTAGAATGTTGTCTTTAAGGGGTGTAAGTGGTCAGCCTGAAAAAATCGAGATTTTGGGCGGTTCGCAAATTTTTGAAAAGAGCTTTGTTCGGTTTGATTTTATGTTGGATAAGTTGGAGAGTCTGAAAATTCAGTACGCAAACAAACAAAGGAATTTCTCCTCAATGTTGAAAGCGAAACGCTGAGGATCAATAATTTGTAGGTTTGTGAGCGCGAGTTTTTTATGCGCTTTTTGCGAAGCCATAGTTTGTTGGGGTTGTTTTTTTGCGCCGCCTCTCCCCTGTAGTATGTGCGGGGAGGGGGCGAGTTTTGAATTGTTCAGGGGGTCACTAGTTGATGATAAGTTCGAATTGATAGCATCAATTTGAATGTAGTGCCTTTGTTGGTTTTGATAAGCTATTTTCGAGCTTCCCGACTTCGCTCCAGTCTTCACTGGAGTTTATCCACCGGGCATAGGTCGACAGTAGCATTTGCACGCTGTGGCCGAGCTGATTCGCAATGAACCCGAGGTTCATGCCTGCCATTAGGCACATGGTAGCGTAAGTGTGCCGGCAGTTGTATTGCCGTCTGCCCCTGATCTTTAACGCAACCAGGGCCGCCTTGAAGTGTTTGTCGGTCACGCTTGCCTGCTGGATGAACTCGAAGTTCTTGGTCGGCGGGAACACGTATGGCGACTGTTTGTGCTGTCGACGGTTCTGCTTTGCCCTCAATCCGGCCACACCTTTGGCCACCTCAATCGCATTCAATGCCCTGCTGTTCAGCATGACCCGCCGTGTCTCGCGGGTTTTCGTGCGCTCCTCAATCTTGTAGTCCGCCACGATTCTGCACACGTTGGCGACACGAGCGTCGGTATCCACCTCTTCCCAGCGTAATGCCGCTATCTCTCCTGGCCGCATCCCGGTGTAAAACGCGAACTCGAAGTAAGCCGCGTAGACCTGCATTGACCCGGTCAGCTCCATATATAGGTGCGCGATAATCGAATCAGCCTCTGCCACGGTAAACGGGTCTACGAGTTTTTTCGCTTTCGTTGGGAGCTCAATTGATCCGACAGGGTTTCGCGTGATCAGGTCATCATTGACCGCGCTTTCAAACATCGTGTGCAGGCGCTGGATCGCCGAGCGTTTGACCGTTGGGGATTTCCACTGCGTTTCGCTCACAATCTTTCGGAGCAATGCCGAGGTGATCTGATCAATCGGGATCATCGCCAGGACAGGCATCCAGTAAATATTGAGCGAGATCCGATAATTTTTTCGAGTTCCCTTCACAACTTCCCGGCTATCGAGCCAGGTCTGGGCGTAGCCCCCGAACAGTGGGGTTGCTGAGTAGGCGGCGTAGGTGGAGTTCGGGAATAGCTCGGCGTAACGCTGGTCGTCCATCACGCCGTGCTTGATCAGGCTGACTACTGTAGCGCGTAGATCTGCGGCTGCTTTAATGCCTTTCGGCGTTTGGGGATAGGGGAGGGTCTCACAGCGGCGGAATTTCCAGGTGAAGCGAATCCGGACTGACTGACCCGCGAATTCAACTCCGGCGGGCAATCCCAAAGGCTTTCTAGCCATGCCTCATATCTCCTGATGCTGTAAAAAATCTGGCCATCGATTTCGTTCCACACGCCTTTCGGGATGATGTTGCGCTGGCGCTTGCCCTGAAGAGCGCGGCGAGTCGTTCCGATCATCTCCGCGAAGTTCTTCTCGGCGATCTTGTCGGACAGGTACTCAACCGGTATCTGTTCTGCAGCTGCCATACCTACCTCCCGCTGCCCGCAGTGGGCCGCGCTGTATTGATGATGTGGACGATGAAGCCGCAGCTGATGATGAGCCAGACGCAGGTTCCGACGGCGGTTCCGAGTAATGTCTCGGTGGTGCCGGTGCTAAGCAAGTCAGGGCCGAGCCAGATAAACCAGCATCCGGTGCCGACCAGGTACAGCAAAGCGCCCAGCAGTATCAGGGTGAGTTTCATAGCGAACATGGGGTGTCCTTGCCGCGCGTGGCGGCTGGCTTTGAAGGGGGAGGGAGTTACGGGTAGTTTTTGCTGATGCGCTTGGCAATGGCTTCGAGCTGCTCGGCCATGCCCCACATGTCGTTGTTGTCGCGGCGCGATACGACTGCGGCGCGCTGAACGTTGCGGTCGATCAGGATCTTGGCGGCCAGAAGGATCAGCCAGGCTTCGAACTTACGGCGGATGAGGCGCTTCATGCTGCCACCTTCGGCGCGTAGGTCAACGTGCCGTCGAGGATCGCCGCCTTGATGGCTTCAAACTCCCAGGCGTAATACTGCGACCCGACGTAGACGCGCATTTCTCCGTAGTCGTGCTTTTTCCGGCGGATGAATGCCTCGGCAGCGTCCTTCGTGAAGTGGCTATTCACGATCTCCCAGCGCTTGTTCCATCCGGTGACGGTGTGATCATCAAGCTCGCCGAGCAGCTCCCACTGATCATCGGTGTCGAGTTCAAGGAAGTCGCATTCGTTGCCTTCTTGGACCCTGGCGTTCAATGCAGCCTGGTCTTCTTCGTCGCAATCCTCCCAGTATTCTTCAGGGCTGAACCACGAACAGTCCTCGCGACACACAACCAAGCCTTCCGCATAGTCCGGCTCGAAGCCGTAATCGATTCGCTTGGTCTGTACGGTGAAAAGCGCGGCCGCTGTGTGGTGCCATTTAACGCCGGCGCCGTTGCAGTCATATCGAAGGCGTTCTACGAAGTCGGTCCAAGTCGCTGCATTGAGGTCGGCACCGGTGGCCAGGCTTGGCAGCGGCTCGGCCGGTTTGTTTTCTGTGGGCATGGGGAGCTTCCTTGACGATTGAAGGCCGTGTGCCATAGTCATTTCTCCACTTTTCAAGGAGGTAGATATGGCCGTTAAAATTGATCTGCACGATGGACGCTCATTCGAGTACGAAAATGCCGTGCGCGTCGTGGACACGAAGCACGATTACGTCCTGTACGACGAGTCCGGGAATGTCGTAGCGCATTTGCACAAGTTCGATGTGAAGAACCTCCACACCAAAGACATTGATGAGAAGTACTGAGCTAGGCAGCTTTCATCAGCGCTTCAATAACCCGCTGTCCTGCCAGCGGTGGCACCGCGTTACCAGTCATGTGCATGGTCAGTCGGTGATTGTCCGGACGCAGGGTGTCGGTGGGGAATGACTGGGCCGCCATCGCTTCGTCAGCGGTGATCATCCGCATCTTGTCGCCGTCAACTGCGGCCCAGCGGTCCAGAGTAGTGATGGTGCCGATTGGGCGATCCAAACTTCGTCCGGTGAGTCCTGATCCCGATCCGTAGTAAGGCATCACGAATCGGTCGCCGAATCGCTCACGCCCATTTTTTACACGGGTTAGTGTCGACGCGGCGCGGCCTGGCTTGTTGATCGGTGACCACTTGCCGGCGTCGAAGTCGATGATTTGTCTGGCGGCCACGTGCTGATAACGCGGTAGCTGCAAGTGCAGCGGTGCCTTACTGCGAGAACAGACCATGAACAGGCGCACGCGGTGCTGCGGAACGCCAAGGTCGGCGCAGTCAACGATGTGCGGCGCAAGTTGATAGCCTAAACGTCGCATCGCATCTGCCCAGGCTGGGTACAGAATCCAGTCCATAAATTCGGGCACGTTCTCAATCACTGCGAAGTCTGGCCGATTGACCTCCGCGTTCGCCACCGGCGCCCAGGCCGTCGACCTCGAGTTATCATGCTTCGGGCTACCTGACTCCTTGCCGCGCGCTTTGGTGTGACCTTGGCAGCAAGGCGACGCCAGCATCACGTCATGCTTTGGCACCTGCGACCAGTCAGCCTGGTGCAGGTCCTGGCAAACATGCTTCGTGTCGGGGTGGTTTGCACTGTGCCACTCGACAGCAGACGGCCAATGGTTGGCAGCCCAAAGCACATCCAGGCCAGCGGCCTTGCCGCCAGTGGTCCATCCGCCAAACCCGGCGAACAAGTCGATTGCTGATTGCATAGGGGATCCTCGCCGGCTGGCGTGATTCGTTGAAGTGGGCTATTGATTGATGACCCGGCAAAAAGGCTGAATCAAGGAGAGTTGCGAGGTGTATATGTTTTCTTTAAAAGATTCTTGGCTCCGAATGGATCGAGCTAGGTACTTACTGTGGGAGATCTATTCTCATTTTGAGGGGTATTTAGACGATGACGATGAAGTAGTTTTTCCACTTAAACCTGTTGCAGATTACGAGGAGGGCAGTATTCAATTTGTGATTGAAAGAAGCCCCGAGCAAATGACCAATTTGGGTGTTTTGGTTGGAGAGATAATTCATAATTATCGCGCTGCACTAGATTATATGTGGTGGCAGTTTGCATGCAGGGGGTTGGGGCGCACACCTGATGAAAAAGAAGCAAAATTTGTACAGTTTCCCTTGGTTGAAAAAGAGGAGAGCTGGTCAAAAAATAATAAGTTTTTCAAATTTGTTTCTATGGTTGATGTTGAGCATCTGAAAAAATTTCAACCAGTGAGCCTTGATAATGGTGATGGTGAGCTGGTCGCACTGAAGTTGTTTATCGATTTGTCTAATAGAGACAAGCATAGAGCTTTGAATGTGTGTATTTTCCCATTGCTTAGAGTTAATTTTCACAATAATAGTGGAAAAGTTATAACCATGATTCCTTTGGATTTAGATGGGGAGTTCACTGTTGGTGCGGTGGTTGGTAAGTGTTTGATTGATCTTGATGGTGTGGATGCTTTAACTGCTGTAGATACAAAGTTCAATGCTTATATCGCTGAGTCGACATCCAAAGTGAATATACTATCCTTCTTACAGGCGATGGATACTCAGTGTGAGATGATGCTTATAGAATCAGCGAAATATTTTTAAGTGAAGTATCGCGGGTACCTGAAGTGCATCAGCAGGCGCCTTCGACACAATCAGCGAGTGCTTCTCGGCGCCGATCCGGTCCAGCAAAGCTTTCTCCTTGACGCGCTTGTCCCGCTGAATCTGCGCATTGTCTTTGGCCATGGCCTGTCTCTTCAATTCCGTGGACCGGTAGATCCAGCCATGTCTGTCGTCGGCGCTGGCGCACCTGGTTGCTGATTCGTCTCATGCTGCCCTCTGCTGATTCCAGACGCCCACGGCGTCGAACACCCGGGCGGCCTGTTCTTCTGTCAGCGAGATCTGGGCGGGAATGGCGATCCAGCCGGAAGCGACCCGATGATTCGGATTGCTCTCGGCGACCAGGTCCTTGTAGGTTTCCTCGATCACGTCTTCAAGGTGCGTGGCCAGATAGTTGCCTTGGGGCGCAACCTCTACCGATTTGGTGTAGCGGTGCCCGCGCTGATCGCGACACTGGACGCTGAGGTAGATCGTCCAACGGTGAGCAAAGTCGCAGACCGCGTCCGCGAGGCGCTGGCCTGGCGGGATGCTCTTGCAACTCTTCCAGTTGATCATGCCCTGGCGGCCGCTGGGATCGATGTTCACCACCGCGACGTGGTTGGTGCTGAGCAGTGCCCGGCAGGATCGCTCGACTCGTGCCCGCATGTTGTTGGGCTTTCGCTTGCTCATAGAGACTCCGTGATACGCCTCAATGCGATCCGTTCTGCGTGGGAGGGGGAAGGGCGACGGCGCTTCAAAATGGTGTCGCGGTCGATCTTGTCCGAGCGGGGTGGACGCGGCTCGGTCTTGAAGGCGGCAGCTGGTTCAGCCTTGCCGCCGGCGCCGAAGAACTGATCCAGTTTTCGGTTCAAGTCGTCGATCATCGAGTCCCGCGGGTGAGGCATTGGTACGCCGATCATCATTGCGCTCCGTAGTAAGCGAACACAGTGAGCATCACGGCCATGCCGGTAACCCAGCGAAGCGCGATACGGCCGAAACGGCGGGCAGTCATGCCAACGGACTGGACGAAGTCGGCGTTGTCTTCGAGTTCTTGCGCGTAATGGCAGGCGCTGTCGTGACCTGCTCGGGCGCCACGGGATAGACCGGTGGATCGCTCGACCACGTCGAAGCAGTTCTTGCCCAACGGCACGACATTAAAGCGTGGCACCCGCACCGGCTCGTCGCGACCGATCATCTGGTACATCTCCGAGGTGGACATTGAGAGGCGATCCCGCAACACCTGCAGGACCGCTTGTTTTTGGCGAATGGTCTGGTTCATCACGATTCCTTCATGTGAGCTGCGGTTATTCGTCAGCACTCGGGCCGCCTGCTGGTTGCCGTTGGGCGCAGGGGAGAGTGCTGGCGGATAAAGGCAGAGAAGGGGATACCCAGGCCCGCTACTGGCGTCGGCCTGGGTTTGTTTCATCAGCGGTGGTCCATATGCGCTCGGGCTGGCTACCAGCTCAGGGCTGGCCGATGCGCGGTGACATCGACGCCACAACTGTCCGCTGCCTGTCTGGATGTGCAGCGCAGCCTTCAGGCTTTCTGCGCTACGAAGGTGAAGCCGTTAATGCTGCATTGGTGCAAATCCTCCGTGCTTGAGATGGAAAACCTTTTCCGGTTAGGTGCAATTTGTTTCCGATTGCCGCCGGAAGGGGCGGGGCGCATTGCTTGCCGGGTCATTCACACGGTTCAGGCGTTTCACCATCGAGCAGCCGTCCAGGTTGTTCCTGTCGTTGGCAGGCTTTCGGGCCTGTCTGCTCGCCGGTCGCCGGTAGAGGCAATGCGGTCTGTTGTTTGTTGCGCTGACTGTTAAAGAGCGACGAGCCGGTTTTGCTCTGGCGCCCTGTTCGTTGGCGTTGAAGTGAATTTAGCCATGAGCTAAAGATTGGTCAATAGCTTCAAGCTAAATAATTTAGCTTTTAGTGAAATTTTAGAGCCGGGGGAGGTTGTGAGCGGTAATTCATCGTTGGTCTTTACGCGGGGATTAGCATCAAGCTAATATTCTGAAAGGCTGTACATGCATACAGTAATAAAGGAGTAGTTGATGGCAAGCCCGCAGAAGAAAAAACCGCAAGAGTCAAAGCCGATGTCCGGAGTGGAGCGCCTGACTCTCAGAGTTTCCAACATGATCAACCACCCAATAGCTCAGGATCGGAAGTGGGCGACGATCCATCGGCTTGACACCGATGGTGATAGAGAGTGGGAGGAGGTGATGGGTGCACTCGCCGATGTGGACGGTATCGAGATGACCTTCAACGACGAGGACGATTCGGTTACGCTGCGGTGGGAAGCTCCAGCGGATGAAGACCCGCGTGCAGAAGTTCAAGAAGAGTTCGATGCGCTGGAAGAGCCAGCACCTTTCTGACAGGCACAAAAAAGCCCGCTGAAGTGGCGGGCTTTGGCTTGTTGCAATCGGTCAGGCTTTTCTGGCGTTCCAGATCAGCAGCACCTTCGCGTGAATGGTTACGTCATCGATCCGTGCCGTCTGGTTTTCATAGTGCGGGTTGTCAGAAATCAGCCGGTAATGATCCTCGTCGATGCGCATAACTCGCTTGATATAGAGCTCGTGATGCCAGGTCAAAACGTAGATCCCTTCACCGATGAAGTCTCGTACACCCTTATCGACAATGACCAAATCCTTGTCATTAATGGTGCCCTCCATGCTCTGGCCCCACCCGTTGATCATCCCCAGGGATGTCTTGGACGTGTAGGTGATGCCTTTCTCGCGCAGGATTTCCTCGCGCACCACTAGATTTCGAACAACTTCCGTGTAGTCAGGTGGAACCTGGCCATGGCCCATTGCTGCTCGAATGTCGTACTGAGGAATGACGATTTCTTCATTGGTGGGGCGCAGGCTTGCGAGGCTCACCGAGAGCTGATGAGGCAGCCCATCGTCAGGCTCTTCGGCAGCGGCGACAATCCGATCTCGCGCCTCAATCGAGAGGCCCTTCACCTTTGCAAGCATTCGCTTTACTTGATCAGTGGCCGATGAATTTGATTCGGCGGCTGGCGCCACGGTAATTTCTTTCGAATCATGACTGACCGACTCCTCGTCGGTCGGTAGTGAGTCAAACCATCCTCGCGGCAACTTCTCCACCAACTCAATCCGGCGAGCAACGTCATCGCCCAGGTTCTTGGCGGTCTTATCCGAAAGGATTTGGCTCAAGTGCGCAGGCGCCATACCCCAGCGCTCGGCGCAGGCACCCTTTTTTTGATCGCCGATCAATTTGATCAGTTGGCGCTTGCGAATCGCGTAGATATCCATACGAGCAAGAATGCCATTCTTTAGCTCAATGCTAAATGTGCTCACAGCTAAATATTCCTTGCTCAGATATTAGCCCTGAGCTAAATTTCTCCTACGTTTTAGGAGAGTCCCTATGAATGACCACTTGCGCGATTGGCTAGCCAACGCAGCTGTCGATCGACGTCAGCTGGTTGCTGACGCCGCGAAGACCACCGTCGGACATCTTTGGCAGCTTGCAGGCGGTCACAGGAAAGCATCTGCCGAACTTGCCGAGCGTCTTCAAGACGCCTCGGATGGCGAGATCACCATCGCTGGTTTACGACCTGACCTTGTCGAGCTTGCACACAAGGTGCTTCGTGGCGCGGCCTGACAACGCTTCTGTGAGAAACATTTTGCAGTGCGTGATGGCACGCCGCTACTGAAACAAAAACGAGGTTTTACGAATGGACGAATTTCTGCGGGCTTGCCAAAGCGCGGTCCTCGATAACGAAGCAAAGGTGCTGGCCGGCCAGATGGGCGTCCCTCACGTGAGCCTGCTGCAGCGTGCGAACCCGGATAACGACGCCCACCACCTCACCATCGAGCATCTGTTCGGGATTCTGCTGCATACCGGCGATATGCGGCCGCTCGCCGCCTTGGCTGATCAGTTCGGTTTCGACCTGGTGAAAAAGGAAGCCCCAGCCCCGAAGACGCTCACGGCTTCGATGATGCACGTCGGCAAAGAAATCGCTGACCTGACCATCGCGGTGCACTCGGCTCTCGACGACGGGCACGTCAGTCAGATCGAGAAGCAGGGCATCCGCAAGGAAATCGAGCATGTCCGGAGCGAACTGAGCGTGATGGAGCAGTCGGTGAAGGTCGCTTGAGAAGTTGGGGCGCGACGATAACGAAACTGCACCGGCGGGGGCTGGTGAGCAATGAAAGCGTAGTTGGCAGTTAAGCCGATCGCGCCAGGAAGACCATTAGGGGAAAGGAAATGGACGGCAAGACATCAGGACGTGTGGGGACATTGAACGCTGAGAGCGGTAGCTCAGTCAGCGGGATTGGTCACGTCTGCAGGAAAGTAATCGCCTGAATCGCAGGCACAAAAAAGCCGGTGGCTAGACCGGCTTCTTCACAACGCAAAACACTGAGGGGGCATTATGAACACGATCGCTACTCCCGGCAACACCCGCTATGTCGTGACACTTTTCGATCAATCGGAAAGTGTGTCACGACACTATGTCACAGCAGTTTCTGAGACTGGAGATCAGCTGTGAGCACCATAATCATGAGCTTGTGCTGGCCACTCCAGGGCATGAGCGGGCCGCAGAAGGCTGTGCTGATCTCGTTGGCGGACAACGCAAACGATGAAGGCGTTTGCTGGCCATCGGTTGCCCGTATCGCGGAACGGACTTGCCTTGCTGAAAGGACCGTTCAGACGGCCATCAAGTGGCTGGGCCAGGTTGGCCTGCTGTCTGTTCGTGAGCGGATGGGCCGCTCGACGATGTACACCTTAACCCCGGCAGCATATGCACCCCCGCAAGAGTTGCACCCCGCAGCAGATGCACCATCACCCCCGCAGCTCACGACAGAAACCCCCGCAGCAGCCGCACCCAGAACCGTAATAGAACCACCAAGTGAACCGTCACCTCTTGGCGACGATGAGCAGCCACCCAAGATTTCGAAATCGAAGTGCCCAACTCAGGCAATCGTCGATTTGTTCAACAAAACGATCCCAGAGTTTCCTCGGGTCGTGATGCTGACCAAAGATCGGATCACCAAGATCACTGCCCGCTGGAACGAGAACAGCGTGCACCAGGATCTTCAATTCTGGGCTGAGTACTTCGCTCTGGTGCGCTCGAGCAAGTTCCTGATGGGGGAGGTTGCCTCCGCCGGCAGCAACCCATTCCGCTGCAACTTCGACTGGTTGATTGCCCCGAGTAACTTCGTGAAGGTCATTGAGGGTAATTACCATGCGTGATCCGTACAGCATCGAGGCCGAACACGGCCTGCTGGGCGCGATGATGCAGCGCCCTGAATTGATCGACTCCCTGAGCGACGACCTGTCCGCCGAATCGTTCTACTTCCCGGCAAACGCCGAGGTGTACCGGGGGATCATGGCGGTCCGCTCGGCCGGCAAGTCTGTCGACTTCCTCACGGTGGGTGACCACGTTGGCGACTTGCCGGATGGCAGTCCTGCTTTTGCCTACTGCGCCGAAATCGTAAACGGTACTCCCAGCGTTGCCAGCGCCAAGACCTACGCGGGAATCGTGCGAGAGCGGGCAATCGAACGGTCCCTGTTTGAACTTGGCAGCCAGGCCATGGATATCGCGCACAGCGATCAGGATGTGCAGGCGAAAATCGCCGCCGTCCAGGCTGCGGCCATGGCCATTGATTGCGGCTCGGGTGATGACGACATCGTGAAGGTTGGTGACGTGCTGGACGACCAGCTGGAAGTTTGGCAAGAGCGCCATGACCGTCATGCCCGCGGTGAAACACTGATCGGCCTGTCGACCGGCCTGAAGGACTTGGACGAAAAGCTGGGCGGCCTGCAGCCGGATCACCTGTACATCGTTGCGGGCCGTCCCGCCATGGGCAAGACCACGCTCGCCATGGGTTTCGTTGTCGAGGCGGCGGTGCGCCAGAGCAAGTCTGCGCTCGTCATCAGTCTGGAGATGAACAAAGGCCAACTGCTGGACCGGGCGGTGGCGTCCGAGGGTCGTATTCCGCTCACGCTGGTGAAGAACGGAACGGCATGCCAGAGCCACGGGGCTGAACTCTGCGCCGCCGCCGGTGTGCTTCGTCGCGCTCCGCTGTACATCGCCGATCGGGCCGGCTCGTCGATTGGTCGAATCCGCTCGCTGGCTCGCCGCCACAAGATGCGTTACGGCCTGGACCTGCTGATGATCGACTACCTGCAATTGCTGGAAGGCGAGGGCGGCAATCGAACGGAGGAGGTCAGCAGCATCAGTCGCGGCTGCAAGCTGCTCGCCAAGGAACTGGGCATCCCTGTTGTGCTACTGAGCCAGCTCTCCCGCAAATGCGAAGAACGCCCGAACAAGCGACCAATCCCCTCGGACTTGAGGGAATCCGGCGCCATCGAGCAGGACGCCGACGTGATCCTGTTCGTGTACCGCGACGAGGTCTATCACGAAAACACCGAAGCCAAAGGCATTGCCGAAATCATCATCGGCAAGGGTCGCGACATCGAAATGGGCACTGTCCGCGCGGCCTTCCTTGGCCAATACAACCGTTTTGAAAACCTTGCTGCAGGGTGGAAACCAGAGCCGGTCGAGCAACCGGAAAAGGTAACCAGTCTGGCCAGCCGTTACCGCCAAAAGGACAAGTTCTGATGGACTCGACGCGACTCGCTGTTCCCAATCCGACCAACTACCGCTTCGCGGTGTTCTGCTGCTCTTACAAGATGGAGTTGGGCAGTACTCCCGATCACGCCTTGGCGCTGTTTGCCGACGAGGCCATGGCCAATCGGTATGGCGCATGGATGTGGCCTACAACGTTCGAGGTGGTGGACCGTCTCGCCCAGTCGGAGACCACCGATTGAACATACTGATCAAGACCCTGACCGTGAAACTGTCAGATGCCGAGATTCAGCGCAACGCCAAGCTTGAGCATGTGCGCGACCTGCGTGATGCCAGTCACCCCGCGCTGCACTTTCGTTTTGCGAAGAATCGCGCGCGTGGCTCCTGGTACCTGCTGAACAAACGCCAGTGGCATCGCATCGGCGGCTTTCCGGACCTGAGCACCAAGCAGGTGGTCGCTGCGTTGCCGGCGGTGCGATTACGAGTGGCTGCTGATGGCGCGGCCAGCGTTTCGGGTTGGGTCACCGTCGGTGAGCTGCTCGATTGGTTCGCCGACCGCATGGCGCGCTCGCGTGCGCTCTCTGACAAGCGCCGGTCAGCCGGCAAGTCGGCCATCAGTTGCCAGCTCAAGCCGCGCCTGGATGATTTGCTGATTCGTGACGTCAATGCCCAGACCCTGGACAAGCTGCTGATGTGGCCGGCTCAGGAAGAGTTGTCGCTGTCGTACGTCCAGCAGCTATACCGCCTGCTCGCGGTGGCCTTTCGTCAGGCCCGCAAACTGGACCTGATCCCCGTCAACCCGATGGCCGAGCTCAAGTTCATCAACTTCACGACGGCGCGCATCTTGCCCAAGCCCGCCCGCCTGCGTGATGTTCAGTTGCCCGAGCTGGTGGCGCAACTGGCCGAGCGCTTCGAGCGTGCGCCGGCTGACGCCATGCTGGCCCTGATGATGCTCTGCCACGGTACCCGCATCGGCGAAACCCGCCAATCTCGCTGGGCCGACATTGCGCTGACTGAGCGTGAGTGGTTCCTGCCGGCCGAACATACGAAGAGCAAGACCGAGCTGCGGGTGCCACTGACTGACCAGGTGTGCGCGTTGCTGCGCCGCTACCGTGATCGACAGGCCGCCCAAGGGTACGAGGGGCCATTCCTGTTCCCATCTCGCCGGGGGAAGCCGCTGAGCGATAACCAGGCCAGTGCCGTGTTTACCCGATTGGGGCAGGGTGCCTGGACCAGCCACGACCTGCGCAAGGTGGCGCGTACCGCCTGGACTGACCTCGGCGTTGACGGGCACATCGGCGAGATGCTGCTGAACCACTCCCTCGGCAAGATCGCGTCGACGTACATCAACACTCAGGCCAAGGAGCAGCGTCGGCTGGCTCTGGTGAAGTGGCACAACTGGTTAGATGAGCGCGGCTTCAAGGCGATTCACGCGCAGACAGGCGTTAGATATGAAGATTCGCAAAACATCGTAGACGCCTTGAATGGCGCGGCTTGCGAGTCGATTCCGCAATTTGTTAAGGGCGAGGTTTAAAAGCGATGAAAAAGCAGCATGGCCCCGTCTTCAAAGCTGATCAGCTCGACCTGGCTCAGTGCTCAATTTGTCGGGGCAAGGCGGTTGTGAAGGGCGTCTTTCACGAATTGGCCTGCGTCCAGTGCAACGCCTCCGGCTGGGTGTCGGCTGACACTGGCGAGGCGCTGCCGCTGGAAGTGCTGGTCACGCAGTTGAGCATTCGACTTCAAGCTGCCGAAGAGCAGATCGCCAAGATTCACTGCTTCAAGCCTGCATCTGGGCCTGAGGCTGCATATGAACAGAACAACCGCCGCGGCGCCGGCGGCACCAACTTCACCGGGGATTGAGGGAACGCCATGGGCATCTACAAAGACGTAATGGGCACACTGGTCCGGGTACTGGCCGCCGACAACATCGACAACAGCACCAAGCAGTCTTGGCAGAAGCTGATCGACGCTGACCTTCGCCAAGGCGGTACCGGCAGTTCACTGTCGGTGCGCGACAAGTTCGACTATGACTGCTGCCTCTATGCGCTGCTGCACCGTCAGCTTGAACCGGCCCAGTGGGATGTGCTGGTCGCCAAGTACTCGACACACAAAGCCAATAAGGTTGCTGCCATCGGCCGCCTGGTGGCCCGCATGGTTTCCCCTGCGCCACAACTGTTCATCTACAAGGCGCTCACTGCATGGGCCATCCCCAAGCTGAAGGGTGTCCAGACCGGCAAGCGCTCCACCGACATGATCGTGCTGCCGGCCGAGTTCTACGACATGAACACCTGGGACGTAGAAGGAAAGCCAGAGTCGACGCGCCGGCGTTGGAAGACCGGTATCGCAAAGCGTCTGGAGTCGCTGGAAGATGCCGCTGTGATCCATGCAACCGAGATATTCGACCGAGAAGAAATCTTCATTGATGCCGCTTGACGTAGTGGCGGAATGATCGTAATTTACCCGCATCATGTCGATCTTGCGCGTTATGAGAGACGACTTATAAAGCCCGGCCATTGCGTCGGGCTTTTTTGTTGCCAAGATTTGTGGATGTGGCGATAGTCCGGTTACATCCAACTATTTCAAATCGAGGGCAACATGCTACGAAATAAAGACTTGGCTTTATCCCTTTTGCTGATTGTAGAAGGCCGATCTGACATAGGAGGGTTCGGGCTTCCACAGCTCAGAGAGGTTTATTTGGAGAGTAATGGTTCATTCGGAAACGAAGAAATCTACCATTTGGATCTCTTGGTCGCTGATGGATACCTGTTGAAGAAAGTTGCCTCTGAATTGCTCGCTGCTTCGGTCCAGTTGACATGGAAGGGGCACGATTTGATTGACGAACTCAGGTCAGAGCTAAATCGTTGATTCCGCTTTGACTACCCCGAATAAATCGGGGTTTTCACTCCAGTAAGGCTTGGATTTTGCCGGCCTTATAGCAAGACATCGAATCTATTTGAGCCTCGGCATTTGCCGGGGCTTTTTCGTTTCCGGCCCCACCACACCCATCGCTCCGAGCTGGGTGTGCTGCTGGGGCCGGACCTATACCGCTCCCCGCGAGGGAGGAATCCGAGATGCCGAACATGCCCGACAAACCAGATACCTGGCTGCTTGTGCTCGCCTGGCTGAGTCAGCATTCCCCAACGATCTATGCCGGTGCGTTATCGGCCATCGTCGGTGCGTTGCGGATTATCTACGGCGGCGGCACGCGGCGTCAGGCTTTGCTTGAGGCGTCGCTCTGCACGTTGATCACCATTGGCCTGATCCCATTGCTGGAGTACTTCGGCCTGCCGCAGAACTTCGCCACTGCCGCCGGTGTGTTCATCGGCTTCCTCGGGGTGAAGAAGATCGCTGACCTAGCTGATCGGTTCGCTGACTTCAAGCTGCCTCGGCGGGCTGAGTGATGGTCAGGCTGAAGACGTTGGGCTCAAGGGTGAAGGAAGGTGCAGGCTCTCGGCTCAAGGTCATCACCCCAGGCAGTTGGAGGAGTGACAAGACCAGCAGCCAGCGCGGGTACGGCTACAAGTGGCAGAAGGCGCGAGAGCGCTATCTGCTTGATCATCCGCTCTGTTTGTACTGTGCGCGCCAAGGCCTGACGGCTGCGGCCAGCGTGGTCGACCACAAGGTCCCGCATCGTGGTGATCAGGAACTGTTCTGGAGTGAAGCCAACTGGCAGCCGCTCTGCAAGCCTTGCCATGACTCGGTCAAGCAGGCCGAGGAAGCCGCCGGGCTCGCGGATTGACTTTCTGCCCCGTCTTGGTGCGGTTTCAGGCCTCTGACCCGGGGGGGGTAAAAATCTGGCCCCGACCGGGGACTAGACCGCCCTCGACCCCACGCACACATTTTTTCCCAATTTACGGAAAAGTTAACCATGGCTTTAACCGACAAAAAGCGACGGTTTGCTGACGCTTTGCAGTCGGGAGCCTCAAAAAGAGACGCGGCAATTGCCGCCGGATACTCCGAGAAAACCGCGTCGCAAGC
The DNA here is from genome assembly GCF_039909015.1 of Pseudomonas grandcourensis. Classification (NCBI taxonomy): domain Bacteria; kingdom Pseudomonadati; phylum Pseudomonadota; class Gammaproteobacteria; order Pseudomonadales; family Pseudomonadaceae; genus Pseudomonas; species Pseudomonas grandcourensis. Next base: position 1,975,911 of record NZ_CP150919.1, read on the forward strand.
GGGTTCCAAGCTGGCGAAGGACCCCGATGTTATTGCCGCGATTGCTCGCAAGACTCGAGTGAAGAACGCCACTCCGGCAGAAGTTAAAGCTGCGGGGAAAGTTAACTCGTCAGCGGTAGCTGGGGCACCCGAAGATGGCCTGGTCTTCGCCGAGTTCGATGACCCCCGCGACTTCCTGGTGGCGGTCATGAACGAGCAGGCCGCCGAGCCAAGGCTTCGGGTCGACGCCGCCAAGGCGCTGATGCCGTACATCCACGGCAAGGTTGCCGATCAAGGGAAGAAAGATGCCGTTGCCGATGCTGCGAAGCAGGCGGGGAAGGGCAGGTACGCACGGGGCAAGCCGCCCCTCACAATCGTCAAGGGGTGACTTATGCAGTGGACAACCGCCTGCCCGGACTGGTGGCGGCGGCTTTCTGCGGGTGAGTCCATCATTCCGCCGCCGTTGTTTCCAGCCGAAGCGGAAGAAAGTCTTGAGGTCTTCAAGGGCCTGAAGATAGTTGATGCGCCTGGAAGCCCGACGATTGAGTCAGCTTGCGCACCTTGGGTTCTGGCGTTCGCCGGCGCTGTGTTCGGTAGCTACAACAGCGAGACCGGCGAGCGGCTGATTCGGGAGGTCATGCTTTGCATCCCGAAGAAAAACAGCAAATCGACGATCGCTGCGGCGATCATGCTGACAGCTCTGGTGCGCAACTGGCGGCTATCGGCTGAGTTCATCATCCTGGCCCCCACCAAGGAGATCGCAGATAACGCCTTCGTCCCAGCCAAGGACATGGTCAACAACGACGATGAACTGAAAACACTGCTGCACGTCCAGCCGCACCTGCGGCTCATTACTCACCGCGAGACGGGAGCCACGCTGAAGGTAGTGGCTGCGGATAGCGATGTGGTTGGTGGTAAAAAAGCCGTCGGCGTTCTGATCGATGAAGCCTGGCTGTTCGGCAAGAACCCGAAAGCGGCGGACATGATCCGCGAAGCTACGGGCGGTCTGCTGTCCAGGCCCGAAGGTTTCATCATCTGGCTGACCACACAATCGAACGAACCACCGGCCGGCGTCTTCAGATCAAAGCTGAACTATGCCCGCGGCGTGCGGGATGGCCGGATCGATGACAACCGCTTCCTGCCGATCATCTACGAATTCTCGCAGGAGATGATCAAAAGCGGCGACGCGCGGAAGCCTGAAAACTTCCACCTGGTAAACCCGAACATCAACTACTCGGTCGACCGGCCAACGCTGGAACGCTTGTTCATGCAGGCGGAGATCGACGGCGAAGCAGAGGTGCGCGGCTTCCTGGCCAAACACCTGAACATCGAGATCGGCCTGGCGCTGATGTCCGACAGCTGGGTCGGAGCAGCCTTCTGGGAGCCGCAAGCGCTGTCGGGCCTCAGCTTCGATTCATTGCTCGAGCAGTGCGAGGTCGTTGAAGTCGGTGTCGATGGTGGCGGTCTCGACGACTTGCTGGGCTTGGCCGTGATGGGGCGCGTACGCGAAACCCGTCAGTGGTTGCACTGGGCGCATGCCTGGGCGCACCCATCGGTGTTGGAACGGCGCAAGTCCGAGGCGCCGCGGTTGCTGGATCTGGCGGCCGTCGGCGATCTGACCTTGGTTCAAAAGATCGGTGATGACGTTGAACAGCTCGCAGCAATCGTGGCGCGGATCAATGAGGCCGGTTTGCTCGACAAGGTTGGTCTCGACCCCGCTGGAATTGGTGCCGTGCTTGATGCCTTGGCAGACGCCGGCATCGAAGAGGACCAGGTCGTCGGTGTCTCCCAGGGTTGGAAACTCACCGGCGCGATCAAGACCACCGAACGCAAACTCGCCGAGGGCGCACTGCTGCATTGCGGTCAGCCGCTCATGGCCTGGAGCTGCGGCAATGCCAAGGGCGTGCCATCGGCCAACGCCTTTCTGATCACCAAGCAGGCTTCGGGTACGGCAAAGATCGACCCGCTCATGGCCACGTTCAACGCTGTCTCGCTGTTGTCCCTCAATCCCGAGGCGCGCGGTGGCCTGGACGATTACCTCAATAACGGATTCTTCGGACTAGTAGGCTGACCATGGCATTTCGTTGGTACAACCCCAGCACCTGGCGGTTCTTCGGCTACACCGATCCGACCACGGGCGACTATGTCGAAGTGGACATGGAGGTCGGCGGCAAGCGAACCAAGGCCGGCGTCACCATAACAACCAGGACCGCGCTGTCGATCAGCATGGTCTGGTCCTGCGTGAAGATCCTGTCGGAGTCGCTCAGCGGCTTACCGCTGAAACTGTACGACGACAAAGCAACAGGCCGGGAACAGGTACCGGAGACCGACCGTGCATTAAAGCTTCTGCGAAAACCCAATCCCTACATGACGATGCTGAACTTTCTGAAGTTCATCGTTGTGAACATGGCGATGAAGGGCAATGCGTTTGCGCTGATCGAGCGCAATGTCCACGGCACACCGATCGGTTTAGTGCCCGTCTCCACGGACACGGTGTCAATCGACACCGACGGTGAGCTGATTTATTGGGTGGCGCCAAAGGGTGGGGCCCCGTTCCCGGTATCACCCGAAAACATGCTGCACTTCAAACTGTTCAGTCTGGATGGCGTCACCGGGTTGTCGCCCATCGAGTACCAGGCCGAGACCATGGGTCTTGCCAAGGCGGGCCAGGATTGGTCTTCCCGTTTCATGCGCAAGGGTGGTTTCACCGGCGGCTATGTGATCTACGAGCAGTTCCTGACCAAGCAGCAACAGGCGCAGGTCATGGAGAAGTTCCCGGATGTCCGCCAGGGCGACTCGGCGGACATCGGCAAGATGGCCATTCTTCAGGGCAACCCTAAGATCGTGCCGGCGGGTCTCAGTCAGAAAGACGCGCAGTTCATCGAGTCGCAACAATTCCAAGAAGAGGCAATGGCCGGCATCTATGGCGTTCCGCTGTGGCTGGCCAACCGTGCCAATAAGACCTCGATCATGGGTTCGAACCTTGAGCAGCAGCTCACTGGGTTCATCACCTTCGGCCTCAAGCCCTACATCGACGCGGTCGAGGACGAGTTCAACGACAAAATGTTTCGTTCCTCCTCGCGATTCGTCGAGTTCGTGGTCGAGGGATTGCTGCGCGCCGACAGCGCTGGCCGCGCCACTTACTTCCAGGCGGCCCTCGGTGGTTCCGGCGGATCTGGCTGGATGTCGGTCAACGATGTTCGAAAAAAAGAGAATCTGCCGCCCCTGTCCGGAGCGGAGTACGACCGGGTCACCCGATGGGAGATGCAGACCAATGTCAAAGCTTGAAGTCCCGTTTGAACTCAAGGCGGTGGATGACGCTGGCAATTTTGAAGGCTATGCCGCGGTGTTCAACAACGTCGACCTCGGCGATGACGTCATCCTGCCAGGTGCTTTTACCCGGGTGAAGGCCACCCGCAGCGGCAAGTTGAAGCTTGCCCTTTACCACGACCTGACTCGGCTGGTCGGGGCTGCTGACTACACCCAGGACGATCATGGCCTGCTCCTCAAAGGGCGCGTAAATCTGGCAGTCAGCTATGCCCGCGATGCCTACGAGCTGATGAAGGCAGAAATCCTCGACAGCATGTCGATTGGCTTCAACACCATCAAGGCAGATTTTGAGGATCGCGCCGGGCGTCGCGTCCGGATCATCAAGGAGGCCGAATTGTGGGAAGCCTCCTTTGTGCCATTCGGCATGAACCCCGAGGCGCAAATTCTCACCGTTAAATCCGACATTCGACTTTTCGAGAGCGCCCTGCGTGAACGCATCGGGCTCTCGCAGAAGGAAGCGGCGGCAGTCGCTTCGCTCGGCTATCCCGCGCTACGCCGTGACGGCGGCAGCGAGGCCACGGCGATCGTGGAAGAGCTGAAAGAAATTTCCACCTTATTCGCTACTACATTCGGAGCAAAGCCATGAGCGAAGTGAAAGAACTGAAGGACTCCCTGGAGCTGCAGCTGAAAACCGGCTTCAAGGGGTTGCAAGAGAAATATGACTCGGCCATTGCCGAGGTGCAGAAGGGCAACGAAGTCGCGGGAGATCTGAAAAAGCAGATCGAAAACCAGAAAGGCGAGCTGCAGAAAGTCATCGACCAGGTGCAGGACCTGGAACAGAAAGGCGTCAAGCTGCGCGGCCTGCCCGGCGAGGGCAAGAGCTTCATCGATCTGGTCGGTGGTCACGAAAATTACAAGGGACTGCAACAAAAAAGCGTCAGCACCGCCGAGATAGAAGTCACCAAGTCCGACATGGCCAGCATGAAGGAAATGAAGGTCACCAGCGCCGGCGTCGTGGCGCCAAACTACGATCCAGTGATCCAGCCAGGCATTCGCCAGGAGCTGCGCATCCGCGATCTGTTGACGACCATTCCGGTGACCGGTCAGAACTACACCTACTTCCGCGAGAACTTGCACACCCGTGGCGCCGCGCCGGTGGCGGAGGGCGGCTTGAAGCCCACGAGCAACGTGACCTTCACCACCGAAACCGATCGGGTCAAAAAGATCGCTGTCTGGATGCCGGCCACCGACGAAGTACTGTCGGACGTGCCTCAGATGTTCGCCTACTTGCAGCAGCTGCTGCGCTACGACCTCAAACTTGAGGAGGAAGGGCAGATCCTCAAGGGCGATGGCACCGGCGAGAACCTGAACGGCTTGATGACCCAGGCCACCAGCTACGACACTGGCCTGAGCAAAGCCGGCGACACTGCAATCGACCTGGTTCGACGCGCCATTTACCAGGTCCGCAAACAATCGAAAATGTCCGCTGACGGCGTCGTCATGACGGAGCTCGACTGGATGAATATCGAGCTGCAAAAAGACGGCGAGAACCGTTACCTGTTTGCCAACCTGCAGGGCCTGGTCACGCCAATCCTGTGGGGCCGCCCAGTCATCACCTCTGACAGCATGGACGAAGGTGACGTGGATGCCGGTGGCGAATTCCTGGTCGCGAACTTCGCACGATCCACCACGTTGTTCGACCGCATGTCGTTCCAGTTCAAGATGGGCTTGATCAACGATCAGTTCATCCGCAACGAAATTGCCCTGCTGGTCGAAGAGCGTTTGGGCCTGGGCGTTCGCCGCAAAGAGGCTCTGGTCAAGGGCAACTTCCCAACCGCGGCCTAATTCACCCCTGCTCATGGCCGGCATATCGCCGGCCTTTCTTTTCTGGAGACAGCATGAAAATTAAAGCACTGTGGGGCTTCGTGGGTAATGCCGAACTGCTCGGATCGGACTCGCCCAAGGTCAAGCGTGGCCAGGAGTTCGAGAACGCCGACGGCGAGTACGCCCACGTTTTGCTGGGCAAGGGACTGGCTGTCGAACTCGATGCCAATGGCAAACCAAAAAGCACGAAGCCCAAGGAATCCAAACCGACGACGCCGAAAGAGGCCAAGTAAATGCTCGACCTTGCCCGCGTAAAGCTCCACCTACGGGTGGACGGCGATGAAGAGGATTCGATCATCACCGGTTACCTCGATGCGGCCAAGGCGCATGTCGCGATGCACTGCGACCGGGTGTTGGTCGAGGCCACCCCGGTTGAACCCGAAGAGATGGGCCTGACTCCGGACGTTGAGCAGGCCATTCTCTTGCTCGTCGGTCACTGGTACGCCAACCGTGAAGCTGTGGTCATCGGGACGATTTCCTCGGCTGTTCCGCTCGCAGTCGAACGGCTGCTCTGGTACAGGAAGCGATTCTGATGAGAGCCGGCCCGATGAAACACCGCTGCGCGCTTCAGAAGCAGGAGCGCGTCCCGAATGGATCCGGCGGTTCCAATGTGACCTGGGCAGAGATCGGGAAGCTGTGGGCAGAAATCACACTGCCCACTGGGCGTATTGCGCCGGTAGCGGAACAGGTGACGGCCATAGTCACTGCTGAGGTCCGTGTCCGTCCGCGGCGAGATGTGGTCGCCGGTTGCCGCCTGGTGGAAGTAGTTGGCGGTATTACCACCACTTACCTGATCGAAGCGGCATTGCTCGATAACGACCGAACAATGCTTCGGCTTCTGTGTTCAAACGTACCCAATCCATAGAGGTGAATCATGAAAGTCATAGCTTTGGGCAGCCTGTCCGGCGCCACTGGTGACCGGGAAAGGGGTGAGGAATTCACGGTAGACGACAAGCTCGGCGCCGACCTGGTCCAGCGGGGGCTGGTGGAGCCCGTCGCTGAGGTTGCACCTGCTTCCGACAAGCCTGGCAAGGTCAAGGAGTAACCCATGGCCGCCCGTCGTTCGCGGATGTCTGGTGACTTCAAGTTACGTCGGACCCTGCGCAACATCCACGCCACGATGGACAACGAGCTGGTGGGGGTGATGAAGGAGAGCGCTGACCGTATCCTGGCCACGATGAGGCAACTCATCCCCAAGGATACCGGCGCTGCGTCTGCGGCCCTGAAGGTGTTTGTTTCCAAGAGCGGTCTGAATGCCGAGATCGGCATCCGGGGAAAGCGCGACACCCAGCGTTTTTTCTACCTGCGCTTCCTTGAGTACGGAACGAAAGGGTACAGCGGCACCCTCTACCGGCGGGCTGATCGAAACGCGGTAGGTGGTGAGCACACCAACAACCGCGACAAATCGAAGCTGTCCGGGCGCCGCAACGCGTTGCGCGCTAGGGACACCAAGAACAAGTCGGACGGATCCACCTTCTATGGCAAGTACCCGGACATCCCGGCCCGACCGGCTCACCCTTGGCTGCGTCCATCAAAAGACGTGAATCGGGACTTTGTGCTGGCGAACATCCGCGCGGCTGTTGCTGATGCACTGCGCAAGGCAAGTGAAGGGGCGAGCAATGGCTGATCCATCTGTTGCACTGCAGGAAGCGCTGTTCGCGCGGCTGGAGGCCGAGATTTCGTGTCCGGTCTACGACGGTGCGCCAATGGATTCGCCGATGCCGTATGTCTCGTTTGATCGGGAGATATCCACCAACAGCTCGCCAATCGCTGGCAGGAAGCGCGAGCAGCGCCTGATCTACTTGTCTGTCTGGTCCGATGCTCATGGTCAAGCCGAAGCGAAGCGCATCATTGGCGAGATTGTTGCCGCCCTGGACGAGCGCAAACTGCCTTTGACGGTTGGCCGCGCTGTTTCGGTCAGGGTCGAGCAGACCGACGCCCAGCGCGATGCTGACGGCGTCACGTACCAGGGATCGATCACGGTCCGCGTTATCACCACCCACTGAACCCAAACCCCGGCCGCCCCGCGGCTTTATCCAATGTGCCTTTGGAGGAACCCCCATGGCCGAAGACAACCTCAATACAGCCGCCGGCTGCCGAATCTCTATCGGCAGCAAGAACGGCGCCGACACCGAAGCGCTCTACAAGGCCGACACCTACGTCGAAATTGGCGAGGTCGAAGACCTTGGCGAGTTTGGCGACACCTTCAGTTCCGTGACCTTCACCTCGCTGCGCGATGGCCGGGTGCGCAAGTACAAGGGCACTGCCGATGCTGGCGACCTGACCTTGGCCGTCGGCCTCGACAACGGCGACCTGGGCCAAGCCAAACTGAAAGTCGCTCACAAGGACCGCAGCAAGGGCGACTACAACATCAAGATCACGCTGAATGACGGCGATCCTGATGCCACCCCGGCGCTGTTGCCAACCACGTTCTATCTGCGCGGCAAGGTGATGAACAACACCGTCGCCGCTGGCGCCGCTGACAACGTGGTTCGCCGCAACGTCACGATCGGCATCAACTCCGACATCCTGGAAATCCTCCCGGCTGCCGCCGCCTAACCTGCGGGGCCTCGGCCCCGACTTACAAGGATTCGCCACATGAGCAAGACCCTGCTCGGTACCGTCGACATTACGCTCGATGGCGAGACTTACACCCTGAAGCCCACTCTTGGCGCGGTGCGAGCGATTGAGGCCCACTTTGGTGGTTTGCGCGGCGCGTCTCAGGCAATCAATGCCCTGAGCGTTGATGGTTGCGCTGTGATCATCGCCAGCGGTGCAGGCCTGACCGGGAAAGCCGCCGAGGCCATCCCTGAGCAGGTTTGGCAGGAAGGCGTCCTGGAAGTGTCCGTTAAGCTCAATGCCTACCTGGTGGTGCTGTACAACCCAAAGGGGCCCGACGCGGGAAAGAATCAGCCAGCGGTGGGGTAAGCGTCGTAGAGAACGGCAGCTATGTCGATCGGCTTTACGCGATGGCCACCGGCTGGCTCGGATGGCCGCCGGATTTGGCCTGGACTACTCCGCTTCCTGAGCTGTTCCTAGCCATGGATGCTCGGGTTGAGTGGGCGCAGATGACCAATCCCTTCGGCGGAAAGAAGGCACCCAAAGCAGGCAAACCATCACCGTCAACCGTAGCGGACAAGCTGCGCCACGCGCTGACGGGCAGGCAGGCGGCATAGCATTTTGATAGTCTTCACCAATTAATGGCGAGGGATTGACGAATGCAAAAGCTGATAGTGATGCTTCCGGTTTTTTTGTTGTTGGCGGCGTGTGGACAGTCAGATGCGGACAAGGCAAGGCAGAAGGCCGAAATGACTGAGATACGATATCAGCGTGTGGCTAGGGAGTTTGTATCAGGAGTTTTGAAAGATCCGGGCAGTGCCGAGTTTCGTAATCAGCGCGGGTTTTGTGGTGAGGTGAATTCGAAGAACTCATTTGGCGGGTATGTCGGTTTCAAGAGGTTTATTGCTGCAACCAAAGAGATGGTCGTTTTTGAGAAAGATGGACGTATGAGCTCAAGCGAATTTGAGCAAGCATGGTCTAAGCTTTGCAGTTAGTTTTTTTAACATTACCACCCGCTTCGGCGGGTTTTTTTATGCCTGGAGAAAAGCATGGCCGATACCGACGTACAGGGGATGCTCGTCCGCATCGAGGCGACCACTGCCCAGCTGCGTCAGGAGATGGCGCGTGCAGACTCCAGCGTTGCCCAAACGTCCGGTAAGATTGACAAGAGCCTGGGGCGGGTCGACACCGCCTTCGACCGTGCTGGTGAACGCGCACAACATGCCTCAGGGCTGATCAAGAATGCCCTAGCTACCGCTATTGGCGTAGCAGGGATTGGGACGATCATTGAGGCGGCCGACTCCTACGGCCAGATGTCTGACCGCATCGGTATGGCCACTGTGAGCGTTGGCGAATACGACCTGGTGCAGCAGCGGTTGCTGGATACCGCCAAGCGTACCTACCGCCCATTGAGTGAGGCGCAGGAGCTTTACATCCGGACAGCTGACAGCTTGAAGTCGATGGGATACGACACAGGCCAGGCGCTGGACGTGATGGACAGCTTCAGCTTTCTGCTGGTGACCAACTCGGCCTCAGCCGATAAAGCCAGTGTCGCCATCGATGCGTATTCGAAAGCGTTGCAGACCGGAAAGGTTGAGGCCGATGGCTGGCAATCGATCCTCGCGGCAATGCCGACAGTGGTCGACACGATCACGAAGTCTACTGGCAGGACAGCCGAGGAGATTCGCAGCCTTGGTGCCCAGGGCAAGCTCAGCCTGGACTTACTTACGGAGGGTCTGCAGAAGTCTGCGAAAGCAAATGGTGAGTTAGCCGACGGCATGAGTATTGCGGTCCGCGATGCTGTGCAGAACCTATCCAACGCATTCGGCGTTTATGTGGGGCGCCTGAACGAAACCACAGACTTCACCGGTGTTCTCGGAAAAGCCATCAGCCTTGTTGGGGACAACTTCGAAACCCTGGCCGACGTCGCGATCATGGCTGCCGTGGCAGCTCTTTCACGATATGGCGCACTTGCGGCGACATCAGCAGCGACCGCAACTTACTCTGCTTACAAGGATGTTGCGGCCAGGAAGGCTCAGGCAACGGCGGTTTTGTTGGTGGCGCAGGCTGAGCAGCAAAAGGCCCAAACATCGGTCTTCCTTGCGGAGAAGGAAGCCATTGCAGCGCGCGGCACTGCTGTCCAGACACAGATGTCGCTGCAGCTTGCTGAGGCTCGGCTGGCAGAGACGCGTGCTACCAAAGCTGTAGAGGCTGCACAGGTTGGTGTGAGTCGCGCCGGTGTAGGTCTGGTAGGAATGCTTGGGGGGCCGGTAGGTGTAGCGGCGCTGGCAATCGGTGCAGCCACCGCATTCCTCACTCTTCGCAATAACACCAGCGTCCTTGAGGAGAAGCTAGGCGATCTCAGCGACCCACTGGACAAGCTTGCGGAGAAGTTTAACAAGCTCAACAGGGCCACACAGTCCGTCACCTTGCGCGAGTTGCGCACGTCAATCGCGGATACAGAAAAGGACCTCGCCACAGCCGCCGGCTCGATCGCTTTCGAGTTTCAGGCAAGCTTGACCAACGCCGGTCTTGCCGGTGCTTCTGGTTTTATGGGCGGTATAGCTCCGCTACCAGCCGAGTTTCAATCGGCGATGGACCTCGTCAACAACGCCGTTGCCGACTCAGCAAAGGGGCAGGCAGTAGATTGGAAGGTCGTGGCGGATCAGGTCAGACTGATTCCTGGTGTCACAGAGGAAATGGCCCAGTCGATTGAGACCGGGCAAATCAAGGTTTCCGATCTCACAGTAACCCTCGATAAGCAGCGGCAGACGCTGGCAGAACTGACTGGCGAGACAGACGCCAATACCGCGGCTCGTGGAAAGAACAACGCCGCAATTGCTGCTGCGGATCAGGTCGGTCAGAAATACATCGAGCAACTACAAAAGCAGCTGGGTGCCGCCCAGGACAAAACAGCCCTCGAAGCAGCAAACAGGTTCATTGCCGAGAACACCGACCTTACGGAGGGCATGATCGTTGCCATCCGCTCGGCGGCAGCCGCCAAAGATGCACAGAAGGCCGCCGATGATGCAGCTGCCAAGGCGTCAAAAAAGAGTGCCAGCGAATCAGAGTCGGCTGCCAAGCAGCAGCTCAAGTCCTTCGGCACAGCCGAGGAAGGCTACAAGCGCCAGATCGATCTGATCAACACCAGCGGCGACAAGCAAAAAGACGCCACTGAGGTAATGAAGCTTTCCTTCGAACTGCAGGAAGGAAAGCTCGGGAAACTGAGCGAAGCGCAAAAGAAAAAGCTCATGGGCATGGCCGCCGAGCTGGACGCGCTGAACAAGCTGAAGAAAGCCAATGAAGACGATCTGAAGCTGACCGCCTTCAAGGCCGCCCAGGCTATTGGCACGCAAACCACACGGGATGGCTTCGATCAGGAGCTGGCCGGTATTGGCATGGGTGATAAGGCCAGGGATCGCATGCGTGCTGACCTGGCTCTTCGGCAGAAGTATGTCGCTGACCTGGCCAGTTTAAATGAGCAACGCAACACCGGGCAGATTTCGCCGGAGCTGTATGCCAACGAAACCATGGTTCTTCAGGATGAACTGGCGAAGCGACTGCGGGCGCAGCAGGACTTCTATGCTGCAACGGATGAGCAGCAAACCAACTGGATGAATGGCGTCAATGAGGCGTGGGCCAACTATGCCGACTACGCGCAGAACTACTCGGCCCAGGCCGCCGACTTCACGTCCGGGGCCTTGGACACCGCCACCGGTGAGATGGGTACGTTTTTTTCTGATGTGGCCCGCGGCGCAGAAGATGCCGGTGATGCTTTAGGCGACATGGTCGGCAACTTTGCCAAGTCGATGCTGAAGGCGCTGGGCGACATGGCCGCGCAGTGGCTTATCTACCAGGGCGTGCAGATGCTGGTCGGGAAGACCACTCAGGCAACAGCGGCAGGGACGCTCGGAGCCAATGCGGCGGCGATGTCTTTGCAGGCTGGGCTGAACGCCTACGCCTCCACTGCGGCGATTCCGATCATTGGCCCGGCGGCCGCGCCTGCTGCAATGGCTACGGCGTTGAGCGTCACGGGTCCACTTGCTTCGGCGGTTGGCATGACGGCCATGTCTGGTGTTGGCTTTATGGAGGGTGGCTACACCGGTAATGGGCGACGTGACGAAGTTGCCGGTCCGGTCCACCGTGGCGAGTACGTGTTCAACTCGGAGGCTACGGCGCGGATTGGCGTTGGAACCCTGGAGGCAATGGCCAACGGCAAGGCTGCGATGATCAGGCCGTCTGGCAGCGGCGGTGGTGATTCTTCATCCAGCGGGCCGGCTCCCATCGTTTTCAACGCTCCGGTGACCGTGCAGGCACAGCCAGGTATGAGTGAGCAACAGGCGCAAATGCAGGGCGAGTCAATCAGTGCCGGCCTTGAATCGCGGTTCGGTCAGTTTCTCGATCGGGAAATGCGCCAAGGTGGAAGACTCTGGAGGCGTAACTGATGGCCGAAGTATTCATTTACGACGTTCAGCTGGGAGCTGATGGCGATGTGTCGCAATCAACCTGGGAGAACGAATTCGGTGATGGCTACGTCCAGGCTGGAGGGATTGGCATCAACACGAAACGCCAGGTCTGGAACCTCACGCACACCGGATCTTTGGAGGTGGGCGATGAGTTGCCGTTGGTGCTGGCGTTCCTTGATCGTCACGAGGGTTACAAATCCTTCCTCTGGACACCACCGGGTGGCGTGCAAGGCCGGTACCGCTGTACTGGGTACAAGTCGCGTCCACAAGGCAGCACGATTTATACGCTGACCTTCGTCTTCAGGCAGGTCTACACCCCCTGATCCATCACTCAATCGAGCCCCGCCAAGTGCGGGGCTTTCTATTTCTGGAGGCTCATGAACTACAGCACTGATATCCAGAAGCTCGAGCCGGGCAACCAGATTCGGCTTTTCGAGCTCGATGCCACTCGCCTGGGGGCAAACCTCTGGCGCTTTCATGGACATGCCCAGGAGGGCGACATCATCTGGCAGGGGCAGGTTTATTCACCGCTCCAAATCACGGCAAAAGGTTTCGATATTCGGGGTGATGGCCGTCCGGCGTCGCCGACGTTGCAGGTGGCCAACGAGTTGGGTGGTGTTCCCGGCGCTATCACCGCGCTGTGCTTGCAGTTCCGTGATTTGGCCGGTGCCAAGGTGCGGGTCATCGAAACGTTTCGGCACTTTCTGGACGCGGCGAACTTCCCTGGGGGAAACCCTACGGCCAGTGATCAGAGCAAGATCAACCTCTGGTACATCGAGCAGAAGACCGAAGAAAGTCGCGCCGCTGTGGTGTTTTCGCTGTCGAGTCCCACGGACATGGAAGGCCAGCAACTGCCGTCGCAACAGATCACCAAGCTCTGCCGATGGGCTTGTCGCGGCGGGTACCGAGGAGAGGCCTGTGCGTACACCGGCACCGCCATGTTCGACAAAAAAAATCAGCCCACCGACAACCCTGCGCTCGATCGCTGCGGCGGCTGGTGGAGCAGCTGCAAGCTGCGCGGCAACACTCGCCGGTTCGGCGGGTCAATGGGCGCGAGCCTGATCGCAAGCTCGAGGTAATCCATGCGCATCAACAAACAATTGCAGGACGCGATTCGCGCTCACGCGGAACGCTCGTATCCGGCCGAAGCCTGTGGGCTGCTGATCAAATCCGCCGGCGGCCGTGAATATGTGCCGTGTGCCAACTTGGCGAAAACTGACCGGGAAAACTTCCAGATTTGCGAGCGGGACCAGGCCGCCGCAGAAGATCGCGGCGAAGTACTGGCGATTATTCACAGCCACCCGGACAAGGCACCGACACCAAGCATGGCCGATCGAGTCAGTTGCGAACTGCATGAACTGCCGTGGGGCATTGTCGGGTGGCCGGGTGGCGAGTTCGAATGGTTCAACCCATCGGGTTTCCAGGCACCGTTGTTGGGTCGGGACTTCTCGCATGGTTTGCTGGATTGCTGGGCCGCTTGCCGCGACTGGTATGCCCGGGAAGCCGGGCTGCAATTGCCGAACTTTGAGCGACATGACCTGTGGTGGGAGGACGAGGCAGGGCCGAGCCTGTACGAAGACAACTTCAAAGCCGCCGGTTTCTACCAGGTGGAAACGGCGCGGCGCGGCGACATGCTGGTGTTGCAGATCCCGACCCCGGGCCGAAACTGCTTTCATCCCAACCATGCGGCGATCTACTTGGGTGATGAGCCCGCTTTGGTCAGTGAGCCTGCGGCTACCCTGGGCGGCGTCGGCCCATTCATTTACCACCACATGCCCGGGCGTCTCGCCAGTCGTGAAGTCTACGGCTGGTCGCAGGCCAATCGGGTGAAGTTGATTCTTCGGCATAAGGACTACCGCCCGTGAAACGCACCATAAAATTGGGTGGCGTGCTGGGGAAGCGCTTCGGCCGCCAGTACGTGCTGGATATCCACGGCGTGCGCGATGCGATGAGCGCGCTGTGCAACATGAAGCCAGGCTTCGAGCAGTTTCTTCGCCAAGCTGAGGAGCGGGGCCTTGTCTTCGCTGTGTTCGTCGATGATCGAAACATCGCTGAAGCTGAGCTCGACCTGAAGGATTCCAGCGGCGGCGATATCCGCATCATGCCGATCATTCAGGGCAGCAAACAGGCGGGCATGTTTCAAACCCTGCTCGGTGTGGCGCTGATCGTGGGGGGGATGTTCACCGGTGGCACGACCTCAACGTTGGGCATGGCCTTGCTCGCCGGTGGTGCCGCTGTGGGGCTGGGGGGCGTAGTGCAAATGCTGTCGCCCACCACGAAGTCCAACACCGGCGACAAGAACGAGGACGGCAACAACCCCAGCTACGGCTTCGGCGGAGCAGTTACGACCATTGCTCAGGGCAACCCCTACCCGCTGCTTTATGGCGAACGGGAGATCGGCGGGGCGATTGAGTCCGGCGGAATCTACACCCAAGACAACATCTAACGACCCGCTTCGGCGGGTTTTTGCATTCTGGAGAGGCGAATGAGCGCAGCAACGAAGGCGAAGCGAACTGCACCGAGAACACCCCGCGCCGTCGCCGGTAGCAAGGGCGGCCAGGCCAAGCAGAAGCAGCCGAGCATTGCATCCAACAGCGTTCCGTCTATTGCAACGGCACGGATTGTTTACCTGTGGAGTTGGGGGCCGATCGTTGGTCTGGTGAATGGTCTTCGTTCGCTCAAGCTTGACGGTACGCCGGTGCAGGCTGAGGACGGAACGCTCAACTTCCCGGGCGTGAAGTGGCAGTTCCGTTCCGGAGAGCTGAACCAGTCACGCCTCGAAGGGATATCGGAAGCGAGCAATGAAATCTCCGTGAATCAGGCGTTGGTCAGCACCACGCCGTGGCTGCACACCATCAACAACTCGCTGATCGACGCCGTCCGCATTCGCCTCGCGTGGCCGCAACTGCAAAGCCAGGATGCCAGCGGCAACATCAACGGCGTCCGGATCGAGTATTCCGTTGAGATCTCGACCGACTCCGGACCGTACGTGCAAGTCCTCAGTTCTTTCGTCGACCGCAAGAACGTCACGAAGTACGAACGCTCTCACCGGATCGAACTCCCCGCCGGCAGTCGTTGGACAATCCGCGTTCGGCGCCTGACACCTGAGGCGAACAGCTCGCTGATTCAAGACGGGATGCTGGTTGAGGCTATCGCCGAGGTGGTCAACAGCGATCAGGAGTACCCGTTGACCGCTGTAGGCTGCCTTGAGTACGACGCCCAGCAGTTCGGTGGTGACATTGCCAAGGTCGCAGCACTGATGCGCGGGCGCATCGTGCGGGTGCCTGCCAACTACGACACCGCGACTAGGACTTACCGCACCAGTGGTGCTGGTACAAGCGGAGGTGTTTGGGACGGGACCTTTCGGGAGGCCTACACCAACAACCCGGCCTGGGTGTTTTACGACCTGGTGTTGCATCCGTACTACGGCCTCGGTGAGCGCATCGACGCAACCATGGTTGATCGGTGGTCGCTATACCGCATCGGTCAGTACTGCGACCAGATGGTGCCGAACGGCAAGGGCGGTCAAGAACCGCGCTTCACCTGCAACCTGTATTTTCAGAAGCAAGCCGAAGCCTATGCAGTGTTACAGGACCTGGCTTCGATTTTCCACGGCATGGCCTACTGGGACGGCAGCCAAATTGTCGTCAACGCCGATATGCCCGGCGACCCGGTCTACACCTACAGCCCGTCGCAGATCCTCAATAACGGTGAGATCAAGTATGAGGGAACCCGGGCGCGCGATCGGCATACGCTGGCGATGGTTGCCTGGGATAATCCGAATCAAGGTTTTGAGACTGACAAGGAGCCAGTGTTCGATGACGACGCGATGGCTGAGCTGGGCATGGTGCGCGAGCTCGCCGTCGACGCCATCGGCTGCACGTCACTGGGCCAAGGGCAGCGTGCCGGACAATGGGCGCTGTTGACTGAACAGCTGCAAACTCGTGGCGCCACCATGCGCGTGGGGCTTGATGGGCAAATCCCCAAGCCGGGCCAAGTGATTGCCATCGCCGACCCCGCCCTGGCTGGTCGTGCGAATGGCGGGCGTATTTCAGCGGTTGCCGGCCGAGTCATAACCTTGGATCGCGATACTCCGGTGCCCGCCGGTGCGCGACTCTTCGTCAACTTGCCCAGCGGCAAGTCAGAAGCCCGCGTGGTGAAGTCGGCAGTGGGGCGGGCGCTGACCGTCATGGCGGATTACAGCGAGGTACCTCAAGCCGAATGTGGGTGGGCGGTCGATTACGATGACCTGAAGCTGATGCAGTTCTATGTCCGCAACGTGACGCGTCCTGAGTGGCATCAGTTTCAGTTCGAGATGATTCAGCATGAGCCGAGTAAGTTCAACGCGATCGATTTCGGCGCGGTCGTTGATACGAGGCCAATTACGGGCATCCCGGTTGGAACGCAGGCCGCACCGGCTCGCGTGCTGCTCAGCCAGCATGTCGTCGTCGAGCAGGGTATTGCCGTCACGAACATGACCATTGCTTGGGATTCTGCGCCAGATGCTGTCGCGTATGACGTCGAATGGCGCTGGGGAGCCCGGGAGTGGGTCAAGGTTCCTCGCACCGGTGAATTAGCGGTGGATGTGCGGGGTATCTACTCCGGCCAGTATCTGGCCAGGGTTCGTGCTGTCAGTGCGTTGAATGTGTCGTCTATTCCGACCAATTCTGTACTCACCGACTTGAAGGGGAAAACCGGTTTGCCGCCGGCGGTGTCATTCCTGACGGCCACCTCGCTGTTGTTCGGTATTCGCCTCAAGTGGGGTTTCCCTGCGGGAGCCGCTGACACCCAGCGTACGGAGATCTGGTATGGCCCGGCCAACAACCTGGCCGCAGCTACCAAGCTCGCAGATCTGGCCTACCCGCAAAGCGACTACGCCATGCAGAGCCTGCTGGCGGGCACCTCGTTCTTTTTCTGGGCACGCCTGGTAGACCGGATCGGCAACCTCGGTCCTTTCTATCCGGTGGTGAACGGGGTGTTGGGCCAGTCGAGCTCGAACGCTGCTCCGATCCTGGAGATGATCAAGGGGCAGATCACCGAGACAGAACTCGGCCAAGACCTGCTAAGCGAGATCGATAAAATCCCCGGGCTTCAAACGCAGATCAATGCGCTCGACGAAACCTACGACCCGACCAAAACCTACATCAAGAATGCGATCGTGCGTTCCGGCCAGTTGCTGTATCAGGCCAAGGTGCCGGTGCCGATCAACACGCCACCACCGAACGGGACCTATTGGTTGGATGTGGGGCAGTCGGTGGAAACGGCCAATGGACTGGCCCAGCAGGTTTCGACAAACACTGCCGACATAATCGACCTTCATGGTGAGATCACTGCGCAAGCTACGGCGTTCGATGCGCTACGGGCGTCGTATCGGGACGACAACGGCGAAGGGGAACTGGCGGACGCACTCAAGAGCTGGACCAGCACCGCCGCAATTGCCACGGAGGAGAAAGTTCGCGCGTCAGAAACTGAGGCTTCGGCGAGAAGGCAGACAACGCTAGAAGCCAAGATCGGCGACAACGTGGCCAGCATCACCACCCTTGAACAGGTGGTGGTTAACAACCAGCAAGCCACTGCTCAGCAGATCACCCAACTGAGTACGACGGTCGATGGGCAGGGTTCGCAGCTCGACGGTCAGGGCGTGGAGATCGGCAAACAGAAGACGATGATCGAGACCAACGCCTCGATCATCAACGACGTGAACGGCAAGCTGGCTGCGACCTGGTCGGTGAAGATGCAATACAGCACCTCCACCGGGCAGTACATCGCCGCCGGGATTGGCCTGGGCATTGAGAACACCGCAGCCGGATTGCAAAGCCAGTTTCTGGTCAGCGCGGATCGCTTCGCCATCGTCAACACCATGGCCGGCGGCGCTGTGTCTGTTCCGTTTGCGGTGCAGGGCGGCCAAGTGTTTATGAACTCGACGTTCATCGCTGACGGCACCATCACCAACGCCAAGATCGGCAGCTATATCAGCTCGACCAACTACATCGCCGGCCAGCAAGGCTGGATCCTCAATAAAGACGGAACGCTGGAGATCAATGGCATTGTCCCTGGTCAGGGGCGACTGGTGATCAACTCGCTGAACGTCTCGGTCTACGACGCCAACAACGTGTTGCGTGTCCGACTCGGCTATCTGGGGTGAAAAATGGCTTATGGAATGCGGGTTTGGGGGCCTGATGGCGGGCTGCAGCTCGATGAGAACTCTTTCACCATGCGGGTTGTGCTGTCGACACAGGTCAGCTTTGCAACCAGCGTGAAAACGAGTCAGGACTTCTCGGTGCCGGGTTGCGATGCTTCCAACTCGGTGGCGATCGTTATTCCGGTAGGCCCTTACGACGCGGATAGATCTTTCCAGTTCGAAACCGAAATGCTCTCGGGGGTTGCGCGTGTTTACAACTACACGTGCACCTTCGAGGCCAGCCTTTCCACCAGCGGAACCATGCGATTGATGGTTATAAGGTTTGCTTGATGGCCTCGTACGGACTCACTTTCGTCAACAACAGTAACCAGGTGGTCATCGACTCGGAGTTTGCTCGGCTCAACGTGATCTGCAGCGGGCGTTATGCGCCGACGCAGGAGTCAGGGCTTGGATCGTCCACTGCCTTTCCTCGTGTCATCACCAGTCAGGAGCCGCCGCTGGTGTTTTGCCGTCCAGATACTGGAGGGATCGCAGGGCTCACCGCCATGCAGGTGATCGGGTCGGCCGGTAATTGGACAGGCTTTTACGTTAGGGCCTACGACGTGAACACCAACCAGCCGAACGGACGGTATTTCGCGGCGACATTCGGTGCACAACCCGTTGCCACTTATGGGATGCGGCTCTGGGACGGGTCTTCAAAGTTGCTGTTTGACTCCGGTACGCCGACGGCGCTGTTCACGAGGGCGTTTCAGAATTGGACTTATCAGCGGTCCGACACCAGTCAAACAGGTTCCTCGCGGAACTATTACACGGTGCCATTCAACTTTCCCGAAAACGAATACCTGCTGATCAATACGTTCGGCATGAACATGCTGACGGGGTCAGCTTCCGGTCGTCTCGTTAAAACCCTTTGGGATTTCAATTCCGGAGTGCTGTACGCCATTACGGACGGATTCAGCAATCCGTTCGCCTTCTTTATGCCTGCTGTTTTCGCAAAGCTCGCGGTTTAACCAATCAAATAGGAAGTAGCCATGCCCTGGTACAAATCAGGAACGGTCTCTGTCACCCTCAATTCGAGCGCCGTGATTGGTGCGGGCACCGCCTTCATTGCGAACGCGCGTGTGGGCGATGCCTTTCGCGGCCCCGATGGCGCCTGGTACGAGGTGACCAACATTGCCAGCGACACGGCGATGTCGATTTCGCCTAACTACAAGGGCGCGACCAATGCCGCCGGCAGTTACGCCCTCGCGCCGATGCAAGGTTACGTCAAGGACTCGGCGGATGCGCTGCGGGCCTTGGTCAATACCTACGGGGCAAAGCTCGCAGCGCTGGGTACGACCGGTAACTACGATGTTCTGCCGGTAAGTAAAGGTGGTACCGGGCTAACTGCCGTTGGGACCGCCATTTCATCAGACGTCATGACCAGTGACGTAGATACGACGGCGGGGCGACTGCTCAGGGTTGGCGACTTTGGTATCGGCGGTACCTCAGGAGGGATGGGTGTTACCGACGCCAACCTGGCAATAATTCCGGGTTTTGTACGTCTCAACACGCCTTGCACTAACGCGCCAATCGCGGGGGTGCCTTTCTCGATGCTCGTGACTCGTTACAATCAAGAGGTTACTCAGTTGGCCTTCCAAGAAGGCACAGCCGTTCCAGTTGTTTTTGTTCGCAAACGCCTTGGAGCCACAACTTGGGGCAACTGGCGTGGCGTTGCAATGAATGGTGCCAATACCGATATCACCAGCCTTACGGGCCTGACTACGGCGCTGAGTACTGCTCAGGGCGGGACAGGCAACACCATCGGTATGGCCACAAGGCTCGCTGCGGCCGCCATTATCGGCACGGTTTCACAATCAGGTGGAGTGCCGACAGGGGCTATCATCGAGCGTGGATCAAATGCAAATGGATCGTACGTAAAGTTTGCAGATGGCACGATGATTGCCAGTGCCGCAACTTCACAATCTTTCAACTTGGCCACTGCGTATGGGTCAAGTGGCGCTAAATATTCGGTATTCGGATGGTCCTTTCCTATTCAGTTCGCGGCAATCCCTCAGGTTTTCTGTAGTGCCCAAACGGCAGGTCGACTGATTCTAACGGGTTCAGTATTTGGTAACCCTACAGTCTCGAGCCATAGCGCTTTTGCTATCGATGTATCCGGGGATGCAGGTGTGCAAACTTATTACTTTAACTTCTGTGCCATAGGGCGGTGGTACTAATTATGCGAATCGAACTTTCACCACAGATTCGAAGTGATAACTTGAAAGTCATCAAAAGCGGCAGCGTACTCACCGTCAATGGTGAGCGTTTTGACTTCTCACGAATGGGAGTCGGAGACACGTTGCCACGTAACGCTATTCAATCCGACTGGTTCGGCAGGCCGACCGACGATGTTTCAATGCAGGATGGGGGGCTGGTGCTGACCCTGACGCTGCCGTTGCCGGACAACTACAGCCAGGAGCAGGCCTTCCCAGTACCGCTGCAAAACGTGCTGGATGGCGAGGTGATGTTCCCGCAACCACTGCCGAGCTATGACCCTTTGGAAAGTCCAGCGTCAGAGATTCTGCCTCAGGGACAATCCACCGCTGGTGTCATCGACTGGTCGCTGCTGGTCACTGCCGCGATGAAGGCGTCAACCGTCGCTGCTGCGCACCTGCTTGAGGTGAAAACCGAACTGGCCGTGAGGAACGCCAAAGCCGCCGCGCAGATCACTCGTATTCAGGACCGCGTCAACACGTTGGGCTACGGCATCGACAGCGGCGACGCCACAGTCGAGGACGAAGCCGAACAAACGGCGCTGGTCGTCAGCCTTGCCGTGTGGAAGGCCTACAAGTTTGCGTTGGGTAAGGTCACGAAACAGCCAACATGGCCAGCCACTCCTGTATGGCCAGTAGAGCCAGCTGTGCCGGACATAGTCGCTGATCCCGAAGCTATAGCTGCCGACGTGATGTAACACGCAGCCACCGCACAAAGCACCCGCCATCGCGCGGGATTTTTTTGTCTGGAGAAAAGTGATGACCGTATCCGAGAAAGACCGCGACATCCTCGCCCGTACGCTGTGGGGCGAGGCCCGCGGCGAATCCCTGGTCGGCCAGATTGCCGTGGCCTGTACCATCCGCAACCGCGTGAACGACGGCAAGGACAAGTCGTGGTGGGGGGAGGGCTATGCCGGTGTGTGCCAGAAGCCGTACCAGTTCAGCTGCTGGAACAGGAGCGACCCAAACTTCGCCTACCTGAGCGGCGCAAGGCAGATTCCTTTCCGTGAGCTCGCGCAGGCGCGCATTGCTGCAGACCAGGTAATCGATGGAAAGATGCCGGATCCCACCGGCGGTGCCACCCATTACTACGCGACCACCATGCCGAAGCCACCGGCATGGGTGAAAGGCGCCAAGGAGACGTTGAGGCTCGGTCACCACGTGTTCTTTAAGGATGTGCCATGAGTCGCCAATCGAAAGTTCTGAGACACAGCAATGACAATGGTCTGACGTTCTGGTGTCCTGGCTGCGATGGCGCACACGCCATTCAGCATGGCACCGGGGCCGGTCCACGCTGGGGCTGGAATGGCAGCGCGGAAGGTCCGACGTTCTCGCCTTCGATCCTAGTCAGGTATCCGGCTAACCCTGATGCCATTGAAGAGTTCAAAGAGTGGCGTACGGAGCGTGTATGTCATTCGTTCGTGACCGATGGCCGCATCCAGTTCCTGGACGATTGCACCCACGCGCTAGCCGGACAAACGGTCGTTCTGCCGGACTGGGAGGACTGAGCATGACGCACTATCTGAAAGCAGGTGCTGTTCTGCTGCTAACCACCCTGGTGCTGGGTGCGCTGTTCGGCGCCTATCACCACGGCGTGACGGTCACGGCTGGAAAGTGGCAGTCGGAGTGGAATGCTCGTGACACCCGGGACGCCGAGGCGAGGGCGCTCAATGAGGCTGCCGAGCGCACCAAAGAGCATGCCTACCAACAGTCAATCAACAAGGCGGTTCAAGATGGGCAACGAAACATCGATCAAGCAATGGCTGATGCTGCTGCCGCTCGCGCTTCTGCTGGCGGCGTGCAGCTCGCCGCAGCCAACCTTGCCCGTCGACTCGCAGCCAGTGAAGCCAGCGGCAATTCCTGCGCTGCCGCCGCAAGCAAGGCAGCTGCCCGTGCCGCCGCAGTGCTTGCCGACGTGTTCAAGAGCGCTGACCAGCGAGCGGGCGACCTGGCTGCAATTGCTGATCAAGCGCGAGTCCGGGGATTGATCTGTGAGCAGGTGTACGACGGCCTTGGTAAATAGATTTGTCGCGGCGTGATCAGGTCGGCCCAGGCACGAAGTATTTCGTTGGATGAAACGAAAAGGCCGCAGCGGTTGCTGCGGCCTTTTAATTACGCTTTTTGTAGCTCTGTTATGTTCGCCGGCCTGCGCTTTATCAGCTTCAGCATCATGCGTTGGCAGGGTTTCTCGATCAGAACCCACAGCAAATAAGACGCGGCAATGGTGACTGTCCAGTAGCCGATCATGACCACAACAGGGTCAATGCCCGCTGTCCATGTGGGGTTGATCATCAGCGAACGAATAATCATCTGGTGAATCAGGTAAATGGAAAAGCTGATTTCTCCCAGCAGAACGAGCGGTCGCCAGCTCAAGATGTACGTAACCGTACCGGTGCTCGATGCCAGCAGGAACAGGCCGATCGCATAGAACACGGACGAACTACTAACCGTTATCCACCCTCTCAAAGCCGGGCCAATCAAGCCTTGTCGCTCGAGGCTCCAGCCGATTGCAGGCATATAGTAGGAGCCAGCGAGAATCACCAGCAGCGCCACCAATCCGACCGATTTAAACCCTGATTCCTTTACCTTGTGCCCATATACAAGGAATGCCTTGCCCGCGACCATGCCGAGGACGAATTCAAACAGTCGGGCAGGCGGCCAGATATAAACCCAAGAGGCCGTGGTTACCACGTCACCGGAGGCGTAGGCCGGGGCGTTCGTCGATACTGCGATGAAGACTGCGGCCATTGCCAATGCAAACGATATCGCCAGCTTGATATGCCAAGTCTTTGAAAAGTTCAGAATCAGCAATGGGAACATCGCGTAAAAAAACATTTCGACTGACAGCGTCCAGGCAACCCCGTTGAACGCGAAGAAGTTAGATGGGAGTTGGCTCCACGCTTGTGTCAGCGTGGCGCTGAGCAAGGTCTGCTCAGCAGTGACAACAAGCCCGGTGGCGTATGGATATGCCCACAAGTAGTACAGCAACCCCATTGTGAAAATGTGAGCTGGCCAAACGCGGGAGATCCGAGCCCAAATAAATTTAACGGAATTCCCTACGCCTGAAAGGTTGCTGTGGGCATAAGTCAAGATGAAGCCAGATAAAACGAAGAAAAACGTTACACCCTGGATGAGGGTGAAAGTCTTCGTGAAATCTTCCCAGATATGGAAATAGCTGGCTGAGTGCTGTATCACGATCATCGCAGCTGCGAAAAATCTCAGCGACGTGAGTGCTGGGATTGATGTTTTCATCATCTGTCCTTGAGGTGCAAAGCTTCCCTGCACCTGGTGTGCCGGTAACTGATGGCGCGAATTCTATCCGATTGTACGGAAATGTGTAATTTTGGATTCATTGCGTTCGATGGATGGTCGCGCAGGATTGATTTGCTGGCTAAGAACCCGTTGCAGGTCGTCGCCCTTGCCCCAGTGCATGCTCGTCGCATTATCGGAATCACCGGCGTCGGTGACCAAGGGCTGATGGTATTGGCGGCGTGCCAAGTCTACGTGCAGACTATTGATTCTCCCTCTCACGCTTCTCCATGAGCAGTTTCTGGTTCTCTCGAAACAAGTGATCCCGCTGGTCAGAAACGAGCATAAGGCTGCGGACTGTCCCGGATAACGCAGAGTTTTCGACGTGGAGGCGGGATGCCTCGGCCTTGGTTGTGGCCAACTGTGAGCGCAGCGCATCACGTTCACCTGCGGCTTCGGCATGCATTTCGACCAGCTTGAAGATCTTTTCCCGGGCCTGGCGCAGTTGCAGGGTCAGTTCCTCCACTTCGTTTTCATAGATTCCGAGCTGATGTCGACAGGTTTCGATCGGTGTCGGGCAGCCAAGCCAGTCGCTGGTGTCTTGGATTTCGTATTGATCCATGATTGCGCCTCATTAGAACTGTTTGTATATACAGTAATGGGGTCGCAACAATTGGGCGAGTGGAGGGTGACGAGCAGTAAAATTTTGGAGTGACGAACGATCGGCAGGACGCCGTAGGGGGGAATGAAACTTGTACCAATTTTTGTACCAATGACCGCGTAAGCAGGGGGTAAACCGGGTATTCCAAAGTAAGGAAGTGCCCGGTTTCATTGGCCCTGATTACTTTGCCTTACCCCTTTAGAATCGCCGTGTAATTCTGTTCCAGGGACATGAAACTACCTGTGGGATTTTACGCAAAGGGCAAGGGTACGGTGACGGACACGACGCTGCAAGCGTGACGCGTCAGCTTTACTCGTCGCGGCCTTCCATCATGGTGCGTTTGAGCATCACATAAACCGCGCCGGCACCGCCATGTTTCGCCTGGCACGAGGTGAAGCCGAGTACCTGAGGATGCTGGCGCAGCCAGGTGTTGACATGGCTTTTGATCATCGGCCGCTTGCCGTCCAGGCGAACAGCCTTGCCATGGGTGACGCGTACGCAGCGGATTTCGAATCTGGTGGCTTCGGCCAGGAACGCCCAGAGGGTTTCCCGGGCTTTTTCCACGTTCATGCCGTGCAGGTCGAGGCTGCCTTCGAACGGAATCTGTCCGATCTTGAGCTTGCGCATCTGGCTTTCCTGCACGCCATCGCGGGCCCACATCAGCTCGTCTTCAGGGCCGACGTCGATGACGAACTGATCGGACAGCCCGTCGACGGTGGTGGATTCGGTGCGTACGGTCGCCGCTTGACGCAGCTTGGCAATCTGCGCGCGGTCAGCCTTGGGTTTGCCGGTTTCGGCGCGATCGTGCTTGATCGGCTTGACGCCTTGGATCGCGCTTTTGAACAGGGAAAAATCGTCGTCTTGCATGTCAGCCTCCGCGAAGGGCGGCCAGTTTACCCAACTCGAAGCGAATCGGGCGCGACAAAAACGCGTGCGACGCCAGGCTCAGTCGTGTTTTTTCATCAGGTGCGGGGACATGGCCAGTTCCCGCGACTGTCGCGAGCGACGACGGCAACGGCGCCATAGCCAGACACCGAGGTACAGCACGAACAGGCCGATGGCCAGGATCACGCCAGCACCGGTGCGGCTTGTGTTCAATTCACCCAGGGCGGGTGCGTGGCCGAGCAGGCTGGCGGCACCGGCCATGGCGAGCAACACGCCGCACATCGCCAGCAACGCCGCGAACGTCGCGCCGATTCGAAAACGCCAGTTTCTTTGGCCTTTGGGCCGCAAGCGGCGAGCGTCAAAACCATCGGATAACTTCATTCCGACCTTCCTCAATGGGTATCGGCCCTTCGACCGGGAGTTGACCGGGATGTTCCTGAGGCTAAGACAATTACGGCAAATGGGAGGCTTTTGCGGATGAGCGGCGTTCCAGGCCGCTCATTGAGCGTCGATCAGATCAGTTCACGGGTCAGCGCGAGGGTGGCGAAGTTATCGCCCATGATCGCCATTTCCGTCTGATGAACGTGTGCGGCACTGAGCACGCCGCCCTTGTAGGGCAGGTCGCGGGTGGCGCAGGCGTCTTCCACCAGGGTGCAGCGGAAGCCCAGGTTCTTGGCGGCACGCACCGTGGTGCTGACGCTGGAGTGGCTCATGAAGCCGCAGACGATCAGGTCAAGGGCGCCGAGGTCTTCCAGGCGTTTTGCCAGTTCGGTGCCATGAAACGCGCTTGGCAACATTTTGCCGATAACGGTTTCATCGCTCTGTGGCTCCAGGCCCGGAATGAACTCACCACCTACGCCCTGGGGGTTGAACAGCCCGCCGAGCGTACCGAGGTGGCGGACATGCACGATCGGTCGGCCGGCGGCGCGGGCAGCGGCGAGCAATTGCGTGATGTTCGCGACAGCTTCATCCATGCCGCTCAGGGCCAGGGGACCGCTGAGGTATTCTTTCTGGGCATCGATGATGACCAGGGTGGCATGGCTCAGATTGGCCGCCGCATAACCGCGGCCGCTGAGTTGAAACATCGTTTTTGGAACAGACATTCTGGGGCTCCTTGGAGTGGGGCTTTTGCGCCATTGTCCTCTGGCTGAGCGGTTCTGTGAATGGCTACGATCGCAGGTGCCGTCGTTGCTGGCCTGTAGCCTTGTCAATAGTCACGTTTTGTTCAATAGCCTAACGAAAAAATGGATAACTCCTACATTTGAATCGGTAGTTTCCCGCGTCGTCGTGACGTCGTTTGACTGGTAGAATCCCCCGTCGATTTTTCTGGAGTTTGCCGTCGTGATCACTTCCCGCCTTCGCACCCTGCGTGACCATATCCGTTGGGCCGTCAGCCGCTTCCATGGGGAGGATCTGTTTTTCGGCCATGGCACCGACAACGCCTGGGACGAAGCCCGGCAATTGGTGTTGGGCGCGCTGCACCTGCCGTGGGAAATCGCCGACAGCTACCTCGACTGCAATCTGGAAGAAGACGAAGTTGCTCACCTGCAGCTTTTGCTCAAGCGCCGCATCGAAGAGCGGGTGCCTACGGCCTATCTGCTGGGTGAGGCCTGGTTCTGTGGCATGTCGTTCATCGTCGATGAGCGCGTACTGATCCCGCGCTCTCCTATCGGCGAACTGATCGAAAACCGTTTTACTCCGTGGCTGGCTAACGAGCCGGCGCGGATTCTCGACCTGTGCACCGGTTCCGGTTGCATCGGCATCGCCTGCGCCTACGAGTTCCAGCATGCCGAAGTGGTGTTGGCGGATCTGTCGTTCGAAGCACTGGAAGTGGCCAATCAGAACATCGAGCGCCATGGTGTCGATGAGCGCGTGTACACGGTACAGGGCGACGGTTTCGAGGGTTTGCCGGGTCAGCGTTTCGACCTGATCGTGTCGAACCCGCCCTACGTCGATGCGGAAGATTTCGCCGATATGCCGGACGAGTACCAGCACGAACCGGAACTGGGCCTGGCCTGCGGTGATGACGGTTTGAACCTGGTGCGGCGCATGCTCGCCGAGGCGGCGGATCATCTGACCGAGAAGGGCTTGCTGATTGTCGAAGTGGGCAACAGCCAGGTGCACGTCGAGGCGTTGTACCCGGAAGTGGACTTCGCCTGGCTGGAGTTCGAGCGTGGTGGTCATGGTGTGTTCATGCTGAGCGCGCAGCAGTGCCGTGAGCATCAGGCGTTATTTGCTTCTCGCGTGTAAGCGTTAAATGCTTCGCGAGCAGGCTCGCTCCTACAGGGGATTTGTGGCGTTCACAAAACCTGTGGGAGCGAGCCTGCTCGCGAATAGCCGCAACTCGGTCTCAAGTTTTTACCGGTGCGTGGCAATCCAGATCAACAACCCCGCCTGAAACACCGCAAACGCCACCAGGCAGGTGATGGTGAATCGCAGCCCGGCGTCTTCGCGTTTGTATTTGCTGACTTTCTCTTCGTGTTTCTTGAGTTTGACTTCCTGCTCGGCCAGGTTCTGTTCGGCTTGCTGGAGCATCTGCGCCGCCTCGAGAATCTCCACGACCTGCAGTTTTTCGCTGTTCCAGTCGCCAGACAAGTCGCCGACCTTGACCGGCTTGACGCTGCCTTTCAAATGCTGGGCATCGGCATACACCACGTCGAACCCATGCACGCGCAAAAAATGATCGCGGCGCAGGCGGGTGTCTTCGTTCAATGCATCCTTGTTGTTCAGGTCAAAGCCGTCGACGGTGTAGGTCGGCCAGCGTTTTTTAGCCCAGTTGATGCCCTGGGCCGCCATGTAGCGACCAATGCCACGGTTCAACGGTTCAATCTGCAATCCGCTTTCCGGTCCGAAATGCACGCGTTTTTCGGCGTGATCGACCCACACGTCCAGATGATTCTGTTCTTTGCGTACGCGCTGACCGGGCAGGGTGATGCTCATGCGCATCAGGCTGCGTTCCTTGTCGTTGCGTTCGGCATAGCCGAGCTCGACAAAGCGCAATGGGCGCCCGCCCGTGTTGCGGTCAGTCTGCAACGGTGCCAGACGGAGCATCTTGTGGTGCTCGACGTGGACGTCCGCCCAGGGCAGCTCGACCGCTGGCGGTGCGTCTTTTTCAGCGCTGGTGTCGGGTGAAGTCTGGGTGTCAGTCATAACGGCGAGATCCTGTCCAAGCTCAGCTTGTCGCCAACCAATGTGTTGGCGACAAAGGCTTATCGGCCGTTTTTTTCAAGACTGGAGGTTAACTGGCGCGAAGTCCGTCAATAAACCCGAGGATTCGCGTGCCCAGTTCCGCCGCCAGGGGCAACTGCGGGTCTTTATAGGAGGCCATTTGGCGTTTGACGTCGTTGGGCACGATGCGCATGACATGGTTCATGCCCTCGATCAGCGCCAGTTCGGCGTCCGGCTTGGCCGCCTTGAGCAGCCTGGCGTCATTGACGCCGACCTGGATGTCGTTGCTGCCCTGGATGATCAGCGCCGGCATCTTCAGCCTGGCAAACGCTGCGGCCGGGTCCTGGCGGAACAGGGAAATCAGGTAAGGCTGCACGCTCGGGCGGAAAATCGCCTGCAAGGGTGGCGGCACATTGTCGTCGGGTTTCCCGGCCTTGAGGCTGTCGAGCAATTCATTGCTGCGCAGCATCAGCGGTGGCGGCAGGCGATTGCCCAGTTGCTCGCGAATGACCTGATCCACCGGCCTTGCGCTGCCGGAGACAGAAATCACCGCGTCGGCATCGATGTCCGGCGCAGCGAGGCTGGCGATCAAGGCGCCTTCGCTGTGACCCAGCACGATCAGTTGGCCGAAACGCGGATCGGTCTTGAGCTTGCGGCCCCAGGCTTGGGCGTCGGCCACGTAGGCGTCCACCGTCAGGTTGCGTTCATCGGGGGTCGCCGCCAGGCTCGCGGCCACGCCGCGCTTGTCGTAGCGCACGCTGGCGATGTTGTGTTTGGCCAGCACCCAGGCCAGGCGCTTGAGGCTGTCATTGCGCCCGCCGTCGGTGTTGTTTCCGTCACGATCCGTAGGGCCGGAACCGGAAATGATCAGGACAACCGGCACGGGGTTGTCGGATTTTGGCAGCAACATCGAGCCGAAAAGCTCGCCAGTGCCCGTATCCAATGTGATCGGTCGTTGCAGGACAGTCGCCTGGGCGAAGCCGGAAATCAGGGTAAGGCTCAAGGCTAGAACTCGCAGCATCATCGCGCCATCATCAAGAAGATGCCGGTTGGACTCACAGGCACCCATAAGGTTCGAGGATGAACTACTTGGGTAGCCTGCGTATACTGGCGCGCATTACGTATTCAGGTTCATTTCACGGAGCGTCCTGCATGTCCGGCAATACCTACGGCAAGCTGTTCACTGTCACCACCGCGGGCGAAAGCCATGGCCCGGCGTTGGTCGCCATTGTCGATGGCTGCCCGCCGGGGCTGGAGATATCCCTTGAGGATCTGCAGCGTGACCTGGACCGCCGCAAGCCCGGCACCAGCCGCCACACCACCCAGCGCCAGGAAGCCGACGAAGTCGAAATCCTCTCCGGCGTGTTCGAAGGCCGCACCACTGGCTGCCCGATCGGCCTGCTGATCCGCAACACCGACCAGAAGTCCAAGGACTACTCGGCGATCAAGGATCTGTTCCGCCCGGCCCACGCCGACTACACCTACCACCACAAGTACGGCGAGCGCGACTACCGTGGCGGCGGTCGCAGCTCGGCCCGCGAAACCGCGATGCGCGTCGCGGCCGGTGCGATTGCGAAAAAATACCTGGCCAGCCAGGGCATTGTCATTCGCGGCTACATGAGCCAGCTGGGGCCGATTGAAATCCCGTTCAAGACCTGGGATTCGGTGGAAGAGAACGCGTTCTTCAGCCCGGACCCGGACAAAGTGCCGGAACTGGAAGCCTACATGGACCAGTTGCGCCGCGATCAGGATTCGGTTGGCGCGAAAATCACCGTGGTCGCCGAAGGCGTGATGCCGGGCTTGGGCGAGCCGATCTTCGACCGTCTCGACGCAGAATTGGCCCATGCGCTGATGAGCATCAACGCGGTCAAGGGTGTGGAAATCGGCGCCGGTTTCGCCAGCGTTGCCCAACGTGGCACCGAGCATCGCGATGAAATGACCCCGGAAGGTTTCCTCAGCAACAACGCGGGCGGCATTCTCGGCGGTATTTCCTCCGGTCAGCCCATCGTTGCGCACCTGGCGCTGAAGCCGACGTCGAGCATCACCACGCCGGGCCGTTCCATCGACATCCATGGCAATCCGGTGGAAGTGATCACCAAGGGCCGTCACGATCCGTGCGTGGGCATCCGCGCCACGCCGATTGCCGAGGCGATGATGGCCATCGTGCTGATGGATCACCTGCTGCGTCACCGTGGGCAGAACGCCGATGTGCGTGTGAGCACGCCGGTGCTGGGTCAGCTGTAAATGGCTGACATCATGGTCGCAGCCGTCTGATGGCGACTGCGGCGCTCCCGTACTGGCGGCTCTCCAGTTTCTATCTGTTCTATTTCGCCTTGCTCGGTTCGACAGCGCCGTTCCTGGCGCTGTACTTCGATCACCTGGGTTTCAGCGCCGCGCGCATCGGCGAGCTGGTGGCGATCCCGATGCTGATGCGCTGCGTGGCGCCGAACATCTGGGGCTGGCTGGGCGACTACACCGGTCGGCGGCTGGCCATCGTGCGCTTTGGCGCGGTGTGCACGCTGCTGACCTTTTCGCTGATTTTCGTCAGCAAGACCTACGCCTGGCTGGCGATGGTCATGGCCTTGCATGCGTTCTTCTGGCACGCGGTGTTGCCGCAGTTCGAAGTCATCACCCTGGCGCACTTGCAGGGTCAGACCTCGCGCTACAGCCAGATTCGCCTGTGGGGCTCGATCGGTTTCATCATCACCGTGGTCGCGCTGGGCCGTTTATTCGAATGGCTGAGCCTCGATATCTACCCGGCGGCGCTGGTGCTGATCATGGCCGGCATCGTGGTCAGCAGTTTGTGGGTGCCTAACGCGCAACCGATTCAGGGTGAACGGTTGACCGGGGAGGGATTCCTCCAGCAACTGCGCAGCCCCGGCGTGTTGGCGTTTTACGGTTGTGTGGCGTTGATGCAAATGAGCCACGGACCGTATTACACGTTCTTGACCTTGCACCTTGAGCGCCTGGGTTACAGCCGTGGCGTGATCGGCATGCTCTGGGCGGTCGGGGTGGTCGCCGAAGTTTTGATGTTTTTGGCCATGAGCAAGATCCTCGCGCGGTTTTCCCTGCGCCGGGTGCTGATGGCGAGTTTTCTGCTGGCGGCGTTGCGCTGGTTGCTGCTCGGGTCGTTGGCCGAATTTTTGTGGGTGCTGTTGTTTGCCCAGGTGCTGCACGCGGCGACATTCGGCAGCTTTCACGCCGCTGCCATTTCATTCGTGCAACGTAGCTTCGGTGCGCGCCAGCAAGGCCAGGGCCAAGCGCTGTATGCCGCATTGGCCGGCACCGGCGGTGCGTTGGGCGCGTTGTATTCCGGCTACAGCTGGAATGCCCTCGGCGCGGCATGGACCTTTAGTATTGCCAGTCTCGCAGCCGTCGCGGCTGCCGTTATCATTGCCACACGTATGCAAGAGGACAGGCCATGAGCCTTACCCGTGAACAACTCGCCCAGGAAATCATCGACGCCGGGCGCTTTCTGTATGGTCGCGGCTGGTCGCCGGCCACCAGCAGCAATTACTCGACCCGCCTGTCGCCGACCGAAGCCTTGCTGACCGTGTCCGGCAAGCACAAGGGGCAACTGGGCATGGATGACGTGTTGGCCACCGACTTGTCGGGCAACAGCCTGGAACCGGGCAAGAAACCGTCCGCCGAAACCCTGCTGCACACCCAGCTCTACAGCTGGCGCCCGGAGATCGGTGCCGTGCTGCACACCCACTCGGTGAATGCCACCGTGCTGTCGCGCATGACGCCGCAAGACTTCATCGAGTTCGAAGACTACGAACTGCAAAAGGCCTTCAGCGGTGTGACGACCCACGAATCCCGGGTGCGGGTGCCGATTTTCGACAATGACCAGGACATTGCGCGCCTGGCCGCCAAGGTGCAGCCTTGGCTGGACGCCCATCCCGATTGTGTCGGCTACCTGATCCGTGGCCATGGCCTGTACACCTGGGGCGCGCGCATGAGCGATGCCCTGCGGCAGATCGAGGCCTTTGAATTTTTGTTCGAGTGCGAGTTGAAGGTGCGCTCGCTCTTTAAAGCATGAACCGTTAAGGAGTTGCCCTGATGAGCAGCCTGTCCGTCTATCACGTCTCCAGCCCTGAAATCCCCAACAAGGTGCTGACCCATTTCGAAGACATCGCCTCGACCCTGGCCGAGCAGGGCGTGCGTTTCGACCGTTGGCAAGCGGCGGCAAAGATCCAGCCGGGCACCAGCCAGGAAGAAGTGATCGCCGCCTATCAAGAGCAAATCGACCAGCTGATGACCGAGCGCGGTTATGTCACAGTCGACGTGATCAGCCTCAGCAGCGATCACCCGCAAAAAGCCGAACTGCGTGCCAAGTTCCTCGACGAACATCGCCATGGCGAAGATGAAGTACGATTTTTCGTCGCCGGCCGTGGCCTGTTTACCCTGCACATCGACGATTACGTCTACGCGGTGCTGTGCGAGAAGAACGACCTGATCTCGGTTCCGGCTGGTACCAAACACTGGTTCGACATGGGCGAACATCCGCATTTCGTCGCGATCCGACTGTTCAACAACCCGGAAGGCTGGGTGGCCAATTTCACCGGCGAAGACATCGCCAGCCAATTCCCGCGCCTGGAGGACTGAGTCGATGCCGATCAAAGCGATTCTCACCGACATCGAAGGCACCACCAGCGCGGTGAGTTTTGTGTTCGACGTGCTGTTCCCCTATGCCGCCAAACATCTGCCGGCGTTTGTTCGTCAGCAGGCCGAGCGCGCCGATGTGGCGGAGCAACTGGCTGCGGTGCGCCGCGACAGCAACGAACCGGACGCCGACGTCGAGCGGGTCATCGAGATCCTGTTGGGCTGGATCGCTGAAGACCGCAAGGCCACGCCGTTGAAAGCGTTGCAAGGCATGGTCTGGGAGCAGGGCTATCAGGCCGGGCAGTTGAAGGGGCACGTGTACCCGGACGCCGTTGAAGCGCTCAAGCGCTGGCATCAGGACGGATTTCAACTGTTTGTTTACTCGTCCGGTTCGATCCAGGCCCAGCGGTTGATCTTCGGTTGCTCGGAGGCGGGGGATTTGACGCCACTGTTCAGCGGCTATTTCGATACCACTTCGGGCCCCAAGCGCGAGGCGCAGTCCTACGCCAACATCGCCCGGGCGATCAGCGTTGAGGCGGGGCAGATTCTGTTTCTGTCGGACATCGTCGAGGAACTCGACGCGGCGCGCACGGCGGGGATGGCTACGTGCGGGCTGGTTCGTGAGGGTGGAGAGCTGGTAGGACACGTCACGGTCGACAGCTTTGCGCGGATAAATCCTGCTGCCTTCTAAGCACTACACAACATGTAGGAGCGAGCCTGCTCGCGATTGCTGAGTGTCAGTCAACATCAATGTTGAATGACAGATCGCTATCGCGAGCAGGCTCGCTCCTACAGTGTTTTTTCCACAATGTTTTTTACAGCGAATGATAGGTCGGCAGGGCAAACCGTTGCTGGCTCTGCAGCATGGAAATCTGTGGCAGTTCACTGGCTTGTTCGGCGAGGTCGCGGCGAATCGCGCTTATGACCCACGTCAGTTGGTCGCCATTGTGCAATTGCTGGTAGGAAATCGAGCGCTTGAACACTTTGCCTTCGCCGCCGCTCAGGGTCAGCAGGATCCCACCGTCAGGACGAGCCTGGGTGGTGACTTCGAAGTTGGAGAACAGGGACGAAAATTTTTCCTGAATCAAGTTCATGTCTTTCAGCTCCGTTGGCGCTTGAATGGCAAGCATACGGAGAGGGTTGCAGTGATTGTGCCAGCCTTGGCTGATTATAAATAACCTTATAAAACAATTAGTTAGTATCTTTAGTGATTTTTGCTTTCGTGCATTCTGCATGAACGGCCATCGTGCATCCTGCATTTTGCGAGGTCGCTCGGCGCTTCGATGGAACCATTGCGTGTGCGGGGGTTCAGGATCGTCCCGCATCACAGCGGATCAGATCGCAGATCAAGATCGCGGATACAAAACATTTCAAAAACCGCGTGTACAGCTCAAGAACCGTTGACGTATTTTCGGGCTCAGTCATCGCAGCCCGACAATAAAAAGATCGAACGGGAGCAACATGAGTCGCACGTCGAACGACACGATTACCTGGGGCATGATGCTCCGCAAGCTGCCTTCCATTGCCAAGGCCATCCCCCGGGTGGTGAAGGGCATGAAGGCCGCCAACGTCAAGGACCCGACCCAAGCGTGTGGTTTGGGCTGGAGTTTCGAGCAAGCCACGTTGCGCAACCCGGATGGTCCGGCGCTGTTGCAAGGCGACGTAACGCTCAGTTACTCCGAGGTCAACCAATGGGCCAATCGCATCGCCCATCACCTGATCGGCCAAGGCATCGGCAAGGGCGATGTGGTGGCGGTCTTCATCGAGAACCGCCCGGAACTGCTGGTGACGATTCTGGCGGTGGCCAAGGTCGGCGCGATCAGTGCGCTGCTCAATACCTCGCAGACCCGCGATACCCTGGTGCACAGTGTGAATCTGGTGGCGCCGGTGGCGATCATTGTCGGTGAGGAACTGGTCCCGGCGTACCTGGCGGTGCGTGATCGGGTGTCGATCAAGGCCGACCGAACCTGGTTTGTCGCCGATCAGGACACCTCTCGTCAACCGGGTATCGCGCCTGAAGGTTTCATCAACCTGATGACCGTCAGTCTCGATGACGCCAGTGACAACCCGGCCAGCAGCCGGCAGATTTTCTTCGACGATCCCTGCTTTTATATCTACACCTCGGGCACCACGGGGCTGCCCAAGGCCGGCGTGTTCAAGCACGGACGCTGGATGCGCAGCTCGGCGAGCTTCGGCATGATCGCCCTGGACATGCGCCCCGACGATGTCGTCTATTGCACCTTGCCGCTGTACCACGCCACGGGCCTTTGCGTGTGCTGGGGTTCGGCCGTCAGCGGTGCCAGCGGGTTCGCTATCCGCCGCAAATTCAGCGCCAGTCAGTTCTGGAACGACGCGCGCAAGTACCGGGCGACCACCATCGGTTATGTCGGCGAACTGTGCCGCTACCTGGTCGATCAACCGCTCTGCGCCGACGACAGCCGGCACGATGTGAAGAAAATGATCGGCAACGGCTTGCGTCCCGGCGCCTGGTACGAGTTCAAGACTCGCTTTGCGGTGAATCACATCTGCGAGCTGTACGCCGCCAGCGACGGCAACATCGGTTTCACCAACATTCTCAATTTCGACAATACCATCGGTTTTTCCCTGATGTCCTGGGAGCTGGTCGCGTACGACCATGACAGCGGCGCGCCGATTCGTCAGGCCAATGGCCTGATGCGTAAGGTCGCCAAGGGCGAGCAGGGGTTGTTGCTGGCAAAAATCGACGACAAGGCTCCGCTGGATGGCTACACCGATCCGCAGAAAACCGCCAAGGTCGTACTTGAGGATGTGTTCGAAAAGGGCGACCGCTACTTCAACACCGGCGACTTGTTGCGCAACATCGGTTTTGGGCATGCGCAGTTTGTCGACCGCCTAGGCGACACTTACCGCTGGAAGGGCGAAAACGTCTCGACCACGGAGGTCGAAAACATCCTCCTGCAACACCCGCTTATTTCCGAAGCCGTGGCCTATGGCGTGGAAATCCGCAACACCAATGGCCGGGCCGGGATGGCGGCGATCACTCCCGCCGAATCCCTGGCAACCCTGGACTTCAGTGAGTTGCTGGCCTTCGCCCGCGAGCAAATGCCGGCCTATGCAGTGCCGTTGTTCCTGCGGGTAAAAGTGAAAATGGAAACCACCGGGACGTTCAAATATCAGAAGACCCGACTCAAGGACGAGGCCTTCGACCCGGGTAAAACCGGCGATGACCCGATCTATGCCTGGCTGCCGGGGACGCAGACTTACGTGCAGGTCACGGAGCAGTTGTTGTCCGACATTCACGGCGGCAAGTACCGCTATTGAATCTGGCTATGGCGGCCCATGAGAAAAAACAAGTGACAGTGCCGGGGGCGCTCGGGAAACTGTCGGCTTTTACGAATGACAGAAAAGGGAGTGCCCAATGTCAGACAAAAGCCGCCAGATGACCCCCGAAGAAGCCGCCGAATTCACCGAACAGGTATTCAACAAGGCACGGGAGGGCGATGCGGCAATGATGGCCGCGCTGCTGACCAAGGGTTTGCCGCCGAACCTGCGTAACCACAAGGGCGATACCCTGCTGATGCTGGCCGCGTATCACGGTCATGTGGACACGGTAAAAGTCCTGCTGGAGCACAAGGCCGACCCGGAGATCCGTAACGACAACGGCCAGAGCCCGATTGCCGGCGCCGCCTTCAAGGGCGACCTGGCGGTAATCAAGGCCTTGGTCGATGGCGGCGCCCAGGTTGAAGGCTCGTCCTTCGATGGCCGCACGGCGCTGATGATGGCGGCGATGTTTAACCGCGTCGAAGTGGTCGATTACCTGATCAGCAAGGGCGCCGACCCGAAAGCCAAGGACGCCAATGGCATCACCGCGTTGGAAGCGGCTAAAACCATGGGCGCTTCCGATACCGTTGCGCAGCTTGAGAAGCTGATTGGCTGATTGCTTAAAAAGATCGCAGCCTTCGGCAGCTCCTACAGGCTTACACCACTCAATGTAGAGGCTGCCGAAGGCTGCGATCTTTTTTGGGCATTCGAATCTATCCTTGCGGTATCCTTCGCGCCCTCAAAATTCACCTCGCTACAGGATCCTCCCCATGAAAGTCGCACTCGTCGAACTCATCAGCAAAATCAGCTCCGGGTGCATGGGCGAAGACGAAATCCTCAAGGTCGCGGACGAAGCGGCCCGGGCCTACGCTGATCCTGAGACTTTTCTGACAGCCAATCCGGACATCAACTACGACGAAACCTTCCCGATCCCGCTGGGTGAGTGGGTGGTGGTCGGCAGCCTGCCGGAAACGGTGCTGTTCCAGGCTGACACCTACATGGACCTGTTCGCGCAGATCGTCGCCTCGTTCGGCCCGGGTGTGGAGTTCAATCTCAAGCCCAAGCAACTGGCCAAGACCGAAGCCCTGACCGCGCTCAACCGCATCCAGGTGCAGATGAGCAGCATGAACAAGGAAAACGGTGGTTACACACTGGTGAACTTCAGCCAGTTGCTCGATGACGAGTTGCAGGTGGTCCTGGTCTACGGCAATGACGTGCCACGGGTGCTGGAATTGTGCGCAGAAGTCGGCATCGCAGCCGCGCCATCCCTGGAAACCCTGAAAGTGGCGATCCACGTCTGATCCAGACACTGTCAATAAAAAGGAATCCTCGCGACGACCGTCTATCCTGAGGGGGCATATCACTCTTTGGGAGCGTCACCATGGGTTCCACGTTCAACAGCCTGGTTGCCTTGATCATTTTTGTCCTGGACATCTGGGCCATCATCAACGTCTTCAAAAGTAGCGCCGAGACCGGGATGAAAATCATCTGGGTACTGCTGATCGCGCTGTTGCCGGTGCTGGGACTGATCATCTGGGCCATCGCCGGACCACGGGGCAACGTCAAACTCTGAACAGGCGACACGGAACCTGTGGGTACTTCGATGACGAAGGTTCGACCTGTCATGTTCCGCGACGTAGAATGCGCGCCTTTCCCGGTCAATCGAGACACTCGATTGACCATCATGGGCGGGTAACCGTCCGTTGCCACCCGCATTCATCGGAGCACTTCCCATGAGCAACACCACGACCAGCGACTACCTGGAAACCCTCTACGAAGGCTACGGCCAGCGTTTTCGCATGGAAAAACTGCTGCACGAAGTGCGCACCGAGCACCAGCACCTGGTGATCTTCGAGAACCCGCGCATGGGCCGTGTGATGGCGCTGGACGGCGTGATCCAGACCACCGAAGCCGACGAATTCATCTACCACGAAATGCTGACCCACGTGCCGATCCTGGCACACGGCGCTGCCAAGCGCGTGCTGATCATCGGCGGTGGCGACGGCGGCATGCTGCGTGAAGTGGCCAAGCACCGCAGTGTCGAGCACATCACCATGGTCGAGATCGACGGCACCGTGGTCGACATGTGCAAGGAATTCCTGCCGAACCACTCCAAGGGCGCGTTCGATGATCCACGCCTGAACCTGGTGATCGACGACGGCATGCGTTTCGTCGCCACCACCACTGAAAAGTTCGACGTGATCATTTCCGACTCCACCGACCCGATCGGACCGGGTGAAGTGCTGTTCTCGGAAAACTTCTACCAGGCCTGCCACCGTTGCCTGAACGAAGGCGGCATCCTGGTGACCCAGAACGGTACGCCGTTCATGCAGATCGAAGAAGTGAAGACCACCGCCGGTCGCCTGCGCAGCCTGTTCCCCGACTGGCACTTCTATCAGGCCGCTGTGCCGACCTACATCGGTGGCTCGATGACCTTCGCCTGGGGCGCCACCAATACCGCCTATCGCAAGTTGTCCCGCGAAACCCTGCAACAGCGCTTCACGGGCAGCGGCATCGTCACCCGCTACTACAATCCAGAAATCCACATCGGCGCCTTCGCCTTGCCGCAATACGTGTTGCAGGCGGTGAACAAGCCAAGCAACGACTAAAACCCTGTAGGAGCGAGCCTGCTCGCTCCTACATGGATTGCGCTCGACGCAATGGCAGTGGGTGTTGTGAGTCTTTGATTACATCCGCCGACCTATGTAATACGGTGGAACAATTAGCCAGCTAACAGGTCGAGATAGAGGTAGGCCCATTCATGGGTTTTATCGAGGAGGCACCAATGCAAAAGTGGAAAGTCACTTTCGTGGATGATCATGGCGAAACCATCAACGAAGTCTTTGAGTGCATCGAACGCCCGGACTACGAGCACGCCGCCAAGCTCATCAA
This sequence comes from Pseudomonas grandcourensis, assembly GCF_039909015.1. Taxonomy (NCBI): domain Bacteria; kingdom Pseudomonadati; phylum Pseudomonadota; class Gammaproteobacteria; order Pseudomonadales; family Pseudomonadaceae; genus Pseudomonas; species Pseudomonas grandcourensis. The sequence goes on from NZ_CP150919.1 coordinate 2,015,226, forward strand.
GGCCCGGCTTCTCCCTGTCGCCGCCGAACTGGATCTGAACGATCTGGAAGGGCGGACCGCCGATGCGTGCGTCAAAGAGCTCAAGTCCCAGAACAGCATTCAAATCCTCGGCATTGCTCCAATCTGAACCACACCTGTCGCATTCACATCCAGGCCTTGGCAGAGGCTCTATCTTGAGGCTACTCTGCAAGCGAGATCAGCGAATGAATCGCTAAGGTCTGGTCTTGTCAGCTCCATGCTTGTTTCCCGCCGGCACATCGGTTGCCGTCGCTCGCGCTGTTCGGTTGCGGGTGAGGGAGTACGGAAAGTCTATCCATCGTTTTGAGGAGGACGTTTCATGAGCACAGCCTATCAAGAAGACATCAGCAGCAGCGTGCTGCGCCGCATGAAAGAAGGCGGTTTTGACTTTTCGCGGTTTCATCCCATCGAGTTCTACGCCATTTTCCCGGACGAGGAGCGGGCACGCAGGGCGGCAGGTCATTTCCACCGTGGTGAATCCCTGGATGCGCAAATCAGTGTGCGTGACGACGGTGCCTGGGCGCTGGAGTTGTGCAAGGTCATGTATGCCACCTACGACGATATCGGCGACTTCGAACAGGGTTTCGAAGCAGTGGTCGAGCCTCTGGGCGGCATTATCGAAGGCTGGGGTGTGAAACAGGAGGTACGAGGGCGACTCGCATAACCTTATGAACAGTGACAACCAGCAATGACGGCTGACCTTCGGGTTGGCCGTTTTCATTTGTGGGCGTTGGACACCAACAAAAAAAAGCCGCCAGGGCAGGCGACTAAAAGGGAAGTTCGGTGAGCTTTTCAGCGAATGCGTGGATTATCCGCACCCGTTGCCGGGCAGTGAAATCAACTCTGACTATGCTGGTGATAGGCGACCACCACGCCTTGCAATGAAGCGGGGGCGATCAGGTTGGGGCATTTACCGCACAGGATTGGTGCGGTGAGTGCGCGTTGATTATCCAACCGATTGAAATTTAAGCGTTTATGCCGATGGCACGGGCCTTGCGAAGGTCTGGACGTCCGAGTGACAAGGAGTACGGCATGATCCGCACCTATTTTGATGAGATGTACGATGCCGGCGGCCAGGTCCGCCCGCATTATCGGGAGTTTGCCCGTTGGCTGGCCGAGACGCCTGACGAGCTTCTGGCACAACGGCGACGCGAGGCCGATCTGTTGTTTCATCGCGCCGGGATTACCTTCACGCTCTACGGGGACGAGCAGGGCACAGAGCGCCTGATTCCCTTCGACACCATCCCCCGCAGCATCCCCGCCAGTGAATGGCGGATTGTCGAGCGCGGCTGCATCCAGCGGGTCAAGGCGTTGAACATGTTCCTCGCCGACCTCTACCACGAACAGCGCATCATCAAGGCCGGCATCATTCCGGCCGAGCAGGTGCTGGCCAACGAGCAGTACCAGTTGGCGATGCAAGGGCTGGATCTGCACCGCGATATCTATTCGCACATCTCCGGCGTCGATCTGGTGCGCGACGGCGACGGCACGTATTACGTGCTCGAAGACAATCTGCGTACGCCGAGCGGCGTCAGCTACATGCTCGAAGACCGCAAGATGATGATGCGCCTGTTCCCCGAGCTGTTCGCGGCGCAACGCATCGCCCCCATCGACCACTACCCGAACCTGCTGCTCGACACCCTGAAGAGCTCAAGCCCCATCGATAACCCGAGCGTGGTGGTGCTGACGCCGGGGCGCTTCAACAGTGCGTTCTTCGAGCATGCGTTCCTGGCGCGGGAAATGGGTGTGGAACTGGTGGAGGGCGCGGACCTGTTCGTGCGTGACGACAAGGTCTACATGCGCACCACCGACGGGCCGAAAGCGGTCGACGTGATTTATCGTCGCCTCGACGACGCCTTCCTCGATCCCCTGGCCTTCAACCCGGAATCGATGCTCGGCGTGCCGGGGCTGCTGTCGTCCTACCGTTCCGGCAACGTGGTGCTGGCCAATGCCATCGGCACGGGGGTGGCGGACGACAAGTCGGTGTATCCGTTCGTTACCGACATGATCCGTTTCTACCTCGATGAAGAGCCGATCCTGAAGAACGTTCCTACGTGGCAATGCCGTAATCCGTCTGAGCTTTCCCACGTGCTGGCCAATCTTCCAGAACTGGTGGTCAAGGAAACCCAAGGCTCCGGCGGGTACGGAATGCTGGTGGGGCCGGCGGCGACGGCAGCGGAAATCGAAGCCTTCCGCGCGCGGATCATCGCCAAGCCCCATGCGTATATCGCGCAACCGACGCTGTCGCTGTCGACCTGTCCGACCTTTGTCGAAAACGGCATTGCGCCACGCCATATCGACCTGCGGCCGTTTGTCCTGTCGGGTCGTGAAACCCGGGTCGTGCCCGGCGGCTTGACCCGTGTCGCCCTGCGCGAAGGCTCCCTGGTGGTCAATTCCTCCCAGGGCGGCGGAACCAAGGACACCTGGGTGGTCGAGGATTAAAGGAAGCCTGTCATGTTAAGTAGAACTGCCTCGGATTTGTATTGGATGTCGCGTTACCTGGAGCGGGCGGAAAACCTCGCCCGGATGCTCGATATCAGCTATTCGCTGTCGCTGATGCCGCAGGACGGTCGTGGCGACGGTTTGCACGAACTGGCCATGCCGCTGTTGATCACCGGTACCCTGGACGATTACCTGGAGCGCCATGGCGAACTGCATGCCGAACGGCTGCTGCATTTCTTCGCCCTGGATGCGGCCAACCCGGCGAGCATCTACAGTTGCCTCGGTGCCGCACGGGCCAGCGCCCATGCGGTGCGTGGGCGGATCACCGCCGACATGTGGGAAAACATCAACGCCACCTGGCTGGAAATTCGCGGCATCGCCGAGCAGGGGCTGAGTCGCTACGGCATGAGCCGTTTCTGCGAGTGGATCAAGGAACGTTCCCACCTGTTCCGGGGCGCGTCCTACGGCACCATCATGCGTAACGATGCGTTTCGCTTCATTCGTCTGGGGACCTTTATCGAGCGGGCGGACAACACCTTGCGCCTGCTCGATGCCCGCTACGAAATGGCCGGCGACCAGGCCGAAGCGGTCAGCGATGGCACCGCTCACGCGTATTACCAATGGAGCGCGTTGCTGCGGGCGTTGTCGTCGTTCGAGGCCTATACGGAAATCTACCGCGACGCCCCCGGCGCCCGGCATGTGGCGGAGTTGCTGTTGCTGCGGGCCGATGTGCCGCGATCCCTGCGTGCCTGCACCGAAGAAATCGACCAGATCCTTGCGCAATTGCCGGGGGCCAACGGCCGTCCCGCACAACGCCTGGCGGCAGAAATGGACGCACGCCTGCGCTACACCGGCATCCATGAAATTCTCGAAGAAGGCCTGCACGCCTGGCTGACCGAGTTCATCCCGCTGGTGCGCCAGTTGGGTAACGCGATTCACAGTTCTTATCTGGAGGCGGCATGAGACTTTCCATTAGCCACGAGACCACCTATCACTACGAAGACAAGGTGCGGGCGAGCATCCAGTATCTGCGCCTGACTCCCCACGACAGCGAGCGACAGCACGTGCTCAGCTGGCAGCTCGACCTGCCGCGTCCGGTGCGGGCGCAACTCGATCCGTTCGGCAACATCCTGCATGTGCTGACCATGGACGAGCCCCACGAGGCGATCATCATTGGCGCCCGTGGCCAGGTCGATATCGACGAATGGCGTGAGGCCGAACACGAGAGCCAGTCGGCACTGCCGTTTCTGCGCTTTACCCGTTTGACCGAAGCCGACGCCGCCCTGCGGGCGTTCGCCGAGAAGGAGTGCAAGCAACGCCGCGATCGCACGGCGCTGATCGATCTGATGCATGGCCTCAACCAGCATATGACCTACACGCCGGGTTCCACGGAAGTGGATACCAGCGCGGCCCAGGCCTTTGCCGGAGGCGCAGGCGTGTGTCAGGACCACACCCACGCGTTTCTCGCCTGCACCCGCAGCATGGGCATTCCAGCGCGTTATGTGTCGGGCTATCTGTACAGCGAAAGCAGCGAGCACCTGGCCAGCCACGCCTGGGCCGAAGCCTGGCTGGATGACGCCTGGTACAGCTTCGACGTGACCAATGAACTGGCCCGGCCGGAACGCCACCTGAAACTGGCAGTGGGCTTGGATTACCTGGATGCCTGCCCGGTGCGCGGGATGCGTCGGGGTGGCGGGTGTGAGCAGATGCACGCCAAGGTGCTGGTTTCACCGACGCCCGCGCCGGTGATTTCAGTGCAGCAGCAATAACGGAAACACCGCCGAACCCTGTAGGAGCGAGCCTGCTCGCGATGGCGTCATGTCAGTCAATACTTCGCTGGCTGACACACCGCTATCGCGAGCAGGCTCGCTCCTACAGGTAAATGCATCACGGCTTCACCTTGCGCCCGACCATATGCTTCAAATACCCCACCAGCATCTGCAGATCACCATCCGGCAACACCTCGGTCGAGAACCCGGGCATCTTCGCCTGTGGCCACTGGCGCAAACTCTGTGGATCGCGAATGTAGCGCTTGAGGAAGTCCGCGCCGAAGTATTCGGTCGGGTTGTACGGAATATTCAGGTCCGGCCCGAATTGCGCATCCCCGGCGCCATTGAGTCGATGACACGCCAGGCAGTTCTTCTGGAACAACGCAAATCCCTTGTTCACCGGATCTTCCGCCTTCAAGGCCGGATCGGGCAGCAGGGCAGGGAAGCGCTCGGCCACGGGCGCCAGGCGTTTGATGCTCGCCACCTGGAACGGCCATTGCTCGGGGCTGATGTTGCCGGCCTGCGGATTGCTCCAGACCAGATAGAACGGCCCGGCGCCCGGCTTGCCTTCCGATAGCGGTGGCCAGGGTTTGGCCGGGTCTTCGATTGCCAGCCACGCCTGTGCACCCTGGGTATTGAGCAACGGCGCTGCGGCCATTTCGGCGGCAAAGCCGTCCAGGGCCACGGCCTGCAGGTGGTCCTCAGGCTTGATGCCGGTCAGCAGTGCGGACAGCGGCACGGCGCGGTAACTCATGTCCCGCTTGTACGAAACGTCGTTGCTGATGTTGATGGTTTGAACCTGAGGATGCTTGAGCAATTGCTCGGTCTGCCAGGTGCGACTGTTCGCGCCCAGCTCCAGGTTCAGCTGTGCGGCATAGAGGGGCGAGCCGAACAGCATGGCCCCGAACAGAATGAGCATTTTCAAGTGATCGCCGTCCATGTCGTGCAAGTGCCGCAAGATTGGCACAGCCACGCTGGCCCGGGTAGCGGGCCAGTCACATTTTGAGAGTGGCAATTCAAAAACTGTGACGCCGTATCTTTTAGACGCGACTAGCCGATGACCTTGGTCAGGTTCGGCAATATCAACAACAGCGTGGTGGCGAAAAGGATTAGCCCGGCTTGACGTACTTTCGATTGTTTGAACATGGCTTGACCGCCTTTTTTGTTATTTCCTGATGCCTGCCCGCATAGCTCCATGATGGCAGCGCGTTGCACTTCCTGTAGTGACGAGCGCCTCGGCAAAACCCGACGACAACTTCGTACAAGTTCACCTTAGAGCCCGCGTTAAGCTTGGCTTAGATCCATTTCGTATGGTGTTCTTTAAATTGGCTTTAAAAAAGGCATGAGGCCTATTGCCAGCTTCTTTGGCACCCGTTGGCTAGACAGCTTGCTGTCCTGAACCGGTTAATCCGGTAGCTGACTACCGTCCGTCTGAGCGTGAGCGTCAACGTCTGTGAGCGCTGCGGTCATTGAATCAAACGCGGCTCGGGCCAAGAGTGGGCACTCGGTATTTACCCACCTGCACTACGGTTCGAGGACGTCATGACCCAAGCATTGATTTTCGACGCGTTACGCACGCCCCGTGGCAAAGGCAAGGCCGATGGCGCCTTGCACAGCGTCAAACCGGTGAACCTGGTTGCCGGTTTGCTCACTGCGCTGCAACAGCGCACGGCGCTGGACACCAGCCAGGTCGATGATGTGGTGCTCGGCTGCGTGACACCGGTTGGCGATCAAGGTTCCGACATCGCCAAGACCGCCGCTCAGGTGGCCGATTGGGATGTCAGCGTGGCGGGAGTACAGATCAACCGTTTCTGTGCTTCGGGGCTGGAGGCCGTGAACCTCGGTGCGATGAAAGTGCGTTCCGGCTTCGAAGACCTGGTGGTGGTCGGTGGTGTCGAGTCGATGTCCCGGGTGCCGATGGGCAGCGATGGCGGGGCCTGGGCGCTGGACCCGGCGACCAACCTGCACAGTCACTTCACGCCACAGGGCGTGGGTGCCGACCTGATCGCCACCCTTGAAGGCTTCAGCCGTCAGGACGTCGATGCCTACGCCCTGCATTCCCAGCAAAAGGCTGCGCGGGCGCGGGCCGACGGCTCGTTCAACAAGTCGCTGGTGCCGGTGCAGGACCAGAACGGCATCATCCTGCTCGATCACGATGAGTTCATCCGCGCCGAATCGACCCTGGAGGGGCTGGGCAAGCTCAAGCCGAGCTTCGAGATGATGGGGCAGATGGGCTTCGATGCCACCGCGCTGCGGGTCTACAGCCATGTCGAGCGGATCAACCATGTGCACACCCCCGGCAACAGCTCCGGGATTGTCGATGGCGCGGCACTGATGCTCATCGGCTCCGAAGCCAAGGGCCGGGCGCTGGGCTTGCAGCCCCGGGCGCGGATTGTCGCCTCGGCAGTCACCAGCACCGATCCGACCATCATGCTCACCGGCCCCGCGCCGGCGACCCGCAAGGCGTTGGCCAAGGCCGGGCTGCGGGTCGAAGACATCGATCTGTTCGAGGTCAACGAGGCGTTTGCGTCGGTGGTGTTGAAATTCATCAAGGACATGGCCGTCGATCCGGACAAGGTCAATGTCAACGGCGGCTCAATCGCCATGGGTCACCCGCTGGGCGCCACCGGTTGCGCCATTCTCGGCACGCTGCTCGATGAACTGGAAGCCCGACGCTTGCGTTATGGCCTCGCGACCCTGTGTGTCGGCGGCGGCATGGGCATTGCCACCATCATCGAACGCCTCTGAGCCTGGACTTCAAGGAACCCTAGTTATGAACGAAGCCATTCGTTACGAAAAAGGCCAGGACCAGATCGTTGTCCTGACCATCGACATGCCGGGCCAGAGCGCCAACACCATGAACGCGGTGTACCGCGAGGCCATGGCGGACTGCGTTGCGCGCCTGGTAGCCGACAAGGACCGCATCGCTGGTGTGATCATCACCTCGGCCAAGAAGACTTTCTTCGCAGGCGGCGACCTCAATGAACTGATCAAGGTCGGCAAACCCCAGGCCAAGGCCTTCTACGACATGGTGCTGAGCCTCAAGGGCCAATTGCGCACCCTGGAAACCCTCGGCAAGCCTGTGGTCGCGGCGATCAATGGCGCAGCATTGGGCGGCGGCTGGGAAATCTGCCTGGCCTGTCATCATCGCGTGGCGCTGGACAACCCGTCAGTGCAACTCGGCTTGCCGGAAGTTACCCTCGGCCTGCTGCCGGGCGGCGGCGGCGTGGTGCGCATGGTGCGCATGTTCGGCCTGGAAAAAGCCCTGCCTTATCTGCTTGAAGGCAAGAGGCTGCGACCGCAACAGGCGTTGCAGGCAGGATTGATCGACGCGCTGGCGAGCGATCACGAAGACTTGCTGGCCAAGGCACGGGCGTGGATTCTGGCCAACCCGGCGGCGGTACAGCGCTGGGACGTGAAGGGCTATCAGATACCGGGTGGCACACCTTCAAACCCGAAAGTCGCGCAGATGCTGGCGATTGCACCGTCGATCCTGCGCAGCAAAACCCAGGGCACGATGCCTGCGCCGGAGAAAATCCTCTGCGCGGCGGTCGAGGGCGCCCAGGTGGACTTTGACACGGCGCACCTGATCGAAACCCGCTACTTCACCGAACTGACCACCGGCCAGGTTTCGAAAAACCTGATTGGCACGTTCTGGTTCCAGCTCAATGAAATCAATGCCGGCGGCTCGCGGCCTCAAGGTTTTGCGCCTTATGTCACCCGCAAGGTCGGCGTGCTCGGCGCCGGGATGATGGGCGCCGGTATCGCCTTTGTCAGTGCGTCGGCGGGTATCGAGGTGGTGCTCAAGGACATCAGCCTCGCGGCGGCTGAGAAGGGCAAGACGCATTCGGCGGCGCTGCTGGACAAGAAGGTCGCACGCGGACAAATCAGCATCGAGCAACGCGACACCGTTCTGTCACGCATTCAAACCAGCGAAAGCGATGCCGACCTGGCCGGTTGCGACCTGATCATCGAGGCCGTGTTCGAGGATCGGGATTTGAAGGCGAAGGTCTCGTTGGCAGCGCAGAAGGTCGTCGGCGCGGACGCGGTGATCGCCTCCAACACCTCGACCTTGCCGATCAGCGGACTGGCGTGCGCCGTGCCCGACCAGGGCAAATTCATCGGCCTGCATTTTTTCAGCCCCGTGGAAAAAATGCCGCTGGTGGAAATCATCAAGGGCGCCAACACCAGCGACGAAACCCTGGCCCGCGGCTTCGATTACGTCCTGCAAATCAAGAAAACCCCGATTGTGGTCAATGACAGCCGCGGTTTCTTCACATCGCGGGTGTTCGGCACCTTCACCAACGAGGGCATCGCCATGCTGGGCGAGGGCGTGAGTGCGGCGATGATCGAGACTGAAGCGCGCAAGGCCGGCATGCCGGTAGGACCGCTGGCGATCTCTGACGAAGTGTCCCTCAGCCTGATGAACCATATCCGTCTGCAAACGGCCAAAGACCTGCAAGCAGAAGGTAAACCGCTGACAGAACACCCGGCATTCACCGTGATTGACTTGCTGCTCAATGAGTTCAAGCGTCCGGGCAAGGCTGGCGGTGGAGGTTTCTACGAGTATCCGGCGGGGGGCCAGAAACACCTGTGGCCTGAGTTGAAATCCCGCTTCGAGAAAGCCGACGGTCAGATTTCACCTAAAGATGTGCGCGATCGCTTGCTGTTCGTGCAAGCCATCGAAACCGTGCGTTGCGTGGAGGAGGGCGTGTTGACCTCGACGGCGGATGCCAACGTCGGCTCAATCTTCGGCATCGGTTTCGCCGCCTGGACCGGCGGTGCGCTGCAGTTCATCAACCAGTACGGCGTGCAGGACTTTGTTGCCCGCGCCCAGTATCTGGCCACGCAGTATGGCGAGCGGTTCGCGCCACCTGCCTTGCTGCTGGAGAAGGCCGCCAAAGGGGAGGCGTTCTAAGGGGCAGATGATGCATTTCGGGGCTTGCCTTGTCACAGCGTTTCAAGGCAGGCTCTGGGGTGTGCATTATTCCCATCACGTGTCAGGTATTTTTTATGTCGTTACGCATCTGCATTCTGGAAACCGACCACCTGCGTCCGGAATTGGTTGACCAATATCAGGGCTACGGGCAGATGTTCAAACACCTGTTTTCGCAGCAGCCGATTGCCGCCGAGTTCACCGTCTACAACGTGGTGCAGGGCGAATACCCAAGCGACGATCTGACGTTCGATGCCTACCTGGTGACGGGCAGCAAGGCCGATTCCTTCGGCACCGACCCGTGGATCGAAACCCTCAAGACATATCTGCTGACCCGCTACGAGCGCGGCGACAAGTTGCTGGGCGTCTGCTTCGGTCATCAGTTGCTGGCGTTGCTGCTCGGTGGCAAGAGCGAGCGTGCGACCCAGGGCTGGGGCGTCGGCACCCACAACTACAAATTGGCCGCCAAGGCGCCATGGATGAACCCTGTTCGCGAAGAGTTGACGCTGCTGATCAGCCACCAGGATCAGGTCACGTCGCTGCCGGAGAACGCCACGGTCATCGCTTCCAGCGATTTCTGCCCGTATGCCGCCTACCACATCAACGATCAGGTGCTGTGCTTCCAGGGGCATCCGGAATTCATCCACGACTACTCCCGCGCCCTGCTGGAAATTCGCCAGCAGGCACTGGGCGAGCAGGTCTACTCCAAAGGTATCGCGAGCCTGGAACAGGAACACCACGGCGCCACGGTTGCCGAGTGGATGATGCGGTTTGTGGCGCACAAGCCAGCGGCTGATCGAAATTAAAAACATCGCGAGCAGGCTCGCTCCCACATTGATCTCTGCAACTGCGAAGATCCACTGTGGGAGCGAGCCTGCTCGCGAAGGTCGTGAACGATAGCGCGTTGAACCAGGCACACAGCGGTGCCCTTGGCTTTTTCGCGCGCGAGCTCGCTCCTACAACCAACCCGACTTCTTGAAACTCGCCCACAACCCCAGACAACCCACCGTAATAAACCCCAGAACCCCGAAATACCCGTAGTGCCAGTTCAACTCCGGCATGTTCTGGAAGTTCATCCCGTAGATCCCCGCCACCGCCGTCGGGAAGGCCAGGATCGCCGCCCAGGCCGCAAACTTGCGTTGCACCACGCTCTGGCGTGAGGCCTCCAGCAGCACCCCGACCTCAATCGTCTGGCTGGCAATATCCGCCAGCGTCGTCAGGTCTTCCATCTGCCGCGTTACATGAATCTGCACATCGCGAAAGTACGGCCGCATGTTCTTGTCGATGAACGGGAAGCTCAGCCTCTGCAATTCCTCTCCTATCTCGATCATCGGGGCCACATAACGACGCAAGCGCAAGACATCACGACGCAGGCCATGTAGCTTCTGGATGTCGTAGTCATTCAGAGAGCCGCACAACACGTTGCGTTCCAGCTCGTCGATTTCCCCATGAATGGCTTCGCCCATCGGCTGGTAGTTCTCGATCACGAAATCGAGGATGGCATAGAGTACGAAATCTTCCCCGTGTTCGAGCAATAGCGGACGCGCCTCACAGCGTTGTCGGACATGGGCGTAGGACGCGGAGTGGCCGTTGCGCGCAGTAATGATGTAGCCATTGCCGGCAAAGATATGCGTCTCGATGAACTCGAGTTTACCTTCATGGCGGATGGGCGAATACGTCACGATGAACAGCGCATCGCCGAAGGTTTCCAGCTTCGGTCGGCTGTGCTTTTCCAGGGCGTCTTCGATCGCCAGTTCGTGCAGGTTGAACTGGCGTTGCAGGTTGTAGAGTTCCTCGGCGTTCGGCTCTTCGAGGCCGATCCAGACAAAGTGCCCGGGCTTTGCCGCCCAGGCTGCGCCTTCGTCGAGGGTGATATTGGTGACTCTCTTACCGGCGCTATAAACCGCAGCAGCAACAACTCTACCCATGGTGGTGGTTCACTTCTTTTGGCAGCTTTTAATTGGCAGCAAATGCAATGGCAGTGTTGATCAGCTTAGCCTCGCAGTGTTTGAGAGTCAGCTAAATCTGCCGGGTTCTGGGGAAAGACTTGCGGGCAAAAGAAAACCCGCACCAGGCGGGTTTTCTTTTTCAGGCGGCTTGCAGTTGCCGGTCCATCGATTCGATGCATTCACGCATCTGCTCGCGGCACTGGGCGATCAGCATGGGCATGTCGTCCAGGCTCAATCCGGCGGTGGGAATCGCCGGCAACGAGCGAATCAGGATTTTCCCGCTGCGCCAGCGGTTCAACCGCATGTGTTTGACGTAACTGCTGACGCACACCGGGACAATCGGCACCCCGGCGGCAATGGCCATCTGAAAGGCGCCTTTCTTGAAAGGCAGCAAGTCTTCACCCAGGTTGCGGGTGCCTTCCGGGAAGACCCAGATCGAGGTGTCTTTTTTTTGCAGGGTGTGGGTGGTGGTCAACATCGACTGGCGTGCCTTTTGCGCATTGCCACGGTCGATCAGCACATTGCCGGCCAGCCAGAACAGCTGCCCGAACAGCGGCACCCACTTCAGGCTCTTTTTGCCGATGCACACGGTACGGCGGGGCACCACGTTGCCAAACACAAACAGGTCATAGTTGGACTGGTGATTGGCGATGATCACGCAGCTGTCGGGCTTATCCATCAGCGGCCCGACGTCGGTCTTCACCCGCAAACGCAGAATACACATGGCCGGCCATGCGTACAGGCGTGCGCACAGGCGGCTGTTGTCCGGATTGAATGGCCGACACAGGCCGAGAATCACCCCCAGCACACCCGCCACGATAAAGTGCAGGCCCATCAATGACATACGGAACAAAAACAGCATTTACAGGCCCCACCGGGACAAAAGGTGGCGCAGTGTACGGATGTGCACTGTTTTCGGCAATTGCTCCCAGGGAGGTGGGAGATGGTCGATGTTTGAGCTGATGTTTCCGACTATTTGGTCAGATGCGGTCTAGAGCGGTTACAGACGTTTAACACAGACATATATGAAAAAGCCCGACACGACGGTCGGGCTTTTCGTTGGTGCGCCAGGCATGGCGCATTGCGCGCAAGCGCAACCAGTTTGGCTGTGGTGGCCACGCTGGTGACTTGGAGGTGAAAGTCCTCTACACACCCGGCAAGGGGAAGTGTTAGCCAGAGGCAAGGGTGTCGCGGGTGACTGCGAATCTGAAGGAAGCCCGAGGCAAAATGCTGGCCTGACGAACAGGAAGCGGATTAGGCGGTGCAGCGGGGTAAGAAGGCCAATATCTTCAAAGCCCAATACTTGCACGGAACGCTGTGACGTAGATCCGACAGGCATAAGCAGGAAGGTCGCGCGAATTACCCTGGGAGATCTGTTTAGCCTGCCATGTGCTACCGGCGTCGCGAGATGACGGGATGGGCGACAGAAGTCAGCAGAGGCCGTAGTAGTTGCTCGAAACCGGAGTAATGAAGGGCTGAACCTGCCATGAGTGGATAGTCGGGTGTGATCTCTGCTGGAGCGTAAAGCAGAAACTCCGCGTAGCGGGGGTCGAGACCATCAGGAGGTAGGGGCCGGAAGCTCCGAGGGCCGGTCTGGGCGCTTAGATACCGCAGGCGACACATCAACGGAACCAAGCTCGCTGACGTTGTTTATCAGTAGGCAGGAACCGCCGTATACGGAACCGTATGTACGGTGGTGTGAGAGGACGGCGGGGGCAACCCCGCCTCCTACTCGATCAGATGAAGCTTTGAGCAATCAGTACTGCGCGCGCAGGCTCAAGGTCAGGGTGCGCGGGTCGCCGTAGAAGTTGGTGCCCCAGGAGGCATCGACGCGGTCGTAGTACTTGCGGTCGAACAGGTTGTTGGCGGTCAGTGTCGACGACAGGTGTTCGTTGAACTTGTAGCCGACCTGGGCCGAGGTAACGGCATAGCCGCCTTGTTTGAACTTCACATCACGCTGGTAGTAGGTGTCGCTGACCACTCGCACGCCACCGGCGACGCTGAAGTCCTTGAGCGCACCGTCGGTGAACTCGTACTTGGTCCACAGGTTGTAGTTGTGCTTGGGCGTGATGGTGCTGAAGGTCTTGCCTTTGTTGGCCTGATCTCCGTCCAGGAACTTGGTGGAGGTGTAGGCGTAACCGGTGACGATGCTCCAGTTGTCGGTCAGGTTGCCGCTCAACTCGGTTTCCCAACCCTGGCTGCGTGCCTTGCCTTCAGTCATGTAGGCACCGGAGGTGTTGTCGTATTCGGCGCGGTTTTCATCGTAGATGCGAAAGGCGGCGAGGCTGGCGTTCAGGCGACCCTCGTAGAGCTCGCGCTTGAGGCCGATCTCGTACTGCTTGCCTTCGCGCGGGCCGACCGGCTGGCCGTTTGTGCCGATTTCGCTCTGCGGCTTGAACACGCCGGTGTAGCTGAAGTAGGTCGACAGTTCAGGGGTGATCTTGCCGATGATGGCGCCGTACGGCACGACCTTGCGGTTGATGCTGGTATGGGCCTCGCCGAAGTTGTTGAAGAAGGCGTTGGCGTTCTTCGCATCGCTTTCGTACCAGGTGACGCGGCTGCCGCCGATGACATCGAGCCAGTCGGTGACGTTGATCTTGGCGCGGGTGTAGACGCCGTACTGGTCGGACTTGGACCAGTTGCCGTTGACGTGCGCATAGTCGTTGCGGGGGATGTCGATGCTGCCCGGATCGAACACGTTGATCGGGAAGTACTCGCCGCCGCCGTAGGTGAAGTCCTTGTCCAGGTGCTGGTACTCGGCGCCCACGGTGAACTCGTGGCGGCGGTCGGCGAATTCGAACGGCGTGGTGACGAAGCTGTCGACGCCGATGGTCTTGATGTGGGTGTAGTAGTCGTAGGCCACGGCCCAGCTGTCACCGGTGGCCGGGTCGACCGCACCGTCGGCCCAGGTGAAGTTACGCTCCGGGGTTTCGGCATCGCGGTAGGTCAGGGTGGTCTTGAACTGACCGCCGTTGTCCAGTTCGTGGTCGAGTTCGGCGAAGGATTCCCAGACTTTTTCGTTGAGGGTGTTCCACTTGGCATCGACGAAGGTCGAGCGCGGCACGTCGAGCAACGAGCCGTCGGCGTAGGCCGGCAGGCCGAAGGCCGGGGTGGAGTTGTTCTTCTGGTAAGCGCCGCCGACCGACAGGGTGGTGGCCGGGTCGAGGTCGAATTCCAGGCGACCGTAGACCATCGGGCGTTCGTTCTGCGCGTAGTCGACGAAGGACTGGTTATTCTCGTAGGCGGTGATGAAGCGACCGCGCACGGTGCCCTGTTCGTTCAACGGGCCGGTGACGTCCACCGAAGAACGGTAGCGATCATAGGAGCCGGCGGCCAGTTCGCCACCGAGGGCGAATTTGCTCAGAGCACGCTTGCGCACCACGTTGATCGTACCGCCGGGTTCACCCGCGCCCTGGTACAGGCCCGACGGGCCGCGCAGTACTTCGATGCGATCGTACATCGCCAGGTCGAAGCTGGTGGCCATGTCGCCCTGGCCGGTGGGCTGCGAGACGCCGTCGACCTGCACCTGGTCGACGAGGAAGCCACGCATGTAGACGTCGTTGAGGCTGGAGCCGGAGTTGTAGGTCTTGATGGTCACGCCGGTGACCTGACGCATGGCGTCCTGCAGGCTGTTGAGGTTCTGGTCGTCCATGCGCTGGCGCGTGACGACGGACACTGACTGCGGGATGTCCTTGAGCTTGATGTTGCCTTTGCCGATGGTCACTTCATCGCTGGTGTAGGAGTGCGAGCCTTCGGTGGTCGGCCCCAGCGCCACGCCGGTGATGGACGTCGCGCCCAGCTGCAGTGCACTGGAGTCACCGGCCGATGGCACCAGCGACACGGTATTGCCATTCAACTGAAAATTGATGCCGCTCCCCAGCAGCAAGGTTTTCAGTGCCTGTTCCGGTTCCATGTTGCCGGACACCGCCGTGGACTTGATGCCGTTGACCATGTCCTGGCTGTAGAGAATCTGCAGGTTGGTCTGCTGGCCCAGTTCGCGTAATGCACTGGCCAGCGACTGAGCCGGCACATTGACGTTCACCGGGGCTGCCTCGACCTGGGACGTACCCAGCAGCAACAGAGTCAGCAGCGCGCCCGGCACGACCGTTCGGAATTTCTTTTGCCGTTCGATGGCTAATGCCAAGGGTGCGCGGGACAGAGTAAGGCTTTGCATTGCTCGAATCGCTCCAGAATGGTGTGTGCAGTTTTTAGTTAATGATAATTATTATTAGACGGACCACTTTGGCTAAACCGGAAAACAAACTTCAAAAAACAATGATTTGCGTGCGGCAACGGCGCTCAGGCGGTTGCGCGCTCGGTGATGACCCGGCCCGATTCCATGCGCACCAGTTGATCGGCCATGTCGAAATAGCGGTCGTCGTGGGAGATGACGATGATGGTTTTGCCCAGGCGTTTGAGGTCCGGCAGCAGCTCGGTGTAGAAGATGCGGCGGAAGGTCGGGTCCTGGTCGGCGGCCCATTCGTCGAACACCAGCACCGGGCGTTCTTCCAGCCAGGCATTGACCAGCGCCAGGCGCTTGCGCTGGCCGGTGGACAGGTCGGTGGTGGTGAAGCTGCCGTCCCTGACGCTGACCTTGTGCGCGATCTCCAGCCGTTGCAGGTATTTGTTCGCATCTTCGGGGATGTGCTGGTCGCCCTGGACCACGTCATCGAACAGGTAGTAATCGGCAAAAATCGTGGTGAACAATTGGCGGTAGTCGTCGCGATTGTGCGCATCTATGCCTTGGCCGTTGAGCAGGATCGAACCCTGTTGCGGCGCGTAGAGGCCCAGCAGCAACTTGATCAGGGTGGTCTTGCCGCAGCCGTTTTCGCCGACGATGAAAATGATGTCGCCTTGCTCGATGGTCAGGTTCACCGGGCCCAGGCGAAACGCCTCGCTGCCCGGTGCGGCGGGGAAGGCGTAGCTGACGTTGTCCAGTTGCAGGCGGTTGACCACTGTCGGTGGGGTGCCTTTGTCGTTGAGCAACAGGTGCGGCTCGGGGGAGGAAAACTGGCTGGACAGTTCGGCGATGCGGCGGAAGGCAATGCGCGCGCGGCTGACGATCGGCAAGGTGCTGACCAGGTGCTCGATCGGGCCTTTCATGTACAGCAACACCAGCACGAAGCCGCTCATCACCGCCTGGTCGGCACTGGGCCAGAACGATTGCAGGGCCAGTGCCAGGCCAATGACCACGAAGAACAGCATCGAGCCCAGGGTCTTGGCGATCACGAAGGTGTTGATCGAACGCACCTGGGTGTTACAGATGAAATCGGCGGTGCCCTGGATGCCCGATTCGAACATGCGCTGGCGGCGCGGGCGGTGGATGCGCAACTCCTTGGCGCCACCGGCAATGGCGTTGTAGTGCTTTTGCAAATCGTCCTCGGCGTCGCGGGCGGCCATGAAACCCAGGATGCCCTTGCCCTGGGCGTAGAACTGGATGCCGGTGCCGATGGCAATCGCCAGCACCATCATCAGGAACATCGGCCACGACAACATCGCCAGGTAACCCATGCAGCCGAGGGTCACGGTCAGGGAAATCGCCAGCGGCGCGAAGGCGAAGGCGAAGTCGCTGATGGTGTCGACGTCGTGGGTCAGCACCGGGATCAGTCGGTGGCTGCGGTAGCGCTCGATCTGTTCGATGGGCGCCGAGAGGACTTTCTCCCCCAGCATTTTGCGCAGCCTGGCAATGATGTGCTGGCCGACGTAGTTGGTGCCGATGTCCGAACAGATCGAGCTACCCAAGGCCAGCAGGCACAGGCCGCCGAACAGGGCGACCACGCCTTGGGTCAGGCCATCCGCCGAGTGCAACGCGTTGTTGATGGTGGCCAGCAACACCGTGACGCTCAGGCCGCCCACCATGCCCAGGACAATGGACGCGGCAACGATCAGTCGAAACGGTTTCAACAGGGCCAGTAATTCGCCGATGGCACCTCGGGTAGGCTGGGTCATGGCAAGCAGTTCCTTGGGTCGTAAGGCAGATACCCAGTAGAACGTCTGATGGAGGGCTTTATTTAAACGGCGGGAGACACAAAACCTGTGGGAGCGGGCTTGCTCGCGAAAGCGGTGGATCAGAAAAATTGATGTTGACTGACACGACGCCTTCGCGAGCAAGCCCGCTCCCACAAGGGGTGGGGGAGGGATTAGAGCGTGCGTACTACACGAAATCCGATCCAGTCGCCACGGGTCTGCGGGTCGATGTCATTGCGGTTGCCCGAGCGGGAAAACACCGGCGCTTCGCCCCAGTCGTTGCCGCGGATGCGCAGGGTGTCGCAGTTCGGTTCGGTCCAGGCGCTGCCGTCGGTGGGCGCGCCGACGTAGTCCGGGTGGTAGCAGTCGGCGATCCACTCGTAGACATTGCCGTGCATGTCGTACATGCCGAAGGCATTCGCCGGATAGCTGCCCACCGGTGAGGAATAGCTGTAGCCATCGGTGGGGCCGTAGGTGTTGGCATGGGTGGCGATGCTGTACTCGGTGCCGGGGTCGAACGGGAAGGGGAACGCTCCCTTTGACCCGGCACGGGCGGCGTACTCGCGCTGGGCCTCGCTGACGATGTGGTAGTGCTGGCCGGTCTTGATCGACAGCCAGGCGACGTAGGCGCTGACCTCGGCGAAGTTCATGCACACCGCCGGCTGACGCGGGCCCTGTGGATAACGCGGCTTGCTGTTGATGCACTCGCGGCCGGGGCGGGTGTCGCCATCGGGCAGGGTGATCCCGGTTTCCTTCATGTATTGGGCCCATTCGCCGGCGGTGATCTGGTAGCGGCTCATGGCGAAGGGTTTGTCGAACGTCACCTCATGCATCGGGCCTTCATCAGGTTCGCGGCCGACCTCGTCGTCCGGGGTGCCCATGGTGAAGGTGCCGGCGGGCAGCACCACCATTTCCGGGCAGTTACGGCAATCCTTGAAGACCTTGCCGGGCAATGGCGCGGTGTAGGCCTGGGCGAGGCCGGGCAAGGCGCTGCCGAGCACGGCCAACAGCGTCAGGGCGCCGAGTTTTTTCAGGGTGCTTTTCATAATGGCTCTCGCTCAGTCAGACCTGGTTGGCCAGCAGTTCCATCAGGCGGTCGATATGCGCTTCGGTATTGAGCAGCCCCGGCGACACGCGAATGATCGGCCCGACATCACGGTCCACGGCGTCACACACCACGCGTTGATCCATCAGGTAATTGGCGACTGCTTCGCAATCCCGGTTCTTGATGCGGAAGAAGGTGAAACCGGCGGAATACTCCGGCGACAGCGGTGTGACCAGTTCCACCGACGGGTGTGCCTGCAAGCGTTTCTTCAGGTAGCTGTTGATGGCGTGAATGCGCGTCGCGACCTCGGCCTTGCCCAGTTCCAAATGCAATTTGAAGGCTTCGGTCAGCGCCCAACGGTGTTCGAACGAGTGGTAGCCGCCGTAGGTCATCACCGTGGAAAACTGGGTGGCTTCGGAGAAGGTCGGGATGGTCGGGGTCACGTCCTTGAGTTCGTCGGAGCGGGCGCAGATGATCCCGGTGCCCCGTGGGCCGAACATCCACTTGTGCGTGCCGGCGATGAAGAAGTCGCAGTGCATGTCCGGGAAATCGACGTTCTCCACGCCGAAGCCGTGGACGCCATCGATCACGTAGAGGATGCGGTCCTTGTCGGCGCGGCCACGGTTTTTCTCCTCCACCAGTTTGCCGATCTCTCCGATGGGCAGTTTCACGCCGCTGCCGGAATGCACCCAGGTCATGCCCAGTACGCGGGTCTCGGGGCGGATGTTGCGTTCGATCGCGGCCAGCACTTCGGCGGTCGAGACCTTGTACGGGTCTTCGAACAATTTGATCTTGCGAACCTGGGTGCCGTCCTTCTGTGTGCGGTATTCGAACACGCTGTTGGCGGCGTAGTGCTCGTGTTCGCTGGTGAGGATTTCCTGGTCCGGGCGCACGTGGATGCCGGCGTAGATCATCGCCAGGCCTTCGGTGGTGCTGCCGGTCAGGGCGATCTGCGACGGCTTGGCTTTCAGGTAACGACCGGCCCACACGCGCACCTCTTCTTCGCGGCGTTCGGTTTCGCCGCGATGCCAGTCCATGGCCAGACCCGGGTTGCGATCCAGATTGGCGCGGTGCATCTCGATGGCTTCACGCACGGGAAGTGGGTGCGAGGTCACCAGGAAGTTGGCGAAGTGCAGATAGTTCGGATCTTGGGTGAAAAGTTGGCGCAACTGGTCCCATTTGTCCTTGGGCAGTGGCGCGGGGCTGGCGGCCCGTGCCGGCAGGCTCACGGCGGAGGCCAAGGGGATGCCGGCCGCGAGGATGCCGGCCTGCTTGAGGAATGAACGACGGTTGGTCATGGATTCGGTTCGCTTTGGCAAAGGAGAAATCAGTTTTGAACGACAGGCCGGGAGGACTTCTGCACCTGGTCCCAGACCCGCAGGAAGTTGCCGCCCCAGAGCTTGGCGATGTCGGCCTCGCTGTAGCCTCGGCTGATCAGTTCGGCGGTCACGTTGCGGGCCTCGCTGACGTCTTTCCAGCCGTCGAGACCGCCGCCGTCGTTGAAGTCGGAGCTGATGCCGACGTGGTCGATGCCGATTTTCTTCACGGTGTAGTCGATTGCATCGCCGTAATCCTTGAGGGTGGCCTTGGGTTCTTCGTCGAGGATCGAATAGAGCTGGCTGGCGTACTCGCCGAAGCGCTGCTCGGGCCAGACGGTGATCACCGGGTCGCCGGGCATCAGAGCCATCTCCAGGCCTTGCAGCGGTTGCAGGTCGAAACGGGCGCGCAGGGCGTTGAGCTTGTCCTGAGTGGCCTGGCTCAGCGGGCGGATGTAGGTCGGGAAGCCGACGATCTGCACCACGCCGCCGCTGCTCTTGATCAGCTGCATTTCCGCGTCGCTGAGGTTGCGCGGGATGTCCACCAGGGCGCGCGGCGCCGAGTGGGAGGCGACCATCGGCGTGCGGCTCAGTTGCGCCACTTGCTCCAGGGCCTTGGTCGACATCTGCGACACATCGATGATCACGCCCAGGTCGTTGAGGCGATGCACCGCTTGCTTGCCGATGTCCGACAGCCCGCCCAGGGCATCCCGGGAATCGTTGAAAAACGGCAGCGGCCGCGACGAGTCGGCCCAGGCGTTGTTGCCCACGTAGCTGAAGCCGAACATGCGCATGCCGCGCGCGGCCCACTTGTCCAGGGCATTGAGGTCATTGCCCAGCGGGTAGGCGTTGAGCATGCTGATGAACACCGCGAACTTGCCTTCACCGTGCAGGCGGCGGAAGTCGTCGGGGGTGTAGGCGATGGCCACCTGGTTGGGGAAGTCACGGACCATGGCGCTGATGATCTTGTAGCGGGTTTCCTGCTCGTGTCGGGCCTCGTCGACGAAGCCGGCGGTAGGGCGATGGGGCGCGTTGGGGCCGTTCCAGATTTCCGGCCAGCCGAAAATCGTCAGCGCCGCACCGGACAGGCGCCCGCGCCCGGTCTTGACCAGGTCGAACTGGCCTTCGCCGTCCTTGTCGACTTCGTTGCCGGCGGTGCCGAAATCCATGGGCACGGTGATGTGGCTGTCGAACGAGAGGATGCGCTCCTGCAACTGATCGGCCTGTTTCATCACTTTGACCGGGTAGCCGGGATTGTCCCTGAACCCGTAGTCCCAGGCCACGAAGCCTGCGCCCGCGCTGATCGCCAGGGCCAGCGGCAGGCCGATGAAAAGAGCCTTTTTCGAACGTGGTTTTGTCATTGCCGTCTCAGTCAGGTTCGCCGTCAGGGTGCAGGCGCGGGGGCCTTTGTTATCTGGGGGGAACGAGTGGCTGGCCATGGAATTTAGGTTGATCCCAAAAGATCGCAGCCTGCGGCAGCTCCTACATTGGATCGGCATGCACCTGTAGGAGCTGCCGAAGGCTGCGATCTTTCAAGGCACCGTAAATTTGTCGGTGCAACAAACGTTCTAGCTTGGATAAAGCCTGCTCCATGGCTGACACAGGTAGGGCAATGACGATTTCTCGACGATGGTTCCTCGCGGGTCTGGCGCTGACCGGTGCCGCCGTGCCCGCGGTGTATTACGGGCATCGCGAACTGACCAGGCCGGACCCGACGATCACCCCCGGCGAAGCCTCGTTCGACGTGGCGGATGTTGCCGGCCAACGCTTGGCGGATACCTTGCGCGGGGTCTGGCAGATTCGTTTCGAGGGTCGTGACGCCGGCATCGAAGGCTTGCCCCTCGAAGGCCTGGAGGTGTTCCTCGACATCGGCCACAAGGGGCGCGGTGTCATTGGTTATCTCGACACCGCCGAGCGTTTGCGCTCCACCGAAGATCCCCGTTACCGGGTACTCGGCGACCTGTCCGGGGCCAACCCGAAGCAGCTGGCCTGGCGACTGCTGGGCGCCAGCGGCTGTTGCGATTACGAATTCGACATGACCCTGGACGAAGTCTGGGCCGGTTTCGGTAACGCCGGCAGCGGCAGTCTCAGTGGGCGCGTGCTGGACCTCAATCGCCCGCTGATGCTGACGGCCCAGGACAATCGATTCATTGCCGTCAAACGGGTATTCCCTGAAGCTCGCGAGCGCGCCGGCCTCAATCCGACCCTGCTGACCTGGCTGGTATCGCCGGAGCACCGGTTGTTCCACCAGCTCTGGCATGCCACCCGGGACAAGTGGCACAAGCTGTCCGAAGACCAGCGCGGCGCCTTGCGTGGGCTCGGCTGGCAGCCCGGCCCTCGGGACCGGGAGCGCGATGCCCGTGGCGAACGCAAGGATCGCAACGGCTCGGGTGTGGACTTTTTCTTCATGCACCGGCACATGCTCGGCACGGCGCGGTCGATGCAGGACCTGCCGTCCTGGACGCACTTCCCGTTGCCGCAGCCGGAACTGGCGCGGGACCGGCTCGGCTTCGCCCGTTATTTCGACAATCACGACGGCACTGCGCTGCCGCCGACCTGGCTGGCCGAGGAGGATGACGAGTACACGCAATGGGTCAGCGACATCAAGACTGGCGAGACCTATCACAGCAACTTCCAGGTCTGGGAATCCCGCTACCGCGACCCGCGTTACCTGTCGACGCTGACCCTCGGCCAGTTCGGCTCAGAGGTCGAACTGGGACTGCACGACTGGCTGCACATGCGCTGGGCTTCGGTGCCCCGTGATCCGTCCAACGGTCAACCAGTACCGTTCGCCCGGGATCCGGCGGACTTTTCCGCACGCTGGTTTGCACCGGAAAACGATTTTCTCGGCGACCCGTTTTCCTCCCATGTGAGCCCGGTGTTCTGGCATTTCCACGGCTGGATCGACGATCGCCTGGAAGACTGGTTCCGCGCCCACGAGCGCTTCCATCCGGGGCAGGTCAGTCGGCTGCCGGTCAACGGCGTGCAATGGTTCGCGCCGGGGCGCTGGGTCGAGATCGATGACCCCTGGCTCGGGCCGATCACCCATGGCTGCAGCACCACGCCGGGGTTGCAGGCCGGCAAGTCAGTGGAAATGGACCCGGAAACCATGAAGCTGGCGCTGCGCATTACCTTTGGCGAGGATGAGACGAAGCTGAAGGATTTGTTCCGCAAGGTGCCGCAGCGACCGTGGTATGCGCGCAATCTGAAGGCTAGACAGAGCCAGGCTTGATACCGCGTTATCGTTCAATCGCGAGCAAGCTCGCTCCCACAGGTCATGCGTCGTGCCCGGATCATGCGGCAAATACAAAACTCTGTGGGAGCGAGCTTGCTCGCGATGGCGTCCTGACAGGCACCACAACTAACGAACCTGCCACCCCCCACCCAACGCCTTGTACAGGGCAATACTCGCCTGCATCCGCGACAGCCGTAGTTGCACGTTCAAATCCTGCGCCGCATACAGCGTGCGCTGGGTTTCCAGCACCGTCAGCAAATCCTCAGCCCCGGCCTGGTAGCGGCTTTGCGCGATGTTGAAGGCGGTCTGTGCCTGGCTCAGTTCCTCACTCTGCCACCCGCGCTGTTCATCCAGTCCGCGAATGTTGTTGAGGGCTTTTTCGACGTCGGCGAAGCCGTTGATGATCGCGCCGCGATAGGTCTCCAGCAGTTCTTCCTGGCGCGCCGTGGCCTTGTCGCGCTGGGCGCCGAGGCGGCCGTTGTTGAACACCGGCGCGAGCAGCCCGGCGGTGAGGTTGTAGAAGGGGCTGCGCAGGATGTCGTCGGCCCGGTCGGCGCCGGAGCCGATTTCGGCGGTGAGGGTCACGGTCGGCAGCATCGCGGCCCGGGCGACGGTGACGTCGGCCTGGGCGGCGGCCAGTTGCGCCTCGGCCCGGGCAATGTCCGGGCGGCGGCTGAGCAACTGGCTGGGCACACCGGCATCAATCGCCGGCCAGGTCAGTTGATCGAAGCGTTCCTGGCCCAACGACAGCGCCTGAACCGGGCGGCCGAGCAGGGCGGCGAGGCTGATCCGCGCATCCTCGGCCTGTTGCTGCACCAGCGGCAGCTGGCGTTGCTGCGCCGCCACCAGGCTTTTTTGCTGCGCCAGTTCCAGGGCCGTGGCCGAACCCGAATCGAAACGGGTCTGCACCAGTTTCAACACGCTTTGGGCATTGGCCAGGTTCAATTCGGCGATGCGGCTCTGCTCCTGCAACGACAAAGCTTGCGTGTAGCCGTTGGCCACGCCGCTGAGTAACGTTAACCCCACCGTGGCCTGATCGAACTCGCTGGCTTGCAGACTGAATTGCGCACTGTCGCGGCTGGCCCGTTGGCCACCCCAGAAATCGATTTCGTAGCTGGCAACAAGGTTCGCCGTGAAGTAGTCGACGGCGTCGTTATCGCTGTCGGCATCGAGCTGGCTGTAGCCACTACCCCGCAGCAGTTTCTGGCGGTTGACGTTGACCCCGGCCTTGACCTCGGGCAGTTGCGAGCCGCCGGCAATTACCGTGTCGGCCTGGGCCTGGCGCACTCTGGCGATGGCGGCGGCCAGGTCGTAGCTGCCGAGCCGCGCCTGTTCGATCAGGTGACCCAGTTGCGGGCTGCCGAAGCGGTTCCACCATTGCTGGTTGTCATGGACAGCGCCTGCGGCGTGCGGCGATTGCCAGGCGGTCGGCGCCTGGATGCCGCTGTCGGGACGTTGGGTTGGAGTGCCGCAGGCACTGAGCAACAGGCACAGGGTTAACACACTGAGTGGCGGCTTCATCAATCGATCATTCACTGGTAAGGGCCGTGACCGGGTCGAGTCGGGCAGCTTTGCGGGCCGGCATGTAGCCGAAAACGACACCGGTGACCAGGGCGCAGCCGAAGGCACCCAGCACCGCTATCAAGGAGAACGCGACAGCGACTTCGCTGAAAATCAGCACGCCACCGACGATCAGCGCCAGGGCAATCCCGGTGAGGCCGCCCACCACCGAGAGCATCACCGCTTCGGTGAGGAACTGGCGCAGGATGTCGCGCTGGCGGGCACCGGTGGCCATGCGGATACCGATCTCGCGGGTGCGTTCGCGCACGGTCATGAGCATGATGTTCATCACGCCGATCCCGCCCACCAGCAGGGAAATCGCCGCAATCGAGCCGAGCATCAGCGACAGGGTATTTTGCGTGCGCGCCTCGGCCTGGATCATCGCCGCGTTGTTGGTCAGTTCGAAATCGTGCTTGCCGTCATGCAGGCGCAGCATCAGTTGCTCGATGGCTTTTTCGGTTTCCTTGACCTTGCGCGCGTCGGCGGCGGCGATGGCGATGTACTCGGGATTGTGGGTGCCGAACAGCCGCACGCTGGCGGCGGAGTAGGGGATGGCGATGCGGTCGTCGCTGTCGGAGTCGCCGGAGCTGGCGCCTTTTTCCGCGAGCACGCCGACCACCTGGAAGGGTACGTTTTCGATCAGGATGTACTGGCCGATCGGGTTGGCCACGTCCTTGAGCAGTTTGGTCCGCACCTTGTGCCCGATCACTGCGACCGCCGCGGCGTTCTGTTCATCGGCGTGGGTGAAGTAGCTGCCTTCGACCACCGGCCAGTTGAAAATCGCCGGGAAGTTGGTGTCGTTGCCGCCGACGTAGCTCAAGTGATCGAGGTTGCCAAAACGCACCCCGGCCTCCTGGCCGTTGACCGGCATGATCCGCATCACCTGGGGCAAGCTGGCAATCGCGGCGACGTCATCGAGGGTGACGATGCCCATGGGCGTGCGCGGGTTGGGCGCCGAGCCGCTGAGGTAAATGATGTTGGAACCGAACGCGCCCATCTGCGCCATCACCTGGCGCTTGCTGCCTTCGCCGACGGCCAGCATCACCACCACTGAGGCGACGCCGATGATGATGCCGAGCAAGGTCAGCGCGGTGCGGAACTTGTTGATCCACATCACCCGCCACGCCGCGTGCACGGCATCGACCAGCTCGCCTTTCCAGGCACCGGTGGCTTCGGCGCCTTCGCTCAGGCGCTTGCGCAAATCGACGGCTTGCAGGGCGCCGGGGTTGGCCGAGTTTTGTGCGGTCGGGTTGTCCCGGGCGCTGTCGCTGATGATCAGGCCGTCGCGGATCTCGATGATGCGTTTGGCCCGGGCCGCCACTTCGCGGTCGTGGGTGATGAGGATCACCACGTGGCCCTGGCTCGCCAGTTCGTCGAGCAGGGTCATGACCTCGGCGCCGCTGTGGCTGTCGAGGGCGCCGGTGGGCTCGTCGGCCAGGATGATGTGACCGCCATTCATCAACGCGCGGGCAATCGACACCCGTTGCTGCTGCCCGCCGGAGAGCTGGTGCGGGCGGTTGCCGGTGCGCGAAGCCAGGCCGAGACGGTCGAGCAGGGCGGCGGCGCGGGCGTGGCGTTCGGCGGCGGGCAAGCCTGCGTAGATCGCCGGCATCTCAACGTTTTCCTGGGCCGAGCCGGATGGAATCAGGTGGTAGCCCTGGAACACAAAGCCGAAGGCTTCACGCCGCAGCCAGGCCAGTTCGTCACTGTCCAGGGCGGCGACGTTTTCCCCGGCGAAGCGGTATTCGCCGGAGGTCGGGCGGTCGAGGCAGCCGAGGATGTTCATCAGCGTCGACTTGCCGGAGCCGGAAGCGCCGACAATCGCCACGAACTCCCCGGCATGGATCGACAGGTCGATGCCACGCAGCACGTGGACTTCAGGCGCGTCACCACCGCCGTAGGCTTTGCGGATGTCCGACAGGTCGATCAGGGGCGTGTGCATTCAGCCGCCACTCCCGTCGACCGGGCCGATCAACAGGTGATCGCCTTCTTGCAGGCCGTCGAGGATCTGCACCCGCAGGCGGTCGCTGATGCCGGTGCGCACGCTGCGCTGCTCAATGCTGCCGTTGCGGGCGACCACTTGCGCTGTCTGCTGGTCTGATTGCGTGCCGGCCTGCAGGGCTGCGATGGGCGCGGTGAGTACGTTCTGCGCCTGATTGGCGACGAAAAATACTTGTGTGGTCATTTCCGCCATCAGGGCGTTGTCGGCGTTGTCGACGTCCAGCAACACGGTGTACAGCACCACGCGGGCACTCCCGCTTTTGCTGGTGCTGGCGGGGCTGCCGCCGCCCTGGCTGGTCTGGTCCAGGGGCTTGGGCGGGACGGGGAGGATTTGCCGCACGGTGCTGGTCCAGCGTCGGGTGCCGCCGCTCAGGGTGGTGAACCAGGCGTGCATGCCGGGTTTGACGTGGCCGATGTCGGCCTCCGAGACCTCGGCCCACACGGTCATCGGCGACAGTTTGGCGATGCGCAGGATCAGCGGCGTTTGCTGCTGGGCGTTGAGGGTCTGGCCTTCGCGAGCATCCAGCGCCACCACGGTGCCTGCCATCGGTGCATAGATCCGTGTGTAGCCGAGCTCCGCCTGATCGCTGCGCAGGCTGGCTTCGGCCTGGCGGATCTGCGCCTGGAACATGTCGACCCGTGCCTGGGTGGCGCGCAGTTCGGCCTGGGCGGTCTGCACGTCTTCTTCACGGGTGGCGCCGCCGGCGGCGAGTTTCTGTTGGCGTTGGTATTTCTGCCGGGCCAGGTCGTGTTGCGCCCGCTGTTCCTGCAGCTGCGCCTTGAGATTTTCGACGGAGAAGCGCCCGGCATCGAGTTTGGCCTGTTGCGTGGACGGGTCGATTTCCACCAGCAACTGGCCTTCCTTGACCTGGTCGCCGACTTCCACGTGGATCTTGTGGATCTGCCCGGAGGCCTGGGCGCCGACGTCGACATAGCGCCGCGGTTGCAGGGTGCCCAAGGCCGTGACGCTGCTTTCAATGTCGGCGCGGCTGACCTGGACGGTGGCGAACCCGTCGCGGCCCGGCGGAATGAACTGCCAGGCGGCGACGGCAGCCACGGGGATCAGACAAAGTGCTGCAAGCAGGGCGCGTCGGGTCTGTCGGGGACGTTTCATGCAGGGTTCCGGCCTGGGAAAATCGGCCCGTCGTTCAGCGGCGGGACGATGGCTGAACGCTGCCGGCAGGGCCGGACAGGGACGGGGAGCTGTCCTGTAAACGATGAACCCGGCGGGAAATTTAACCGGCGACACAAGGTGTAACACCTGTAGAAGCGGTGTACAGCCGCTAGACCATGACTATTTATCGGGCAAGGCGACGCAGTACTTTAAATCTATATGAGAATTACTATAAATTACGCGACTCGAACTGCCACTATCGTGCCACTGTGTGATTCAGCAGTCGCCGAACCGGCTCAAGGACAGAAACCGCACCCCCGTGCGGACGGGAGTCATGTTGGAAAACTACTATCGCGAACTGGTGTGTTTCCTCAACGCCAGGCTGGGCAACCGTCAGGTGGCCGAAGATGTGGTGCATGACGCTTACCTGCGGGTCCTGGAGCGTTCCAGTGATACGCCGATCGAGCAGCCCCGGGCATTCCTCTATCGCACCGCCCTCAACCTGGTTATCGACGACCATCGACGCAACACCCTGCGTCAGGCCGAACCCCTGGACGTGCTCGACAATGAGGAGCGCTATTTCACCCCTTCGCCGCAAAACGTGCTCGATCATGGCCAGCGCCTGGAAATGCTCCAGAGTGCCCTGGCGGAGTTGCCGAGGCTGTGCCGCGAGAGTTTCCTGTTGCGCAAGATCGAAGGCCTGTCCCATTCGCAAATTGCCGAGCAACTGGGCATTTCCCGGGCAATGGTCGAGAAGCACATTGTCAACGCCATGAAGCATTGCCGCATACGGATGCGACAGTGGGACGCCCAGTGATCCTGCGCGGTTAAATTTTTTTTCACGGTCCTCGTTCCTACTCAACAGACGACCTGTTGTGCGGCCCTTGGTGGGTCAGGTCACTTAGGTTCAATGCCCCGCCTTTGAGGGGAACATCCAGAGGACACTGGAAATGACACAGGCAATTGCTTCGCCCCTCGTTCACGACCTGATCGGCGTCGGTTTCGGCCCGTCGAACCTGGCACTGGCCATCGCACTGCAAGAGCGCGGGGCGAGCCAGGGCAACCTGGATGTGCTGTTCCTCGACAAGCAGGCCGACTACCGCTGGCACGGCAATACCCTGGTGACCCAGAGCGAGTTGCAGATTTCCTTCCTCAAGGACCTGGTGACCCTGCGCAATCCGACCAGCCCTTACTCGTTCGTCAATTACCTCAAGGCCCACGGGCGCCTGGTGGACTTCATCAACCTGGGCACCTTCTATCCGTGCCGCATGGAGTACAACGACTACCTGCGCTGGGTCGCCGGACAGTTCACCGCGCAAAGCCGCTACGGCGAAGAAGTGCTGACCATCGAGCCGGTATTGCACAACCATCAGGTCGAGGCGTTGCGTGTGATTTCCCGCGATGCGACAGGGCATCAACAGGTGCGCACCACCCGTTCGGTGGTGGTCAGCGCCGGTGGCACGCCACGCATTCCCGAAGTGTTCAGGGCGCTCAAGGATGACGGCCGGGTGTTCCACCATTCCCAGTACCTGGCGCAGATGGCCAAGCAGCCGTGCGTGGACAACCGGCCGATGAGCATTGCGATCATCGGTGGTGGGCAGAGCGCGGCGGAGGCCTTCATCGATTTGAACGACAGCTTCCCGTCGGTGCAGGTGGACATGATCCTGCGCGGCTCGGCACTCAAGCCGGCCGACGACAGCCCCTTCGTCAACGAAGTGTTCTCGCCGGAGTTCACCGACCTGGTGTTCCAGCAGCCCGACAGCGAGCGCGAGCGTCTGGTCAACGAGTACCACAACACCAACTATTCGGTGGTGGACATCGATCTGATCGAGCGTATCTACGGCATCTTCTATCGGCAGAAAGTCTCGGGCATCGCCCGTCATGCGTTCCACACCCTGACCACGATCGAAAAGGCCACCGCCAACGAACGCGGTATCGAACTGGTGTTGCGCAACAACGCGACTGGCGAAGTCTCGGTGCGTCACTACGACGCCGTGGTGTTGGCCACCGGTTACGAGCGGCAGATGCACCGCAAGTTGCTGGCGCCGCTGCAAGAGTACCTGGGGGATTTCGAGGTCGATCGCAACTACAAGCTGATCACCGATGAACGCTGCAAGGCCGGCCTCTACATGCAGGGTTTTTGTCAGGCCAGCCATGGGCTGAGCGACACCTTGCTGTCGATCCTGCCGATTCGTGCCGATGAGATTGCAGGCTCCTTGTATGAGCATGGCAAGCATCGCGGGCAGGGGCGGTCGGTGGTGGATTTGTTGTTGGCGACGGCCAGTTAAGTCCTGCGGTGCCTGTCAGGCCGCCATCGCGAGCAGGCTCACTCCTACAATGGATCTGTGTTCGCAGGACAAATGTAGGAGTGAGCCTGCTCGCGATGGCGGCCTGAAAGAACACCGCAAATATTAATTCCTGAACCCTTCCTGAAGAACCCCGCGATTCCCCCTGCAAGCTTTTGTAACGGGTTTACTCTCCAAACATCGGGGCGTAAGCTTCGCGCGTTTTCATCCATTACGGAGACCCACAGTGGGTACTTGTTCGAGTGACAGTTGTCGGCCGGTCTCGGTAACCGGCATTTTCTCGGCAAGATAACGCGCAGTCTCCTGTGCCGTTGTCTCGCCGACAAGCGAGCAGCGGCATCCCGATCATGGCCAGTCCCGGCCGTGTCCCGACGTCCCTCTCATCGACGCTGAACAGTGCGTGGTTTCGACTTTCTGTCGTGGCCGCCGCTCTATCGACACGCCTGTCATTCGTGACCGGCGCGCCAGGCCTTGCTTTGCCGGTTGTTCCGGCGGCAGCGGCGTGGACCTGCCTGCTCGACGGTTTCCCGGCTGACCAAAGGGGCACCAGCCATGAAACTTACCCTCAAGGAATTCTTCGCAGGCTTCCTGCGTAACCGCCACATCGCCCGGCACTTCCGTCGCCTGGCGTTGCTGGAAACCTTCACCGACACCACGGTCAGTCGTGAAGTCCCGCCCAGCCTGGCGCAAACCCTGGTGGCCGCTGCCGGCAGCGACACCGGTCAATTGCTCAACATCCTGGGCAGTCACACCGACGGCTTGAGCGAATTCGAAGCCGATGCCCTGCGCGAGCAATTCGGTCTCAATGAAGTCGAGCACGAACAGCCGCTGCCGTGGTGGACCCACTTGTGGCACTGCTACAAGAATCCGTTCAACCTGCTGCTGACGTTGCTGGCGGTCATCTCCTGGCTGACCGAAGACATGAAAGCCGCCGTCGTGATTTTCTCCATGGTGGTGCTCTCGACCTTGCTGCGTTTCTGGCAGGAAACCAAATCCAACCAGGCCGCCGATGCCCTCAAGGCCATGGTCAGTAACACCGCCACGGTGATGCGCCGGGACCTTGAGGACCGTGGCGCACAGCGTATCGAATTGCCGATCAGGCAACTGGTGCCGGGCGACCTGATCGTGCTGTCTGCCGGTGACATGATTCCCGCCGATTGCCGGGTGCTCAGCGCCAAGGACCTGTTCGTCAGCCAGGCAGCCATGACCGGCGAATCGATGCCGGTGGAAAAATTTCCCCGTCAGCAGGATCGCGACACGCTCAATCCTCTGGATCTGGACAACATCCTGTTCATGGGCACCAACGTGGTGTCCGGCACGGCCATGGCGGTGATTCTCACCACCGGCAACAGCACCTATTTCGGTGCCCTGGCCCAGCGCGTGGGCGCCACCGACCGGGCGCCGACGTCGTTCCAGACCGGGGTCAACAAAGTCAGCTGGCTGCTGATCCGCTTCATGTTCGTGATGGCGCCGCTGGTG
This sequence comes from Pseudomonas grandcourensis, assembly GCF_039909015.1. NCBI lineage: Bacteria > Pseudomonadati > Pseudomonadota > Gammaproteobacteria > Pseudomonadales > Pseudomonadaceae > Pseudomonas > Pseudomonas grandcourensis. The sequence continues at coordinate 2,046,363 of NZ_CP150919.1, forward strand.
TTGTTCATCAACGGTTTCACCAAGGGCGACTGGACCGAAGCGCTGCTGTTCGCGCTGTCGATCGCCGTGGGCCTGACCCCGGAAATGCTGCCGATGATCGTCACCTCGACCCTGGCCAAGGGCGCGGTGTTCCTGTCGCGCAAGAAAGTCATCGTCAAACGCCTCGACGCCATCCAGAACTTCGGCGCCATGGACGTGTTGTGCACCGACAAGACCGGCACCCTGACCCAGGACAAGATCTTCCTGGCGCGCAACGTCGACGTCTGGGGCCACGCCTGCGATGACGTGCTGGAAATGGCCTACCTCAACAGCTACTACCAGACCGGCCTGAAGAACCTGCTGGATGTGGCGGTGCTCGAACATGTCGAAATCCACCGTGAGCTGAAAGTCGGCACGGCGTTTCGCAAGGTCGACGAGATTCCGTTCGACTTCACCCGCCGACGCATGTCGGTGGTGGTCGCCGAGCGCGATCAACCGCACCTGCTGATCTGCAAGGGCGCGGTGGAAGAGGTGCTGGCGGTGTGCTCGCGGGTACGCCATGGCGAAGTCGATGAAGCCTTGACCGAAGAACTGCTGGCGCGCATCCGTCAGGTCACGGCCGCGTTCAACGCCGAAGGCCTGCGGGTGGTTGCGGTGGCGGCACGGCCAATGGTCGAAGGGCGCGACACCTACAGCCTGGCTGATGAACAGGCACTGACGCTGATCGGTTACGTGGCATTTCTTGATCCGCCAAAGGAAAGCACCGCGCCCGCCCTCAAGGCCCTGGCCGCCCATGGCGTGGCGGTGAAAGTGCTGACCGGCGACAACGAACTGGTGACGGCGAAGATCTGCCGCGAAGTCGGCCTGGAACAGCAAGGCCTGCTGATGGGCAACGACATCGAACGCATGAGCGATGCCGAGCTGGCGAAAGCGGTGGAGACCACCAACGTCTTCGCCAAACTGACGCCATCCCACAAGGAGCGCATCGTCCGTCTGCTCAAGGGCAACGGCCATGTGGTCGGTTTCATGGGCGACGGCATCAACGACGCCCCGGCCTTGCGTACCGCCGACATCGGTATTTCGGTGGACAGCGCCGTGGACATCGCCAAGGAAGCGGCCGACATCATCCTGCTGGAAAAGAGCCTGATGGTGCTGGAGGAGGGCGTGCTGGAAGGGCGTCGGACCTTCGCCAACATGCTCAAGTACATCAAGATGACCGCCAGTTCGAACTTCGGCAACGTGTTCTCGGTGCTGGTGGCCAGTGCGTTTATCCCGTTCCTGCCGATGCTGCCGATGCACCTGCTGGTGCAGAACCTGCTTTATGACATCTCGCAGATCGCCATCCCGTTCGATAACGTCGATGACGAAATGCTCAAGCAACCGCAGCGCTGGCAGCCGGCGGATGTCGGGCGCTTCATGCTGTTTTTCGGGCCGATCAGTTCGATCTTCGACATCACCACGTTCGCCTTGATGTGGTACGTGTTCGATGCCAACACCCCGGATCACCAGACCCTGTTCCAGTCCGGCTGGTTCGTGGTCGGGCTGCTGACCCAGACGCTGATCGTGCACATGATCCGCACACCGAAGATCCCGTTCCTGCAAAGCCGCGCGGCCATGCCGTTGCTGGTGATGACCGGGCTGATCATGGCCGTGGGGATTTTCCTGCCGATGGGACCGCTGGCCCATTACTTCAAATTGCAGGCGCTGCCGTCGCTGTACTTCGTGTTCCTGCCGGTGATCCTGCTGGCGTACATGGCACTGACCCAGGCGGTGAAGGGGTTCTACATTCGCCGGTTTGGCTGGCAGTAATGCTGCCAGATGTAGGAGCGAGCCTGCTCGCGATAGCGGTAGATCAGTCACTTTAATGTTGGATGTGCCGCCGTCATCGCGAGCAGGCTCGCTCCTACAGGGATCGTGTGTTTTTCCAGGAGTTTTATATGCAAGCACTTAACAACCTCAACCTGAGCTCCCTGCTCGACACCCTGGTCAGCCTCAGCGCGGCCTTCATCCTCGGCGGCCTGATCGGTTTCGAACGCCAGTACCGGCAGCGCACCGCGGGCCTGCGCACCAACGTGCTGGTGGCGGTGGGCGCGGCGATTTTCGTCGACATGGCCAACCGGCTAGCCGGTGCCGAAGGCGCCGTGCGGGTCGTAGCCTACGTGGTTTCCGGCATCGGCTTTCTCGGTGCCGGGGTGATCATGCGCGAAGAGGGCAATGTGCGCGGCCTCAATACCGCCGCCACGCTCTGGACTTCGGCGGCGGTCGGTGCCTGCGCCGGTGCCGACCTGCTGGCCGAGGCACTGCTTGGCACCTTGTTTGTGCTGGCGGCAAACACGCTGCTGCGGCCGATCGTCAACAACATCAACCGTCAGCCGCTGGATGTGATTTCGGCGGAAGTCACCAACATCGTCTATGTCATTGCCCGACGCACGCAGCAGAAAAGCGTGCTGGCCTTGCTCGAAGCCGAACTGGAACGCAGCAACTATCCGGCCAGCGATGTCGATGTGCATGCCTTCGGCGCGGATGAAATCGAAATCGAAGCCACCCTGGCGACCACCTCGGTCGATGGTGATGAACTGGATGCGCTGGTGGCACGGATTTCGACCTCGACCCTGGTGGTGCAGGCGTTCTGGAGTCCGAGTACCACGGAGTAAAGTCAGATTAACCGGCATTTATTTAGGAATATTCCTACATAAACCTAGGAAGGTCTTCCGTAGGCTTTGCGACCTCTTGAAACCGACATCCTTTTGGAGGTCACCATGCCGAACAAATCCTTGCGCATCCTGATCGCCGATGCGCAGCACTTCAACCGCCTGCGGATCGAGCGGCTGTTCAATCAGCTCGGCTACTTTCGCGTGGCACCGGTGCAGAGTCTCGACGAGCTCCTTCCACTGGTGGAGTACGGTTGCGAGCCTCTGGACCTGGTGCTCATCAATGGAGCGATGGCCAGCGAAGGGCTGGACCTGTTGGATTTTTTTGCCGATAACCCGCAGGTCCATCAGGCCTTTATCTTCAATGAGCAGCAGGCGCCGTTGCCGCCAATCGCGGGTAATGTCCAGGTCAGCCGGACTGCCCTGCCTGACCTGGTGTGCATTACGCAGCTGATGAGCGCCGTCGATCGGCGCCTACCGTTCGTCGGAACTGTCATTTCTGTCAGGTAGTTCTTTCCAGCCTTCCATGCAAAAGTCTATGCGCAGCGTTGTGCCCAACCGCTGCGGTGCCTGGAGGGCATTTTGCCCGATCGTGTTGTTTTGCACGGGAGTTGTCATGAAGTCAGCACTGATTGTGGAAGATCATCCGGTGGTTCGATCCATGATCAAACTCGTACTCAAAGGCGAAGGGTTCAAGCAGGTTTACGAGGCTTCCCGTGGCGATGAGGTCCTGGCGTTGATCCGCGAGCATCGACCGGATGTCGTGCTGCTTGATCTGGGCCTTCCCGGTGTGGCGGGGCTTGAGGTGATGGACCGTATCAAGGCCGAAAACACGCGATGCCGCGTGGTGGTGTTCACTTCACTGGAGGCCCAGTTCTATCAGGACCGCTGCATGCGTGCCGGGGCTGTTGCCTATGTTTCCAAGAGCAAGGCCCTGGATGACCTGAAGGCGGCGGTGAATTGCGTGATGGCCGGCTACACCTATTTCGCCCAGACGCCCTCCAGCTCAGTGTCGATGGGGGAGTTGCAACGCAGTGAAAAGCAGTTGATCGACAGGCTTTCCAATCGTGAGTTGACCATTCTGCAGTACCTGGCCCGGGGCTCGAAAAACCTGGAAATCGCCGAGGTCATGCACCTGAGCTACAAGACCGTCAGTACCTACAAGACCCGACTCACCGTCAAGCTCAACGTGAGCTCGTCGGTGCACTTGAGGGATTTCGCCCTGCGCAATCATCTGATCTGAATGAACGCTCTCCGACGACTGGCAGGTGGGGTGTTGATCGGCCTTCTTCTCTGGGCATCGACGGTCTGTGCACAACAGTCGTTGACCCTGTTGGGGCGCTCGAGCGTCGAAGGCCTGAGCGTCAGGTTGTCGGGAACCGAGTCGCGCTGGCTACAGCAAAAGGGCCGATTGGTGCTGGCTGTCTCGGCGCCGGACTATCCCCCTTTCGAGTTCAACACGGCGGGCAAGGTATTCGAAGGCGTGACCGCCGATTACGCCGGGTTGCTCGAACAATTGTTGAACATCGTCATCGAGGTCCGACGTTATCCGTCGCGGGCCGATGCGGTGCAGGCCATCAAGGAAGGGCAGGCGGACCTGCTGGGAACGGCCAATCGGTTTGAAGCCGAAGATCCACAGCTGCAGATGTCCAGTGCCTACGCGGTCGATCAACCGGTGCTGGTCACCCGCACCGATTTCCCTCCGGTACTCGACCCGACACTGGCCGGCAAGCGGCTGGTGATGCTGTATCACTACCTGCCCGAATACAGCGTGCAACAGTTCTATTCCAGGGCGCAGGTCCAGCTGTTTCCCTCGACATTGGCGGCGATGGGCGCCGTGGCGTACGGTCAGGCCGATGTCTACCTGGGGGATGCGATCAATGCCCATTACCTGATCAGCAAGAATTACCTGGACAACGTGCAGCTGACGGACTTCTCGCCCATGGAGTCCGGGCGGTTTGCCTTTGCGATGGCCCGCGACAACGATTCGCTGTTGCGCATTGTCAACAAGGCGCTGGCGGCCATCACCACCAATGAACAAATGAACATCCTGCGTCGTTGGGGGGCGAACGGGGTGTCTATCCCCGGCAACCAGTCCTTGCAATTGAGCGTGGCCGAACAGCGCTGGCTCGAACGCCACCCACGGGTGAAGGTCGCGATCAACGAAAATATCCCGCCGATTTCCTTTATCGACAGCGAAGGCAAGTTCCGCGGTATCGGCATCGATGTGCTGGCGAAAATCAGTTTGCGCACCGGCTTGCAATTTGACATCCAGGGCATGAAGTCGGTGGCCGAGATGATGACCGCCATCAAGAGCGGGCAGATCGATGTACTGGCCGGTATCGGCCTCAGTTCCCAGCGTGAAGATGAGTTGCTGTTCACCCGCGCGTTCCTGAGCAGCCCTTCGGTGCTGGTGACCCGCGAGGATACGGACAGCCCCAGGACGCTGGATGACATGGCGGGAAGGACGTTGGCGCTGACCCGGGGCAACATTGTCGGCGAGTACCTTCGCCAGTATTACCCGCTGATCCAACTGGTGGATGCGCCACTGTCGACGGACGCCATGGAAATGGTCGCCCAGGGCAAGGCCCAAGGCGGCATCAATTCCTTGATCAGCGCCCGTTACCTGATTTCCCGGCAATATCGCGATCGCCTGCAAGTGACCAGCACCGTGGGCACCGACCCTGCACGAAGCACCCTGGCGACCGGTCGCGAGGCCACCGAGCTGCATTCGATCCTGGACAAGGCGCTGTTGAGCATCCCTCCCGAAGAAATTGACGAGCTGACCCAACCCTGGCGCTATGACTCGATGGTCGAGCAGAGTTACTGGCTGAGACACCGGCAGGCGATCGTGCAGGCGTTTGCGGTGGCGGGTGCCTTGCTGTTGCTGGCGTTGGTCGGGATCGTCTGGCAGCGGCGGCAGATTCGCCAGCGTCAGCAATTGCTCGGGCAATTGCAGGAAGCCAAAGACGCGGCGGATGAGGCCAACCGGGCCAAGACTACTTTCCTGGCCACCATGAGCCATGAAATCCGCACGCCGATGAACGCGTTGATCGGCATGCTCGAACTGGCACTGAAACGGGCCGATGAAGGGGAGACCGACCGCGCCGCCATCGAGGTGGCGTCCGATGCCGGGCAACAGTTACTGGATTTGATCGGCGATATTCTGGACGTCGCGCGGATCGAATCCGGGCATTTGTCGCTGGCGCCGGAACGGGTCAATCTGCACGCGCTGGTGACGTCGGTCTGCCGGGTTTTCGAAGGGCTGGCGGTGCAGAAGAATCTGCAGTGGCGGGTCGAACTCGACGAACACAGTGACTGTGACGTGATGCTCGACCCCACGCGCTTCAAACAGGTGCTGTCCAATCTGCTGAGCAATGCGATCAAGTTCACCCGGGAAGGCCAGGTGAGCCTGACGTTGCGGGTGCGACCTCAAGCCCCGGCGCACCTCGCCGTCAGCGTATGCATCGAAGACAGTGGCATCGGCATCAGCGCGCTCGACCAGCAACGCCTGTTCAGCCCGTTCGTGCAGGCGGGCAACAGCCAGCAGAGCGCCCGGCAAGGTTCCGGTCTGGGACTGGTGATCAGTCGTACCCTGTGCGAAATGATGGGTGGCCGGTTGCAACTCGACAGTGAGCTCGGGCGCGGGACTCGGGTGGACATCAACCTGGTGCTGCCTGCCCTGCAAGCCTTGCCGGCGGGAGGGGTGCCCCAGGATCCGGCGCAGCTCACGACCCGGGCGTTGTCGATTCTGGTGGTCGACGATTATCCGGCCAATCGTCTGTTGCTCTCGCGGCAGCTGAGCTACCTGGGCCATCGCGTGGTGCAGGCTGAAGACGGGGCGCAGGGGCTGGAACAGTGGCGCGGGCAAGGGTTCGACCTGGTCATCACCGACTGCAACATGCCGCAGCTCAGCGGGTACGAATTGGCGGGTGCGATACGCGAGCAAGAGCGGGTGCAGGGGCTGTCGTCGACGCTGATTCTGGGCTTTACCGCCAATGCGCAGGTCGAGGAGAAGGCTCGATGTCTGGCGGCGGGCATGGACGACTGCCTGTTCAAGCCCATTCGCCTGGTGGATTTGCAGGCGTGGCTGGCCCAGTGGTTTTCCAGCGCGTCCTCAACGGCAATCGACGATCCTGGCGTCGCCGAGTTCGATTTGAGCGGGCTGGAGCGTTATGCGGATGCAGATCGTGAGCTGTTCGATCAATTGTTGCACGATCTGGCGCTGAGCAACCGCGAGGATCGCGTGCATCTGCTCGCCTTGCATGCCGGCGGCAATCGCCCGGGCTTGGGGGAACTGGCGCACCGGATCAAGGGCGGGGCGCTGATGGTGCGAGCGCTCGCCCTGGTCGAGTGTTGCGAACAGCTGGAGCAGGCGTGCAATGACGGCCGCGCGGCAATGATCGACGACGCCGTCGACCGGTTGCAGCAAGCCATGGCCCGCCTGGACCAGCGTCTGGAGCAGGATTGAGGCTCAATCCCAGTTCGGTGCGATGCCTTTCGGGCTGGTCAAGCGGTGGCCGCGATCCAGCGTTGCGATCAAGGCCATGTCGGCCTCGCTCAAGGTCAGCTCGCGAGCCTTCAAGTTGCTTTCAAGGTTGGCCCGGCGCGTGGAAGACGGGATCACCGCGTAACCCGATTGCATGGCCCAGGCCAGGGTGACCTGCGCCGGTGTCGCGTGCAGGCGTTCGGCGATCTGCTGGATGAGCGGATCCTTGAGGACTTCACCGTAAGCCAGGGTCATGTACGACGTGATACCGATGCCCTGGCTGCGCGCGAACTCGACGACCTCACGGTTTTGCAGGTAGGGGTGCAGTTCGATCTGGTGGGTGGCGATGTGCTCGGCGCCAATGGCCGCGATCGCTTGTTTCATCAGGTCGATGGTGAAGTTGGACACGCCGATCTTCCGGGTCAGGCCCAGGCGTTTGGCTTCGAGCAGGGCGCCCATGAATTCTTCGACCGGCACTTGATCGTCCGGCGACGGCCAGTGGATCAGGGTCAGGTCCAGGTAGTCGGTCTGCAGTTTGCGCAGGCTTTCTTTCAGGCTGTCGATCAGGCGATCACCGGCCAGGTTGGCGACCCAGATCTTGCTGGTGATGAACAACTCTTCCCGGGCGATGCCGCTGGCGGCAATGGCTTCGCCGACGTCGGCTTCGTTCTCGTAGATTTGTGCGGTGTCGATCACCCGGTAGCCGAGCGCCAGGGCGGTGCTCACCGAATCGATGACCACCTGGCCTTGCAAGCGAAAGGTACCCAGGCCGAAGGCGGGAATGGACATTGAAGACTCCAGAGGTTGCAGTGGGAATAGGCGGCAGTATCCGCGCCTGCATCCGTGAGAAAAACCGCTTGATCGGCAAAGCAATGTTTACCGAAAGTCATGAATCATCGGCAGATTTCGGCATTGATGGTGTTTGTACCGGCCTCATCGCGAGCAGGTCGGGTCGCCGCACCGTCGCTCCCACATTGGATCTATATGCGCCACAAATCCCCTGTAGGAGCGAGCCTGCTCGCGATAGCCATCACTCGGTACAAAGCCTTACCCCGACCCTAAGCAATATCACTGCGACTGAACTCCTCCCCGAGAAAATCGATCAATGTGCGCACCGAAGGCAGCAAGCCCCGGCGTGAAGGGAAGATCGCGTGGATGACACCGCTCTTCGGTGCCCAGCCCGGCACCAGTTCCACCAGTTGCCCGGCGGCGATTTCATCGCGCACCACCACACTGGGCAGGTGCACGATGCCGATCCCGGCGACCGCCGCATGGCGCAAGGCCAACAGGTCATCGGTGACCATGCGCGGTGCATGCCGGATCATCGCGGTGCTGCCATCGGCCCCGAACAGTTCCCACTGATATTCGCGCTGCGCCGCGCCCCAGTGCAGGCTCGGCAAGCCGCTGAGGTCGGCCGGGGAGGCCGGTGTCGACAGGCGCGATAAAAAGGCCGGGCTGCCAACCACGCTCTGGGTGCTGTTGCCCAGCACCTTCATCACCATGTCGGTGTTCTCCAGCGGCGGAAAGCGTACACGCAAGGCAATGTCGAAGCCTTCGTGAATCAGGTCGACCCGGCGATTGGTGCTCTCGATGAACAACTCCACCAGCGGGTACTTGAGCAGGTAGCGGGTCAGCATCGGCCCGACCCAGGAATTGAGCAACGCCGTCGGGCAACTGACACGCACCAGGCCCTGAGGCTCGGAACGGTTGCGCTCGATCAGTTCGGCGGCGCTTTCCGCCTCCACCCGCATGGCTAGGCAGCGCTGGTAATAGGCCTGGCCGATTTCCGTCAATGAGCAATGCCGGCTGGTGCGGTGCAGCAGGCGCACGCCGAGGCGCTCTTCAAGCTCGGCAATGCGTCGGCTGAGCTTGGACTTGGGCATGTCCAGTGCCCGGCCGGCCGCGGCAAAACCGTGATGCTCCACCACCTGGGTGAAGTAGTAGAGGGTGTTGAGGTCTTCCACCATCGTTCTCCAAATAGAACGCTAAAGCTGATTTTTGCAGTCTAGCGCAGCAAAGGTCACGGTTTTAAGCTTTGTCCATGGCTTCACTCACCTCATCAGGAGACACCATGAAAAACATCATCGGTATCTACACCAGTCCACGGACCCATTGGGTTGGCGACGGTTTTCCGGTTCGCACGCTGTTTTCCTACGACAACCTGGGCAAGCACATCAGCCCGTTCCTGTTGCTGGATCACGCCGGCCCCGCTGAATTCACCCCGACCAGCGAGCGACGTGGCGTTGGTCAGCATCCTCATCGTGGCTTCGAAACCGTGACTATCGTTTACAAGGGCGAACTGGAGCACCGGGACTCCACCGGCAGTGGCGGCAAGATCGGCCCTGGCGATGTGCAATGGATGACCGCGGCCTCGGGGATCCTGCATGAAGAGTTTCACTCCGAAGGTTTCGCCAAAAGCGGTGGCACCCTGGAGATGGTGCAACTGTGGGTCAACCTGCCGGCCAGGGACAAAATGGCCGACCCCGGCTACCAGACGATTCTCGACCGTGACATCCCGGCCATCGCCTTGAAGGACAACGCCGGCAGCCTGCGCCTGATCGCCGGTGAGTTCGACGGCCACAAGGGCGCGGCGCGCACCTTCACCCCGGTCGACGTGTGGGACATCCGTTTGAATGCCGGCAAGTTGCTCACCCTTGACCTGCATGAAGGGCGCAACACCGCACTGGTTGTGCTGCGCGGCACGGTGCAGGTCAACGGCGTGGAATCGGTGCGTCAGGGGCAACTGGCCCTGTTTGACCGCAAGGGCGATCAGGTGACCCTTGAAGCCAGCGAAGACGCGGTGGTGCTGTTGCTCAGCGGCGAGCCGATCGACGAGCCGATCGTCGGCCACGGGCCGTTCGTGATGAACACCGAGCAGGAAATCCACCAGGCCTTCGCCGACTTCCAGTCCGGTCGCTTCGGCCGGATGCACGCCTAATTCGCAACGCTTCAACACCCGACTCTACACAGGATGAGTAGGCCGGTTTTCAGGCCAGGGATGGCTGTTGCCCAAAAGAAAGAGGAAACGCACATGAACACTGTCTACGCGGCCAACTTCAACGGCCAGAAACCGACCATCGACCCCAACGACAGCGCGATGCTGTTGATCGATCACCAGAGCGGACTGTTCCAGATCGTCAAGGACATGGACGTGCCCCAACTGCGCGCCAACGCCATTGCCCTGGCCAAGGCCGCGACCCTGCTGAAGATGCCGGTGATCACCACCGCTTCCGTTCCCCAGGGGCCTAACGGGCCGTTGATCCCGGAAATCCACGAGGCCGCACCCCATGCGCAATACGTGGCGCGCAAAGGTGAAATCAACGCCTGGGACAACCCGGAGTTTCACGCGGCGGTCAAAGCCACCGGCAAGAAAACCCTGGTGATCGCCGGCACCCTGACCAGCGTGTGCCTGGCGTTCCCGTCCATTGCAGCGGTGCATGAAGGCTACAAGGTGTTTGCCGTGGTCGACGCCTCCGGCAACCACTCGAAACTGGCCACTGATCTGACCGTTGCCCGTTTGGCCCAGGCCGGGGTGGTGCCGATCGACATCATGGCTACGCTTTCGGAGCTGCAAGGTTCGTGGAACCGTCCGGATGCCGAGCAGTGGGCCGCTGTCTACGCCCAGGCCATGCCGCATTATCAATTGCTGATCGAGAGTTACCTCAAGGCCCAGCAAGTGGCGAACGAACACGAGGCGCTGGACTCCCAGCGCTGACCGGTGACCCCACGCCGATTTCCACTCGGCATCGATAACACGCGAGGACTACTGCAATGACTACTTCCTACAAGCGTCTGGACAAGGACAACGCCGCGGTTCTGATGGTTGATCACCAGGCGGGCCTGCTGTCACTGGTGCGCGACATCGACCCGGATCGTTTCAAGAACAACGTGCTGGCCCTGGCCGACCTGGCCAAGTACTTCAAGCTGCCGACCATCCTCACCACCAGTTTCGAAACCGGCCCGAACGGCCCACTGGTGCCCGAGCTCAAGGCACTGTTTCCGGACGCGCCGTACATCGCTCGCCCCGGCCAGATCAACGCCTGGGACAACGAAGATTTCGTCAAGGCAATCAAGGCCACCGGCAAGAAACAACTGATCATCGCCGGTGTGGTGACGGAGGTGTGCGTGGCGTTCCCGGCGCTTTCGGCCCTGGCCGAAGGTTTTGAGGTGTTCGTGGTCACCGATGCGTCCGGCACCTTCAACGAACTGACCCGCGAATCGGCGTGGAACCGAATGACCGCTCAGGGCGCGCAACTGATGACCTGGTTCGGCCTGGCCTGTGAACTGCACCGCGACTGGCGCAACGACATCGAAGGGTTGGGTACGCTGTTCTCCAACCATATTCCGGATTACCGCAACCTGATGACCAGCTACAGCGCGCTGGCCAATAGCAAGTAACTTCGGCATCACGCATCCCCCCTGTGGGAGCGAGCTTGCTCGCGATGGCGGCCTGACAGTCACTGCAACAGTGACTGTTCTACCGCCTTCGCGAGCAAGCTCGCTCCCTCATTGGTTTTGTGGTGTTTTTGGGAGGGTGTTCATCCCGCCAAATCAATTGCTCCTACACTATGGCCAATCTGTGCGATCTTCGCGTTATTAGCCTTGGCTGGAGTTGCTTGATGCTGTCTTTCCTCACCGAACACCCATTGATCTGCGCCATGGTGCTGATCCTGATTGACCTCGGGTTGTGGCGTTTAATCGGTGACAACCGCAACCCTTGGAAGCTTCTGTTGCGGGTCACGATTTTCGCGCTATACAGCCTTCTGCTGTTCAATGAAGGCCTGAACCCGATGGAGCCGCCGCCCTGGGCCGACAACGTACCCTTGCATCTGGCGGCCACCGGATTGCAGATCGGCTGGTGGTTGTTCGGCGCGCGGATGCTGACCGTGCTGATCGGCGCGGTGATGATGCAACGGGTCGGGCATACCGGGCGATTGCTTCAGGATCTGCTCGGTGCGGTGATTTTCCTGATCGCGATCATTGCCGCCCTGGCCTATGTGCTCGATCTCCCGGTCAAGGGCGTGCTGGCGACGTCCGGTGCGTTGGCGATCATCGTCGGCCTGGCCTTGCAGAGTACCCTCAGCGACGTGTTCTCCGGGATCGTCCTGAACACCACCAAGCCGTACCAACTGGATGACTACATCTCCATCGATGGCATGGAGGGCAAGGTGACCGACATCGACTGGCGTGCCACGCGCATGCAGACCTCTCAAGGCAGCATGGCGGTGATTCCCAATTCACTGGCGGCCAAGGCCAAGATCATCAACTTCAGTCGGCCGAGCGATATTTTTGGCATATCCATCTCTGTGGAACTCAGCCCACATGCGCGACCGAACACCGTGATCGATGCCCTGAAGCGTGCCATGCAGGGCTGTCGCCTGCTGCTGGATGAGCCAGCGCCTAACGTCGCCCTGAAAAACGCCAGCAGCACCGGGGTGGAATACGAAATCAGCGGGTTTGTCGCGTCGATGAGCGAGAAGCGCGAGGTGCGCAATCAACTATACGACCTGGCCTACCGGCACCTACAGGCATCCGGGATCAATTTGTTGTCGAGCGTGGAACTCGACCCGCCGGTCAACTTGACACGGCAGCGGGCGTTACTGGACAGCTCGCCGATTTTCTCCACCTTGCGTCAGGAAGAGAAAGACACCTTCAGCCAGAACATGACACTGCAAACCTTCCGTGCCGGGGAGACGATTCTGGAAGGGGGGGAGGTCAGCGAACACTTGTTCATCATTGAGTCCGGCGTGGTCTCGGTGACGCTGATGCGCCACGGAGCACCATTCGAATCCGGCCGCATGGGACCGGGGGAGGTGATCGGCGAGGCGGGTATCCTCACCGACAGCGCGCTGCCTGCGCAGTTCAGCGCCAAGACCTTCTGTGGCCTGTACCGCATCGAAAAGTCCTACCTCAAGCCGTGCCTGGATGCCCGTCATGACATCAACGATGCCATGCAAGCCTTGCTCGATTACCGGCTGCACAAGGCGAAAACCCTGACTCAGGAGTTGCCGGTGGCGCAGGCGAAAAAGGGCTTTTTGCAGTGGTTGCGCAATCGGGTTTGAATGGCCTCCTCGACTTCTGAAAGATTGGCTATTTGTGTAGACCGGTCGTGGGACTAACGTAGTGCCACACCCACTTGCCCTGGAGCACGCCATGAAAACCCGTATCGATTTCTACACCGCTTCCCCTGACGCCCTCAAAGCAATGATCGCCCTGGAAACAGCGGTGTCGAAGCTGCCGCTGGAAAAAAACCTGATCGAACTGGTCAAGCTGCGTACCTCGCAAATCAACGGCTGCGCCTTCTGCCTGGACATGCACAGCGCCGATGCACGCAAGGGCGGTGAATCCGAGCGTCGCCTGGCGACACTGTCGGCCTGGCGCGAAACGCCGTTCTTCACCGAGCGTGAGCGCGCCGCACTGGCCTGGACCGAGTCCCTGACCCTGATCAGCCAGACCCATGCCCCTGACGAAGACTATGAATTGGCTACCTCTCAGTTCGACGCCAAGGAAATGGTCGACCTGACCGTCGCCATCACCACCATCAACGCCTGGAACCGCCTGGCCATCGGCTTTCGTAAAATGCCTCAGGCCTGACCTGCACAAGCATCAATGAGCATCGGCACTCGGTGCGGCCGGTGGTTGCACCTTGCGCATCAGGGGCACCATCGCCGTGGCGATAATGAAGCAGACCATGATCATCAGGAACGCGTCGCCATAGGTTTGCGTCTGGGCTTCGCGGTAGGTCAGCAGCCATAACTGATGCAGGCTGGCGGTGACCCCGACGTCACCGCCCTGACCGAGAGCGGCGAAGTTGTTGCCGACCTGGGACAGCCATTGGTTGAGCGCCTCGTTGGTGCTGTTGAGGTTCTCCGCCAACCGGGTGAAATGCAGGTTGGTGCGGTCGTTGAGGATGGTCGCACACGCGGCGATGCCGATAGCCCCGCCCAGGTTGCGCATCAGGTTGAACAACCCCGACGCATGTTTGAGCCGTGCCGGCGCCAGGCCGCCGAGGGTCAAGGTCACCGTCGGCGGCACCGCCAGTTGCTGGGCAATCCCGCGCAGGGCTTGCGGCAGCATCAATTCCTTGGCCCCCCAGTCATGGGTGATCGGGCTGAAATCCCACATCGATAACGCGAACAGCCCAAGGCCGGTCATCATGATCCAGCGCAGATCGACGCGGTTGGCCAGAAAGGCATACAGCGGAATCGCCATGATCTGGAACACCCCGGTGGAGAAAACCGCCAGACCAATGTCCAGTGCACCGTAGCCACGCACTCGGCCGAGGAACAGCGGCGTCAGGTAAATGGTGGCGAACAGGCCGATGCCAGTGACGAACGAGAAGAAACAACCGAGGGCAAAGTTGCGATCCTTCAAGGCGCGCAGATCGACAATCGGGTTGGCCGCCTGCAGGGTCCGGCCGATGAATGCCAGCCCGGCCAGGCCGCTGATCCACGCGGTGGTCAGGATCGTGCGGTCGCTGAACCAGTTCCAGCGCGGGCCTTCTTCCAGGGTGTATTCCAGGCAGCCGAGGAACAGCGCCAGAAACACCATGCTCAGGTAATCCGCGCCTTTGAGCAGCGACAGTTCCGGCTGGTCGATTTTCACCAGCATCGGCACGGCCACGGCAACAAAAATACCCGGGACCAGGTTGATGTAGAACAGCCAGTGCCAGGACGATATGTCGGTGATCCAGCCACCAATCACCGGCCCCAGGGTCGGTGCCAATGAGGCCACCGCGCCGATGGTCGCAGCGGCGATCACCCGTTGTTTGCCGGTGAAGAACACGAAGGCCGTGGTGAACACCAGTGGAATCATCGAGCCGCCCAGAAACCCTTGCAGGGCACGGAAGGCAATCATGCTCTGGATGTTCCAGGCCACGCCGCACAGCAGGCTGGTCAGGGTGAAACCCACCGCCGATGCGCAGAACAGCCAGCGCGTCGAGAACACCCGGGACAGCCAGCCCGACAGCGGGATCACGATGATTTCGGCGATCAGGTAACTGGTTTGCACCCACGCGGTTTCGTCGGTGCCGGCGGAGAGCCCGCCGCCGATGTCACGCAACGAAGCCGAGACAATCTGGATATCCAGCAACGCAATGAACATGCCGATGCACATGCTGGCAAAGGCGAAGACCTTGGTCGCCGTCGCCATGTTCGCGGCATTGAACGGTTGCGCCGGGGCGGCGAGGGCGCGGCTCATGGCGCGCTCGCAACGGCTGGCGCTTCAGGCTCCTTGCGCGTATCCACTTCAGCGGTCACCGACAACCCCGGACGCAGGTGGCCGAGCACACTGTCGGCCGGGTCGAGGTGGATCCGCACCGGCACCCGCTGCACGATCTTGGTGAAGTTGCCGGTGGCGTTTTCCGGCGGCAACACACTGAATTGCGAACCGCTGGCGGGGGCGAGGCTGTCCAGGTGACCATGGAATTCCTGGCCCGACAGCACGTCGGCGCGGATCACCACCCGTTGCCCCGGCACCATGTGCGCCAGTTGGTCTTCCTTGAAGTTGGCATCGACCCACAGGCCGCTGGTCGGCACCACCGAGAGCAATTGCGAGCCGGCCTGGGCGTAGGCGCCGACCCGTGCCCGGCGATTGCCGATCACACCATCGACCGGCGCCTTCAGTTCGGTGTAGCCGACATTCAATTGCGCCAGGTCGCGCTCGGCCCTGGCCTGGATCAAGGCGGCCCGGGCTTGTTGTTTCTGGGTGTCGATCACATTCAACTGGCGTTGCGTGGCCAGCAGTTCTGCCTGGGCGCGGTTGCTTTGGGCCTGGGCCGTCTTGAACGTGGTGTTGGCGCGCTGGGCGCTTTCCACCGAGACGGCGTTGGTGATCACCAGTTTTTTGTAGCGGGCATCGTCATCCCGCGAACGGGCGGTTTCGGCACCAGCGGCGTCGATGCCGGCACGGGCCTGGCCGATGACGGCCTGTTGCAGTTGTTCGGTGGCATCGAGGTTGGCCAGCAAGGCCTCCTGGGCGGCCACCGCGCCTTCGGCCTTGGCCAGGTTGGCGCGGTAGTCGCGGGAATCGAGACGGATCAGGACGTCGCCGGCCTTGACCTTCTGGTTATCGGCCACCAGCACTTCATCGATGTAACCCGCCACTTTCGGCCCGATCACCGTCACGTCGCCGCCGATGTAGGCGTCGTCGGTTTCCTCGATGAAACGTCCGGCGGTCCACCAATGCGCGCCATACATACCAGCCAGCACCAGTGCTGCGATGCCCACTGTTGGCAACAGCAGGCGTTTGAGCAGGGGAGGTTTTGCCGGTTTCACCGGGGAGTCCAGATCGGGTTCTACGGTGGACATGCTGGTCATGGAGGGATACCTGTCAGGGCGGCGGTTAATTATGATGGCTGTAATATGAACGTATGTAATATTTTGTGGCAAATGGTTTTTGCTGCCGGTCGTCAGGTGGAGTTCTGATCAGGAAGACTCATTCATGGCCACTGTCGAGATGCCGAGGATTCTTTTGCTGTTGTAGGTAGAGTCTTAGGGTGTTGTGGCCTGCTGCATTATTCGGAAACACCCTACACGCTTATTAGAAACGCCCTATATCAACCATTGTCAGCTTCTTGAAAGCTTCCCAGCGCTCGAGCGAGGGCGGCAACGAAGCCTCCCCGCCTGCATCGATAGACTAGGGAGGTCTGCAACATGCACCCCGTATTGCCCGTTTTCTTCGACCACAGCCGCCACACACTCTGGGTCCGAGAGCTGGACGCCCCCCTCGACGTCCTGGCCTTCCACGGCGAAGAACACCTCAGCCAGCCCTTCAGCTACTCCATCGAGTTCACCTCCAGCCAGCTCGACATCGACGCCGAACGCCTGCTCGGCCAACCCGCCAGCTTCAGCCTGCACGCGCTGCCGGAAAAAGTCTCGTCGCTGATCTTCGAACCGTCCGAGGTCAAGCCGCTGCGCACCTTGCACGGGGTGATCGGTGGCTTCAAACGCCTGTCCGCCTCCATCGACGAGGCGCGCTACGAAGTCACCCTGCAACCGCGTCTGGCGCTGCTCGCGCGGGGCCGGCAATACCGGATCTACCAGCACCGCTCGGTGCCGGAAATCGTCGAGCACATCCTGCGCGGCCGCCACGATTTCAGGGGCCAGGACTTCCTCTTCCACCTGCACCGCGAGTACCCCCGGCGCGAGCAGGTGATGCAATACGGCGAAAGCGATCTGGCCTTTATCGCCCGCCTGCTGGCCGAAGTCGGCATCTGGTACCGCTTCACCAGCGACGAACGCCTGAGTATCGACGTCGTCGAATTTCACGACTCCCCGCGCGCCTACCAGTTCGACGTCGAACTGCCGCTGCGGCCGCTCTCCGGGTTGAGCAGCAGCGGTGAGGACAGCGTCTGGGCCCTGCAGTCGGAACACCAGGTGGTGGAGCAGCACGTGAACATCCGCGCCTACCACCACCGTGACGCCCGCGCGCACCTCGACGGCGACATCGACCAGACGCGCGGCGCCAAGGGCACCTACGGCGAGGCCTATCACTACGCCGAACCCTACACCGCGCTCGGCGACCGCCATGACTTCCCCGAAGACGTGCAGTGCGAAAGCGGCTACTTCTATGCGCGCCTGCGCCACGAGCGATACCTCAACCGCCGCACCCGCCTTCGCGGCATGAGCAGCAGCGCCCGCCTGGCGCCGGGCCAGGTGCTGGAAGTCACCGACGGCGCGCCCCAGGCCTTCGCGCCGCGGGCGGTGATCATCGGGCTCAAGGCCGGCGCCGCCCGCGACCGCAGCTTCGAGTGCAGCTTCCAGGCCATCCCCTATGCGCAGGCGGTGTGCTTTCGCCCAGAGGTGCCACCCAAACCCTTGATCGCCGGCACCGTGCCGGCCCGGGTGACCAGCGCGCAGGCCCACAACCCCTACGCCGATACCGACGCCGAGGGCCGCTACCGGGTGCAGTTCCTGTTCGACCGCGACACCTGGGACGCCGGTCGCGAAAGCACCTGGCTGCGCCTGGCCCGGGCGTACGCCGGCGACACCCACGGCCTGCACCTGCCGCTGATCGCTGGCACCGAAGTGGCGGTGGCCTTCGAACAGGGCGACCCGGACCGCCCCTACATCGCCCACGCCCTGCACGACAGCCAGCACCCCGACCCCGTCACCATGTACAACGAAAAGCGCAACGTGCTGCGCACCCCGGCCAACAACAAACTGCGGCTGGACGACACCCGCGGGCAGGAGCACATCAAGCTCAGCACCGAACACAGCGGCAAGAGCCAGCTCAACCTCGGGCATGTGGTGGATGCCGAGCGTCAAAAACGGGGTGAGGGGTTTGAACTGCGTAGCGATGGTCATGGTGCCATTCGTGGCGGCAAGGGCATTTTCATCAGCGCGGACAAACAGGAGAAGGCTCAGGGCGTGCAACTCGACATGGACGCCGCCATAACGCAGCTGGAAAGTGCATTGTCGCTGGCGCGATCCCTGGCCGAGGCGGCCCGCGGGGCCAAGGTCACCCCCGGCGACACCGCCAGCCAACAGCGGCTGACCCAGGCCCTCAATGGCTTGGCCGAACCGGGCCTGTTGCTGCATGCCCCGGCCGGTATAGGTCTGCTCAGCCCTGAGGCGGTGTGCCTGTCCTCGGGTAGCGAAAGCGTGGCCATCGTTGCCGCGCACAACGTCGATCTCAGCGCCGGGCAGAACATCACCGCCACCGCCGAGGATGGAATCAGCCTGCTCGCGCACAGTGCGGACATGCAGCTCAAGGCGGCCAAGGGCAACCTCGATTTGCATGCTCTTGAGGGCCTTCTGAACGCCTTGGCGAAGGGCGATATCAGGATCGAGAGCGTGGATGGCCGAGTGCACATCCGCGCTGAGAAAGAGCTGATATTGGAATGCGGAGGGGTCTTTGTCCGCTTAAAAGACGGCGACCTCGACCAGGGCGCCCAGGGCAATATCTATCAGCGGGCCAAGCATGTGCAAAAACTTGGCAGCGCCAGGCTACATACGCCGGCAACACCTTTACCCGGAGGTTATTCCGGGGAATATGTTCTGAAAGATGAGGCCCAGGCACCGCTGGCGTTTACCCGCTACCGAATCACCACTGAACAGGGAGAGGTGTTCACCGGTGTAACCGACAAGGAGGGGCGAACCATGAGCGCTCATACCCTGTTGCCGGGCGGGCTGAAGATTGAGTTTCCGGATTCAACAAAATGGATCAGTTTTTCTGCCCCGCCTGAATTGAACTACCAGGGCATAAAGTGCACAGCCACCATGGATGACGGGGCGACTCTGCAAGGTGAATTTGATAGCGAGAATAAGGTGAACTTTTATTCTTTTGCTGGAAAATCTTGCGTCAAATTCGAAGTGGAGAGTCCGGGCAAGCAAGAAAACACGATCATCAGTGGCACTGAAAAATTGCTAAAGAAACTTGCGGAGTAACTATTATGGATTCTTTTCATCGCTACTATCTTGCTGGAAAAACACACGCAATTGATGATGACACTCTAGAAAAAGCTATTGAAAGCTTTGAGGGGGCGGCCCTAAAGTTTTCTGCGGACTTTATAAGTGACGCAAGGCAGCGTGATAATTACAATCGAAATGTAAGCAGGGTTAAAGCTGATGTTTTAGCCCAGGTGAAGTCCGGCAAAGTCTCGGTTAAGGAGGCCGCAGAATTTTGCTACGAGATGCGAAACAAAATTATGATTGAGGTCCGAGCGAAAACCTCTTCGCACGGATTATCCATCGCAGAACGTAAAAAAATGATCTCTAAAACCTTGGAAGATCTGTTGGATAGTAAGGCGATTGACAAATTTGGCAAAAGGTTCGTTGATCTGGAAGTTCATCAAAAAACCTCAATTCACTATGAGATTATTGAGTCTTCGGCGCGGCCGAATGCTCAGTACAATACGCGAAATAAGGTGTTGAGGGTCGCTGGTAAGGTATTGATTGTTGTTACTATTACCTATGCTGCATACGAAATCGCGAACGCGGAAAATAAATCGAAAGAAGTGATCAAGCAAGGGGCTGTAATTGGTGGGGGTGTGGTGGGGACTATTTTGGCAGGCAGTGCCGTTATTGCAGTGTGTGGACCAGGGGCACCGGTATGCACAATTGCACTGCTGCTTGCTGGGGGTACTTCATTTAGCTGGCTTGCATCAAGTGCGGTGAACTTTTTCGATGAAGAATTAGATGAGTTCACCAAGTGGCAGGTTAACTAATGTTAGTGTCAGCTTTGTTGGGGTGGCAAGCTGAAAAATAGTCTAGAGGGATAGAGGATGATCAATTGATTTTTACTGTTTTAAAATTGTCTTTGTTTTTTGGGCCTTTGATGGTGGCTTTAACGGGTGTTGCTATTAATTGTTATATCGCAGTTCGCGACTTGGATGTGGTGTTGGGCAATTTTAAAAATAGTTATGCAATAACTTCATTTGGGGGCGGCGGACGCTCATTTTTTTCACGCTGTATATTGGCTTCTATTGTGTCGGGTGGTGTGATTTGGCCCAGCAGGCATATACGAAATGGCACGCTTGACCCTGAAGAGTTGGCTCGATTACCAGTCTCAATAAAATGCCGTATGAAGTGGGCGGTAGTGCTCGTTTATTCGGGCGTAATATGCCTTTTTGCTGTATTCATTGGTGCCGAGATTTTCAGGTGGTCGGCTGCATGAGAAAACCAGCCGGACGGCTAAGTGACTTTTCAACAGGACAGCATCGAAACAGAAATTGTTCAGAGAAAGTCGCTTGTCGGCTACCGAATTACCAACCAGCAGGGTCAGGTGTTCAAGGGGGTGGCCGGTGGCGATATGCATACCTTGGAGATAGATACCGTGCTACCGGGTGGGCCTAAGTTTGAGTTTCAAAAAGAATCGTTAGAGTCGGGTCCGGGGCACTGGGTGACAATTGATCACAATTATGTGCTTGTCGGACATGGCTGTAGGATCAGGAGCAAGGCTACACCGCCTTGCGTCGCTGCCTACAACTACGCCAGAATCCGCCGGCTTGTGCGCCTTGGCCCTGGTCTTTATCGTTTTCGTGTCGCTGCTAATACAGCGACCGGGTTTAGCGACCCGAACAGTTACAGGGGCATAAGCACTACAGTCTTGATTGCATACGTATTTATGTCTGCAATTTGATTATGGCGGCTGTGCGTCGGAGACCTTTGGGTCTGCCGGGTTTGCCTGTAACCGGTTCGCTAACCTTCGTACAGTCGCCACCCTTACTTGTTTAGCGACAGGTCTTGGTGGTTCCAATGTCTACAGGAGCTCCACCATGCCCAAACCCACGCCCAATCCCCCCGAATCAATCACCGACAACCCTGCCGCTAATCGCAACCTAAAACCCGCCATCCTCAAATCCTGCACCCCCCACAACCCCAGCACAATGTTCGTCATTGCCTCGGAAATCAGCACTGAAGACCTGCTTGCCCACGCCTGCGAATCCCTGGCATCCGCCAGCATCATGGCCACCGATTTCGCAACGTTCGTGGACGGCCCTCAACGCAGCATGTTGTTGGGTATCCAGCAGGTGATCATGTTGGCCGACCTGGCGGTGAACCGGGCATTGGATAACCTTGATCCGCAGGGGTAACCGCTGAATCGCGTTATCGTTCATCGCGAGCAGCCTCGCCTCTATGTTTGGGGGGAACTCCCAAACATAGAGTCTCCCACAGGTACTGCTGATTACCGCAGCATCCCTGTAGAGGTTGCATCTACAGGGGATGGTGCAGGGTTCAGACGCGCTCAAAAATCGCCGCAATCCCCTGGCCACCACCGATGCACATGGTCACCAGCGCATAACGGCCGCCGGTGCGGTGCAGTTCGTGGATGGCCTTGGTGGCGATGATTGCGCCGGTTGCGCCCACCGGGTGGCCCAGGGCGATGCCCGAACCGTTCGGGTTGACCTTGGCCGGGTCGAGGTCCAGCTCCTGGCTGACGGCGCAAGCCTGGGCGGCGAAGGCGATGTTGGCTTCGATCACGTCCAGGTCGGCGACGGTCAGGCCGGCGCGCTTGAGCGCCAGGCGGGTGGCCGGGATCGGGCCTAGGCCCATGAATTCCGGTTCGACGCCGGCGTGGGCGTAGCTGACCAGGCGGGCAAGTGGCTTCAGGTTGTTGGCCTGGACCGCATTGCCGCTGGCCATGACCAGTGCGGCGGCGCCGTCGTTGAGGCCCGAGGCGTTGCCGGCGGTGACCGAGCCGTCCTTCTTGAATGCCGGCTTCATCGCAGCCAGCTGTTCCAGGGACGTGGCGCGCGGATGTTCGTCGACGCTGAACAGTTTGACGCCTTTGCGATCCTGGATTTCCACGGTCGCGATCTGCTTGCTGAAGTAGCCGTTGGCAATCGCGTGGGCCGCGCGTTTCTGGTCTTCGAAAGCCAGGGCGTCCTGCATTTCGCGGGTGATGCCGTTGCGCGTGGCGACGTTCTCGGCGGTGATGCCCATGTGGATGCCATGGAACGGGTCATGCAGGATGCCGAGCATGTAGTCGATGACCTGGGCGTTGCCCATGCGCGAACCCCAACGGGCGGACGGCATCAGGTACGGACCACGGCTCATGGATTCGGCACCGGCACCGACGACGATGTCGGCATCGCCGAGCATCAGGGTCTGGGCGGCGTTGATGATCGCTTGCAGGCCCGAACCGCACAGACGGTTGACGTTGTAGGCCGGGGTTTCCTTCGGAATACCGGCGTTCATCGCCGCGACGCGGGAGATGTAGGCGTCGCGGGTTTCGGTCGGGATCACGTTGCCCATCACCAGATGGCCAACGAGCGCCGGGTCCACGGCGGCTCGCTCCAGGGCGGCTTTCACGGCCGTGGTCGCGAGGTCGGCCAGTGGCACGTCCTTGAGCGAACCGCCGAATGTACCGATGGCGGTACGGGCGGCGCTGACGACGTAGATTTCTGGAGTGTTCATGGCTGGTTTCCTTTCGGTGGATTCTTATCTGTACTGCGATTGAGCAGGGCGTTCAAGGCGGTTTTCGCCTCGTCGGTATTCAGGCGCTGGATGAACAGCGTGTTTTCTTCGCGCAGGGTGGCTTCCAGTTCGGCCAGGGAAGCCTGTTTCATCAGCTGTCGGGACTGGCGCAAGGCTTGCTGGGGCATGGCCAGGAAGCGCTGGGCGATTTTTGTCGCCGCCGCCAGGCATTGTTCGCCGTCATCGAAGGCTTCGTTGGCCAGGCCCCAGGCCACCGCTTCGTTGCCGTCCAGGCCATTGCCCAACAGCAGCAGGCTCGCGGCGCGGGCATGGCCTAGGCGGCGGGGCAGCAACAGGCTGGCGCCGAATTCTGGGCACAGGCCGATGTTGACGAACGGCATGCGCAGCTTGGCGTTGCGGGTGACCAGTACCTGATCGCAATGCAGCAACAAGGTGGTGCCGATGCCGATGGCCGCCCCGCAGACTGCCGCGACCAGCGGTTTTTGCAGGCGCGTGACGACCTTCATCAGGTGGAACGCCGGGGCGTCCAGATGAGTGGGCGGATTCTGCAGGAAATCCACCAGGTCATTGCCGCTGGTAAAGCACGCCGGGCCACCGGTGAGGATGATCACGCCGGTCTGCGTGTCTTCGTCGGCGGCCAGCAACAGCTCGGCCAGTTGCGTGTACATGGCGTTGTTCAGTGCGTTGAGCTTGTCTGGGCGGTCGATGGTCAGCGTCAACACGCCGTCGCGTTGCTCGTGTTTGATCAGGTCGGTCATCGCAGGCTCTGCAGGGTCGGTTCAGGGCTGCCACTTTAAGCGCCGGGCAAACCCCGATCTATGGCCAAACGGGTCAACTGCACTGCCGCTTTTTGCCATGCCGGTGTGCCAAAAGCGACACACACCCATTCGGGGTATGGCCGCGCCAGGCGAATCCACCAATAGTGAGGGCATCCGCTCATCCAGAGCCGAACTCGCTATAAGGTGCATTTGCTATGGGCAAGACGCTGCTTAAGGTGATTTCCAGCCTGTTTGTTGTACCGCTGACCTTTCATGCCTACGCCGCCGAGGTGGACGGCAGCAATACGCTGCGGTTGTACAACTGGGCGGACTACATCGGTGAAAAAACCATCGCCGATTTCGAAAAGGCCAGCGGTATCAAGGTGGTCTACGACACATTCGATTCTTATGAAACGGTACAGGCCAAGCTGCTCACCGGTCATTCCGGTTATGACCTGATCGTGTTGAATGCCTCCCTCGCGCCGCCGCTGATCAAGGCCAAGGTGTTTCAGCCGCTGGACAAAAAACAGTTGCCGGGGTGGACCAACCTGGATCCGCAGATCCTCGAGGACCTGCAAGGCTATGACCCCGGCACCCAGTACTCTGCGCCCTACACCTGGGGCAGCAACGGCGTGACCTACAACGTCGACAAGATCAAGGAACGCATGCCGGACGCGCCGATCGGCTCGCTGGCGATGATCTTCGACCCGAAAATCGTCTCGCGCTTCGCCGATTGCGGCGTGACCCTGCTCGATGCCCCAACCGAAGTCATCCCCATGGCCCTGAAGTACCTGGGACGTGATCCGCGCAGCGCCGCACCGGAAGATCTGAAAGCCGCCCAGGACTTGCTGCTGTCGGTGCGGCCGTACATCCGCAAGTTCGACTCGGTCAATTACCTGACCAGCCTGCCCAACGGCGACGTGTGCATGGCCATGACCTGGTCCGGCGACTACGCCACGGCCATGGCCCGCGCCGCAGAGGCCAAGAAGAAGATCGACCTGGCCTACTTCATCCCCAAGGAAGGTTCGCTGATCTGGTTCGACAACCTGTACATCCCGGCCGATGCGACGCACGTCGCCAATGCTCACAAATTCCTGGAATACCTGATGCAGCCGCAGGTGATGGCGGACGTGAGTGATTTCATCAACTACGCCAACAGTAACGCGGCGGCCACGCCGTTGTTGAACGCCGATGTGCGCAACAACCCGGCCATCTACCCCGATCCGCAGACCCGCGAGCGCCTGTTCCCGCAGAAGACCCAGGACGCCAAGGACATGCGGGCGATTACCCGGGTCTGGAGCACCGTGAAAAGCGGCATCTGATGGGTTCGAACGTTAGTCAATTCGGTTAGAGGTTTATTTATGGCGACGCCAACACGCAGTGTTTTTTCCCCAGCGGACGAGTCCCGGCTGGTCAAGGCCGACAAGGCTCACCACATGCACGGCTATCACGTGTTCGACGAACACGCCGAACAGGGCTCGTTGAACATCGTCGCAGGCGATGGCGCCTACATCTACGACACCCAGGGCAACCGCTTCCTCGATGCGGTGGGCGGCATGTGGTGCACCAACATCGGCCTGGGCCGTGAGGAAATGGCCGAAGCCATCGCCGATCAGGTGCGGCAACTGGCCTATTCCAATCCGTTTTCCGACATGTCGAACAACGTGGCGATCCAGCTGTGCGAAAAACTCGCCAGCCTGGCCCCCGGTGACCTCGACCATGTGTTCCTCACCACCGGCGGCTCCACCGCCGTGGACACCGCCTACCGGCTGATCCAGTACTACCAGAACTGCCGTGGCAAACCCGAGAAGAAGCACGTCATCGCGCGGTTCAACGCCTATCACGGCTCCACCACCCTGACCATGTCGATCGGCAACAAGGCCGCCGACCGGGTGCCGGAGTTCGACTACGCCAACCCGCTGATCCACCACGTCTCCAACCCCAACCCGTACCGCGCGCCGGACGGCATGGACGAAGCGCAGTTCCTCGAGTTCCTGGTCAAGGAGTTTGAAGACAAGATCCTCTCGATTGGCGCGGACAAAGTCGCCGGGTTTTTCGCCGAGCCGATCATGGGCTCGGGCGGGGTGATCATTCCGCCCCGGGGTTATCTCAAGTGCATGTGGGACGTGTGCCAGCGCTACGACATTCTGTTCGTCGCCGACGAAGTGGTGACCTCGTTCGGGCGTCTGGGCAAGTTCTTTGCTTCTTATGATGTGTTCGACGTGCAGCCCGACATCATCACCACCGCCAAGGGCCTGACCTCGGCCTACCTGCCGCTGGGCGCGTGCATCTTTTCCGACCGTATCTGGAAAGTCATCGCCGAGCCGGGCAAGGGCCGCTGCTTCACCCACGGCTTCACCTACAGCGGGCATCCGGTGTGCTGCACCGCGGCGCTGAAGAACATCGAGATCATCGAGCGGGAAAACCTGCTGACCCATGTCGACACGGTGGGCGCCTATCTGGAGGAGCGCCTGGCAACCTTGCGGGACTTGCCGCTGGTAGGGGATGTGCGTTGCCAGAAACTCATGGCCTGCGTGGAGTTTGTCGCCGATAAACGCACCAAGGCGCTGTTCCCCGACGCGATCAACATCGGCGAGAAAATCCACGTGCGGGCCCAGGCCCGGGGCTTGCTGGTGCGGCCGATCATGCACCTCAACGTCATGTCGCCGCCGCTGATCCTGACGTTTGCCCAGGTCGATGAAATCGTCGAGACCCTGCGCGAGTGCATTCTGG
This sequence comes from Pseudomonas grandcourensis, assembly GCF_039909015.1. Lineage (NCBI taxonomy): Bacteria > Pseudomonadati > Pseudomonadota > Gammaproteobacteria > Pseudomonadales > Pseudomonadaceae > Pseudomonas > Pseudomonas grandcourensis. The sequence goes on from NZ_CP150919.1 coordinate 2,072,854, forward strand.
AAGTGGCCGCCGAGCTTGAAGCAAGCGGACAGTACGCGGGCCAATGATTTCGTCAGTCAGGCTGTTACCAAGGGCTTGCTCAGCCGCTAGACTGCGGGGCATGAGCAAACCACACGACGATACGCTGATCGCGGTGCCCTTCGGGGCATTGCACAAATGGCATGGGGGAATGCGCGAGGCATTCGCCCATATCGATGAGCCTGACGCCTTGCAACACCTGGCGTCGGCGTTGGCGCAACTGGTGTCCGTCGAATCGATGATGATCAGCCTGGAGCGCAAGGACCGCGCGCCCCAGTTGCTGCATCAGCGCGGGATTGCCCAGGAGTATCAGGTCTCGATCCTTGAGCGCTATTTTGCCGGGGGCTATTTGCTCGACCCGTTCTGCCTGGCGGTGGAGCAGGGGTTGGCGCAAGGCTTCTATCACCTGGAGGAAATTGCCCCGGACAACTTCTTCGACAGTGACTACTACAAATCCTATTACCTGAAGGCGGGTTGCTCGGAAGACAGCTACTACATCGTCGATACCGGCAATGACACGAAGATTTCCGTCAGCCTCTATCAGGGCTTCGGCGGCGAATGCCTGAGCGCCGAACAGCTGAATCTGCTGCGCGCCGTGGAACCGCTGGTGCGCGAATTCATCAGCGAGTTCAGTCAGCGGGGCATGCTGCGCAGTCGCGAGATCCAGTGCGATAAAGACCAGGGCCTGCGCGATGATCTCAAGCACCGGGTGCAGTCGGCGTTCGAGCATTTCGGCAGCGACTTGCTCACCGAACGCGAGCGGCAAGTGGCGCACATGGTGTTGCGCGGGCATTCGGTGAAGTCCACGGCCAGCCAGATGAACATCTCACCGGAAACCGTGCGCATGCACCGCAAGAACCTGTACCTGAAACTGGAGGTGGGGTCGCAGTCGGAGTTGTTTGCGCTGTTTATCGAGTGGTTGCGCAGGCACTGACCCAATTTTTTTCCTACCGATACCCCTGTAGGAGCGAGCCTGCTCGCGATAGCGGTCTGTCAGTCACCATTGATATTGGCTGACGCGCCCTCATCGCGAGCAGGCTCACTCCTACAGGTGTTGCGTTAGTCTTCGCGTTTTACGACCAAGGTGAGAATGTCATAGCTCGCCACCAGCTCTCCCAACTGGTTGGTCACTTCCACATCCCACGCCACCACCCCTTGCGGGACGCCTTGCGGACTCTTCTTGCCCTGGTCGATCTTGCGTTTGCAAGTCAGGCGCGCCTGGATGGTGTCGCCGATGCCCACCGGGTTGATGAAGCGCAGGGTGTCGAGGCCGTAGTTGGCCAGTACCGGGCCGACGCCAGGGGACACGAACAGGCCGGCCGCCGCCGACAGCACGAAGTAACCGTGGGCGATGCGCTTGCCGAATTGCGATTCCTTGGCCGCGATGTCGTCGAAGTGCATGTAGAAGTGATCGCCCGACAGGCAGCCGAAGTTCACCAGGTCCGCTTCGGTGACGGTGCGGCGGTGAGTCAGCAGCGATTCGCCGATCTGCAGGTCTTGGAAGTGGCGACGGAACGGATGCACGTCGGTTTCGATGACCTTGGCGCCGCGCACGTATTCGCCGGTGACCGCTGCCAGCATGGTCGGCGAACCTTGTACCGCCGCGCGTTGCAGGTAGTGCTTGACCGCGCGCAGGCCGCCGAGTTCTTCACCACCGCCGGCACGACCAGGACCGCCGTGCTTGAGTTGTGGCAGCGGCGAGCCGTGGCCGGTGGATTCGCCGGCAGAGTGGCGATCCAGTACCAGCAAACGACCGTGCCAGGCAGCCGCGACCGGGATGGCCTTGGCGGCGATTTGCGGATCCTTGGTCACCAGGCTGGCCACCAGGCTGCCTTTGCCGCGCGCGGCCAGGGCCAGCGCCTCGTCCAGATCGTCGTAGGCCATCAGGGTGCTGACCGGGCCGAACGCTTCGATATCGTGGGCTCCGCCCTCGGCATGCGGATCACGGGCTTGCAACAGGGTCGGGGCGAAGAAGGCACCTTTGTCGACATTCACACCACGGGGTTCGAAACCGTCGCGGGCGCCGAACAGCATGTCGCTGCTCTGCAACAGCGCTTCCAGGCGTTCAGCCACGTCTTTCTGCTGGTCGTGGGAAGCCAGTGCACCCATGCGCACGCCTTCCACCGACGGGTCGCCGACCACCACTTTGGCCAGACGGTCACGCAGGCGGGTAGCAACGGCATCGATGTGTTTGGCCGGCACGATGGCGCGGCGGATGGCGGTGCATTTCTGCCCGGCCTTGGTGGTCATTTCCCGGGCGACTTCCTTGATGAACAGCTCGAACTCTTCGTCATCCGGGGTTACGTCCGGGGCGAGAATGGCGCAGTTCAGCGAGTCGGCTTCGGCATTGAACGGTACCGAATTGCGGATCAGGTTCGGGTTGACTCGCAGCTTGGCCGCGGTGTCGGCGGAACCGGTGAAAGTCACCACGTCCTGGCCTTGCAGGCGGTCGAGCAGGTCGCCGGTGCTGCCGATGATCAATTGCAGGCTGCCCGCTGGCAGCAGGCCGGATTCGTCCATCAGGCGCACCACGGCTTCGGTCAGGTAGCTGGTGGCGCTGGCCGGTTTGACGATGCACGGCATGCCGGCGAGGAAGCTCGGGGCGAACTTTTCCAGCATGCCCCAGATCGGGAAGTTGAACGCATTGATGTGCACCGCCAGACCGCCGCGAGGCACCAGAATGTGCGTACCGGCAAAGGTGCCCATTTTGCTCAGCTGCATCGCCGGGCCTTCGTGGACGATGTTGCCCGACGGCAGCTCGCGGGAGCCGAGGCTGGCGTAGGTGAACAGCGTGCTGTTGCCGCCTTCGATGTCGATCCAGCTGTCGGCACGGGTCGCGCCGCTGTGGTGGGAAATCGCGTAGAGCTGTTCCTTGCGCTCGCTCAGGTACAGGGCCAGGGCCTTGAGACGCTGGGCGCGTTGCTGGAAGTCCAGCGCCATCAAACCGCTGATGCCCTGGCGACGGCCGTGTTCGATGGCCTCGGCGAAGTCCGGGCGCTCCTCATGGGTGCGGGCGATTTCATGGCCGTCGATGGCGCTGCGCAGCACTTGTGCGCCCTGTTGGCCGATCCAGCGACCGGCGATGAAACTCTGCAGGGTAGGGGCATGCAGGGTAGGGGCGTGAGACATCACGATTGCTCCTGGTTATGAAGGGTTGTGGCGCGGTCGCGACCGCGCCCTTTCGGAATTACCAAAGCGCCAGGGTGTAACCGACGATCAGCCGGTTTTCATCCAGGTCGGTAGTCACGCCATTGCCGGAACGGAAGGTCACGTTGCGCCAGCGCAGGCTGACGTTCTTGAACACACCGCTCTGGATGACGTAGTTGATATCGGTGTCGCGCTCCCATTCGCTTCCGTTGTCGACCTTGCCCGCGTTGACATGGCTGCCGTCGGTGTAGCGGGTCATGAAGGTCAGGCCGGGAATGCCTTGCGCCGCGAAGTCATAGTCGTAACGCAGCTGCCAGGAATCCTCGTCGGCGCGGGTAAAGGTGTTGAAGGTCACGAGGTTGACCACGTACGGATCGCCGCCGTTGAGGAACGGAAAGGCACTGTCGCCGGACAATTGCTGGTAGGCGGCACTGACCTTGTGGGCGCCGTGGGACACCGTGAACATGCCGTTGAGGTTGCGGTTTTCGATACGCCCGGCCCGTTCGGCACCGTCGCCCCGGCTGTCGAAATAACGCAGGTCACTGCGCAGGTTGAAGCCGTTGCCCAGCGGTTGCGTATGCACCAGTCCGGCAAATTGCTGGCGATAGATCTGGTCGAGCTTGCCGTAGTAATAGCTCAGGTTCAGTTGCGGACTGAACGCGTAGCTGCCGCCACCGAAGTCGAAGTGATCGCTGGTGGCCGCGCCGAAGCCGATGTCATCGTTGCTGGAGGAGTCCCGCAGGTTGGCCTTGGTCAGGCGTCCGGCATTCACCGTCAGGCCGTCGATTTCCTGGCTGGTCAGCAAGCCACCTTCAAAGGTCGAGCTCAGCAGGCGTGTGTCGTTGTAGGTCGCCACTGGCAACAAGGGTTGCAGGGTGCCGAGTTTCAACACGCTCTTGGAGACCCGCAATTTGCCGGTCAGGCCCAGTTCGCTGTAATTGTCGTCGGGCTCGTGGCTCTGCGGGCCGAACGGCAGCAGGCCGGTGCCACGGCGGTCCGGGCTGGAGTCGAGCTTGAGCCCCAGTTCGCCCAGTGCGTCGAGACCGAAACCGAAGGTGCCGTCGGTGAACCCGGACTCGATGCGCGCAGTGAATCCCTGGGCCCATTCTTCGGCCTTGGATTGCGGCGCGTTGTCCTGACGGAAATCGCGATTGATGTAGTGGTTGCGCATATCAATACGGGCCTTGCTGTCGCCGATGAAGTCGGCCATGGCGCTCGGCGCGATCATGGGCAGACTCAATGCGGCGGCCAGCGAAAACAGTGATGGGTAAGACGTGGTACGTGCGGGTGTCATTATTTTTATTCCCTGCCAACTGTTCGGTCGTCGTTTAGTGTTTGCTGGCGCCAGTGGCACCGATGCCGGTCATCGAGCGGATGAACTGCGCCAGATAACGGCCACGCTCAAGGGCTGCACGGGGCGAGGTATCGGTGACGGAAAACAGCCATGCACTAAAGAACGCCAGGCTCATGGAAAACAGGGCCGGGTTGGAGTACGGGAACAGCGCCTTGTCGTGGTGCATCACGTTGACCCACACCGCCGGGCTCAGCACCAGCAACACAATCGCCGAGACCAGTCCGGACAGGCTGCCGAGGACAGCGCCGCGGGTGGTCAGGCCTTTCCAGTACATCGAGAGGAACAGCACCGGGAAATTCACCGACGCGGCGATGGCCAGCACCAGGCCCGAGAGGAAGGCGATGTTCTGCGATTCGAACAGCAGGCCGAGGATGATCGCCAGCACACCGATGCACAGGGTGGCGATTCGCGACACGCGCATCTCTTGCTGTTCGCTGGCCTGGCCTTTGCGCATCACGCAGGCATACAGGTCGTGGGACACCGCCGAGGCGCCGGACAGCGCCAGCCCGGCAACCACCGCCAGAATGGTGGCGAAGGCGACCGCCGAGATGAAGCCGAGGAACAGGTTGCCGCCTACTGCCTGGGCCAGGTGCACGGCGATCATGTTGCCGCCGCCGATGATCGCGCCGCTGGCGTCACGGAACGCCGGATCGGTGCCGACCATGACGATGGCGCCGAAGCCGACGATGATCAGCAGCAAGTAGAAGTAGCCGATGAAACCGGTGGCGTAGAACACGCTTTTACGCGCTTCCTTGGCATCGCTGACGGTGAAGAAACGCATCAGGATGTGCGGCAGGCCGGCGGTGCCGAACATCATGCCCAAGCCAAGGGAAATCGCGTCGATCGGGTTGGACAGCAGGCCGCCGGGGGCCATGATCGCGTTGCCCTTGGCATGCACGGCGGTGGCACCGGCAAACATCGCTTCAGTGCTGAAACCGAAGTGCTTGAGCACCATGAACGCCATGAAGCTGGTGCCGAACAACAGCATCACCGCCTTGATGATCTGCACCCAGGTGGTGGCGAGCATGCCGCCGAAGGTCACGTAGAACACCATCAACACGCCGACCAGCATCACCGCGTAGAGGTAGTCGATGCCGAACAACAGTTCGATCAGCTTGCCAGCGCCGACCATCTGCGCCACCAGGTACATCAGGGCCACGGTCAGGGTGCCGAAGGCCGAGGTCAGGCGCACCGGGGTCTGTTCCAGGCGATAGGAAACCACGTCAGCAAAGGTGTACTTGCCGAGGTTACGCAGGCGTTCGGCAATCAGGAACAGGATGATCGGCCAGCCGGCCAGCACGCCCAGGGCGTAGAGCAAACCGTCGTAGCCATTTAGGAACATCATCGCGGAGATGCCGAGGAACGAGGCAGCCGAGATCATGTCGCCGGCAATCGCCAGACCGTTCTGGAAACCGGTCATGCCGCCACCAGCGGTATAAAAGTCGCTGGTGGAGCGGGTGCGAAGTGCCGCCCAGCGCGTCACGCCAAGGGTGAACAGCACGAACACCAGGAACATGCCGATGGCATTCCAGTTCAGTGGGCGGGCTGCGCCGTCGGCGGCCATCGCAAAATCAGTGACAGCCGCCAGCGGCAGCAGGAACAACGCGAGAAGGCGGCTCATCGGGCGCACTCCTGCTTGAGTTTTTCATTCAGCGGGTCGATCACGTTGTTGGCGCGATAGACATAGAAACCGGTCAGCGCAAAGGCCAGCCCGACGATGACGACACCCACCAGCATGCCCACGGTGGTCACGCCGCCGCTCAAGGATTGGCCGAGGGTGGAAGGGGAGAAAGCCACCAGCAACACGAAGCCGTAGTAAATCACCAGCATGGCCAGGCTCAGTGACCAGTACAGCTTCTGTTTACGGCGAACCAGCTGGATGAAATCCGGGTGCTGGCGAATGAGTTCTACTTCCTGGGGTGTCATGACGCGCGCTCCTTTGTTGTTTTTGTTTTGGGTGAAACGGTGTATTCGGGTCGATCGCTGGACCCCTGTGGGAGCGAGCTTGCTCGCGATAGCGGTGGTCCAGTCACCATTGATGTTGAATGGACTGTCCTCATCGCGAGCAGGCTCGCTCCTACAGGGTTTTGTGGCGGTTTCAGAGCTGATCGAAATCCAGCACCACCTTGTCGCTGATCGGGAAGGCCTGGCACGACAGCACATAGCCGGCGGCCACTTCGTAGTCTTCCAGGGCGTGGTTGCTGTCCATTTCCACTTCGCCTTCGATGACCTTGCATTTGCATGTCGAGCACACGCCGGCCTTGCACGAGTAGGGCAGTTCCGCACCTTGCTCGTTACCTGCTTCGAGGATGCTCATGCTGTTGCGCGGCAGGTCGAAGGCGAGGGCGCGGCCGTCGCTGATCACGGTGATCTGGCTGACCGCTTCATCCACCTGACGGGCGGCTTCCCGGGCGGCGCGCTTCTGCTCGCTACCGGCGGCGGCGAACAGTTCGAAATGGATGCGCTCAGGTTGCATGCCCTTGGCCTTGAGGCTGTCGCGCACGGTCTCGGTCATTTCCTGCGGGCCGCAAATGAAGGCGGCGTCGAGGGCCTTGACGTCGAGCCAGCGGCTGAACAGTTGCTCGCACTTCTCGGCGTTGATCCGGCCGTTGTACAGGTCGACGTCCTGCTGCTCGCGGCTGAACACGAAGATCAGGTTCAGGCGTTGCAGGTAGCGGTTTTTCAGGTCTTCCAGCTGCTCGCGGAACAGCGCGCCGGAGCTGGAGCGGTTGCCGTACAGCAGGGTCACGCGGCTGTGGGGCTCGGTTTGCAGGGTGGTCTTGATGATCGACAGGATCGGCGTGATGCCGCTGCCTGCGGCCACAGCGAGGTAGTTGCCATGGCGGGCCGGGTCGAGCTCGACGCAGAAGTGCCCGGCCGGCGGCATCACTTCCAGGGTGTGCCCGGCTTTCAGCTGTTCGTTGGCAAACGCCGAGAAACGTCCACCGGTAACACGCTTGACGGCGATGCGCAGTTCACCGTCGTTGACCCCGGTGCAGATCGAGTAGGAGCGACGTACTTCTTCGCCATCCAGTTGGGTGCGCATCACCAGGTGCTGGCCCTGGGTGAAATGGAAGCTGTCCTGCAAGTGCTGCGGAATCTCGAAGGCGATGGACACCGCGTCACGGGTCTCGGCGCGCACTTCCTTGATGGTCAGGCTGTGAAATTTGCTCATTGTTGTTCTCCAGCTGGGACGGCCGATTCGCCGCTCAGATGCACTTGAAATAGTCGAACGGTTCCCGGCAATCGACGCAGCGGTACAGCGCCTTGCACGCGGTGGAGCCGAACTGGCTGAGGACCTCGGTGTGGGCGCTGCCGCATTGCGGGCACACAACCCGCGGGCTTTCACCGAGCAGGCTGCGCTTGCTGGTGCTGCCCTCGGGCGGCGCGATGCCGTAGGCGCGCAGGCGTTCGCGACCGCTATCGCTGATCCAGTCGGTGGTCCAGGCCGGGGTCAATTTGCGCTCCAATTGCGGCGCCTTGAATCCGGCCAGTTCCAGGGCTTCGCGGATATCGCTCTCGATCACTTCGGTGGCCGGGCAGCCGGAGTAGGTCGGCGTGACCACCACGTGAAGGTGGCCGGCCTGCCAGTCCAGATCGCGGACGATGCCGAGGTCAACCACGCTGACCACCGGCACTTCCGGGTCCATGACCTCCGACAAAATCGCCCACGCGGCAGCCAGGTCGGTCGGTTGTGCCGGCCGGGCGCCGAGGTCGCTGGCGATCAGCTCACCAGGTTGCATCGGGGTACGCTCGTGGCAGGAACTGCATTTCGGCCAGCAGGATGCCCAGGTGTTCGGTGTGCAGGCCCTTGCGTGCATTCAGGTAGAAGTAGGTCGGCGCCGCGGGAACGGGCAGGGTGGCGCTGGTGAAAATCTGCTCGACCTTGGCTTGCCACTGGGTGGCGACGCTGGCGATGTCCGGGGTGATGCCGGCTTCGCACAGACGCTGTTCGCTGTCATCGGCGGCGATCAGTTCAACGGTGAAACGCCAGACTTCGGGGATCGCCGCGAGCATGCGCTTGTGGCTTTCCTCGGTGCCGTCACCCATGCGCTCGATCCATTCGCCGGAGCGGCGCAGGTGATAGGTCACTTCCTTCACCGCCTTGGCGGCGATCCCGGCAATGCGTTCGTCGCTGGACTGGCTCAGGCCCTGCAGCACCGGCAAATGCCAGGCGTCATAGAGGAACTGCTTGAGCATGGTCACCGCGAAGTCGCCGTTGGGTTGTTCCACCAGCAACAGGTTGCGGTAGGCACGCTCGTCGCGACGGAACGCCAGGTGATCGGCGTCGCGGCCGTCGTCCAGCAGTTCGGCGGCGTATTCCAGCCAGTTGCGCGCCTGGCCCACCAGGTCCAGGCCGACGTTCATCAGCGCCAGCTCTTCTTCCAGCGCCGGGGCTTTGCCGCACCACTGGCACAGGCGCTGGCCCTGGATCAGGGCGCTGTCGCCGAGGCGCAGCAGGTATTCGATCAGATCAGTCTTGTTGTCCATGGTCGACCTCACATGTGCCCGACTTCGGCCGGCAGCTCGTAGAAGCTGGCGTGGCGGTAAACCTTGTCGTCCGACGGATCGAACAGCGGGTCTTTTTCATCCGGCGACGAAGCGGTGATCAGCGCCGAAGGCACGACCCACAGGCTCACGCCTTCGCTGCGACGGGTGTAGAGCTCGCGCGCGTTCTCGATGGCCATGGTGGTGTCGGCGGCATGCACGCTGCCGACGTGCTTGTGGTTGAGGCCGTGCTTGCTGCGCACGAAGACTTCGAAGAGGGTCCACTCGGACATTTCAGTTACTCCACATCAGGTGGCCGGATCAGGCGGCGTTCTTGTTTTGTTTTTTGCGGGCGTGGGCGACGGCGGCTTCACGGACCCAGGCACCGTCTTCCATCGCCTTGCGGCGGGTGGCGACGCGTTCCTGGTTGCACGGGCCGTTGCCCTTGAGCACTTCGTAGAATTCGCTCCACTGGATTTCGCCGAAGTCGTAGTGACCGCGTTCGGCGTTCCACTTCAGGTCCGGATCGGGGCAGGTGCAGCCCAGCAATTCCAGTTGCGGGATGGTCTGGTCGATGAAGCGCTGGCGCAGTTCGTCGTTGCTCTGGCGCTTGATTTTCCAGGCCATGGACTGGGCGCTGTTCGGCGAGTGTTCATCGCTCGGGCCAAACATCATCAGCGACGGCCACCACAGTCGGTTGATCGCGTCCTGGACCATGTCTTTTTGCGCCTGGTTGCCGTGGCGCATCATGGTCAGGAGGATTTCGTAGCCCTGGCGCTGGTGGAAGCTCTCTTCCTTGCAGATGCGCACCATCGCCCGGGAGTAGGGGCCGTAGGAGGTGCGCTGCAGCACCACCTGGTTGACGATCGCCGCGCCATCCACCAGCCAGCCCACCGCGCCCATGTCGGCCCAGTTCAGCGTCGGGTAATTGAAGATGCTCGAGTACTTGGCTTTGCCGCTGTGCAGCTTGGCGACTTCTTCATCACGGTCGGCACCGAGGGTTTCCATGGCGCTGTACAGGTACAGGCCGTGGCCGGCTTCGTCCTGGATCTTGGCCATCAGTTGCAGTTTGCGTTTGAGCGACGGCGCGCGGGTGACCCAGTTGCCTTCGGGCAGCATGCCGACGATTTCGGAGTGGGCGTGCTGGGAAATCTGCCGGATCAAGGTCTGGCGATAGGCATCTGGCATCCAGTTCTTGGCTTCGATCTTGATTTCTGAATCGATTTTTTCCTGGAAGGCGCGTTCCTGTTCGGACATCTCCGAGAGGTCTTTGATGCGCTTGACGCCTGTTTCTACGAGCTGTGCGTACATTTTTGAGTTCCCGCCTTGAATCTGTTCTGGGGCATGGGGAACTTTATAAGCGATACAGAATTTAATATCAAACACAAAATGACGTGTCGTATTTGTTTTTTGTATCGCTTTGGATGGGTGGTCGCTTTTTTGGGGCGGGATGGTCGGTGTACATATCCATTCCTGCGGTAACGGCCGCTTATGGTTTCGCCCTTACGGCGAGTCCCTTTTGGCAAACGCCCCAAAAGGAACCAAAAGGTCTCGCCCCTTACGTACGGCCCCTCGCTAAGGCTCGGCGTTCCTTCGCTCCGGTATTCATCCGGGGGCATTGCCCTCCGGTCGGCTTCGCTTCGACCTACATGCAATGTGTTCGACTGCGTCGAACGGCGCTGCGCGCCAATCCCCGGATGAACACCTCCACTCAGCCTTCCGAGGGGGCGGGTGGATCAAGATCAAGAGCTGCAGGCGAGCTAACGCTCGGCCTGATGAGTGGTGAGAAGCGTGGGTGTACGGCGGTCTGCCTTTGCTCTTCTGTGGGAGCTGGCTTGCCCGCGAAGGCGGCCTGACAGCCGACCTGATTTTGCTGCTGCACACGGTCCAATTGTGGGAGCTGGCTTGCTCGCGAAGGCGGCCTGCCAGCCGACCGAAATCTTGCGGATGTACTGAGTACCTGTGGGAGTGAGCCTGCTCGCGATGACGGTCTGCCAGTCGACCAGGTACCTCACAGACGAACGACCCCAACAACCAGGCCGGCCGGTAGGCCGCCTCGGGCGCTGTTGCGGTGTACGCCCCCTCGTGAGGCCGAGTGGAGGTTCTGCGCAGTGGGCAACCCGGCATGGATGCCGGGTTAGCCGCCCCCGGCCATGGATGGCCGATGGCGGCGGGCCCACGGAGCAGGACCGGAGCGAGGGCATGCCGAGCCACGGCGAGGCACCGAATGTCAGGGGCAAGAGCCCTTGGTTACTTGGGGCTTTTCCAAGTGACCCGCCGTAAGGGCCAGCCCTTTCAAGGTGTTTTCCCTTTATGGGCTTTGAGCACCCGGTTGGTCGACACATGAGCATGCGCAGCTTTGCCGTCCAGCCACTCCTTGGGTTTGGCGATTTTGGGACCACGTATGCTTTTGGCGACCTGTTTGGGCTTGATGTTCCTGGCCAGCGCCAACAGACGCTCCGCCAGCGTTTCCGAGGTCGTTTGGAGTGATAGATAGTCCGAGGGCAACGCGATCTGCATGCCCTCATAACCGCTGCGTACTTGTACCGTCAGATGGAAGATCGAAGCTTCCCAGCCTTCGGGCAATGTCTCGCGATGAGCCTGCTCCACGCTGCGTTTGAGCACTGCCAGGACGTTGTAGGCCAAGATCGCTGAAGCAAAACCCAGCAACGCCGCCCGCGGAGCGCCAAGGCTTTCGATTTCACTGTCCAGCACCGATTCCAGGCGCTGGAACATCCCTTCGATACTCCAGCGACGACGGTATAACTCGGCGATCTGCCCGGCGCTGACGGTGTCTGGCAAGTTGCTCCAGAACCACATCACAGTGTCGCCTGAGTCAGTAGGTGTCTGTAGGTTCAGTTCAACTCGGCGCCAGCGGTGACCACCTTTGAGTTCGATGATTTGCTCGCGCACCGTTCCGGATTCGATGGCCACAGATTCTTGCCAGCCGCCTTCCTCAATCAACCGTGGATGCTTGCTTTGCTGGCGAATAATGAAAGAAGCGCCCGCTTCCTCGCAGGCTTGCATGACGGGCAGCGTGCAGTACAACCGATCAGCCATCCACAGCTGGCCCTTAGTGGCGCAGGCCAACAACGGCAGCACGCTGACGCGCTCACTCGCGTAGGCATCCTCGCATGGCTGCAAGTCGACAATCTGATCCCGGTCCGGGTCGTAGACCACTACTGAAAACCCTGGTCGCGCCGCACCTCGCTCACGCCGCAAAGCCCCCAAGCGTTTTTCGGTAGATGGCAGGTGATTGCCGTCAACGATGCGCAGCTGCCAGCCGGGCAAAATGGCTGAACAGCCCAACTCTTTTATCGTCGGAGCCAAGCGCTCGGCGCTGCCGGTGACCAAGGCTCGCAACAAGGCCGGTTCTGTGCGGCTGACCTTGTCATAGAGCGCCGCCAACGTAACCGGCAGCCCCTCCATTTGCCGGGCAGCGGCATGTAAAGAAGGGCGCAAACCCAATGAAACAAGGGGCATCAGCTCAACGATGGTCGAAAACAAAAGCTCACGCGGGTATTGGCGTTGACGGTGTTCTTCAAACACCTGATCAACCCATTCGGCAGGAACAGCCTGCTGCAGTATCAATTTAGTCATGACACTGGCCGGTGTCTTTTTTTCAAACCGCGCTAGAACTTCTGCCCACATCGTTTTCGTCACCCTGACTGGAGTTTTGGGGGAGTTTAAACGAAGACCTTGAAAGGGCTGGCCGTAAGGGCGGAACCGTCAGCGGCCGTTACCGCAGCAATGGATATGTACACCCACAAACCACTCGTCGCCTGACACAAAGCCATCGTCGGAACGCCGCCCGGACCAAGCTCGCTCCCACAGGGATTGTGCCCGGCTCCAGACTCAGTAAAGCCCGGGCAAAAAAAACCCCGCAAAAAGCGGGGCCATAAAGGGTGCAGCAGTCATGCTTTAGGACGTTTATCCACCACGTGGCAAGCCTTGCCCTCCGACCGCTTGATCGAATGAAACGGCTGCAAAACGATCCGCGAACTGATCCCGATGTACGTCTTGATGTGCTTGCTCAACTCCCCACAAACAGCCTTCTGCTGTTCATCGCTCAGGTGCTGGTGCTCAGCCTTCAATTCGACATGCACATCAACGCTGTCCAGGTTGCCATTGCGATACAGATGGATCTCATAGCACTCGGCAAGCTGTTTAACTTTGAGAACCTGCTCCTCGATCTGCGTCGGAAACACGTTGACCCCGCGAATGATCAGCATGTCATCGCTGCGCCCGGTGATCTTGTCGATGCGTCGCATCGGCCGTGCGGTGCCCGGCAGCAGGCGCGTCAGGTCGCGGGTGCGGTAGCGGATCATCGGCAGGGCTTCTTTGCTCAATGAGGTGAACACCAGTTCGCCCATCTGCCCGTCCGGCAGCACTTCGCCGGTGACCGGGTCGATGATTTCCGGGTAGAAGTGGTCTTCCCAGATGGTCGGGCCGTCCTTGGTTTCGGCGCATTCCATCGCGACACCTGGCCCCATGATTTCCGAGAGGCCGTAGATGTCCAGGGCGGTGATGCCCAGGCGTTGCTCGATGGCGCTGCGCAGTTCGGCGGTCCAGGGTTCGGCGCCGAAGATGCCCAGGCGCAGGGCCAGTTTGTGCGGGTCGATGCCCTGACGCTCGATTTCATCGGCGATGTTGAGCATGTAGGACGGCGTGACCATGATGATGTCCGGCTGGAAATCCTTGATCAGTTGCACTTGTTTTTCGGTCTGGCCGCCGGACATCGGGATCACCGTGCAGCCCAGGCGTTCGGCGCCGTAGTGCGCGCCGAGGCCGCCGGTGAATAGGCCGTAGCCATAGGAAATATGCACCTTGTCGCCACGGCGGCCACCGCCGGCGCGGATCGAGCGCGCCACCACATTGGCCCAGGTGTCGATGTCGTTCTGGGTGTAGCCGACCACGGTCGGTTTGCCGGTGGTGCCGCTGGACGCGTGCAGGCGCACGATGTCGTGCATCGGCACGGCAAACATGCCGTAGGGGTAGTTGTCCCGCAGGTCGGACTTGGTGGTGAAAGGGAATTTCGCCAGATCGTCCAGGGATTTGATGTCGTCCGGGTGCACGCCCAGCGCATCGAAACGCTGACGGTACAGCGGCACGTTGTTGTAGGCGTGGTTCAGGCTCCAGCGCAGGCGCTCCAGCTGATGCTGGCGCAACTCGTCGATGCTGGCGGTTTCCAGCGGGTCCAGCACAGGATCCAGGATGGATTTGGCTATTGGCATGTTCATGTGTTCACTCGAATTGTTTTTGTGTTCCAGCCCTTTTGCACAAGGGCTTTGAGTGCATGCCCCAAGGATACCTCTCGGCTCCTTGGGAATCGCGATTCTTTAGTGGGATAGACGCTCGATGATCAGCGCGATCCCCTGGCCGACACCGATGCACATGGTGCACAGGGCGTAGCGGCCATTGCGTTCCTCAAGCTCATGCAGGGCGGTGGTGACCAAGCGTGCGCCACTCATGCCCAGCGGATGGCCCAGGGCGATGGCGCCGCCGTTGGGGTTGACCCGTGGGTCGGTGTCGCTCAGGCCCAGTTCACGCAGCACCGCCAGACCTTGTGCGGCGAAGGCTTCGTTGAGCTCTATCACGTCCATGTCGGCCAGGCTCAGGTTGGCCACTTCCAGCACCTTGCGGGTGGCTGGCACCGGGCCGATGCCCATGATTCGGGGCTCGACGCCGGCAGTGGCCATTGCTACAACGCGGCCACGAGCGGTCAGACCGTGGCGTTTGGCGACTTCCGGGCTGGCCAGCAGCAAGGCGCAGGCCCCGTCGTTGACCCCGGAGGCGTTGCCGGCGGTGACGCTGCCGCCTTCGCGGAACGGCGTGCCGAGTTTGGCCAGCTGTTCAAGGGTGGTGTCGCCGCGTGGGTGTTCGTCGTGCTCGACCACTTTGGCCGGGCCTTTGCGCTGTGGAATTTCCACCGCGACGATTTCCTTGGCCAAGCGCCCATTGGCTTGGGCGGCGGCAGCGCGTTGCTGGCTGCGCAGGGCGAAGGCGTCCTGGTCGGCCCGGGAGATGTTGAACTGTTCGGCGACGTTCTCTGCCGTTTCCGGCATGGAATCGATGCCATAGGCCTTTTTCATCAGCGGATTGACGAAGCGCCAGCCGATGGTGGTGTCGAAGATCTCGGCCGATCGGGAAAACGCCTGCTCGGCCTTGCCCATCACCAACGGCGCGCGGGACATGGATTCAACGCCACCGACCAGCATCAGCCCGGTTTCGCCGCTGCGAATCGCCCGGGCGGCGGTGCCGATGGCATCCAGCCCGGAACCGCACAGGCGATTGAGGGTGGTGCCCGGAACGCTGACCGGCAACCCGGCCAGCAACGCCGACATGCGCGCGACGTTGCGGTTGTCTTCGCCGGCCTGGTTGGCGCAGCCGTAGATCACATCGTCGACTGTGGTCCAGTCCACTTGAGGGTGACGGCGCAGCAGTTCGCGCAACGGTACCGCGCCGAGGTCGTCGGCACGGACGCCGCTCAAGACGCCGGCGTAACGGCCAATCGGGGTGCGGACGGCGTCGATGATCAGGGCGTCATTCATTGGGGGTCTCCTGCGTCAGCACCGGGCCGCGCACTTTGTAGGATTTGCCGTGGAACAGGGCGATCAACTGGCCCTGCTGGTTTTCGATGCGCACGTCGTAGTTGCCGGTGCGCCCGGAACGGCTCTGCTCGATGCAGTCGGCGTTCAGCGTGTCGCCCAGGCGCGCCGGGGCGATGTAGTCGATGCTGCAACCGATGGCCACGGTGGCTTCGTTGTAGCTGTTGCAGGCAAAGGCGAACGCCGAGTCGGCCAGCGCGAACAGGTAGCCGCCGTGGCAGGTGCCGTGGCCCTGGACCATGTCGGCGCGCACGGTCATGCCGACCCGGGAGCAACCGGGGCCGGCCGAGAGCAGGCGCATGCCCATGGCCTGGCTGGCGTTATCACGCTGGAACAGCGATTGCGCGCATTCACTGGCCAGGGTCATGGATTCATGGTTAGTCATGGAAGCTTCTCCCTTCGGCAACGCGACGGCGCAGCAGCAGCGACGGCCGGTAGCGTTCTTCGCCATAACTGGCTTGCAGGTTTTCCAGCGTTTCAAGCATGTGCGCCAAGCCAATGGCATCGGCCCAGGCCAGCGGCCCTTGCGGATAATTGACCCCGGCGCGCATGGCCAGATCGATGTCGGCGGCCGAGGCCACGCCTTGCAGCAGGGCGTCGGCGGCTTCGTTGGCGAGCATGGCCACGGTGCGCAGGACGGCGAGCGCCGGGCTGTCGCTGAGCAGGCTGACCTTGAGGCCGGCCCGTTGCAGCAGGGCAACGCCTTGTTCGAGTGCCAGTGGATCGATACCTGCCGCGTAGCTGATCGCGATGCGCTGGGCTTTGCCGTAATCGAACGCCAGGTCCAGCAGGATCAGGTTGCGCAGACCGTCTTCGCGAGCCCGCTGACAGGCCATGCGCCCGTCGCTCAAGGCCAGCACGGCATCACCGACCCGCAGCAAGCCTCGACCATCGCGCTGGATGATCTTGACGCCTTGTTCATGCAAGCGTGCGAGCAAGCCTTTAGCGATACCGAGATCGCCTTCCACGGCACAAACCTCGACTTTCGCGTCGCTGCTGATTTCAGCGGCGAGCGGGCGCTCCGCACCTTGGGCGTAGCTGTAGAATCCCTGGCCGCTCTTGCGTCCCAGGCGCCCGCCGTCCACCAGTTCTTTCTGGATCAGCGACGGCAGGAAGCGCGTGTCCTGGTAATAGGCGTCGAACACCGAGCAGGTCACGGCATAGTTGACGTCGTGGCCGATCAAGTCGGTCAGTTCGAACGCGCCCATGGCAAAACCACCGGCCTCACGCATCAACGCATCCAGGGTTGGGTAGTCGGCCGCGCCTTCCTGCAGCATCCGCAGGCTTTCGGCATAGAACGGCCGGGCCACGCGGTTGACGATAAAGCCCGGCGTGGAGCGAGTGTGCACCGGTTTTTTGCCCCAGGCATTGGCCGTGTCATACAGGCACTTGGCGAGTGCCGGATCGCTGGCCAGGCCGGAGACGACTTCCACCAGCGCCATCACCGGTGCCGGGTTGAAGAAGTGCAGGCCGAGCAAGCGTTCTGGATGCTCAAGTTGCGCGGCGATGCTGGTGATCGACAGCGACGAGGTGTTGCTGGCGAGGATGCAATGCTTGCCGCAGATGCCTTCGAGCTGGCGGAACAGCGCGCGCTTGACCTCAAGGTTCTCGACGATGGCTTCGATGATCAGATCGCTGTCGGCCAGGGTTTCGATGGCTTCCACCGCTTGCAGGCGGGCAATCGTCGCGCTGTGCGATTCGGCGGACAGCTTGCCGTTCTCGACTCGCTTGCCCAGTTGCCGATCAATGCCTTCAATCGCTTGAGCAGCAGCGCCGGGACGATTGTCCAGCAGCAATACCGGATGTCCGGCCTGGGCCGCGACCTGGGCGATACCGGCACCCATGGCCCCGGCGCCGATCACGGCGATGCGTGCGTTGGTGTTCAGTGCGGTCATGGCTCAGCGTCCCTTGAAACTAGGTGTGCGTTTTTCCATGAAGGCGCCGACGCCTTCGCGGTAGTCCTCGCTGCGCCCGGCCAGGCGCTGCAGATCTTTTTCCAGCTCAAGCTGTTCGTCGAAGCTGTTGCTCAGGCTGGCGTTGAGGCTGCGCTTGATCAGCGCCAGACCGTAGGTCGGCTGGGTTGCCAGGTGGCGGGCCAGTTTCAGCGCTTCGTCGCGCAAATCGGCGTCGTCCACACACTGGTAGATCAAGCCCCATTGCTCGGCTTGTTCGGCGCTCAGGCGATTGCCGAGCAGGGCCAGGGCCTTGGCGCGGGCCATGCCAACAAGACGCGGCAGGGTCCAGGTGCCACCGGAATCGGGGATCAAACCAATCTTGCAGAACGCCTGGATGAAACTGGCCGAACGTGCCGCCAGTACCAGATCGCAGGCCAACGGAATGTTGGCGCCAGCCCCGGCCGCCACGCCGTTGACCGCGCAGATCACCGGCAGCGGCAGGTCGCGCAATTGGCGGATCAACGGGTTGTAGAACTTCTCGATGGACTCGCCCAGGTCCGGCACGGCGCTGCCCGGCGCGACATTGCGGTCGCTCAGGTCTTGCCCGGCGCAGAAGCCGCGGCCTTCACCGGTCAGCAGCAGCACGCGCACGTCCGGGTGTTGCCGCACTTGCTTGAGCGCTTCCTTCACTTCGCCATGCATCTGGGTGTTGAAGCTGTTGAGCTGGTCCGGCCGATTGAGGCTGAGCAGGGCGACGCCGGCGTCGATGGAAAACAGGATGTGTTCGAAGTTCATGGTCTTGGCGTTCTCTTGGCAGTCGTTCGAATTCGGATGTCGGTGGCCGCTTTATTGCCCGGTGAAAGTCGGGCTGCGCTTTTCCTGGAAGGCCGCAATGCCCTCGTCGCGGTCGCGGGTGCCGGCCAGCACGGTGAAGGCATGGCGCTCGAAGCGCAGGCCGCTGGCCAGGTCGGTGTCCATGGCCTTCAGTAGCGACTCTTTGGCCAGGCGCACCGCCAGCGGTGCCTTGGCCGCAATGCCGCGGGCGATGTGCAGGGCGCGCTCGACGGTGAATTCCGGTTGGGTGACTTCGCTGACCAGCCCGGCGCGCTGGGCCTGGCGGGCGTCGATCGGCTCGCCGGTCAGCACCATCTGCATGGCCATGGATTTGCCGACGGCGCGTAGCAGGCGTTGGGTGCCACCGGCGCCGGGCATGATCCCGAGGTTGATTTCCGGCTGGCCGAAACGGGCGTCTTCACCGGCAATGATGATGTCGGCGTGCATCGCCAGTTCGCAGCCACCACCGAGGGCGAAGCCGTTGACCGCCGCGATCAGCGGTTTGCTGAAGCGGGTAATGGTTTGCCACGAAGCCTGGCGCGGATCGTCGAGGATGCCGACCAGGTTGCGTTCGGCCATTTCCTTGATGTCGGCGCCGGCGGCGAAGGCCTTGCGGCTGCCGGTGAGGACCACGGCGCGGGTGTCGGGGTCGGCTTGCGCGATGTTCAGTTCAGCGGCCAGCTCGCCCAGCAACTCGGTGGTCAAGGCATTCAGGGCCTGCGGGCGCTGCAGGGTAATCAGGCGGACGCCAGGCTCGATCAATTCGACGGCAAGGGTCAGAGGCATGGCGGATGCTCTCACGGTGCACGCTCGGCGTGGTGCCGGCTCGTTATTGGATCGGCCGCAGGGGCCGGTTTTGCCCAAGTATAGCTATAACGTGATACGTAAATGCAATACGAAAATAGATTTAATGTGTCTTATTGTGGGGCTTTTCGATTTTCATGCTTCCTGCTGAAGGAGGGCTGGTGGCGGGTTTTACCAAGAAAACATTGGGCTTTATGGCGATTTTTGAGGCGCGCGGGCATTCGTCGGAAAGGTGCATTTCAAGTGATACGGTTTTTAGTCTTTGTGCTGTTAAAAGTGATGTGATACAAAATGAGTCATTATTTGCATCGCTTTGTGAAGGAAGCTTCCATGACCTGCTACAGCCTTGATGGCCTGACTCCGGTGGTTGACCCGAGCGCTTATGTGCACCCGTCCGCCGTATTGATCGGTGACGTGATCATCGGCCCCCATTGCTACGTCGGTCCGCTGGCCAGCCTGCGCGGCGATTTCGGGCGGATCGTGCTGGAGGAGGGCGCCAACCTGCAGGACACCTGCGTGATGCACGGTTTCCCCGACAGCGACACCGTGATCGAGCGCAACGGCCACATCGGCCACGGCGCGGTGCTGCACGGTTGCCGGATCGGCGCCGACGCGCTGGTGGGCATGAATGCGGTGGTGATGGACAACGCCAGGATCGGCCCGCGTTCATTCGTTTCGGCGGCGGCATTCGTCAAGGCCGGCTTCGAATGCCCGGAGCAGTCGCTGGTCATGGGCGCACCGGCCAGCGTCAAGCGCAGCCTCAGCGATCAGGAAGTGGCGTGGAAACAGGCCGGCACCCGGGAGTATCAGCAGTTGGCCCAGCGTTGCCTTACGCAGATGCAGGTCTGCGAACCGCTGAGCGAACCGGAGCCGGATCGCCCGCGGATCAGTGACAGCGGGTTGCGGCCAAAGGACAGTACCTCATGAACACCACCCCTGTAGGAGCTGCCGAAGGCTGCGATCTTTTGATCTTGATCTTTCAAAAAACAAAATCAAAAGATCGCAGCCTTCGGCAGCTCCTACGGAGTTTCGGTATATTCCTTTTCTTTTTTTCCACGGAACGCCCATGTCGTCCCTGACTCCCTTGAACCATCTGATTACCCGCTTCCAGGAGCAGACGCCGATCCGCGCCAGCTCTTTGATCATCACGTTGTACGGGGATGCCATCGAACCCCATGGCGGCACCGTGTGGCTGGGCAGCCTGATTCAATTGCTCGAGCCCGTCGGCATCAACGAACGGCTGATCCGCACCTCGATTTTTCGCCTGACCAAGGAAGGCTGGCTGACCGCCGAGAAGGTCGGTCGTCGCAGCTACTACAGCCTGACCGGCACCGGTCGCCGGCGTTTCGACAAGGCCTTCAAGCGGGTCTACAGCACCACGATGCCGGCCTGGGATGGTTCCTGGTGCCTGGTGATGCTCTCGCAACTGACCCAGGACAAACGCAAACAGGTGCGTGAAGAACTGGAGTGGCAAGGCTTCGGCGCGATTTCGCCGGTGGTGCTGGCCTGTCCGCGCAGCGACCGTTCCGACGTCAACGCGACCCTGCTCGACCTTGGCGTCCAGGAAGACACCATCGTCTTCGAAACCACCGCACAGGACGTACTGGCCTCCAAGGCCCTGCGCCTGCAAGTGCGCGAAAGCTGGAACATCGAGGAGCTGGCGGCGCACTACAGCGAGTTCATCCAGTTGTTCCGGCCGTTGTGGCAAGCCCTGCGCGAGCAGGAAAACCTGCAACCGGCCGACTGCTTCCTGGCGCGGGTGCTGTTGATTCACGAGTACCGCAAGCTGCTGCTGCGCGACCCGCAACTGCCGGACGAGTTGCTGCCCGGCGATTGGGAAGGCCGCGCCGCCCGCCAGTTGTGCCGCAACATTTACCGTTTGATCTACGCCAAGGCCGAAGAATGGCTGAACGCCGCACTGGAAACGGCCGATGGCCCGTTGCCGGATGTGGGCGAAAGCTTCTATCGGCGTTTTGGCGGACTGAAATAGCACGTCATTGTTCAGGGAATGGTGCGGTTCAGGAGACTCGAAGCATCCGATGTCGTGTGGATTGACGTAGACAATAAAAATAAGCCTGCGTGAGGCCTGACATGATTTCTACAATTGCACAGCGCCATGATGGGTTCGACCAGTGGATCCATCAGATCAACCAGATCTGTGGCGCCTTCAACGCACAACCCCTGGGCAGCGAATTTGCCGGGCGCATCCGCGAATACCAGAGCGATGCGCTCAAGCTCAGTTTCGTCGACGTGTGCCAGGCGCGTTTGTACCGTACGCCCCAGGAAGTCGCGGCGGGCGAGGGCGGCAAGTATTTTGCGGTGTTCCAGCTCGACGGCACGGCGGGCATGGCCCAGGGCGACGACAAGGTCTTGCTGTCCCCCGGCGACATCACGCTGATCGATGCCGCGCGCCCCAGTGACTTCACCTACAGCGAAAACTCCCGGCAGTTGTCATTGATCCTGCCGTATCAACTGGTCGAGCAAACCCTGCGCTTCAATCAGGTCAAGTGCGGCCACCGGATTGCCGCGACTTCGCCCATTGCGATGCTCTCGCACCGGCTGATCCTCGATGCCACCCGCCAGCAGCACCTGACCCGCCAGGAAAGCGAAGCGACCCTGGAGGCGATTGTCAGCCTGCTGCGCCCGGCGATCAGCCAGGCCGACGACAGCAGCGATGCCCATGAGCGGAGCTTCCGCAAGACGCTCACCTGCATCGACGACAACATTCGCTCCGAAGACCTGTGCCCGGAATGGCTGGCGCGGGAAGTCGGCATGTCCACCCGGGGCCTGTACCGCATGTTTGCCAAGAAGGGCTTGGTGGTGGCGCGCTACATCAAGAACCGTCGCCTGGATTTGTGCGCCGAATCCCTGCGCCGGTCAGGCAGGGAAGAGAAGTTGTCAGTGCTGGGGTATTCGTGGGGGTTTTCCGATTCGAGCTACTTCTCCACCGCGTTCAAGTCGCGCTTCGGCATTGCGCCGGGGGAGTATCGCAAGCGGCATGCTTGAGGTTTTTTTTGCTCTTGCTTCGGTGAAAAAATGCTACGGCTTGAGTAACTGGCTGAACGCCTCCAGCTCACTTTTCTCCAGGTCGGACACCAGCACAAAGCGCATGTGGTTTTCTTGCCAGGACACCACGTTGAAACCTCGGATCGTCAGGCTTTGCCGTGGCTCGTCCGTCTCAGGCGTGGGCAAGATAAAAACATTGATGATGTGCTTGGCCCGTCCGTAACTCAGGGCCGCCGTGGTCTGATGTTGCAGATAATCCAGCCGCCCGCCCAGCAGGGGAAATCCTTGCGCCGAGTAATCGAATACCGGCGGCGAGAAGTCGAGTTTGCCGGTGAACCAGGGCTTCACGGTGTGGCGGTCGGACGACACCACATCGTTCAAATGCTCGCCCATCAGCGAACGCACATGGCTGGAGACCGCCTCGTCCATCAATGGCTGTTCGCTGCCTGGCGTCGCCACATACAGCACCACCGCCAAGGCCAGCGCCGTCGCTGAAAAAGCCGGTGCGAACCATTTGCGCCAACGCTCGACGACGCCAACCGATGGGGGTTCAGGGGCGAACACCCGGGAAGTCAATGACGCCGGCGCTGCGTAATACGGCGCTCGTTGCTTCACACCGGCCATCAGCAGCCTCGTCTGATCATGCAATCGCGCGCACGCGACGCACTCGGCCAGATGCCCGGACACATTCGCAGCCGTCGCCGAGTCGAGTTCCTTGTCCAGATAGCCATGTATCAGCGTCTGGCAAACCGTGCAGTCGAGTTCATTCATGATCGTGCAACTTCAGTAGTTCGAGCGTGAGCATGGCGCGAGCCCTGGCCAGCCTCGACATGACGGTACCGATGGGGATGTCGACCACCAGGGCGATGTCCTTGTAGGGCATGTCTTCGAGTTCCTTGAGCACGATCACCTCGCGAAACGCCGGCGGCAGGGCGCACAGGGCTTGCTGGATCAGCGCCGCATTTTCGCTGTGGATGGCCAGCAGTTCCGGGGTCTGGCTGTGGCTGAGCGCCTTGTCGTCTTCGGCGAGTTCATCGCCGATGGCGACCCAACGGCGCCCGGCTGAAGCCTTGAGCCAGGTGTAGCTTTCGTTGCGCACGATGGTCAGGAACCAGGCCTTGGCGTTGCCGTCGGCGAAGCGCTGCGAAAATCTGAACGCCCGCAGGGCGCTTTCCTGCACGACATCGTGCGCGGCGCTGTCGTTGCCAGTGAGCCAGCGCGCGAGGTTGTAGGCGGCGTCCAGGTGGGGCGCAAACAATTCCTCAAATCGCTTCATAGTGGTTTCCGCACTGTCCCATCCCTATAACTGTGAAGCGTTGCGTTTTATTCCCGAGAAAAAATATATTTTCGACAGGGAATAAAGACCTGTCCCGCCAGGTTTTTACCTCGTGTCAGCTACATCACTGTAGTTCTCCAGCGAGGGATTACCGATGGACATTCATTCAAAACACCAACGACGTACCGACGGCCCGTTGAACCCTGACCGCCGAACGCTGCTCAAGTGCTCTGCATGGGCCGGGGCTGGCGTGATCTGGGCCTTGAGTGGCGGTATTCCCCGGGCCTTCGCCCTGGATGAGACGGGTAACGTCGCCGACCCCAAGGCACTCGCCAGCACGTTCCAGTTTGTGCAGATCAGCGACTCGCACATCGGTTTCAACAAGGAGGCCAATCCGGAACCGCTGAAGACCTTGCAGGTGGCTATCGACAAGGTCGTTGCCCTGCCGAAACGGCCGTCGTTGATCCTGCATACCGGCGATATTACCCATCTGTCCAAAGCCGAGGAGTTCGACACCGCCGCCCAGTTGCTCAAAGGCTTGCCGTCCCCCGTGCACTACGTGCCGGGCGAGCACGACACCCTCGACGAAGGCGGCGGCAAGCTCTATCTGGAACGTTACGGCAAGGGCACCAAAGGCAATGGCTGGTACAGCTTCGACGACCACGGCGTGCACTTCATTGCACTGGTGAATGTCTTCAACTTCCAGGCCGGCCATGAAGCAACCCTTGGTGCCGATCAACTGGCGTGGCTGGCCGATGACTTGCGAGCCGTGAGCAGCAGCACGCCCATCGTGGTGTTTACCCATATTCCGTTGTGGACGGTTTATCAGCCGTGGGGCTGGGGTACCGAGGATGGCGATCAGGCGATTGCCATGCTGCGCAAGTACGGTTCGGTAACGGTGTTGAACGGGCACATCCATCAGGTCATCCAGAAAGTCGAAGGCAATATCACCTTCCACACCGCTCGCGGCACGGCTTATCCACAACCCGCACCGGGCGCGGCGCCGACGCCGGGGCCGATGACCGTGGCGGCTGATCAACTGCGCAATTATTTGGGGGTCACCGAAGTGCGAGCGACCCAGGGTGATCATCCGCTGGCGCTGATCGATTCGACACTGGCTTAACGGAGGGGACTGGGATGAAAGCACGATTATTGGCCGTTGCCTGCCTGATGCTGTCGATGCCGGTGTGGGCTAATGAGGTAAAAATCGATATCAAGGAATTCATGTTCGGGCCCAAGGATCTGGCCGTGGCCGTGGCCGTGGCCGTGGCCGTGGGCACCAAAGTCACGTGGGTAAACGATGACGAGATCCCGCACACAGTGGCGGAAATCCACAAGATATTTCGCTCCGGGGCGCTGGATACCGGAGACAGTTATTCCTGGGTGTTCAATACGCCGGGGGAATTTGAGTATTTTTGTGCGCTGCATCCACAGATGATCGGGAAGATTGTGGTGAGTCAATAATACCGCGAGAAGCATGCGAGAGTGATGTAGAAACGCGTATCCCTGTGGGAGCGAGCTTGCTCGCGATGGCGTTGTGTCATTCACCGTTTAAGTTGACTGACGCGACGCCTTCGCTGGCAAGCCAGCGCCTACAGAGGGGCTGGAGCCAATTGATTCGTTGCAGCAACTGTAGGAGCTGTCTGGCGGCCCCCATAGGGACTGTCAGATATTTTGTGTGCGGGCCGGTAACGGTCTGCCGTTAGGCAGGCCATGCTTTACCAGGTCGGCATGATCTCGCCCTTCTCGAAGCGCCGGGGCTCGCCTTTTTCCAGGCGCGACCAGGATTGACCGGCGATACTTTCCGCCAGCCAATAACCGGTATGCGTGCAGGCTTGGCCGCTATTGCAGGTCGGCCTTTTGATGTAGTCGATCTCTATAAAGGCCGAGGAGCCTGGCATGGGCCGGCCGGTGGCGGGTTCGAGGACTTTGGCCTTGGCCAGTTGGTGAATCAGTGCTTCGCTGGGCTTTTCTGGTGGGATATTGGCCAGGCGTTCTTCGAGCCATTGCAGTTTGCCGTCCCAGGCGGGTAACGGGGCGGGCGGCAGCGGGAGGATCTCGTTGATCTCAGCGACCTTGGGATTGGCGTAGGAGTAACCATAGAGGATTTTCCAGATTTTTTCGTAGCGATCGGCGCGTTCGAGGTCTTCCTGTTGGCCCAGGTAGTGCAGCCGATTGTCTGGTTTTGGACCACGGAAGCCTTTGCTCAAAAAAGAAGCCGAAGTACTGTCACCAGCCCCCACGCCAAGTTGGAATCCTTCAAGTGCTTCCTGATAATGACCATCTGTCGACAGATCAACACCTAGTGCTGTCGCCGCATTGCCGTTTCCTTGCTCCCCAGCGCAACGGCGCATTTGCCGAGCAACGTCCGGGGCAATGTTGATCGGCGCCAACTTGTCTGCGACATAGGCTTGAGCTAGCGCACTACCTTCATCAGCGGCTTTGCGGTAGTAACGCAATGCTATTTCGTGATCTTTCTGTAGTCCCGCCGAACCGTTCTGCAGGAAAATGCCGACAAAGTAATATCCCGTTGCCACGCCCGCGTTGATCAGTTGCTCACTCATGCGCAAATGCTCTTCGCCACGGAGTTTGAAAGTACCGCGCATCGCACCGTTCTGCAGGTTGATATTGGCCTTGTAATGTCCGTTCTCACTGGCGATGCGATACAGGCGCTCGATTTGCACATCGACGGCTTCGTCTTGCTTGAGCTGGTTGTTCTTTTGCAACCAGCGCGCGTATTGGAACAGCACATCGGTCTCGGCGGGCGGCGCCGGAATTGTTTCGTGTTGGCAGGCGAAGGCGAGACTAACGTTTATATCGGTGAGCGGGTTTACAAAGTCCACCGACAAAGGTTCGGCATTGTTGGCGCCACAGCCGGTCAAGGCGATGAGTATCCAATAGCCCCATAAATACTTAGGCCTCACCGAACAGACTCCATCTAATGTTTTCTTCGCCGATGGTGACCCGGTCGGCGAGCAGGAAGCGGCTATGGCTGCGCTGGACATTCAGGGTCGGCATAATTTCGCCTTTTTCGAAACGTTGGATCTTGTCGACGATGCCTTCGGCTTTCCAATAACCGGTATGCGTGCAGGCTTGGCCGCTGATGCAGGTCGGTCGTTTGATGTAGTCGATCTGTATAAAGGCCGAGGAGCCTGGCATGGGCCGGCCGGTGGCGGGTTCGAGGATTTTGGCCTTGGCCAGTTGGTGAATCAGCGCTTCGCTGGGCTTTTCTGGTGGGACATTGGCCAGGCGTTCTTCGAGCCATTGCAGTTTGCCGTCCCAGGCGGGCAACGGCGCAGGCGGCAGCGGGAGGATCTCGTTGATCTCAGCGACCTTGGGATTGGCGTAGGAGTAGCCATAGAGGATTTTCCAGATTTTTTCGTAGCGATCGGCGCGTTCGAGGTCTTCCTGTTGGCCGAGGTAGTGCAAGCGATTATCTGGCTTAGGGCCACGGAAGCCTTTGCTCAAAAAAGAAGTCGAAGTGCTGTCACCGGCCGCTACCCCGAGCTGGAATGCTTCGAGCGCTTCCTGATAACGCCCTTTCCCCGATAGATTTATACCTAGGTCGGAGGCTGCATCACCGTGCCCTTGCTCGGCCGCGCAGCGGCGCATCTGCCGGGCAACGTCCGGCGCAATGTCAATCGGCGCCAACTTGTCTGCGACATAGGCTTGAGCCAGCGCACTACCTTCATCAGCGGCTTTGCGGTAGTAACGCAATGCTATTTCGTGATCTTTCTGTAGTCCCGCCGAACCGTTCTGCAGGAAAATGCCGACAAAGTAATATCCCGTTGCCACGCCCGCGTTGATCAGTTGCTCACTCATGCGCAAATGCTCTTCGCCACGGAGTTTGAAAGTACCGCGCATCGCGCCGTTCTGCAGGTTGATATTGGCCTTGTAATGTCCGTTCTCACTGGCGATGCGATACAGGCGCTCGATCTCTCCATCGACAGTCTTGTCCTGTTTGAGCTGGTTGTTCTTTTGCAACCAGCGCGCGTAATGGAACAGCACATCGGCCTCAGCGGGCGGCGCCGGAATTGTTTCGTGTTGGCAGGCGAAGGCGAGACTAACGTTTATATCGGTGAGCGGGTTTACAAAGTCCACCGACAAAGGTTCGGCATTGTTGGCGCCACAGCCGGTCAAGGCGATGAGTATCCAATAGCCCCATAAATACTTAGGCCTCACCGAACAGACTCCATCTAATGTTTTCTTCGCCGATGGTGACCCGGTCGGCGAGCAGGAAGCGGCTATGGCTGCGCTGGACATTCAGGGTCGGCATAATTTCGCCTTTTTCGAAACGTTGGATCTTGTCGACGATGCCTTCGGCTTTCCAATAACCGGTATGCGTACAGGCTTGGCCGCTATTGCAGGTCGGCCTTTTGATGTAGTCGATCTCTATAAAGGCCGAGGAGCCTGGCATGGGCCGGCCGGTGGCGGGTTCGAGGACCTTGGCTTTGGCCAGTTGGTGAATCAGTGCTTCGCTGGGTTTTTCTGGCGGGACATTGGCCAGGCGTTCTTCGAGCCATTGGAGCTTGCCGTCCCAAGCAGGCAACGTGGCAGGCGGCAGTGGGACGATCTCGTTGATCTCGGGGACTTTGGGATTGGCGTAGGAGTAGCCCGAGAGGATTTTCCAGATTTTTTCGTAGCGATCGGCGCGTTCGAGGTCTTCCTGTTGGCCGAGGTAGAGCAAGCGGTTATCTGGCTTAGGGCCACGGAAGCCTTTTTCCAACCGGCCGGCAGCGCCGTCGCTACCAGCTACAACGCCCATCTGGAAGACCTCAAGCGCTTCTTGGTACTTTCCTTTGTTCTTAAAGTGGACACCTAGGGCGACGGCTGATTTACCGTGACCTTGTTCAGCTGCGCAACGGCGCATCTGCCGCGCAACATCCGGGGCAATATCAATCGGCGCCAACTTGTCGGCTACAACTGCCTGAGCTTGCGCATTGCCCTGATCGGCGGCTTTGCGGTAGTAACGCAAGGCCATTTCGTGATCTTGCTGCAACCCGCCTGCGCCGTGCTGCAAAAAGATACCGACAAAGTAATATCCCGTTGCCACTTCCGCGTTGATCAGTTGTTCACTCATGCGCAAATGCTCTTCACCACGGAGTTTGAAAGTACCGCGCATCGCACCGTTCTGCAGGTTGATATTGGCCTTGTAGTGGCCGTTCTCACTGGCGATGCGATATAAACGTTCGATCTCTCCATCGACAGTCTTGTCCTGTTTGAGTTGGTTGTTCTTTTGCAACCAGCGCGCGTAATGGAACAGCACATCGGCCTCGGCGGAGGCCGTGGGGATCTGCTCGTGCACACAGGTAAAGGCCATATTGGCCTTGGCTTCAGTCAAAGGGTTCAAGGGCGCTTCCTTGGTCGAAGTAGAAGTAGGATTACTGGTATCGCAGGCGAGCAGCAGCAGGCATGACAAAAACAAGACCCGTCGCATCAGTCGAGGTCCGACAGGTCGGATTTACCGAAGTAGAACTCAACGAGGGGGGCACAAGGCACATCCTTGTCTTCCTGAAAGTCTTTGTTGTCGTCGATGATCCACTGCCAAGCTTCGAACGCCTCCTCCGGATCATCCTGCGCGCCCAATCCATTCGTATGCATCTCCCACAACCGCCGCCGCAACCCCTGCGTCACACTCGCCCACTCATGCGCAATGTTCAGTTCGCTATCCACCTGCATGCTGCGAGTATTGATGTTGGCCGAGCCGTGAGTGGTGAACACATCGTCGACGATCATCAACTTGGAGTGGATGTACACTGGCATCCAGGGCTTACCGGCGGGCGAGTCGGGGGCAACCAGTGAGCACACATGGACTTTCAGGCCGGAGAGTTCCGGGAGTTGAGCAAAAGTCTCACCCTCAATTGCCTCGATTTGGCTCTGGAGTGCGACTTTGCGCCAATCGTTGAGCCAGGCCTTGTGTCGCTGATCTTCCTTGGCCTTGTCGCTGAGATCGGTTCCGCCCAATGCGTCGGTGAGTTTCGTCAGCGTGATCAGGGCATGCTGTTCAATACGTTCGCCCAGGCTGGTTTCCAGTGCCGCGGCGTCAGCTTTTGCCTGTTCAATACGCCGTAACTTGGTGATTGCAGGCATGGTTTCACCTCGCCCGAGGCTTTCGAGCATGCGCTGGGTGTTGACGGTGCCGGAGCCTATGCCGCCCTTGCTAGCATTGGTGATCACAAACAGGTGCAAGGGGCCGTGTATGGCGGGGTCGCGACCGGCCTTGGTCTGGCCGGCGGCGACGGCCTTGATCAATTCGGCCAGGGGCGGCCAGCGGAAATACTGGTTTTCGATGTAGATGAACTGGGTCGCGTTGTTGACGGCTTGCAGGTAGAGCTTTTCGATATCGCGCTTGCCCTCCTGGGCCTGGGTGCGCAGGATCTGCGCGATTTGTCGGGTGGCTTGCGGGGCGCATTGCTGTTGCGGCCCGATCGCTTTGGCTTGGCGTAAGTCGAGCAGGTCCTCGCCAGTTTCCTTGCGCCAGGCGCTGGCGAAGTTGTGGTGCAGGTGTTCCAGGATCGGCCCGCTGACCTGGCTTGAAATGTCCTGACGTGGGGTATCGCCACGCGGGCCCTTGTTGGGGGCGGGTTTGGTGTCCTTGTCACGGTTCACCGCCAGATGGTCATTGGTGTCCCAGTACTCGTCGAGCATGTTGTGACCCATCACGAAGCCGACGGCGCGGTCCGGCAGTTCATAATCGACGAGAACGGTTTTTTGATGATGGGTCGCTGTCGCCGTCAGGATGAATTGCGTGGTGGCGCTGATCTGCGGGTCGAGACTTTTGTATTTCGCCTGATGGGCTATTTCGGCCCTCTCAAGCACGCTGAAACCGCGACTGACGAACACTGGAGTGCCGCGAGCCGCCAGATGCGCAGCGGCCATGTTGTCGGCAAGCGCACAGTTGGCAAACCACTGGCGGTCATAAGCATATTGCTCGTCCGTGGAGGGTTGCATCGCCCGGTCGTATATCCGGTACGGGCCTTTACCGGGCAGATTGGATTCGTCGGCAAAGCCCGCGCTGTTAAACGGCATTTCCCACCCCAATATCCGCACCTTGACGCCTTCGCGCGCCATGGCCATCAGCAATTCACCGATACACGGCGATATTCCATCGCGGATGAAATACATCGACGGCTGAAAGCCCCAACAGATGATGTCGACAGTTGCCTTGGCCTTTGAAATGGCCAGGTGCACGGCCTTGAATGCTTCTTCACCGTTGATCAGCGGTTGATAAGTCGCCATGGCGGGAGGGTATTCGGTATTGCGCACATACCATGGCGGGGTACAGGTCACCTCTTGGGTGTGCTGGAGTGCGACCGGTGTGACGATCTCGTATTGGCTCATTGTGTTTTCCCTTCCTGATCACTAGCGCCTTCCATCACCGTGGCATACAGGCCTCGGTGATCCGTGTGCGATGTGGGCTGGCTCACCTCGGCATCGGCTTGCGAGGGGTGGTTGTGCAGACCACGATTGGCGAGTTCCGCCTGCTTGGCGTTGCGGTATTCGGTGGGGACCGGAATCTGGTAGGTCACACCGTTGGCCATCACCAACCGGTAGCCCTGGGTGACGACCTGATGGTCGATCGACAGTTGCCCGGTCTTGTCCAGCACGCCCTGCTTGAGCACAGCGCCATCGGCG
This sequence comes from Pseudomonas grandcourensis, assembly GCF_039909015.1. Classification (NCBI taxonomy): domain Bacteria; kingdom Pseudomonadati; phylum Pseudomonadota; class Gammaproteobacteria; order Pseudomonadales; family Pseudomonadaceae; genus Pseudomonas; species Pseudomonas grandcourensis. The sequence goes on from NZ_CP150919.1 coordinate 2,103,919, forward strand.
TACAGGGTGTAGGGCATGCCCGCCCAGTTCTGGCTGGAGGCATTTGGGGCGGGTGACAGGTTGAATCGTAAGGTCTGTCTGGACAGGCTTTGCGGATAGTCCGGATGCGTGGCCTTCATGCTCGCCGGACCGCTGTACTCGAAATGCGCCGCCTTGACGTTGTGATCCCCCGCCGTGCCGGATTCGATGCCACACGTCTCCAGGCGCAGGTAGCTGCCCCCGCCGTTGAGGACGATTTTCTTCTTCGCGGTGATGTGGATCTCATCTTCGGTGCTGGTGATCTCCAGCCCCTGCCGCGCCAGCAATTCCAGCCGATCGTTTTGCGCCTGTATCTGTACCGGGCCCTGATTGGCGATCAGCTTGAGGCCGAGCTTGCGCACGAACAGGCTCAAGCCCTGGCCGACGCCGATAAACAAGCGCTTGACCACGCTGAGGTCGGCCTCGCCGCCGGCGTTGAGCATCAGGTTGTCTTGCGCGGCCAGTTGCAGGTGCTGGCCGCTGGTCAGGGCGATGCCCTGGGGTGCGCTGAGCAGCAGCACCGAGGCTTTCAATTCATCGAGCTGCTGGCGCATCAGCGCCAGTTGCGCGGGCACATCCGCGGGTTCGGCGTGGGCCGTCTGGGCATCTTCCGAGAGTGCTTGCAGTTGTTCGCCGGCCTGTCGCAGGCGCTCGATCGCCGGGCCCATTTCCAGCACCTGGCCTTGGGCTTTGCTCTGTTCATCGGCACTGATAAACAGCCCCTTGCCCCCGCGAATCGCGCCCCAGGCATCGGTGCGCAACTCAAACCCCTCACCCCGTTTTTGACGCTCGGCATCCACCACATGCCCGAGGTTGAGCTGGCTCTTGCCGCTGTGTTCGGTGCTGAGCTTGATGTGCTCCTGCCCGCGGGTGTCGTCCAGCCGCAGTTTGTTGTTGGCCGGGGTGCGCAGCACGTTGCGCTTTTCGTTGTACATGGTGACGGGGTCGGGGTGCTGGCTGTCGTGCAGGGCGTGGGCTATGTAGGGGCGGTCCGGGTCGCCCTGTTCGAAGGCCACCGCCACTTCGGTGCCGGCGATCAGCGGCAGGTGCAGGCCGTGGGTGTCGCCGGCGTACGCCCGGGCCAGGCGCAGCCAAGTGCTTTCGCGACCGGCGTCCCAGGTGTCGCGGTCGAACAGGAAATGCACCCGGTAGCGGCCTTCGGCGTCGGTATCGGCGTAGGGGTTGTGGGCCTGCGCGCTGGTCACCCGGGCCGGCACGGTGCCGGCGATCAAGGGTTTGGGTGGCACCTCTGGGCGAAAGCACACCGCCTGCGCATAGGGGATGGCCTGGAAGCTGCACTCGAAGCTGCGGTCGCGGGCGGCGCCGGCCTTGAGCCCGATGATCACCGCCCGCGGCGCGAAGGCCTGGGGCGCGCCGTCGGTGACTTCCAGCACCTGGCCCGGCGCCAGGCGGGCGCTGCTGCTCATGCCGCTGAGGCGGGTGCGGTGATTGAGGTATCGCTCGTGGCGCAGGCGCGCATAGAAGTAGCCGCTTTCGCACTGCACGTCTTCGGGGAAGTCATGGCGGTCGCCGAGCGCGGTGTAGGGCTCGGCGTAGTGATAGGCCTCGCCGTAGGTGCCCTTGGCGCCGCGCGTCTGGTCGATGTCGCCGTCGAGGTGCGCGCGGGCGTCACGGTGGTGGTAGGCGCGGACATTGACGTGCTGTTCCACCACCTGGTGTTCCGACTGCAAGGCCCAGACGCTGTCCTCACCGCTGCTGCTCAACCCGGAGAGCGGCCGCAACGGTAGCTCGACGTCGAACTGGTAGGCGCGCGGGGAGTCGTGGAATTCGACGACGTCGATACTCAGGCGCTCGTCGCTGGTGAAGCGGTACCAGATGCCGACTTCGGCCAGCAGGCGGGCGATGAAGGCCAGATCGCTTTCGCCGTATTGCATCACCTGTTCACGCCGGGGGTACTCGCGGTGCAGGTGGAAGAGGAAGTCCTGGCCCCTGAAATCATGGCGGCCGCGCAGGATGTGCTCGACGATCTCCGGCACCGAGCGGTGCTGGTAGATCCGGTATTGCCGACCTCGCGCGAGCAGCGCCAGACGCGGTTGCAGGGTGACTTCGTAGCGCGCTTCGTCGATGGAACCGGACAGGCGTTTGAAGCCACCGATCACCCCGTGCAAGGTGCGCAGCGGCTTGACCTCGGACGGTTCGAAGATCAGCGACGAGACTTTTTCCGGTAGCGCGTGCAGGCTGAAGCTGGCGGGTTGGCCGAGCAGGCGTTCGGCGTCGATGTCGAGCTGGCTGGAGGTGAACTCGATGTGGTAGCTGAAGGGTTGGCTGAGGTGTTCTTCGCCGTGGAAGGCCAGGACGTCGAGGGGGGCGTCCAGCTCTCGGACCCAGAGTGTGTGGCGGCTGTGGTCGAAGAAAACGGGCAATACGGGGTGCATGTTGCAGACCTCCCTAGTCTATCGATGCAGGCGGGGAGGCTTCGTTGCCGCCCGCGTTCAAGCGCTCGACAGCTTTCAGGAAGGTAAAAAAGGTTGATATAGGAAGGTTCCGACGCTCGCGTAGGATGCATCCGAGTGTTGATGCTGCGTACCTGTAGGACCGTTCGCGATTTTGTCGGCGCCAGGTGCAGCGGCTGCTTTTCGACAGGGTTGAACCGTTCGGATCGAACGCTACTGCAGAGCGCAAAGCCTGCTTGTTTAAAAGCCCTCAAGGTTACTTCGTGAAAGCCACAGCGCCTTGCGTCGTTGCCTACAGTTACCCCAGAATCCGCCGGCTTGTGCGCTTTGGGACCGCTCGGTAACTTGCTCCGCGTCACTGATTGTCAGTGATCGGGTTTAGTCGCCCGGCTAGTTTTCCTCGGTTGTACCGGTGTCATCCAGTCAGGCATCCGCCTGCACTTGATGGTGGCTGTGCGCATGGCGTCTTCGGGCGCGCCGGGTTTTGGGAAACTTTACCGGTCGACTAACTTGCGCACGGCCACCACCCTTTTGTTTAGTCGCGAGATGGTTGTGGCCCTTACTGGAGAAAATTCCCATGTTCAAGGTCACACCGAATCCGCCGGACACCGGTCCGACATCCTCATCAGTAGAATTCGACTCAAACACCCCCCACGAACCCGCCGACCGCATCCCCTCAGCCGCCGACATCCGAGCCACTCCACGCAAACTGTGCGCGATGTTTTTCGTCAACCCGGAACTCGATACCGCAACCCTGCTGGCCCATGCCTGCGAGTCACTGGCATCGGCCAATGTCATGACCATGGATCTGGCGGATCGAACGGATGGGACAAGTCGCAATACCCTGCTGGGCATCGCGCAAGTCATCCTGTTGGGGGAGTTGGCGGTGAACCGGGCGCTGGACCGGATCGATGCGGGGGGGTAGAGGATCAGCGAAAGGGATGTTGCCGGACGCGCTGATGGACTCGCCTGAACACCGATGAACCCTTGTGGGAGCGGGCTTGCTCGCGAAAGCGGTGTGTCAGTCGACAACTTCATGGACTGACACACCGCATTCGCGAGCAAGCCCGCTCCCACAGGTTTTGTGTGTTGTTTGCTTACTTCGGTGCGCTGAGGTTCAAGGTCGGTGTTTCATCGAAGAAGTTCCACGGCTTGAGCAGCACATGCACCCACTCGGTCGGCATGATCGGCCACTCTTCGGCGCGGGCGATGTGGGTGGTGCCGGTGGTCAGCCAGACCACATCGTCGGTGTTCTCGATGGAGTGGTTGTCCTGGGTGAACTGCCCCAGGCCCGAGTCCTTGTCCGAGCGGTTCGGGTACTTGCCTTCCGGGTATTTTTCCTCGGGGTTGTATTGCGTCACCCACAGTTGCTTGTCCATGAAGCTCAGGCGGTGGTAGAGCCATTCGTCCTTGCCGAAGTTAGCGCCCTTGGCCACCGGGTGCGTGCCGCCGGCGTACGGAATCAGCTGATAGGAAACCGGGTTGCCGACCTTGTTCTCCTTGCTGGAGTTGGTCAGCAGGCGCACGGTCGACGGGTCGAATTTCTGCGCCGCCTGTTGCTCGGTGCCGACCACCTTGGTTTCGGTCTGCATGGTGCTGGTGCGCGGGCCGCCACGGTCGTTCGGCAGCACCACCGGGTTCACTTCCACCAGTGAGTTCTGCTCGCCGTCCACGTCCATATCGAGGCGGAAGTTGTAGATGTGCTGGTGCGTGGTGCCGACGATGTTGTGGTCGAGCAGGGTGCCGTAGCGCGTGTCTTCCTTGGCGGTGTCTTCGTGCATGGTTTTCGATTTCACGCCCTTGACCGCTTCGATGCCGGTGGCGCCGGCGTCGATGCCGATGGTGCCGTTCTGCTGGAAGACCCAGTCGAAGATGTAGTCGTAGTTGCCCACGGTGCTGATCCAGCGCACCACCAGTTCACGACGCTCGGTGCTGAGGTTGGGCTGGCCCATTTCCTGGTGTTTGTATTCGGGGCCTGCATAGCGCTCGAACACCGCCATGGCGCGGGGGATCGCGGTCGGTGCGCCGGTGTAGTCGGCGATGGTCGCGTCCAGCAGCACGGCGTTTTGCGGGGCGTCTTTGCCACGGGCAATCGGTGAAGTCAGGGTGCCCATGCCGTAGTCGCCGGAGTCGAGGTAGGCCTTGAAGTACCAGCCGACATCCGGGTCACCGTAAGGCACGATCATGCCGCCCAGCGAGCCTTCGTACATGATCTTGCGTTTCTTGCCCTTGTCGTCGTAGGTGACGGTGGACAGGATCGGCCCGACCCGCGAGTCGAGGCGAACGTGGAAGTCCCAGTTCTGCCAGTGAATGCTGTTGCCGCTGATGGTGTAGTTCTTGCCCTCGGGCTCGATGATTTCCAGCGGTTTGACTGCCACGCCCTGGCGTCCGCGCCCGTCATACGGCGTCGGTTTCATCGGCACCGGAATGAGCGCTTCGTCTTCGATCTTGATCAGCTTCTTCTGTTCCAGGTCGACAATCGCCACCAGCCCTTCGATCGGGTGCGCCCAGTAGTTGCCGTCACCGGTGTTGAGGTAGCTGACGATTTTCAGCAGGCGCTTGTCCTGCGCCAGGCCATCCTTGCCGTCGAAGTAACCGACGGTCAGCGGTGTGGCCACGACTTTCTTCACGTCATTGATGCCGCGCTTGGCCAGGGCCTGTGCATATTCCGGGCTGGTTTCCACAGCCGACTGCACCGTTGCGAAATCGTCCAGCAAGACCATGCCGTGGGCGCCTTCGATCGGCTTCCAGGACTTGAGTTCTTTCTTGTCGAGGTCGACCAGGGCTTCGATCACGTGCTTGCCGTCGAGCACCACGATTGAGGCCTCACGCGGCTGGGCGACGTTCTGCCCGGTGAAGACGAAGTTCCACACCTGATCCTTCGGCGGCTCCTTGACCGAGACTTCGGTGAAACGGAAGCCGGGCTTGTAGTTTTCCGATTTCTTGACGATGTCCACGGCCGTGGTGATTTCAGCCGCGCTCAGGGGATTGAGCGGGTTGGGGCGGGTCTCGACGACGAAGGTCTTGTCCAGCCCGGACTGGAACACCTGGTTGATAAAGTCCTTGGACATGAACGCCGTATGGTCCTTGAACACCACCGGCACCGTCAGCTCGATACGCTTGCCGTTGAGCATCGCCACTTTGCTGTCGGGCTTGACCTTGAGGTAGACCCCGTCCTTGGCGATGGTGAACAGATTGGCGTAATCGTCCCATTTCACCGTGGCGCCAAATTCCTCAAGACCCGCTTGCAGCGGCACCATTTCGGCGTGACCGCCGTGGGCCTGGGCATTGCCCGCCCAGAAAGGCAGGCCGAGGGTGCTCAGGGTGATGGCCAGGGCCAGGCGGGCAAGCGGTGTTCTTTTGGGCGATGCTTTGGGGCTGAACATGGGTGAATTCCTGGGGAAAAGCCGGGTACGGGCATTCCTGCACTTTGTTACAACGGGTCAATCGATGCTTTTGAATGCCTGCCAGATTTCTTTGGTTCCGTGCCGCAATTGAGCTTTCCTGACGAAATGCAGCTTGGCAAGCGTACAGCGTGCTCTGAAAGCTGAATCGCCCAGGATTCTTCAGTTAAGTTGATGTTGTCCGAAAAGAGCGCTGCATTTTATTGAGGTGCGGCGCTGCGCGTGTAGCGCTGTTTTTCGGTGGTGACAGGTTTAGGCGCTCGCATCAGCAGGGGCCCCAATGTCGCCAGCAAGGCGAGCATTATCAGCGGGAAAAACATCAACTTGCCCAGACCGAAATGACTGACAATCACGGTGATGACGGCAGGGCCCACCAGCATTCCGGAAAAACCGATGCAGTTGACGATGCCGATATTGCGACCTGCATGTTTCGGATCTCTGCGCCCGGCGGCAGAGATCATCAGTGGCGCGATGCACGACAGGCCGAGGCCAAACAACGCGAAACCGACGATGCCAGTCACCGCGGTACCGCCAATGATGGTGATGATCATGCCGAGGACGCATATCGTCCCGCAGCCGAAAACCACTTGTGAATTACCGAAAGCCGCGGCCAGCCGGTCACCGAAAAGACGTCCGACGAACGCCGCGCCGACGAAGATGGAGACCGCCATGCCGGCCATCGAGGTGCTCGTCGAGAACTCGCGACGAATGTATTCCTGGCCCCAGTCAGCAATGGCGTTTTCACCCATCATGCTGCCCAGCAGCAAGACACCGAGAGCAATCATGACCAGCAGCGTTTTTGCCGATGGTCCCTTGCCCGCTTCATCGGGCGAATGGGCGCCTGTCTGCCAGTCGCTGGCCGAAGGCTCGGGGACATCATGTTTGCCCAGCAACCACCGGCTGAAAAACCAGCCCACGATAAACAGGGCCACGCCGAGCACGGTGTAGGGCACTTGCACGCTGTCGGTGTAGAGGCCGGTCAACCAGCTGCACACCATCCCCAGCAGAAAGCCGCCCAGTGAATAGAACGCGTGGAAGCCAGACATGATCGAGCGCTGGTAGAAACGTTCGACTTGCACACCATGGGCATTCAATGCCGTGTCCAGTGCCCCTCGCAGCAGCCCGAGCACAACACCGAAGCACAAGGCGAACCAGAAACCGTTGACGAATCCGAGCGGGATGATGGAAAGGGGATAAGCGAGTGCACACACCGTGATGACCGACTTCGCACCAAAGGTGTCGAGCAATCGGCCGACCCACAGCGCGCCTGTTGCGGAGCCGACACCAACGCCAAGCGCGATCAAGCCGAAATTCGCGTCTCCCGATTCGCCGGTAAAACCCAGTTGCACCCTGAAGACACTCACACCCGTCGACCAGATGTACATCATGGCGCCAATCATCATGAAGCCCAGGAAAGTCGCGATGCGCGCCTTGCGAATGCGGGTGGGGATCTGTGTGGTTTGAAGGTTGTTAATCACGCTGCATTGTCCCTTTTGTTTTTGTTGGGTGTTCATGCAATTGAGGGTTTGATTTGATAAGAGTTATACGTATAACTCATTAAAAATAACATTTACAGCAAGCTTGCTGTCAACTCTTTTCAGACTTGGTTGCCGACTTCATGGCATTAAATTACACGTCAGACCCTGCGCTGGCAGCCTGCGTGGTGTTGAGTCATTGGCCTTATCGATTGTTTTAGGTTATACGTATAACTCCAGTGGCTCGAGCACAGAGGTTTCCGTGTCGTCTCAAGAGTTGGTATTGCCGTGCGCCACACCTGATATGGCTGCCTATCGGCTGACGTTTCTGTTGTCAGGCCTTTGCATGGGGGCGTGGGCCCCCCTGGTTCCCTATGCCCGCAGTCGGGCCGGGGTCGACGACGGCGCGTTAGGCTTGCTGTTGCTCTGCCTTGGCCTGGGCTCGCTGGTGATGATGCCGCTCGCTGGCATTCTGAATGCGAGGAAGGGCTGCCGCTTTACCATGCACATAGGCATCGCGCTGGTATTGCTGACATTGCCCATGCTGGCAACCACTCATTCATTCGCGGGTTTGATGCTCGCCCTGACGGTCTTCGGTGCAGGATGCGGGGCGGTGGACGTGACGATGAACGTTCAGGGGGTCATGGTCGAGCGCGCTACCGGTCGCTCGCTCATGTCCGGTTTCCATGGCTTGTTCAGCCTCGGAACGATTGTCAGTGCTGCGGGGATGACCGCCTTGTTATGGCTCGGTGCAACGCCTTTGCTGGCAAGCAGTACGGTGATGGCGGCATTGCTCGCCTTTGTCCTGACATATGGGCGTCAGATGCTCGGGCGAAGCGGCGATGAGGGGAGTCCGATCTTCGTCAAGCCTACACGCAAGGTTTTGCTGCTGGGCTTGCTGTGCCTGTTCGCCTTTCTTGCCGAGGGCGCCATTCTCGACTGGAGCGCGGTGTTTCTTACCGAGGTGCGTGGCGTTCAGCATTCCATTGCAGGCCTGGGCTACGCAGCGTTCGCGGTGATGATGGCCCTGGGGCGACTGAGCGGTGACCGGGTTCTGCTCAAGCTCGGTTCGCGCGCGGTGCTCCTCGGTGGCGGTCTGATTGTCATTCTGGGGTTCCTGATAGTCGTCCTGGTGACGGACTGGCTCGTGAATCTGCTGGGATTCGCCGTGATAGGCATTGGTTTGGCGAACATTGCGCCGGTTTACCTGTCGCTGGCCGGTGCTCAACAGACGATGCCCGGTGAGTTGGCGATTGCCGCGGCAACCAGCCTCGGCTACCTCGGCATCCTGATGGGCCCGGCAGTCATCGGGTTTTTCGCTCACGCGACCAGCCTGTCTGCGGCGCTGCTCGCCGTCGCCGCATTAATGATCGCAATCATGGTCAGTGCCACCGGACTGGTTCCGAAGGTTTCCCGTCAACGGTTACACTGAGTGCATGTTTTTTCACAGACCTCGCATGAGGTTTCAAAAAGATTGGGAAGCAAGCGATGGCATCGGTTTCAATGAAAGATGTAGCACTGGCGGCGGGGGTGTCCCAGCCTGCGGTGTCTTACGCTTACAATCGCCCCTCCAAGCTGTCGCAAGCCCAGCGTGAGCATATCCTTGAGGTGGCTGCTTCATTGGGCTACCCGGGGCCCAACGTTCTGGGGCGAAGCCTTCGCTCGGGCAAGATCGGCGCGATCGGTCTGATGATGATGGACAAGTTGTCCCTTGCTTTCGCCGACCCCTGCACCATTGCCTTGTTGCGCGGCATCAGTGAAGTGGGTGAACTGGAGAATGTCGCGCTGACGTTGTTCCCGCTCAATAACAACCGGCTTGTCGGCCGAGCCCAGGCCGAGAATCACGGCAGTCTCGCCCTGCGCGGGCTGGTGGATGGCTTGATTATCTCGACCTTGCCCGATGATCACCCAGCCGTGTTGGCGGTGGTCAAGCAGAACATTCCGTTTGTGGTGATCGATTCGCCTCTGGTGGCAGACTCTTTCTTTGTCGGGATTGACGATCGAGGCGCTGCCCGTACGCAGATGCAGCACCTGCTGGATCTGGGGCACCGCAAGATCGGCATCATCATTGACCGTCTCAATCCGGACGGTTATCGCGGTCCGATTGACCAGAAGCGTTTCAACAGCGCCAGTGAGCGCATTGTCAGGGAGCGCCTCACCGGTTACGTGGAAGCCGCGACCGAGGCAGGCCTGGCATTCGAGGAGCTGAGCATTATCGAGGCCGGTGGGCTGGATTCGACGTCCGGGCAGGCAGCCGCGTTTACGCTGCTGACGTCCAGCGATGTCACGGCGGTCGTTGCCTGTTCGGATGTGATGGCGATTGCTTGCATGAAAACGGCTCACGCGCTCAATCGCAAAGTCCCGCAGGCGCTATCGGTGATTGGCTTTGACGATATTCCCGAGGCCGTCCAGCTCGGTTTGACCACCATTGGCCAGCCGATGGTGGAGAAGGGCGTATACGCCGCGCGACTTCTGACCGAACAACTGAATGCGCCGGCCGGCACCCGGCTTGAGCCCGAACGGAAAATTTTCGCCACGAAATTGATTGTGCGAACGTCGACACTCAGCGTGCAGCCATCTGACGCTTGAATCCAGGCAGGGCTGCGGCGCAACGTTGCGCCGCAGTTGTTGTCCGGTTTGTGTTGCCGCTCAACTTGCCTGATGCTTGAAGTTCGCCGCCACCCGCAGGGCATTGGCGGCGATCGTGAGCGCCGGATTGACCGCCGCCGAAGACGGGAAGAAAGAACTGTCTACGACCCAGACGTTATCCAGGTCATGCAACTTGCAATTCAGATCCAGTACGCTGGATGCAGGGTCCTTGCCCATGACGGCGGTGCCGCACTGGTGCGAATTGGTGGCGATGCCCATCCGCGCTTTCAGGATCACCGGATAACCAGCCTCACGCATGACTTTACCGGTCTTGCTCACCAGGCCTTCATGAGCCCTCAGGTTATTGGGTGTCCAGTGGACCTTGATCGCGTCACGCGCCTTGTCATACGTGACCCGGTTCTCCTGTGTCGGTAGATCCTCCGAGGTCAGATACAAGTCGACGCTGTGGTCGGTGATGTATCGCGAGGCAAACTTCGGCAACCACGGGCGCATCGAGGTGATCATGGGCTCGCGGATCTTTCCCAGCATCTGCACATTACCCAAGGGAAATGAATTGCTCGGGCTGGCGCTGTACCAGTCGTTGATGGCCAGGGTCTTCTGGAAGATCACTTTGTTCTTGCGTCGCGGGTCCACCGCCAGCATGAACGTACTGTTATGGACCATGTAGTTGCGACCCAATTGCCCCGAACGGTTGCCAAGGCCTTCAGGGTGTCGAGCGTTCGCTGACTTGAACAGCAGGGCTGCGCTATTCACTGCGCCACAGGCCAGAACGAATCGTTTGGCCCGCAGTTTCACGTCTCTGCCCTCGAAGAGGCCATGGGCCTCGGTTACCGTGCGGCCGTCGCTGGCGGTTTCCAGTCGCTTGATGGTGGTGCGGGTCATCAGCCTGACGGAACCGCTGCGCAACGCCGGTCTCAATGCCGACACTTCAGCATCGGCCTTGGCATCGACAAGGCAGGGATAGCCATCGCAGGTCGAGCACAAAACGCAGCCACCACCGTCGCCGTAATCCACCGCCGCCGGCATCACGAAGGGCTTGAGCCCGGAACGACGCATGCTTTGCTCCAGCGGGACCAGTGCAGGGTCATGTTTGAGCGCAGGCTGGGGAAACGGGCCCGAACGCCAGGGCTCGCTGGGGTCGCTGCCGGCGAGGCCATGAACCCGGTAGAGTTTTTCAGCTTCGGCGTACCAGGGTTCCAGTTCTGCGTAGCTGATCGGCCATGCGGGGGAGATGCCCTCGGCGTGCTGGATTTCGCCGAAGTCCTCTTCGCGAAACCGCGGGAGCATCGCGCCATAGAACTTGGTATTGCCGCCGACGTAATAAAACACACCGGGGGAAAACGGTTGATCGGATTGATCCAGCCACTGTTCGGCGTTGCGGTAACGGCCTTCGGCGAATACCGATTCGGCGCTCCAGTTATGTATTTCACGGGGCAGGAAATCACCGCGTTCAACGATAATGATGTCCAGCCCGCTATCGCGCAGTGCATGGGCAAAGGTCGATCCGCCCATGCCCGAGCCGATAATCACTACATCACAGTTGATGTTGCCATCTGCATCAGGTGTCACCACGTCGAGGGCGCGCGGTTCGCGCGGCGCCCCCGGTTGTGGATTCAGCTCTGCATGATGCGTAATCAATGCATCACTCATTTGAGCCGCTCCAGGTTTTACAGGTGTTGTTCGGAGTTCCGGATTTCCCAGTATTCGTCCTGACGTTCGTCAGTGATGTACTCGGGAATCGGGAAGTCCCACCAGCCCGGCACCCAAGGGCCTGCGGCGTCGCGGTCGGTCGGGATTTCGATCAGCACCGGTGCGTTCAGGTCCAGGGCTTCCTGCAGGATCGGCTCGAGGTCTTCCGGGCGCTCCACGCGATAGGATTTCAGGCCGAAGGCTTCGCCGACCGCCTTGAAGTCCGGGCTGTAAGGCGTGCCGTCCGGGTGGTTGAACTCGGTGCCGATATGGCGACTGGTTTGCTTGCGCTGGCCACCACGAATCGACATGTACCCGGCATTGTTCTGGATCATGAACACAACAGGGATGTTGTTGGTCACGCAGATCGCAATTTCCTGAGAGGTCATCAGGAAGTCACCATCGCCCAGGATGCACACCACCGGTTGATTCGGTGCTGCCAACTTGGCACCGATAGCGGCAGGAACAGCCCAGCCCATCGACGAGAAACCGCCCGATGTCAGGTGCGTACGGGGGGTATAGACCGGGAAGGTCTGCTTGACCGCGCCTTGGGTGTTGCCTGACCCGACCACCACGATGGTGTCGCGCGGGAATACCTTGCGCAGCGCTCCCAACGGACGTTGAGAGGTAAACGGGAAGCGATCGGAGTCACGGCGGCCGGCCAGCTTGGTTTCCCATTCGTCCTGATAGCCGCGCAAGTCGCTCATGTACTCCTGGCGATCGACCGTCTGGCCTTTCAAGCCTTCCACGATATGCGCCAGCGCGTATTTCGCGTCGGCGCAAATGCCCACCGTGACCGGATAGTTTTTGCCGATTTCGTGCGGATCGATGTCGATATGAATCAGCTTCGACGGCGGAATCGCAAAGGTCACGCCCTTGGCGTAACTGGATGACGACCAGTCGGTGAAGCGGCAACCCACGGCGATGATCACGTCAGCGGTAGAGGCTACTTTGTTGCCGCACATCGTGCCGGTCTGACCGACGCTGCCGGCGAACAGCGGGTGATCTTCCGGGAAACCGCTTTTGCCGTTCCAGGTGGTGACCACCGGGATTTGCCAGGCTTCTGCCAGAGCGAACACTTCGGCGCTTGCCTCGCCAGTGATGACGCCGCCGCCGATGACCAGCACCGGGCGCTTGCAGGCTTTCAACTCTTCAACCGCGCGGGCGGTTGCCGCCGGATCCGGGAAGCATTTGCCGATAGGGGTGCGCTCTTCCAGGGCGTGAAGGGTCACTTCAGCCGCTTCGGCCTGAACATCCATCGGGATTTCAAGATGAACCGGGCCTGGACGCCCCGTGACCATCGAGCTCCAGGCCCGATGCATCATGAACGGCAACTCTTCGACGCGAGTCGCCACCCAATGACGCTTGGTGACCGCTTCGGCGATTTTCGGGAAGTCGTTGTCGGTGTAGCGCTCCAGCTCCTGCAGCAAGCCATGGCCGCGCATGTGCGTGGGTGGCCCGCCAGTGATCAGCATCAGGCTGGTGGAGTCGGTGAAGGCCGTTGCCATGCCGATCACGGTGTTGGCGGCACCGGCGCCGATGGAGGTGACAGCCGCCATCGGTTTGCCGCTGACCCGGTAGTAACCATCCGCGAGGTGAACCGCACTCTGCTCGTGGAAGACCTGGATGAACTTGAGTTTCGAGTCCTCTTCCAGGAAGGCGTCGGTGAGTGTCCAGATGCCGTGGCCAGGAATACCGGCGACATATTCGACACCATAGTTTTTCAGGGTTTGAGCCACGATCTGGCTGCCGGTCAATTTAGTCATGACAGGACTCCTTGGGTTGATGAGACGAGGGTGGATGCGTCGGATTTCCCGGTAGCTGTTGCGCGCCCGCGCGTCGCCCAGTTCAGGCCCTGCCTGGTCAGGCGGCGGATGTTCGGGTCGGCGAGATTGCTGGTGTCGTGTCCGATCGAGTGATAGAAAACCCGGCCCAGACCCCATTGGCGAACCCAGGCGACCGGGCTGCGATGGCCCTTGATCCAGGGGAACGGGTTACCGTCGAAGGTGGTTTCGGCGAGTACATGAATGTTCGGGTCAACCTGCATGTAGTACTGCTCGGATCGAACCTCGAAGTCCTCGACGCCTTGAGTGACTTCATGGGTGTGATCGATGACGTTGACCTGGTACGGATGAGGAAAGCCTTCACCCATCGGATGCTCAAGAAACGATCCGCCCAGCACCCAGTGGTACTTGAGGCTTGCACGGAAAGCCGCCCCCGCACCGTGCCAACCGACCAGCCCGGTGCCGCTTTCGATCGCCTCGAGCAGGCGGTTTTCCTGAGAGGCGGTCAGCGTTTCCGTGGTGACGGCGTTGTTCCAGCCGATCACGATCAGGTCGTAACCGGTCAAGTCCCGGTCCAGGGTGAAGATATCGTTCGACTCCTCGACATCGAAATCCAGCTCCTGGAAAACGGTCCGAGCCCATGCAGCGATTTCATAGGGGTAATGGCCGGGCCAGCCACCGAATAGATACAAGACTCGACTCACGGTTGGTCACCTCTTCAAGTTGGGTGTGATTATTAGGTTATACGTATAACCGCTTATTTAAGCTATCACTCAAAATCCCTAAGTCAATGCCTGTTTGATCATTTTCATCCGTATGCCCTCAAAACCCCGTATTCAGGCACTCTAAAGCCTTATGGGCCGCGGGCTTGAGAACATCTCTAATGCGCATGTAATTCAGGCGACAAGGTTTTAATGAGAAAAGGTTATACGAATAACATTAGTTGCTTGCGTGAGTGCTTCAGCATTGCGTCTGTGCTGCGTCAGATTGCGTCATCAATCAGGAGGCTGCGAAATTGCCCGGGGCAGGAGGGTGAGAAAAGATGGTCGCCAATGCTGAGGGCATGTCGCGTGCCCTCAAGAACCACCTGGAGCATATTGATGATTCGTTATCTGAAAAAAAGTAAACCTGTTGAAGCTCAAGCCGAGATTGCCTCTCAAGTCCGCGATACGGTGGCGCAAATCATCAGCAACGTCGCCAGAAACGGAGACACCGCCGTTCGTGAGTACTCGAAGAAATTCGATAACTGGGAGCCGGCGTCCTTCCGCCTGACCGACGAAGAAATCGCGGCGTGTGTCGCCAGTCTTTCCGAACAGGAAATCGGCGATATCAAGTTTGCTCAGGCCCAGGTGCGCCGTTTTGCCGAAGTGCAAAAGGCATCCATGCACGATGTTGAAGTCGAGACGCTGCCGGGCGTGATCCTGGGGCATCGCAACATTCCGGTGAACTCGGTGGGTTGCTACATTCCTGGCGGCAAGTATCCGTTGTTGGCATCGGCGCACATGAGCGTGCTGACGGCCAAAGTCGCAGGTGTGAAACGCGTGGTCGCAGCGGCTCCGCCCTTTGATGGCAAGCCGCACCCGGCCATCGTCACCGCCATGTACCTGGCCGGTGCCGACGAAATCTATTGCGTCGGTGGGGTGCAGGCGATTGCCGCTTTTGCCTTGGGCACCGAAGCATTCAAGCCCGTCGACATGATCGTCGGGCCAGGCAATGCCTACGTCGCGGAAGCCAAGCGCCAATTGTTCGGCAAAATCGGTATCGACCTGATCGCCGGCCCGACCGAAACCCTGGTCATTGCCGATGACAGTTCCGACGTCGAAATCATCGCCGCCGACTTGCTCGGCCAAGCGGAGCATGGCGTCAACTCCCCGGCTGTATTCCTGACCAATAGCCCGGCACTGGCGGAAACCCTGCCGGCTGAAATCGAGCGCCAGTTGGCCATTTTGTCGACCGCGCCAGTCGCTTCGATCGCCTGGCGTGATTATGGCGAAATCATCCTCTGCGACACCGTGGACGAACTGGTGCTGGAAGCCGACCGCATTGCCTCCGAACACGTTCAGGTCATGACCCGCGATCCACTGTATTTCCTCGAACACATGACCAACTACGGGGCGCTGTTTCTCGGTCAGCGAACCAACGTCTCTTAC
Organism: Pseudomonas grandcourensis; assembly: GCF_039909015.1. Classification (NCBI taxonomy): domain Bacteria; kingdom Pseudomonadati; phylum Pseudomonadota; class Gammaproteobacteria; order Pseudomonadales; family Pseudomonadaceae; genus Pseudomonas; species Pseudomonas grandcourensis. Next base: position 2,119,463 of record NZ_CP150919.1, read on the forward strand.
GGCGACAAAGTGATCGGCACCAACCACACATTGCCCACGACAGGGACCGCGCGTTACACCGGCGGCCTGTGGGTCGGCAAGTTCATCAAGACCTGCACCTATCAACGTGTCCTGACGGATGAAGCCTCCGTACTGGTCGGCGAATACTGCTCGCGTCTGTGCGGCATGGAAGGTTTTGCCGGGCACAAGGAACAGGCGGATATCCGCATTCGTCGTTACAAGAAGCCTGCTTGAGGGCTGTTGGTCAATTGCTGCACTTGGCAAGCGGGTAGCGGGAAAAAGGGTCGTTTCTCGCTGCTGCTGGTCACTCTCACCGTCCTTCCAAGTGTATTCAGGCTCCCCATCCGGGGAGCCTTTTTTTTAACCACTCGAAAAAACTCGTTGTTCCAGGCTGAATTTTAGTGAGGCGATGCGATGGGAACCTTGTCGATAAAAACAAGAATTACGCTGGCTGCCGGGAGTTGTCTGTTTGCGATGGTGCTTTGCCTGGTGGGTTTTTCGATTCACCAGATGCGCGACACAGCGGCCGTGGTCAGTGACTCCAGTACGGATTCGTTGTCCCGGGCGTCCATGCAATACCTGGAGGCAACGGGGCATTTGCAGGCCAGTGGTATTGAGCAGCGGTTCCTTGCCAGCCAGATGTTCACTCGCTCCCTGGCGACCCAAATCGTCATGATGCGCCGCCAGGCACGACAAAATGGCCTGGCTCCCAAGCAACTGCGTGGCGATTTGTACCGGCTGGTCCGGGCTCAGGTGGCAACCACGCAGGAGATACTTGGCGTAGGCATCTCCTTTGATCCCAATGCACTCGATGGTGCTGACGAGAGCACCGTCAATGGTGCCGACTTCACCGGCAATGCCAGTGGCCGCTTTGCGGTGTACGTTTCATCGATGCAGAACTTCATTCTCGAGGAAAAGGAAATGCAGGACGACGGCGATCCTGCAAAAGCGTGGTGGAACTGCCCGAAGAAAACCCGCAAGGCTTGTTTGATCGAGCCCTATTCCTTTGAGCTCAACGGTGTTCCGACGCTGACCTCCAGCATCGCGCTACCGTTGTTGGACAGCGGTAAGTTCATCGGTGTGGTCAGCGTTGATCTGCCCCTGAGCAGCTTGCAAAACATTGCGCAGAAAGCCAGTGCCTCGATGTTCGAAGGTCAGGGGCAACTGACCTTCATCAGTGCCGCCGGTGTCGTGATGGGTAGAAGCGGCGATCCGGCTTCGTTGGGGAAATCCATCAAGGACATTTTCCCGCGACAGGCGGCTGAGATGTTCGAAGGGGCCAAGTCGGATAAAACCCTGGCAATCGATGCAGCTGACAATGCCAACATCCTGCTCGTCGTGCCGTTTTCCCCGATCCCGAACGCCAGCCAATGGATGACGGTCATCGAAGTACCGCGTGCCACGTTGATGGCGTCGGTCGAGGCGTTGCAACAGGTGCTGGACCAGTCAAATCGGAGGTCTGTGATCGCGCAAGTGGCGACCGGGATCGGTGTCACCCTGGCCGGTACATTGCTGATGGGATTGTTGGCGGTGAGCGTCACGCGGCCTATTCGTCGGGTGTCCGAAATGCTTGAAAACATCGCCCATGGCGAGGGCGATCTGACCCAGCGGCTCAAGGCTGAGCGCCGCGATGAAATGGGCGCGTTGGTGGGGTGGTTCAACCGTTTCCTCGATAAGCTGCAACCGATTATTGCGCAAGTCGGCCAGAGCGTATTGGAGACCCGATCCACCGCCGACCAGGCGTCTTCGATTGCCACCCAGACCAGTAGCGGCATGCAGCAGCAACTGCGCGAGGTCGAGCAAGTCGCGACGGCCACCCATGAGATGAGCGCGACCTCTCAAGAGGTGGCGCGCAATGCGTCCATGGCAGCGACCGCCGCGCGCAATGGCGATGTCGCCGCCCGATCCTGCAAAGGTACGATCCAGACCGCTGCACATTCCATTCAGTCCTTGGCCCATCACATGAGCGGCGCCATGACCGGTGTTCGTCAACTTGCCGACAGCAGCGAGAAAATCGGCAGCGTGCTCGATGTGATTCGAACCATTGCCCAGCAGACCAATCTGTTGGCGTTGAACGCTGCAATCGAGGCGGCGAGAGCAGGGGAGACGGGCAGAGGCTTTGCGGTGGTGGCGGACGAGGTTCGACATCTGGCCCAGCGCACACAGGATTCGGTGAGTGAAATTCAAGGCGTCATCGAAAGTCTCCAGAGCGGTACGCGCGATGTCGTGGGCGCCATGCAGAGTCAGCACCGCCAGGCAGATGCCAGCGCTGCGCAAGCACTCGAGGCCGTCGATGCATTGGCCCATGTCAGCCAGAACATCGAAATCATGACGGACCTGAACCTGCAAATCGCCAGCGCCGCCGAAGAGCAGAGCGCGGTAACCGAAGAGGTTAACCGTACTGTCTCGGCTATCAGGGACGTGACGGGCGCATTGGTGGAGCAGGCGGGTCAATCCGCCCGCATCAGCCAATCCTTGAACGACCTTGCGAACCAGCAACAGGTGTTGATGAACAACTTCAGGGTCTGAATACCCTGCCGGAGCGAGCAGGCTCGCTCCGGCAGGGCGCTTCAGGGCCCCAGGCTATCGAGCGCGCTGGATGTGATCAGCCGCCTTCTCGCCGATCATGATCGCCAGCGCGTTGGTATTGCTGGAGCACAGGCTCGGGGCGATGGAGTTGTCGGCGACTCGCAGGCCTTCGATCCCGTATACCCGCAGCTCGTTGTCTACCACAGCCATCTCGTCCACGCCCATTTTGCAGGTGCCTACCGGGTGCAGCGCAGCGTGGGCCTGTTGACGCACGAACTTCAGATAGTCATCACGGGTGCGCAGCGGCTCGGCGGGTACGTGTTCACGCAAAATATGCCCGGCCATCGCACTTTGGGACATGATGTGGCGACCGAACTCCGTCGCTTGGATCATGCACTCCACATCAAACGGATCGGTCAGGTAGTTGGGTTCTATGGACGGAAAGTCCAGCGGGTCGGCGCTGCGAAGTTGCACGGCACCTTTCGAGCGGGGGCGGGTCTGGCACACGTTCAAGGTGCAGCCGTTGCCGCCGGGCACGGAACCTACGCCAGCTTCTACGCCGGCACCGGCCATGAAGCAGTACTGCGCGTCCGCACGGTTCTCGGCCAGCGATGTACGCCAGAATGCGCCACCTTCGACCACATTGGAGGTCACCGGACCTTCTCGAAACAACGCGTACTGCAACCCGGCGGCGAGTTTCCAGTGCGGTTTTTTGTACTTGTCGTAGCTCAATGGGCGACGCAGTTCATTGATCAGTGAGACTTCGATATGGTCCTGCAGATTCCGGCCGACCCCGGGCAGGTCATGCATCACCTCGACGCCTTTCTCGCGCAAGTGACTGGCAGGGCCAATGCCCGACAGCATCAACAGTTTCGGGGAGTTGATCGCCCCGGCACTGACGATGACTTCGCGTTCGGCCCTGAGCACCCGGCGCTGATTGTTTTCAAGGTATTCAACCCCAGTCGCGCGGCCATGTTCGACCAGGACTCGCAAGACCCGGCAGTTGGTTTTAACCGTCAGATTGGGGCGCTTTCGTGCAGGCTTCAGGTACGCGACCGACGTGCTTGACCTCAGACCGTTCCTGGCATTGATCTGATAAAGCCCGCAGCCGTCCTGCACCCCTGAGTTGAAGTCGGCGTTGTAGGCCAGCCCGGCTTGTTGGCAGGCTTGCAGCCAGAGTTTGGTCAAAGGGTGGGTATAACGCTGATCGCTGACGCCAAGCGGGCCCTGCGTACCATGAGCGTCGTTGCTGAATCGATCGTTGGTCTCGCATTTCTTGAAGAAGGGCAGTACGTCCTTGTAGGCCCAACCCTGGGCGCCGCCCGTCGCCCAACTGTCGTAATCGGCCGGTTGCCCACGCAGGTAAACCATCGCGTTGACCGAACTCCCGCCGCCAAGTACCCGCGCCTGCACCATGGTCGGATTGGCAGGGCCTATATAGTCCGCTGGTGGCTCCCAGGGGTAGCGTTCGACCAGGTTGCCCTGGCTGGTCTTGTAGAAGCCGACCGGAAGATGAATAAACGGGTGACTGTCTCTAGGTCCCTCTTCCAGGAGCACCACCGAAGCCTGTGCATTTTCACTGAGACGTGCCGCAATGACGCACCCGGCAGAACCGCCCCCGACCACGATATAGTCGACCACTGTTGTGTACCGCCCTGATCAAAAAAAACGCCGGATCATGCTCCTGTGAAAGAGTTGATGAGCCGGCGCTGACGTTGCTGATAAACCCCTGCCAAATCTGGCAGGGGCGATTGTTCAAGCAGGTATCACCACAAAACTGTCGGGTTTGCAGGTGAGCGCCACATCCGATCCGGGTGGCAGTGCGTGGCTGCCAGGGGTGGGCAGTTGTTGGCATTTGAGGTCGAGGGTGCCGCCAGCCACCGCCACCCGGTAAATGACCCGGTTACCGATGAATGACGTGTCCTTTACCTTTCCGGCAAATGCGCCGTCAGCCAGTGGATGCCCCAGCGCAGGCTCAAGACCGATGGTTTCCGGACGGATCGACACATTCACCGGTCCGGCGCCCAGGCTGTTTTTGGCGGTGTGCGCGTAGCGGCCGAACGGCAGGTCGACATAGCCGCTGCTGGTACCTCCCATCCCGTAGGTGCCGTTGACGATATTGGTATCACCGAAAAATTTCGCGGCGAACAAGCTGCGCGGCGACCAGTACATCTCTTGCGGTCCGCCGATCTGCTCGATGCCACCCTTGTTCAGCAGCACCACGCGGTCGGAGAGAATCATCGCTTCGTCCTGGTCATGGGTGACGTAAACGAAGGTGGTCGATGTCTCTTCGTGGATCCGTTTGATCTCATTGAGCATGTGGTGGCGGATCTTCAGGTCCAGCGCCGCCAGCGGTTCGTCGAGCAGCAGCACGGCGGGGCGATTCACCAGTGCCCGGGCCAGCGCCACGCGTTGCGCCTGCCCGCCACTGAGCTCGGAGATCCAGCGGTTCTTGAAGCCCTCCAGCTGGACCAGCTCCAGGGCCTTGGTCACCTCACGCTTGATCTCGTCTTTCGGTTTCTTCTTCAGGCGCAGCCCGAAAGCCACGTTGTCGAAGACATCCAGATGAGGGAACAGCGCGTATTTCTGGAACACCATGTTGACCGGACGGTGTTCAGGCGCCAGGGACGTGGAGTCCTTGCCATCGATCACCACTTTGCCAGTGGTGGGCTCTTCGAAGCCGGCGATGATGCGCATCAGGGTGGTCTTGCCGCAGCCACTTGGGCCCAGCAACGTCAGGATTTCGTTGCGCTTTACGGTCAGGTCGACTTTGCCGAGGGCGGTCAGGTTGCCGTAGCTCTTGGATATTCCGGTCAGTTCAATGCTGTTGGTCATGGCGATTACTCTGCAGTTTCTGCGCGTTCAAGTTCGAGACGGCGACGGCGCAGGGTCATGACCAGGCCGGCGATGACAATGATGGCGATGGTCACGACCAGCATGAACACCGAGGCGGCATTGATGGTTGGGCTGACAGCGCGGCGCATCATCGAAAGAATCATCAGGGGCAACGTGGTGTCGCTGCCGGTGACGAATACGGTGATCAGGAATTCGTCCATGGACAGTGCTACCGCCAGGATCGCGGCACCGGCAATCGTCGGGCCGATGATGGGCAGTGTCACCAGCCAGAATGCCTTGAGTGGTGAGGCACCAAGGTCACGCGCTGCCTCTTCGAACGACAGATCGAAGTACTCCAGGCGTGAACGCACGGATTCGACAAAAAACGGAAAGGTGAACAGCGTATGGCCGATGATCACCGTCAGCAGTGAGCGGGGCAGGCCGATCAACGAAAAGAAGATCACCAGCGCGATTCCCAGGAACAGGCCGGGCAAGGCGATAGGGGCGAAGTTCATGAAGGCAAAGACCGATTTGACGCGTCCTTTCATGCGCATCAGCGCCAGTGCCGAGAATGTGCCCAGCAGCGTGGTGAGGATGGCCGAGCCCGCGGCGACGATCGCACTGTTGGTCAGGGCCGTCATGAAGTCCGGGCTGCTGAACAGCGCTTCATACCATTGCGTGGAGAAGCCTTCGAACGGGAACGACAACGAGGCCGACGAGTGAAAGCTGAACAGCGCGATAATCGCGATGGGCGCATAAAGGAAGAGCATGTAAACGTAAGTGAATAGTCTGATCATGGCGGTCACCTTGCATTTTTATTGGCGGCGTTCAGTCGTGGTAGCGTTTACCGGGCGCTAGGTTGGCCGCCCGCAACACACCCAGCAGCAGCGCATAAACCAGCATGAAGACAATCAGCAGCAGGTAGGCCATCGCCGCTCCCAGCGGCCAGTTACCGACGGAGCGGAACTGGTTGGCGATCACCAGGCCGGTGGTCATGGCGTCTCGACCACCCAGTAACTGAGGGGTGACGTAGTCACTGGCGGCGAGGACGAAAGTGAACATGAACGAACTGACGATGCTCTTGTGGGCCATCGGCATGATCACGCGCCACAGGATGGTGGCACCGCCGGCGCCCAGGTCCGCGGCGGCTTCGAGGTAGTCCTTCTTGATGTCGCGCAAGCCCGACACCAGCAGCAGAAGGGTGAAGGGCAGCATGATGTGGACGAGTGTCAACACCACCGAAAACTTGCTGAACACCAGCCAGTCCAGAGGTTGATCGATCAGCCCGAGGTGCATCAGTGTGGAGTTGATCACACCGTTGGTGCCCAGGATCGAGCGCCAGGCATAGACCCGCACCAGGTAGCTCGAGAACCATGAGATCAACGCCAGGTACAGGACGGCGTTTGAGCGGGTCCGATAGACAATGTAATAGGCGACCGGGGCGCTGATGATCGTTGACAGCATGGCGGTCCAGAAACCGTTTTGCAGCGCAATCCACAACGAGTCGTAGAACCCGCTGGCACTCAGGGCCTTCGCATAGTTGGCGAGCGTCGCGGCGGGCTCCATGCTGAAAGTCTTCGCGGTCCAGAAACTCGCGACCAGCAGCAGTACCGACGGAATGAGGAAGAACACGACCAGGAAGAACAGTGGGGGCGACGCCAGCCAATAACCGCTCAGGGTCTTTTTGTCGATTTTCACGTGTTTACCAGTCTGCGAATCCCCTTCGTCAAGAATGATGGGCTCGCTGTTGTTGACTACGTTCATGATGAGTTTGCCTTTGCTTTTTTGTATCGATGACGAGGGCGCCTTGGCGAGCGCATGCACGGTGTGAGGTGTGCTCTTTCTGAACTGTACGAACGGCATCGACAGGCCATTCCATCGCCTCCATCGAGCAGAGAGGCGCGTGCTTGCAAACACGCACCCTCCGGTACAGTTCCCTCAAACAGTCCTTTCAATGCACTGGATTGCCGATGGCTCTAGAACGAGCCTTTGAAGTTTGCCCACTGATCGATCCATTCAGCATAGGTCACATACTTGTCGGAACTCAGGGGGGGCTGGCCGTAGAGTTTCGATTTCTCGAAAAAGCTATCCAGGTTTGCGTAGTCGAAGGTATTTCTCAGCTCGTCAGGCAGCAACGGTACGGCTTTGGTGTTGACCACGCCGGAGAACATGGTGGTAGCCATCTTGGCCTGCGTATCAGCCTCGAGTGTCTTGTTGATGAACTCCAGCGCCAGCGGTATGTCCTTTGCCGTTTTCGGGATGAACAAGGCATCGCACCAGAGGGCCGCACCTTCCTTGGGGACCGACAGCGCCGCTTCTACACCGCGCTTCCTGGTCTCGCTAGGGGTGTTGGCCGACGCCGAGAACACCGCATCCACTTCGCCCGACACCAGCAGGGAGACAGCGTCTCCGGACGAGGCTGCAAAGACGCGGCATTGATCACGGTACGGTTTGAGTTTCTCGAAAGCATCGTCGAATTCGGCACGGGTCAGGTTGGGGAACTTGTCGCCATAGCCGGCAATGATCGCGATGAGTGACCAGTTGGACGTGCCGTCATCCACGAAGGTCAGTTTGCCCTTCAGTTTCGGGTCCAGCAGGTCCTTGTACTCAACCGGTTTGTTGACGCGCTTGGGGTTGTAGACAATGGTGTTCATGCCCCACAGAAGCGGGACGCCCCACTGCTTGCCATCCCAGTACCAGCGGCTGCCTTTGTAGAACAGCGGGAGGGTGTTTTGCGCCGAATAGTTGGGGATCTTCGAGGTGTCGATCGCCTTGAGCAGGCCCATTTCCTGGTAGATGGTCTCGTAGCCCAGCGCGTACATGGTCAAGTCAAGCTGCACGGGATCGGAGCCGGCCAGCCGCGCAGTGATGTCGTCCTGGTTGCTGGCATAGCTTGAACGTACGGTGATGCCTCGCTGCTTGCGCCATTCGGCCAGCTCCGCGTCGCCGGTTTCACCTTCCCAGCCCAGAATCTCCAGGTGGCCACCCGCGGCGGCGGCAAATGCGCCCGGCATGAAAGACCCCATGTACAACCCTGCTGCAGATGCCGCAGCCCCCAGCAAGAATGTGCGCCGCTTCAGGCTAATCGAATCCAGGTCAATGCCGGTTGGTCCATAACCCGTCTCTATTTCTTTTTTCATTTCGAGTTCCTGCCTAGGGTGGTAGTGAGCAAACGATTAGCGACTTGCAATGGCGCTGGCTCGGCGGGTGATGCCGGGCACATCCTTTTGTATGCAGTCATGTAGATCGGCAGTGTTATGGCCAGCATTGTTTCCATGAGCTGGGGAGGTTGGCTGCGCTCAAATGTCTGGTTGTGAGCACATTGCGCGGTTGGCCTCCACTGTTCCGATTGACTCTTCCTTGGCTGGGCGACGCTGCTTTGCTCAGGTTGCAAGGCAAAGACTTGAAGCGACGCGCCCGGCGCTTGATAGGCTCGGCTTGTTGTTTTCATGGATCGAGTATTGGCCTGGCGGGCAGAGCACTCAATTTCGCAGCACCTTTAAAAGCGACGCACTCTGACGCAGCAAAGTGACCTAATCGGCGCAGCAGTCTCTCCCTGACGATAGTTGCTCTTGAGCGGGGGCGGGGTATCGATCAGCTGCGTCAACGTGCGTCTCTTTTGCATGGGGTGCGAAATTGAGCCGCGCCTTCCCGGGGCGAATACTCCAGAAGTAGTCCTGAATTGCGGCGAGGTGCATTCGCCCTGACGCCTGCGTCTGTTTGATTGGAGTGTCCTGTGAAACTCACTGGTGGCCAGATTGTTGCGAAAGCGCTGAAAGCGAACGGGGTCGGTTATGTGGCCGGCATGTCAGGTGAAGGCTCGTGGGCCCTGGTGGACGCGTTGCTGACGACAGGCACCGACATCCCGTTCATTCAAGTCATACAGGAGCAAAACGCAGTCCATCTTGCCGACGGCTATTTCCGTGCCTGCGGTCGTCCCATGGCTGTCCTGCTGCCGGTTCCGCTGGCTGTTTCCAAGGCTCTAGGCGCAATGGCGACTGCGCTGGCGGACTCATCGGCCATGCTCGTCATCAGTGGTGGCAGTGCCGGTCACTGGCCTGAAACAATGCCTCCCGGCGTCTCGAAAGAGCATGTTCGGGTTTCGGCGATTGAACAGTTGCCGCAGGCTCTGCGTCAGTCGTTCGATACGATGTTCAATAGCCGCCTCGGCCCGGTCAGTCTGAGTATTCCGACGGCTGTTCAGAACACCTCTATTGAGGTCAGTCTGCCGCCGGCTACCTTGCGGGCCAACAGCGACTTGCAACGAACGGATTCCCGATTGGCCGAGTGTGCAGCCGGTTCAATGCTCGGCGCTGATCGTCCTGCGACAGTGAAGGATCGAGCCTCATGCCCGATCAAGGACAGTGCCAACGATGCCCCGCCCTTGATGGTTCAAAGACCCTTGACCGAATTGAAGTCAGTCCTTGAAAGAGATGCGATTGTGGTGGTGGGGGCGGGGAGCATTCAGACAGTCGTCAGAGAGGTTTTTCCCGCTGATCAATCCCGATGCCATCTCTGCGCCACAAGTGTCGGCACGGTGGGTTGGGCGGTGCCGGCGGCGATTGGCGCGAAGCTTGCCATGCCGGCGCGTCAGGTGGTGTGTGCTGTGGGCGACGGGGACTTCTTGCAGTCGATGCAGGAGATGGCGGTGTGCGTAATGCACAGTCTTCCGGTGGTGTTCCTGGTGTTCAACAACAGCGGGTATGTGTCGTTGAGCGATGTGCAAGACTCGCTCAACGAGCAGCATCGGGCCGGAGAATTCAATTTGCCGGACGGTAAGCCTTATTCGCCCGACTTCGCGAGCATTGCCAGGAATTTTGGTCTTGAAGCGTGGCGAGTCGAACATGCTTCGCAACTCAATCCAGCGTTTATCAAGGCGCTGAACAGCAAAGGGCCGTCACTGGTGGAGGTCATCACCGCCCGCAGCTCGCGCGTAAATTAATCAAGCCGTCAACAGAGGAGTCACGCAATGGGCATTCTGGACTGGAAACACTGGATCGTCATTCTGGTGGTGGTTGTGCTGGTCTTCGGCACCAGGAAGCTGAAGAACCTGGGCTCCGATGTCGGCGAATCCATCAAGGGGTTTCGCCAAGCCATGAGTGACGAGGGCGCGAACAGTGAACGTACGCCATCCTCGGTGCAGCAGGCTGGCGCTGCTGTTGATGCACCGCCGGTCATCGACGGCCAGCATCGCCAGGTCTGAGCATCGCGCAGGCGGCCTCAGTCCTGACCGCCCCACACGATAGTGGCGTTGTCGCCGGTCATGTATTCACGCACTTCCAGCGGTAAGGATTGATCGCTGGGCAGCACGGCGGTTGCATTGCGCAGGTGGTGTTTGCGGATCTTGCCTTTGTCCACCAGCCCCAATGCCATGCGCGTGGAAAAGGGTTGGCGGAATGAAGAGGACGCCACGCCGGTGACCAATCCATAGAGGAAGCGAATCGGCCGGCGATGCTGCGGGGTCAGGATCGAAAAGGTCATCTCGTTACGCTGCTTGCCTTCAAAGTCGACCAGGAACAGGCGGTCCCCAAGGAGCAGGCAAAAACCGTGATAGGTGAACGAGTAGCCAATCTTGCCGCTGCCATCGAGCAACGGGAAACGCTCCACCGTGACGTACTGGACCATCGAATCGGCTCGATACAGGCACGTGACCGAGCGCAGGATTCTGCCTTTGTAGATCGATGAGTTGTGATAGCGGTAATAGACGCCCAGATAGTCTTCGAGTAAATCGGCCGACTGTTTTGCCAAAGGCAGGAAGTGATTGAATTGCGCCGAGGCACGCAAGTCCGTCGGTAATTCGTTTTCATACCCTTCATAAAACTTCTTGAACTCGGCGGGAGGGCGAAAAAGATCTTCGGCCTCCATCATGAAGTAACGACCGATCTTCTGCAGAATCTTCTGGGAAGGAACATGTTGCCCGACCAGATACTTGTTGAACTGCTGGCGATTGACATCGACTTTGCGACACATGTCTGCGACCGATCGGCAGGACTCAACGAGCGTGCTCAGGTTCTTTTGCACGTTGGCCTGCAAGTCACCGCGAGCCTGTTGTCGCTCGGGATGCGAGGTGGCGGCAGTTAACGGCATGGTGACGTGATCTCCTGGGCGGGGCATTTTTTATCTCTGTCTGGTTAAGCGTAATTGGGTGGAGAAGGTTATATGGTAGTTATTCTTGAATAACCGCTAATAACCAGATGCCACTGTAAACACTTGATCATATTGTATTTAATTCCAAGCATGTTCCATGCCGGGTTCGGATGTTCACATATTGCCTGTCAATGCTATGTAACAGTCTAGCCTCGGTCGACTCAGGTTACTCGCCACTGCCAGCCGGTAACACTTTGACTATGTCGGGTAACATCATTTTGAGATCCCCGCACCTCAGTGCATGGCCAATTCAATTCGGTGCTTCAGTGCGCGTCATGTATCGATGTTGTGCGAAATGGAGAAATGGAGAATCGCCCTTGATACTCCACATGTCATTCATGGGAGCATTTGAGCTATGGCAAGGTTAACAGGCGACATTCCAGGGCAACGGCGCTTCAAGGTCGGAATGGTTGGCGGTGGGCAAGGTGCTTATTTTGCCAGCTATCATCGGGCTGCGATGCGCCTGTGCAATCGCTTCGATATTGTCGCCGGCGCCTTCTCTTCGGACCCGGACAAATGCCGCGAGGCAGGGGTGGCCTTCAGCATCGAGCAAGAGCGCATTTATCTGTCGTTCGAGGCGATGGCCGTCGCCGAGTCATGCCGTCCGGATCCGATTGATGCGGTTGTGATCGTCACGCCCAATCACCTGCATTTTGAACCGTGCCGGCTATTTCTGCGGGCGGGGATCCCGGTCATATGCGACAAGCCGCTGGTCAATAGTCCGCAAGAGGCCTACGAACTGGCCAGCCTTGCCGACCGGCACAATACTTTTTTCGCGGTGACCTACACCTATCAAGGCTATCCCATGGTCAGGGATGCCCGTAGCCGTATCCAGGCCGGGGAACTGGGTGAAGTCCGCTTCATGTATGTCGAGTACCTGCTGGAATGGCTGGCGTCAGGCGTAGAGGGCTTGAGCAAGAGCCTCGCGTGGCGTAGGGACCCGGAAAAGGCCGGCCCGACGGGCGCGTTGGGCGATGTCGGGACGCACGCCTTCAACATGCTTGAGTTTCTGTCGGGGCGACGCTGCACGAACCTGAATGCCAAATTGAGCACGCTCGTACCCGGCTGGGGACTGGACGACACCTGTGTGGTGCAACTTGAATTCGAGGGCGGCGCCGAGGGTCTGTTATGGGCCAGTTTCGCGGCGCCTGGTCATCGCAACGGATTGCGTTTCAAGATCGTCGGCAGCAAGGCCTCCATCGAATGGTGTCAGGAGTCACCGGAAACGCTGCTGTTTACGCCAATTGACGGCGCCGACCGCATCTACCGCCGCGGCCAGAGCGACAATGCGGCGCAAACGCTGACGTTCACCAGTTTGCCGGCCGGTAATAGTGAAGGCTATCTGGAGGCACTGGCGGTGCTTTATGCCGATTTCGCCGAAGCACTCGATGCTGGGGCGGACTGGCGCACGGTGACCACCGTCCCGTTACCGGATATTCACGAGGGCGTGCGGGGAGTGGTGTTGTCCCAAGCGTGTGTCGAGTCCAGTCAACGACGTGCCTGGGTACCTTTTGCGCCGTTGTAGATCCAGGGGGTCAAGAGGCGATCACAATGTTTGAAACCTTGGCCTGTATGGGGTCAAGCCGTTCAGCTGGGGCGTCTCTTTCCACCACCAGCACACCCAGTTCCTCGCAGGACGCGACCTGGTAATGCGCGATGCTCGACAGTTTTTCGTTGGTCACGGCGACCACGATCTGCCCGCTTCGGGAAACCACGGTGCGCTTGAATTCCGCATCGTCCATGTCGAAAGCCGTCACTCCTTTGCTGGCGTCAATCGCGCAGGCCCCCAGAAAGCACAGGTCGAAATTGAAATTCGACAACTGCTGAATGGCCGTCAGGCCGACGGTGCTGCCGGTCGCCTTATGCAGGCGCCCGCCCAGCAAGATCACATCGGCTAAAGGCAGCTTTTCCAGTTCAAGCGCAATGGCTGGCGAATTGGTTGTGATCGAAATTGCAAGATTGTGATCGATTGCGCTCGAAATGGAAGCGTTGGTGGTACCGCCATCGATGAAGAGGTGTTGGCCGGTCTTGATCAGTGCCGCAGCGGCCAGCCCGAGGGAGTTTTTCCGCTCAGCCTGCTGATGTTGCCCGTCATGATCGCCGCGAACAGGCGCCACGGAAATGGCGCCGCCGTAAACGCGCTTGCAGATTCCCGCCTCCGCCAGCGCTGCGAGATCGCGCCGGATCGAGTGCTCGGAAACGTTGAACTCCTGAGCGAGATCCCCGGCCAGGACGCGGCCATGGGTCGCCAGCCGTTGCGCGATCAGGTTCTGTCTTTCTCCGGGGAAAGCTTCATGAGTGAGCATTGACTTAATCCGTTCTCGGTATAGAGTGAGTACAAGCGAGCATTGATTGTGTGTTTTGTGCTCGAAGTTGATCGGTATCATGCGTGGCACCCCGTCATGCGTCAATAAAGTTGAGCTTTCTGCTCAAAATAACGGTGTTGAGGAAAGTCGATGACAAGCGAACTGCATAGAGCGGCGTATTCGGTCCTGCTGCCCGCGTTTGGGGATTTGCGCCTGGACGACAATGTCCGTCGTTGTTTGAGTCGGGGTGGCGTGTCTGTTTTGTTGGGTGAAACCCGGGATGAGTACGTGGGCCGAGACATGAGCCCTGCGCGCAAGAGCACCGAGTCGCGGGCCGACTTTGTCGATATTGCCCGTGAAGCCGCGTCATTGGCCGGTGCCCCGGTGCTGATCGCGGTCGATCAGGAACTCGGCGGTATCGAGCGCCTTCACCATCTGGTCCCGGCCGTCGCATCCCGAGAGCAACTCCACGACCTCAGTGCGCAGGACATCGAACAACGTTGCTATGAAATGGCCAAGGTAGCGCGCGGCCTGGGCGTTAACCTGTTTCTGGCGCCGATCGTCGATGTCGTGACCGGGGCCAACCCATGGCTGCACAACCGCCACCTGGGGGCCGACCCTGTTGAAGTCAGCCGGGTTTCATGTGCTTTCATTCGTGGCGTTCAACGCGCAGGCATCATCGCGACCGCTAAACACTTTCCCGGCCATTACGTCACCGAGCAGGACCCGGCAATTGCCGAAGCCATCGTGCCCGGACCTCTGAAATTGCTTGATGACAACCTCGAAGTGTTCAAAGAAGTCATCGCTACCGGCGTGAAAGCGGTGATGCCGGGGCCCGCGGTTTTTCCCGCAATCGACCCCGATCACTCGGCCTCAACCTCGTCCAGAGTCATTGGGCTTTTGCGTGACACCCTCGGGTTCGGGGGCTTGATCATCTCGGATGACCTTGATGCGGTCTCCATACTCAGGGGGCGCTCCATCACGGACACCGCCGTTGCTTCGCTGGCGGCCGGCGCGCACTTGTTGCTCGTGTCCAGTGAGTCGGGTCTTGATGCCATCGCCGAAGCCATTGTGGCGGCTGTTCACGAAGGAGTTCTGGATCGTCGGATTCTGTTGGACGCGGCCCTCAGGGTTCGCGAACTGGCGGCGGCCAACAACGATCAGTACAACGGCTGCCGGGATTAATCATGAGCTCAATTGAAAGCAAGGCATACAGCGTCCTGTTTCCGGTTTTGCTCGATCTGGACATGAATGATGACGTGCGCAGGTTTCTGGACAGCGGCGGACGCAGCCTGTTGTTTGGCGAAACCGCGCAGGAGTATGTCAGCGGCAAAATGAGCGCGAGCCGGCTGGAATCGGAAACCCTGGAGAAATGGCAACAGTTCACAGGTATGGCAAGAAAACTGGCAGGGCCAATGCTGCTGGCGGTCGATGCCGACATCTCTGCCGTCCACCGCTTGCAAGGCATAACGCCTGCGCTACCTGCGCCCGGGCTGGCCCGAGCCATGGACGTTGTCGAGCTTGAAGAGGCGTGCTTTCGGGTCGCAACAGCGGTGCGAAATGCCGGTGTGAATTTGCTCCTGTCACCGACAGCCGATGTGGTGGGCGGCACTAATGTCTGGCTGCAGGGGCGAACGCTGTGCAATGACATAGATCGCACCGCTGCCATGGTGGGCGCCTACGTACGCGGTGTGCGGCGTGCCGGGATGGCGAGCACGCTGAAGCATTTTCCCGGGCATCCGGTGCTGCTGCGCCAACCGGCGACTGAAGTGGCGGTCGTCTGCGAGTCAATGGATCAACTGCGCGCCTACTGGTCTGCGTTTCAAGCCGGGGTCGACGCCGGGGCGGACGCGGTGATGATGGGACCGGCCATCTTTGCTGCCTGCGAACCGCCCGTTGCGGCGTCCGTTTCGCCTGAGCTGATCGGTTTGCTGCGCCAGGAGCTGGGGTTCAAGGGATTGGTCATGACCATTGACCTGGACCACCGCTCGACGATCGGAAACTCATCGCTCGGCGAGGTGGCGGTGGCGGCGCTGAATGCCGGGGCGGATCTGTTGCTGATTTCCGCAAAGGCAATGCCCGAGATACCGCAGATTGTTCGTGCAATCACCGTAGCAGTCGCTCAGGGAGTTTTACCGCAGCAGCGGCTCGATGCCGCTGCGATAGCCGTCTCTGCGTTGGCCAATCGCTTGTAGACGCGCGCCTGGTCGCGATAAGGCTGAATGAAGTACCCACAATCGCTGGTAAGCCGGCTCCGGCAGGCTGGTGTGGATTCATCGTCGATGTTGCAAATTGCCCAAACCTGACGCAGCAACTGCGTCAGGTTGCGCCGCATTTCCTGCGAGTGCGAAATAACTACCGGAACCCTATCGCTCTACACTGGGAATCAACGGTAGGAGCTTTATATGAACACTCAAAACAACATCCTGGCCCTGCAT
This sequence comes from Pseudomonas grandcourensis, assembly GCF_039909015.1. Taxonomy (NCBI): domain Bacteria; kingdom Pseudomonadati; phylum Pseudomonadota; class Gammaproteobacteria; order Pseudomonadales; family Pseudomonadaceae; genus Pseudomonas; species Pseudomonas grandcourensis. The sequence goes on from NZ_CP150919.1 coordinate 2,135,718, forward strand.
TCCACAGTCGCAAAACATTCGACGCTGGCAATGGACATCGACATTGCAACGTCCGTCGGTTTCGATGCGCTGGAGATCTACAGCGGCAAACTGGAAGCTTATTTGCAAGCCGGCCATAGCGAATCGGAACTTGAAGCGTTGCTCAAGGATATACCTGTCACGGGGATCGGCTACCTGCGGGATATCGAACGCCAGGGTGCTGAACGCGATGATTTGCTGAAGGAGGCGCAGCGGCTTTTTCAACTCGCCAACCTCGTCGGTGCCAAGGGCGTTCAAGTGCTCACCGGGCCTATCAACGTTCAGGCGGTGATTGATTTCCAGAAGCACGGCACGAGCGCTCATTACAGCGGTTTGTTGGGGTTGGGCGAGTCTGAGCAATACGCATTGACTGCCAGGAATCTGGCGACACTTGCAGACCTGGCAAAGCAATACGACGTCCTGCTTTACCTCGAAGCATTGTCATGGACACCGTTGAATACCCTGGAGCACCAACTTCAGTTGATTGATCGCACCGAACGCGACAACGTCAAGATGGTGATCGATTACTGGCATTGCTATACGTCCGGCGTTAAGCCCGAAGACATTGCGCGCATGAACAAAGACGTTATCTATGGCGTGCATGTGTGTGACTCGCTGCCTTTTGCCGGTGGTATTCCCAATGAAGAAATACTCCGGGATATACCGACAGGCAGCGGCGTATTGAACCTTGCCGAATGGACGGCCGCGGTAAAGGCCACCGGTTATGACGGATGGTGGAGCTGCGAGTTGTTTTGCAAGAAACAGCAGCAACAGAACAGTTATGAGGTCGCGAAAGATCTGAAGGCGCTTTTAACCGAACTTGTTGGGCGATAAAGCACCGCGCACCGGGATTCAAAACCCCGTTCTTACAATGTGTACCTCATAAAAGGTCTTAAGTCGTCATGGTGGATTTCATCGTAATCGGAGGCGGCTCGACAGGCTGCACGGTGGCATCGAGGCTCAGTGAAGATGCGTCTGCGTCCGTTGTTCTTTTTGAAGAGGGGCCTCGTGACCGCAACCCCTACATCCATATCCCCGGGGCCTACTACAAGACAGCGCAAGGTCCGCTGTTGAAACGGTATGCGTGGGAGCCGACGCAAGATCAAGGCCGAACCGAAACGCCAACCATGGTCCAGGCCAGCGTGTTGGGCGGTGGGAGTTCAGTCAACGCGATGATTTACATTCGCGGTGTGCCCGCCGACTACAACAGCTGGGTCGAGCAGGGCGCAACGGGGTGGTCCTACAACGACGTACTGCCTTACTTCAAAAAAGCCGAAGACAACGAGCGTTTCTGTAACGATGTGCATGGCGTCGGCGGCCCCTTGGGTGTTTCTGACCCTATCAATATCCATCCATTGACCAAAGTGTGGCTTCGCGCTTGCCAGCAGTACGGCCTGCCGTATAACGAAGATTTCAACTCTGGCAAACCTGAAGGCTGCGGGCTTTATCAAATCACCGCCAAGAATGGCTTTCGCAGCAGTGCGGCGGTGGCCTACCTGGCACCCGCCAGGTCACGCAAGAACCTGACGGTGAAGACAGGCTGTCGCGTGATCCGCATTTTGACCCAGGGAAGTAAAGCCATTGGCGTTGAATACATCGAGAACGGCGTGCGACGGGTCATGCATGCGCAAAAGGAGATCGTTCTATCGGCCGGCGCCATCAACTCACCCCGGTTGTTGATGTTGTCCGGTATTGGCCCTGCCGCGCAGCTTGAAAAGCATGGCATCAAGGTGGTCAAGGATTTGCCCGGCGTGGGTCAGAACCTTCAGGACCATATCGAAGTGTCGCTGGTCTATGAGCTGACCGGGCCGCACAGCTACGACAAGTACAAGAAGCTGCATTGGAAAATGATGGCGGGCTTGCAGTACGCCCTGTTCAGGCAAGGCCCGGCGGCGTCCAACCTGATTGAAGGTGGTGCTTTCTGGTGGGGAGACAAGGCTGCCACCAATCCCGATATCCAGTATTTCATGGTCGTGGGTGCGGGCATTGAAGAGGGCGTCGACTCGGTTCCCGGGGGCAATGGATGCACCTTGAACCTGGGGCAGATCCGTCCAAGGTCCAGAGGATATGTCGAACTTTACTCGGCAGACCCGATGTCGCCTCCGCGAATCGTGCCTAACTACTTCTCCGATCCATATGACATTGAAAGTCTGGTGGAGGGTTGCCTGGTGGGTGAGGAGATCATGTCCCAGGCCGCCTTCAAACCCTACCTTGCAAGGCGTCATGTGCCGGACGCGGCGGTCACGTCTCGAGAGGCCATGAAAAAGTTCTGCCACGAAGAAGCCCACGCGGCACTACATCCTTCCGGCACCTGCCGCATGGGTGTAGATGAGCAATCGGTTGTTGCTCCGGATCTCAAAGTGCATGGCATCGAAGGGTTGCGCGTTGCCGACGCATCAATTATGCCGACCCTGATTTCAGGGAACCCTAACGCGGTGTGCATCATGATCGGCGAAAGGGCCGCTGACATGATCAGAAGTGGCCAATAGGTCAAGATCCGGCCAGGCATTCAATAGCGTTTGATCAAGGCGTGGCAGTCACAGGTGCGTCACCTGTTGCTGCCGCGCTTTTTTTGCTTCAGGCGTAGCTGCCGATCAAGTTCTTACAACATCCGATGGTTTATTTGCCGTTTTGCCAGCTTTTCGATTACCTCCATTTGCCGTAGAGCCGCAAACCATTGCTTCTAGTTAATACGAAGCATTACCATTCGCGCCCCGTCTCCACAGCACACCGCAATGACCCTCAAGCTGCCTCGCAGACACGGCTTTTTCGAGCATTACGAAGAGTTGGTTGGCACCTGGACCCGTCGCCTGAGGAATCGTCAGCAGGCCGAGGACCTGGCCCACGATACCTTCGTGCGGGTGCTTGAATCCGATTCGGCGGTGGTGCAGCAACCTCGGGCGTATTTGCACCAGACCGCGCGCAACATTGCCGTGGATGGTTATCGGCGTGAGGACCGGCGGGGCGCCATGGAGTCTGAGGCGATCGATCTCAGTGAGTCGCCGACCGGCGACCCGGAGCATTTCATGCACGCGATCCAGCTGGCGGATTCCATCGAACGGGCGCTCACCGAGCTGCCGGTCAACTGCCGCAAGGTGTTTGTCTGGCAGAAGATCGAGGGCCTGACCCAGGCAGAAATCGCCGAGCGCCTGGGGCTGTCCAAGAACATGGTGGAAAAGTATATGATCCGCACGCTTCGGCACCTGCGTGATCGCCTGGACGGGGTGCAGTCATGACCGGCCGCGCCTTCTCCTCCCCAGCCAAACAGGAACTTCCATGATGGATACTCGTGATTGTGCGTGCGGGCAGACAGCGGTTCGCGATGACGCGGCGCAGTGGTTTGTGCGTTTGCAGGAGCCTGTTGCGGATGTCGAAATGCGGCGCCAGTTTCAGGCTTGGCTGGATCAGCACCCCCAGCACCGAGATGAATTCGAAGTGCTCCAGGGCTTGTGGAGCGCCGCCGACCTGGTGCCGGCGGCGCGTTTGCGGGCCCTGTGTGAAACCCCGCCAGCCCTGAAAAAGCGTCGTCCGGTGCTGCGCTATGCGGTGGCCGCCAGCGTGCTCGCGGTAGCGCTTGGCCTGGGCCTGTTCAGCGGCTTGAATCATCCGGCGCCTTACACCGCCGAGTTTTCAACGGCCCTGAATGAGCGCCGCCATGTGGCGTTGCCAGACGGCTCGGTGGTGGATCTGGACAGCCGAAGCCGGATCCAGGTGCGCTTTGAAAAAGGTCAGCGCCACGTTGAGCTGAGCGAAGGCGAAGCGATGTTCAGCGTCGAGCACGACACCAGCCGACCCTTTGTGGTCGAGGCAGGCAGCGGCAAGGTCACGGTCACCGGCACCCGATTCGACGTGCGCCATGGCGCCAGCGAAACCCGGGTGGTGGTGGAGCAGGGCACCGTCAAGGTTCAAGGGCGCGATGCCGCCGATAACGATTTCGTCAACCTGACGGCAGGCCTTGGCACCCACGTCGATGCCCAGGGCAAAGTTGCCGCCGCCTATGCCGTCAACCCGGCGGAAACGACCGCCTGGCGCAGCGGCAAACTGGTGTTCAACAACGCCAGCCTGGCCGATGTCGCCGAGCAGGTCTCGCGCTATCGCGAGAAGCCGCTCAAGGTCGCCAGTGCAGCGGTGGGCGATCTGCGCCTGACCAGTGTGTTCAAATCCGACAACACCGATGCGCTGCTCAAGGCCTTGCCGAGCATCCTGCCGGTGGCCGTGCGCACCCTTGGCGATGGCAGCCAGGAAATAATTTCAAAATAAAATTCAGGTTTTTTTCGAGTTCATCGTCTTCCTGTTCAGCTGCAACTGGTTTGCATTAACAAGCGCACACTCTTGCGATCCACAGGATTACGTTCGACGTGAAAAACTCCACCGCTAAAAACAACAAACTCCCCTGGTTGCCGCTGGCCCTTGCGCTGGCGGTCAACGTTGCGCTGCCCCAGGCCTTTGCCGCCGACGGCATCCGCATCCCGGCGCAACCTTTGGGACAAGCCCTGAGTCAGTTGGGCCAGCAAACCTCGCTTCAGGTGTTCTTCAGCCCTGAACTGGTTGCCGGCAAGCAGGCCCCGGCGGTGGATGGCAACCTTTCCCCGGAAGACGCGTTGCGCCAGTTGCTGCAAGGCAGCGGCCTGCAATACCAGATCGATGAAGGTTCGGTGACGTTGATGCCGGCGCCCGCTTCGGCGGCCAACGGCCCACTGGAACTGGGCGTGACGGACATCAAGGTGGTCGGCGACTGGCTCGGCGACGCCGATGCCGCCGTGGTGCAGAACCACCCAGGCGCACGCACGGTGGTGCGCCGCGAAGCCATGGTCGAGCAGGGCGCGATGAACGTCGGCGATGTACTCAAACGCGTCCCGGGCGTGCAAGTGCAGGATGCCAACGGCACCGGTGGCAGCGACATTTCCCTCAACGTCGGCGTGCGCGGCCTGACTTCGCGCCTGTCGCCACGCTCCACCGTGCTGATCGACGGCATCCCGGCGGCGTTCGCGCCTTACGGTCAGCCGCAACTGTCCATGGCGCCGATTTCCTCCGGCAACCTCGACAGCATCGACGTGGTACGCGGTGCCGGCTCCGTGCGCTACGGACCACAAAACGTCGGCGGCGTGATCAACTTCGTGACCCGTGCGATCCCGGAAAAAGCCTCGGCGGAAATCGGCACCACCCTGGAAACCTCTCAGCACGGTGGCTGGAAACACATCGACACCGCGTTCATGGGGGGCACCGCCGACAACGGCATGGGCGTGGCGCTGTTGTACTCCGGGGTGAACGGCAACGGTTACCGTGAAAGCAACAACGGCAACGACATCGACGACGTGATCCTCAAGACCCATTGGGCGCCAACCGATGTCGACGATTTCAGCCTCAATTTCCACTACTACGACGCCAAGGCCGACATGCCCGGCGGCCTGAACCAGGCGCAATACGACGCCGACCCGTTCCAGTCGGTGCGCGACTACGACAACTTCAGCGGCCGCCGCAAGGATGTGTCGTTCAAGTGGGCGCGGCAGATCGACGATCGCACACAGGCCGAAGTGCTGACCTACTACACCGACAGTTTTCGTGGCAGCACCATTGCCTCGCGGGACCTGAGCACACTCAACTCCTATCCGCGCAGCTACTACACCTTCGGTATCGAACCACGGGTGTCCCATGTGTTTGATGTGGGCCCGACCACCCAGGAAGTCAGCGTCGGCTATCGCTACCTCAAGGAAGCCATGCACGAAGAGGCCAGCCGAGTGGCGCTGGTCAACAACCAGCCGGTCGTGCGTCCGGGGGCGGACGGCCATGTCTATCAGGACCGCACCGGTGGAACCGAGGCCAATTCGGTCTATGTCGACAACAAGATCGACGTTGGCAACTGGACCGTCACCCCAGGTATTCGCTTCGAGCACATCAGCACCGACTGGCACGACCGCCCGGTGCTCGATAACGCCGGTAAACGAGTGCCTGAGAAAAAACGCAGCATCGAAAGCAACGAGCCGCTGCCGGCCCTGAGCGTGATGTATCACATGTCCGATGCGTGGAAACTGTTCGCCAACTACGAAACTTCGTTCGGCGCGCTGCAGTATTTCCAGTTGGGGCAGGGCGGCATCGGTAATGAGCCCGCCAACGGCCTGGAGCCGGAAAAGGCCAAGACCTACGAAGTCGGTACGCGCTACAACGATGACGTGTGGGGCGGGGAAGTGACACTGTTCTACATCGACTTTGACGACGAACTGCAATACATCAGCAATGACGTGGGCTGGACCAACCTCGGCGCGACCAAGCACCAGGGTATCGAAACCTCGGTGCACTACGATCTGGCCGCGCTGGACCCACGCCTTGACGGCCTGACCGCCAACGCCGGTTTCACCTACACCCGTGCCACCTACGAAGGCGAGATCCCGGGCTTCAAGGGCCGTGACCTGCCGTTCTATTCACGTCAGGTGGCCACCGCCGGCCTGCGCTACGACATCAACCGCTGGACCTACAACCTCGATGCGTTCGCCCAGTCCAAACAGCGCTCGCCGGGCACCGGCGTGAACGCCGATGGCAGCTTCAACGGCAACTACATCACCGAAGGCACCGCCGACGGCCAGTTCGGTGACATTCCGGGTTACGTGACCTGGAACGTGCGTGGCGGCTATGACTTCGGTCCACAGGTGTCGAACCTGAAACTGGGGGCGGGGGTGAAGAACATCTTCGACAAGCAGTACTTCATCCGCTCCAGCGACAACAACTCGGGGATGTACGTCGGTGCGCCGCGCACGTTCTTTGTGCAGGCCAGTGTCGGGTTCTAACCCCCTGTGGCGAGGGGGCTTGCCCCCGTTGGACTGCGAAGCGGTCCCGAATCCGGTGACTACAGTTCTACAGATAGAACGCGTTAGCCGATTTGCGACTGCTGCGCAGCCGAACGGGGGCAAGCCCCCTCGCCACAATTCAGACCTTCAACACCTTCCCGCCAACGGCCACCGCCACCAGCAACACCGCCATCAAGGCAAAGGCAAAGCTCAAGCTGCTACCATGGGCGACGAAGCCGATGACGGCGGGGCCTGCCAGGATGCCCGCATAACCCAGGGTGGTAATGGCCGGCACGGCGATGCTTTCTGGCATGACCGTCTGTTTGCCGACCGCGGTGTACAGCACCGGCACAATGTTCGAGCAACCAGCCCCCAGCAGTGCATAACCCACCAGCGCCGCCTCCCAGCTCGGTGCGAACGTCGCCAGAAACAGTCCTGAAGCGGCTGTCAGCCCGCCGAACACAATCACCCGCGTCGCGCCCAGGCGTCGCACGATTTTGTCGCCGGTCAAGCGCCCGGCCGTCATGGTCAGGGCAAACGCCGCATAACCGAGCCCCGCATATGCCGTGTCGATGCCACGTTCCTGTGTCAGGAACACCGCGCTCCAGTCCAGTGCCGCACCTTCGGCGAGGAACACGATGAAGCACATGCCGCCGATGAACAGGACGATGCCATGGGGCACCGCAAACGCCGGCCCCGAACTCTCGCTGCCGTAGGGCAACAGATGCGGCACGGCCTTGGCCAGCGCGATCAGCAGCAATACGATCACCACCAGCGTGGCCCCCAGGGGGGAAATCCCCAGGCCAAGCAACCCGCTGACACCCGCCGCACCGACAATCCCGCCCAGGCTGAACAGGCCATGGAACCCCGACATCATGTTTTTGCCGCTGGCGCGCTCGACGATCACCGCTTGCAGGTTGACCGTTGAATCCACGGTGCCGAGCCCCGCGCCGAACATGAACAACGCGGCGATCAGCGCCGGAATCGACGACACCGTCGCCAGCAGCGGCAGGGCGGCACAGATCAGCAGCGTCCCGCCGGCCGTCACCCGCCGGCAGCCGAAACGTGTGGACAGGATCCCGGCCACCGGCATCGCCAGGATCGAACCGACCCCCAGGCACAGCAGCAGCAAACCCAAGGTGCCTTCGTCCAGTCCGGCCCGGGCCTTGGCATAGGGCACCAGCGGCGCCCACGCGGCGATGCCGACCCCGGCGATGAAAAAGGCGATGCGCGTGGACATCTGTTCCAGGCGGCCGGGAACGAAGGGGGTTTGGCTGTTGAGGCTGGTCATAACAATCCTTGGCAAAAAGCGTCGCGTCCTCAACGGACAGTGATCGGCCGGTGAGGGTTCGATCAGTGCCCGGAAAGTTTTACGGTCAAACAGGGCGACATCCTTGCACAGCGCCGCTGTTTTTCGCGATATGTTGAGCCATTCCAATGACGCACGGAGGACGCCATGGCGCAGCGGTACGATGCACGGGGCAACATTTACATCGTGGTAGCGCCCGAAGAACTGCGCCGCCAGGGTATTAACCTGCCCGATCAGGCCGGTCAGGCAGCGCAAACCCTCGAAGCCTGGGCGATAGCGGCGATCGAGGCTTGCTGCAACTGGGCCCCAGGCACTCAGCCGTCCGGCAGCAAGGATCATCGCAGCGATGGTTTGCTGGTCGGGCCGTTTCAGTCGTCGCCACCCTTTGATCTGTTGATCGTCAACACTGACGGTACCCTGGCTGAGCGCAGTGGCAACGGGCTGACGATTTTTTCCCAGGCCCTCAGCGATCAAGGGCTGTTGCCGCAGAACGAAACCTGTCTGCTCAGGGTTCACCACGACAAGGCTGATACGCCTTCGCCGGGGCAGACTTCAGTGAAAGCAGCAGAGGTCGAGGGCGTGAAGGGTTTCTGGCTCGATCTGGGCCAGCCGGGATTCGGGCCGTCGGCGGTCAGTGCTCACGGGGTTGAAGCAGCGGTGCTCAACGGTCGTGAACTCAGCCACGTTGAACAGTTGTCAGTACTCAATAGCGCATGGTCGCGCAGTCAGTTCGCGCGGGTCGGCAATCCCCATTGCGTGACGCTGGTGGAAAGTGCCCTGGACCTGCCGAGCAACGAGCAAATGCGCGAGCCGGCGCTGGGTGAGGGGCTGACGCGAATCGCCTACGCCATGCCGGTCGGCACCGGCAAACCTTGTCCGGCGGGGATCAATCTGCAATGGGCAATGCGTTTGTCCGAAGGGCACATTGCCGCGCGGGTATTCGAGCGGGGCGAGGGGCCGACGGCGTCATCGGGGACCAGTGCCAGCGCGGTGGCTTGTGCGGCCTGGCGGGCAGGTTGGGTCAGCGCCGGGGAGGTCAAGGTGACGATGCCGGGTGGTACGGCGCCGATCTTGCTGGAAGAGGAGTTGGGGGAATTGAGTCGGGTCAGCCTGTTTGGTACGGCTCGAATGATTGATTGAGGTTGATATCGCCATCGCGAGCAGGCTCGCTCCTACAGGTTTTGTGAACGACATATAACCACTGTAGGAGCGAGCCTGCTCGTGATGGGGCCAATCCGGTAAACGCAAATTTCAGCTCAGCCCACTGAACTCCACCACCGGCATCGTCCGCTTCATCAACACCTTGCCATCGCGCACCGAGTACAGCGGCAACCCCTGGCTGCGGATCACCTCGTAATCACTGTCCGCCGACAGAATCAGCAGGTTCGCTGGCCGCCCGCGCTCCAGGCCGTAGCGGTCGCCGAGGTTCATGGCTTTGGCGCTGTTGTCCGTCACCAGGTCCAGCGCACTTTGCAGGTTGCGATAACCGAGCATGTGGCAGATGTGCAGGCCGGCTTCGAGCACCCGCAGAATGTTGCCGTTGCCCAGCGGATACCACGGATCGACGATGGAGTCCTGGCCGAAGCACACGTTCATGCCCGCCTCCAGCAACTCGTTGACCCGGGTCACGCCCCGGCGTTTCGGGAAACTGTCGAAGCGACCTTGCAGGTGGATGCTTTCGGTGGGGCAGGAGACAAAGCTGATCCCCGAATGCCCGAGCAATCGAAACAGCTTGGCGCAGTAGGCGTTGTCGTAGGAGCCCATGGCCGTGGTGTGGCTGGCCGTGACCCGCGAACCCATGTCGCGGCTGCGGGCCTCTTCGGCGAGCACTTCGAGAAAGCGTGAATGCGGGTCGTCGGTTTCGTCGCAATGCACATCCACCAGGCAACCGCTGCGCTCGGCCAGGTCCATGAGGAACTTCACCGAGCTGACGCCCTGATCGCGGGTGTATTCGAAATGCGGAATGCCGCCCACCACGTCGGCGCCCATGCGGATCGCTTCTTCCATCAGTTCGCGACCATTGCGGTAGGACTCGATGCCTTCCTGGGGGAACGCGACGATTTGCAGGTCGACCAGGTGCCGGCTTTCCTCGCGCACTTCGAGCATGGCCTTGAGCGCGGTCAGTTGCGGGTCGGTGACGTCGACGTGGGTGCGTACATGCTGGATGCCGTGGGCGGCGAGGGTCTGGATGGTTTTTTTGGCCCGGGCCTTGGTGTCTTCCTGGGTGATGGTCGCCTTGCGTTCGCCCCAGCACTCGATGCCTTCAAACAGCGTGCCGCTCATGTTCCAGCGCGGCTCGCCGGCGGTCAGGGTCGCGTCGAGGTGGATATGCGGCTCGACAAAGGGCGGCACCACCAGATTGCCACCGGCGTCCAGATCGTCAGGGCCCAGGGTCGGGGCTTCGATCTGGCGACCGATGCTGCTGATTAGGCCGTTTTCCAGGTTCAACTCATGCAGGCCTTCCTGGTTGCGCAGACGGGCGTTGATGATGTGCATCGGGCAGATCCTTTTGGCGAATCGTATAGGCGATACCCTTACGTTAGCTCGGCGAAGGCGGTGTGTCAGCCAACTCGATGTCGGATGTGACGTCGTCTTCGCGAGCAGGCTCGCTCCCACATCTATGGTTACCCCCTTTTCTGCAATACTGTTTTTGATGTCGTGTTTGGCTTGCTTTTATCTATCCGGCGTCTGAGTTGGGGTTGTGGCCCCGCGCCTCGATGAGAATCGATGCCCAACGACCCTAATTAGTGGAACGTCCTTTCAGCCGTGTGAGAGCCAAGGGTTGTCGTCAGGCTGCGGTAATCCTTGCCGTTGAGCAGATGCGCACGCAGGGCGGTCGCACCGCCAAAGTCATGGGCCACCACGTCGGGGCAGTCCAGGCGCCAATGTTCCAACAACTGCGCCAACAACTGGTTTTGCACACCGAGGGAGACATCGTCGCCGCGCACCTGATGTCCGTTGAAGTCGAAGACCTGATCCAGCGGCCAGTCAGTCATGGGCTTGTCCTCTTGGCGGGGGAAGAGGCAAAAAGCATAGGCATAAAAAAACCACCTTTGAAGGTGGCTTACTTGATCGACTGACGAAACGCATTCCCTTGTGGGAGCGAGCTTGCTCGCGATGGCGGCGGCACATCTGACATCAAAGTGCCTGAACTACCGCTATCGCGAGCAAGCTCGCTCCCACAGGGGTTTTGCATTTGTCTGCAGGCTTATTCGCCGCGATAGATGCAACCGCTGGTGCAGGTCTCGTGGATACGGATTGCGCTCAGCTCCGGCAGCAATGGCTTCATTTCCTGCCAGATAAACTTGGCCAGCACTTCGCTGGTCGGGTTTTCCAGGCCGGGAATGTCGTTCAGGTAGTTGTGGTCCAGGCGCTCGTACAGCGGCTTGAAGATCGCCTTGATTTCCGAGAAGTCGCGGATCCAGCCGGTGTGCGGGTCGAGGTCGCCGCTCAGGTGGATTGCCACTTTGAACGAGTGACCGTGCAGGCGCCCGCACTTGTGGCCGTCCGGTACGTGGGGCAGGCGGTGGGCGGATTCGAAAGTAAATTCCTTGAAAATTTCCACAGTGTTTTCAGCTCTGTTCAGGTGGCGTTCGCCGCAGCGATTCGGGCAGGCGGCGAGTTTACCAGTTTGTCCTGACTAAAGGGTCAGCAAGCGCTCGCCGAGGCGACCGTTGGCGGCCAGTTCGAGGAATTCGTCCCCCAGGCGGCGGCTTTCGTCCATGGTCGTGCGCCAGTATTTCTGTCGGCTTGGGGCATCGCCCATGAAGCGCTTGAAGTCGTTACGGTCCGGCAGTTTGCCGTAGGGTAGGCGCGCCAGGTATTCCTTCGACGGCGCCAGCAACAGCACGTTCTGCAAGCGAGCCGGGCAGGCGCGGCGCCACGGCAGGGTCTTGTCGAACCAGCCGGGAATCACCCGGTCGGTGAAGTGCGGGTAAAGCACGATGTCGTTGCCGCTGTAGGGCAGGTCCAGGTGGTAATCCAGCAGGCCGCCGTCGCGGAAGGTCCCGGCGCCGGCGCCCGGCAGGTCGCGCACGCCTTCCATCACCATTGGGATCGAGCCCGAAGCCAGCAGGGCCTGGCGCAAGTTGCCGGCATTGAGGGCGACGAAGCGCGACGGGAAGTCATTCAAGGCATCGACCGGCGGAGCCAGGCGCGGGTCGTGGATGATCAGGCGTTCGAAGTGCCGTGCCAGCCGCGCCCGGCCGCGCAGGTTGTCGGCGATGACCGATGACAGGCCCAGCCCCAGGCGGCCGCGATGATCGTCGGCCAGCAGGCCGTGGCTTTTGACCACCATGATGTTCAAGCGGTAATCGTTGTTACTGAGGATCGAGGCATCGCGACCGTCGAGCAGGTCATTGAGCATGCGCTGTGAGCTCTGGCTGATCTGCGCCATGGTCACGCCCTTGGCAAAGTGTTGCTCGGTGTACAGCTGCCCGAGACGCCGGATGCCCTCGGCGGCGTCCGGCAGGCAGGCACTGGCGAAGCGCCAGGAACCCACCGATGCGCCAATCAGCGAGCGTTCCCGTGGTGCCGCCGGCAGCCACTCGCCGAACAGCGCCAGGTCCAGACCCTGAATCCCCAACGCCTTCGGACCGCCGGCCGCGCCAGGCAAGGTGCCGACGTCGGCGGCGTTCAAGCCGTTGTCCCGGATGCGCGCAAAGGCGCGTGGACCGGCCTTGAGGGTCAGGGAGGGGAACTTGATGTGGATGGCGGTCATACCGGTCTCGATGTGTGTGTAGGAGCTGCGGTGTCAGCAATGATGGCAATTCAGTTTCAATTAAGTTCAGCGGGTTAAGGTGGCTCGCCTGGACCCCGACGCAACGCTGGGATAGCGCATCGCTGGTACCATTGTGGCTTTCGAGAAGCTCACACCACTGGCACTGGGCTCTGGAATTAGACCCGGTCAGCGGGCAGTGACTCAAGGATCATCAGGATTCGTAATGAAGGTGTTTCTACTCAATCGATGTGTCGCAAGCCGGATGGCGCTGCTACTTCTGGCATTTTGCTCGGCAGTGATGGCCCGCGACCTGGATCAGGATGAAGCCCTGCGCCTGCGTCAACAGGGCGTGATCTTGCCGCTGGAGCAACTGCTGCAGCAAGCGATGGATCGCTACCCCGGCGCAAAACTGCTGGAAGCCGAACTCGAAGAGAAACACAACATCTACCTTTATGATGTCGAATTGCTGACCCCCGAAGGCGTGGTCCGTGAGCTGCACATCGATGCGACTGACGGCCGAATATTGAAAGACAAGGAAGACTGATCCATGCGTTTGCTCCTGGTGGAAGACCATGTGCCCCTGGCCGACGAACTGCTGGCCGGCCTCAATCGCCAGGGTTATGCGGTGGACTGGCTGGCCGACGGTCGCGACGCGGTGCATCAGGGCAGCACCGAGCCTTACGACCTGATCATCCTCGACCTCGGTCTGCCCGGCGTGCCGGGGCTAGAGGTGCTGGCCCAATGGCGCGCGGCGGGGCTGGCCACGCCGGTGCTGATCCTGACGGCCCGGGATTCCTGGGCCGAGCGCATCGAAGGCCTCAAGGCCGGCGCCGACGATTACCTGACCAAGCCATTCCATCCCGAAGAGCTGTTTTTGCGCATCCAGGCGTTGCTGCGCCGCTCCCATGGCCAGGTCAACCAGCCAACGCTCAAGGCTGCCGGGCTGCATCTGGACGAAGGCCGCCAGTGTGTCGTGCGCGACGGTGCCGACATTCAGCTGACCGCCGCGGAGTTTCGCCTGTTGCGTTATTTCATGCTGCACCCCGAGCAGATCCTCTCCAAAGGTCACCTTGCCGAACACCTCTACGATGGTGAAACCGAGCGCGATTCCAATGTGCTGGAAGTCCACGTCAACCACTTGCGCCGCAAGCTCGGCAAAAGTGTGATTGAAACCCGTCGCGGCCAGGGTTACCTGTTCGGCGGGCAAGCCCGGTGAGATCGATCCAGCGCCGCTTGAGCCTGGGCCTGATCAGCGTGATGGTGGTCGTTGGCCTGGTGCTGGCGCAAACCAGCCTGTGGCTGTTCGAAATGGGGTTGCAGCGCTACCTCGAAGCCGGGTTGCGCAATGACAGCGAGAACCTGCTGGCGGCGCTGGTGCGCGGGCCGCAAGGCTTGCAACTGGATGAGCGACGCCTGTCACCGGCCTATCAGCGGCCGTTCTCCGGGCATTATTTCCGCATCGATTTCACCGATGGCCATTGGCGCTCCCGTTCCCTTTGGGATCAGGAACTGCCGGTGCTCGATCACCCCGGCCTGCATGGCAACCTGCAACTGGGGCCGGAAGGGCAACAATTATTGGTACTGCGTACGGACTATCGACGTTCGGGGGTGCCGATCTCCATCAGCGTCGCCGAGGATTACACGCCGATTCGCGAAAGTTTCCGGCGCATGCAACAGCTCGGGTTCGGCCTCGGTTTGACAGCGCTGCTGCTGATTCTGCTGCTGCAACGGATTACCGTGCGCCGGGCCTTGCGTCCGCTGGAGCAGGCCCGCGAGCAGATTGCGCAGTTGCAACAGGGGCAGCGCTCGCAACTCGATGATCAGGTGCCGGTGGAGCTGGAGCCACTGGTGGCGCAGATCAACCATTTGCTGGCCCACACCGAGGACAGCCTCAAGCGCTCACGCAATGCCCTGGGCAACCTCGGCCACGCCTTGAAAACCCCGCTGGCGGTGCTGTTGAGCCTGGCTTCAAGCGAGCAACTCGACGCGCACCCGCAACTGCGCAAGGTCCTGAAGGAGCAACTGGAGCAAGTCCAGCAGCGGCTCAATCGGGAACTCAATCGTGCGCGGTTGTCCGGCGATGCATTGCCGGGCGCGCTGTTTGATTGCGATGCCGAACTCCCCGGATTGCTGGCCACCCTGAACATGATCCATGGCGAACACCTGGCGCTGAGCTACCGCGCACCCACCGGCCTGCAATTGCCCTGGGATCGCGAAGACCTGCTGGAGCTGTTGGGCAACCTGCTGGATAACGCCTGCAAATGGGCGGATGACGAGGTTCGCCTGAGTGTGGTCGAGACTGCAGAGGGCTTTGAGCTCAGCGTGGAAGATGACGGCCCGGGCATTCCCGAGGACCGCCGCGAACAAGTGTTCAGCCGCGGCACTCGACTGGATGAACAGACTGATGGGCATGGCCTGGGCCTGGGCATCGTGCGCGACATCGTCGAAACCTGGGACGGCAAACTGTCGTTGCTGGAAAGCGAGTGGGGCGGGTTGAAGGTCGTCATCGAATTACCCAAACATACTTGAAGTCACACCAGGAACCCTGTGGGAGCGAGCTTGCTCGCGATGGCAATCTGTCTGACACATTGATGTTGAATGTGCTGACGCTATCGCGAGCAAGCTCGCTCCCACAGTGGTTTTTCATGGTCGCTGATTGTGAGTACACCCTATTCCACAGGGTGAGGTGTCAGATTCAGGTGTGATGAATCTCCCGATCCTTGGTTTCCGGCATGAAGAAAATACCCAGCACCGCCGTCATCACCGCGATGACAATCGGATACCACAGCCCGTAGTAGATATCCCCCGTGGCCGCCACCATGGCAAATGCCACCGTCGGCAGGAAGCCACCGAACCAGCCATTGCCGATGTGATAGGGCAGAGACATCGAGGTGTAGCGGATTCGCGCCGGGAACAGTTCCACCAGCCAGGCGGCAATTGGCCCGTAGACCATGGTCACGTAGATCACCAGGATCGTCAGCAGCAGCAACACCATCGGGTAGTTGGTCTTGGCCGGGTCGGCCTTCTCGGGATATCCGGCGTCCTTGAGGGCGGTGGCGAGGGTGGTGGTAAAGGCGTCGTTCCTGGCCTTGAAGTCGGCGGCCGGCATGCCGGTGCCCTCGAAGCTCTCGATCACTTTATCGCCAATGCGCACCTGCGCAACGGCGCCCGGCTCGGCGCTTACGTTCTTGTAGGGGATGGCCTTTTTGGCCAGCACGGTCTTGGCCAGGTCACAGGAGCTGGTGAATTTGGCTTTGCCCACCGGGTCGAACTGGAATGAGCAAGCGGCGGGATTGGCGACGACCGTGACCGGATTCTTCTCCTGAGCAATGAACACGTCAGGGTTACCGTACTGGGTCAGTGCATGGAAGATCGGGAAGTAAGTCAGGGCCGCGAGGATGCAGCCGGCCATGATGATGCCCTTGCGCCCGATGCGGTCGGACAGGCTGCCGAAAATCACGAAGAATGGCGTGCCGATCAGCAGGGAGCCGGCAATCAACAGGTTGGCGGTCTGCGGGTCGATCTTCAGCGTCTGCAGCAGGAAGAACAGCGCATAGAATTGCCCGGTGTACCAGACCACCGCTTGACCTGCGGTACCGCCGAACAGGGCCATGATCACGATCTTGAGGTTCTCCCAGCGGGCGAAGGATTCGGTCAACGGTGCCTTGGAAGATTTGCCTTCGGCCTTCATTTTCATGAAAACCGGCGACTCGCTGAGCTGCAGTCGGATGTACACCGAGACGATCAGCAGCAGGATCGACAGCAGGAACGGAATCCGCCAGCCCCAGGCCTCGAAGGCTTCGGTGCCCAGAACGGTACGGCAGGCGAGGATCACCAGCAGTGAGAGAAACAGGCCGAGGGTGGCTGTGGTCTGGATCCACGAGGTGAAGAAGCCGCGCTTGCCCTTGGGTGCATGTTCGGCCACGTAGGTCGCTGCGCCGCCGTACTCACCCCCCAGCGCCAGGCCTTGCAACAGGCGCAGGCTGATCAGGATGATCGGCGCGGCGACGCCGATGGTCGCATAGCCGGGCAGCAAGCCCACCACGGCCGTGGAAATACCCATGATCACGATGGTGATGAGGAACGTGTGTTTGCGCCCGATCATGTCGCCCAACCGACCGAATACGATGGCGCCGAAGGGGCGCACGGCAAAGCCGGCGGCAAAGGCGAGCAGGGCGAAGATGAAGGAAGTCGTTTCGTTGACACCGGCGAAGAAGTGCTTGGCGATGATCGCCGCGAGGGAGCCGTAAAGGTAGAAGTCATACCATTCGAACACGGTGCCCAGGGACGAGGCGAAAATGACCTTGCGCTCCTCCCGGGTGATCCCGCGGTTGGGCGTGCTGCCCGTGGCTGTATTGTCGATTGCTGCCATGAGTATTCTCCGTCGTGCTCTTGTTGTAGGCCGGAGTTCCCACCATCACTTACCGTACCCAGGCCCTGGGCTGAAGTCATCGGATTACGTGGCTTGCATTCAGGTTGACGCCAGAAAATGCTGCAAGGTTCCATGAAGCATAATCGGCTTGCGGCAGATATCCACTTGCCATCATTTCATTGTAGGAGCGAGCAGGCTCGCTCCTACAGAGGGGATGTTTGCCGGGTTCAGACGCGGAACTGGTCCATCAGGCTCTGCTGCTGGTTCGCCAGACTGTTGAGCGACTGGCTGACCCGCGCCGATTCATTGGCCTGGCCCGACAGCGACTCGGTCACGTCGCGGATGGTTGCCACGTTGTTGTTGATCTCCTCGGCCACCGCGCTTTGCTCTTCGGCGGCACTGGCGATCTGCATGTTCATGTCGTTGATCACGGTCACCGCGTCGCCGATCTGGCGCAACGCCGTTACTGCCTGGCCAACCTGTTCGACACTGCCCTGGGCCTGACGATGGCTGTTGTTCATCGAACCCACCACCTCCTGGGTGCCGTTTTGCAGTTGCTCGATCACCAGACGGGTTTCTTCGACGGATTCCTGGGTGCGCCGCGCTAGGTTGCGCACTTCATCGGCCACCACGGCAAACCCGCGTCCGGCCTCACCGGCACGGGCCGCTTCGATCGCGGCGTTGAGGGCCAGCAGGTTGGTCTGCTCGGCAATCGCACGGATCACTTCCAGTACCGTACCGATCTTCTCGCTGTTGGCGGCCAGGCCTTCGACCTGGACCATGGCCGCGCTCATGTCGGCGGCGAGGTTGTCGATGCTGGTGGTGGTGCGGTCGATCACGGTCAACCCCTGACGGGTCGCCTGATCGGCATCGCGGGCGGCATGGGCCGCTTGCGCGGCGCTGCGGGCAACATCCTGGGCGGTGGCGCTCATTTCGTGGGAGGCGGTCGCGACCTGGTCCACCTGGCGGTACTGCTGCTCCATGCCGGCGCTGGTCTGGGCGGCGATGGCGGACGACTGGTCCGCCGTGCTGCGGGCGTCCTGCACCGAGCGTTTCACTTCGGCAATGATCGGTTGCAGTTTGTCGAGGAAACGGTTGAACCAGCCGGCCAACTGGCCCAACTCATCCTGCTTGTCGTAAGCCAGGCGGCGGGTCAGGTCACCTTCGCCGCTGGCGATGTCTTCGAGCATGTGCGCCACGCCGAGGATCGGTCGGGTGACGCTGCGGGCCATCAGCCACACCAGTATCAGGCCGAGCAGCGCGGCAAGCACGCCCAGGCCGAGTTCGACCAGCGTACCGGCGGTGTTGCTGTCATCGAGTTGCTTTTTCAGGGCTTCGGCGGGGCCGACCAGGACTTTCTCCGGCACGTCGAGCAGCACGCCCCAGGATTTACCGCCGGGAATCGGCTGGAACGGCGCCAGCACCTTCAGTTGCTGCTGGCTGTGCAGGCTGGCGGTTTTGCTGCTGGCGGCGAGCATGCGCAGCAGTTCGGCGCCGCTGGCCTTGTCCACGGCGTCCAGGCGCTGGCTGAGTTTGCCGGCGTCCGGGCTGTAGCCGGCGAGCAGGCCGGCCGGGCTGATGATGCTGACGCTGGTCTGGCCGTCATAGAGCTTCTTGCTCGCGCCCAGGCTGACCGCTTGCAGGCTGTTGAGGTTGATGTCCACCGACAGCGAGGCGATGACCTTGCCATTGACCATCAGCGGGAAAACGATGCTGGTCATCAGCACGTTCTGACCGTCGATCTCATAGAAGTAGGGTTCGATCACGCACGGCTTGAGGGTGGTGCGCGGGCAGGTGAACCAGGCGTTGGCCGCTTCGCCGCTGGGGCCGGTGCTGGTGTCGGCCATGTCCTTTTCCGGCAGCGCCATGGACGTTACCTTGCCCGGCGTCGGCTGCGACCAGTAGAGGGCGAAACGGCCCTTGTCGTTGCTGCCAAGCTCCGCTTGACCGGCGAACAGTTCGTCCTTGCCGTCCAGCCCATTGGGTTCGAACACCAGGGACAGACCGAGCAGCTCCGGGTTGGCTTGCAGGGCCGACTTGACCTGGCGGGTCAGGTCTTCGCGCAGGTCGAACGCATCGAGAAAGCGCTTCTCGGCCTGGTCACGCAGGAACAGCACCTGCCGCGAGAAGCCGTGGCCGTACTGATAGGCATCCATGAACTGCTGGCGAATCCCCAGCGCCTGGTTTTCCCCCTGGGACTCGATCCGCGCCTGGGCCGCTTCGGTCAGCATCTCCATGCTCGAGGCTTTCACCAGCTCGGAGCTGTGCTCCATGCGGTACAGCGAAAGACCCACCAGCAGGGTCACGATGCCCGCCAGGCACAGCCCGGCCAGCAGGGTGATTTTCCATTGAATGGAAGGTTGTCTGAGCGACATGGAGACGTCCTTATTCGATAAATATCTGAGACTTTGCACTGTAGCGGCCGCGATCCGGCTTTCTTTATGCAGCGCTTCGAATAAGGTTTGTAACTGTTTTTGTGGCGAGGGGGCTTGCCCCCGTTCGGCTGCGTAGCAGTCGCGATCCAGACAACTCGGTATGACCGGACAATGTAGGGGGCCGCTTCGCGCCCCAACGGGGGCAAGCCCCCTCGCCACAGGTCATCACATGCATATACATATCGCCATTGCCCAAGTGCTTTGACACCGCGCCCGCTCTGCGGCAAAGTGCGCGCCCTCTAATAAAACCCATTCCTATTATCCGCTGGCGGCTCTCGCAGACTGCCGGCCGGACTCTTTTCGCTTGCCCAGAGGTATGACAATGAATGCAGTAATTGCCGCGGTCGGCATCATGCTGATCCTCAGCCTGTCCCGCGTGCATGTGGTGATCGCCCTGATCGTCGGTGCGCTGGTCGGTGGATTGACCGGTGGCCTGGGCATCGAGGCAACGCTCAAGGCTTTCAACAGCGGCCTCGGCGGCGGGGCGACGGTGGCGTTGTCCTACGCCTTGCTCGGTGCTTTCGCCGTGGCCATTGCCAAGTCCGGCATGGCCCATGCGCTGGCCGACAAGGCCCTGGCCATGGTCGACCGCCAGCACGCCAGCGGCGGTGGCCAGGTCAAATGGCTGCTGATCGGTCTGCTCTGGGTCGTGGCAATCGCTTCGCAGAACATCTTGCCGATACATATCGCGTTCATTCCGTTGCTGGTGCCGCCTCTTCTTTATGTGCTGACCAGGCTGCAACTGGACCGTCGTCTGATCGCCTGCGTCATGACCTTCGGCCTGATCACGCCCTACATGTTCCTGCCGGTGGGCTTCGGCAACATCTTCCTCAATGAGATCCTGCTGGCCAACGTCGCCCGCAGCGGCGTGGACATCAGCGGCATCAACGTGACCCACGCCATGGGCATCCCGGCCCTGGGCATGGTGGCGGGCCTGCTGATCGCGTTTGTCAGCTACCGCAAGAAGCGTGTCTATGACCTGGCGAAGATCGAACAGGTCGAGCAAGTGGCGGTGCAATACAACCCGCTGAGCCTGATGGTGGCCGGCGTGGCCATCGCAGCGGCCTTCATCATTCAGTTGTTGCTCGATTCGATGATCATCGGTGCACTGGTCGGCTTCCTGATCTTCTCGGTGTCGGGCATCGTCAAATGGCGCGACACCGACGACCTGTTCACCGAAGGCATGAAGATGATGGCGATGATCGGCTTCATCATGATCGCCGCCTCCGGGTTTGCCGAGGTGATGAAGGCCACCGGTGAGGTGCAGACGCTGGTCGAGTCGTCGGCGGCGTACATCGATCACAGCAAAGGCGTTGGCGCCTTGCTGATGTTGCTGGTGGGATTGCTGGTGACCATGGGCATCGGCTCGTCGTTCTCCACCGTGCCGATCCTGGCGGCGATCTTCGTGCCGCTGTGCGTGCAACTGGGCTTCAGCCCGTTGGCGATCGTGTGCATCGTCGGCACCGCCGGTGCCCTGGGCGACGCCGGTTCGCCGGCTTCGGATTCGACCCTGGGGCCGACCTCCGGCCTGAACATCGATGGTCAGCATCATCACATCTGGGACACCGTGGTCCCGACCTTCTTGCACTACAACCTGCCGCTGCTGGCGTTTGGCTGGGTGGCGGCGATGGTCTTGTAACACCCGGAACCCCTGTAGGAGCGAGCCTGCTCGCGATTTCGGTCGGTCAGCCAAGTAAATGTTGACTGTGCCACCGCTATCGCGAGCAGGCTCGCTCCTACAAGGGATCTTCAATGGTCCCTCTAATCGAGTTCAACTTTTGATTTGGCGTGCCGTTAAAGCTTTTACCCACGCCAACAAAATCAAAAGAGTGAACGTCATGCGCATGAGCCTCAAGGCCAAAGTCCTGTCCCTTGCCGTCCTCCCGGTGTTGCTGTTTGCGCTGGTCATCAGCCTGACCACGCTGTTCATTCTTCAGGATCAGGCGCGCAAGGAAGTAGAGCAGACCCGCGAGCGCCTGCTCAGCGATGCCAAGGCGACCCTGCAAAGCTATGTGGCCGTGGCCATGACCACGATCAAGCCGCTCTACGACGCGGCCGCCCCCGGCGATGAGGCGGCGCGGGCCCAGGTGATCAAGCTGCTGTCGAGCATCACCTATGGCAAGGACGGCTACTTCTTCGGCTACGACTCCAACACCGTGCGCCTGTTCAAGGCCAACAGCCCCGACGGCGTGGGCCAGAGCTTCAAGGACAACCGCGACCCGAACGGTGTCTACGTCAACCGCGACCTGGTGAAAGTCGCCAAGGACGGTACGCACTACCTGCAATACAGCTCGCCATTGCCCGGCAACACCCAAGTGCTGGTGCCCAAGCTCGGCTACACCGAATACCTGCCGAAGTGGGACATGGCGGTCGGCACCTCGGTCAACCTCGACGGCATCGAAGCGCAAGTGGCCGTGGTCGAAGCCAAGGTCCAGGAGCGCATGCAAGGCATGGTGCTGAGCATCGTCGGCGTGGCGGTGGTGGTGCTGCTGGTGATCGCCGCTGCCGGGATGTTGCTGGCCAACACCATTCTGCGTCCGCTGCATTTGATGAAAGCCAACCTCGACGACATCGCGGCGGGCGAAGGCGATCTGACCCGCCGCTTGACCATCACCAGCCAGGACGAACTCGGTGAACTGGCCGGCTCGTTCAACCGTTTCGTCGACAAGATCCATGGCCTGGTACGGCAGATCACCGAAATGACCTCGCAACTGACCGGACTGGTGAATCAGGTGTCCGACCAGGCCAACCGTTCGGACCAGGCCATGGAACGCCAACGTCACGAAACCGATCAGGTGGCCACGGCGATCAACGAAATGTCGGCCGCCGCCCAGGAAGTGGCCAAGAGCGCGCAAAACGCTGCGGTGGCAGCCCAGCAGACCGACGAAGAAGGGCAGGCGGCCAAGCGCGTGGTGGCCGGCAGCATCGAGAAGATCCATGCCCTGGTGGACGACATCCGCAGCAGCGGCGTGTCTCTGGACAGCCTGCAAAAAGACGTGTCGTCGATTGTCAGCGTGCTCGGGGTTATTCGCTCGATTGCCGAGCAGACCAACCTGCTGGCGCTCAACGCGGCCATCGAAGCGGCCCGCGCCGGTGAGGCCGGGCGCGGCTTTGCGGTGGTGGCCGATGAAGTGCGCGCACTGGCCAGCCGCACGCAAATCAGCACCCAGGAAATCCAGGGCATGATCGACCGCTTGCAGGCCGGCACCCGGTCGGCGGTGGAGGCGATGCGTCGTTCCAGCGAAGCCGGCGACGGCACCTCGGCCCAGGCCAACGAGGCGGGGGCTTCGCTGGACACCATGGCGCAGCTGATCGCGACCATCAATTCGATGAACGCACAGATCGCCAGTGCCGCCGAAGAACAGACCGCCGTGGCCGAAGAGATCAACCGCAGCGTGCACCAGATTGCCGTGGCGGTGGACAGCGTGGCGGATGAAACCCAACTCGGCGCGCAGACTTCACGCAGCCTGGCCGACCTCGGTCAGCGCCTGGGCAGTCTGGTCGGGCAGTTCCGGATCTGACTGATTTGCAACCTGTGGGGTTTGAGACTGGCAGGAGCGACAGCCACTACACTTGTTCTGTGCATTCGAGCACTGGACGACCTTGCTAGAGGAGTCAGCCCCATGATTGACCGCGAAAGTATCTGCGATTGCCCGAAATGTTCCTGCAAACTCGGTGAACATCCGATTGCCCGTCACGGCAAACACTACTGCTGTGAAGCCTGCGCCAAGCACCATGAACACGGCGAGGAATGCACCCATAAAGGTTGCAAGTGCGCTCATGGCTGACAATCGCGAATGAAAAGTGGAGCCTAGTCCGGCTCCACTTCCAGTCTCAGGCTGTCATCCTCCAGGCGTTCGCTGTGGCGGACGGTGCCTTGCAAGCGCCGCCCTTCGACCCGCACCACCAAGGTCTTCGCTTGCTCAAGATCCTCCGGCAGTGGCGCCGCGACGCGAATGGCGAAGCAGAATGGGTCATTTTCGACCTGTTCCAGGCCGATCAGGCACTCGACGCTTTTGGTGATGCGGTCGGTCGGCGCGTCCAGACCGTAGTCCAGCTGCGCAGGGCTGTAGACGGGTGTTGCGCTCATATCCCTTCCCCCGAACTTGATGGTTACCGGATATTAGTTCGCCGGCCGCCACTTGACGTTTTCCACGCCGAATTTTTCAGCCATCGGCTTGCTGGTCTTTTGCACCTTCTCGCGTCCGAACCGGGGGATTCGCCCCACCCCCGCGTCACAGCTCGCCCAATGCCAGGCTTCTGCGTTATCCATTTTTTCCAGGCGGATGATGAATGACTTCGCAGCGCCATGGAGGGTGTACTCGATGACGAATAATTTTGCACTGTTCATAAAGCCCCGGTTCCTCCCTGTTGTACATAGAAGGATCGCACGCCATCAGGAAAATTCCTTCGGATTGTCGGACGGCGGCGGTTGCTGGCGACAAGTTCGGCGCCCCGTTACCATGGAACCTTCCCGAACCCCCAATGAACATTGACCATGGCCCTCGCCGCACCGCCTGACCTGAGTGACACCGATGTGCCTGTGCAACCGCTGGCTCGCACCTATCCGCGCGGGTTGTACATCGAGCCCCATGAGCACGTCTGGGGCCAGTTGCTGTATGCGATGAGCGGGGTGATGTGGGTCGAGACGCCGCACGAAGCACTGGTGGTGCCGCCGCAGCGGGCGGTGTGGTTGCCACCCGGCGTACCTCATGGAATTCGTGTGGTGTCCGACCTGCAAATGCGCAACATCTATTTGCGCCCGTCCCTGGCGGCGACCCTGGATGACAGCGTTCAGGTGATCGAGGTCGGCGGCTTGCTGCGTGAGCTGATCGTCGGTCTGGTGGAGCAGGGCAACGACGGGGCGCCCGAGTATTACGACGCACTGGTGGGCCTGGCGCTGCTGGAGCTCAAGCGGGCCAGGCGCTCGTTGCTGAAAATCCCGCTGCCGGACGATTCCGACCGACGGCTGATGAACCTGTGTCAGGCGGTCATGGCCGCGCCTTCACTGGACATTCCTTTCGAACAACATGCCGATAACGCCGGAGCCAGCGTGCGCACCCTGGCGCGGCTGTTCAAGGATGGTTTGGGCATGGGCTTCGCCGAGTGGCGGCGTCAGGTGCAACTGGCGACGGCGGTGGCCGAGCTGATCCAGGGTGTACCGGTCAGCGTGATTGCCCGGGAGCTGGGCTATTCGCCGAGCAGCTTCAGCGATATGTTTCGTCGTGAACTGGGCGTTGCCCCTTCACAGTTTCCTGCGGCGCAACGCCAGGACTGAATTCGCCGTGGCCATGCTTTGGCCGAAATTCAGAAGCACTTGGCCGATGCTCAAAGGCGTCGCCCTCTAGACTCGGCGCATACCTCAATTGCCCCGGAGTCTGCCATGAACTACCTCGTGTCAGTGGCCATCGGTCTGGGCGTCGGTCTGCTCTACGGCGCCCTGGACTTTCGTTCCCCCGCACCCCCGGCCATCGCGCTTGTGGGCCTGCTCGGCATGCTCGCCGGCGAAAAGCTCTGGCCGATGGGGCGAGAGTTGGTGGCTGGCTGGATTTCCTGAACCCTTTTCGACTCGATGGATACGCCCATGAAAGCTCTGCAATTCGATAAAACCGGTGATCTCTCGGCCCTGCGCTACGTCGAGGTGCCTACGCCCGTGCCCGGCGCCGATGAAGTGCTGGTCGAGATCAAGGCCGCCGGCCTCAACCCCAGCGATGTGAAGAACGTGCTGGGGCGTTTCCCCTACACCACCTTGCCGCGGATTCCCGGTCGAGACTTTGCCGGCGTTGTTGTGGCTGGCCCGCAGGCGCTGATCGGTCAGGAAGTCTGGGGCACAGGCAAGGAACTGGGCTTTTTCGCCGACGGTTCCCACGCGCAGTTCGTCAAACTGCCGGCCAACGGCGTGGCGCTCAAACCCACGCATTTGAGCTTCGCCCAGGCCGCCAGCCTCGGTGTGCCCTACACCACGGCGTGGGATGCGCTGGAACGCAGCCTGGTGACGGCCGAAACCCGATTGCTGGTCATCGGTGGCGGGGCGGTCGGCAGTGCCGCGCTGGCCTTGGCCAAGGTGCGCGGTGCCCGGGTGCTGGCGGCCGCGCGGCGTCCGGAACAGGTCAAGGACTTGCAGGACCAGGGTTATCAGACCCTGCTACTGGATAAACCCGAAGACTTGGGCGCGCAGGTCAATGCGGTGTATGCCGGCGGCGCCGACGTGATTTTCGACACCACCGGTTTCTGGCTGCCGGCCTCGGTACCCGCCCTGGCCACGTTCGGCCGCATCGCGATCATCGCGGCGCCCGTGGAGGGTCACGTGCAGTTGCCGGCCCTGGCGTTGTATCGCAAGGGTGGCTCGGTGGTGGGAATCAACTCGCTGCTGTACGGGGTGCAGGCGTGTGCGGCGATGCTTGAGCAGTTCGGCCGGTTCTTCGATCAGGATTTGTTGCCGTTGCCGCAGGGACTGTTCGAATCACCATTGGCTGAAGGGCTGGAGCGCTATGCCGAAGTGAATCAGGGCAGCGGTGACAAGGTGATTCTGCTGCCATAACCGCTCCCACAGGGGCACGGCTCACCACTGCATCTCCTGCAAAGAAAAGGGCTCGATTGCTGTAGGATTAGTTACCTAGACTCCAAGAGGTAACCCCATGAGCGAGCCGATTCGCCTGACCCAATACAGCCACGGCGCCGGTTGCGGTTGCAAGATCTCCCCCCAGGTGCTGGAAGTGATCCTGGCCGGCAGCGGGGCGCAGAACCTCGACCCGAAGCTTTGGGTCGGCAATGCCTCGCGCGATGACGCGGCGGTGTATGCCATCGATGAGGAACGCGGCGTGGTCTCGACCACCGACTTTTTCATGCCGATCGTCGACGATCCCTTCGATTTCGGCCGTATTGCCGCCACCAATGCCATCAGCGACATCTATGCGATGGGCGGCGATCCGTTGATGGCGATTGCGATTCTGGGCTGGCCGGTGAATGTGCTGGCACCGGAAGTTGCCCGGGAAGTGATACGCGGCGGTCGTTCGGTGTGTGACGAGGCGGGCATCCCGCTGGCAGGCGGGCACTCCATCGACGCGCCAGAACCGATCTTTGGCCTGGCTGTCACCGGCCTGGTGGAAAAGCGCCACATGAAGCGCAACGACACCGCCACCGCCGGTTGCCTGCTTTATCTCACCAAGCCCCTGGGTATCGGCATCCTTACGACGGCCGAGAAAAAGGGCAAATTGCGCAACGCCGACATCGGCCTGGCCCGGGACTGGATGTGCACCCTGAACAAACCCGGCAGCCGCTTCGGCAAGCTCGACGGCGTGACCGCGATGACCGACGTCACCGGTTTCGGCCTGCTTGGGCACCTGGTGGAAATGGCCGATGGCAGCCAGCTCACGGCGCGCATTGAATACGACCGCGTACCGCGCCTGCCGGGGGTGGAATATTACCTGGAACAGGGCTGCGTACCGGGCGGGACGCTGCGCAATTTCGACAGCTACGCCAGCAAGCTCGGACGCCTTCAGGAGCTGCACAAACGTGTGCTCTGCGACCCGCAAACCAGCGGCGGCCTGCTGATTGCCGTGACGCCTGAAGGAAACGAGCAATTCCTCTCGGTGGCCGCCGAACTGGGCCTGAGCCTGGAACCGATCGGTGAACTGGTCGAGCGACAGAGCAACGCGGTCGAGGTGTTTTGATGTACGTCGACTGCACCGATTACCGCGACATCTTCCTCAACGACCGGCCAATGATGGATGCCCGCGCGCCGGTCGAATTCAACAAGGGCGCGTTTCCCGGCGTGATCAACCTGCCGTTGATGAATGATCATGAACGCCAGCGGGTCGGCACCTGCTACAAGCAGCACGGCCAGCAAGCGGCCATCGTGCTGGGGCATCAACTGGTGTCGGGCGCGGTCAAGGCCGAACGCATCCAGGCCTGGGCCGATTTTGCCCGGGCGCATCCGGATGGCCTGTTGTATTGCTTTCGCGGCGGCCTGCGCTCGCAGATCGTCCAGCAATGGCTCAAGGACGAGGCCGGCATCGACTATCCACGGGTGGGTGGCGGCTACAAGGCCATGCGTACCTTCCTGCTGGACACCCTCGATCAAGCCGTGACCCAGTGCGATTTCGTCCTGCTGGGCGGGATGACCGGCACCGGCAAGACCGAGGTGCTCACGCAACTGGGCAATGCTGTGGACCTTGAAGGTCATGCCAACCACCGCGGCTCCAGTTTCGGCAAGCGCGCCACGGGCCAACCCTCGAATATCGACTTCGAAAACCGCTTGGCCGTGGACGTGCTGAAAAAACGCGCCCGGGGCATCGAGCAGTTCGTACTGGAAGACGAAAGCCGTGCGGTAGGCAGTTGTGCGTTGCCGTTGCCGCTGTACCAGGGCATGCAGCAGTTCCCGATGGTGTGGCTGGAAGACAGCCTGGAAGGTCGGGTCGAGCGGATCCTGCGCGATTACGTGGTGGATCTGTGCGCCGAATTCATCGACGTGCATGGCGAGGAGGGCTTTGCGCTGTTTTCCGAACGCTTGCTGGAAAGCCTGAACAATGTGCAGAAGCGCCTGGGTGGCGAACGTCATCGGCGCATGCTGGTCTTGATGGAGGATGCGTTGGCCGAGCAGGCCCGCAGTGGCGCGGTGGATCTGCACCGGGGCTGGATCGAAGGGCTGCTGTGCGAGTATTACGATCCGATGTATGCGTTTCAGCGGGAGAAGAAAGACGCGCGGATCGAGTTTGCCGGGGAGCGGGGGGCGGTTCTTGAGTATCTGCGCGAGCGGGTGAGTCAACGAAAGTGATGTCGGTTTTACTGGCCCCATCGCGAGCAAGCTCGCTCCCACAGTAGAGCTTCATTGAGCACAGGTTTTGTGTTCGACGCAGATCCAGTGTGGGAGCGAGCTTGCTCGCGATGGGGCCGGATCAGGCATTGCAGGTATCAAGTCGGGCAGGTTTCAGCACCATTATCCAGGCCTTGCTTGTACACATGGCTCTGCAAACTGGCCTTGCCGTTGTGCCAGGTCAGGGTCAGTACATACAGCGAGTCGTAGTCGCTGGACTCCCAGTCGTCGATGATCTTCGCATCCTTGCCGGTGGCTTCGCCGGCCACCGTGTTGATCAGCTCCGGCAGGTAGCCGTGGGACCAGGCCGTGTAGATGATCGAGTTGTGGTACTTGTCGTGGAGCAGCTCATCGGCCAGGTCACTGGTGTCATTGGCGGAAAAGTTGATGTTCACCGGCAGGCCCAGCTTGATGGCGCTGGGGCTGATGGTCATCAGGGGGCGGATGTAACTGTAGGAATTGTCGAATTCGCCTTCCTCGACGTTACGCGTCGGGTTCGCCGCAAACACATAGTTGGCCTTGCCGAACTTTTCCGGCAGCAGCGTGGCCAGGTCGATGGCGCGGTTGAGTCCCTGGCAATTGA
Source organism: Pseudomonas grandcourensis (assembly GCF_039909015.1). NCBI lineage: Bacteria > Pseudomonadati > Pseudomonadota > Gammaproteobacteria > Pseudomonadales > Pseudomonadaceae > Pseudomonas > Pseudomonas grandcourensis. The sequence continues at coordinate 2,164,752 of NZ_CP150919.1, forward strand.
GCTGGCCCAGGCCGCCGGCGGGTTTTTCCCCGTGGCGCAGGAAGACCAGCGTCTGGGTGCCATCCATCGGCTGGGCGCGGCTCAAGCCGGACTCCAGCGCCAGAAACACCGCGCTGACCACCAACAAGGCGGGCAACAAAAAGTAAGCGCGATGTTTGAAGCGTTTGGCAAAATTGAACAGGTTCATGAATAAAAGGATCTTCAGCGCAATTCGGTTAAGGCTGACAAACCTTTACACCACGATTGTCCTGCGTCGGGTGTTTTCCATGTCATTGAAGCCGGTCCGTTATCAAAGGGATGGTGCTCAGAGTCCCCTGATCCCGTTTGGTTCGATTCCGGCCAAGTGCGCGGCAATCTACCGGTAACCTTCACGGGTTTGCAGCGAAGGTTATCGACAGGATGTTGCACAAATGTGGACACAATACACCGGATGGTGTCGAAACAGTGGTGATCTCTTTTGATCTCGCCTATCAGCGAGAACGATGGCTTCAGGGGCTCGCTGAGCCGATAACTACATTATTATCGTCACTCTCAATGTCTTCGTGGATCGCGCCCATGACCGATTTGTCTGCATTCCCCATCACCCGCAAATGGCCTGCCCAGTACCCGGAGTGGATTCAGCTGTACTCCTTGCCGACCCCCAACGGCGTCAAGGTCTCGATCATGCTTGAAGAGATCGGCCTGCCGTATGAGCCTCACCGGGTAGGCTTCGACACCAACGACCAGATGTCCCCGGAATTTCTTTCCCTCAATCCCAACAACAAGATCCCGGCGATCCTCGACCCCCATGGTCCGGACGACCAGCCGCTGGCGCTGTTCGAATCGGGAGCGATTCTGATCTACCTGGCCGACAAGAGCGGGCAACTGCTGGCCCAGGAGTCGGCAGCGCGCTACGAAACGATCCAGTGGCTGATGTTCCAGATGGGCGGCATTGGTCCGATGTTCGGCCAGCTCGGGTTTTTCAACAAATTCGCCGGCAAGGACTATGAAGACAAGCGTCCCCGTGACCGCTACGTCGAGGAAAGCAGGCGCCTGCTCAAGGTGCTGGACGGCCGTCTGCAAGGGCGCGACTGGATCATGGGCGAGCGCTACACCATCGCCGACATCGCCACTTTCCCGTGGGTGCGCAACCTGATCGGCTTCTATGAAGCTGGTGATCTGGTGGGCATCCAGAACTTCCCTAACGTAACGCGGGTGCTGGAACGTTTCCTGGCGCGGCCGGCGGTGGTGCGCGGGTTGCAGATTCCGAGCCCGGTCGCTGGTTGAAATCATTCCCCTGCAGGAGCTGGCAAGCCAGCTCCTGCATCTCGTCCTCTGAAATCCAGGAATACCCATGTCCAGTCAGTTCCCCGAAGCACGCCCCCGCCGTCTGCGCCGCAATGCGAGCCTGCGCAGCCTGTTCCAGGAGACCGAGTTCAGCCTGAACGATCTGGTGCTGCCGATTTTCGTCGAGGAAGAAATCGACGACTTCGTGCCGATCAAAAGCATGCCGGGGGTGATGCGCATTCCCGAGTCGAAGCTGGCCGGCGAGATCGAGCGCTACGCCCGTGCCGGGATCAAGTCGGTGATGACCTTTGGCGTGTCCCACCACCTGGACAGCAGCGGCAGCGACACCTGGCGCGAGGACGGCCTGGTCTCACGCATGTCGCGCATCGCCAAGGACGCAGTGCCGGAAATGATCGTGATGTCCGACACCTGCTTTTGCGAGTACACCGACCACGGCCATTGCGGGGTGCTGCACAACCATGAGGTCGACAACGACCAGACCCTGATCAACCTCGGCAGGCAAGCCGTCGCGGCAGCCCGTGCCGGTGCCGACGTGATCGCCCCCTCGGCGGCCATGGACGGGCAAGTCCAGGCGATTCGCCGGGCGCTCGATGACGCCGGGTTTACCCAGACGGCGATCATGGCCTATTCGACCAAGTTCGCCTCGGCGCTCTATGGCCCGTTCCGCGAGGCGGGCGGCAGTGCGCTCAAGGGCGACCGTAAAAGCTACCAGATGAACCCGATGAACCGCCGCGAAGCGATACGCGAGTCGTTGCTCGACGAGCAGGAAGGCGCCGATGCGCTGATGGTCAAGCCGGCCGGTGCGTATCTGGACATCATCCGTGACATCCGCGAAGCCTCGCGCCTGCCGCTGTCGGCGTATCAGGTGAGCGGTGAGTACGCGATGATCAAATTTGCCGCCCAGGCCGGGGCCATCGATGAAGACCGCGTGGTGCGCGAAAGCCTGGGGGCGATCAAGCGCGCCGGGGCAGACTTGATCTTTACGTACTTTGCGATGGATCTGGCCTTGGCCGGGATATAAGGACCACCGCTCCCACATTTTCATCTGTGTCGCATCAGGTCCCGCCAAAAAACGGCCGGATCCCGTGATCGCGGAAGTACCGTTCGATCACTTTCGGGTCCGAGCAGGTTTCGGCAATCGCCACATAGGTATCGGGCCGCAACAGATAAAAGCCGTTGCGCCCCAGGCCCGCCGCTTCGAACGCCGGTCGCCAGTCGAACACATGCAGCGGCAGGTGGTGCTCGTGGCACCAGGCGATCATCTCGTCGCTGGTATCGCCATAGATATGCACCTGCCAGGTCAGGCACTTGAGCGACTCGAAATTATCTCCCTCACCGTCATGGGCCCAGGGCAGGCGATCACCGCCATGCACACGCCCGGCAACGCCCGTGCTCAGCGGCATTCCACGATAATTCAGGGTTATCTGCGACACCGTGCGAAACAGGAACTGACGGGAGGCTTCGAACGAGGTCATTTTCGGTAACAAGAACGGAGCCAGGCGCGTACGCAGCAAATCGGCAATCGGTCCGTCGGCGGTGACGAACGTGAAGACCCGGTCGGTGGTCGCCACCAGTTTGCGCGCAAACGCAATGCGCTCGGTTTCATAGGTGTCGAGCAGCCTGGCCTCGGCAGCGCCGCTCAACACGGCCGCCAGTTTCCAGGCCAGGTTGATCGCATCGCCAATCCCGGTGTTCATGCCCTGGCCGCCCGCCGGGCTGTGCACATGGGCGGCATCACCGAGCAAAAACGCCCGGTCCTTACGGAAATGATCCGCCACCCGATGATGCACGCGGTAGGTCGAGAACCAATTCAGTTGCTCGATCTTCACCTTCATGTGCTCGATGGCCCGGCTGCTGACGTCCTCGAAGCGCAGGGTTTCGGCGTGTTCGGCGCGCTCGTCGCGTACCGTGCCGATCAGACGAGCACGACCACTGTCTCCCAGCGGGAACACGGCGAGGAAGTCCGCCTCGTCGAGATCCACATGCAGTTCGCCGTTGAATGTCGGGCCGCTGGCCTGCACGTCGGCGACGTAGAAAATCTGCTGGTAGGTCCCGCCGGGAAACCCGGTATCCAGGGTCTTGCGCACAATCGACCGGGCACCGTCGCACCCGGCCAGGTAACAGGCCTGGCAGGTTTCCTGCTGGCCGTCGGGCAGGTGCAGCGTGGCCGTGATGCCGTCTGCGGTTTGCTCGAAGCCTGCCAGTTCGGTGTTGCGCTCCACTGTAATGCCGAAGGCTTGCAGGCGCTCGATCAGCAGCCGTTCGTGTTCGTCCTGGGGGAAAATTTCGAGAAACGAGTAGGGGGTCAGGCCTTCACCGATCTGGGACAGGGGCAGGCGCGCCACGGGTTCACCCTTGACCCAGAAGTTGCCGGCCTTTACTTGATGGCCGCGTTGCACCACAGCCTCGTCCAGTCCGAGCTGGCGATACAGCTCCAGTGTCCGAGCCTGGACGGCCAGCGCCCGGGACGTGGTGCCGGGGGCCGAGGTTTTGTCGACGATTCGCACGCGCACGCCCAGTTTGCTCAGCCACAACGCCAGGACCAACCCGGTCGGGCCGGCGCCGATGATCAACACGTCGCTGCGGTGCATGACCTGTCCTCCTCGCTGTGTGAATCAAGTATGGTCCAGTCGGGGAGGGCGGCAACCGTCGGACTGCCACGGACGTAGCCGCTGACCTGCCATTGGTCGTATGGTTGGCCCGGACCAACGGAGTTAGATGGAACGACATGCAAATCAGATTGATCACAAGCGTCGCCGTGTTGCTGGTATTGGCCGGTTGCGGCAGCCAACGGACCCAGGAACCAACGGCGCGCAGCCCGGCCGAAGTGAAGGCCGAGATTGTGCGTTTGCTGCCCGCCAAGGCTGCCGATCCCCAGGGTTGGGCCACGGATATCCAGGTGGCGTTTACCGCGCAGGACATCTCGCCGACCACGCAAAACCTGTGCTCGGTGCTGGCGGTGACTGAACAGGAGTCGACCTTTCAGGTCGATCCGAGCGTACCGGGCCTGGGCAAGATCGCCCGCGACGAGATCGACCGCCGTGCCGCCAAGGCACATATTCCCGGCCTGTTGGTGAGCGGTGCGTTAATGCTCGATTCGCCCAACGGCAAAAGCTACAGCAACCGCCTGAATGCCGCGCGCAGTGAAAAGGAACTGAGCGCTATTTTCGACGACTTCATCGGCATGGTGCCGATGGGCAAGAAGCTGTTCGGCGGCTTCAACCCGGTGCATACCGGCGGGCCGATGCAGGTCAGCATTGATTTTGCCGAGCAGCAGGCCAAAGGCTATCCATACCCGGTGAAGGGATCGATTCGCCATGAAGTGTTCACCCGGCGCGGTGGCATGTATTTCGGCATCGCGCATTTGCTCGGGTATCCGGTGAGCTATCCACAGCCGTTGTATCGCTTTGCGGACTTCAACGCGGGTTGGTACGCCAGCCGTAACGCCGCGTTCCAGAACGCGGTGAGCCGGGCTTCCGGTATCCCGTTGGCGCTGGATGGCGACCTGGTGAACTACGGTTCGATCATGCCCGGCACCACGGAACTGGCCGTGCGCAGCCTCGGCAAGCAACTGGACATGCGCAATCCGACGATCCGCGAACAACTGGAAGAGGGCAAAACCCTGGCGTTCGAAGACAGCAAACTCTATCGGCGGGTTTTCGAACTGGCCGAACGGGCCGAGGGACGGCCGTTGCCCCGTGAAGTGTTACCGGGGATCGTGCTGCAAAGCCCGAAAATCACCCGTAAACTCACCACCGCCTGGTTCGCCAAGCGAGTCGATGAGCGCTACCAGCGCTGCATGGCGCGGGCAGGGCAGTAATCGCGGCGCAAAAAAAGCATAAAAAACCCGGCGGGTGAGGCCGGGTTTTCATTGAGTCCTGCGGTAAAACACTGCATTCAGACAGCGCGGCTTTCGATCAGACGGTCCGAACCGCCTTCAGCGACGCGGTTTTGCAGGAGTTTGTCGGAACCGCCTTCGGCAACACGGTTCTGCAGGAGCTTGTCGGAACCGCCTTCGGCAACACGTTTTTCCAGCAGGCGATCCGAACCACCTTCAGCCACACGGCTTTCAATCAGACGATCCGAGCCGCCTTCAGCGACCACAGTTTGAGCAGGGTTTGCGGCGAAAGCGTTAACTGCGAAAACCGAGAAAGCGATGCTGAGGAGAGTCTGGCGTTTCATGATGGTGTGCTCCGGGGTGCTTATGGGTTGGTATGGAGCAGATGTTACGCCGGGGATTTTTTAAGAGAACTTCATTGAAGTGATGGTAAACATCGACGGCAATGATAGGACTTGCGCCACACCCCTTGTGAGCGTGATGGTGCGATCGTCGGATGGCCACGGTGTGGTGGGCGGCGCCTTCTACACTGGATAGCTGGCGCGTTCCTCTGCCGCGACGGTCGATGTGGCCCGGCGGAGGGCGAGGTATGCAAGGAGATATTTATGCACCAGCTCTACGGCCATCTGAACTCCGGAGCGGCGGTTATCGAAGCAGCCCTTGAACTCTGTGATGTTCCTTATCGCTTCATCGATGTCGAGACGTCCGCGGAGGCGGCCCAGGCGCTGGAGAAACTCAACCCGCTCAAACAGATTCCGACCTTGCAGCTACCCGATGGCAGTGTCTTGACCGAGAGCGCGGCGATCCTGATCCACCTCGGGCTGACCTTTCCCGCATCGGGATTGTTGCCGCAGGATCCGGCCGAGCGGGACCAGGCCGTTCGCGGCATGGCATACATCGTCAGCAATTGCTACGCGGCCATCGGCATCATTGATTACCCCGAACGCTGGCTGGCCGAGGCGGATGAGTCGTCCAGGCAGAACCTCATGGAGGGCGCCCGCCGGCGCCTGCACTGGAGCTGGGAGGTGTTTGCCGATCAGTTCTCGGGCGAGTTGTACCTGGGCAGCGAGAAACCAGGGGCCCTGGATGTGCTGGCGGCGGTGATCTCGCGATGGGCGGGCAGCCGGGAATATTTGCGCAACGCCCGGCCGGGGTTTTTCGCCTGGCTGGAACGCATCGACCGCCACCCGGCGCTGGCACCGGTGTTCGCCCGGCATTGGCCGGCCTGAACACCCAAAACCCAATGTGGGAGCGGCGTGTCGACTTACTCCCCGCGAATGTACTGTTCCAGTTGCTTGATCAGTTCCGCCTGTTCGGCAATGGCTTCCTTGACCAGGTCACCGATCGACAGCAGGCCGATCAATTTGCCGTTTTCGACCACCGGCAAGTGACGCAGACGCCTATCGGACATGATGCCCAGGCAGGTATCCACGGTTTGATGGGTGTCGACGGTAATCACCGGTGACACCATGATGTCGCGCACCGGCGTGCCCACCGAAGAGCGGCCGTGCAGCACCAGTTTGCGCGCATAGTCCCGTTCGCTGATGATGCCCAGCACTTCATCATTGTCCACCACCAGCAAGGCGCCGACGTTTTTCTCGGCCATCTTCATCAGCGCTTCGAGCACCATGTGGTCGGGTTTGATCTGATGCACTTCCTGATTCTTCTGATCTTTGAGCTTGAGCAGTTGGGCGACGGTTTTCATGGTGGTTACTCGGGTGTTGTCGTTGTTCTTGAAGAATCGTAGACGCGAGCGTTTCGGGCAAGGGCGAAAGCGGCAGTTAACACGTAAAAAACGTCATTCGGCAGTTTTTCTTTGGCAAACCTCACATTTCAGGCCAATAGATTACCTGTGGGCCAGAGATACCGGGGCCATACGCGCTATCCCGACTGATGCCGGGTAGAATCACCCTCTGAATCAGTTTTGAGGTTTGCAGTGGTGGATCTACAGCAGGGCTTCGTCCTGACCCGGCATTGGCGCGACACCCCGGCCGGTACGGAAGTCGAATTCTGGCTGGCGACCGACAGCGGTCCCCGGCGTATCCGCCTGCCTCATCAGCCGTCGGTGGCGTTCATCCCCGCTGCGCACCGTCAGCCCGCCGAAAGCGTTTTGCATGACGAGAAGAATGTCGAGCTCAGGCCCCTGGCCCTGCAGGACTTCGAACATCGCCCGGTCCTCGGGCTTTACTGCCAGCAACATGGCCAGTTGATGCGCCTGGAAACCGCGCTGCGCCGGGCCGGTGTCGAGGTGTTCGAAGCCGACGTGCGCCCGCCGGAACGCTACATGATGGAACGTTTCATCACCGCGCCGGTGCGTTTCAGTGGCACGCCGAATGCCGAGGGCCTGCTGCTGGACGCGCAGATGAAACCCGATCCCGATTACCGGCCGAGCCTGAAACTGGTGTCCCTGGACATCGAGACCACCGCCCAGGGCGAGTTGTACTCCATCGCCCTGGAAGGCTGCGGCGAGCGTCAGGTGTACATGCTCGGTCCGCCCAATGGCGATGCCAACCAGGTGGATTTCCAGCTCGAATACTGCGATTCGCGAACCCTGTTGCTGAAAAAGCTCAACGACTGGTTTGCCCGGTTCGACCCCGACGCGATCATCGGCTGGAATGTCGTGCAGTTCGACTTGCGGGTGCTCCACGAACACGCCCGGCGCCTGGCGGTGCCGTTGAAACTGGGGCGTGGCGGCGAGGAAATGCAGTGGCGCGAACACGGCAGCGGCAACCATTACTTCGCTTCAGCCGCTGGCCGCTTGATCATCGACGGTATCGAGGCCCTGCGTTCGGCGACCTGGAGTCTCCCCTCGTTCAGCCTGGAAAACGTCGCGCAAACCCTGCTCGGCGAGGGCAAGTCCATCGACAACCCGTACCAGCGCATGGACGAAATCAATCGTATGTTCGCCGAGGACAAGCCGGCGCTGGCTACATACAACCTCAAGGACTGCGAACTGGTCACGCGGATTTTCGCCAGGACCGAGTTGCTCACCTTCCTGCTGGAACGGGCCAGCGTCACCGGTTTGCCGGCCGATCGCATGGGCGGTTCGGTGGCGGCGTTCACGCACCTGTACATGCCGCTGATGCACCGTCAGGGTTTCGTTGCGCCAAACCTCGGCGGCAAGCCGCCGCAAGCCAGCCCCGGCGGTTTTGTCATGGATTCGCAACCGGGGCTGTACGAATCGGTGCTGGTGCTCGACTACAAAAGCCTTTATCCGTCGATCATCCGCACCTTCCTGATTGACCCCGTGGGGCTGATTGAAGGGCTCGAGCACCCGGACGACAGCCAGTCGGTGCCGGGATTTCGTGGCGCGCGCTTTTCCCGCACCCGACATTGCCTGCCGTCCATCGTCGCCCGGGTGGCCGAAGGCCGGGAAACCGCCAAGCGCGAACACAACGCACCACTGTCCCAGGCGCTGAAAATCATCATGAACGCCTTCTACGGTGTGCTCGGTTCCAGCGGTTGTCGCTTCTTCGATACGCGTCTGGCGTCGTCCATCACCTTGCGCGGGCACGAAATCATGCTGCGCACCCGCCAGTTGATCGAAGCCCAGGGGCATGCGGTGATTTACGGCGACACCGACTCGACCTTCGTCTGGCTGCGTCGCGCCCATGGCCAGCAGGAGGCGGCGCAGATCGGCCACGCGCTGGTGGCGCACGTCAATCAGTGGTGGCGCGAGCACGTGCAGCAGGAATACGGCTTGCAAAGCGTTCTCGAATTGCAGTTCGAAACCCACTACAAACGTTTTTTGATGCCGACCATTCGCGGCGCCGAAGAAGGCAGCAAGAAACGCTACGCCGGGCTGGTTACCCGAGACGATGGCCGCGACGAAATGGTCTACAAAGGCCTGGAAACCGTGCGCACCGACTGGTCGCTGCTGGCCCGGCAATTCCAGCAGGAGCTGTATTCACGGATCTTCCTGCGCAAGCCTTATCAGGATTATGTGCGTGACTACGTGCGCCAGACCCTGGCGGGTGAATTCGATGACCGGCTGATCTACCGCAAACGCCTGCGTCGCACCCTTGATGACTATCAGCGCAACGTACCGCCCCATGTGCGCGCGGCGCGCCTGGCCGACGAGTACAACGACCGGCAGGGGCGCTCGCGCCAGTACCAGAACGGCGGCTGGATCAGCTACGTGATCACCGTCGCCGGCCCCGAACCGCTGGAAGTGCGCAACGCGCCCATCGATTACGACCACTACATCACTAAACAGCTGCAACCGGTGGCGGACGCGATACTGCCGTTTGTCGACGACGACTTCTCAACCCTGATTGGTGGGCAACTGGGCCTGTTTTGAGTCCATCAGCGACAGGGTCCAGTCATCCAGGATGCCATGGAAGTACTGGTTCAAGGCTTGCTGGAAAAGGCTGTCGGCGTCGGCGACCTGGGCAAACAGAGTCATCGAGGAATGAAACTTCAGGTCGTCGGGATGGCCGAAAATTCCCGCTACCGAGCGCTCCCGGATGTTCAGCACTTCCTGGGTGCAGGTGCGTAGCCGGGCGCCCAGCAACGGATGCTCAAGGTAGGCCAGGGCTTCCTCCCGCGAGCGGATGGCAAAGCGGCGCGACATCTCGCTGCCGCCGAGCCCGGCAAACTGGGGGAAAATGAACCACATCCAGTGACTGCGCTTGTGTCCGTTGTTCAGCTCGTTTTGCACCCGGTCGAATACCGGGTCCTGAGCCTGGAGAAAGCGTTGCAGATTGAACGGGTCCAGGTGGTCGGTGCTTCTCATGGCGAAGCTCTCTGACTGCGGTGGTTCAGACCATGGCCAGCCGCTGTTTGCGTTGTGGCGCGTGAAACGCTTGGTCCAGCGCCTCCAGATCCCCGGGCTCAAGCTGCAACGTGGCGGCTTGGGCGTTGAGGCGTACATGTTCGAGTCGGACCGCCTTGGGGATGGCGATCACTCCTTCCTGACGCAGTATCCAGGCCAGTGCGACCTGTGCCGTTGTGGCGCCGTGCTGGGCTGCCACCTGCTTGAGCGTGGTCTCGAAGAGCATTTTACCGCCCTGGCCGATCGGGCAGTAAGCCATGACCGGCAACTGCCGTTGCTGGCTCCAGGGCAGTAAATCAAATTCTATGCCCCGTTGTTCCAGGTTGTAGAGCACCTGATTGGTGGCGCAGGCCGGGGTGTCCAGTTCCAGCAGGTCGTCGAGGTCGAAGTTGGACACACCCCAACGGCCGATCTTGCCGGCTTCGCGCAGGCGCTCGAAGGCGTCGACGGTTTCCTCCAAGGGGTACTGGCCGCGCCAATGCAGCAGATACAGATCGATGTAATCGGTGCCAAGCCTGCGCAGGCTTCGCTCGCAAGCCAGTGGAATGCCCTGGCGACCGGCATTGTGCGGGTACACCTTGCTGACCAGAAAGACGCTGTCGCGCTGGCCGGCAATGGCATCGCGCACCACTTCCTCGGCGCCGCCTTCGGCGTACATTTCCGCCGTGTCGATCAGGGTCATGCCCAGTTCGATGCCCAGGCGCAGTGCCGCGACTTCTTCCGTGTGCCGTGAACGGTCTTCGCCCATCTGCCAGGTCCCCTGGCCGATGACCGGGACCCTGGTGCCAGCCAGTTCAAGCGTGCGCATGCAAATCCTCCTGTGTGTATTCGGTGAATAGTGTAGGAGCGTGTACCGTCCTCACGATTTTCTGATCCGTTTTTTCTTTGAATATTCCCCTGCCGGTGATCGATTGGTACCGCCCGATACTGCACTTTTTTGAAATGTCCGGCTCTATCCATGGCAGCCAGCGGCGATCCCCACCGTCGGCCCATGCCCAAGTCCAAGAACCCATGGCTCGAGTTTCACCCGCGTTCACCACGAAAATCTGCCGTCTTTGCCTGCTGCTGGCAGGTCTGTCGATGTTCTTCGTCACCGGTTGCAGCCAGCAGCAGGGCGGCGACATCATCGACCAGATGCGCGAAGGCAAACCCCAGGAGTTCCTGCAGACCAGCGTCGACCGCATGGCCACCCTGACCATGCGCGACAACCTCGACAGCCTTTACCTGCTGATGAGCAAGCTCTATCTGCGTAACCCCGATGAGCTGAAAAAGTCCGGCTTCCTTGATGCCCGCACCGCCGGCAAGCAAGTGCGCATGGCCATTGAGTTGCAGCAGCCATTACCGACCCTGGGTGGCAAAAAGGACCTCGCGGCCCTGCGTTTTGCCATGAGCCCGGAGTTTCTCGGCGACCGGGTCGGGGCGTTCATCTATGCCATCGGCAGCATGCTGGTGACCGCCCATGGCAATCGCCTCGAGTTCTACATGACCGATACGATCAATCCGGTATTCGTCAGCAATGCCGCGCGCAATATCGAGATCGCCACCTGGATCCTCAGCCAGAGACAGAACAAAGAGGGCCAGCCCTTGCTGTTCTCCAACGAAATCTCGGAGGAGGGCAGCAACCTGAGCTTTGCCGTCGAGTTCGGCAAGATCGTCGCCCGGCTGGACCTGCTGACCCGGATGCTCGACGAACGCTACCGGCGCATCGGCCTGAACTATGCCCAGAGCCTGCTGTTCCTGAATTTCCTTCCCGTGCAGTGAGTCCGACACGGAACCCTGTGGGAGCAAGCTCTCTCCCACAGGGTGACATGATGCATCTGGCATAAAGATAGATCGCATCGATATAGCTGGTTATAAGAAATGCCGCTATGCTGCGGGCCGGATTTCCCCTGCGATCGTTGTGGACGTATTCATGGATTTACTGAACATCGGGTTGGTCGTTGCCGGGCTGGTCGTCGGCTTCATCGTCGGCATGACTGGCGTAGGTGGCGGGTCGCTCATGACCCCGATCCTGCTAGGGTTCGGCATCAATCCGGCGACGGCGGTCGGTACCGATCTGCTGTACGCTGCCATCACCAAATCCAGCGGTGTACTGGTTCACCGCAAGAACAACAACATCGACTGGGCGATCACCGGCTGGCTGACCTTGGGCAGCGTGCCAGCGGTGGCGTTGACGCTGTGGTTCCTCAGTACCCTGCACAGCGCCCCCGAGGCGATGAACGCGATCATCAAGCAGGCCCTCGGGTTTGTGTTGTTCGCCACGGCACTGGCGATCCTGTTCAAGAAGCGCCTGCTCGACTTCGCCCACAAACGTGCGGGCGGCAACTACAACCCCAGCGGATTGCGCTTGAACGTGATGACGGTCATCACCGGGCTGGTCCTTGGCTCCGTGGTCGCGCTGACGTCCATCGGTGCCGGTGCACTGGGCACCGTGGCACTGTTCATTCTCTATCCGATGCTGCCGACCCGCCGCCTGGTGGGCACTGAAATCGCCCACGCCGTGCCGCTGACCCTGGTCGCAGGCCTTGGCCATGCCAGCATGGGCAACATGGACTGGCATGTCCTGGGTTACTTGCTGGTGGGCTCTTTGCCGGGGATTTACCTGGGTAGCCACCTGACGGGGCGTATCTCCGACGAAGTACTGCGCCCTTGCCTGGCGACCATGCTGTTGATGATCGGCTACAAACTGGCGTTCTGATCCAAGCCGCCACGCCAGCCTCATTCGCGGGTGAATATTTCCAGCAGATGCCCGTCCGGGTCATCGAAATACACCCGCCGTCCTCCCGCGTAATCATTGATCTCCCTAAGTCGCTGCTTGCCCGGGTCGGCCCACCATGGCTGACCGTTGGCTTGCAGGCGTGCGAAGGCCGCATCGAAATCCTCGTCGTCCATCAAGAATGCGTAGTGCTGAGACGCAATCGGCGGGTCGTTGTCGTAGAAGTCCAGTGACACGCCGTTATCCAGCTTGACGATCAGCATGGGCCCGAAGGGCTGCGGGGCAGGCAGGCCAAGGAGGCGGGCCAGGAAATTCGCCGAAACCTGCTTGTCCCGGCACCAGACGATGGTGTGGTTCAACTGAGTGCTCATGGGCCAGTCCTCACGGCGGATCAGGCGGGTTGTCATGAGTCTTCAGATTAGCCCAGCCTGTTGCGCAATGACCGCCCTGACCTAAGCTTGGGACAAGGCGAAAAATATTTGCGGCACGTCACCCGGAACGATCGCCGCGATGCGCAATCATTAGAGCGTGGATATCAAAAGGAGATGCGCATGCTCATCAGGTCACTGACCCTGGCTACTTTACTGGCGATTGCCGGCACCTCGTTCGCCGCCGATGGCGACTCACCACTGGACATGGACAAGGGCAGGGCGCGGCCACTGATTGTCATCGCTCCAAGCACCGTTGATCCGAACTGGGTCAGCCTGAAAAAGTCGCTGGATGAGCCGGCCAATCGCAAGGGGTTCACCGACCGCAACATGGTGCTCTACACCGTACTCAACCTGATGGGCCAGCGCGACGGCAAGGACTTGGGGCCACAGGACACGGCGGCGCTGATCCGCTCGCTCAAGCTGGGTGCAGGCGCCAAGACCAAGGTGATTCTGGTCGGCAAGGACGGCGAAAAGAAACTTGAGCAATCGGATGCCTTCAAGCTGGACGAGATTTTCAGCACTGTCGATCAGTTGCCGGCGGCCGAGAAAGAATTTACCGCGACCGTGGCCGCTCCCGTCGCTGAAGCGGAACCAGCGGTCAAAGGCGCCAAGCCCGGGAAAAACAGCAAGCCGGCCAAGCCCTCCAAGCCGCCTGAAATGCCGGATGATTGAGCCTCAATCTTGTGGCGATGGAAGGTTTCTCTGTGGGAGCGAGCTCACTCCCACAGATGGATCAGTCGCTATTGGGAAAGGCCACTCAGAATCCGATGAGCAATCCTGACCCGCTCCGCATTGGGATAATTTTTGTTGGCCAGCATCACGATGCCGATGTCCTTTGATGGCACGTACGCCACGTAAGCACCAAAACCACCGGTTGAACCTGTCTTATTGATCAGCACGTTCTCTGGCTGCGCTTGTGGCGGATTCAGCCACTGGACTTCATGGGCCTGCATGGCCATCGGCGTGGAGTTGCCGTCCAGCAGGCGATCCAGTGTGATCGGGTATCGATACATTTCCCAACCGAGGCCCTGGGTCATATCGCCAACGGTGTAGTAACCGCTATGGGTCAAGGCGATGGCTTGCTGCAATGGCTTTTCCAGGGACGCCGGTTTTATGTTTGCGCCGACGTAGGCCAGCAAGTCCGCAGCGCTGGTTTTCACCCCGTACGCCTCGGAATCCAGCGCACCCGGAGTGACCCGCACCGGTTTGCCTTCCTTGTTGTAGCCCTGGGCATACAGCGCCATCTGATTCTGCGGCACATGCACATAGGTGTGCTTGAGGCCCAGTTTCGGCAGCAGGGTTTTCTCCATCAGGTCATCGAACGGCTGGCCCATGCTTTGCGCGGCGAGGTAGCCGAACAGTCCGAGGCTGGGGTTCGAATATAGTCGGTGGCTGCCGGGGGCGTAGAGTGGTTTCCATTGTTTGTAGTAGCCGAGCATCTTGTCGGCCGAATCATATTCGGCAGGAAATTGCAGCGGCAGGCCGCCAGCGCTGTAGGTGCCCAGTTGCAGCACGCTGATGTGGTCGAACGCACTGCCGCGCAAGGCCGGCAGGACCTGGCTGGCCTTGTCCGATAGCGACAGCTTGCCCGTGGCCTGGGCGTAGGCGGCGAGGGTGGCGGTGAAGGTTTTGCTGACGGAGCCGATTTCGAACAGGGTGTCTTGAGTGACGGGAGTGCCGGTTTCTTTCGACGCAACACCATAGTTGAAGTAATGCGCCTGGCCGTTGACGGTGACCGCCACGGCCATGCCGTTGATACCCTCGGCTTGCATCACCGGTTGTACAGCGGCGTTCACCACTGTCTCGATTTGATCCTGTGCCACGCACTGGCCCGCGGCGAATATCGCCATGCAAGCGGCGATGGTTTTCAGCCTGTCCATGTTGGTTTCATCCGTCGTTGATTCAGTTGCGCGTCATTTTAGGGGCTTAAGCGCCATGCTCCGAGCGCTTTTTAAAATCGGCCGCCAACAGGCGGCCACGCGCAACCTTCGACTCAACGCACTTGGCGATTCAACGCACCAGGCACGGCCGCTTGTTATCGAACTTCCAGTCGGGAATCAGGAACTGCATCGCCACGCTGTCATCTCGGGCCCCCAGGCCCATGCCTTTGTAAAGTTCATGAGCTTTGGCGACCTGATCCATGTCCAGTTCCACCCCCAGCCCCGGTTTCTGCGGTACCTGCACGCAGCCGTCGACGATTTGCAGCGGGGCCTTGGTCAGGCGCTGGCCGTCCTGCCAGATCCAGTGGGTGTCGATGGCGGTGATCTGGCCCGGCGCGGCTGCCGCGACATGGGTGAACATCGCCAGGGAGATGTCGAAGTGGTTGTTGGAGTGCGAGCCCCAGGTCAGGCCCCATTCATGGCACATCTGCGCCACGCGCACCGAGCCTTGCATGGTCCAGAAGTGTGGGTCGGCCAAGGGAATGTCGACTGACTGCAACTGGATCGCGTGGCCCATCTCCCGCCAGTCGGTGGCGATCATGTTGGTCGCGGTCTTCAGGCCCGTGGCCCGGCGGAATTCAGCCATGACTTCGCGCCCTGAGTAACCGTTTTCCGCCCCGCACGGGTCTTCGGCGTAGGCCAGCACGTGGTGCTGATCGCGGCACAGGCGGATGGCTTCTTTCAGTGACCAGGCGCCATTCGGGTCGAGGGTGATGCGCGCATCGGGGAAGCGTTCGGCCAGGGCCGTGACCGCTTCGATTTCCGCGTCGCCGCTGAGCACGCCGCCCTTGAGCTTGAAGTCCTTGAAGCCATATTTGGCGTGTGCCGCCTCGGCCAGGCGCACCACCGCATCGGCGGTCATGGCTTTCTCGTGACGCACGCGGAACCAGTCGTTGTCGGCGTCCGGTTCGCTGCGGTAGGCGAGGTCGGTTTCGTTGCGATCACCGACATAAAACAGATAGCCGAGCATCTTCACTTCATCGCGCTGCTGGCCTTCGCCGAGCAGGGCGGCCACCGGCACGTCCAGGTGCTGGCCGAGCAAATCGAGCAATGCGGCTTCCAGGCCGGTGACGGCGTGAATGGTGATGCGCAGGTCGAAGGTCTGCAAGCCGCGGCCACCGGCATCGCGGTCGGCGAAGGTCTGGCGCACCTGATTGAGAATCTTCTGGTAGGTGCCAATCGGGCTGCCGACCACCAGGCTTCGCGCGTCTTCGAGGGTCTGGCGAATGCGCTCGCCCCCCGGTACTTCGCCAACGCCGGTGTGGCCGGCGTTGTCCTTGAGGATCACGATGTTGCGGGTGAAAAACGGGCCGTGGGCGCCGCTCAGATTGAGCAGCATGCCATCGTGGCCGGCCACCGGAACAATCTGCATGCTGGTGATGATCGGGGCCTTGGCGATTTCTTGTGCAGTCATTTTTTTATCCTTTCAGGCGTGACGTGGCGCAGCTTTGGCCGATTCGACGGCAGGCGCGGGTTTCGGTGTGTTGCGGGCGGCAAACACGATGATGGCGGCGATGATCGAGGTCGCGGCCAGGCCGTACAGCCCGCCCTGAATCGAACCGGTGCGTTCTTCGAGCAGGCCGAAAGTGGTCGGCGCAACGAAGCCGCCGAGGTTGCCCACCGAGTTGATCAGCGCGATGACGCCGGCCGCGATGCGTGCATCCAGATAGGCCTGGGGAATCGGCCAGAACAGCGACGAGGCCGATTTGAAGCCCAGTGCAGCAAAGCAGATCGCAACGAAGGCGAAGACCGGCCCACCGGTGGTGGACATGAACATTCCGGCCGCGGCGATCAGCAGGGCGGTGGCGACCCAGGCTTGCTGGTGTTTCCATTTGCCCGACAAAGAAGCGAAGGCGTACATGCCGACAATCGACAGCAACCACGGAATCGAGTTGAACAGCCCGACCTGGACATCGCTCAGGTCGCCCATCTTCTTGATGATGCTCGGCAGCCAGAAGGTCGCGGCGTAGATGGTCAACTGGATAAAGAAGTAGATCAGGCAGAACAGGATGATCTGGCGATCCTTGAGCAATTTGCCCAGCGACGGCTTGATGGGCGAGGCGGCTTCCCGGGCCAGTTGTTCGTCGTCGATGGCCTTCACCAGCGCGTCCTGCTCTTCGCGGGTCAGCCATTTGGCGTCGTGGGGCCTGGAGTCCAGCCAGAACCAGACGAACACGCACAACCCGACCGAGAACATGCCTTCGATGAAGTACATCCATTGCCAGCCGTGCATGCCCAGGCCGCTGATTTGCAGGAGTAGCCCGGACAGCGGGCCGGAGATCAGCGAGGCAATCGCCGAGCCGCTGAGGAAAATCGCAATCGCCTTGCCGCGCTCCACACCCGGTAACCAGCGGGTGAAGTAGTAGATCACCCCGGGAAAGAACCCTGCTTCGGCCACGCCCAGCAGAAAACGCAGGATGTAGAAGTGGGTTTCGTTCTGGATGAACGCCATGCTTGCGGCGACCAGGCCCCAGGTCAGCATGATGCGGGTCAGCCAGATGCGTGCGCCGACTTTATGCAGAAGGATGTTGGAGGGCACCTCGAACAGTGCATAACCGATGAAGAACAGACCGGCACCCAGGCCATAGGCGGCCGCGCCAATGCCCAGGTCGTGTTCCATGTGGGCACGGACGAAACCGATGTTCACGCGATCAATGTAATTGACGATGAACATGATGACGAACAGCGGCAAGACGTGACGTTTGACTTTGGCGATGGCGGACTTCAGCGCTGAATTGGCGTCGTCGTGCATCCCGGAGATGGATGTATTCACTGCGTTTTCTCCCACTCGTTATTTTTATGCGGGGTGAAGCTGGGTGTTGCGTTGTTGATAGACATCATACAACTAGATTTTTTGATCTTGCAACTACGTTTATTCAATGAAATGGCGCGTTGTCAGAGGGTTTTTATTCTTTTGGTGGTGTCGGATGGCCCTTGAAACGAATCAATATGGGCTTGTTGTTGAGTGTTGTCATACAAGTTAAGCGAGAATTTTCAAGATTCCCGCCCAGCGCGATGCTACGATTCGATAGCCCTGATTTCCGGACACCCCGATGCAAGAAGACCTCGAAGTACCCGCCCGCAAGCGCAGCCACAATCTGGCCCATGACCTGGTGGAGAAACTGACCCAGCGCATCCTGCTCGGCCAGATGTTGCCCGGCGACAAGCTGCCGTCGGAGAACACCATCGTTCAGGAACACGGGGTCAGTCGCACGGTGGTGCGTGAGGCGATCTCGAAGCTGCAGGCCTCGGGGCTGGTGGAGACCCGGCACGGCATTGGCACGTTCGTGATCGAGCGTGCGCCGGAGCAGGGGCTGCGGCTGAATGTCGATACCGCGTTGGGGGTGCGCAGCATCCTGGAGTTGCGCATGGGCCTGGAAACCCAGGCGGCGGCGCTGGCGGCAACTCGCCGCACCGATCTGCTACTGGTGCAGATGCGTGAAGCGCTGGATGACTATCAAAGCCTGCTGGCCAACAACGACAGCTGTGTCGAAGCGGACCGGCGTTTTCACCTGCTGATCGCCGAAGCCACCGGCAACCTGTGCTTCACCGAAATCATGCAGCACCTGGGCAATGCGATGATCCCGCGCACCCGGGTCAATGCCGCCGAGCGTGGCGCGGTGGATTTGAGCAAGCTCGGCCAGTTGGCCAACCTGGAGCACGAGGCGATCCTCAATGCCATCAAACGCCAGGACCCGGACGCGGCGCGGGCGGCGATGTGGCTGCACCTGACCAACAGCCGCGACCGGTTTTCGGCTAGTTGAGGTTGGCTGTTTTTCAGTGGCACCGAGTGATCGTTCTTCGCGAGCAAGCCCGCTCCCACACCAATTGTGTGAGCACTGCAATTCCCCTGTAGGAGCGAGCCTGCTCGCGATAGCGCCAGACCTGACAGCGAAAAGCCTGAATCAGACCCTGACAGCCTGAACAACCACAGCCCGCCGCTCCAGATTCAACGCCAGCACACTCACCAACACCACCAGCCCGCCGACCACGATCATCAATGTCGGTCGTTCGCCGAGCGCATAGGACGCAATGACCATCGCCGTCGGCGGCGTCAGATACAGCGTCATCGTTGCCCGGCTCAAATCGACATGCGCCAGCACATAAGCCCAGACCAGGTACGCCAGGGCACTGGGGAATATCCCCAGGGCAATCACCGCAAACTGCACACGCATTGGCGCCAGGGCGACTTGATCCGCCAGGCCGGGCAAGAAAACCAGCAACAGCGCCGTCCCGGACCACACCGTGTAACACACCAGCGTCAGCCCGTCGTAACGCCCGGTGTGATGCTTTTGCAGGGCAAAGTAGAGACTCCAGGACACCGCCGCCAGCAGGATCAGCAAGCCGTGGGCGTCAATGCTGCCCAGGCCATGATCGCCCGCCACCACAATCACCACGCCCAACAACCCGAGCAGCACACAACCCCAGCGCCACAGGCTCACCTGATCCTTGAACACGAAGCGCGCGATCAGCGTGCTGAACAGCGGCGTGGTCTGGGCCAGGACGCTCGAAGCACCAGCGCTGACACCTTGCTGCCCGAAGTTGATCGCCACGTGGTGCAGGCTCACGGCAAAGAAACCCAGGCCGAACATCAGTGGCAAGTCGCGAAGGCTCGGCAGGCGAATGCCCTTGATTATCGCGACCACGGCCATGAACACAGAGGCCAGCAGAAAGCGCAGGAGCGCCAGGTGCACCGGGTCGTAGGCCTGCAAACCGATGTGGATGCCGGTCGGGGAATAGCCCCAGCACGCCACGACAAACGCCATGGCCAGGATGATTTTCCAGGGTGAAACGGGGGAGGGTATGAGCGGCGTCATGGTCGTGCACCTATGGGCGGATGCACCGAGTATCAGAAAGCGGATCGTTCGCCACAACTGACTTATAATGCTGAAACCGTTCACTGTGGGTGATGTATGGAGCTGGCACAGATTCGCATGTTCAAGACCGTGGCCGATGTCGGCAGCATCGCCCGCGCGGCCGAGCTGTTGCACTGCGTGCCGTCGAACATCACAGTCCGGATCAAGGCCCTGGAGGCCGAACTGGGTGTTGCGCTGTTTCTGCGCGAGGGGCGAGGGCTGCGCATCAGTCCGTCGGGGCAAACCTTCCTGGCCTACGCCTCGAAAATTCTTGCTCTCACCGCCGAGGCCAAGCGCGCGGTCGATCCTTCGGCCGAACCCTCGGGGCCGCTGCGCATCGGCGCCATCGAGTCGTCGGCCACCGGGCGATTGCCGCGCCTGCTGGCGAAATTCCACAAGCGTTTCCCGCAGGTGGCGCTGGAGCTGACCACCGGCACCTGGGCCCAGTTGCTCGACGACACGCTCAATCACAAGCTCGACGGTGCAATCGTCGCGGTCGACGTCGAGCGTGCGCACCTCAAGCGCACGCCGATGTACCGCGAAGAGTTGCTGTTGATCGCCTCAACCTCCCTCGGGCCGCTGCGCGACGTGGCGGACCTGCACGACAAGACGATGTTCCTTTGGCCTCAGGGCTGTCCTTACCGGGCGGCGATGGAGCATTGGTTATTGCGCAATGGGTTGGCGCTGCCGATTGTCAGCCTGGCCAGCTATGGCGCGATTGTCGGTTGCGTCAGCGCCGGGGCCGGCGTGGCGCTGGTGACTAAAGGGGTTTTCGATCAATACGCCAAGGGCGCCGGGTGCGTGGCGTTCGAGTTTCCCGAACTGACGGCAATCGAGAGCCTGTTCTACTGGCACGAAAACGCCGGGGTGCACCCGGCGCGTGAGGCGTTTGTGGCGATGCTGCGCGAGGAGTTTGCCTAGGTTCAGGATCAGCCAATGTAGGAGCTGCCGAAGGCTGCGATCTTTTGATCTTGAAAGGCAACGTCAAAAGATCGCAGCCTTCGGCAGCTCCTACAGGGGGGTTACGGCGTGCCGATATCCCGCATTAGCAGGCCAAAACCTAAATCCACCGCATCCGGTATCGGCAAATACACCGTATGCCCATCCCCCGGTGCAACCTCGATCGCTTCACCCTTGGCGTTTTGCAACTGATGCAGATCAAAGTGGAAGTTGCCCTTGGGCGTCATCAGCTCCATGTGATCACCCAGACCGAAGCGGTTCTTCACCTTGACCTCGGCCAGGCGGTCCCGCCGCTGTCCGGTCAACTCTCCGACAAACTGCTGGCGCTCCGAGACCGAGCTGCCGTTCTGGTAGTTCTGGTATTCGTCATGCACATGCCGGCGCAGAAAGCCTTCGGTGTAGCCGCGCTGGGCGAGGGATTCCAGGTCGGTCATCAGGCCGCGGTCGAAGGCTCGGCCCGCCACTGCGTCGTCGATGGCCCGGCGATACACCTGGGTGGTGCGCGCGCAATAAAAGTGCGATTTGGTCCGGCCTTCGATTTTCAGGGAGTGCACGCCCATGTGGGTCAGGCGTTCGACATGCTGCACGGCGCGCAGGTCCTTGGCGTTCATGATGTAGGTGCCGTGTTCGTCTTCGAAGGCCGGCATCTGTTCCCCGGGACGATTGGCTTCCTGCAACAGGAACACCTGCCCGGTGGGCGCGCCGATGCCCAGTGCGGGTTCCGGCTGATACTGCTGCACGATCTCGCCGAGCTGGTTTTCCGTGGCTGGTTGCGCCGAATATTTCCAGCGACAGGCGTTGGTGCAGCTGCCCTGATTGGCATCACGCTTGTTCATGTAGCCCGACAGCAGGCAGCGTCCGGAATAGGCCATGCACAACGCGCCGTGCACGAACACCTCCAGCTCCATGGCCGGCACTTGCTCGCGGATCTCGGCGATTTCTTCCAGGGACAGCTCCCGGGACAGGATGATCCGGCTCAAGCCTTGCTGCTGCCAGAACTCGACGCTCGCCCAGTTCACCGTATTGGCCTGCACCGAAAGGTGGATCGGCATCTGCGGGTAGTGTCGGCGCACCAGCATGATCAGGCCGGGGTCGGACATGATCAGCGCATCCGGGGCCATGGCGATCACCGGTTCAAGGTCCTTGAGGAAGGTCTTGAGCTTGGCGTTGTGCGGCGCGATGTTCACCACCACGTAGAAGCGCTTGCCCTGAGCCTGTGCCTCGCGAATGCCGAGGGCCAGGTTGGCGTGGTCGAATTCGTTGTTGCGCACCCGCAGGCTGTAGCGCGGCTGGCCGGCGTACACGGCATCGGCGCCGTAGGCGAAGGCGTAACGCATGTTTTTCAGGGTGCCGGCGGGGGCGAGCAGTTCTGGCGCGGTGAGGTTCATGGCGGTGTCGGTCGCAAAAGCCGCACAGGGTAAATGCCCTGTGCCAAGGGTTTATTGACCTGGATCTATGCTTGATCAACAAACCGATGGCACTCGCGCGAGCCGTGGTTGACTAAACATCAAGGCGAACGTTTTTCGTCCTGACTGGCTGGCACGGATCCGACATGAACGAAACGACCCTGCAAGACAAATCACTGACGGTTTTGCTGGTGCTGGTGAGTGCTGCCTTCATCTGGATCCTGCTGCCGTTTTATGGCGCGGTGTTCTGGGCGGTGATCCTCGGCATCGTCTTTGCGCCACTGCAGCGCCGGCTGCAAGAGAAGTTCGGCTGGCAACGTAACCTCACGTCGCTGTGCACATTGAGCATTTGCCTGGTGATCGCGATTCTTCCGGTGATCATCGTCAGCGCCTTGCTGGTTCAAGAGGGGGCGTCGCTCTACAAAAGCGTCGAGAGCGGCGAACTCGATATTGCCGGGTACGTGTCGCAGTTCAAGCACAGCCTGCCGCCGTATTTCCAGCATCTGCTGGATCGCTTCGGCATGGGCGAGTTGAGCGGGCTGCGAGAGAAAATCATCAAGAGCGCAATGACCGGAGGCCAGGTGCTGGCCTCTCAGGCGTTCAGTTTCGGCCAGGGCACGTTCGAGTTCATCGTCAGTTTCTTCATCATGCTGTACCTGCTGTTCTTCTTCCTGCGCGACGGGGCGGAACTGGCGCGCAAGGTGCGTGCGGCGGTGCCGTTGCAGGAACAGCAGAAACGCCGTTTGCAGCTCAAGTTCAATCGTGTGGTGCGGGCTACGGTGAAAGGCAACCTGTTGGTGGCCATCACCCAAGGCGCGCTGGGCGGTGTGATCTTCTGGATTCTGGACATTCCCAGCGTATTGCTCTGGGCGGTGTTGATGGCGTTTCTGTCGCTGTTGCCGGCGGTGGGGGCGGGAATCGTCTGGGTGCCGGTGGCGGCGTTTTTCCTGCTCACCGGGGCGATCTGGCAGGGCGTGGTGCTGGGATTGTTCGGGGTCTTGGTGATCGGGCTGGTGGACAACCTGCTCAGGCCGTTACTGGTGGGCAAGGACACCAGAATGCCGGACTACATGATCCTGATCTCGACCCTCGGCGGCCTGGCGATTTTCGGGCTGAACGGCTTTGTCATCGGCCCGTTGATCGCGGCCCTGTTCATGTCGAGCTGGGCCATTTTCATTGAAACCAAACCGCGGGTGCAGCTGCCTTAGGCGCTGAGCCTGCCGGACTGGCCAGTGCCGATGCGTTGCGACAGTTCTTGGGCTGCGGGCAATGAAGTGAGCGGGCCGCTGATCTGCACGCCGTCCTGCACAAGATACCAGCAGGCGAGCATGCCCAGCTCCCTGAGCTGTGCGGGGACGGCGCTGCCGATAACGGACATGATCTGAACCTTGGACATGACAAGTACCTCCATCAATCTGTGGAGTTACTTTAAGGTCCGGGTGTCTTGAGGAGTAATCAACGCTTTCGATAGTGGTCATTGATGCCAGAGGGGGTAAACGACCGTTGGCAGGTCAGCTGACCACCTGATCGAGCAAATGAACCACTTCCTGCTCGTTGAGCAGGCCCTTGCGCACCAGGCTTTGCGTCAGCAGCGAGAGAAACTTGGCGCTGCGATGACCTTCCAGGTGCTTGAGTTCGGTCAGTGCGTTGTACACCTTGCTGGAGGTGCACAGACCGACGATGCGGTGCGGGTTTTGCGTTGGCATGTGGTCGTCCTTGTTGTTTTCAACTGTTATTGACGGACAGCACCGAGCTTGCGGAACTGTCATGACAAAAATATGACCGTTTTTTGCCGCACGGCAGAAAACGGGTCGAGTCCATCTTGCCAATTTCCGCCACGCGCACTGTCCCGATAGCGACCTTGGCGAGATTTATCCAGACCTGCACCGACAAACGGGCATAAAAAATCTATGGTCGCCCCCATTTTTGCAATACTGATTAACGGGTGGTGTGGTTGGCCTGCTTAAATCTATCCGGCGTCTGTTTGGGGCATGCCCCAGCGCCACGATGAGAATCGCGCCTGACGATCCTAAAAAGCCCATCGGCTTCTAAAGCCGATTTTTATGCCAGGATCTTCGCCAGGCCGGTAGGCCGTTCACGTCATCTGTTGTTCAGCTATCGCAAAACCTGAAGGGTGAGTCGTGGTACTGCAACAACCTCAGGGTCAGGCGTTCAAGGCGTCTGGCCCTGCTTCATATTGCGTATGGTGAGTTGCGATCGCCCAGGCGATACGCGCCAGTTTGTTAGCGAGGGCACAGGCCACGACATTCGAATGTCGTCGACTGAGCAAGGCTCGTACCCAGTCAGCCAAGGCCCCTTTCTGGTGCTCCAGCCTCTGCATATAGACCCTGGAGCATTGCACCAACAGTTGTCGCAGGTGCTTGTCACCCCGCTTGCTGATCCCCAGCAAATTTGCCTTACCGCCTGTGCTGTACTGCCTGGGCACCAGTCCCACTGAGGCGGCAAAATCGCGACTGCGCCGGTACTGCTTGGCATCGCCCATTTCCACAGCCAGCAGGCTGGCGGTGATCGGGCCGACACATGGCATGCTCAGTAAGCGACTACCCAGATCATCGTCGGCCAGTTGGCTCGCCAGCTCTTTATCCAGCGCCCTGATTTGCTCATCCAGGTAAACGAAGTGATCGTGCAGACGTTGCAGCAACACCGTCAAACGAATGGGCAATTCGTGCTCGGCCAAGACATTTGTCAAACGCTTCATGATTGCCAGGCCTCTGGGCAGGCTGACGCCAAATTCCAGTAGAAAACCGTGCATCTGATTAGCCGTTTTTGTGCGGTCATGCACCAACGATTCGCGCATCCGATGCAGAACAGACAGGGTTTGCTGGGACTCGGTTTTAGGCGTCACAAAGCGCATAGATGGACGGGAAGCCGCTTCACAGATCGCTTCAGCATCAACGAAATCATTTTTGTTGCCCTTGACGAAGGGCTTAACGAACTGCGGGGAAATCAGCTTGGCCGTGTGTCCCATTGCCGCTAGCTGACGAGCAACAAAATGCGCCCCCGCACAGGCTTCCATCACCACGATACAACTCGGCACGTTGCCGAAAAGCTGCATCATCTGCGTCCGAGAGAGCTTCTTGCGAAACACCTCGTGGCCTGATTTATCCTGGCCGTGAAGGTGGAAATTATGTTTACCGAGATCGATACCGATCAGTGCTGACTGGATCATGATGATGGCCTCCGAAAACAAAACACCCTGCGAAAGCGTAGCCCTCGCAGGGTGTGGGGGTGACCATCTCATTAGCCCCGCTTTATCAGCGGGGCTGGATGAATTCGTTACCAGCGGCCGTGATGGCCGTAGTAGCCGCGTGGCGGGCCGTAGTAACCACCGGGTGGTCCGTAGTACACCGGGGCCGGGCGGTAGTAGATCGGTTGTTGCACGTAGACCGGGGCCGGCTGGTAGTAAACAGGAGGCGGTGGTGCGTAATAAGCCGGCGCGGGCTGGTAGTAGACCGGTTGCGGTGCGACATAGACCGGGCGGTTGGCGTTGATCAGAGCCGAGCCGACAATGGCAGTACCGACGATCGCGCCAAACACCGCTGGGCCCTGCCAGTAATTACCACCACCACCATGGGCTTGCGCCTGTCCTGCGATAGCGAGGGCGCCGATCAGTAAGGCAACTGTGGAGACTTTACGGATCATGATAGTTCCTCGGTTCTTCAGCCCGGCGCTTGTGTCTGCAATAGACCCAAGGATTGTCGCGGGGATACTTCTAAGACAGCGTTTTTCTGAAAAACAGCACGGCCGCGAGGTAAATTTTGTGTAAGGTCTGTACCGACTTTCTTACCGACCCGTGTAAGCCCGTGCGAACACACTTATATGATCGATCAGAACCCGATGGAGGGCTAATCCCGTCCATCCGAAAAGTGCATTTGAAGGAGCTTCCCCATGCAGATGAACCCCAACAAAGACACCCAGCTGTGCATGTCCCTTTCAGGACGCCCCGGGAACTTTGGTCTGCGTTTTCACAATCATCTGTATGAACAGCTGGGCCTGAATTTCTACTACAAAGCTTTTGCCAGCCAGGACCTGACGGGTGCCGTCGCCGGCATTCGCGCACTGCGGATTCGCGGCTGTGGCGTGTCGATGCCGTTCAAGGAAGCCTGCATTGCCCTGGTGGATGAACTCGACGCATCGGCCGCCGCCATTCAATCGATCAACACCATCGTCAACACCGACGGTCATCTCAAGGCCTACAACACCGACTACATCGCCGTGGCCCAATTGCTGGAAAAACACCAGGTGCCCAAGGACTCGACCTTTGCCTTGCGCGGCAGCGGCGGCATGGCCAAGGCTGTGGCGAGCGCCTTGCGCGATGGTGGCTATGAAAACGGCCTGATCGTGGCCCGCAACGAGCGCGCCGGGCAGGCGCTGGCGCAGTCGTTGGGGTATGAGTGGCAGGCAGAGTTGGGGAGTCGTTGCCCGCAAATGCTGGTCAACGTCACCCCGATCGGCATGACGGGAGGACCGGAGGCCGATCAACTGGCCTTTGAGCCTGATGTGATCGAAAAAGCGGACACTGTCTTCGATGTGGTGGCGATTCCCTCGGAAACGCCGTTGATCGTGCATGCTCGTGCCGAAGGCAAGCGGGTCATCACCGGGCTGGAAGTGATCGCGATCCAGGCGTTGGAGCAGTTTGTGCTCTATACCGGCGTGCGGCCAACGGATGAGCAATTCCAGAAGGCCGTGGCGTTTGCCCGCACCTAGGAGGTGTCCATGCATCCCCCCATTCTCAATCTGGATTCAGTCGAACTTGAACCACTGCCCGAAGCGTTTGCGCCGAGCGGTGAAACCGCCGGTCGCTATCAACAGCGCCTGGCCCGCGTCGGTCAGCAACTGGGGGCGCAAAAGCTGGGTTATCGCCTGTATGTGCTGGAGCCAGGCATGCGCGGCAGCCCGTTTCACAGTCATCGGGTCAATGAGGAAATGTTCTACGTTGTGGCCGGGGAAGGGCAAGTCCGCCTGGGAACCGAACGATTTCCAATCCGTGCCGGTGATGTGATCGCGTGTCCGCCGGGTGGGCCTGAAAAAGCGCATCAGATCATCAATACCAGCCACGGCGAGTTGCGGTACCTGGCTATCAGCACCCAGCAATCGCCGGAAATCTGTGAATACCCGGATTCCGGCAAATACGCCGTGATGGATGACTTCAAGGTCGATGCCGAGGGTAATGCTTCGGGTTTTGTTGCAGTGGCCCGGCAAGCCGATGGGGTGGATTACTGGGACGGCGAGTAAGCGCAGCCCCCAAAACCACTGTAGGGACGAGCCTGCTCGCGATAGTGTCGGCCCATCCGGCATTGATGTGACTGACAGTCCGCCATCGCGAGCAGGCTCGCTCCTACAGGTTTTGTGTCGGGCAATCATCCAGGCTATTCGAGCCGAGACAGCCTTTCTTCCAGCGCCGCAATCCGCGCTTCCAGTTCTTCGATCCGTTCAACCGAAACCCCGCTGCTGCCACGCTCGGCCGGGTTGTTTCGTGCCGCCATGATCGCTTCGATATCCGCCGGATCGCCCAGTGCGTGGGTGTAACGGTCTTCTCGCTGGCCGGCCTGACGTGGAATCAGCACGGCCAGACCCCGGGCAATCAGGCGTTCGAGTTGATGCACCACCTGTTCGGCATCTTCGAATTCATGCATGCGGCCGCTGCGGGTCAGCAGTTCATTGACGGTCTGCGGGCCGCGCAGAAACATCAGCCCGGTCAGGATGACCTGCGCCGGCACCAGTTCCAGGGCCTTGTCGACCTTGTGTTCCCAGCGGTCGGCGCGACTGCCCATCACCAACCTGGTGAAACCGCGTCCTTCGAGGACGCGCAGGCTATGGCCGACCTGGCCTGGTGTGAGGTTCATCACCGGCTCGCGGCTGGTTTTCTGGTTGCAGGCAATCACCAGGGCATTGAGGGTCAGGGGATAGGTTTCCGGGCTGGTGGCCTGTTTCTCGATCAACGAGCCCAGAATGCGGATTTCCGTACTGTCGAGCCGCTGCTCGTCTAAAGTCGTCTCTTGCTCAGTGCTCATGGTTCTGCATCCTTACCCGATTCATGTTTTTCACTTGCGTGAGTGCACTTTAGATGGGCAAGCGCCAATGGCAACCGAATTCGTTGCGTCATCAAGTGAATGATGACAAAAAGTGTATGAAATATTAACGCCGTTTTTACAATTGGCCGGGCACCGTATGCGGGGTCGCGCGCGAGTGCGTCCACAGGGTGGGGTAGTGTTGGGTCATCGCCCAAAATAGCTGAACCCTGCATCGAGTCGGCCGGTGTACGACACCTTCATTCGCCTCTGATAAAAGAAATCCAATAAAGGCGAGAGTGACTCTATGAGCCAAGACATTTTTGTATCCGTACTGATCCCCGCCAAGAACGAAGCGAACAACCTCAAGCCATTGCTTGAGGAAATCCGCGTGGCACTGGCCGACGAGGCTTACGAAATCATCGTGGTCGACGATGGCAGCACCGATGCGACCCTGCAGGAACTGCGGCAGATCCGCCAAAACGGTTTGAACACCTTGCGCATCCTGCATCACGAGCGTTCGCTGGGGCAGAGCACCTCGCTGTACCACGCGGCCCGCGAGGCCCGCGGGCAGTGGCTGGCGACCCTCGATGGCGACGGCCAGAACGACCCGGCGGACATCCCTGGCATGCTCGCGCTGGTGCGCGGCGAACCGGGCAAGGTCGATGTGCAACTGGTGGCCGGGCACCGGGTCAATCGCCGTGACACCGCGAGCAAACGCTACGCCTCGCGGTTCGCCAACAACCTGCGTCGGCGCCTGCTCAAGGACGCCACCCCGGACACCGGGTGCGGCCTGAAGCTGATCGAGCGCGCGGCGTTCTTGCGCCTGCCGTACTTCGACCACATGCATCGCTACATTCCGGCGCTGATCCAGCGTCATAACGGGCGCATGATCGTGCACCCGGTCAACCACCGGCCGCGCACGGCCGGGGTGTCGAAATACGGCAACATCGACCGCGCACTGGTCGGCATTCTCGATTTGTTCGGTGTCTGGTGGCTGATCAAGCGCACGCGGTTGAACACCATTGCCCAGGAGATTGAAGGATGAATCTCACCCGCGAAGCCTTGTGGCTGATCGTCGGTTTTGCCGGCCAGATCGCCTTTACCGGGCGGTTTGTCCTGCAGTGGCTGTACAGCGAGTACAAGAAACGCAGCGTGATCCCCGTGAGCTTCTGGTACCTGAGTATCGTCGGCAGCACCTTGCTGCTCGCCTACGCCATTTACCGCCAGGACCCGGTGTTCATCGCCGGGCAGGCGTTTGGCTCCATCGTCTACTTTCGCAACCTGCAATTGATCAAAAAAAGCAAACACCTAAAGGAGTAGGTCATGCGCGGATCGTTATCGACCCGAAATATTACGTTGCTCGTGGCCATCGCGGTGGCGTTGCTGTTTTTCTGGGGGCTGGGCAGCGTGCCGTTCCTCAGTGTCAACGAGGCCCGCCGCGCCGTAACCGTGCGCGAAATGCGTGAAGCGGGAAGTTGGTTGCTGCCTTATATGAACGGCGACTTGTATCTCTCCAAGCCGCCGTTTTTCTATTGGGCCGGTCTGGTTTCAACGGCGGTGCTGGGCAGCTTGTCCGAGTGGAGCGTGCGCCTGCCTTCGGCGCTGGCTGCCGCCTTGTGCTGTTTTGGCACTTATCTGTACGGCGTTCGGCAGGCGGGGCGGCAGGTTGGTCTGTTCGCCGTGGTGTTCCTGGCCGCGAACGGTGCCTTCAGCCTGTTCGCACGACGCTCGGAAATCGAGATGCTGCTGACCCTGCTGTGCTTCGGCGCACTGCTGGCGGCCTGGCAGTTCATCTTCCTGCAAGGTCGGGCCTTGTGGAGTCGACTCAGCTACGTGCTGCTGGGTTGCGCGCTGCTGACCAAGGGGCCGGTTTGCCTGTTGTGGGTGACGGCACCGATCCTGGCTTACGCCTTGATCTACCGCGATGCCCGGGCCAAGGCTTATCTGAGCGACGGTTGGGGCTGGCTGATTGCTCTGGTGCTGGGCAGTTCCTGGTACATGGCGGTGTCTGTGAGTCAGGGCTGGGGCATCTGGGCCTCGATCATCAGCGAAGACATCGTGAAGAAGATCGACGGGCAGGGCGCCGAGGCCTGGTACGCGTATCTGTTGTACCTGGCCGGGGATTTCTTCCCGTTCTGGCTGATCGTGTTCGTGCAGCCGCGCAAGTTCTGGGCAATGATCCGCGCGCGCCGCGAGGCGGGCATGTTGCTGATTTGCAGCCTGTTGCCGCTGCTGGTGTTTTCCCTGTTCACCGAAAAACATGGCAAGTACCTGTTGCCGGTCTATCCGTCCATGGCGTTGCTGCTGGCGATGCACTGGTCGGCGTTGCTCGATGACCTGAAGGGGCGCTGGCGCACGGTCCTGGCCGTTGTGCCCTACGTGATGCTGGCCGGGTTCGTGGTGTTCTACATGTTCGTCGAAGCGCGGGTGCTGTCGCACCGGTTCGGTGGTCTTGAGCAGGTTGCCACGCTGGCTAATGGGCAACCGGGTCAGAAGGCTTATACCCTCGGTGAGCCGGATATCCGTCTGGTCTACTACATGGGCCGGCCAGTGGCGCCGCTGACGGTGGCGCAGTTGCAGTCCGAGTCGCGTCCGGCGGGGTTGCTGTTTGTGCAAGAACCCCTCGCACCGGAACTGCAGAACCTGGCGTCGTGCCAGGTCGGTGAAGTCAACCCGTACCTCAAACCGCACCGTGCGGCGCTGCTGGTACGCATGGGTGGCGATTGCCGCTGAGTCACCGCAGCACATCACCCGTTCGGACTAGGCAAGGCTAACGATTCTGCCGCGTCCGGGCGGCGCCAAACTTCATGCTCAAAGGGGTGTTGCGCCACGCGCGCCCCGCCAAACGAGCAGAAGGCGCCGCGATGGAGTTTGCATTCAGCGACGAACAGGAAATGATCCGCGCATCGGCCGAGGGTTTCCTCGCCGATGTCTCGGATTCTGCCGCCGTGCGCGCGGCAATGGTCAGTGAACGGGGTTTCGACGAAGCCCTCTGGCAGCGTCTGTGCCAGGAAATGTACTGGCCAGCCATTCATATCCCCGAAACCTATGGCGGCCTGGGCCTCGGCTTTGTCGAGCTGACGATCCTGCTGGAACAAATGGGCCGGCGTTTACTGTGCTCGCCGTTTTTCGCCACCGCCTGCATGGCCACGCCTGCGCTGTTGCTGGCGGCCAATGAAGAACAGAAGCAGCGTTGGTTGCCGTCGATTGCCGACGGCAGCGTGACTGCGACCCTGGCGTTCAGCAGTGCCAATGGCTGGTCGGCCGACGATGTCCAGGCAACGGTGGCGGCCGAAGGCGACGGGTTCGTCCTCGACGGCACCCTCAAGCATGTGCTCGATGGCCATGGCGCCGACCTGTTGATCATTGCCGCACGACAACCCGGAACCACTGGGAAAAAGGGCATCAGCCTGTTTGCCGTGAGCGCCGTACGCGCAGGCATCGAACGACAAATGCTGCCGACCATGGACCAGACCCGGCGCCAGGCGCGGATCCAGCTCAAGGGCCTGTACCTTGAAGCCGACTGCCTGCTGGGTGAGTTCGGCAACGGCTGGCCGCACCTTGAGCGCGTCCTGCAACTGGCCTGCATCGGCCTGGCTGCCGAGCAGACCGGCGGCGCGCAGCAGGTGCTCGACCTCAGCGTGGCCTACATGCAGGAGCGCCAGCAGTTCGGTCGCCCGATCGCCAGTTTTCAGGCCCTCAAACACCGCGCCGCCGACATGATGCTGCAAGTCGAATGCGCGCGGTCGGCCAGTTATTACGCCGCGTGCGTGGCCCAGGAAGTCCTCGATCCCCAGGGTGATCCGCAGGTCGCGGCCGAACTGCCGCTGGCGGCGGCGCTGGCCAAGGCGCAGTGCTCTGAAACCTATTTCCATTGCGCGTCCGAATCGATCCAGTTGCATGGTGGCGTCGGTTTCACCTGGGAATATGACCCGCACCTCTACTTCAAGCGCGCCCGCGCCAGTGAGAGTTTCCTCGGGCTACCGGCCTGGCATCGCGAGCGCATTGCTTCGGTGATTCTGGGAGAGCAGCCATGAAAATCAGTTTCAGCGAGCAGGACGAATGCTTCCGCCGGGAAGTGGCCGACTGGATGAGCGCCAACCTCTGCGGCGAATTCGAAGCCCTGCGTTTTCGCGGCGGCCCGGGCGACGAGCACATGTTTCCCGAAGAGCGCAAAGCCTGGGAGCGCAAACTCGCCGAAGGCGGCTGGACCTGCGTCGGCTGGGCACTGGAGCATGGCGGACGCGGCCTGTCGATCACCCAGCAGGTGATCTTCAACGAAGAGTACGCCCGCGCTGGCGGCCCAGGTCGCATGGGCCACATCGGCGAGGGCCTGGCCGGGCCGACCATTGCCGCGTTCGGCACGGTAGAGCAGCAACAACGGTTTTTGCCGGGAATCGTCAGCGGTACGTCGTTCTGGTGCCAGGGCTATTCAGAGCCGGGCGCCGGTTCCGACCTGGCCAACGTCAAGACCCGCGCAACGCTGGATGAAGCCACCGGCAGTTGGATCATCAATGGCCAGAAAGTCTGGACCTCCCTGGCCCACGAGTCGGACTGGTGCTTTGTCATCGCCCGCACCGAACCGGGCAGTGTCGGCCATCGCGGTCTGTCGTTCCTGCTGGTACCGATGGCCCAGACAGAAATCACCGTACGACCCATCGAGCAACTCACCGGCACCTCGGAATTCAACGAAGTGTTCTTCGACGATGCCCGCACCGACGCCACCAACATCATCGGTGCACCGGGCGAAGGCTGGAAGATCGCCATGGCGCTGCTCGGCTTCGAGCGTGGTGTGTCGACGCTCGGCCAGCAGATGCAGTTTCAGAACGAACTCAACGAAATCATCGCCATCGCCAAGGCCAATGGCGCCGACCGCGACCCGATCCTGCGTCAACGCTTGGCCGAAGCCTGGAGCGGGTTGCGGATCATGCGCTACAACTCGTTGCGCATGCTCTCGGGTAGCCAGGACGGTTCGCTGCGCAAGGAGGCGACCATCTACAAGCTGTTCTGGTCGACCTGGCACGCCAGCCTCGGCAAGTTGGCGATGGACGTCCTCGGCGCCGAGGCGGAATTGCTCGAAGCCGCGCCTTACCAACTGACCCGTTTGCAGTCGCTGTACCTGTTCAGCCGCGCCGACACCCTCTACGGCGGCAGCAACGAAATCCAGCGCAACATCATCGCCGAGCGTGCCTTGGGCATGCCCAAAGAGCCGCGTCCGCGCGCCTGAAAGGAGAGAGTTCATGTCTGTACCTCAATATGTTGAAGGTCGCGGTTTGCTGCGCGGCAAGTCGGTGCTGATCACCGCCGCCGCAGGCGCCGGGATCGGATTTTCCGCCGCCGTGCGTGCCGCCGAAGAAGGCTGCCGCGCGCTGATGATCAGCGATATCCATGAAGGCCGGTTGGCCGAAGCCGTGCTGAAAATCCGTGAAACCACCGGGCTGCAACACGTGTTCGGCCAGGTCTGCAACGTTGCCGACGAAGCCCAGGTGCAGCAGCTGATCGCCTGCGCCGAGCGTGACCTGCAAGGCGTCGATGTGTTGATCAACAACGCCGGGCTTGGCGGCTCGCGGTTGCTGGTGGACATGGCCGACGAAGAGTGGAATCGGGTCATCGATGTGACGCTCACCGGCACCATGCGCATGACCCGCGCCATGTTGCCGAAAATGATGGAGCGGCGTGCCGGGGTGATCGTCAACAACGCCTCGGTGCTGGGCTGGCGCGCGCAGAAAGAACAGGCGCACTACGCCGCCGCCAAGGCTGGCGTGATGGCGCTGACCCGATGCGCAGCGGTCGAAGCCGCTGACTACGGCATCCGCATCAACGCGGTCAGCCCGAGCATTGCGCTGCACGATTTCCTGCGCAAATCCGCACCCCAGGCGGTGCTTGATCAACTGGCCGCCAACGAAGCCTTCGGTCGTGCCGCCGAAGTCTGGGAAGTGGCCAACGTGATGATGTTCCTGGCCAGCGACTACAGCTCCTACATGACCGGCGAAGTGTTGTCGGTGTCCAGCCAGAGGGCGTGACCATGCCACGTATTTTCGACACGCCGATGGCCTTGTTCGACGCGGTAGGCGAATCACTCGGCGCCAGCGACTGGCTGTTGCTGGAGCAGGACCGCATCGACCGCTTCGCCGACGCCACGGGCGATCACCAGTGGATTCACGTCGATCCGGTCAAGGCCGCCAGCGGCCCGTTTGGCACCTGCATTGCCCACGGCTACCTGAGCCTGTCGCTGGTCAATCTGTTCTTGCCGCAGATCGTCGAGGTCCGTGGCCTGTCTATGGGCGTCAATTACGGCTGTGAGCGGGTGCGTTTCCCTTCGGTGGTGCGCGTCGGCTCGCGGGTGCGCGGCAGTGCGCAATTGATCGCGGTCGAGGAAGTGAAAGGCGGCGTGCAGGCGACCATCCGCGTCAGCGTCGAAATCGACGGTGAGGAACGTCCCGGCTGCGTGGTCGACACCATCAGTCGTTATTACCCGGCCTGACCTTCAACAGCATTTTCGAGGAATCCAGCATGAAAGAAGCCGTCATCGTTTCCACCGCCCGCACTCCGATCGGCAAGGCCTTTCGCGGTGCGTTCAATGACACAGAAGCGCCGCAACTGGGTGGCCACGTGGTGCGCGAAGCCGTGCGTCGTGCCGGCATCGAGCCGGGTGAAGTGGACGACGTGATCATCGGCGCCGCCGCGCAGCAGGGCACGCAGTCCTATAACCTGGGCCGCCTGTGCGCGATTGCCGGCGGCCTGCCGACTTCCGTCGCCGGGATGGCCGTCGAGCGCCAGTGCTCGTCGGGCCTGATGAGCATCGCCATGGCCGCCAAAGGCATCATGTGCGACGAAATCGACATCGCCGTGGCCGGTGGCCTGGAGTCGATTTCCCTGGTGCAGAACAAGCACAAGAACCTGTATCGCAACCAGTCGGGCTCGGTGATCGAACTGGACCCGCACGCCTATATCCCGATGATCGAAACCGCCGAGATCGTCTCCGCGCGCTATGGTATCTCCCGCGACGAGCAGGACGAATACAGCTACCAGAGCCAGCTGCGTACCGCACAGGCCCAGAGCGCCGGGCGCTTCGACCGCGAGCTCGCGCCGCTGGCCAGCCGTAAGGCACTGTTCGACAAGGCCACCGGCGAAACCAGTTATGAAACCGTCACCTTGCTGCGCGACGAGTGCAACCGCATCGACACCACCCTCCAGAGCCTGAAGGCGCTGGAGCCGGTGTGGCCGGGTGGTCAGTGGAGCGAAAAGGGTCGTTTCATCACCGCCGGCAATGCCTCGCAGTTGTCCGATGGTGCGTCGGCCTCGGTGCTGATGAGCGCGAAAATGGCCGAGAAACGTGGCCTGGAACCGCTGGGGATCTATCGCGGCATGGCTGTCGCCGGTTGCAATTCCGACGAGATGGGCATCGGCCCGGTGTACGCCATACCCAAGCTGCTCAAGCGCCACGGCCTGACCATGGACCACATCGGCCTCTGGGAGTTGAACGAAGCGTTCGCCTGTCAGGTGCTGTACTGCCGCGACACCTTGGGCATTCCGGCCGAGCGCCTGAACGTCAACGGCGGGGCGATCTCCATCGGCCATCCGTTCGGTATGTCCGGTGCGCGGATGGTCGGCCACGCGTTGGTCGAAGGCCAGCGTCGCGGTTTGCGTTACGTGGTGGTGAGCATGTGCATCGGTGGCGGCATGGGCGCTGCTGCTCTGTTCGAGGTGGTCTGAATGATCAGCGCACAACATATCCAGGCGACCATGGCCCGCTACGTGGAGTTGGTGGATGCCAGCGACATCGACGGCATCCTCGCGCTCTACGCCAAGGACGCCACCGTTGAAGACCCGGTCGGCCACGCGCCTTTGCAAGGCATCGACGCCATCGCGCGCTTTTACCGTGAGGGGCTGGGGGCGATGAAAGTCTCCGCAACCCGGACCGGTCCTGTGCGCGCGACGCTCAACGGTTGCGGCGCGATGCCGTTCCGGGTCGACATGGAGTGGGGCGGGCAGCCGTGCTCGCTGCATGTGATCGACGTGATGGAGTTCGACGCTGACGGCAAGATCCGCTCGATGAAAGCCTACTGGAGTGAAGTTAACGTAACCGCGCGAGGTGAAGCATGAATCTGGAACAGCGGATCGCCCGACTGGAAGCGCTGGAGGACATCCGCCAGCTCAAGCATCGCTACCTCAATGCCTGCGACCTCAAGCAGGTCGAGGTGATTGCCGACTGCTTTGCCGAAGGTGAAGTGCTGATCGATTACGGTCCGTTGGGGATCTTTCGCGAGCGCGACAGTTTTGTCGCGCTGTACCGCGAACTGGCCTGCCATGAACGGGTGATCGACCTGCATCACGGCGCCAACCCGGAAATCGAGGTGCTGAATGAGGATCAGGCCCAGGGCCGTTGGGCCCTGTGGTACTTCAACCTGGATGGCGAGAGCGGGGCGACGCGGCAGTTGGGTGGGTTCTATGAGGACCGTTACCAGCGTATCGCCGGCCAATGGAAGATCGTCGCCACCCGTTTTACCGCTCACTCGGAAGTGGCGCGTTCCTGAAGGCGGGTTTCGATCCGGTCGGGGTTCTGTGTCCGACCGGTTTCGTAGAAGGCCTTGAGGTTCTCGGCAATCTGCTGCACGACCTTGTTGAAAGCCTTGGCCAGCAAACCTTCAAACAGCCTGCCGCCGCGCAGGCTGTATCTCATTTGCAGGGTGATGCGGGTCGCGTTGCCTTCGGCTTGCAAGGCATAACTGAAACTCGCTTCGCGAAACGGAAAGGGCGAGTCATTGCCGCCCTTGTGCAACCGCAGCACGAACCCCGTGCCTTCCTGCCATTGCACCACGCTTTCATCCAGATACTGACCGCCCTTGCGCAACACCCGGCGACTGGCGCCGAGGCCTTCCTTAGCGCCTGGATGAAACTGGCAACCGGTCAGGCCCGGTACGTAATACGGAGCGAGGCTCAGGTCGCGCAGTTTGGCCCAGGCGGCTTGTGGTGGGAGATCGAGCAAAACACTGTGGCTGGCGATTGCGGGCATGTCGGAATTCCTCTTGTTATTTGAATGCTTGAAAGATCGCAGCCTCGTTTTCAGGATTGGGCCGCGTCGAGAAACGCCGGGCGTTCGCCCGCGCCATGCACCGCGATGTCCGCGCCGCTGACGTAATGGGCCAGCTTCGAGGCCAGGTACAGGCAGGTGTCGCCAATGTCTTCCGGGGTCGCCAGGCGTTGCAGCGGGATGGTCGCCGCCACCCGGGCAATGCCCGCGTCGTCACCATAATGCATGGCCGCCTGCTCGGTGAGAATCAGCCCGGCGGTGACGGCGTTGACCCGCACCTTCGGCGCCCATTCCACCGCCAGCGAAGTGGTCAGGTTCAGCAGACCGGCCTTGGCCGCGCCATAAGCGGCGGTGCCGGGGGAAGGGCGGGTGGCGCTGACGCTGCAGATGTTGATGATCGCGCCGCCGTCGACCTGGGCCTGCATCACCTGGTTGGCCTGCTGGCACAGGTTCAGTGGCGCAATCAGGTTCAAACGGATGATTGCCTCGCTGAAACGCGGCGAGGCGGTGGCCGCGTCGGCATTCGGCGAACCGCCGGCGTTGTTGACCAACACGTCCAGACGACCGAATCGCTCGACGATTTGCGCGATCAAGCGCCCGGATTGCTCGACATCCCGCAGGTCACAGGGCAGGAACAGCGCCTCGCGCCCGGCGCTGGCCGGCAGGGTTGGCGGGGCTTCGCGACCGCAGATCACCACTTCGGCGCCACAGTCGAGGAAGCGCTGGCTGATGCCGCGCCCGACACCTTTGCCACCGCCGGTGACCAGTACCACTTTGCCGCGAAAGTCCATCGGATCAAGCATGGGAATTCTCTTTTTGTCGCTCGGGAATGCCGTCGATGCTAGGTCCGCAGCCTTGCGCCGGCCAACGTCCAAAGGGACTAGGTAGTCTTGTCGGACGATGTTGCGCACCCGGCCCCTCGGAATAATCCGACTACAACAACAGGCCGGGAGGACACCTTATGGGCGCTTCAGCGCAAGGGCACTTCGTTACGCTGCCGGATGGTTTGCAGCTGCACTACAAAGACATCGGCGGGCAAGACACCGGTAACGGCGAACCGGTGATTTTCATCCATGGCAGCGGGCCGGGCGCCAGCGGTCACAGCAACTTCAAGCAGAACTACCCTGTGTTCGCCGAGGCCGGTTATCGGGTGATCGTCCCGGATTTGCCGGGCTACGGCGCTTCGGACAAACCCGACACCCTCTACACCCTGGACTTCTTTGTCGCAGCGCTGAGCGGTTTGCTCGACGCCCTCGACATCCAGCGCTGCGTGCTGGTCGGCAACTCCCTGGGCGGCGCGATCGCGATCAAACTCGCCCTCGACCAACCGCAGCGTGTCAGCCGTCTGGTGCTGATGGCCCCCGGTGGCCTGATGGAAAAGGAACAGTATTACCTGCAGATGGAAGGCATCCAGAAAATGGGCGCGGCTTTCGCCAAGGGCGAGCTGAATGACGCGGCGGGCATGCGTCGTTTGCTGGCGTTGCAACTGTTCGATGAAAGCCTGATCAGCGATGAAACGGTCAACGAGCGCGTGGCGGTGGTGCAACAGCAACCGGTGTGTGTGCTGTCGACCATGCAGGTACCGAACATGACGTCGCGCCTAGGCGAATTGCAGTGTCCGATCCTCGGTTTTTGGGGCATGAACGACAAGTTCTGCCCGTCCTCCGGTGCCCAGACCATGCTTGAAAACTGCTCCGGCATCCGTTTTGTGATGCTCAGCGAGTGCGGGCATTGGGTCCAGGTCGAGCACCGTGACTTTTTCAACCGCCAGTGCCTGGCGTTTCTTCAGGAGGCCCGCGGATGAGCGTGCAATTGCGCCGTGAGTTCGGCGAAGAGCTTTATCAGGCGCTGCTCAACGGCTCCACCCTGGCGCCGCTGACCGAGCGCTGGCCGTCGATCAGTATCGAAGATGCTTACCACATTTCCCTGTACGCCATTGAGCGGCGGGTGGCGGCCGGTGACCAGATCGTCGGCAAGAAAATCGGTGTGACCTCGGCGGCGGTGCAGCAGATGCTCAACGTGCATCAGCCGGATTTCGGCTTCATCACGCGGCAGATGTCGTTCGATGACGATGCGCAAATTTCCCTGTCCGCCAACAAACTGATCCAGCCCCGTGCCGAAGGCGAGATCGCCTTCAAGCTCAAGCATGACCTGGTCGGCCCCGGCATCACCGAGGCCGACGTGCTGGCCGCCACCGAATACGTGATGCCGTGCTTCGAGATCGTCGACTCACGGATTCACGACTGGCGCATCCGCATCCAGGACACCGTGGCCGACAACGCCTCTTGCGGCGTGTTCGTGCTGGGCGACAGCCAGGTCGACCCGCGCGAGCTGGACCTGCCGAACTTGCGCATGCGTGTGTTCAAGAACGGTGAACCCCTGAGCGAAGGCCTGGGTTCGGCGGTGCAGGGCAACCCGCTGACCGCCGTGGCCTGGCTGGCCAACACCCTGGGCGCCTTCGGCATTCCCTTCAAAGCCGGGGAAATCATCCTGTCCGGCTCGCTGGTGCCGCTGGAACCGGCCCGTGCCGGCGACCGTTTTGAATTGACCATTGATGGCCTGGGCAGTGCCCGGGTGTCTTTCTGCGCCTGACTTTTGGAGTTTGACCCAATGAGCAAAAAACTCAGAGCGGCCATTATCGGCCCGGGCAACATCGGCACCGATCTGCTGATGAAAATGTGCCGATCGGAATGGATCGAGCCGGTGTGGATGGTGGGCGTCGACCCTGAATCCGAGGGCCTGAAACGTGCTCGGGAAATGGGCATCAAAACCACCGCCGGTGGTGTCGACGGCTTGCTGCCTCACGTCCTCGACGATGACATTCGCATTGCCTTCGATGCCACCTCGGCCTACGTGCATGCGGAAAACAGCCGCAAGCTCAACGAGCTGGGTGTGATCATGATCGACCTCACGCCGGCGGCCATCGGCCCGTTCTGCGTGCCGCCGGTCAACCTCAAGGAGCACGCGTCGAGCCTGGCGATGAACGTCAACATGGTCACCTGCGGTGGCCAGGCGACCATCCCGATGGTGGCGGCAGTGTCGCGGGTGCAGCCGGTGAGCTACGGTGAAATCGTGGCCACGGTGTCCTCCGGTTCGGTAGGCCCCGGTACGCGGCAGAACATCGACGAATTCACCCGCACCACCGCCGGGGCGGTGGAGAAGATCGGCGGTGCCCGACGCGGCAAGGCGATCATCGTGATCAACCCGGCCGAGCCGCCGTTGATGATGCGCGACACCATCCACTGCCTGACCGATGACGAGCCGAACCAGGACGCGATCCGCACTTCGGTGCTGGAGATGGTCCGCGAAGTGCAGCGCTATGTGCCCGGCTACAAGCTGATCAACGGGCCGGTGTTCGACGGGCGCAAGGTGTCGATTTTCATCGAGGTCGAAGGCCTCGGCGATTTCCTGCCAAAGTCCGCCGGCAACCTCGACATCATGACCGCCGCCGGATTGCGCACGGCCGAGATGTTCGCCGAAGAAGCCCACAAGGGCACCCTGCAACTGCCTGCCCGTTGAGTGGAGAATCTCTATGAATTTGCAAGGTAAGAGCATCCGTCTGCATGACATGAGCCTGCGCGACGGCATGCACGCCAAACAGCACCAGATCAGTATCGAACAAATGGTCTCGGTGGCCACCGGCCTCGATGCGGCCGGTGTGCCGCTGATCGAAATCACCCACGGCGATGGCCTGGGCGGCGCGTCGCTGAACTACGGCTTTCCGGCCCACAGTGACGAGGAATACTTCGCTGCGGTGATTCCGCAGATGAAACAGGCCAAGGTTTCGGCCCTGTTGTTGCCGGGGATCGGTACCCTCGATCACCTGAAAATGGCCCATGAACACGGTGTGTCGACGATTCGCGTTGCCACTCACTGCACCGAAGCGGACGTGTCCGGCCAGCACATCGGCATGTCGGCGAAGATGGGCCTGGACACCGTCGGCTTCCTGATGATGGCGCATATGGTCAGCCCGGAGAAGCTGCTGGAGCAGGCGCGCCTGATGGAAAGCTACGGCGCCAATTGCATCTACTGCACCGACTCGGCCGGCTACATGCTGCCCGATGAAGTGACGCAAAAGATCGGGGCCCTGCGTGCCGGGCTGAACGCCGGGACCGAGGTCGGTTTCCACGGCCACCACAACATGGGCATGGCCATCGCCAACTCCCTGGCCGCCATCGAGGCCGGCGCTGCACGGATCGACGGCTCGGTTGCGGGCCTTGGCGCGGGGGCGGGCAATACGCCGCTGGAAGTGTTCGTCGCGGTGCTGGAGCGCATGGGCGTCAACAGTGGCGTGGATCTGTACAAGATCATGGACGTGGCCGAAGACCTGGTGGTGCCGATGATGGACCAGCCGATCCGCCTCGACCGCGATGCGCTGACACTCGGTTACGCCGGGGTCTACAGTTCGTTCCTGTTGTTCGCCAAGCGCGCCGAGCAGAAGTACGGCATCGCTGCTCGCGAGTTGCTGGTGGAGCTGGGCCGACGCGGAACCGTGGGTGGTCAGGAAGACATGATCGAAGACCTGGCGCTGACCCTGTCGCGGGCCAGGGGTGTACTGCCTACCTGATTATTGCGGCCACGAAAAAACCACCGGAACCGGTGGTTTTTTTATGGCCGGTGGAAACCGTGCTCAAGGCAGCAGGTTGCGTACCACGGGCGGATAGCAATTGATCGCCGTGCTCGAACAGCTGAAGTAGGCGGTGGTCGGTCGGTAGGCTTCGTTCTTGAACAGCTGGCACAGACTGGTGGAAGCACCCGCACAGAGGATGATGAACAGAGCACAAGTAGATTTGCGCATGATGAGTCTCGACACGGTTTTATTGTTGTAGAGACAGGTTATGGCGGCGGTTCGCCAGTGGCTTCGTCCGAATGGACTAGATGATCGATTTGAAGCAGTCCCGTCGCCTGTGGGAGCGAGCTTGCTCGCGATGGCGGTGTGTCAGGCGAAGCAGATGCTGGATGTGCCGGCCTCATCGCGAGCAGGCTCGCTCCTACAGGTTTTGTGTGGTGTCAGGTGCGTCGGGCGAGGGCGCCCATGGCCATGAACAAGGCCGCAATCGCCCGGGCTTCATGCAGTTCGCCACGGGCCACCAGTTCGGGGATCTGCGCCAGAGGTACGCGCAGGCATTCCAGGGGTTCGGGTTCGTCGCCTTCAAGTTGGCAGGGGCTCAGTTGTTCGGCCAGCACCACCCGGTAGCGATGGCACAGGTGCCCTGGTGCCAGTGTCAGCTCGCCCAGTTCGGTGAGGCGGGCGGCGCGCATGCCGACTTCTTCGCTCAGCTCGCGCTGCGCCGCCTGCAAATAGTCTTCATCGGGCTCGGCGCCGCCTTTGGGCAGGCCGAGAATGGTTTTTTCCACACCGACCGCGTATTCGCGCACCAGCAGTACATGCTCTGGATCGGGCATCGCCACCAGCATCACCGAGCGATAACCGGTGCCGCGCAGGCGTTCGTAGACCCGCTGCTGGCCGTTGCTGAATTGCAGGTGCAGGGCTTCGATCTGAAAGTGGCCGCTTTGTGCCAGCAGTTCAGTCTTGAGGATGGTTGGGCAGTTGCGCATGGGGCAGTCCCCTGTTTGGGATAAAGACACTGTGCGCTGTACAACGGGGGCCGCCATCGTCCGAGCGGACGAGGGCGGCAATGACGGTTAACCGAGGGTCGCCACGCTGCGCAGGATCAGGCGCACCAGCATGGTCTGGCGGGTCACGCCGGTCTTGGAGAAGGTCGAGCGCAGGTGTGCCCGCGAGGTGTTGCGGCTGATGCCCAGCTCTTCCGACGCTTCGTCGAGGGTCAAGCCGTTGGCCAGCAGCATCGCCAGCTGGGTTTCCGCCGGGGTGAAGTCGAACAGCGCGCGAACGATTTCCTGCGGTGCGGTGGACTGTTGTTCCGGGTCGCTGATGAAAATCACCACGGTCGGGCACTGCTTGCCTTCGCTCCAGTCGGTCAAAGGCACCGAGCGTACGATGATCCCCAGGTCCGCTTTCCCGGACGGCCTCTGCACGCGCAGGGCTTCGACCACCGACGGGTTGCTGCTCTTTTGCGACAGCAGCGACTGCTTGACCAGGCGGCGGAACTCCTGGGTGTCCCTGGCCGTACCGACCTGCAGGCCATCGTTGACCAGTTTGATGCCGTCCTTTTCCTGGATCAGCCGGTCGGCGACCTGGTTGGTCTGCAGCACCTTGCCGGA
The DNA here is from genome assembly GCF_039909015.1 of Pseudomonas grandcourensis. Taxonomy (NCBI): domain Bacteria; kingdom Pseudomonadati; phylum Pseudomonadota; class Gammaproteobacteria; order Pseudomonadales; family Pseudomonadaceae; genus Pseudomonas; species Pseudomonas grandcourensis. The sequence goes on from NZ_CP150919.1 coordinate 2,208,215, forward strand.
CTCGTCGAGGATGATCGTGCCGACCGCCATCTGGTTCACCGCGCCGGCGTACAGGTTGCGCTCGGCTTCGATGCGGTTGAGTTGCATGTGGATCTTGATCGAACGTTCCAGGTGCGCAATGAAATGCGTGAGCATGGCCTTTTCTTCATTGCCGAAAGGCTTGTCGTCACGCCCACGGCTGATGCGAATGCGGCACTGGGCGCCGTCGACGGTGTTGATGTCGGCACCGAGGATGTGGAACACGTCCACCGGTTCAAGGAAGTTCTTGTAGAACTCGGAATTCTGCCAGTCGTCGTTGGAGACAAACTCGGCGAGGGTCACGACCTGGCGGTTGGGCAGATCGACAAATGGATCCAGGCTGAAAAAGTGTTTGTTGTACGACGCGGTCGCCTCGGTCGAGGTGCCGGTGGTGTTGACCATCAGGCCGTCCACGTGGGCGCTGGGCGGACGCAGGATGAAGGTCACGTACTTGCTGTTCAGATGCACATTGAGCTGATTGAGAAAAGTCGCCCAGGGAATGGTTTCCAGCGGCCCCTGATAGAGGTTGCCGATCAAATCACTGAACGTATCGAGGCTGAGGCTCTGCTGCATAGGGAAAAACCGTTTTTATTATTAGCGTTGGCGGTGGCCGAGAATAAGCGCCGGTATCGACTCCTTGCAACGCTTGGGCTCAGGGCCTGACAGGCGGCTGCCGGTCAGGCCCGGGGCGGGCGAAAAGCCGCTGGCGTCAGACCCGTTCGCTGGCGCGCACGACAAACTTCTTGTGTTCGGCAACGTCCGCCGACAGCGCCTCGACGTCGGTGTAGAACTGCTCGTACCAGCGGCGCAACTGGTAGACCGGACCGTCGCCGTCACACAGCAGCGGGTTGTCGACGCGGGTCTTGCTGTGCCAGATGGCCACGTCTTCGTAGAAGGCTGCCTGGGCCTGCGCGACGTAGGCCTTGGCCATCGCCTGGTTCTGCTCTTCGCTGAGCCCCGGGATCTTCTTCACCAGCACGCCATAGCGCAGGGTGAAACTGTCCAGATCGATCGGCACATGGCAGTTGAGCAGGATCGAGTGGATCGGCTGGCCGTTCATGGCGCCGTTCATTTCGGTGATCTGATAGGCCGGGCCGAAGTAGGTGGCTTCGGTGGTCAGCACGCTGTCACCGGACAGGCGCTCACTGCGGGCACACATGATCTGGGTGGCCAGATGGCCCTGGAAAATGTTGATGAACTCTTCGACCGGCGCGCCGTGAACGGTGCCGAAGTGCGCCATATCGGCGATGTTGTCGATCAATTCGCGGCAGTTGGTGCCAATCTGCAGCTCGGCGACTTCCCACGCCGCCCATTCGTCGTTGTAGCAGGCGTCGATGCGTGGAATGCGTTGTTCCGGCAGCGGCGGGTTGCCTTCGGGGTCGTTCCAGACGAACAGCAGCTGGTTTTCTTCCATGATCGGCCAGCTCTTGATCCTGGCCCGTGGCGGGATGCGCTTGGCATAAGGGATGTCATCGCACACGCCATCGGCGCCCCAGCGCCAGGCGTGGAACGGGCAGCGGATCGAGTTGCCTTCGACGCAACCGGTGCTCAGGTCGGCGCCCATGTGCGGGCAGTAGCCATCAAGAATATGCAGATCGCCGTCTTCACCCTGGAACGCCACCAGACGGGTGCCGAACACCTCCAGGCGGTGGGCCTTGCCGTCGCGGTATTGGGCGGCCAGGCCCAGGCAATGCCAGCCACGGGCGTAGCGGTCTTCCAGCAGTTTGGCTTCGATGCGGTGCAGGGTACTCATCTTATTATTCTCCCAAGGGATCACGGGTTTGGCGCATGTAAGGGATTCTGCCGCCCCTGTAAAAGCGGGCATCGTCTGAATGGACGATGGCTGCTTCAAGTAGGCCCGCTCTACTGGCGCCATTGGACCCATGGCAGGAGTTGGCGATGAGTAATGAACAAGGGCCGGTAGCGGTGATTACCGGGGCCGCCAGTGGTATAGGCCGTGGCCTGGCCGAACACGCGGCGACACTGGGCATGCGCCTGGTGCTGGCGGATCGGGATGCAGCGGGCCTGCAAGCCCTGTGCGACGAATTGAACGCCCACGGTGCGCAAGCGATTGCCTGCGTCACCGATGTCGGTGATGTAACGCAGGTCGAGCGCTTGCGTGACCGGGCTGTCGAGCACTTTGGCGGGGTCGACCTGCTGTTCAACAACGCCGGCGTGATGCAAACCGGCTTCAGCTGGGAAATCACCGAGGCGCAATGGCAGCGCATGCTGGACGTCAACCTCAACGGGGTGATCAACGGCATTCGCAGTTTCGTGCCGCTATTGCTCAGCCAGGGCCGGGCCGCCCATGTGATCAACACGGCGTCCCTTGCCGGATTGGTCAGCAGTCCGCTGATGGCACCGTACAACGTGACCAAGCAGGCCGTGGTCGCGCTCTCGGAAACCCTGCATTACGAACTCGCCATGATCGGTGCGCCGGTATCGGTTTCGGTGCTGTGCCCGGGGCCGGTGGCCAGTGAAATCATGGCGTCGAACCAGGTGGTGGACACCGCCGGATCGGATTTCAGCCAACTGCTCGACAGCACCATTCGCCAGGGCATGACCCCGGCGGAGCTGGCCGCGCAAGTGTTCGCCGCCATCGCGCAAAAACGCTTCTGGATCCTGCCTCACAAGGGCTTCAAACCGGCCCTTGAGCGCCGGGTACAAAGCATCCTGGGCGAGACCAATCCGCAGTTTCAAATGGCCGACGTAGAGGACGATGCCCATGCCGCTCGATAAGCAGATCGCTGGGGTTCTCCAGCAGTTTCGCGACATCCCGGAGCCCGATTTCAGCCAGGTCGATGCCGCTCAGTACCGGCAGTTCTCCGACAACCTGCTGCCGGCCATCCCCGGCGAACCGATGAGCGAGGTGCGTGACCTGCGGGTGGCCGGCGCGGCAGGTGAACTGGACGCACGGCTGTACCGGCCATCGGAAGAACCCGACCTGCCGTTGCTGGTGTTTTTCCATGGCGGCGGATTTGTCATGGGCAATCTCGATACCCACGACAATCTCTGCCGCTCGCTGGCCCGTCAGACCGAGGCGGTGGTAGTGTCGGTCGCCTACCGACTGGCCCCGGAACACCCGTTCCCGGCGGCACCCCTCGATTGTTACGCGGCCACCTGCTGGCTGGTCGAGCACGCGACTGAGCTGCGCGTCGATGGCAGCCGGCTGGCCGTGGCCGGGGACAGCGCCGGGGGCAATCTGGCGCTGGCGGTCAGTCAGTTGGCGGCACGACACCAGGGGCCGAAGATCAGTTATCAGTGCCTGTTTTACCCGGTCACCGATGCAGGTTGCGACTCTCAGTCCTTCGAAGACTTCGCCGAGAGCTATCTGCTTTCCGCCGGGATGATGCGCTGGTTCTGGCAGCAGTACCTGCAAGACGTCGGACAGGCGAAGGATCCATTGGCCTCGCCCCTGCGCGCCGAGAGCCTGGCGGGATTGCCGCCAACGACCCTGATTACCGCCGAATATGACCCGTTACGTGATGAGGGTGAGGCAATGGCCGAGTGCTTGCGCGAGGCCGGTGTGCCTGTGCGCGCACAGCGTTGTGACGGCATGATCCACGGCTTTATCAGCATGGCGGCATTTGTCGAAGGGGCGGCACAGGCCTTGTCCGATGCGGCGGCCGACCTGCGCGGGGCACTCAAATGAACGGCCTGGTTTTCAACACGGTGCCGCAACTGATCGAGGCCATCGGCGCCGGTCGGATGGTGGTGATCACCGACGACGAACACAACGGCGAAGGCTCGCTGCTGATGGCCGCCGAACAGGCCGGGGCCGAGGCCGTCACCTTCATGGCGGTGCAGGCGCGCGGGCTGATTTGCCTGGCCCTGACCGAGCAGCGCTGCCGCGCGCTGGGCCTGGACCTGATGGTGCCCAACTCCCGGGCGCAACATGGCGTGGGTTTTACCCGCTCGATCGAAGCCGCCACCGGGGTGTCCACCGGTATCTCGGCGGCGGACCGGGCGCGGTCGATCCAGGTGGCGGTCGACCCGGCCAGCGTTCCGACGGATCTGGTGCAGCCGGGGCATATCTTCCCGGTGCAAGCCTTGCCCGGTGGCGTAATGCAGCGGGCCGGTCATGTCGAGGCCGCTTGCGACCTGACGCGACTGGCGGGGCTGCAACCGGCGGCAACCCTGGTGGGCATTCTCAACGAAGACGGCGAACTGGCCCGTGGTGCCGAGTTGCATGACTTCGCCCAGCGCCATGGCCTGCGGATCGGCACCATTGCCGACCTGATTCACTACCGGATCCTGCATGAAGGCACGATCGAGCGCGGTGGCGAATACCCGTTGCAAACCCGCCACGGCGAGTTCCAGGTGACCACCTATCAGGACACCTACCAGGGCTCGTTGCACCTGGCGCTGGTCAAAGGCCGGATCGACAGCACGCAACCGGCGCTGGTGCGGGTGCAAAGCATCGAGACGTTGCGTGACGTTCTTGGGTGTGAAAATGAAGGCGGGCCGCAGCAGTGGACCCTGGAGCGTTCGCTGGCCAGTATCGCGGCGGCCGGTAGCGGTGTGCTGGTGCTGCTGGCGCAAAAGGAATCCGCCGAGGGCGTGCTTGAACAACTGCGTCAGCGCAGCGGAGGCAAGCACCGGGCGCCACAGTTTCCGCAACGGACCCTGGGCATCGGTGCGCAGATCCTGCGGGACCAGAACGTGCGCAAAATGCGCCTGATGAGTTCACCGGTGCCGTACACCGCCGTGTCCGGGTTTGACCTGGAAGTGACGGAGTTTGTGCCGTTCCAGCCGGTAGTCTGAAGCCAACACCTAAACCTGTGGGAGCGAGCCTGCTCGCGATGGCGGTCGGTTAGTCAACATCAATGTTGAATGTGCCGGCCTCATCGCGAGCAAGCTCGCTCCCACAGTAATTTCGGTTGGTTGCATATTTTGTGTACACCCACGAACCCTGTGGGAGCGAGCTTGCTCGCGATGGCGGAGTGTCGGTCGACATCTATTTTGAATGTGCCGGCCTCATCGCGAGCAAGCTCCCACAATGATTTTTGGATACCCGTAGATGTTGCGTACACCTGCGAGGGCTGCATTGGCTTAAGGCTTGATGCCTCGCAACATCTTCTTCGCCTGGTCCTGCACCGCCTGCGGCGCGGTCATGTTGCCGTCGATCACGGTGATCACCGCGTGGCCTTGCCATAGTTGGTAGGCATCGGCCTTTTGCTGGGTTTGGGTCGGTGTCGAAGGGGCGACCAGGTTGACGTGGACCACGCCGTCGGCGCCGCGCTGTGAGGTGAAGTTCACGCGATCCCAGTTACCGATCGGGGCAAAGCTCACACCTTTGACTTCTTCGGGTTTCAGGGGTGGGTAGTTGAGGTTCAGGCCGCTGACACCCGGCAGGCCGAGCACGTTCAAATCACACTGCTGTTTGTTTTTCGCGCAAGCCTGTCTGGCTTCTGTGCCGGCGAGGCTCGCCTGCTCGATCACCTTCACGGCAAACCGCGCCGTGTCGTCCATCGCACCCAGGGTCTTTAGATAGCCCGCCTGCTGATCGCGAATGATCAGGTCCATGTCGATGCCCGTGGACACCGCCACTGCCGGAATCCCCTTGAACATCGCGCGCACGGCGGCGTTGAGGGTGCCGGACATCTGCGTCAGCGGGCCGACGTTTTCGCCGAAGTTGTTGCCGGACACCACCAGGTCTGGCGGCGAATCCTTGAGGATCACGTCGAGGCCGACGTTAACCGCATCCACCGGCGTGCCGATGGCTGAGGTCTTGCCGGCAGGCGGGGTGTAGCCCTCCGGTGGTCCGACGCAATACCGCCCCGGCGCCAGTTCGGTCACCGCCAGGGCCTGCCCAGGTACGACCACGCTAGCTGCACTGATGCCGCTGCTGTCATTCAACGGGCCGACCAGGGTGACTTTATGCCCGGCAGCGGTCAGGGCGCGGTACATCGCATCGATGCCGGGTGCGCGGCAGCCATCGTCGTTGGTCAGCAGGATGTTCGGGGCGTTGGCTTGCATCGACAGGCCAACGCTGGCCATGGCGATGAGGCCGGTGAGGAGTTTGTTCATGGGGAGTCTTCCGTGGAAGGAGCGGATTTTACAAAGCACAACGCCCCGACCGAATGATTCGGTCGAGGCGCGGCGGGTTTAGCGGGTGCCGAGTTTGCGCAGGTTGCCAGGGGTGAATTCGTCTTCGGTGAAGGCGGTGGCGTTGAGCTTGGCCGGTTTCTGATCGATCAACATGCGGTCAACCAGGTAGGAGCCGGCGATCAGGTCGTGGTAGATCCCGAGGCGAGCGTGGTAGCGCTGCATCTCGTAGGCGTAGATCGAGGTCTGCATGTTGGTGCGCCACAACTGGCCACGGCTGTCGTAGTTGTCGGCCATGGTCGCCGACCAGGTGTCCTCGTCGAGGTACAGCACGCGCTTGGCGTACACGTGGCGGGCGCCTTCCTTGAGGTTGGCCTGCAACACCCAGACACGGTGTTTCTCGTAGCGCATGTACTGCGGATCGACGTGGCCGGTGGTGGCCAGGATCTGGTCGGAGGTCACGCTCGGGTCGTCGATCTTGTAGTTGTGGTACGGAATGTAGATCTCTTTCTTGCCGACGATGGTCCAGTTGTAGCGGTCCGGCGCACCGTTGAACAAACGGTCTTCGTCGTACACACGAAAACCTCCCGCACCGGTCGGCGAGTCGTAACCCACGGTCGGCGCGCGACGTACCCGGCGTTGACCGGGGCTGTACTGCCAGGCCTGACGCGGGGAGGCGGTCGGGTTGATGAACTCGTGACCGACCACGATCTCGCCTTTCTTGCGCACCGGTTCCAGGGTGGTGAGCAGGAAGTGGGTGAATACACCGTTCGCGGCCTCCGGGGTTTTGTCCGGGCTCGACCAGATCGAGAAGATCTTGTAGTTGACCTCTTCCAGTACCTTTTCCTTGTTGGAGTACACCACCGCCTGGCCGTAGTTGGCCTCTTCAGTGCTGGCGCGCCCCTGCAAGGTATGGTTGAACATCAGCTCGCTGCCGTTCTTCGGGATCGGGAACGGCGAGGCACCCCAGGCGTTTTTCGTGTCGTTGTTGTCATTGTCGAGTTCGGCAGTGACGGCGTTTTTCTTGATCAGGTCTTCCAGCTTCTGATCAAGGCGGAAGTCGCGGTGGCTAGGGTACACCGGGATCTTGAACGTGTCCGGGTAACGCTTGAGCAGCGCTTTCTGGCCATCGGTCAGGTTGTCGGCGTACTTGTCCATGTTCTTTGAATCGATCACGAACAGCGGTTTTTCCGCGGCGTACGGATCCGGGTACGGCGTGCCAGGACCGGCGTATTTGAGACCAGGTGGCAGACCGCGCCATTTGCCGGACCAGGCCGGGATGCTGCCGTCGGCGTTGCCGGCTTTTTCGGCGCCCATCGGGGTCAGGTCCTGGCCCAGGCGGGCGGCTTCTTCCGGGCTGACCTTGGCGTAGGCCAGGCCACTGCCGAGCAGGCCAACGGTCAATGCCGTGCTCAATAAGGTTTGGGTGAATCTGGACATGCTGTGCTCCTCCGACAGGGGAATCAGAACCGGTACTTGAAGTTGAGCGCGACGTTGTCGCGGTCGGCCAACGGGCTGTTGTTGGCGTTACCGAGGTAGGCGTTGTAGCGGGCCTCGACGGTGAAGTTGCCCAGGTAGCGCCACGAACTGCCGATGCTGGCGCGGTTATCGTTCTGGCCGGCGTTGATCGAGCCGACCATCGAGCTGTCGCCATGAGCGGCGGCGCTGAAGGTGACAGGCACCGACATGTCCCATCCGCTGAACACGTCGTTGTAGTCAAAGTTCGCCTGCACCGTGTAGCCCCAGGCATCGCGGTCATAAACCAGGCTGTCGGTTCCCGGCAGCGTGAAGCCCGGCGCCAGGGTCACCGGCTGCGACTTGTCGTTGCTGACCACGGTGTTGTAGACCACCTCGCCGGTCAGGGAGGTGTTGTCGGCGAAGGAGGTCGGGCCGAGCACGTAGATCATCGACGTTTGCGCTTGCACGGTCTTGCCACGCACGGGGCTGGAGAAACCGTTGTCGACCATCACCGGCGTGCCGTCGCGGTAGCTGACTTCACCGGCCCAACTGACGTCGCCCAGCACGGTGGCGAAGCTCGCGCCGAACAGGTCGATGTTGTCGAAGTAGCGCACCTGGTAGCGGCCCAGGTTCGACGCGAAATCCAGCGACGGCGTCTTGTCGTGATAGCGCGAGTAGAAGAGGCCGAACTCGGTGTTGTTCAACGACTCGGCGGCGTAGGTGAAGGCCACACCGTACTGGCCGCTGTCGCTCGGCTTGTCGTCCTTCATGCGGGTGACGAAACCGGAGGCGTCGTTGAAGCCGCCCTCGTCGATGAAGTCGGTGGTGGAGAAGTAGCTACCCACGCCGAACAGCTCGGTCTTTTCCCACTTGTATTGGTAGTAGGCCTGGATGCCCAGGCTTTCGGTCAGGGCGAACTGGGTGAACAGTTGGCCGACCGGCAGCAGGATTTCCTTGACCTCGACGCCCGGGGTGGTCGCCTTGGTTGCGTCCACCGGGCTCTGGGCCGCGGAAATACCCGGGTAGAACAGACTTTCACCCCAGCTCACCACCTGGTTACCCAGGCGCGCGTTGAAGGCATGGCCGCTCAGGTCCCAGGTGCCATAGGCGTAGTAATCGAGCATGCGCAGTTCATTGCGGTGCTGGTCGATGGTGTCCTGGGAGAAGCGGTCAGGCTTGCTGCAATGGCCGCCGGCGAAGCAGTTGGAAGTGCCGGTGGTGTTGTCGTTGTCCTGATCGTAGACGTTGTCGTAGAAGCCCGTCGCCCGGACGAACACGCCGTAGTCGTCTTGCCACTTGATGTTGGCTTCGGTGAGAAAGCCGCTGCGGTTGTTGATCAGGCTGCCTTTGTCGAACGCGTTGTCGCCGTCGTTGCCGTTGGCATTGGCGGTCAGTTTGTGATCGCGAGACTCGGTCCGCCAGGCGAGGCTGTACGTCAGTGTGGTGTCCCAGTCGATGCTCAAGTCTTCGCTTGGCTGAAAGCTCATGGCGTTAACGTGAGCGCTAAGTCCGCCCGCCAGCAACAGCCAAGCCAGTTGAACGCGAGGGTGCTGTGTTGGTGGGGCGATTATTGTTTTTATCATGTCGTCCTCATGGCCCAGGTCAGACCTGCCCGACCTGCATTTCAGGGGGGTGATTGGTGCTGTGGGCGACTATGGAGTCACGACTTGCGCGCAACATCGTCCAAGCGGACTAAGCGATTTGTACGGGGTGGCGGCAGGCCTGGCCTTAGTCTTATCGGACGATGAACACCCGGCGCGCGCGGCGAACAATCCCGAGACCGACTGCACCGGGCGAAGATCCGGCGGTGGCGGTTTCTGCCTGATGGGCGCTGAACAAGGGTGATCGCATGAACGCTGCCGGGATCAAATGGGACGAGTGCTGTGATGTGTTGGTGATTGGCTCTGGAGCCGGGGGCATGACCGCTGTGCTGCGCGCCCACGACCTGGGCCTCAATGCGCTGCTGATCGAAAAGAGTGGCGAGTACGGCGGCACCTCGGCGGTGTCCGGCGGCGGCATCTGGATCCCCAACAACCACCGGATCAACGCGATCGGCGGCAGTGACTCGGCGGCCGAAGCGATTGCCTACATCCGCGCGGTGACCCACGGCGAGATCGACGACGGGCGCATCGAAGCCTATGTCGAACATGGCCGGGAGATGGTCGAGTACCTGGAACAACACACCCGCGTGCGCTTCGAAGCGCAACCACGCTACGCCGATTACTACCCGGAGGTCGAGGGCGGAAAACCGGGCTATCGCTCGATGGATCCGCAACCGTTCGATGCCGCCGAACTCGGCGAAGAATTTTTGCGCATGCGCGCTCCGTCCCCCGGCACCCTGATGATGGGGCGCATGGCGATGACCATGAAAGAGGCGCAGGTGCTGCTGTGCCGTGGCCCCGGCTGGTTGCGCCTGACCCTGCGGGTGATGTGGCGCTACTGGCGTGATCGCGAAGGGCGACGCTTGTCCCGCCGCGACCGTTTCCTGACCCTGGGCAATGCCTTGATCGGTGCCTTGCGCTGTTCGTTGCAGGATCGCGGCAAGTCGCTGTGGCTCAACTGTGCGCTGGAAGAACTGCTGCTGGTCGGCGACCGGGTCGGCGGGGCGCGAGTCAATCGCAACGGTCAGTTGCTCAACGTCAAGGCGCGCTACGGGGTGATCATCGCCGCCGGTGGTTTCGAGCGTAACCAGGCGATGCGTGAGCAGTATTTGCCGCAGCCGTCCAAAGCGGATTGGAGCGCCACACCGCCGAACAATACCGGCGACGGCATCCGCGCTGGCCAGGCCATTGGTGCGCGGACCGCGTTGATGGATCACAGCTGGTGGGCGCCGACCACTTACGTCAAGGGCGAAGAAAAACAGCGTGCGCTGTTCGTTGAACGCACCCTGCCGGGGTGCGTGATGGTCAATGCGGCGGGTGAGCGTTTCGTCAACGAAGCCGCGCCCTATACCGATATCGTTTACGCGATGTACGCCAACAACCGCGAAGGCGCCGCGAGCGTGCCGTGCTGGATGGTGTTCGACGCCGAGTTCCGCCGCAAATACCCGTGCGGCGCCTTGCTGCCGGGCTATGCCCAGCGTGATTGGCAATTGCCCGAGCATTTGCGTGATTACTTCCACAAGGCGTCGAGTCTTGAAGAGCTGGCGACGAAAATCGGTGTCGACGCTGGCGGGCTGGTGCGCACCGTGCAGCGCTTCAACGGCATGGCCGTGCAGGGTGTCGACGAGGATTTCCACAAGGGCGAATCGCTGTTCGACCGCTACTACGGCGACCCGAACGTGCAACCCAATCCGTGCCTGGCGCCGCTGCTCAAGGGGCCGTTCTACGCCGTGCGCATCGACGCCGGCGACATCGGCACCAAGGGTGGCCTGCTGACCGACGTGCATGCCCGCGTGTTGCACGAAGACGGTGAACCGATCAACGGCCTGTACGCCATCGGCAACAGCGCCGCCTCGATGATGGGCCGCACCTATCCGGGCGCCGGTTCGACCATCGGCCCGGCCATGACCTTCGGTTACCTGGCGGCCAATCACATCAAGCGCCAGAGCGAAACCGCTTCGGCGAAAACCTTGTTCGGGAGTGTCGAATGAACAACCAGCATCCGCAGATCGCCGTAGTGACCGGTGCCAGTCGCGGAGTCGGGCAGGGCATTGCCCTGGCCCTCGGGGCGGCGGGAATGACGGTGTATGTCACCGGTCGTGCCCCGGCGCAGGGCGGATCGAGCTTGTACGGGCATGCCTTGCGCGGCTCGCTGGAGGACACCGCCGCTGCGATCACCGCTGCTGGTGGGCGCGGTATCGCGGTGGTCTGTGATCACGCCGATGACGCGCAGGTTCAGGCGCTGTTTAGCCGTGTGGAAGAAGAGTGTGGGCATCTGGATCTGCTGGTGAACAACGCCGCGTTCATCCATGACCAGTTGATCGAGCCGGGGCCGTTCTGGGCTAAACCGCTGGACCTGGTGCGCATTCTCGACGTCGGTCTGCGCTCGGCCTACATCGCCAGCTTCTACGCCGCGCCGCTGTTGCTGAAAAGTGCCCAGGGGCTGATCTGCTTTACCTCGTCGTTCGGTGCCGGCTGCTACATGCATGGTCCGGCGTACGGCGCGCAAAAAGCCGGTGTCGACAAGCTGGCGGCGGACATGGCGATCGATTTCGAGGAGCAGGGCGTGGCGGCGTTGTCGCTTTGGCTCGGCCCGCAACTGACCGAACGCACGAAGATTGCCGGCGAGCAGCATGGCGAGCAGTACCAGGCGTTCCTGGCCCACGCCGAAACCCCGCAATTCAACGGGCGGGTGATTCATGCCTTGCTCAATGATCCGCAGCTGATGGCGTTGTCCGGGCAGACCCTGATCACCGCCGAAATCGCTCCTGGTTACGGCATCAGCGAAGCCGAAGGCCGCCAGCCGCCATCCCATCGTGCCATGCTCGGCGACCCGCGCCAGCAGCATCCGGCGCGGGTGGTCTGATCCGTCCAGACATACACAAAAACCTGTAGGAGCGAGCCTGCTCGCGATGGTCTATCAGTTGCATTGATGTCGACTGACACACCATCGCGAGCAGGCTCGCTCCTACAAGGATTGCGTTTAGTCGGCGGGCTGCAATGCCCACTCGCGCAACACATTCTTGGTCACTTTGCCCGCGGCATTGATCGGCATCTTCTGCAGCACCTGCACCCGGCGCGGCACCTTGTAGTTGGCCATCTGCTCACGGCACCAGGCGAGGAACCGTGCCTGTTCGATTTCCATACCCGGCGCTGGCAACAGGAACGCCATCGCCACTTCACCCATGCGCTCATCGGGAATGCCGATCACCGCCGCCTGAGCCACACCCGGATAGGTCAGCAAGCACTGTTCGATCTCCGCCGGGTACACATTGAAGCCGCCGGTGATGAACATGTCCTTGAGGCGGTCGGTGATGCGCAGGTAACCCTGTTCGTCGAGCATGCCGATGTCGCCGGTGTGCAGCCAGCCGTCGGCGTCGAGAATCTCCTGGCTGGCTTCGGGGTTGTTGAGGTAACCCTGCATCAGGTTGTAGCCGCGAATCTGCACTTCACCGGGAATGTTCGCCGGCTGGCTGCGGCCGCTGTTGCCGACACAACGTACTTCTACCCCCGGCATCGCCCGGCCGCTGGTGTTGGCGACCAGCTCCGCAGAGTCGCCGGCGCGGCAGATCGTGGCGAAACCGCAGACCTCCGTCAGGCCATAGGCGGTGACGATGGTGGCGAAGCCCAGTTCGTCGCGCATGCGGTGGATCATCTCCACCGGGATCGCCGCCGCCCCGGTCACCGCCACGCGCAGGGAGCTCAGGTCGAACTCACTGCGTTGCGGATGGGCAAGCAACGATTGATACAGCGTCGGCGGCCCTGGCAGCACGGTGATGCGTTCGCGCTGCACGCATTCAAGCACAGCCTGCACGTCGAACACTTGCTGGGGCAGGAGGGTGCAGCCACGCATCAAGGCGGCCAGCCAGCCGGCCTTGTAGCCGAAGGAGTGGAAGAAGGGGTTGACGATCAGGTAGCGATCGCTCTCGCGCAAGCCAACGATATCGCTCCAGTCCCGCACGATTCGCAGGTTCTGGCCGTGGCTGGTCATCACGCCTTTGGGCTTGCCGGTGGTGCCCGAAGTAAACAGCACGTCGGACAAGGCCTGCGGGCCAACGCTCTGTTCGCGGGTGCGCAGGGCCAGGTGCGGCACGTCGACCCCCAGGTCCATGAACCGATCCCACGCCAGGGTGCCCGCATTGGCGCCGCGCACGCTGACGATGTGGCGCAGGGCAGGCAGGTCTTCGGACGCCAGCATGCCGGGATAGTCCGCACCAAGAAACTCACCGATGGCAAACAACACGCAGGTGCCGCTCTCGCGCAGGATGTAGCCGGCCTCGCTGCCCTTCATCCGGGTATTGAGCGGCACCAGGGCGGCGCCGACACTTTGCAGGGCACCGGCGGCGACAATCCACTCCCACACATTGGGCGCCCAGATCGCCACGCGGTCCCCGACCTGTACGTCGAGGGCCAGCAGTGCGCGGGCAGCCTGGCGGCGCAGTTGGTCCAGTTGTCGGTAGCTGATGACGTGGCCCGCGTCCTCGATGGCCGGGCGGTCGCCGTAGGCCTGGGCAGCGTTGGCGAACAGTTGAGCGATGGTCAGTGCGGTGGCGACAGGCGGCATGGGGCCTCCCCGGTTAGAAGACAGTTGCGAAAAAGGGAGTAGGCCGGGCAGGGCGCCCGGCCGGATAACGAATTACTGGGCGGGCGGGGCGAAACGGCGACCGGCGGAGAAACCACCGTCCACGGCGATCATCTGGCCGCTGACAAAGGACGCTTCGTCCGAGGCCAGGAACAGAGCGACGTTGGCCACTTCCTCCGGTTGCCCGGAGCGGCTGAGCATGTGCTGCGAGGCGAAGAAGGCGTGGAACGCGTCATTGTCACGGACCATGCTGGTCATCGGCGTTTCGATCAGGCCCGGGCACAGGCCGTTGACGCGAACGTTGGCGTAGCCGTAGTCGATGGCCATCGAGCGGGTCAGCTGGTTGATGCCACCCTTGGACACGTTGTAGGCCACGTTGCCGTCGCAGCCTTGCAGGCCGAAGATCGAACCGACGTTGATGATCGAGCCATTGCGTTGTTCAACCATCGACGCCAGCGCGTATTTGCTGGTGAGCATGCTGCCGGTCAGGTTGATGTCCATCACCCGTTGCCAGTTGGCGGTGGTGGTCTGGGTCACGCTGCCCTGGTCGGCGACTCCGGCGGCGTTGACCAGCACGTCGATGCGCCCGAGGCGACTGATGACTTCTTGCATGACTTGCTGCACCTGCGCTTCGTCCCGCACGTCCAGGGTCATGAACAGGCCGGGAAAGTCTGCCGGTGCACTGCCGATGTCCAGCCCGACCACTTGCGCGCCTTCTTCAGCGAAACGGCGCACGCAGGCCAGACCGATACCCGAAGCGCCGCCGGTGACCACCGCAACCTTATTCTGCAAACGAGCCATAACTGCACCTCTTTATTGTTGTGGGCTAATGCTGTGGCCGAGTCTAACCGCAGACCGGACCCGAGTGATCGTCCGTTGAGACTAAGGCGAAATGTTGGTCGGTCAGAAGCAACCTGTGGCGAGGGGGCAAGCCCCCTCGCCACAGGTACGGTGTTGGTCCTGAATATCAATCCGGGAATTTCAGGCGTACTTTCGCCCCGGTCGGTCGGCTCTGGCAGGCCAGTGTCCAACCGTCGGCGAGTTCCTTGGGTGTCAGTACATCGTTGCGTGCCAACTGAACCTCACCTTCCTTGACCACGCACATGCACGCGCCGCAGAAACCTTCTTCACAGGACGACGGCACATCCAGACCGGCAGCCTTGCAACTTTGCAGCAGGGTGTCGCCGGGCTGGCAGGCGATTTCGTGTTGCACACCATCGAGCTCAACGATCAGCGCTTCGCACTGCGAAGCCATCGCGGCCTCGCGGGCGAGGGCTTCTTCGGCCAACAGTTCGTCGGGGTCCGGTGGCGAAACGAAACGTTCGACATGGATCCGCTCGGCCGCTTCGCCCAGTGCCAGCAGCGTGCGCTCCACGGTGTCCATGAAGGGGCCCGGCCCGCAGATGAAGTAGTCGCCACCGGCCGATCCGCGCAGCAGATGACGGACCTGATGGTCCGTCAGGAAACCCTGCACCGAATCGAGGACGTGCACCACGTGCAGTTGATCAGGATGCGCCTTGATCAACTGGCACAGCTCGTCCTTGAATATCACCGACGCTTCATCGCGGTTGGCGTAGATCAACTTGATCGGCCGCCGACTGCTATGCAGCACCGACTTGAGAATGGAAAACACCGGGGTGATGCCCGAACCGCCCCCGAACAGGACCAGGGGCTTTTCGGTGTCCGCCTGCGGGTCCAGGCAGAAATGCCCGGCCGGTGGCAGCACTTCCAGCCAGTCGCCGACCTGGACTTCGTTCATCCAGTTCGACACCCGGCCGCCGTCGACCCGTTTCACCGTGACCTTGGGCAGCGCGTCCGCAAGGGGCGAGCTGGCCATGGAATAGCAGCGGGTCAACAGTTTGCCGGCGAAGGGCACGCGAAAACTCAGGAACTGGCCCGGTTTGTAGCGAAACCGTTCACGCAGGGTTGGCGGTACGTCCAGCACCAGCGAGCGCGCGTCAGCGGTCTCGTCGATCACCGCGCACACTTGCAATGAGACGCTTGCCGTCGTGTGTTCGGCCGGGGTCAGGTTCTGTTGTTGCGTGCCCATGTTCACCTCGGCCTCAGAGCCCGCTGATCAGTTGGGCGTTGTCGACGCGGATCTCTGCACCGTTGACGAATCGCGACTCGTCGGCGGCGAGGAACAGCACCACGTTGGCAATGTCCCGTGGCGCGGCCATGCGGTTCATCGGGTCCTGGTCCAGCGCTTCCTGCGGGATCGGCTGACCACCGGCCAGGGCCTGGGTCATCGGCGTGTTCACGCCATCGGGGTGTACGCTGTTGCAGCGGATGCGGTAACCCTGCTGCTTGCAGTGCAAGGCAATGGAACGGGTCATCGCCGCCACCGCGCCTTTGGACGCCGAGTAAGCGCAGAACATCGGCATCGCGCCCAGCGCGGCCACCGACGACATGTTGATGATCGAGCCGCCGCCGGTTTCCTTCATCGCCTGGATGGCGTACTTGCAGCCGAGGAAGTAGCCTTCGCCGTTGATCTTCTGCACCTTCTGCCACAGCTCCAGCGTGGTGTCTTCGATGCTGCCCAGGGCCAGGATCGCGGCGTTGTTGACCAGCACGTCGAGGCGGCCGAAGTGTTCAACAGTAGTTTTCACCACGTTCTGCCAATCGCTTTCGCTGGCGATGTCGTGGCGGATGAACAGTGCGTTGCTGCCGATCTCGGCGGCAACCTGACGGCCAGCCTCTTCGTTGAGGTCGGTCAGTACCACTTTGGCGCCTTCGCGGGCCAGCAGCAGGGCGTCTTCGCGTCCGATGCCGCTGGCGGCGCCGGTGATGATGCAGACTTTGCCTTCTACACGTTGCATTGTTGTTCTCCTGATCGTGCGGTTTGAAGTGCGAATTGGTCGGCCACGTGGGCGGCAGCCCGGCGACCGGAATAAATGCAGTCGGCCAGGGACAGGCCGGAGACATACAGGTTGGAAGCGACCCCGACCGCATTGCGGCCGGCGCTGTAGAGACCGTTTATTGGCTGGCCGGCGTGGTCCAGCACCCGACCGCTGTCCTCGCAGACCTTCAGCCCGCCCAGGGTGATGACCGGGCAGGGGAAGAGTTTGCTGTCGAAAGACAGGTCGAGGGCGTACCACGGGCCTTGGTCGAGGTTGGCGAGCATCGCGGCGGACTTGCCGAACTCGTCGGCGACCTCACCCCGTGCAGCGCGGGAATAGCGTTCGACGCTCTGGCGCAGCAGCTCCGGTGGCAGGTTGCAGCGTTTGGCCAACCCGGCCAGGCTGTTGCTGCGCTTGGCGTTGAACAGCAAGTTGAGCAGCACCGGCAGGCGCTGGAAATTCCACACCTTGCCGGGGCCGACCTGACTGATTGCTTCTCGAACCAGCGCCCGATTGAGAATCAGAATGGCGCGGCCGTCCTGTTCTTCGACCATGGCGTGGCCGAGGGTCGCGCCGTAGATTTCTTCGTTGGCGTAACGTTGCCCGCGAGCATTGACGATCAGTCCGCGAGCCCAGGCCAGTGGCGGGTTGATGAAACGCCAGGCGCTGACCTTGTCCATCCGCGCCACGCTGCCACCGGCGCTCTGGCCCAGGGCGATGCCGCTGCCATTGCACCCGGTGGCGCCCAGCGGCAGACCGGCCAGGTACTGCGGCGCGTGTTGGTGCACCAGATCGCGATTGAAGATAAAACCGCCACTGCTCAACAGCACCGCCTGTTCGGCGCGAATCAATTGCCGAATGGCGCTGGTCTGTTCGATGCGGCGCTGACGGGCGCGCAAGCGATCGGCCAGCGCCGGGGCGTACATATGAATGGCGGCGGCCCAGCGCGACAGACGGGCATGTTGTTTTGCGGCGCGACTGCCCGACGGCAACTGCCAGGCTTCGACGCCGATGACCTTGTCGTCGAGGTCGAGTACCAGACGCCGCACTTCGCACTGGCTGCGCAGGCGTGCGCCATGGCGCAAGGCGCTGGCCTTGAGCGGGGCGAACAGACTGGCGCCGGACATGCCCGGACCTTTGGTGCGGTGGCCACGGGGCGCCGGCCTGGCGCTGGCGGCATAGGCTGGCACGGCTTCGTTACCGGAGTAATAGAGGTAGTACTGGTCGCTCGGGTACGAGGTTTTGTGCGGTGGCACACTGGCCTCGAAGGCCGCGCCCTGTTGCTCCAGCCAGGCCAGTTGCTCGCGGCTGCCGTCGCAGAAGTTGCGCAACGTCTCGTGGCTGACGGCTTCGCCGACTTCATGACGCAGGTAATTGAACATGGCCTCGCTGGTGTCTTCATAGCCAGCCTGATGCTGATACGGCGTGCCCCCGCCGGCATACACCACGCCACCGCTGAGTGCCGTGGCGCCGCCGCCTTCGAAGCGATCCAGTGCGAGCACTGAAAGGCCGCGAGTACTGGCTTCGATGGCGGCACAGGCGCCGGCTCCGCCAAACCCGACGATCAGCAAATCGCAACGGTCATCCCATGGCAACTGGTCGGCGCTGTTCACTCGCAACGCCGTCAACCGGTTCAGGCTGTCCATGTTCGGGCCTCAGCCAGCAGCTGCGAGAGAAGGTGCGGGTTTGGCGGTGGTGGTGTAGCTGCCGTCGAGGTAGACCAGCGGGGTGATTTCGGTGGTGGTGTGGATCTGCAGGATGCGGCCGATGAACACCGTGTGAGTGCCGTAGCTGAAGTGCCCGTCCTGGCGGCAGAGGATCGCCGACTGTGCGTCACCCAGGTAAGGAATGCCGCCGGGGCTGGTCAGCCAGTTGCCGCGGTCGAAGCGTGCTTCGCCTTTGATCGCGCCGCTGCACAGGTTGGCCAGGTCTTGTTGTTCGACGCCGAGGATGTTGACGCAGAAGTCGGCGCCGGTCGCCAGTGCGGCGTGGGGCGAGGCGGTCTTGTTGACGCAGATCAGCAGCGATGGCGGCTCGGTGCTCAGCGAGTCGACGGCCGTGGCGGCCATGGCGAAGCGTTCGGTGCCGTTGCTGGTGCTGATAATGGTGACTGACTTGGCCAGGCGGCGCATGGCCTGGAGCATGTCGGCTTTGAGATTGACGTCGTTCATCGCACTGGGCCTTTTTGTTGGTTGGGGAGTGCGATGGATTCTTGCTCTGGCGTCCAGTCGTCACATCGTCCGAGGGGACTAGGCCTTGGCGGCCTCTGGGCCGACCAGGCTGCTGGGTTGACTGAGTACATATCCGTTGCTGCGGTAACGGCGGCTTATGGTTTCGCCCTTACGGCGAGTCCCTTTTGTCAAACGCCCCGACACAAAAGGAACCAAAAAGTCTCGCCCCTTACGTACGGCCCCTCGCTGAGGCTCGGGGTTCCTTCGCTACGGTATTCATCCGGGGGCATTGCCCTCCGGTCGGCTTCGCTTCGACCTACATGCAATGAGTTCGACTGCGTCGAACGGCGCTGCGCGCCAGTCCCCGGATAAACACCTCCGCTCAGCCTTCCGAGGGGGCGGGTGGATCAAGATCAAAAGCTGCAGGCGAGCTAACGCTCGGCCTGATGAGTGGTGAGAAGCGACGGGGTGGTCTGTTCTGCTGTGCTTTTGCTTTTCTGTGGGAGCGAGCTTGCTCGCGAAGGCGGCCTGCCAGCCGACCTGATTTTTGCAGATGTACTCAGCACCTGTGGGAGCGGGCTTGCCCGCGAAGGCGGCCTGCCAGCCGACCAATCTCTTGCAGGCAAACCCGGATCAACTGTGGGAGCGAGCTTGCTCGGGTGGTATTCGCCCTGCTGAAGCAGCAGAGCGAATACCAATCAAAAGCGAGATGAGGGCTTCACCTCAACCATAGAATCTCCCACAGTGATCTTCAGTGGCCACAAGTCTCGAGTAAAACAGGGGGCTCAATGTGGGCCTGCCCGCGAAGACGGCCTGCCAGCCAACACATCACTTTCTGATTCACCCCCCACCCAGATACCTGTTCCCCAATCCCACATGGTCCGTTTGAGGGATGTCCACTCTGTTGCGCATTGTTTGAATGCCAGTGTAGGGGCGCTACACCCGCCCCGTTGCACGCGCGCCCCGGCGGATGGGGTGAACAAAGGAGAACAATAAAAATGCTCAACCAAGACCTGATTCGCCAGCGTCTGAGCCAACGTGCCCGCGAGTTGGTGCCGATCCTGCGTGAACGCGCCCTGAATGCCGCGCAAGCAGGCCAGTTGCCCGAAGAAACCCTGAAGGATTTCCACGACGCCGGGTTCTTTCGCATCCTGCAACCGTCCCGTTGGGAAGGCTATGAGCTGGAGCCCAAGGACTTCTTCGACGTGCAGATGACCCTTGCCGAGGGCTGCATGTCCTCAGCCTGGGTGCTTGGCGTGGTAGCGATCCACAACTGGCAACTGGCGCTGTTCGACGACCGCGCGGCCCAGGATGTCTGGGGTAGCGACTCCAGCGTGCTGATCTCCTCTTCCTATATGCCGGTGGGCAAGGTCGAGCGGGTCGAGGGTGGCTTCAAGTTGAGCGGCCGCTGGGGTTTTTCTTCCGGCAGCAAGCATTGCGACTGGGTGTTCCTCGGTGCGCTGGTGCCGCCGGCAGAGGCGGGCGGGGCGCCGGATTACCGGACCTTCCTGGTGCCGCGCAGCGACTACCAGATTCTCGACAACTGGAACGTCATGGGCCTGGAAGCCACCGGTTCCCACGACATTCTGGTGGAAAACGCCTTCGTTCCCGAGTATCGCACCCATCGCGCGTTCGATGGTTTCATGCAGAACAGTCCGGGCAATGAGGTGAACACAGCGCCGTTGTTCCGCCTGCCGTTCGGGCAGATTTTCGTGCGCGCGGTTTCGTCCTCGGCCATCGGTGCCCTGCAAGGCGCGGTGGATCAGTTTGTCGAGCACAACCGTGCCCGGGTCGGGGTCAATGACGGTCGCAAAATGGTCCAGGACCCGGCCGCGCAAGCGGCGCTGGCCAATGCCATGGTCTGCGTCGACGAGTGCAAGACTGTGCTGCATCGCAACTTCGCCCTGATGTTGGAGCGCGCACAAAAAGGCGAGCCGCTGAGCATGCCCGAGCGGGTGAAGATGCGTTACGACTCGGCGCTGGTGGCCGACAAGTGCGCCAAGGCCGTTGGCGACCTGATGTTCAACAGCGGTGCTTCGACAATCTTCCGCAGCCACGCGATCAACCGTGCGTTCCGCGACATTCACACCGGTCGCGCCCACGTCGCCAACAGTCCGGCCAAGTACGCCTGGAACCTTGGTGGCGTCAGCATGGGCCAGGACAGCAACGACTTTTTCCTCTGACTTTTTAATCGGCTCTTTTTCTATGAAGCGGGCTAGTCCGTTTGCGTGATTCGAGCGCCCCGTCGATGCACGAGCATTGGCGGTAAGGCGAAGGTCTACGGCGCCGACTGCGCATCCAAATAAGCACAAGGATCAACCATGAAATTTTCCCTGATTTACGAAGCCCAGACGGTGGACTCCAGCCGCGAAGGCGACCGCAAGATTTTCGAAGACACTGTTGAACAGGCCGTGCTGGCCGACAAGCTCGGCTTCGACACCTTCTGGTGCGTGGAACACACTGCGCTGAGCAACTACTCGCACATGTCCGCGCCGGAAACCATGCTGGCTTTCGTTGCCGGTAAAACCGAGCGCATCGGCATCGGCCACGGCGTGGTCTGCCTGCCGCCGGCGATGAACCACCCGGTGAAAGTCGCCGAGCGCATCGCCACCCTCGACCTGCTGTCCAAGGGCCGTGTGCACTTCGGCGTGGGCAAGGGCGGCACCCAGCAGGAAGCCGGCACCTTCGGCTACGACCTCGCGACCTTGCAGCCGCAGATCGACGAGATGATGTACCTGATCCCGAAAATGTTCGTGCAGGACGAGATCGAGCACAACGGCGACTTCGTACAGATCCCGAAACGCCCGATCCATCCAAAGCCGTACCAGGATCCGCACCCGCCGATGTACCTGGCGTGCACCAACACCGAATCGCTGAAAAATGCCGGCGGTCGCGGCATGGGCGCATTGGTGCTGGGCTTCGGTGGCCCGGAAGAAATCGCCAAGAAGGTCGAGGTGTATCACACGGCCTACGACAATCGCGATGAGAAGAAGCAGGTCGGTTTCCGCCCTAACCGCCACATCGCCGCACTGTGCCCGGCCATCGTGCTGGAGGACAACGCAGAAGCACGCCGCATCGGTATCCGTGGCCAGCGTTACTTCCTGGAATCCCTGGGCTACTGGTACGGCGGTGGCGAGCGTCCGGACCCGGAGAAGTGGAAAGACGACACCTTCGTCGACGGCAATGGTCAGGCTGTGATCAAGTCGCGCTTTGCCTCCGAAGAAGTCAGCGTCGACTTCTCCGACCCGACCATGGCGATGATGAACCCCAACCACGCCTACGGCACCGTCGAGGATTGCATCAACTATGTGCAACGCCTGATCGATGCCGGCGCCGACGAAATCCTGTTCATCTGCCAGATGGGCACCGTACCGCAGTGGGCGCAGCTGGAGACCTTGAAGAACATTGGCGAGAAGGTGATTCCGCACTTCCGCAAAGCGTGAACACCACATCGCCCCTGTAGGAGTGAGCCTGCTCGCGATGAGGCCATAACATTCAACATCAATATTGAATGTGAGACCGCTATCGCGAGCAGGCTCGCTCCTACTGTTGATTGCATTTCAGGCCTGGCATGGACGTCAGGCCAACTTTCCAACGGGTCCCCAAGGCCCGTTTTTTTATGCCTGTCGGACCACCGCCTATCCCTTGTAGGAGTGAACTGCTCGCGAAGAGGGCGGCACATTCAATATTCATGTTGCCTGACACGCCGCCATCGCGAGCAGGCTCGCTCCTACAGGTTATTGTGCAAGTTCGTGCCACCGATTTGGCCTTTGAACAGCGCTTGTTTAACGCCTGTCAGCGTTACTTGATGAAAGCTACAACGCCTTGCGTCGTTGCCTACAGGTACGCCAGAATCCGCCGGCTTGTGCGCCTTGGACCCCCTCGGTAACTTGATTCGCATCACTGACTCCCAGTGATCGGGTTTAGTAGCCCGTGGCTTAATCCGAGACGTACGACGCATCAATCAGGTTATGTGCCTGTATTTTGATGGCGGCTTTACGTAGGGCGCCCTTGGGCGCGCCGGCTTCTTGGATTCCCCGGTCTACTAACCTGCGTACAGCTGCCACCCCTTCTTTTAGTAGAGAAGTGGTTTCCAGCCAGCATCAGGAATCCACACTATGTTCAAGGTCACACCCAACCCGCCGGACACCGATCCGGCATCCCCATACGAACCCGATTCCAAAAAACTCAACGAGGCCGCCGAGCGCGCCCTCGCTTACCACTTCCCCTCGACAGCCGACATCAAAGCCACCCCTCGAAAAATCAGCACGCTGTTCAGCGTCGACCCAGAGGCCACGACCGAAACCCTGGTGGTCTATCTGGTCGAGACCCTGGCCTCGGTGGATGTGATGGTGCATCAACTGGTGGATCATCTGGAGGGCGGTGATCGCAATGCCCTGCTGGGTATTTCCAATAGCGTCATGCTGGCCGAAATCACCGCGAACCGCGTGCTCGATCAAATCGACCCACCCGCATAAATCCGCAGCACCACTGACCCCTGTGGGAGCAACCTCAATCCCACAGGTACTGCGGCACGGTCAAAATTGCGTAATCACAGCGACTCTTCCTACAGGGATTTCTGCACCTTGACTGAGTGGTCTATAGGCTGTTTATTCTGCGACCCTCAACAAGGAAATCGGCGCCCACCAATGTTGTTGGAGTGCGTCGTTATTAAGGAGGATGGTTTATGTGGATGCGCCTTATTCATCAGCGAGACCGCGAGCGTCAAGGTATTGGTTTCAATCAAATCGAATCGCCATTCTTTGCCGTGTCCAGAGTGCGAGAGGCGCTTCTGAGCCGCTGTGACGAGTTCTTGGGGCTGAATGATTTTTTACTGGCTCATGGACGTTCGCGTGGTCAGCTGACGTACGACGTTATTGAACGAATACTGACTACGGTGAAAGACGGTGATTGGCTGTTGGTTTGCAGTGACCCTTTCAGCCCGCTGAGTGAAGACACAACAGGCAACTATTCACGCATTGGAGTGCGCTGTCGTGTGGAGTCGTGGGATTATCCTCTTGTCGCTTCTGCCGACCAACGCAAGCCACCGTTGCCAAAAACCGAACTGGTCGCAAGCCCGCTACCTCAAGAACGCTCAAACATGGCTCAACAATTTGCTATCAAGGCGAAGGCGAGCGATGTCCTCTCCGACGAGCCAGCAACCCTTACTGCCATTACTGTCAACGATAGAGCTGCGATGAGAGAAGCAATCATTAGGCTCGCCCGAAAAAATGGTCATGAATTTGTAGAAAGATCGTCCTGGGGAGCTCAAGAAGTAAAAGGCGAAATGGTCGACGACTGGGACTACTCGATGATCGCACTTCACCATGCGGGTAGAAGTGTGGGCTGTGGTTTCGGCGCAGGACAAATGCTTGCGATTCAGAGCGAGCATCAGGCCAAATTTGATGACATCGGTTACCACTACGGCATCGACTGTATGGGTAAAGTCTTTGAGGGACGGGACATCCGGTTCAAAGGCTCAAGCGTACATAACTACAACACAGGTGTTATTGGCATCGTATTGCTGGAAAACCTGACAACCGCGGAGGAAGGCGGCGATATGGTTGCTCTTTCCCGTCAGGCTCTTGAAACCATGAATGGCAATATGGACCAGAAAATCCCTGCCATACAAATCGATACCCTACTGAACCTGGTTCAAGCTCTGACCAGTGTTTTCAGGGTGACCACTTTGGGTGGGCACCGTGAGTTCCCCATGCAAGCCGGCGAAGGAAAAATATGCCCTGGCAACATTGGGATGAAACTGGTGAGAGACCTTCGAATCAAAACCAACCTGCAACCACCTTCATTATGAAGCCGCTACTTATCATTTTCCCGATCGCACTCCTCGCTTTCCTCTACATCGGCTTTTACGAAAAGATGGAAGACGCGTACCCGGAAAAAGTTTTTTTCATCAAGAAAAGTCCGACACTTCAGATGAAGTTTGAAAATATTTTCGCGTACGAATCAGATGACAAAAAATTGAGTGAGCTAAGCGATACGGAGCGGCAGTTGGTCATCCAGTACTGCAAGTATCGGTTAGGCGTAATTACGACTTTGAAAAGCCAAAACGAGCTTGAAGAATGTAAAAAAAGGTAGGTTTCATACCTCAGAACCCTCCTCAAACGGGCCTTTATGGCCCGTTTTTGATGCCTGCACCAATCAAATCCGCTAGTCCCATTGGACGATGTTGCCCCTCCCCGAACCCGTTTGAATAGCTCCTACATATAGCCCCTACATAAAGTCTCCCCCGGCACCAGCCGAAGGGCGGCACGGCCTGAGAAAAACGAGGAGTGCATCCATGGATATCCGTGGTCTGGGTTACGTCACCCTGCTGTCCAGCGATCTGGCGCAATGGCGCCACTACGCAAGCCAGGTGTTGGGCATGATGGTCAGCGGCGACGATGAACTGCTGTACCTGAAAATGGACGAGCGCCACTACCGCATCCTGGTGCAGAAGAACGCCGAGAACGGCTTCGGTGCCTGCGGCTGGGAATTGGCCGGCAAGGCGGCGCTGGAACAGGCGGTCAGCGAGCTGCAACAGGCCGACGTGCAAGTGACCCGTGGCACCACCGCCGAGGCCGAGCTGCGCAAGGTCCAGGAGCTGGTGCACTTCAGCGACCCGGATGGCAACCGCCACGAACTGTTTTGGGGCCCGTTGCAGGACTTCGCCCGTTTCGTTTCGCCGGTGGGCGTCAAAGGTTTTGTCACCAACGACCTCGGCATGGGCCACGTCGTATTGCCGGCCCCAGCCTTCGAACGCTGCCGCGACTTCTACGAACAGGTGATGGGTTTCGGCCTGTCGGACCTGATGAAAGTCCGCTTCACCCCGGACCCGGCCGAGCCGCAAAAACGCATTCACTTCCTGCACTGCAACAACGGCCGCCACCACTCGCTGGCGATTTTCGAGTGCCCGATGCCCCACGGTTGCGTGCACATGATGGTCGAAGTTAACGCGCTGGACGAAGTCGGCCGCGCCCTGGACCGCGTTCACGCCAACGGCGTGAAGCTGTCGGCCACCCTCGGCCAGCACACCAACGACCAGATGATTTCTTTCTATATCAAGACCCCGTCCGGGTTTGACCTGGAGTACGGCTGCGATGGCCTGGTGGTCGACTGGGACCGCCACACGCCGTTCGAAAGCACCGTGGTCAGCCACTGGGGCCACGACTTCAGTGTCGGTCGCCAATGAGGAACAAGACGATGGACAAGCAAATGACCACCGCCGAGATCGTCGGCCAACTGCGTGACGGCATGACCATCGGTATCGGTGGCTGGGGCCCGCGTCGCAAGCCGATGGCGCTGGTGCGCGAGATTCTGCGCTCGGACCTCAAGGACCTGACCGTGGTCGCCTACGGTGGTGCCGATGTCGGCATGCTCTGCGCGGCGGGCAAGATCAAGAAGCTGGTGTTCGCCTTCGTTTCGCTGGATTTCATTCCGCTGGAGCCGTACTTCCGCAAGGCGCGCCAGGAAGCGGCGCTGGAAGTGATGGAGATCGACGAAGGTATGTTGCTGCTCGGCCTGCGGGCGGCGGCGATGAATGTGCCGTTCATTCCAACGGCGGTGGGCCTGGGCACTGACGTGCTGCGCCACAACCGCCAGATCAAGTTGATTACCTCGCCCTATGCCGATGGCAAGGACTGGGTCGCAATGCCTGCGCTCAAGCTCGACGCTGCGCTGGTCCACGTTGACCGTGCCGACAAACGCGGCGTGTGCCAGATCAGCGGTCCGGATCACTACATGGACGACCTGTTCGTGCGGGCCGCGACCCACAGCTACGTGACCTGCGATGAGCTGGTCGACAGCGAGTATTTCCATCAAGACGCCGCTCAGGCACATCAAGTGTTCTG
Source organism: Pseudomonas grandcourensis (assembly GCF_039909015.1). Lineage (NCBI taxonomy): Bacteria > Pseudomonadati > Pseudomonadota > Gammaproteobacteria > Pseudomonadales > Pseudomonadaceae > Pseudomonas > Pseudomonas grandcourensis. The sequence continues at coordinate 2,234,780 of NZ_CP150919.1, forward strand.
GGAGCGCAACCTGACCACCGCCGTGGCTCACGTGCCGGGCGGGGCGCATCCGTCTTCCTGTGCGCCGCTGTACGGTTTCGATGTTGCGCACTTCAAGGCCTACAACGCCACGGTCCAGGCGGCCGATGGCTGGCAGGGCTACGTGCGTGACTACGTCGACTGCACCCACGAACAGTATCTGGAAAAGGTCGGCGGCCTGGCTGCGATCCGTGAACTGCCGTTGCCGATTTTCTAAGGAGCCTTTCGATGAGCACTACTGATTTCAGCCTCGCTGAGTTGATGATCTGCGCGGCCTCTGAAGCCTGGCGCGAAGACGGCGAAGTATTGGCCTCCGGCATCGGCGTGATCCCGCGTCTGGCGGCATCGCTGGCCATGTTGACCAGCAACCCGCAACTGCTGATGACCGACTCCGAAGCCTACATGGTCGCCGAGCCGGTGCCGTTGGGCGCGCGCAAAGGCTATGAACCCAAGCGCGACAGCTGGATGGGTTTCTCGCGGATTTTCGACAACGTCTGGGGCGGCAAGCGCCATGCGCTGGTCGGCCCGACCCAGATCGACCGTTACGGTCAGGCGAACATTTCCTGCATCGGCGACTACGCCAAACCCAAGGCGCAGATGCTCGGTGTGCGCGGTTTCCCCGGCAACTCGATCAGCCACGCCAACTCGTTTTGCGTGCCGAGCCACAACCGTCGGGTGTTCGTCGAAGGCGAGGTCGATATGGTCGCCTCGGTCGGCTACAACCCGGCTCGCCTGGCGCGGGGCTGGTCGCTGGACGACATCGACATCCGCCTGATCATCACCGACCTCTGCGTCCTGGATTTCCAGGGTCCGCAGCGGCAGATGCGCATCCGTTCGCTGCACCCCGGTGTGACGGCAGCGCAAGTCCAGGACAACACCGGCTTCGAGCTGCATGTGCCGGATGACTGCCCGACCACGGCGGCACCGACGGCCGAGCAGTTGCAGCTGATCCAGCGCCTGGACCCGCACAACCTGCGCGCCCTGCAACTCAAAGACAACCCGCCAGGCCAACGCTGAGCAACGCGTTGCGGAGAAAAGTGATGGCTGAACATAACGATAACAATCAGGCCGAGGTGGTGCTGTACGAGGTGCGTGGTGCGGTGGCTCTGGTCACCATGAACCGCCCCGAGTTCCACAACGCGCAGAACTCGCAGATGACCTATGCGCTGGACGCGGCGTTTCGCCGGGCCTGCGATGACGATGAAGTGAAGGTCATCGTGCTGCGTGGCGCCGGCAAGCATTTCTCCGCCGGGCATGACATCGGTACCCCGGGCCGCGACGTCGACAAGACCTTCGACCGCGCCAGCCTGTGGTACGACCATGTGAACAAACCGGGCGGCGAGTTTCTCTATGCCCGCGAACAGGAAGTCTATCTGGGCATGTGCCGCCGCTGGCGCGAGATGCCCAAGCCGACCATCGCCATGGTCCAGGGCGCGTGCATTGCCGGTGGGCTGATGCTGGCCTGGGTCTGCGACCTGATCGTTGCCAGCGAGGATGCGTATTTCGCCGATCCGGTGGTGCGCATGGGCATTCCCGGTGTGGAGTATTTCGCCCACGTGCATGAACTCAATCCGCGCATCGCCAAGGAGTTCCTGTTCCTCGGCGAGCGCATGCCGGCACCGCGTGCCTATCAGATGGGCATGCTCAATCGGGTGGTTGCTCGCGACGAACTGGAACAACAGAGCCTCGACATCGCCGGGCGCATCGCCCAGATGCCGCGCCTGGGCCTGCAACTGAGCAAGCAAGCGGTGAACAACGCCGAAGACCTGATGGGCAAGCGCGCGACCATGGACATGGTGTTCGGCCTGCATCACTTCGCCCATGCCCACAATGAACTGGTGTCCGGCGACCGTCTCGGCGGTTACGACGCCAAGGCCATGGCCAGTTCCCAGCGCAAAACGGGCGAGGCGTGAGCATGGCGATCTCGTTGAATACCCGTTTAACACAGCTGCTCGGTTGCCGTTATCCGATCATCCAGACCGCCATGGGCTGGGTCGCCGACCCGAAACTGGTGGCGGCCACGGGCAATGCCGGTGGTTTCGGTTTTCTCGCCGGTGCGACCATCGAACCGCAGCAGATGGAAGCGGCGATCCTCGAAACCAAGCGCCTGACCGATCAGCCGTTTGGCGTGAACTTCCACATGTACCAGGCCAATGCCGGCGAGATCGTCGAGCTGGTGTTGCGCCACAAAGTCCGGGCGGTCAGCTACAGCCGTTCGCCGGGCAAGCAAATGATCAGCCGCCTGAAGGACGCCGGCGTGGTGTGCATTCCCACGGTGGGCGCGCTCAAGCATGCGCAGAAAGCCGTGGAAATGGGCGCCGATGCGGTGACCGTGCAGGGCGGCGAGGGTGGGGGACACACCGGTTCCGTGCCGACCTTGATGCTGCTTGATCAAGTGGTCAATGCCGTGTCGGTGCCCGTGGTGGCGGCCGGTGGTTTCAAGGACGGCAAGGGGCTGGTTTCGGCCCTGGCCTACGGCGCCGAAGGCATCGCCATGGGCACACGCTTTTTGATGTGCGCCGACAGCCCGGTGCCCCAGGCGACCCTGGCCCGTTACCTGGCGGTCAAGGACCCGGCGGCGATCATCATCAGCCGCGCCATCGACGGCATGCCGCAACGAATGATCCGCAACGAATTGCTCAACCAGCTGGAAAACAGCGGCGGCCTCAAGCGCCTGTTGCTGGCCTTGCAGAGTGGCCTGGCCTACCGCCGTCATACCGGCATGAGCCTGACGCAACTGCTGACCAGTGCCTTGAAAATGCGCGGCGCCGGAGAGCTGACCGCCGCGCAAAGCATCATGGCCGCCAACGCACCGATGGTGATCCAGAAAGCCATGGTCGACGGGCGTCCGGCCGAGGGCGTATTGCCAGCCGGACAAATCGCTGCATCCATCGACAGCTTGCCCAGCTGCGCCCAATTGATTGAACAGATCGTCCGCGACGCCGAAGCGCGCCTGGGCGAGCTGTGCCGCCGTGTGTCGTGAAGGGGAAAGGCATGAAACCATTTAGCGTGAGTATTGATAGCGGCATCGCGGAACTGGTGTTCGACCGACCACCGGTCAACGCCTTCAACTGCCAGGGCTGGGCCGATATCGCCAGTGAGATCGAAGGCCTGGGCCGCAACAGCGACGTGCGGGTGATCGTGATCCGTGCCGAAGGTCGCGGCTTCTGCGCCGGGGTCGATATCAAGGAACTGGCCGCCGCCGGCAACCTGATCGTCGCGGTGAACAAGGGCAACTACGACAGCTTCAAGGCCATCCACCGCAACCCGAAACCGGTGATCGTGGCCGTGCACGGCTTTGTGTTGGGCGGCGGCATCGGCATCTGCGGCGCTGCCGACATCATCGTCGCGTCCGAGTGCGCCACGTTCGGCGTGCCGGAAGTGGATCGCGGCGCCATGGGCGGCGGTGCGCATTTGCAGCGGCTGTTCCCGGTGCAGAAAGTCCGTCACATGTACTTCACCGGCGAGGCCATCGACGCCGCCGAGGCTTACCGCCTGGGCGCGGTGGAGCGGGTGGTCAAGCGTGAAGACTTGCGCGAAGCCGCGTTGCAGATCGCCCGCACCATCGCCGCCAAGAGCCCCGGCATGATCAGCCTGGCCAAGGAAGCGCTGAGCGGCATCGAAGACGGCAATCTGGAAGACAAATACCGCTGGGAGCAGGGCTTCACCCTCGAAGCCTACCGCTCACTGGACTCTCAGGAAGCACGCGACTCGTTCGTCGAGAAACGCGATGCCCGATTCAACGGCTGAAGGCATATCCATGGACCTGACCTATACCCCGGCCCAACAGGCCTTTCGCGCCGAAGCGCGGACCTGGCTGGCCGCCAATGTACCGAGTAAACCGCTGCAATCGTTCGACACCGAACAGGGCTTTGCCGAGCACCGCGCCTGGGAAGCCAAGCTCAATGAAGGCCGTTGGGGCATGGTCACTTGGCCGACCGAGCTCGGCGGCCGTGGTTGCGACCTGATCGAGTGGCTGATTTTCGAAGAGGAATACTACCGCTCTGGCGCCCCGGCACGGGTCAACCAGAACGGCATCTTCCTGCTCGGCCCGACCCTGATGGAGTACGGCAGCGAAGAACAAAAGGCACGCTTTCTGCCGCGCATGGCCACTGGCGAAGACATCTGGGCCCAGGCCTGGTCCGAGCCGGGTGCCGGTTCCGACATGGCGGCGATCCGCTCCAAGGCTGAACGGGTGGGCGACCACTACGTGATCAATGGCCAGAAAACCTGGTCGACCCGCGCGGTGTGGGCTGACTGGGCGTTCGGTATTTTCCGTACCGACTCGCAGTCCCAGCGTCATCACGGCCTGACCTTCATCCTGCTGCCGCTGGACACGCCGGGCATCACGGTACGGCCGATTCCGCAGCTCAATGGCTTGCCGGGTTTCGCCGAGATCTTCTTCGACGACGTCAAGGTGCCGGTGGAGAACGCCCTCGGTGGCGAAGGCATGGGCTGGCACGTGGCGATGTCCACCGCCGGGTTCGAGCGCGGTTTGCTGCTGCGTTCACCGGCGCGCTTCCAGGAAACCGCCAAGCGCCTGGTGCAGTTGTACCTGGCCAACCGCGAGCAGGCCGACCGCGACCCGGCGATCGGTGAAGCGGTGATGCGCGCCTGGCTGGATGCCGAGGCCTACACCCTGAGCACCTACATGACCGCCTCGCAACTGGTGCAGGGCGGCAAGATCGGGCCGGAATCGTCGACCAACAAGATCTTCTGGTCGGAACTCGACCAGCGCATGCACGACACCGCCATGAGCATTCTCGGCCTGCGCGGCGAGCTGCTGCCCGAAGCCCCGGCCGCCGGTGACGTCGGCCATTGGCTGGAAGGCTTCCTGTTTGCCCAGGCCGGGCCGATCTACGCCGGCACCAACGAGATCCAGCGCAACATCATTGCCGAACGCATGCTCGGCATGCCGCGTGCCTGAGGAATAGACCATGGACTTTAGTTTCAGCCGCGACCAACTGCTGTTTCAGGACAACGTCCGCAGTTTCCTGATCAACGAAGTCACCCCGGAACGCATCCGCGAACTGTGGCAGAGCGACAGCGGGCGCAGTGAACAACTCTGGGCGCAATTGGTGGAGTTGGGCCTGACCGCCCTGACCGTGCCCGAGGCGCAGGACGGCATGGGCATGAATGAGCTGGACTTCGTGCTGATCGCTCAGGAGTGCGGTTACGCCGGGCTGCCCGAGCCGCTGGTGGACACCATGCTGGTCGGCGTGCCATTGCTCGCCGCCCTCGATGAGCAACACGCGCCGCTTAAACAAAAATGGCTGTCGCGAGTGGCCGAGGGCCGTGCACGCCTCGCGGTTTCCGAGCCAGGTAATCCGCTGGTCAGCGATGCCCATGTCGCCGATCTGCTGTTGCTGGCCAATGGCGACGAAGTGCACGCCCTGGAGCGTGATGCCGTGCGCCTGACCCGCAACGAGTCGGTCGACCCGAGTCGTCAGCTGTTCCAGGTCGAATGGACGCCAACACCTGCCACCTGCGTGGCCAGCGGTGAACAAGGACGGCAACTGTGGGCGGCCGCCTTCAACCGTGGCGCTCTCGCCAGTGCCGCGCAATTGCTCGGGCTGGCCAAGCGCATGGTCGACCTGGCGGTGGACTACACCTTCGAGCGCAAGCAGTTCGGCAAGCCGGTGGGTTCGTTCCAGGCGGTCAAGCATTTGATGGCCAACGTCGCGGTGCAGATCGAGTTCGCCAAGGGCCCGCTGTATCGCGCCGCTTATGCGCTGGCCGAGCAACAACCGGAGCAGGACGTATTCGTGTCCCACGCCAAATTGGCGACGGCGGAAGCGGCGATGCTCGCGGCGAAGAACACCATCCAGGCTCACGGTGCCATGGGGTACACCTGGGAAGTCGATTTGCACCTGTTCATGAAACGCGCCTGGGCGCTGGACAAGGTCTGGGGTGATCGCGGCCATCACAAAGGGCGGATTCGCGCGGCGCTGTTTGACGGCACACCTGCGCTGGGTGCCGGCGAGACTTTTTGACTTCAACTTCTATTGCGGGATACACCATGCCTGAAGCCTACATCGTCGACGCCCTGCGTACGCCCACCGGGCGGCGCAAGGGTGGTCTGAGCCAGATCCACGCCGCCGACCTGGGCGCCCATGTGTTGCGCGCGCTGGTCGAGCGCAACGCCATTCCCGACGAGGATTACGACGACGTGATCTTCGGCTGTGTCGACACCATCGGCCCGCTGGCCGGGGATATCGCCCGCACCAGTTGGCTGGCGGCCGGCCTGTCGCAATCGGTGCCGGGCACCACCATCGATCGCCAGTGCGGTTCGTCCCAGCAAGCGGTGCACTTCGCGGCGCAAGCGGTGATGAGCGGCACTCAGGACGTGGTCATCGCCGGTGGCGTGCAGACCATGACTCAGATCCCGATTTCCTCGGCAATGATCGCCGCCGAACCCTTGGGCTTCACCGATCCGTTCAGCGGTTCCGAAGGCTGGGTGCGGCGCTACGGCGCGCAACCCCCGACGCAGTTCCGTTCGGCGCAGATGATCGCGGAAAAGTGGGACCTGTCCCGGGCGCAGCTTGAAGCCTATTCGCTTGAGTCCCATCGACGTGCCTTGCAGGCCATCGAGCAAGGCCGCTTCAATCGCGAGATCGTGCCACTGGCCGGTGTGATGCATGACGAAACGCCGCGCCAGACCAGCCTGGAAAAAATGGCCGAGCTGGAATTCCTGTTCGGCTGCGACCGGGTGACCGCCGCGGTGTCGAGCCAGACCTGCGACGCGGCCAGCGCGATGCTGATCGTCTCGGAAGCGGCGCTCAAGCGTTACGGCCTGACGCCACGGGCTCGCATCCATCACCTGAGCGTGCGCGCCGAAGACCCGATCTGGATGCTCACCGCGCCGATCCCGGCCACCGCCTACGCACTCAAGCGTGCCGGCATGAAGCTCGAAGACATCGACCGGGTGGAGATCAACGAGGCCTTCGCCTCGGTGGCCATGGCCTGGTTGAAAGAGACCGGCTATCCCCATGAACAGACCAACGTCAACGGCGGCGCGATTGCCCTCGGTCATCCATTGGGCGCCACCGGCACCCGGTTGATGTGCACCTTGCTGCATGAACTGGAACGCAGCGGTGGTCGCTACGGCATGCAGACCATGTGCGAAGGCGGCGGCCAGGCCAACGTGACGATCATCGAACGCTTGTAACCCAGGATGCACACCGCTCCTACAGGGGATTGTGTTGACCCGTGATGAATTTGAAGGATGTAGAACATGAAAATCTGTGAAAACCGCGTCGTGATCATCACCGGTGCCGGCGGTGGTCTGGGCCGCGCCTACGCGCTGGCCTTCGCCGCCGAAGGCGCGAAAGTGGTGGTCAACGACATCAACCGCGAAGCGGCGCTGGCCGTGGTCGGCGAAATTCTCGGCCAGGGCGGCAGCGCCGTGGCCAACAGCGACGACATCACCCGCTATGACTCGGCGGGGCTGATCGTGCGCCAGGCCATCGAAACCTTCGGCGACCTGAACGTGGTGGTCAACAACGCCGGCATCTGCCGCGACCGCATGTTCGCCAGCCTCAGCGAGGCCGACTGGGACGCCGTGGTGGCCGTGCACCTCAAGGGCCATTTCTGTATTTCCAGCCACGCCGTGAAGTACTGGCGCGAGCAGGCCAAGGGCGGTGCCAAGGTCGATGCGCGGATCATCAACACCAGTTCCGGCGCCGGTTTGCAGGGCTCCATCGGTCAGTCCAACTACGCGGCGGCCAAGGGCGGTATCGCATCGCTGACGCTGGTGCAGGCGGCTGAACTGCGCCGCTACGGGATCACCGCCAACGCCCTGGCGCCGGCCGCGCGCACCGGCATGACTGAGCAAGTGTTCGCCGACACCATGAAAAAGCCGGAAGAGGGCTTCGATTACTTCGCCCCGGAAAACGTCGCGCCGCTGGTGGTGTGGCTGGGCTCCGAGGCTTCCGCCGAGGTGACCGGGCAGATGTTCGAAGTCGAGGGCGGTAAGTTGTCCATCGCCGACGGATGGCGCCGTGGTCCGCAACTGGATCGCCAGGGCCGTTGGGCGGTCGGTGAGATGGGCGATGCCGTCGCACAGTTGGTGGCTCAGGCCGTTCCCGCGGCCAAAGTGTACGGCAGCTGAAAAAGTCCGGTCTCGGGAGGGCGGCGCGCGGCTATAATCGGCCGACGTTTCCCTCTGTCACCACACGAGACCTGCCATGACCATTTCCCTGTACGACGCTTCCGTGCCTGTTTTCCAGCAAATGCTCAACGCCCTGAGCGATGTACTGAAAAAGGCCGAAGCCCACGCTACCGAAAAAAACATCGACCCTAACGCCTTCCTGCAAGCGCGCCTGTTCCCGGACATGTTCCCGCTGGTGCGTCAGGTGCAGATCGCCGTTGATTTCAGCAAGGGCGTTACCGGTCGCCTGGCCGAAGTCGAACTGCCGAAGTACGACGACACAGAAACCACCTTCGCGGATCTGCAAGCGCTGATCGCCAAGGCCCTGGCCTTCATCGGCAGCATTACGCCTGCGCAGATCAACGGCAAGGAAGGCATCGAGATCGTCACCCGTCCGGGCACGCCTAAAGAGAAGCGCTTCAGCGGCCAGTCTTACCTGCTGACCTACGGCCTGCCGCAGTTCTTCTTCCACGTCACCACCACTTACGCACTGCTGCGCCACAACGGCGTGGAAGTGGGCAAGCGCGACTACATGGGCGCGTTCTAAACCGTCCGGGTACAAAAAAGCCCCCGGAGCCTTTGGCTGCGGGGGCTTTTTCATTTGTACGCATTTATCCGCTACATCACGGTTCCTGTAGGAGTGAGCCTGCTCGCGAAGGCGGTATAACTGTCAACATTGAAGTTGACTGATCCACCGCTATCGCGAGCAGGCTCACTCCTACAAGGATTTGTGTCAGGCCAGACGCTCGGCTTTCTGCTCTTCACCCATACAAGCCGCCGCGGTGAACAGCACATCGGTGGACGAATTCAGCGCAGTCTCCGCCGAATCCTGCAACACGCCGATGATGAAACCGACCGCCACCACCTGCATGGCGATTTCGCTCGGGATGCCGAACAGGCTGCACGCTAGTGGAATCAGCAACAGCGAACCACCGGCCACGCCCGAAGCACCACAGGCGCAGATCGCTGCGACGACGCTCAGCAGGATCGCGGTGGGAACGTCCACGGCGATGCCCAGGGTATGCACGGCCGCCAGGGTCAGCACGGTGATGGTGATTGCCGCGCCGGCCATGTTGATGGTCGCGCCCAGCGGGATCGATACCGAATAGGTGTCTTCGTGCAGGCCCAGACGCTTGCTCAATTCCAGGTTGACCGGAATGTTCGCCGCCGAGCTACGGGTGAAGAACGCCGTGATGCCGCTTTCGCGCAGGCAGGTCAGCACCAGCGGGTACGGGTTGCGGCGCAGTTTCCAGAACACGATGAGCGGGTTCATCACCAGTGCCACGAACAGCATGCAGCCCAGCAGCACGGCCAGCAGGTGGGCGTAGCCGATCAAGGCGCCGAAGCCGGAAGTGGCCAGGGTCGAGGCCACCAGGCCGAAGATGCCCAGCGGGGCGAAGCTGATCACCAGACGCACGATCACCGTCACGCCGTTGGACAGGTCGCCCAGCACTTCACGGGTGGTGTCGCCGGCATGACGGATGGCAACGCCCATACCGATGGCCCACGCCAGAATACCGATGAAGTTGGCGTTCATCAGGGCGCTGACCGGATTATCGACCACGCTCAGCAACAGGCTTTGCAACACTTCGCCAATCCCGCCCGGCGCTGTGACCGCGACGTCCTGGGTCGATAGCACCAGGCTCGACGGGAACGTCATGCTGGCAACCACCGCCACCACGGCAGCGGCGAAAGTACCCAGCAGATACAGAAACAGAATCGGCCGAATGTGGGTTTCCTGACCGTGCTTGTGGTTGGCAATCGACGCCATGACCAGCACGAACACCAGAATCGGCGCGACGGCTTTCAGTGCCGAGACAAACACTTTGCCGATGAACGCCGTGGACTTCGCCATGTCGGGGGCAATCAGCGCCAGGGCAATACCGGCGATCAGGCCGATCACGATCTGTGTGACCAGGCTCAAGCGTTTAAGGCGTTGCAATAGAGAAGGGGATGAAGCAGTCATAAAACGGCATCTCTGGTTTTTTATAAGTGCGAGGTTTCACCGCGCGTGCAGCCCGCAGGAAACCGAAGAGGATCGTGTCATCGACGCCAAAAATGGCCGATAAACACAGGGTGTACGTTTTTCAGGGCGCGGACTTTATCACAGCGCAGGAGCGATCTTTCAGACCTGTGACGAACTGCCACCCTGGCATTCAACGCGAATTGCAGGTTCGTGCAACCGCATCCGAAAACACTCTGTTAAGATTCACCATCCTCATTTTCATGTCTGCCAGTGGGCCTTCGGGCTATCGCTGGTGTTTTCGTTTTCTGGAGTTTTGCATGCTGTTGCCCATTCTTCTGTTGTCCGCCGCCGGCTTCACGGTGCTGACCACGGAATTCATCATCGTTGGCCTATTGCCGGCTATCGCCAGGGACCTGGAGGTCAGCATCCCGCAAGCCGGTTTGCTGGTAACCCTGTTCGCTTTCACCGTGGCCGCTTTCGGGCCGTTCCTGACGGCGTATTTCGCCCGCTTCGAGCGTCGCAAGCTGTTCATCTCGGTACTGGTCATGTTTGGCCTGGCCAACACGCTCGCGGCGCTGGCGCCTAACATCTGGGTGATGGCGTTTGCCCGCTTGATCCCGGCGCTGGGGCTGCCGGTGTTCTGGGCCTTGGCCAGCGAAACGGCGGTGGACATCGTCGGGCCGGATTACGCCGGTCGCGCCATCGCCAAGATCGGCTTCGGCATTGTCTGCGCCACGGTGTTCGGCATTCCCGTGGGCACGCTGATTTCCGATGCGTTCGGCTGGCGCAGTGCCTTCGCGATTCTGGCGGTCATCGCCTTTGCCAAGGCGTTGCTGCTGTTTATCTATCTGCCCAGGACCAACCTGCACCAGCATCAGGTGAGCTTTCGTTCGCAGTTCAAGATCCTGCGCAGCCCGCTGATGCTCGGTCATGTGCTGCTGTCAGTGATTGTGTTCAGCGGTATGTTCACCGCGTACACCTATCTGGCGGACATCCTTGAGCGCTTGGCCGGTTTCAACGGCACCGTGGTCGGCTGGTGCCTGATGGGCTTCGGCGCGGTCGGGCTGATCGGCAACTCCCTCGGCGGCCGGGCGGTGGATCGTCACCCGCTGATGGCGTCGATGATGTTCTGTGCGTTCATGATTGCCGGCCTGGTGGCGCTGGTGCCGAACATCCATTCGCCGCTCGGTCTGGCGGCAGCGATGGGCATCTGGGGCGTGACCCAGGCGGCGTTGTTCCTGGTCAGCCATGTGCGCCTGATGAAGGCCGCGCCCGAAGCGCCGGCCTTTGCCGCGTCGCTGAACATCGCCGGGGCCAACCTCGGAATCGGTCTGGGCGCGATGATCGGTGGTCGGGTGATCGATAGTGTCGGCCTGCAAGGCCTTGGCTTTGCGGCAGCCGCTTTCATTCTGGCTTCGATCCTGCTCGCCATCGCGCTGATGACCTTCAAGCCCCGGGAAGAAATCACAGCGCTGTAAACAGCTCGCGTCGGGCACCTTCGGTAATGGCGACAATGCCGGGGTGCTTGACCTTGCGTTCCACTGAGATGGCATAGAACGACTCGCTCACCGCGTCGGTCTGGCCAATCACCTCCACGCCGCATTGGCGTTTCACCTCATCGGCAATCACGCTCGGGCCGATGAAGATTCCGCTGCCGGATTGGCCGAAGGCCTGCATCAGGGCGCTGTCGTCGAACTCACCGACAATTTGCGGCTGGATCTGCTGCTCGGCGAACCAGCGCTGCAAACGGCTGCGCACCACGGTTTCCGGGCCGGGAATCAGCAGCGGCGCACCGTGCAGATTGCGCGGAAAGTCGTGTCCATAACGTGCCGCCAGTTCCGGGGTGGCGAAGAAGCTGATCCCGCACTCACCGAGTTTCTGGCTGTAGCCCTTGATGTCCAGGTGCGACGGCATCGGGCTGTCGGAGATCACCAGGTCCAGGCGCTGGATCGCCAGGTCGGCCAACAAACGCTCAAGCTTGTCTTCGCGGCACGTGATGCGCAGCGGTTCGCTCAGCTCCATGGTCGGTGCAATCAGTCGATAGACGATGGACTTGGGCACCACGTCGGCCACGCCGACGCGAAACAGGATCTGTTGTTCATTGGGTTGTGCCCGCAGCATCAGTTCCAGTTCGCCACCCAGTTGAAACATTTGTTCGGCGTAGGGCAGGGCCTGGCGGCCGGCCTCGGTCAGTTCGAGTTGCCGTCCAACGCGCCGAAACAACTCGATACCAAAGGTCTGTTCCAGTAATGAAATCTGCCCGCTGATGGTTTGTGGCGTGAGATTGAGCTGCTCGCAGGCGCGCACGATGCTGCCGGTCTTGGCCACCACCCAGAAGTAATGCAATTGCCGATAGTTGAGCATGGCGTCTAACACTTCGTAAAAATCGAAGTATAACCGCTGAAAATACGAATTTTCCTGAAGTATTCACTTCTCTAGAATGCATCGCTATCAGCGGGCCATCGTTTAGGTCCCGTTTGTTCTATCGAGGGAAGCATCATGAAGCTTAAAGCCACGGCACTGTTGATCACGTCTTTACTGGTACTGGCCGGTTGCGACCAGGCCGAGAAAAGCGCGCAACAATTGATGGGCAAGGCTGCTGAAAGCGCCAAACAGGCGATTGACGATACCCACAAGGCCGCCGAGCAAGCACTCAGTGACGCCACCAGCGGGTTGATCAGCAAAAAAGAATCATCGGAAAAAGAATCGGAAAAAACCGAATCTTCCTCCCAGGAAATCTAAACCGCATTACAACGAGTCAGGACTGACCCATGGACTACCTTTTACAACTTGCCGCCAGCCCCACCGCCTGGGTCGCCCTTGCCACCCTGATCGTGATGGAGATCGTGCTCGGCATCGATAACCTGATCTTCATCTCGATCCTGACCAACAAGCTGCCCTTGCACAATCGCCAGCGGGCACGGCGCATTGGTATCGGCATGGCGTTGATCCTGCGCTTGGGCTTGCTGAGCACCATCGCGTTCATCGTGCAGTTGACTGCGCCGGTGATCGAGATTCTCGGCCACGCGTTTTCCTGGAAAGACATGATCCTGATTGCCGGTGGCCTGTTCCTGTTGTGGAAGGCGACCACCGAGATCCATCACAGCATGGACCCGGCCCCGGAAGATCCGAAGTCGGCGACCTCGACCGTGACCTTGGGCTTCGCTGCCGCGATCGGTCAGATCCTGATGCTGGACATGGTGTTCTCCATCGACAGCATCATTACCGCTGTCGGCATGACCGAGCATTTGCCGATCATGGTCATTGCGGTGGTGGTGTCGGTACTGGTGATGTTGCTGGCGGCTGATCCCCTGGCCAAGTTCATCAACGACAACCCGACGGTGGTGATGCTTGCCCTGGGCTTCCTGATCATGATCGGCATGACGTTGATCGCCGAAGGCTTCGGCGCCCATGTCCCGAAAGGCTACGTCTATGCGGCCATGGCATTCTCGGCTTCGATCGAGGTGTTGAACATGATGTCCCGCCGGGTCAGGCAGAAGCGGGTAGCCACTGAGGTTTAACCTACGCTAGAAGAAACGGCCGCCTGAACTCCAAGGAGTGCAGGCGGCCGTTTTTGTTGGTATCGGGTAAAGGTGTGGTCAGTGAGCGTTGGCGTGCTGGTTCGACGTCTCGTCCGCTTCCGGCGCAGCAGCCGGCTGGACAGGGTGATGGTGGCGGCGAGTGATGCGCAGCACGCCCCACAGCATGGCAGCGGCTACCGCCAGCCAGCTGCAAATCAATATTGCAATGATCATGGCCAGACTCATCTGTGCCTCCTCTTTGCCCTTACATGGGCACTCACGCTTCGCTGTCGTCTCTTCAGGGAACAGTCTAGCCGTTGCTGTATTTCAGGCTATTGACCGAAAGTCGCCTGTCACCAACCAGTTCGCTCTATCGAATGCACTCCACTACCGTTTAGAGCTATACCGTAGAGGCGCGGCGACCTATGATCGACGACCAAGCCGGGAATGGGATTGCCTGGCGTCTGAACTTGAACAAGAGAGAAATGATGGTGCGGGTATTTTCTCGAATTTTGTCGACCATGCTGATCGCCGGTTGCGTGGCAAGCCTGGCAAGCCTGGCGGGCTGTGCCGGGAGTGTTGCGCCTGAGATCAAGCGCTTGCCGGAGCGGGTCGAGCTCAGTGGCCGCTTCTACCGGGGCGATGCGTATCAAAGCGGGCCGCAGGTGCTGGCCAGCATGCTGTCCCAGCAGGGCATCGTGATTACCCCGGGGCTACTCGACAAACCCTTGCATTTGCCGGGGGGCGAAGCCCAGTTGCAACAGAACATGCAGAACCTTGCGCGCGAGTACGGGATGGTCGTTTACCCCCTCGATAGCAACCTTGCGGCCTTGTTGACCCAAGTCGCCGCCGGTTATCCGGTGATGGTGCGCTTTACCGAAGGCTCGGCCATGTGGGCCGAACCGCGTTACGCCATTCTGGCCGGCTACAACCGCCAGAAGCAGACGGTATTGCTTCGGGCCGGGATGAATCACCGCGAACTGATGAGCTTCAGCTCCTTCGAGTCGGCGTTCAAGGACGCCGGTGGTTGGGCCGTGCTGATCCAGAATCCGACGCAAATACCGGCTCAGGTCGATCAGCAGCGTTGGCTCAAGGCCGCCAACGATCTGGCCCAGGCCGGTCAGGAGCAGGCCGCCGCCAGGGCGAAGAAAGCCCTGGTCAGCCAGTAAGTCCGTTGGTCACCCGCCGGGCACCATCGCCCATCGCCAGCCTCTGATCTTAAGGGCCCGGAACATTGCTTCGGGCCGAGATCAGGAGGCACCCAAGGCTCCGGCCAAGCCCTATGATCCACTGGGTAACCTGAAGCCTTAGGTTCAATGGAGGTGTGTATGTCTACCGATTCCAGTTTCGACGACAAACGTCCGGAAACTGTCCCCACAACCCCTGAACAAAGCACCGATCCGGTGATGGATCCCGACAGCCCGTTGAGGGATCCCTTGGCGCGGCCAACGGTGGTGCCCACTGAAAAGCCGAAGGGATGGAGAGATCCGAGTACCGGCGACGGCATCCCGGATGACGACCAGATGCCGCTGCCCAATGACTAACTTTGCGACGATAAAAAGCCCCGAATGTTCGGGGCTAATGAGATGGTCACCCCCACACCCTGCGAGGGCTACGCTTTCGCAGGGTGTTTTGTTTTCGGAGGCCATCATCATGATCCAGTCAGCACTGATCGGTATCGATCTCGGTAAACATAATTTCCACCTTCACGGCCAGGATAAATCAGGCCACGAGGTGTTTCGCAAGAAGCTCTCTCGGACGCAGATGATGCAGCTTTTCGGCAACGTGCCGAGTTGTATCGTGGTGATGGAAGCCTGTGCGGGGGCGCATTTTGTTGCTCGTCAGCTAGCGGCAATGGGACACACGGCCAAGCTGATTTCCCCGCAGTTCGTTAAGCCCTTCGTCAAGGGCAACAAAAATGATTTCGTTGATGCTGAAGCGATCTGTGAAGCGGCTTCCCGTCCATCTATGCGCTTTGTGACGCCTAAAACCGAGTCCCAGCAAACCCTGTCTGTTCTGCATCGGATGCGCGAATCGTTGGTGCATGACCGCACAAAAACGGCTAATCAGATGCACGGTTTTCTACTGGAATTTGGCGTCAGCCTGCCCAGAGGCCTGGCAATCATGAAGCGTTTGACAAATGTCTTGGCCGAGCACGAATTGCCCATTCGTTTGACGGTGTTGCTGCAACGTCTGCACGATCACTTCGTTTACCTGGATGAGCAAATCAGGGCGCTGGATAAAGAGCTGGCGAGCCAACTGGCCGACGATGATCTGGGTAGTCGCTTACTGAGCATGCCATGTGTCGGCCCGATCACCGCCAGCCTGCTGGCTGTGGAAATGGGCGATGCCAAGCAGTACCGGCGCAGTCGCGATTTTGCCGCCTCAGTGGGACTGGTGCCCAGGCAGTACAGCACAGGCGGTAAGGCAAATTTGCTGGGGATCAGCAAGCGGGGTGACAAGCACCTGCGACAACTGTTGGTGCAATGCTCCAGGGTCTATATGCAGAGGCTGGAGCACCAGAAAGGGGCCTTGGCTGACTGGGTACGAGCCTTGCTCAGTCGACGACATTCGAATGTCGTGGCCTGTGCCCTCGCTAACAAACTGGCGCGTATCGCCTGGGCGATCGCAACTCACCATACGCAATATGAAGCAGGGCCAGACGCCTTGAACGCCTGACCCTGAGGTTGTTGCAGTACCACGACTCACCCTTCAGGTTTTGCGATAGCTGAACAACAGATGACGTGAACGGCCTACCGGCCTGGCGAAGATCCTGGCATAAAAATCGGCTTTAGAAGCCGATGGGCTTTTTAGGATCGTCAGGCGCGATTCTCATCGTGGCGCTGGGGCATGCCCCAAACAGACGCCGGATAGATTTAAGCAAGCCAACCACACCACCCGTTAATCAGTATTGCAAAAATGGGGGCGACCATAGATTTTTATGCGTGCAGCAAGATTACTTCGAAGCTTCAATCACGCCGCTTTGGCGTTGCTTGAGGTTTTTTTCCGATTTGTACTGCAGGGCCACCGACGGCACGTCAGCACCGTGCCCGGTTTCGACCCAGTTGCGAATCCGCGTGGCGTCGGCAAAGTGGGTGTACTTGCCATAGGCGTCGAGGATTACCAGCGTAACCGGGCGATTGGCCATATGTGTCACCAGCACCAGGCAGTGGCCGGCCTCGTTGGTAAACCCGGTTTTGGTCAGCTCGATGTTCCAGTTCGGCTTGCCGACCAAATGGTCGGTGTTGCGAAAGCCCAGGCTGTAATTGGGTTTACGGAACGAGACGGTTTTTTCCTTGGTGGTACTCAATTCGGTCAGCAGCGGATACTTGTGTGCGGCGACCAGCAGTTTGCTCAGGTCGCGGGCGGTGGATACGTTGCGCGGCGACAGGCCGGTTGGCTCGACGAAGTGGGTGTTGGTCATGCCCAGCGCCTTGGCCTTGGCGTTCATTGCGGCAATAAACGCGGCGTAGCCACCCGGGTAGTGGTGCGCCAGGCTCGCGGCGGCGCGGTTTTCCGAAGACATCAAGGCGATCAGCAGCATTTCCCGGCGCGGCATTTCGCTGTTGAGCTTGACCCGGGAGTACACACCTTTCATTTCTGGCGTGTCGCTGATGTTGATGTTGATGTATTCGTCCATGTTCTGGCGGGCTTCAACCACCACCAGCCCCGTCATCAGTTTGCTGACCGAAGCGATGGGGACGACCACGTCAGGGTTGCTGGCGTAGATGACTTTATTGGTCTGCAGATCCATGAGCAGGGCGCTGCCGGAAGCGAGCTTGAGATGTGTAGTATCTCGCGGTGCGGCGGTGGTTTCGTCAGCGTTGGCGATTGGCGTGATGAAAGTCCCTGTAACTGCAAAAAATAGGCTCAGGATGGAAAGACGGATTTTCACGCTGGCAGACTCATAAAGTGTTGATAAGCCGTTTGTAACGGGCTATTTCGTAAAAAGCGCGACATTCTGGAGTATGGCTGAATAACTGTCGATGGTTGTTCAAGTAACAGGTGAAAGTCCTGAGAAACATGAAAAAAAAGTCATTTTCCGTCGGGTGGTCGAGGTCGTTTCGCAGGCAAAAAAAACCCCGCCAGGGGGCGGGGTTCTTCATCACGCTGTCAGCGTCCGCGGTGAAACTCAGCTATGCAGGGTTTCAGCGGCGTACAGGGTGTTTTCCAGCAGGCAGGCACGGGTCATCGGGCCTACGCCGCCCGGTACCGGAGTGATCCAGCCGGCGCGGGGCAGGGCGGTTTCGTAGATCACGTCACCGACCAGCTTGCCGTCGTCCTGACGGTTGATGCCGACATCGATCACGATCGCGCCTTCCTTGATCCATTCGCCCTTGACCAGGCCCGGTTTGCCGGCGGCGACGACGACCAGGTCCGCACGGCCGACATGGCCGGCCAGGTCCTTGGTAAAGCGGTGGGTGACCGTCACGGTGCAACCGGCCAGCAGCAATTCCATGGCCATCGGGCGGCCTACGATATTGGACGCGCCGACAACCACGGCATTCATCCCGTAAAGGTCGACACCGGTGCTTTCCAGCAGGGTCATGATGCCTTTGGGGGTGCATGGGCGCAGCAGCGGGATACGCTGGGCCAGGCGGCCGACGTTATAAGGATGGAAGCCGTCGACGTCTTTATCCGGACGGATGCGTTCCAGCAGCCTGGAGGCGTCCAGATGTTCGGGAAGCGGAAGCTGAAGCAGGACGCCGTCGATTGCAGGATCGTCGTTCAGGCGATCGATCAGCTCGGTCAGCGCTTCTTGAGTGGTTTCCGAAGGCAGGTCATAGGCTTGGGATAGAAAGCCGACCTCTTCACAGTCTTTACGCTTGTGCGAGACATAAACCTGAGAGGCAGGATCGCTGCCGACCAGGATCACCGCAAGGCCGGGCGTGCGCAGGCCTTGCAGGCGACGCTCGGTGACACGTTGGGCGATCTGCTGGCGCAGGCTGGCGGCGATCGATTTGCCGTCGATAAGTTGTGCAGTCATTGCGCGTGATTAACCATCGAGAGGGGAAAAAAAGAGAACGCATTCTCGCATGTCGTGCGGTGAGGGCAAAGGCGCTTGGTCTGCAAATTCCCCTAACTCCTTTAATTAAATGAATTTTTTTTAAAAAGGATTTGACGACCTTCGGGGGGCTCTATACTATTCGTCGCACTTGTCGGGCACAGCCTAGCACTGGTTAGGAAGGTTGAGCGGAATTACGATTCTGC
Organism: Pseudomonas grandcourensis; assembly: GCF_039909015.1. Classification (NCBI taxonomy): domain Bacteria; kingdom Pseudomonadati; phylum Pseudomonadota; class Gammaproteobacteria; order Pseudomonadales; family Pseudomonadaceae; genus Pseudomonas; species Pseudomonas grandcourensis. Next base: position 2,253,645 of record NZ_CP150919.1, read on the forward strand.
GAGACCGGAAAGCACTTAGTTTGTAGTCCTCCAAGGTTACAGCTAACAAGGCGCCCGTAGCTCAGCTGGATAGAGCATCCGCCTTCTAAGCGGATGGTCGCAGGTTCGAGTCCTGCCGGGTGCGCCATTAGGCAGCTTTGGCACAAGTAGCGCGATATGGTGGGCGTAGCTCAGTTGGTAGAGCACGGGATTGTGACTCCCGTTGTCGTGGGTTCGATCCCCATCGTCCACCCCATATTTCGAAAGGCGCCAGATTAACAGTCTGGCGCCTTTGCTTTAAAGGCTTCACCCGCGGATGTGGTGGAATTGGTAGACACACTGGATTTAGGTTCCAGCGCCGCGAGGCGTAAGAGTTCGAGTCTCTTCATCCGCACCAATTAAAGCTTCACTCAGGCACTTGGCTTGGCTGGAGCTTGATAAAGAAGTTTGTTTGGCTTCTTTAACAGGCAATATGGTGGGCGTAGCTCAGTTGGTAGAGCACGGGATTGTGACTCCCGTTGTCGTGGGTTCGATCCCCATCGTCCACCCCATATTTCGAAAGGCGCCAGATTGAAAAGTCTGGCGCCTTTTTTGTTTCAGCGGCCGCAGGTTCCGGGTCGCAGGGGCAGGGCGTTTCGTCGTATTTATGTTTCTCGATGATGCAGCCCTGCTCGCCGGCCTTGCTTGCGAGATCGGCTGTCAGGGAGATGATTGGCTGCCTTCTCTATATATGGAAAGGCTGGCGCAGAGCCCTGGCGTGATTGGTTGTATTTGCCATCGGGGCGAGGTGCATTCGTGCATTCGCACCTATAAATTGCCTGCTGCGTTTTTACCCGTTTTCAGTAGGGTGACTTCTTGAGTTTGACCCACTAGAATGCATGCCCTTGATTCTGGGGTCGGAAACGGCCGGCTAACGTCTGTGCAACGAGGAATATCCATGCAAGTTTCTGTTGAAAATACTACTGCTCTTGAGCGCCGCATGAGCGTCACCGTGCCGGCTGAGCGCATCGAGAGCCAGGTCAACAAGCGTCTGCAGCAGACCGCCCAAAAGGCCAAGATTGCTGGCTTCCGTCCAGGCAAAGTGCCAATGAGCGAAATCAAGCGCCGTTTCGGTGCTGACGCTCGCCAGGAAGCTGTAGGCGACGTGATCCAGTCTTCCTTCTACGAAGCTGTGGTTGAGCAGAAGCTGAACCCGGCTGGTCAGCCTTCGATCGAGCCAAAATCCCTGGAAGCGGGCAAGGACCTGGAATACGTAGCCGTATTCGAAGTGTTCCCTGAGTTCACCGTTGCCGGTTTCGAAGGTATCGCCGTAGAGCGCCTGAGCGCTGACGTGTCTGATGCCGATCTGGACAAGATGCTGGACATCCTGCGCAAGCAGAACACCCGTTTCGAAGTGGCCGATCGCGCCGCTCAAAACGAAGACCAGCTGAACATTGACTTCGTCGGCAAGGTTGACGGTGAAGTGTTCGCTGGCGGTTCCGCCAAGGGTACTCAGCTGGTTCTGGGTTCCGGCCGCATGATCCCTGGTTTCGAAGATGGCCTGGTTGGCGCAAAAGCCGGTGAAGAACGCGTTCTGAACCTGACTTTCCCAGAGGACTATCAGAACCTGGACCTGGCTGGCAAAACCGCCGAGTTCACCGTGACCGTCAACACCGTTTCCGAGCCAAAACTGCCAGAACTGACCGAAGAATTCTTCGCTCAATTCGGCATCAAGGAAACCGGTCTGGAAGGCTTCCGCGCCGAAGTTCGCAAGAACATGGAGCGTGAGCTGCGTCAGGCGATCAAATCCAAGGTCAAGAATCAGGTAATGGACGGTCTGCTGACCACCAACCCGATCGAAGTGCCAAAGGCCCTGCTGTCCAACGAAGTTGACCGTCTGCGCGTGCAGGCTGTTCAGCAGTTCGGTGGCAACATCAAGCCTGACCAACTGCCGGCCGAGCTGTTCGAAGAGCAAGCCAAGCGCCGTGTAGTGCTGGGCCTGATCGTGGCTGAAGTGGTCAAGCAGTTCGACCTGAAGCCTGACGAAACCCGCGTACGCGAGATGATTCAGGAAATGGCTTCGGCCTACCAGGAGCCTGAGCAAGTTGTGTCCTGGTACTACAAGAACGACCAGCAACTGAACGAAGTTCGCTCGGTTGTGCTGGAAGAGCAAGTTGTGGATACTGTTCTGCAGAAAGCTAGCGTGACCGACAAATCGGTCTCTTACGAAGAAGCGGTCAAGCCGGTAGAAGCACCACAAGCCGACTGATCACTTTTGCGGTAAGAAGCAAACACCATAAGCCAGCTTTCGAGCTGGCTTATGCGTATTCAAGACATAACTATTTGGGAGTGACTGCAGAGCATGTTCCGTAATTCGTATATTCAGCAGAACTCTGATATCCAGGCCGCAGGCGGCCTGGTCCCGATGGTTGTCGAGCAGTCCGCTCGTGGCGAGCGCGCCTACGACATCTACTCGCGTCTCCTCAAGGAGCGGGTGATCTTTCTGGTTGGTCCGGTAGAGGACTACATGGCCAACCTGATCTGTGCGCAATTGCTGTTCCTTGAAGCGGAAAACCCGGACAAGGACATCCATCTCTATATCAACTCCCCGGGCGGTTCGGTGACGGCTGGCATGTCGATCTACGACACCATGCAGTTCATCAAACCCAACGTGTCGACCACCTGTATCGGTCAGGCGTGCAGCATGGGCGCATTCCTGCTGACGGCCGGTGCACAAGGCAAGCGTTACTGCCTGCCGAACTCGCGTGTGATGATTCACCAACCACTGGGCGGTTTCCAGGGCCAGGCATCGGATATCGAAATCCATGCCAAGGAAATCCTCTTCATTCGTGAGCGTCTCAACACGCTGATGGCCAAGCACAGCGGGCGCACTCTCGAAGAAATCGAGCGCGATACCAACCGCGACAACTTCATGAGTGCAGATGCCGCGCGTGAGTACGGGTTGATCGATGAAGTGATCAGCCAGCGTCCTGCTTAAACCAGGCAGCTCAAAATAAGGTTGGTCGGCGGGTCCGATCACCAGCGGGCTTGAAAAAGCCCGCAATAGCCTTCATCTTGTGTTGCAAGCCTATCGGATTTGGATCGAACGAATGACTGACACCCGCAACGGCGAGGACAACGGCAAGCTGCTCTATTGCTCCTTCTGTGGCAAAAGCCAGCATGAAGTACGCAAATTGATTGCCGGCCCCTCGGTCTTTATCTGCGACGAGTGCGTCGACCTGTGCAACGACATCATCCGCGAGGAGGTGCAGGAAGCACAGGCCGAAAGCAGCGCGCATAAATTGCCTTCGCCTAAAGAAATCAGCGGCATCCTTGATCAGTATGTGATTGGTCAGGAGCGTGCGAAAAAGGTTCTGGCCGTAGCGGTGTACAACCACTACAAGCGCCTGAACCAGCGTGACAAAAAGAATGACGACGTCGAACTCGGCAAGAGCAACATCCTGCTGATCGGCCCGACAGGCTCGGGTAAGACCCTGCTGGCCGAAACACTGGCCCGCTTGCTGAACGTTCCGTTCACCATCGCCGACGCAACCACCCTCACCGAGGCGGGTTACGTGGGTGAAGATGTCGAGAACATCATTCAGAAGCTGCTGCAGAAATGCGATTACGACGTGGAAAAAGCCCAGATGGGCATTGTCTACATCGATGAAATCGACAAGATTTCGCGCAAGTCTGATAACCCGTCGATCACCCGGGACGTTTCCGGTGAAGGTGTGCAGCAGGCCCTGCTCAAGTTGATCGAAGGCACGGTCGCTTCCGTTCCGCCACAAGGTGGTCGCAAGCATCCGCAGCAGGAATTCCTGCAGGTCGACACCCGTAACATCCTGTTCATCTGCGGTGGCGCGTTCTCTGGTCTTGAGAAAGTCATTCAAAACCGTTCCACCAAGGGTGGCATCGGTTTCAACGCGGAAGTGCGCAGCAAGGAAGAAGGCAAGAAAGTCGGTGAGTCCCTGCGTGAAGTCGAGCCTGACGATCTGGTCAAGTTCGGTCTGATCCCGGAATTCGTCGGTCGTCTGCCGGTACTTGCCACGCTGGACGAGCTTGACGAGGCTGCGTTGATGCAGATCCTCACCGAGCCGAAAAATGCCCTGACCAAGCAGTATGCCAAGCTGTTCGAGATGGAAGGCGTGGATCTGGAATTCCGGACCGACGCTCTGAAATCGGTCGCCAAGCGTGCCCTGGAGCGTAAAACCGGTGCCCGTGGCCTGCGTTCGATTCTCGAAGGTGTATTGCTCGACACTATGTATGAAATCCCCTCGCAATCGGAGGTGAGCAAAGTAGTGATCGATGAAAGCGTGATAGAAGGCAAGTCCAAGCCACTGTATATCTACGAAAACAGTGAGCCGACCGCCAAGGCCGCGCCAGACGCTTAAGCGTCACGCAGCTTGATTAAAGAAGGGGCCTTCGGGCCCCTTTGCTTTTTGCGCGTTTTACACAGTCTTTGTGCTTGTTTTTTTTGAAGGCTGCCCCCATCTTGGTTTCAAGCTTACTTCCATCTGTTTACGGCCTTATGGCCGCCGTAGAGGCGAAATCATGAAGACAACCATCGAATTGCCTCTCCTGCCATTGCGTGATGTCGTGGTTTATCCGCACATGGTTATCCCGCTGTTCGTGGGGCGCGAGAAATCCATCGAAGCCCTCGAAGCTGCGATGACGGGTGACAAGCAGATTCTTCTGCTGGCCCAGAGAAACCCGGCTGACGACGATCCCGGTGAAGAGGCCCTGTACCGCGTTGGTACGATTGCTACCGTTCTGCAGTTGCTGAAGCTACCTGACGGAACGGTCAAGGTTCTGGTCGAAGGCGAGCAGCGGGGCGCCGTTGAGCGCTTCAGCGAAGTGGACGGCCACTGCCGCGCCGAAGTCTCCCTGATCGACGAAGTTGAAGCACCTGAGCGCGAGTCGGAAGTGTTCGTTCGCAGCTTGCTGTCCCAGTTCGAGCAATATGTGCAGTTGGGCAAGAAAGTCCCGGCTGAGGTCCTGTCGTCGCTCAACAGCATCGATGAGCCAGGTCGCCTGGTGGACACCATGGCCGCGCACATGGCCCTGAAGATCGAACAGAAACAGGAAATTCTCGAAATCATCGATTTGTCGGCCCGGGTCGAGCACGTTCTCGCCTTGCTGGATGCCGAGATCGACCTGCTGCAAGTCGAAAAACGCATTCGTGGTCGCGTCAAAAAGCAAATGGAGCGCAGTCAGCGCGAGTACTACCTGAATGAGCAGATGAAGGCCATTCAGAAAGAGCTCGGCGACAGCGACGAAGGTCACAACGAAGTCGAAGAGCTGAAAAAGCGTATCGATGCCGCCGGCCTGCCGAAAGACGCGCTGGCCAAGGCGACGGCCGAGCTGAACAAGCTCAAGCAGATGTCGCCGATGTCCGCGGAAGCAACCGTGGTGCGCTCGTACATCGACTGGCTGGTTCAGGTGCCGTGGAAGGCCCAGAGCAAGGTACGGCTGGACCTGGCGCGTGCAGAAGACATTCTGGATGCCGACCACTACGGCCTCGAAGAGGTCAAGGAACGCATCCTCGAATACCTCGCCGTGCAAAAGCGCGTGAAAAAAATTCGTGGTCCGGTGTTGTGCCTGGTCGGACCTCCAGGGGTGGGTAAAACATCCCTGGCGGAGTCGATTGCTCACGCCACCAACCGCAAATTCGTGCGCATGGCCCTCGGCGGTGTGCGTGACGAGGCGGAAATTCGTGGTCATCGCCGTACTTACATCGGTTCGATGCCAGGAAGATTGATTCAAAAGATGACAAAAGTGGGTGTCCGCAACCCGCTGTTCCTGCTCGATGAAATCGACAAGATGGGCAGCGACATGCGTGGCGATCCGGCATCGGCGTTGCTGGAAGTGCTCGATCCGGAGCAGAACCACAACTTCAACGATCACTATCTTGAAGTCGATTACGACCTGTCCGATGTGATGTTCCTGTGCACCTCGAACTCGATGAACATCCCGCCGGCGTTGCTGGACCGGATGGAAGTGATCCGTCTGCCGGGCTACACCGAAGACGAGAAGATCAACATCGCCGTCAAATACCTTTCGCCAAAGCAGATTACGGCCAACGGCCTGAAGAAAGGCGAGCTGGAGTTTGACGCAGACGCGATCCGCGACATCATCCGCTATTACACCCGTGAAGCCGGTGTGCGTGGGCTGGAGCGCCAGATTGCCAAGGTCTGCCGCAAGGCGGTCAAGGAGCATGCGCTGGAAAAACGCTTCTCGGTGAAGGTCACCGCAGAAATGCTGGAGCACTTTCTGGGCGTGCGCAAATTCCGCTACGGCCTGGCCGAGCAGCAGGATCAGATCGGTCAGGTGACCGGGTTGGCGTGGACTCAGGTGGGCGGCGAACTGCTGACCATCGAAGCGGCCGTCGTACCGGGCAAGGGCCAGTTGATCAAGACCGGCTCCCTGGGTGACGTGATGGTCGAATCGATCACTGCGGCCTTGACCGTTGTCCGCAGCCGGGCGAAGAGCCTGGGGATCCCTCTGGACTTCCATGAGAAGCGTGACACGCACATCCATATGCCAGAAGGGGCGACTCCCAAAGACGGCCCTAGCGCCGGTGTAGGCATGTGCACGGCCCTGGTATCGGCATTGACCGGCATTCCGGTACGCGCGGATGTCGCCATGACCGGCGAAATCACGTTGCGTGGCCAGGTCCTGGCCATTGGCGGCTTGAAAGAAAAACTGCTGGCTGCACACCGTGGCGGAATCAAGACAGTGATCATTCCTGAAGAGAATGTGCGCGATCTCAAAGAGATTCCGGACAATATCAAGCAGGATCTACAGATTAAACCGGTTAAATGGATTGACGAGGTCCTGCAAATTGCGCTGCAATACGCGCCGGAGCCCTTGCCGGATGTGGCTCCGGAGATAGTCGCGAAGGATGAGAAACGCGACGCAGATTCTAAGGAAAGAATTAGCACGCATTAAGTACGTATTTGCCTGGGGGGCTTTCTTGACAGCTTTTTAGAGCCCTTGTTATAAAGCGGCTCTTAAGTGTCTGTAGGCCATTCAGCACTCGTTTTTGCTTTCACCAAAAAAACTTAGAATCATACTCAAATAGATATAAGGGGACTTAGAGTGAACAAGTCGGAACTGATTGATGCTATCGCTGCATCCGCTGATATCCCGAAAGCTGCTGCTGGCCGTGCGCTGGACGCTGTAATCGAATCCGTCACTGGCGCTCTCAAGGCTGGCGACTCTGTTGTTCTGGTTGGTTTCGGTACTTTCTCCGTAACTGATCGTCCGGCTCGCATTGGTCGTAACCCACAGACCGGTAAGACGCTGGAAATCGCAGCAGCCAAAAAACCAGGTTTCAAAGCCGGTAAAGCACTGAAAGAAGCTGTCAACTAAGTTCGATTCAGGTTTTTACCCATCCGGGTCGGGGTCATGCCTGACTTGGCAGCGGAGCGGCAGTCCTGACAGCAGGTCGCCGGTTCAAGACACCGAGGGTCGCCAGTTCGAGCCCTCGATCCGCTCCGCCAGTTACGAGAAGGCGCATCCTCGGATGCGCCTTTCTTCTATCCGGACTCTACCCACGCTCCACGGTTGCCTAATTTTGAAGTTCAACCGTTTCTGGGGGACGCATGCTGCAGAATATCAGGGACAATTCACAAGGCTGGATTGCCAAGACTATTATCGGGGTCATCGTTGTTCTGATGGCTTTGACCGGTTTCGATGCCATCTTCAAGGCCACGTCGCACAGTAATGATGCGGCCAAGGTCAATGGCGAAGAAATCAGCCAGAACGAGCTGAGCCAGGCGGTCGATATGCAACGCCGCCAGCTCATGCAACAGCTGGGCAAGGATTTCGATGCTTCCTTGCTGGATGAAAAAATGCTGCGCGAATCGGCTCTCAAGGGCCTGATCGATCGCAAACTGCTGCTGCAAGGCGCAGAAAGCTCGAAATTCGCTTTTTCCGAAGCGGCTCTGGATCAGGTCATCCTGCAAACGCCTGACTTTCAGGTAGATGGCAAGTTCAGCTCCGAGCGTTTCGACCAGGTGATTCGTCAACTCGGCTACAGCCGCATGCAATTCCGCCAGCTGATGGCTCAGGAAATGCTGATTGGTCAGCTGCGTGCCGGTCTGGCCGGTAGCGGTTTCGTGACCGATGCACAGGTGCTGGCGTTTGCCCGTCTGGAAAAACAGACCCGCGATTTCGCCTCCCTGAACATCAAGGCCGACCCGGCAGCGGTGAAGCTGACCGACGATGAGGTCAAGGCTTACTACGACGAGCACGCCAAGGAATTCATGACGCCGGATCAGGTGGTCATCGATTACCTCGAGCTGAAGAAGGCTTCCTTCTTCGATCAGGTCAGCGTCAGTGACGAAGACCTGCAGGCGGCCTATCAGAAAGAAATCGCGAACCTGTCCGAGCAACGCCAGGCGGCGCACATTCTGATTGAAGTGAACGACAAGACCACCGAGGCGCAAGCCAAGGCGAAGATCGAAGAGATCCAGGCCCGTCTGGCCAAGGGTGAGAAATTCGAGGCGCTGGCCAAGGAGTTCTCCCAGGATCCGGGTTCGGCGAACAACGGCGGTGACCTGGGTTATGCCGGTCCTGGCGTCTACGACCCGGCGTTCGAGAAAGCCCTGTATTCGTTGGCCAAGGATCAGGTCTCGGGTCCGGTTCGCACCGACTTCGGTTTCCACCTGATCAAGCTGTTGGGTGTTGAAGCGCCAGAAGTACCGACGTTCGCCAGCCTGAAAGACAAGCTGACCCATGGTCTGAAAACCCAGCAGGTCGAGCAGCGTTTCGTCGAGGCGAGCAAGCAACTGGAAGATGCCTCGTTCGAAGCCTCCGATCTGGCTCAGCCGGCGCAGGACCTGAAACTGACCGTCCACACGTCCAAGCCGTTCGGCCGTGAAGGCGGTGAGGGTATTGCGGCCAATCGTGCCGTGATCACGGCCGCGTTCAGCCCGGAAGTCCTGGATGAGGGTGCGAACAGCACCGCCATCGAGCTCGATCCGGAAACTGTGGTCGTGTTGCGTGCCAAGGAGCACCTGAAGCCTTCGCAATTGCCGCTGGAAAGCGTCTCTGCCGCAATCCGTGTGCAATTGGCCAAGGAACACGCCAGCGCCGATGCCAAGACCAAGGCTGACGCCCTGATTGCCAGCCTGCGCGACGGCAAGACCCCGCTGGATCAGGCGGTCGACGGCCAGGCCTGGAAAGTCACCGAGGCGGCTACTCGCGCTCAGGAAGGTGTCGACCCTGCGGTGCTGCAAGCACTGTTCCGCATGGCCAAGCCAGCGGCCAAGGACAAGCCGACCTTCAGCAGCGTGACGCTGGCGGATGGCAGCCTGATGATCGTGCGCCTCAATGGCGTGAACGAAGCTGCGGCGCCGACCGAAGAAGAGAAAGCGCAGTATCGTCGCTACCTCGCTTCGCGCATCGGCCAGCAAGACTTTGCGGCTTATCGCAAGCAGTTGGAAAGCCAGGCAGACATCAAGCGTTACTGATGCCTGACCAGGTTTGACGCTGCACAAAAAGACCCCGGCCGAAAGGCCGGGGTCTTTTTGTTTGGCCGTACGTCATTTGCTGCGGTGACTTTTGCGCAAAACCGGGGTCAATCAGCCTGTAACCGTTTTAAGACACGATCGATGCTCCGCTAAGCATCGATCTGTTGCACAATACGCCCCGAACCGTTTTCCTCAGGATGTTCAATGTTTAAATCACTTCCCATGCGGGTTGTCGGGCTGGCAGCCGTGCTTGTCACCGCGGCCGGTTGTTCATCGAACAAGGCCGCCATCTATGAGCATGAGAATTTCGACGACTCCGGTACCTTTTCCCGAAACTATCCGGTCAGCGATACCCAAAGCTGTGAAGCCGCCCGTCGCGCCTTGCTCAGCCAGGGTTACATCATCACCAGCAACGATCCGAAGCTGGTCAGCGGTCACAAGAGCTTCCAGCAGACCGGCGAGAATCACATGGAGATCAGCTTCAGTGTGGTCTGCGCCGATGACGGCAGCGAAGGGCACCACGCCACCGTATTCGCCAATGCCCTGCAGGATCGTTATGCGCTGAAGAAGACCAACAACTCCGCCAGTCTCGGTGTGGGTGTGTTGGGCTCGGTGTCGATGCCGATCGGCTCCTCCGATGACTCGATGGTCAAGGTCGCCAGCGAAACCGTATCGTCTGCCAAGTTCTATGAGCGTTTCTTCGCACTGGTCGAACTGTTCCTGCCGCCGGAAGCGAAAAAGGCTGCGCATATCCCCGAAAAGCCGAAAACGGACCTGGGCATGCCTGAAGCCACGGTGGCACCGGCACCGCTGGCACCTGCCCCGGCAGCGGCTCCCGCTGCACAGCCTGCTGCGCCTGCACCCGTGGAAGCGGTTCCAGCGGCCTCCGAGCCGGTTGCCCCGCCGCCTGAAGCAGCACCGATTACCCCGGTTCAGAACTCAGAACCGGCACCTTCGGCAGGAACCATCACGCCACCGACAAACCCGACGGACATACCACCGCCGAGCGAGCCGATTCAGGCGATTCCTGTCTCTGGCCAGTGATCGATCGCGCTACGGGATCGGCCAACGATCAACGATCCCGTAGCGGGCGCAAAGATTGACCCTCATCAACAAGGTCCGCTGTTCTGCGGCCTTGCGCGAAAAAAACCAATGATAAATTCCTGACCAACTGCTACGTTTTATTCAGTAGCGACAGAGTGTCGTGTCCGCGTCATTTTTCTTTCACGCGGGCACTTTAAGCTCAGGGTGTTGGTCATTTATTCAGATGTTTTTTTAGTGCGGATTGGGGGATTCAAAAATGGACGATTATCAAGAAGAACTGCTCGAGTACCAAGCTTTCGAACTGGACCCAGTGGAGCCGGCGGAAGACGCTACCGAGTTGTAGGTATCAGGCGGATTGGCGATGGCTGCGGCGAAATTCGCCGGGTGTCTGTCCGTTCCAGCGTTTGAATGCGCGTTGAAACGCTTCGGCTGAGGCAAAGCCCAGCAGGTAGGCGATCTCGCCGAACGCCAGTTCGGTGTCGCGTATGTAAGTCATGGCCAGGTCGCGACGGGTGTCGTTGAGAATCGCACGAAATTGTGTGCCCTCATCGGCGAGTTTGCGGCGCAAAGTCCAGGTGGGCAGCTTCAGGCGTGCCGCCACCTCCTGCAGGTCGGGCTCCCGGCCACCATTGAGCAAGGGTCCCAGCAGCGCGATGATGCGTTCACGCAGGCTGCGGGTGCGTGTCAGTTGTTCCAGTTCCCGCTCACACAGTTGCAGCAAATGCCGCCAGGTGCTCGGGCAATGCTCGGGGTTGCGCTGGGCGAGACTTGCCAGGCTCAAGCGCAGCTGATTGCGCTCGCCGCCAAACAGAATCGGACAATCACCCAACACGTCATAGGCCGTGCGGTAATCGGGCTCCTCGAATTCGATCTCGATGCGTTCGGCGCGAAGCGGGGCAGGGCTGACACTGGATAATTGCTGCAACCAGCCGGCGATGATCGAATCCACCACAAAGCGGTTGTAGGCGTTATAGGGGCTGATCGAATAGAAGCGCAGCCACGCGCCCTGGGCGTCTTCGTGAAAGCTTGATTGACCCCGATAATTGGAGCCGTACAAGGCTTCGAATCGAATCAGGCAGCGCGCGGCTTCTCGTACCGTCGGCGCCTGGGCGGCGGTGACCCCTGCGAGGCCGGCCTGGCTCAGGCGACTGAGCTGACCCATGCGCAAGCCAAGGGCCGGGTTTTCGGTCAGTTGAATGGCGCTGTGGCCCAGGCGCATGTAGCGCGGTATCGACAACCGGGCACCGGCTTCGCTCAGGCGCGCGGCATCGAGGCCGTATTGATCGAGCAGCGGCTGCGGATCGACCCCATGACTGCGCACGGCATCGGCCAGGCTATGAACAAAGCCCACCGACAGATCGCCCAGGCGCATCGGCTGTGGATTCATGGCTTACAACCAGAGGTTCAGCAAGCGCGCGCCATGGGCGTTGCCATCGGCAAATTGCTGGCCGTTGCTGCTGAGGAAACTGTGTCCGGCGCTGCCCTGATCCCAGAACTGACCCCGCAGGAACACGCTCATGCCAGCGACTGCCTGACTGGCCGGCGTCCGGGTCGTGAGGGTCAGGCGCTGCCAGGCCTGGCCTTCACTGACTTCTCCAGGCTTCAGGTTGACCGATGCCGGCACCGACGAACCCCTGTAGCCGCGCCAAGGTTGATCCCAAGTGCCACGGCCGGCAACAAAGGCCGGTACCGCAACCAGCTGTACGCTTTGGTCGTTGAGCTTGAGGTAGTTTTCCGGGTACCAGCTGTCGTGGCCGATCAATACGCCCAGTCTTCCTGCGGGGGTATCAACGACGTTGAGCGAGTGTTCACCGTTCGCCTTGATCCCGTTCTGTTCTGCGAAGAACGGGTGTATCTGGCGCTGGGGCTGGCCGATCGGCAGGCCTTCGCTGTTGAACACCACGCTGCTGTTGTACAGCGCGCCGCGGCCGATTCTCAAGGTGCCGTCGATGATGCTCGGTTCGGGCAACACGATGGAACCCGCCACCAGCGTCACGTGGAATTCCCTGGCCAACCCTCCGAACAATGCCTGGTAATCCCTGGCCATTGCCTTGGCTTTCATGCGCAGGTGGGCATCGTCCAGACGGTTGCCGCCCTCGGCGCCGATCAACGCCTTGGCGAACTTCAGGGGATTGCTCACCGCCAGCCAGTTCATGGCCTCCTTGAGGGTGCTGGCCTGATACAGCTCATCCTTTTCGCCGCTGACCATCAGCCAGGTACCGACGTGCTCCGGCAATACGACGACGGTCTTGCCATTCAGCAAACCCTGGTCCCGGGCTGCTTGCAGATAGGCCGCGAGCTTACGGTGCAAGCGCTCGGGGCTTTGATAGTCGGTAGGAAACAGTTCGGGCTGGATGCCCAACAGGTTGCCACGGTCCGCAGGCGTGCCCTGGTCGACAGCCAGGCTGATCCGCAGGTCCGAAAGGTAATGACCCACCGGCCGGTCGGCGGCCCACATCGCGTAGGTCGTGAGGGCGGCGAGCAACGCCATGGAAAATGTCAGGTACAAAAGTTTGCGCATGGGGAAACAGTTTACAGCCTGGAGCCGGGCGTGGCTTTTGATTTGGAACCGGATCGAGCATAAAGGGAATCAAGGACTTAGTGGGCTAATTTCAACGGTGACTGTTCATTTCTCTGGCGGTTGCCATTCTGCGCCGAAACGCGGCAATGAATGGCGGGGTGGAGATCATGGGGGAGGGGCGCCGGTCAGCCAACATTTTGCGCGACCGGCCGGCAAGTGAGCGTTATTTGGTGACCAGCAGTTCCGGGCCGAGGTAGTTGTTGATCTGGTCGATATCGTCGTCGCCCAGGCTGCCCACCGAGGAGGCCAGGCGCAGGCGCGACATCAAATAGCGCAACTTGGCATCGAACAGGTCGTGGCGTGCAACGAAGAGCAGTTCTTCTGCATTGAGGACATCCGAGTTGGTGCTGGTGCCGCCTTCCTTGAAACCCTTGCGTGACGATGCCAGCGAGCGTTCGTTGGACGCCACGGCCTTCTCCAGTGCGCGAATGCGTTTGGCGCCGCTCAGGATGCCTTGATACTCACGGGTGGTTCCAGTGATGACTTCCTGTCGTGCTGCGTCGAGTTCATCCGCGGCCTTGTCGCTATTGGCACTGGCCTGGCGAGTCAATGCGCTGACACCCCCACCGGAGAATATCGGGATATTGACTTCCAGCCCGAACGAGCCGTAATGGTTGCGTTGATTCAGCTCGGAGAGTGATTGGCTCTCGCCCGCGGTATAGCCGGCGATGAAGTCCAGTGTTGGCCAGTGGCCGGCGCTGGCGCGCTTCACTTCTTCTTCGGCGAGGTCGCGGCTGTACCGGCGCGCATGGATCAGCGGGCTATCGACCTGGGCTTTGACCAACCAGTCCTGCAGGTTGCCTGGTACCAGCGGTGGTGTATCGAAACTCGGACGCAAGGTGGTCAGCGATTCGGGGGTTTCACCGATGTATTCCTCGAGCTTGCGGTTCGCGTTGACCAGGTTGTCTTGCGCTTCGATCAGTTCGGCTTCGGCGAGGTCGCGGCGAGCGGTCGATTCGTCGATGTCGGTGATGGTGCCGGCTCCCAGTTCCTGGCGCCGTTTCGCCGAGGCGAGTTGTTCTTCGAAGGCGCTCAGCTTGGACTTGGCCAGGGTGATGGTTTCGCTGGCCAGGAGCACATCGAAATAGCTTTCGGCCAGGCGCACCGCGGCGTCCTGGCTCTTGGCATCGAATACCGCGTTGCTGTAGTCGGCGCGTTGTTGACCCTGGCGGTATTCGGCCATTTTCTGTTTGTTGAACAGCGGTTGGCGCAGGCGCACGTTAGCGCCCTTGGAGTCGTAGTGGAGATCTCTGTCGATGCCGTTCTGGCTTTGGGAGCCATTGACCTTGTTGTCGTAGCCCGAGGCATTGATCTGCGGTAGCAGGCCGGCCTTGCCGATGGCGCGGTTTTCCTGGCCGGCCTCTTTTTCATGCACGGAGGCCTGGTAGATAGGGCCCTGGAACTGCAACAGATCCCAGGCTTGCTTGAGGTCCATGGCGTCGGCCGGCAAGGCCAACCCCAGCAGGCAGAAGAGCAGGCAATGACGGTCCATTTCATTGTTCCTTGAATGAGCTGTCCACACGTTCGAGCATTGGTTTAAGAAGATAGCTCAACATATTGCGTTCGCCTGTCTTTATGGTGACGCTGGCGGGCATACCAGGGCGAATATGATTGCTGCCAAGTAGGCTCATGCCATCGGGGGTGACCTCCACCTGGGCCAGATAGAACGGCTGCTTGTTTTCCTCGTCCATCAGGCGGTCGGCGGAAATGGTCTTCACTCGGCCGGGGATATTGGGTGTCCTGGCATGGTTGAAGGCCGGGAAGGAAATATCCACAGGCAGGCCGGGGACCATCTTGTCGATAGCCTGCACGGGAATCATTGCGTCGACCTGCAACGGTTCGTTGACCGGAACGATTTCCATGATCTTGAAGCCGGGCTGAATGATCCCGCCGACGGTGGCGATGCTCAGGGCCTGGACCATGCCATCGATCGGTGACCGAATCACCGTGTGGGTCACTTCATAGTCGAGTGCGCGCAGGCGGTCGGCCAGGGTGGTGTTTTCCTTGGCGGTTTCCGTCAGCTGCGATTCGACTTCCTTCAGGTAGTCGTGCTGGCGCTGCAGGATGCGCAGCTTGATTTCGGTGGTCTGGCTACGCACCCGGGCGATGTTGTTGAGGTTCTCGGCCTGGCCGGCCGAGAGGTCGGCATTGCTGCGTTCCAGTTCAAGCAGGCGGTTGCGCGGCACATAGCCTTCGGCCGTCAGCACGCGGGTGCCTTGCAGCTCCTGGTTGAGGAAACTGATCTGTGAGGCACGGGCGCTATAGACCTGCTGCAGGCCCTTGAGCTGCACCGCCGACGCCGCCAGGTTCTCCTGCAGGATGCTGATTTCGCCAGCGAGACCGGCGCGCCGGGTATCGAGCAGGCGCTGTTGCAGGTCCATGGCGGCTTCCAGGCGGTGGTCATCCTTGAAGCGCTTGAGCAGTTCAGGATCGAAGTTCACCACATTGCGGTCGTCACGTTCCGCTTCCAGACGGTTTTCCACCGTCTTGCTGACGATGTACTGGGCGCTGATCGCCCCCTCCTCGGCAACGGCACGCAATGAGTCGAGGCGGACCACCTCCTGGCCTTTTGTCACCAGATCGCCTTCGCGAACGAGAATGGCCTCCACGGTACCGCCGCTCAAATGTTGCACGGCTTTGCGATTGCTGGTGACCTTGACCGTGCCTGTCGCTACCACGCCGGCATCCAGCGGCGCCAGCCAGGACCACAGGAGGAAGCCGCCGAAGCCGGCAAGCACCAGCCATACGCCCCACCGTGCGGGTTTGCCGACGTCCAGGTCTACCGCGGTCCTGGGATCGGCTGTAATCATCTCGGTATGTTGGCTCATTTGCATGATCGGTCACTCCCGTGCTTTGACAGAGGCCAGTGGAGTTGACGCGCCTGCAGGGATCACACTGGCCTTGCGCAGCGCTGCGAATACTTCATCACGCGTGCCGAGCATCTGCACGCCGCCGTCGCGCAGCATCAGCACCTTGTCGACGGCACAGAGTACGTTGGGACGGTGAGAAATCAGGATGACGGTGGCACCACGGCCCTTGAGTTCGGCCAAGGCGTCGACCAAGGCCTTCTCGCCGACGTCGTCGAGGTTGGCGTTCGGCTCGTCCAGCACGATCAGATTGGGCTCGCCATACAGCGCGCGGGCCAGGGCGATGCGCTGCTTCTGGCCACCGGATAGCGGGCTGCCATCGGTGCCCAGGCGGGTGTCATAACCCTGTGGAAAACGCAGGATCATCTCGTGCACGCCAGTGATCTTGGCGGCGCGGATGACCGCTTCGCTGTCCACTTCGCCAAAACGCGCAATGTTGTCGGCGATATTGCCCTCGAACAGCTCGACGTCCTGTGGCAGGTAGCCGAGCCAAGGGCCAAGTTCACCCTTGTTCCAGTTGAATATGTCCGCACCGTCCAGGCGCACCTTGCCGGCCTGCGCCGGCCAGACGCCAACCAGCAGGCGGGCGAGGGTGGATTTGCCCGAAGCGGATGGACCGATAATGCCAAGGCTTTCGCCGGGGACAAGGCTGAAGCTCACTCCGCGCAGAATCGTGTTGTTGGTACCTGGGGCACCGGCATACACATTCTCCACCGCCAGCATGCCCATTGGCCGCTGCAGGGACATGCTCGGTGGCCGGCGCGGATAGTCGTGCAGCATCTCGTTGAGCCGGCCCCAGGCCGTACGGCAACCGAGCAGTTGCTTCCACGACGCGATGACCTGTTCCACCGGACCCAGTGCGCGGCCGGTGAGGATCGAGCAGGCAATCATCATCCCCGGGGTGATCTTGCCTTCGATCGCCAGCAGTGCGCCGGCGCCGAGGATCAGCGACTGCAAAGTGATCCGCACGAAGCGCCCGGTGCTGCTGATCAAGGCGGCACGATCGGAGGCCATGGTCTGCATTTCCAGGATGCGCAAATGGCTCAGGTACCAGCGCTTGCTGATCGACGGCAGCATGCCCATGGCCTCGATGACCTCGGCGTTGCGCAGGTTGTTGTTGGCGAATTGGCCGGAGGAGATGGCGGCCTGGTTGGCTTCGGCGAGCGGCCTCTGTGTCGCCTTCTCGGTGAGCCAGGCCAGGGCCACCAGAATCACCGAGCCGATCAGCGTGAGCAGCCCGAGCAGTGGATGGATCAGATAGGCGACCAGCAGGTAGATCGGCGTCCACGGTGCATCGAAGAAAGCGAACAGGGAATTGCCGGTGACGAACTGACGGACCTGGGCGAGGTCTTGCAGGGCCTGGGCCGGGTTGCCTCCGGCGCGGCTCAGGTTGCGCTCGAATGCAGCAGTGAAAATGCGTCGATTGAGGTCCATGTCGAGGCAGTTGCCGACCCGGATCAGTACGCGGGTGCGGACCATTTCCAGCATGGACATCAGCAGGAACAGACCCACCACCAGGACCGTCAACATCGCCAGCGTCGTGACGTTGCGACTGACCAAGGCTCGATCATAGACCTGCAGCATATAAATAGCTGGCGTCAACATCATGACGTTTATGACGCCGCTGAATGCTCCCAGCGAATAAAAACTGCGACGCATGCGAAAGAGCGCGTCTGCCAGTTCGGAACGGATGCTCGACTGCTTGGGCATGTTGGTCCTCCCACTGCGAAAAGCCGATTGCCCCTGGGGCGCAACAGCTAACAGTAAATGTAGTCCCGTAAACAACTTATGGACACGCAGGCTGGTCGCTCTATGGATGGCGAGTCTTCCGAAATCGCTGCGTTGCTCCCTTATGCAGCAGCGTAGGTGGCGGTTAAACAGTCCGAAATAACATTTCGCTCTATACCAGCGCACAACTTTCTATATATCGTTTAAAAACAGCTAGTTGTGATGCCTACCACCAGTCGTCTGTTTTAACGACGTAATATTGACAAAGATTTGCTATGGAACTTTAGTCTTAGTTATCGGCGGGTCCACCCGCCTGAAGCCTGCCATTGCTTTGGCAGTGCAAGGCGCGGTGATTTTCCCGAGAGGAGCAGAAATATGTCGATCATTTCGTTCTTTTGCAGAGGGAAGGGGCTTTCCAGGACGTTTGCCTTCACTTCCAGATTCCATGGCCCGCCCAGGGCTCGAATCCGCTCTGCCTGATCGCCCGGCGAGCAATTCATATCGCGAATTCCAGGCGCGAATCCCGGGTCCCGGGTAACGCCAACTCTCGCAAAAAAACATAACCAACAAACTGCGCAAGCCAGCACTTGACTTGGCGCGGGAGGATTTTCTCGTCCCGCGCCTTTACCCAGACATATCGAGGGCAATCCAAAATGGCCAATTTCAACAAGTCGGACCTGGAGTTCATCCTCAAGCAAATCTTTATCGCTGAAGCCAATGCCAACGGCGCCAGCCTCATTGATTTGCTTCCCAACACTCAGGTGCCATTCGGCCTGCGTACCGTCGATGGCAGCTTTAATAACCTGGTCACCGGCCAGAGTGAATTTGGCGCCGCGGACAATGCCTTCCCGCGCCTGCTCGATCCTTCCTTTCTTTCGCCGCAATACGCCGGAACAGGGACGGTGATCGATCCGCAACCACGGATTATCAGTAACCTGGTCGTCGACCAGACCGCCAACAACCCGGCGGCCTATGCCTCAGCTTTCAATCCGGGCCTGGACGGTGTCCTCAACTTCGGCGCGGTGGGTAATGACGACGTACTCAAGGATGGCGTACAGATAGTCGCCAGCCCCGGGCTGGATGGCGTGTTCGGCACGGCCGATGACAAGGACGTGTTCTTCATGCCCAACGTGTCGCCGGATGTCGGCCTGACCGCCAGCTTCAACTCGTGGATGACCTTCTTCGGCCAGTTCTTCGACCACGGTCTCGACCTGGTCACCAAGAGCGCGACCGATGTCGTGTTCATTCCGCTGCAGGCGGACGATCCGTTGTTCGTACCGGGCAGCCCGACCAACTTCATGGTGCTGTCACGTGCAGTGCGTACCGCGGGCGCGGACGGAGTCATCGGCACGGCCGATGATGGCCAGCCCAACACCACCTCGCCGTTCGTGGACCAGAGCCAGACCTACAGCTCGCACCCGTCGCATCAGGTGTTCCTGCGTGAGTACGTGCTCAACGCGGCGGGCGATCCTGTTGCAACGGGACGCTTGATTACCAACCGCGACCTCGGTGCCGATGGCCTGTTCGGCACCGCCGATGATGGCCCCAGCGAAAATGGCGGCATGGCGACCTGGAAGGTGGTCAAGGCCCAGGCCCGTGACATTCTCGGCATTGAACTGACTGACGCCGATGTACACAACGTGCCATTACTGGCAACCGATGCGTACGGCAACTTCATCCGCGGGCCGAACGGCATGCCGCAGGTGGTGATTCGCATCAGTAACGGTGCCGACGGCATCGCCGGGACAGCTGATGACGTCACTCAACTGGTCGAAGGCAACCGGGCAGCGCCCATCAGCCTGGCAAATGCTGTGAGCACCGGACATGCCTTCCTTGACGACATCGCCCACAACGCCGCACCGGTCGTCGTCGGCGGGGTTCTGCAGGCGGATACCGACACCACTGTCGGCAATGCGCAGCCCGTTGGCCCTACCGGCAACAACCTGACCTATGACAACGAACTGCTCGACGCTCACTATATTGCCGGCGACGGCCGGGCGAACGAGAACATTGGCCTGACCACCGTGCACCATGTGTTCCACTCCGAGCACAACCGCCTGGTCCAGCAATCGAAGGACACCATCCTTGCCTCCGGCGACCTGGCCTTCCTCAATCAGTGGCTGGTGGACGATGTGGCCGCGATACCGACTACACCTGCCGGGATCGCGGCGTTGGTGTGGGACGGTGAACGCCTGTTCCAGGCGGCCAAGTTCGGCACCGAGATGCAGTACCAGCACCTGGTGTTCGAGGAGTTCGCGCGGACCGTCCAGCCCCAGATCGACGGATTCCTTGCACCCAACGGCTATGACACCTCGATCAACCCGGCCATCCTCGCCGAGTTCGCCCATGTGGTGTATCGCTTCGGTCACTCGATGTTGACCGAGACCGTCGATCGCTTCGACCCTGCGTTCAATCCGCTGCTCACTGACCCGGCCAATCCGGACTCGCAAATGGGTCTGATCGCAGCCTTCCTCAACCCGCTGGCGTTCGCCAGCAGCGGGGTGACTGCGGACCAGGCGGCAGGGGCGATCATTCGCGGTGTGACCCGCCAGGTCGGCAACGAGATCGATGAGTTCGTCACCGAAGCGTTGCGCAACAACCTGCTCGGTCTGCCGCTCGATTTGCCGGCCCTGAACCTGGCACGTGGTCGCGACACTGGCATCCCTACCTTGAATGAGGCGCGCCGCGAGTTTTACGCATCCACCGGCGACAGCCAGCTCAAGCCGTACATCAGCTGGGCTGACCTGGCGGACAGCCTCAAACACCCCGAGTCGCTGGTCAACTTCATCGCGGCCTATGGCACACATAGCTCGATCACGGCAGCGACCACGCTGGCAGACAAACGCGCTGCAGCCTCGGCGCTGGTATTCAATGGTGTGGGTTCGCCGGCTGACCGCCTGGACTTCCTCAACAGCACCGGTGCCTATGCCAACGTAACGACGGCCGGTAAAGATGGGGTACTGGGTACTGCCGATGACCAGGCAGGTGTGACGGTCACGGGTGTCGACGACATCGACTTCTGGGTCGGTGGCCTCGCCGAGCAGAAAATGCCGTTCGGCGGCATGCTCGGCTCGACGTTCAACTTCGTGTTTGAAACCCAATTGGAAGCATTGCAGAACGGCGACCGCTTCTATTACCTGTCGCGTACCGCGGGCCTGAACTTCGGCACCGAGTTGGAAAACAACTCCTTTGCCAAGCTGATCATGCTCAACACCGATGTCACCCACCTGTCGAACACCGTGTTCCTGACGCCGACATTCACCCTCGAAGTGAATCAGGCCACTCAGTTCACCGGCCTTGGCGTGGACGGCCGAGCCGATCCGACCGGCGGCATCATGATCAACGGCGTGGAAGTCGTCGCGCTGGTGATTCGCGACAACCCCGATACCGTGGGGCCGGACGCCAATTATCTGCAATACACCGGTGAAGACCATATCGTCATGGGCGGCACCGCCGGCAATGACATCATCATTTCCGGTGACGGCGATGACACTCTTTACGGCGATGCCGGCAATGACCGCCTCGAAGGCGGTGCCGGGAACGATGCGGTACTCGGCGGCGCAGGCGACGACATCATCACCGACTCGTTCGGCGACAACCGTCTGGAAGGCAATGCCGGTAACGATGTAATCGTGGCTGGCAGCATGCTTGTCGCAGGCAACCTGATCCTGGGCGGCGATGGCCAGGACTTCATCGTCACCACTGAAGACATCACCACCACCTTCGGTGGCCAGGGCGACGACTTCATCCTCGGTGCCAAGACCAACCTGCCACCTACCGGCAACGAAGGTGACGACTGGATCGAGAAGGGCATGCAGGACGGTGCGCCTGGCGATAACTTCTCACCACTGCTCGCTGACGATGTGATCGGTAACGACATCTTTGTTGGTGGTGGCGGTTTCGACGAAATGATCGGCGAGGGTGGCGATGACATCTTCGTCGGCAGCGATGCCCAGGACAAGATGGACGGCATGTCCGGTTTCGACTGGGTGACCTACAAGAATGACAAGGTCGGCGTGACCGTTGACCTGAGCCTGGCCGCGCTGGCGCAGCCACATGGCAATGCGCCAAACCAGAATGCCGGCGTGTTCAATCCGGTCGGTGCCTCGCCTGCCTCGATTCTTGACCGTTTTGCCGAGGTCGAAGGCTTGTCCGGTTCGAGTTTCGGCGATGTGCTCAAGGGCGATGATGTCGATGCGGTCACTATCGTCAACCACGGTGGTGCCACGGGCAGTGCGCTGACCAATGTGGCGTTGATCCGCGGACTGGATCAGTTCCTGGCCGATGCCGGATTACCGGTCACCGGTTTTGCCACGGGCAACATCATCCTCGGCGGTGATGGCAGTGACCTGATCGAAGGCCGCGGTGGCGATGACCTGATCGATGGCGACAAATGGATCAACGTCAGGATTGCCGTTTATGCCGCTGGTGATGTCAACCATACCGGCCCCGAGATCGCCTCCTTCGACAGCATGGTCGATATGATCCCGCTCATGCTGGATCGCACCTATAACCCGGGTCAGCTCAAGGCCGTGCGGGAAATCATGCCTGGCACCTCAACCGGTGGGGCGGCCTTCGACACCGCCATTTACTCCGGGGTTGAGGCCGACTATGCGGTAACTGTCGATGACCGTGGCACTGCCGATGTGACGGACGATGTCTGGACAGTGGCCGATAGCGTCGCAGGTCGCGACGGCACCGATACCCTGCTGCACATCGAACGCCTGCAATTCGCCGATGGCCAGCAAGTGCTGGTGCCCGGGCAGAATGCCCAACCGGTTGGCAGTCCTACCGTTTCGGATGGAAGCGGCGGGGCGATAACCGTGGGCGACACGCTGACGGTCAGCGTGGCCGGGGTGCGTGATGCGAACAACATCGCGGCGGGTAATCCACAGGGGTTCATTACCAACAGCTCGGTGTCCTACATCTGGCAGTTCGAGGCCAATCCGGGCACTGGCGTATTCGAGGACATCATCCTGTTGCCGGCTGGCGACCTGGCGTTCCAAAGCGCCGACGGCACCGCGTTCAAGGTCTCTCCGGACCTTGCCGGGCTGTCGTTGCGGGTCAAGGCGATCTATCAGGACGGTCACGGCACCACGGAGATCCTGTTCTCCACGCCGACGGCTACCATCGCCGCCGGTGCACCGGTCACGCCAACACCGCTGGTACCTGTAGTCGATGCCACCGCGGGTGGCGCGGGCCTGCACATGGTCCGCTCCGACCTCAACTTCATTCTTGACCAGATCAAGATTGCCGAGGCTGAGGCGGGCGGTCAGGACATCCTCTCGCTGATCCCGAACATCCGCGCGCCGCTGGGCCTGCGTGCGGTCGACGGGTCGAACAACAACCTGATGAACCTCAACGGCAATAACCACACCGAGTTTGGTGCCGCCGACAACGTCTTCCCGCGCTTGACCGATCCGGTCTTCAATCCGGCGGAACAGGGAACGTCGTATGCGCAGAACAGCGGCCTTGTGATTGACTCGCAGCCGCGCACCATCAGTAACCTGATCGTCGACCAGACGTCGAACAACCCGGCGGCCTATGCCACGGCTTTCGACCCGGGCTTGAACGGTCATCTCGACTTCGGCGTGGTGGGTCCGCTGAATGACGACGTACTCAAGGATGGCGTACAGATTGTCGCCAGCCCCGGGCTGGATGGTCAGTTCGGTACTGCCGACGACCATGATGTGTACCTGTTCGAGAACACTGCGGCGGATGCGGGATTGTCCGCGCCGTTCAACGCCTGGATGACCTTCTTCGGGCAGTTCTTCGATCATGGTCTGGACCTGGTGACCAAAGGCGGGTCGGGCACTGTCTTCATCCCGTTGCAACCGGATGATCCGCTGTTTGTGCCAGGTAGCCCGACGAACTTCATGGTGCTGACCCGCGCGACCAACTTGCCCGGAGCGGATGGCGTTCTCGGTACGGCCGACGACATCCATGAGCAAACCAACACCACCACGCCGTTCGTGGACCAGAACCAGACCTACAGCTCGCACCCGTCGCACCAGGTGTTCCTGCGCGGTTATGAGCTTACCGCCGGCGGCCCTGTAGCGACAGGCCGGTTGATCACTAACCGTGACCTGGGGGTGGATGGCACGTTTGGTACCGCGGACGATGTCGAAATCGGTGGCATGGCGACCTGGAAAGTGGTCAAGGCACAGGCCCGCGACATTCTGGGTATCAACCTTACCGATGCCGATGTCGATAATGCCCCGCTATTGGCGACGGACGCCTATGGCAACTTCATCAAGGGGCCGAATGGCTTCCCGATGGTGGTGATGACAGGGAATGACGGTATTGGTGGCACGGCTGATGACGTCCTTGTCGAAGGCAATCCGCTGGCTCCACTTAACCTGACCAATGCTGTGCGCACCGGTCACCAGTTCCTCGTCGATATCGCCCACAATGCAACGCCGGTAGTCGTCGGCGGGGTTCTGCTGGCGGACGCCGACACACTTGTCGGCAATGCGCAGCCCGTTGGCCCGGGGGGCAATAACCTCACCTATGACAACGAACTGCTCGACGCTCACTACATTGCTGGCGACGGCCGGGTCAACGAGAACATCGGCCTGACGACGGTGCATGCGATCTTCCACTCCGAGCACAACCGCCTGGTCCAGCAGACCAAGGATACCGTGCTCGATTCGGGTGACGTGGCCTTCCTCAATGAGTGGCTGCTCAATCCGGTGGTTGCATTGCCAGCCACTCAGGCTGAGTTCGATGCGCTGCAGTGGAATGGCGAGCGCTTGTTCCAGGCTGCCAAGTTCGGCACCGAAATGCAGTATCAGCACCTGGTGTTCGAGGAGTTTGCACGGACCATCCAGCCTAGAGTCGACCTGTTCTTCGCACCGACCCAGGTCTACGACGTCGACCTCGATGCCTCGATCGTCGCCGAGTTCGCCCACACCGTATACCGGTTTGGACACTCGATGCTGACCGAGACCGTCGATCGCTTCGACATCGACTTCAACGTGATAGGCGATCCGGCCAGCGCTAATCCCAATCAGCAAATGGGCTTGATCGCGGCGTTCCTCAACCCGCTGGCGTACGCCGCCAGTGGCGTATCACCTGAGGACGCAACCAGTGCGATCATACGTGGGGTGACTCGGCAAGCCGGTAACGAAATCGACGAGTTCGTCACCGAGGCGCTGCGCAACAACCTGCTCGGCCTGCCGCTCGACCTGCCGGCGCTCAATATCGCCCGTGGCCGCGACGTGGGGATTCCCTCACTCAATGCGATCCGCCGCGACATCTACAGCCAGACCGGTGATACCCAACTCAAGCCGTACACCAGCTGGGTCGATCTGGTGCAGTACCTCAAGCATCCGGAGTCGTTGATCAACTTCATCGCGGCCTATGGCACGCATGGCACGATCACGGGGGCGACCACACTTGATGGCAAGCGCGCTGCAGCTCTGGCGCTGGTCTTGGGTGGTGCGGGTGCACCGGCTGATCGCCTGGACTTCCTCAACAGCACTGGTGCCTATGCCAACGTAACGCAGGCCGGCAAGGATGGCGTGCTGGGCACTGCCGACGACCTGAGGAACGTGACGGTCTCGGGCGTCGATGCCATCGATCTCTGGATCGGCGGCCTGGCCGAAGCGAAAACCCCGTTCGGCGGCATGCTCGGCTCGACCTTCAACTTCGTGTTCGAGAACCAGTTGGAAAAACTGCAGGACGGCGACCGCTTCTACTACCTGGAGCGTACCTCTGGCCTGTCGATGAATGCCGAACTTGAAAGCAACTCGTTCGCCAAGCTGATCATGGCCAACACTTCGGCCACGCACTTGCCGGGCCTGGTGTTCTCGGACATGGGGTTCTATCTGGAAGTGGATCAGGGCAAGCAATTCAACGAAGGTCTGCTCTCCGTCGATCCGCTCGGCCCGAACGGCGAGCAGGTGGTGTTCCGCGACAACCCGCTGACCGTGGGGGCGGACACCAACTACATCCGGTACGGTGGTGAAGAGCACATCGTGCTGGGCGGCACCGACAACGCAGACATCCTCATCTCCAGTGACGGCGATGACACGGTCTGGGGTGATGGCGGCAACGATCGCATCGACGGCGGTAACGGCAACGACCAATTGCGCGGTGGTGCCGGCGACGACATCATCACCGACACCGGTGGCGACGATAACATCCAGGGTGGCGACGGCAACGACGTGCTGCACGGAGGCAATGGCGTCAACCTGATCATTGGCGGGTTCGGCAGCGACTTCATCATTACCGGTGAGGACGCCTCCGAGGCCATTGGTGGCCAGGGTAATGACTTCATCCTGGGCAGCAAAGCCAACGAACAGGACATGGGTAACGAAGGCGACGACTGGATCGAGAAGGGCACCTCGGACGGTGCGCCTGGCGACAACTTCGATCCGCTGGGCAACGACCCGGTCATTGGCCACGATGTATTCGTCGGTGGCAACGAGAACGATAAGTTCAACGGCGAAGGCGGCGACGACATCATGGTCGGCAGTCTCGGCATGGGTGACCGCTATATCGGCGGCTCCGGCTATGACTGGGCGACCTTCAAGGATCTCGCCCAGGGCGTGACCATCGATTACAGCGACCGCTTCTTCGATGTTCCACCTGTACCGGGTTCGGGCGCCTCGGCGCTGGTGCGCTTCGACATCATGGAAGGTCTGTCGGGTTCGTCCCACGGTGACTTCCTGCGCGGTGACAACGAAGATGCGACATCGCTACCCACCGCGGGTGCAACCGGCAGTGTGCTGACCAACATCAGCCTGATCAACGGTCTGGCGGGCCTGCTGCCAGTCGGAGCGACGTTCTTCGACGGCGGCAACATCATCCTCGGTGGCAGCGGCAGCGACCTCATTGAAGGGCGCGGTGGTGACGACATCATCGACGGTGACAAGTGGCTGAACGTACGCATCAGCGTACGGGCAAACGCTGATGGCACTGGCGCGGAAATCGCCACGTTCGACAGCATGGCACCGATGGTCCAGGCGATGTTGAACGGTACTTACAACCCGGGCCAGTTGGTCATCGTGCGGGAGATCCTGACCGGCACTGACAGCTTCGACACGGCGGTGTTCTCCGGTATTGCGTCGGAGTACACAGTTACTGTCGATGGTAACGCGGTCATCGTGACCGACCTGGTTGCAGGGCGTGATGGCGTCGATCGCCTGACGGGCATCGAGCGCCTGCAGTTCTCTGACCAGGCCCAGGCCTCCGGTGTTGGCACCGCCACGAACAGCGCTCCTGTGGGGCGTCTGGCGATCCTCGATGCTACCACCGGTGCGCGTGTCGATGCGCCTGTCGCCGGCCAACTGTTGCGCGTCAGCAGCCAGTCGATACGCGACGCCAACAACCAGAGTGCGGCCAATGTGACCGGCGCGGTTACAGGCCCCGTGGCTTACTACTGGCAGGTTGAAAACGTCCCTGGCTCGGGCGTCTATGAAGACATCACCTTTGTCGCCGCCGGCGAAGTCTCGCGGGCGATCGGCGCCTCCTTCCTGGTGACGGACGATGTCGCCGGTCTGAACATCCGCGTTCGGGCGGTGTATCAGGATGCCAGTGGTACGCTGGAGATCGTCGACTCGTCGGCGAACAACGCACCGATCGCAGGGCCGGGCATTCTCGGGTTTGCGTTTCTGAACGAAGTGTTGACCGCCAACCTGTCGACCCTCGTCGACGTCGATGGCCTCAGCAATCCGCAGTTCACCTTCCAGTGGCAGGAGACCAACGGGGTCAGCTTCGTCAACATCCCCGGGGCTACCGGTAGCACGTTCACGCTTGGCCAGGCTCAGATCGGCGATCAGGTGCGCGTGGTGGTCAGTTTCGTGGATGACTTCGGTACAGCCGAAAGCGTTGCGTCCGACGCCACGGCCCCGGTGCTCATCGGTACTGTGTTTGCCGGTACTGCCGGTGTCGACACATGGATCGGCACGGCAGGCAATGATGTGGCCAGCGGAGGTGATGGCAACGACATCATGAACGGCCAGGGTGGCAACGACATCATCAATGGTGACGCGGGCAATGACATTCTCATCGGTGGTAACGGTGACGATACGATGGCCGGTGGTGCCGGCAACGACGTCTACGAAGTCACCTCCGTTGGGGACGTGGTGACCGAGCTCGCCGGTGGCGGTACCGATACTGTCTGGACCTCGCTCGCGACCTACACCCTGGGTGCCAACGTCGAGAATCTGTATTTCGGCGGTAGTGGCAATT
Organism: Pseudomonas grandcourensis; assembly: GCF_039909015.1. Classification (NCBI taxonomy): domain Bacteria; kingdom Pseudomonadati; phylum Pseudomonadota; class Gammaproteobacteria; order Pseudomonadales; family Pseudomonadaceae; genus Pseudomonas; species Pseudomonas grandcourensis. The sequence goes on from NZ_CP150919.1 coordinate 2,281,499, forward strand.
TCAGGGCCACCGGTAACGCGCTCGCCAACACGCTTGTGGGTGGTGCGGGTAACGACATTCTTATCGGCGGTAACGGTAACGATACGATGGCCGGCGGTGCCGGCAACGACGTCTACGAAGTCACCAACCTAGGGGACGTGGTGACCGAGCTCGTCGGTGGCGGCATCGATACGGTCTGGACCTCGCTCTCGAGCTACACCCTGGGTGCCAACGTCGAGAATCTGTATTTCGGCGGTAGCGGCAACTTCGCGGGCACCGGTAATGCGCTGGCCAACACGGTCGTGGGCGGTGCGGGTAACGACGTCATCCGAGGTGGCGGAGCTGCCGACACGATGGCCGGTGGTGCTGGCAACGATGTCTACGAGGTCACCGACCTTGGGGACGTGGTGACCGAACTCGCCGGTGGCGGTACCGATACGGTCTGGACCTCGCTCGCGACCTACTCCCTGAGTGCAAACGTCGACAATCTGTATTTCGGCGGTAGCGGCAACTTCCGGGGCACTGGTAACGGGCTGGCCAACACGCTTGTGGGCGGTGCGGGTAACGATGTCATCATCGGTAGCTCAGGTGCCGACACGATGGTCGGCGGTGCTGGCAACGATGTCTACGAAGTCACCGACCTCGGGGACGTAGTGACCGAGCTCGCCGGTGCCGGTAACGATACGGTCTGGACCTCGCTCTCGAGCTACACCCTGGGGGCCAACGTCGACAGTCTGTTCTTCGGCGGCAGCGGCAACTTCACGGGCACGGGTAACGCGCTCAACAACACGATCGTGGGTGGTGCGGGTAACGACGTGCTCACCGGTGGTGCTGGTAACGACCTGTTGAGTAGCGGTATCGCCGGCAACGATACCTTCGTGTTTGCTGCCGCGGGTTTCGGCACCGATGCGATCTTTAACTTCGGAGCCAATCTGGTCGTAGGGCACGACTTGCTCAATATCGCGGGGCTGGGGATCACCAGTGCGACATTCGCGGCCAACGTGCACATAACGACTGACGGGGCGGACACGATGGTGGGGATCGGGGCGGACTCCATCCGCCTTGTGGGTGTCGCCAGCGCGGCCGTTGATCAGACGGACTTCATTCTGGCCACTTGAGGTCCTGGTCAGTACTGTCGCAGGAAGCGTGGACAGAGCAGGGGAGGGCAATGGATGCCCTCCCTTTCTCCTTCCATTCAATTGCCCATCAGCTATCGGGGTGCCAGCAGCGTACTGGAACTCATCAATGCAGGTTGGAACCGAACTGCGAAATCAAAGAAACAATGTAAAAAGGAAACCCGGCCTTGAACATTTCAGCCATCTGCCTCTTGAGCAGCCTATTGGTTTCGGTCACGGCTACTGCCAGCGGGGTCACTCCGCTCTTCGACCTGGACTTCACCCGATCAGCCACGCAAACGCTGAAAGAAATGGGCATCAACGACGCCTGTATTATCGCCGTCTCAAGTCCTGCTGCGTTTACCTACTGCCGGGAAGGATCATCAACGCTCTGGAAGTATCAGGCGCTGGATCTGGAGCAACAGGCGGTAATCCAGATTGGTCAAAAGCGGGCTTCGGCGGACTATCAGCGAATAACCGTTGTGGAAGTCGATAGCGTTGCTTGCGAACAGAATCACCTTGCGCCATTGGATAAACCGGCTTTCAGGCATGGACTTGTCCTTGGCCTGATTACCCTGTTTCTGCTGGCCGGTCTGCGATATACCTACCGGGCAATCATGCATTACTGTTATGACCAGGCCGGCTTTTCGAAGTTCGGCTTGCAGCGATTGGACGAATCCCGGCCAACGCAACATTCAACGGTAATGGCGTTGGCCGCATGGGGAATCGTGGCAGCTACGGCATTTATCTACTTCGGGTTTTGAACATGATCACAATTAAAGGGTGTGTCGTTTCAATGTGCTCGCCTTTCGATGTGGTTTGACCGCGCTCAGTTTCATTCGCTGGCGATTAACTGACTTGATTATCATCCTGTTTGTTTCAATTAGTTCTGCGTTGCTGTCTGCCTGAACGGTTGGCTGGATCACCGTGAAATCCGCAGTTGGTGTTTACTCTGGATGAGAGTCGCTCGCTATTGCGCGAGTTGTGAGATGTATAACAACTAGCGGATCCAATTTGCAGTTGTCGAAGTGCATCTAGTCAAGCAGGCCAGTTGTCGTGGGCAATAGCGCGAAAGTTGACTCATTGCTGTCGCGTCAGGCGAACTTGCACCACACACCGTTTGTCGGTGGTTTGTGCGAAAAATGAACATTGTAGCGTCTGTGGCCTCTGATCCTTGAGCAAGTCAGCCATGACCTGCCTCCGCGATTGTAAAAAAAGAAGTGGAAATGGAATCTCAAATGCAGTGAGTGCAAATGGGGGTTTTTATCTGAAACTCAGGGAGACAGTAAACCAACCGGTCATTGATTCGCCAAGTGAGTTAATGAGGTTGACAGTGCCGAGTCCATGATTTGGCTTATCTTTTAGAAGTAAGGTCGTACAGGGTTTTTAATAATTAAAGATTCTGTCAGGTGGTCGATCCGTACTCTCGAATAAGGTGGAGAAAATACCGTGGCTATAAATACCATTATGAGTCTGCTGGAAAATAAGGAGTTCATGGAGTTTTTGCGTCTGGGCGTTATTTACGTTCATTTGGTGGCGTGTTGTGTGGCCATCGGTTTAGTGCTGACCAGTGATGTTGCGATGGTCAGGGACCTTTTAAAACGGAAAGTATTTACTGAGCATGATAATGCTCACATGGAAAGTCTTCAGAAGTCGGTCATCGTTGCACTAATAGCGCTGTGGGTAACGGGGGTTGCTGTCGTCGGTATCGATTACCTGGGTAAAGGTGTCGAATACTTCATGAATCCAAAGCTTCAAGCCAAAGTCATTATTGTCGCGTTGTTGAGTTACAACGGCGTCCTGTTGCATCGCCTGGTACTGCCGGCACTGCAAAAGGCAGGTTCCTTGCTCAATCTCGGATTCAGTGCACGGATGCTGGCGTTGGCCTGCGGGTCGTTGTCGGCAGTGTCCTGGATGTATGCCGCCATGCTGGGTGTCGGACGTCCTTTGGCCTGGAAGTATTCCCTTTCCGAACTGTTGATGGCTTATCCGGTACTGATTGCGCTCGGGTTCCTGACGATGCTGGTGTTGACCCAGCGAGCGAAACAACAGGACGACTACGTTGCGCCTGCGCGGGCAGTAGCAAGCGCATGCTAAGCCGGTTCTGCGCGTAAATCTTGCGGGCTTGTCCAGAGCCCGCAGGGTCGTTTTTGTTTTGAGTCATCCCCGGTTTCCCAAAGTTGCTGCTCATTTCGATCAATAATTTGTCAGTTACGGTCATTGAGGGATGGCGGCGCGACTCTTAGTCTGTCGAACATGAATGATGGGGGCCGTAGAGCTCCTGCACTTTCCGTGATCGCTCGATGTGGAGTTACCGATGACCGCCGCTCAATACCCGCACCTGTTGGCTCCGCTGGACCTGGGTTTCACCACGCTGCGCAATCGCACCCTGATGGGGTCGATGCACACTGGCCTTGAAGAAAAACCGGGTGGCTTCGAGCGCATGGCGGCGTACTTTGCCGAGCGTGCCCGTGGCGGTGTCGGCCTGATGGTCACCGGCGGTATCGGCCCGAACGACGAGGGTGGTGTGTATTCCGGCGCGGCCAAGTTGACAACCGAAGATGAGGCGCTCAAGCACCGTATCGTCACCCGTGCCGTGCATGACGCGGGCGGCAAGATCTGCATGCAGATCCTCCATGCCGGTCGTTATGCCTACAGCCCGAAACAGGTCGCGCCCAGCGCGATCCAGGCACCGATCAACCCGTTCAAGCCAAAAGAGCTGGACGAAGAAGGCATCGAGAAGCAGATCAGCGATTTCGTCACCTGCTCGGCACTGGCGCAAACCGCCGAGTACGACGGCGTGGAAATCATGGGCTCCGAAGGTTATTTCATTAACCAGTTCCTCGCCGCCCACACCAACCATCGTACCGACCGCTGGGGTGGCAGCTATGAAAACCGCATGCGCCTGCCGGTGGAGATCGTCCGTCGCGTGCGTGAAGCGGTAGGCCCGAACTTCATCATCATTTTCCGCCTGTCGATGCTCGACCTGGTCGAAGGCGGCAGCACCTGGGAAGAGATCGTTCAGTTGGCCAAGGCCATCGAGCAGGCCGGTGCGACCATCATCAACACCGGTATCGGCTGGCACGAAGCGCGGATTCCGACCATCGCCACCAAAGTGCCGCGCGCGGCCTTCAGCAAGGTCACGGCCAAGCTGCGTGGTTCGGTCAATATTCCGCTGATCACCACCAACCGTATCAACACCCCGGAAGTGGCCGAGCAGATCCTGGCCGAGGGCGATGCCGACATGGTGTCCATGGCGCGGCCGTTCCTCGCCGACCCGGACTTCGTCAACAAGGCCGCTGAAGGTCGCGCCGATGAAATCAACACCTGCATCGGTTGCAACCAGGCCTGCCTCGATCACACCTTCGGCGGCAAGCTGACCAGTTGCCTGGTCAACCCGCGTGCATGCCACGAAACCGAGCTCAACTATCTGCCGGTGCAGCAGTTGAAGAAAATCGCCGTGGTCGGTGCCGGCCCTGCCGGTTTGTCTGCCGCGACCGTGGCCGCCGAGCGTGGCCATCAGGTGACGCTGTTCGATTCGGCCAGCGAAATCGGCGGTCAGTTCAACATCGCCAAGCGCGTTCCGGGCAAGGAAGAGTTCTACGAAACCATTCGCTACTTCAACCGCAAGTTGCAGACCACCAACGTCGAGGTGTGCCTGAACACCCGCGTCGACGTGGCCGGGCTGGTCGAGGGCGGCTACGACGAGATCATTCTGGCCACCGGCATTGCGCCGCGCCTGCCGGCCATTCCAGGGGTGGAAAACGCCAAGGTGCTGAGCTACCTGGACGTGATCCTGGAGCGCAAGCCGGTTGGCAAGCGTGTCGCGGTGATTGGTGCCGGTGGTATCGGTTTCGACGTTTCCGAGTTCCTTGTGCATGAAGGCGTCGCCACCAGTCAGGATCGCGCCGCGTTCTGGAAGGAGTGGGGCATCGATACGCACCTTGAAGCACGTGGTGGTGTCGCGGGTATCAAGGCCGCGCCCCATGCGCCGGCCCGTGAGGTGTTCCTGCTGCAACGCAAGAAATCCAAGGTCGGCGACGGCCTTGGCAAGACCACCGGCTGGATTCATCGTACCGGTCTGAAGAACAAACAGGTGCAGATGCTCAACAGCGTTGAATACCTGAAGATTGACGACGAAGGCTTGCACATCCGCATCGGCGAAACCGGCGAACCTCAGGTGCTGCCAGTGGACAACATCGTGATTTGCGCCGGGCAGGACCCGCTACGTGAATTGCATGACGGTCTGGTGTCGGCGGGGCAGAGCGTGCACCTGATCGGCGGCGCGGATGTCGCGGCAGAGCTGGATGCCAAACGGGCGATCAATCAGGGTTCGCGGTTGGCGGCGCAGTTGTAACTCACATCGATTGGGTTCACAGGGCAAGTCGGCTGTTAAGATGCCGGATCTTTCCATAGATCCGGCATCATGCTTTCTCCTCCTGACAACTGGCTTCCTCACGCCCCCCTAGACCCCCTTCACCTCGACTGGCTCACTCAAGCCAGCATCGAAGTGGCGATCCTGCGCCTGGACCAGATCGACCCGCTGATCAGCGGCAACAAATGGTGCAAGCTCATCGAGCACCTGAAAACCGCCGACCGCTTGGGCGCCGAAGGCATCATCAGCCTCGGTGGCGCGCACTCCAATCACCTCCACGCGTTGGCGGCGGCGGGCCAGCGCTTCGGTTTTTCCACTGTCGGCCTGTTGCGCGGGCATCCTCAGCAAACTCCGACGGTCAAGGACTTGCTGGCGTTCGGCATGGAGTTGCACTGGCTGGGCTTCGCAGGCTATCGAGCGAGGCATGAAGCGAACTTCTGGCAACCCTGGCAAACCCGCTATCCGACGTTGCATCCGGTGCCTGAAGGGGGAGGTGGTTTGCCAGGCGCCCTGGGTTGCATGCAACTGCGGGCCAGCGTATGCAACCAATTGGTGGACTTGGGCTGGAGTGACTACGACGGCTGGTGGCTGGCCTGCGGAACAGGCACGACCCTGGCCGGCCTGGTGCTGGCCGAAGCGGGGGATCATCCGGTGTACGGTGCCCTGGCGGTGCCTGATGACCACGGGGTAGCGCAGCAGGTCCAGAGGATCGTGCAGGAAGCGGGTCTGATCGATGCAGTGTATGAGCTGTTCGAGGCCAGTCGCGGCGGGTTTGCCAAGGTTGACCCACCGCTGATCGACTTTATCGAAAGGACAGAGCAGACCGGGACTATTCCATTGGAACCGCTGTACACCGGCAAGGCACTCATGGCCCTCAAGCAACAAGTCGAGGCGGGCAAGTTCGCCCGTGGCACGCGACTGATCTTTGTCCACACCGGCGGCTTGCAGGGGCGAAGGGGCTTCAGTCTACAAATCTGAAGCACACATGCAATCTCATGTGGCAGCGAGCAGGCTCGCTCCCACAGGTTTTGCCAGTGATCTCAGGAGTCGCGGTTCACCCGCTTGGGCATCATCCGCAGCAAGGTGTTATCGCCCACCACATAATGGTGATAAAGCCCGGCCACGGCATGCAGGCCGATCAGCCAGTAGCCGATAGTGCCGCCGAGCTCGTGCCAGCCCTGGAGCTGTTTGGCCAGGTCCTTGTTTTCCGCTATCAACATCGGCAGGTCGATACCGTAGAACATCACCTGATTGCCTTTGGCGCTGGTGACCAGCCAACCGAGAATCGGCGTGACGATCATGAAAATGTACAGCGCCCAGTGCATCAGCCTGGCCAGCGTCGTTTGCCAGTGCGCCGAGGCCGGGAATATCTGCGGCGCCGGGCCGAGGCTGCGCGCGAACAATCGCAGCCAGACCAGAACGAATACGGTCAGGCCGAGCATGAAGTGTGATTCGACGATCAGCGTGCGCCCGCCACTGCCCTTTGGAAATAGCCCGCGAAACTCGATACAGGCGTAAACCAGCGCCAGCAGGACCAGCATCAACCAATGCAGCGCGATCGATACGGTGCTGTAGCGCGATTCGGAGTTTTTCCACGGCATACGGTGTTCCTCAGAGGTCCGGTTTAAAGCCACCGTTCTTGTCCGACGGTGTGCTCTAACTGTAATCCTGTTTCACCGGGTTTGCCTGAGGCGATTGGTCGCTGGATGCTCTGGTTTGGGTAATACGCAGAAAACCCTGTAGGAGCGAGCAAGCTCGCTCCTACAGGGGGGAGTTGCGTTTTTAGCTCGATTGCGGCATTTCGCCCTTGGCCAGGCGCTTGTTGATGTCGGCGATCACTTCCGGCAGATCGGTGATGGTGTCGATCATGTAGTGTGGGCGTGAACCTTCGAACATTGCGTGGATGCGCTTGCGCTCGCTGTCCAGTTGGTCGCTGCCCAAGGCGCGATAGCCTTCGTAGTCCAGGCCCAAAGCGTTGCCCGAGCAGATCAGCGCCACGGTCCACATGCCGGCGCGGCGACCTTCGAGAATGCCCGGCACGGTGTCGTCGATCTTCACACAGGCGGCAACATCGTCGATGCCCAGGGCGATGACGTTGGCCAGCGCCTGGGCGGGCCATGGGCGACCATTCGGGACTTCGTCGGTGGCAACCACGTGATCGGCCACGTAGCCGTTGGTGGCGGCCAGTTCAACCACCTTGTCCATGACCTGTTTCGGGTAACCGGAGCAGGAGCCGATCTTGATCCCTTGCTGGCGCAGGTTGGCAATGGTCTCCAGCGCCCCGGGAATCAGCGCCGAGTGTTCGGCGATTTTTTCGATCTGCAGCGGCATGAAGCGTTGGTAAATCGCGGTGACGTCATCGTCGGTCGGCGTGCGGCCGAACGCTTTGCGATAACGCTCGGCAACTTGCGGTTGATCGCACAGGGTGCGGATATGGTCCCACTTGCCCATGCCCATCGGGCCACGGGCTTCTTCGATGGATACCTGGACGTCGAATTCGGCGAAGGCCTCGACGAAAATCTGCGTCGGGGCGAAGGAGCCGAAGTCGACCACGGTGCCGGCCCAGTCGAGGATGGCGGCTTGCAGTTTGGTTGGGTTGGCGTAGTTCATGGAGATTTGAGTCCTGTAATAAATGGCTATCTAGGAAAACGGTTCTTTGTAGGAGCGAGCCTGCTCGCGATTGCGGGCTGTCATTCAACATCGGTGTCAACTGGTCTGGCCTCATCGCGAGCAGGCTCGCTCCTACAGGGGAATTGCGGTGTGGATCAGATTTCCAGCACTTCCATCTCGCGCAACACTTCAGCAATCGCCGCCACCGCTTCGCGCATTTCGGCCGGCTGGACATGACCGATGCAGCCGACACGGAAGGTTTCGACCTGGGTCAGTTTGCCGGGGTAGAGGATGTAGCCCTTGGCCTTGACCCGCTCGTAGAATTCCTTGAATGCGTAGCGCGGATCTTTCGGGGCGTGGAAGGTGGCGATGATCGGCGCCTGGATAGCCGCCGGCAGGAAGCTGCGCAGCCCCAGTTTGCCCATCTCTTCCATCAATGCCTGGCAGTTGACGGCGTAGCGCTCGTGCCGCGCCGGCAAGCCGCCTTCTTCGTTGTATTGCAGCAGGGCTTCGTGCAGTGCCGCGACCACATGGGTCGGCGGGGTGAAACGCCATTGGCCGGTCTTGGCCATGTAGGCGTGCTGGTCCTGCAAGTCCATCGCCAGCGAATGCGAGTTACCGGCGGCGCCGGCCAGGGATTCTTTGCGAGCGAAGACAAAACCCATGCCCGGCACGCCTTCCAGGCACTTGCCCGAGGCGGCGATCAGTGCGTCGAACGGCACTTGCTGGGCATCCACTGGCAGGGCGCCGAAGGAGCTCATGGCGTCGATGATCAGGCGTTTGCCGTGTTGCGCAACGACCTGGGCAATCTCTGGCAGCGGATTGAGGATGCCGGTGCTGGTTTCGCAGTGAATCAGGGCAACGTGGGTGATGTCTTGATCAGCACGCAGCAGGCGGTCGACGTCGGCGGCGGTGGTCGGCTCGTCTTCGGCGGTTTCGAAGGTGCTGAAGGAGCGACCGAGCACTTCGCAGATTTTCGCCAGGCGCTTGCCGTAGGCGCCGTTGATCAGTACCAGAATCTTGCCGTCCCGAGGCACCAGCGTGCCGATTGCCGCCTCGACCGCGAAGGTGCCGCTGCCTTGCAGGGGCACGCAGTGGTGGGTGGCGGCGCCGTTGAGGATGGCCAGCAGTTGCTCGCAGAGGCTGGCGGTCAGTTGATTGAAGCGGTCATCCCATGAACCCCAATCAACCATCATTGCCTGACGGGTGCGGGCCGACGTGGTCAACGGGCCGGGGGTGAGCAGGATGGGTTCGGCAGTACTCATTCTCGTGTCCTCGCAATCGATGGGATGAAGCTACGGGACTTAAATTGCAATTTGCCGTGTTATCAATCAAATTGTTTGTTGTTATGCCAGCCATCAGTGAGAGTTATTCATGAACCTGTTTCAGCTCCGCGCCTTCGATGCCGTGGCCCGGGAAGGCAGCTTTACCCGGGCGGCGGCGCGGCTGTTCATCAGCCAGCCGGCGGTCACCGGACACATCAAGGCCCTGGAGGAGCACTACCAGATCACCCTGCTGCGCCGCACCGCCCGACGGGTGGAACTGACGGAGGAGGGCACCAAACTGGCGGCAATCACCCGGGCGATGTTCGGCCTGGCCGAAGAGGCGCAGGTGATGCTCGAAGCCAACCGGCAATTGCTGACCGGGCGCCTGGAGGTGGCGGCGGACGGTCCGCACATGGTCATGCCGATGCTCGCCAGCCTGCGGGCGCGCTATCCGGGGATCACCGTGAACCTGCGCCTGGGCAACGCCCAGGAAACCCTGGCGGCGCTGCTGTCCGAACATGCCGACGTGGCGGTGCTGACCGAAGTCGAACCGCGCAAGGGCTTGCATCTGCAAGCGCTGAACGAATCACGGATTTGCGCGCTGGTGCCCGACGGGCATCCTTGGGCGCAGAAGACCAAAGGCGTGCAGCTCAAGGAACTGGATCAGGTGATCATGGTGCTGCGCGAACCGAGTTCGATTACCCGGCGCACCTTCGATGAGGCGTGCGCCCAGGCCAAGGTCAATCCGCGGGTGCTGCTGGAACTGGACAGCCGCGAAGCGGTGACCGAGGCGGTGGCCGCCGAACTGGGGGTGGGAGTGGTGTCGTCGGTGGAGGTCAGTCACGATCCACGGGTGGCAGCGGTGCCGATCATTGGCGAGGGGCTGGTGAATCGGCACATGATGGGGTGCATGGAGCGGCGGCGGGATTTGCGCTTGATACAGGCGTTTTTTGGGTTGGCACCGGTGTAGGAGCAGCCTTCGGCAGCTCCTACAGGGGATGGGGTCAGTTCAGGCTCTCGCGCACCATCTGCAGAAAAGTCGCCACCACCCGCCGCGAACTCTGCTCGCGCAGGCACACCAGGGTTTCAGTCAACCGTCGCTTGCAATCGATAATCGGCAACGCACACACCCGCGAATCCGCGCCAAACTCGGCAGCCGACACCACGCCCACCCCGATCCCCACCACCACAGCCTCACGCGCGGCCTCCCGACCTTCAACCTGAATCGCCGGGCGAATGCGAAACCCGGCCCCCGCCATTTCCTCCTCCAGGGTCTGCCGGGTTACAGAACCAATCTCCCGCAACACCAGTGGCGTGTCGTCGAGGTCGGCGAGGGTGATGGATTCGCGCTCGGCCCACGGATGATTGCGCGACACGAATGCCACCATCGGATCATTGCGCAAGGGCAGGGAGATCAGGCGTTCGTCGCTGACGTCGCGGCCCAGCAACGCCAGGTCGGCCTGATAGTTGAACAGTCGGAACAGCGATTCATCGGTGTTGCCGGTCTCGATCTTCACGCTGATCCCCGGGTAGCGCTCGCAGAATCGGGCAATCTGCGGCAGCACATGCACCGGCGCATCCACCGCCAGAATCAGGCTGCCGGTCTGCAAGGCCTGGGAATCCTGGAGCAGTTCCTGGGCCTCGGCTTCAATGACGAACAATTTCTGGGTCACGCCGAGCAAGCGCTCGCCCAGATCGGTCAGGCGCACCGAGCGCTTGTTGCGGTGAAACAGCAAAACCCCGTAGCGCTCTTCGAGTTTGCGCACCTGGTCGGAAATCGCCGGTTGCGTCAGAAACAGGCGCTCGGCGGCCTTGGTAAAGCTTCCATGGACCGCCACGGCATGGAAAGCTTTGAGCTGGGCGTGGGACACCGACATGGGAATCTCCAGTAACAAGCTGAAATTATATTTGAAATACGATAAATCGATTTCACTTATTAATCAGTAATTGTTTTTATCCACCTCAGCCCCGGTGACTGGTCAGTCGAACAGCAGCGGGTGCCATGAGCCTGTGCGTGCAACAGCAGGACTCATCTGACCGGTATCCGCCGTAGGGACAGGGCGATATCGAAGTGCTCAACAATAAAAAAACAGGCGTTTTCTTCCAATTCTGCCGGCACACTCACACCCTGAGGTCAGAACCACAATGAACAAGCACATCGGCACCATCAAGCGTTGGCGCGTGCAGATCTTCGCGATCACCTGGCTCGCCTACGCCGCATTCTACTTCACCCGCAAAGCCTTCTCGGTCGCCAAACTTGGTATTGGCGAAGACCCGACCTTCATGCTCGACAAAATGGCCATGGCCAACCTCGACGCCATCTACCTGACGGCCTACGCCGTCGGTCAATTCACCTGGGGCATCCTGGCCGACCGCTTCGGGCCGCGGGTGGTGGTGCTCGGCGGGTTGCTGATTTCCGCCGCCGCGGCGCTGGTGATGGGCAACTTCGCAACGTTACCGATTTTCGCTACCTGCATGCTGATACAAGGCCTGGCGCAGTCCACCGGTTGGTCGGGGCTGTGCAAGAACCTCGGCAGCTTCTTTCCCTCCGAGCAACGCGGACGGGTATTGGGCCTGTGGAGTTCCTGCTACGCCTTTGGCGGTCTGGTAGCCTCGCCGTTTGCCGGCTGGTGGGCGTACACGCTCATCGGCAGCTGGCATGCGGCGTTCATTTCCAGTGCGGCGGTGGTTGGGCTGGTCGCCGTGCTGTTTTTTATTTTCCAACGCAACAAACCGGAAGACGTCGGCTTGCCGGCGGTGGAGCCGGAACCCGAGCTGACCGCCGAAGAGGCTGAAGCGCAAAGCAAAATCAGCATGTGGGAGCCGTTGAAGGAAATCCTGCGCAACCGCACGGTGCTGGTGCTGGGGTTGGCGTACTTCATGCTCAAGCCGGCGCGCTACGCGATTCTGTTGTGGGGACCGGTGATCGTTTTCGAACAGATGCCTTCGGTGGGCAAGGTCGGTGCGGCGATCATTCCGACATCGTTTGAACTGGCCGGGTTGCTCGGACCGATCCTGATCGGCCTGGCCTCGGACAAATTGTTCGGCGCCCGGCGCATGCCTGCCTGCGTGATCAGCCTGTTGGCGTTGACCGTGTCCCTGGCGTTTTTCATGGGCGCCCTGCATACCGGCAGCGTGCTGCTGGTGGTGGCGCTGCTGTTCGTCATGGGCCTGACCCTCTATGGGCCGGACTCGATGATCAGCGGCTCGGCCGCCATCGACTTCGGCACCGCCAAGGCGGGCGCCACGGCGGCCGGTTTCGTCAATGGTTGTGGTTCGGTCGGTGCGATTCTCGGTGGGCTGCTGCCGGGCTACTTCGACACCGTTACCGTGTTCATCGTCTTCGCCGGCTGCGCCATGTTCTCGGCGCTGGTGTTGATCCCGCACTGGAACAGCCGCCCCGGTGGCCTGGGTACTCACTTCGCCTACGTGCCCAATCAAGCGATGACCATCAAACCCCTGCGTACCTGAATCCTGTCCCTCGTCGCCTGCTGCACCTGCGGCAGGCCGGCGTGTGGGCCACTGACCGGAGATTGACCCCATGAGACCCTTTTGGCTGGACCAGGCCTTGAAGGCTGATGCATCCGAAACCTGTCCGCCACTGGAAGGCGACACCCGCGCCGACGTGTGTATCGTCGGCGGTGGCTACACCGGGTTGTGGACCGCGATCATGCTCAAGGAGCAGAACCCCGAGCTGGATGTGTTGCTGATCGAAGCGGACATCTGCGGTGCCGGGGCCAGTGGACGCAATGGCGGTTGTGCGTTGTCGTGGTCGGCCAAGTATTTCACCCTTGAGCGTTTGTTCGGCGTCGAAGAGGCTGTGCGGCTGGTCAAGGAGTCCGAACACAGCATCCATGCCATTGGCGCTTTCTGCGAACAGTATGGGGTGGACGCCGATTACCGTCTCGATGGCACCCTCTACACCGCGACCAATCGCGCTCAGGTCGGTTCGACTGACGCTGTGATCGCGGCGCTGGAGCGCAACGGCATCAACTCGTTCACCCAGCGGCCGGTGGCCGATGTGCAGCGCATGGCCGGTTCCAGCAAGCACCTGGAAGGCTGGTTTTCCCCGGCCGCGGCCAGTGTGCAGCCGGGCAAACTGGTGCGTGGCTTGCGCCGGGTAGCCCTGCAACTGGGGGTGAAGATTCATGAAAACACCGCGATGACCGGGCTGGAGGAAGGCAAGCCAGCGGGGATACAAACGCCGAATGGCAGCATTCGCGCCGACCGCGTGGTGCTGGCGATGAACGCCTGGATGGCCCGGGCGTTCCCGCAGTTCGAACGCAGCGTGGCGATCGTTTCCAGTGACATGCTGATCACCGAGCCTCGGCCGGATTTGCTCGACGAAATCGGCTTGACCAGCGGCGTTACGGTGCTCGATTCGCGGATTTTCGTGCACTACTACCACAACACCCCGGACGGCCGGATCATGCTTGGCAAGGGCGGCAACACCTTCGCCTATGGTGGGCGCATGTTGCCGGTGTTCGACAAGCCTTCGCCTTACGCCGGTTTGCTGCAGAACAGCCTGGCGGATTTCTTCCCGGCGTTTGCCGACGTCAAGGTCGAGGCGACCTGGAATGGTCCGTCGGATCGCTCGGTGACCGGGCTGCCGTTTTTCGGGCAGATGAGCGCCAGTGGCAATGTGTTCTACGGTTTCGGCTATTCCGGCAGCGGTGTCGGGCCGTGCCATATGGGTGGGCAGATTCTGGCGTCGATGGTCCAGGGCCTGGACAACCCCTGGACCCGCTCACCGCTGGTCAACGGACCGCTGGGGTTTTTCCCGCCGGAGCCGATTCGCTACATCGGCTCGCTGATGGTGCGCAACGCCATCCGCCGCAAGGAGCGCGCGGAGGATCACGGGCGTCGGCCACGGCATCTGGACGTGCGCCTGGCGAAGTTCGCCGCCGCCGCCGGCAAGGCTGACAAGGGCTGAGCGTCAGTGCGCAAGGTCCGAGCGGTTGAGCAGCCAGTCGAACAGCAGGCGGGTATCGCCACGGGGCTCGCGCGGGCGAGGGCGATGAGTTTGTGGCCGAGGGCCCATGGCCGTACAAAGCACCGGGCGATCCGGGTCACTGTCGAGAAAAATCACCAGTACCTCGCTGCCAGCCACGGGCAAGCGGGTCGGATCGATCCATTCCTCGGCGGTGGTCAGCGCCAGCGGTAGCCACAGGCCGTCGGACATCTCTGCGGCGGGTTGTGTGGCGGGCCAGAGGTGCACCTGAACCCGGCCATCTTCGTCCACTGTCGCCGGTTGCCCGATCGGGCCGCACACCTGGCCGGGCTGATACCCGGGGATACTCGGCCTGGGTTGTTTGAGGGCAGGCCTGAACACCGTCGACCAGGGGATGGCGCTGAATTGATTGCGGTAACCCGGGGCCATGTCGGGTGTGTCGTCGAGCAGAATGGATGAATGACGGCCCTGATGGCGGATTTCGGTAACCAGCCATTGATCATTGAAGTTCGCCAGCGGGTGCTCGGCCACCTGCAGGATCCCGCCACTGCGTACTGCCCTCTGGTTACTTTGACCGTGGATCTGCAGGTGTCGGCAGCGCAGTCGTTCCAGTTGTCGACGGCTGAGTTGGTCGCGATGTTGTTGCTCACCAGCGGGAAAGTGCCTCACGGTGGCGAGCGAGTGATTGGCTGCGCCTTCGCTGATGTCCGCTGCACCCGGATTCCTGGCGCCAGGGCGCACAGGGGAGAGCGGAGCATCATGGCGCTGGAACAGTTCGCTGATCACCGGTTCCTGGTGTTCGTCGAGGGCATCGCTGCTCATCGACATGAGCAGGGGCTCCTGTGGAAAACACAGGCTGTCATCGGCCAGCACCAGCACATGGCCGTCCCGTTGATGCTCGAAGTGATAGTGGATGCCTTCTTCCTCGCACAGCCGTTGCAGCAACGCCAGGTCGGTTTCTTCGTACTGAATGCAAAAAGGTCGCAGGGGATAGTGCCCGGTTGCCAGCTCAAAGCGATAGCTGTCGGCGGGCAACCCATGTTCCTCCAGCAACCGGCACAGAATCATGGGTACGCTGGCGCGCTGGAAAATACGTCGGCATCGTTGCTGATCCAGCGCCTGGACGCGGGGCACCAGCACCAGTCTGTAAGCGACCCGGTGTCCGCTTCGATGTTCACAACTGGCGCTGTGCAGTACGCCATGAATGCCTTGATCGTGGCCGAACTCGAGGAACGCCGGTTGGAGCAGCAATCGCTCAAGGTTCAGGGCCGGTGCCAGCCCGATCACCTCGATCTCGAATCGATAGGGCTGGTTGAGAGCTTCATGACCACTGAACCGGACTACCCGGAAGCTCAGGTCGTCGTCGAGAAGCGTCAGGGTGGTGGGACTTTCCTTGTCGTTGTGCATCGAACGCGCTACCGCCGTGGAGTAGGGTGCAAAGCGTACGGAACCCCGGCGCATTGCGGGCACGGTAAAGCGACATTTCCGAATCGCCCTACAACCGCTGGTGAAGATGTCGATGCCAGTCGGGATTTTTTGGTCGATTGCCAACTTTAGGCCGTATAAACTTGCGCAAAGCGTCGGCCAATAGATGTCTCGGCGCCACAGTTGCCACAGATAAGAGAGTGAGAAATGGGCGCACAGTGGAAGGTTAAACACAAAGAAGCGGCAGCCAATGCCAAGGGCAAGATCTTCGGCAAACTGGTGAAGGAAATCACCATTGCTGCGCGCAACGGCGCTGATATTACTACCAACGCGCACTTGCGCCTGGTGGTTGAACAGGCCAAGAAAGCTTCGATGCCCAAGGAAACACTGGATCGCGCCATCAAGAAGGGCGCGGGCCTGCTGGGCGAAACCGTACAATACCATCGCGTGACCTATGAAGGGTTCGCCCCGCATCAGGTGCCGTTGATCGTCGAATGCGTGACCGACAACATCAACCGCACCGTCGCCGAGATCCGCGTGGCGTTCCGCAAGGGCCAACTGGGCGCTTCCGGTTCCGTGGCCTGGGACTTCAACCACGTCGGTATGATCGAAGCGTCGCCGGACACCCCGGACGCCGATCCGGAAATGGCCGCCATCGAAGCCGGTGCACAGGATTTCGAGCCGGGTGAAGAGGGTGCAACCCTGTTCCTGACCGAACCGACCGACCTCGACGCGGTACAGAAGGCCCTTCCGGAACAAGGCTTCACCGTGCTGTCGGCCAAACTGGGCTACCAGCCGAAAAACCCGGTCAGCGGCCTGAGCGATGAGCAGATGGCGGAAGTCGAAGCGTTCCTCGAAGGCCTCGATAACCATGACGACGTGCAGGATATGTTTGTCGGCTTGGCGGGTTGATCGAACTGGCCTGGATCTGACTTGTGGCGAGGGAGCTTGCTCCCTCGCCACATTGAGTTGTATTTACAATTTGAACTCAGCTAATTCCTGAACAATCGCCTCAAACCCAGGCCGCGCCAGCACCTGCGGCTGACAGCAACGCCGCTCCAGATCCTCCAGCACCCCACGCAGTTCATCGCTCAACCCCGAGTCGATTCGTGCCAGCAATTCCCCCAGCAACACCCCGAATGCCCGCACCTCGATCCGTTGCAAGGCACGGCTTTCAAGGCTGTCGGAAATCTCGTGGAACGACGCCGCACCAAAATCCCCCAGCAAGCAATCACCCTGTTCATTCCACAGAATATTGTGCCCGTAGAGGTCGCCGTGGGTAATGCCGTGGTTGTGCAGGTGTTCGGCCACCGAGGCAATGCCCTTGGCAATGCGCAGCGCCACCGCCGCACTGAAACGCAAGCCATCGGCATAAATGTCGCGGCTGCACGACGCCAGGCTCGGCAGGCTGGCGAGGTTGAGAAAACTCGGCGGGATCAACTGCATCACCAGCCCGGCGGTTTGTTGCGGGTGATCGACAATCCGCCCTTCGACGCGAATCAGGTTCGGGTGCAGCCCGGCGGTGATGCAGGCGTTCATCTCGTGCAGCGGCGAGCCATCGCTGGTCATTTCGCCCTTGTAGAGCTTCACCGCAACGGGCGTGGCCGGTTGGTCGGCCGGTTGCCAGACCGCCTGATGAATCACCCCGGACGCCCCTTCGCCGAGCTTTTTCTCCAGGTACAATGCCGACCAATCAATGCGCGGTGTGGCGTCGAGGGCGGCGGCATCCGCTTCGGTTTCCAGAGGGTTACCGGCATAGGCCAGCCAGGTCAGGCTCGGCAGCGTCAGCAGCCATTGCGGCAAGTCGGTGAACTGGTTGGCGGCGATGCGGATCAGTTCCAGCCGATGGCAATTGCGCATCGACTCCGGCAACGCCTGCAGGCGGTTACCGGCAAGCATGAGCTTTTGCAGGTAGGGCCGTTCTCCCAACTCTCTCGGCAGTGTCTCGATGCAATTGTCGGTCAGGATCAGCCAGCGCAGCAGCGGTGGGAGTGCCACAGCGGGCACGTGGGCGATGCGGTTGGCCTTGAAGCCGATCATCGTCAGTGCGGCGCATTGGCCAACACAGGCCGGCAACTCGGTGAAACGGTTTTCGGAGCAGAACAGCACGCGCAAACGGGTAAGGCGGTGCAAGTCCTCCGGCAGTGCGCTTAGGGCATTGCCGCTGAGGTTGAGCACTTCCAGCGAATCCGCCAGATCGAAGATCTCCCGGGGAAACTCGGTCAGGTCTTCGGCCAGATCCAGCCGCGTGATGCCCGACAACTCGCCGGCGCGCAATTGAGCAAGGGTATGCATGAACAGATTCGCCATTAACCAAGGGAGGGCGCGGGGCCCTGGAAATGGGCGACATGATAGCGGGAAAGATGTGGCGACTGTCAGACCGCCTTCGCGAGCAGTCAATACAACAAAAAGCTATCGATCAGACCGGTTCGCTGACTTCGACCAGTTGCCCCAATCGGCTGCGGGTGCGCGCCAGATCAATGGCATCGCCATCCAGGCTTTCGCGCAATGAGTGCTGCCCGAGCAACGTCAGGTGCTTGTCCTGGTCGTACAGCACGTCGATGAGATTGATAAAGCGCTGCTGGGCGGCAATCGTGCAATCGCCCAGCAGTGGCAGTTCATCGATGATCCAGCGGTCGAACTGGCGGCACAGCTCCAGATAATCCATCACCGCCGTGGGCTGATCGCACAACTCGGTGAAGGTAAAACCGATGCCGCGCCCTTCGCACAAACGCGCTCGCAAATGCCGGGTGCCCACCGGCAACGAAACAGGCGGGGCATTGCGCTTGGGCAGGTTCAGCGATTGTCGTTGCGCCACGCTCGCCGGCCAGACGTAGTGACCTTGAGTGAACAACTGATGCGCATGGGGCCGGGCCTGGCTGCGATAGTCGTGCGGCCCGCCGACTTCCATCACCTGCATGCGCGCATGGATCAAGTCGATCACCGGTTTGAAGCGTGCGTGGTACAGCGGATTGGGCAGCAGGCCTTCGGGCGGGTAATTGGAGGTGACCAGCAACAGGATGCCGCGCTGGAACAGTGCCTTGAACAATCGGGTGATGAGCATCGCATCGCCGATGTCGTGCACATGGAACTCGTCGAAACACAGCACCCGGCAATTGCTGAGCAGTTCATCGAGGGTGATCGCCAAGGCGTCGGCCTGTTCGCGGTGTTCGAACATGCCCTGGTGCAGTTGGGCGAAAAACTGATGGAAGTGCAGGCGTTGTTTTTGCGCGAGGGGAATGGCCCGGAAAAACCCGTCGAGCAGCCAGCTTTTGCCGCGTCCCACGGCACCATGCAGGTAAAGGCCGGGAAGGGGGTTCGCCGCAGCACCCATCAGCATGCAGGCATGCCGGGCCATGCAGTCGATCACCCGCTGTTGGCTGTGACTGAGGGTGTAGCCCTGGGCATGGGCCTGATGTCGAAAGTAGTCGTGGATGACTTGGCCTGCCACGGCGCTGCCGGCAGCCGGTACCTTGCCGAGAAGGCGACGCAACGTTTGCCAGCGCGATTTGATTGGCGAACGGTTGGGCGGTCGAACGGCCACTGGGATATCACCTCTGGTGTGCGGGCAGGCTCTTTGTGTTGCGGCGCGATAGTGTAACCAGAGCAGGGAATCTGCTTCCATCAGTGTCGGCATATATGGGCCACCGTCACTGGGTTCTAAAGGAACACCGCAGGGGGGATCAGAACTGAGAGGTCTGTTTGAGCATCCGCGCCGCCGCTGTATCCGCCGGGCTGACCATCGCATAGTTGTAGCCACTTCCCGACCAGTACTCGGCCTGCAACTCGCCATCACTGCGACTGCCCCTGGGCAGCAGGAAGTTTTTCGGCCCTGGCGGGCGCACATAGAAACTGATTTTCTGCCCGCCCTGATCCTCGTAGACCACCATCGCCGCAGGGCCTTGCTCGGTACTCAGCAAACGCCCGCTGGCCGGCTTGAACCCGGCACCCGAGAGATCGGGCAGGCGATTGGCCTGGGTGAAGTAGCGGTCGAGCCAACCCTGCATGTCGCCGTCGTCGCTGGCCTGGTAATCCGCCGGCAGGAGGCCTTGCTGGGCAATCAGGCGATAGGCTTGCAGGGCATCGGTCATTGGCAGCTGGGGGCTCGCCAGCGTCATCTCCCGCGCTTGCCAACCGCTGAAACCGCCGACGCTGACGGCGATGAGCAACACCGCGGCACTGGCCAGGTGTCGACGGGATTGGCGTTTGAGGCGCTGGCGAATCACCGCCGGATCCAGGTCCGGGTTCGACGGTTGTTGCAAGGCACCGCTCAGGGCTGCGCGCAGTGTCTGGGCATCCTGCTGCCAGGCGCGCACTTGCGCGGCCACCTGCGGGTCAGTGGCCAGATAAGTCTCCACCAGGCGTCGGTCGGCGTCGCTCAGTTGGTGGTCGACGTAGGCGTGCAGGTCTCGCTCGCCGGGGGGCATGCTGATCATTTGAGTCTCCGCAGGGAAGGGCGGTTGATTTCGCCATCGCTGAGTTGGCGCAGGGCCTGGCGAGCCCGGGACAGGCGGGACATCACGGTGCCGGTGGGTACGTCGAGAATCTCGGCGACCTCTTTGTAGCTCAAGCCTTCCACAGACACCCAGAGCAGCAACGCGCGTTGCTCGGTGGGCAGTCGGTCGAAGGCGTTGAGGGTCGATTGGGCAATCACGGTGCGTTCCACCGAGGGCTGGGCATCGTCACGCCCGGTGAAGAACTCGAGCATGCGCGCATAACGCCGGGAGCGGCGGTGCGCGTCGAGAAACTGCCGATAGAGAATCGAGAACAGCCAGGCGCGCAAGTCACCCTCGGCGCGTTTGCCGGCCCAACTCGAGAGTGCCCGCTCCAGGCTCGCCTGCACCAGGTCGTCCGCGCTGCTGGTGTTGCGTGTCAACGACACGGCAAACCGTCGCATTCCGGGAATGATTTCTCTGAGTTGTTCGTCGATATCGTTCATGAAGTTCTGGCTAGTCACTACGCTGGACTGTGGACCAGGAAGACGCCCGGCATTCGAGGTTATTCCACGTCAGAAAAAATAAAAACCGCATGTGGGAATAAACCTGCGTGCGGTTCGTCTGCTTGATTCTTCTCACTTGTGGCCGATGGCCCTGGAGTCTTTCATGGTAGATCGATCATCACCGCCAACCCGGCCACCCTTGAGTGCGACGAGCCTGACGTTGCGCCTGGCTGGCATTGCCGTGGTCGTTGCCGCCGTGGCGGGGGCGTTTGCCTACGTCAACGGCACCTTCGACCCACAGCGCCTGACCCCGAAGAAACTGATCAACGTGCTGGAAACCAACAACGGCGTGCATCCGGGTTTCCGCCGCAACCATTCCAAAGGCGTGTGCGTGATCGGGCATTTCGAGAGCAGCGGTGAGGCGCGCAGCTATTCCACCGCCCAGGTGTTCAACGAGGCGCAGACACCGGTGGTTGGGCGTTTCGCCTTGCCGGCCGGTAACCCCTATGCGCCGGACAGTGCCGTGCCGATCCGCAGCATGGCCTTGCGCTTCATCCAGGCCAACGGCCAGCAGTGGCGCACGGGGATGAACAGCATGCCGGTGTTCCCGGTCGGCACGCCCGAGGCGTTCTATCAATTGCAGCAGGCGCAGTCGCCAGACCCGGCCACCGGCAAGCCGAATCCGACCGCGGTTCCGACGTTTTTTGGTGCGCATCCGGAAGCCGCTCCGTTCCTGGCCTGGATCAAGACCGCCAAGCCGTCGGCCAGTTACGTCACGGAGACCTATAACAGCGTCAACGCGTTTTATCTGGTGAGCGCCACCGGACAACGCCAGGCCGTGCGCTGGAGCATGGTGCCGGTGGCTCAGGATGCGCCGGGTGCTACGGCGCCGGAGGGGAACGACTTTCTGGAGAAAGACCTGGTTCAGCGTATAACCGCAGGGCCGTTGCGTTGGCAGTTGAACATCACCCTGGCCAATCCTGGCGATCCGGTGAGCGACGCCAGCAAAGCCTGGCCCGAAGGGCGCAAGGTGTTGAACGCGGGCACCCTGGTGCTGGAAAAAACCCAGCCGCAACTCAATGGCGAATGCCGTGACATCAACTACGACCCACTGGTATTGCCCGCCGGCATCGAAGGTTCCGACGACCCGTTGCTCGCCGCTCGCTCAGCCGGTTACGCCAATTCCTACCTGCGTCGCACCAGCGAAGTCAGCCAGTTGCCCGCCGCCAAACAGGAGGCCCAGCAATGAGCACCCAACCGAACCACTTCGCTCCATTGGCGCGGCTGCTGCACTGGCTGATGGCGCTGATGATCATCGCCATGCTGTTTATCGGTGCCGGTATGGTTGCCTCGGTCTCCGAGCGGCATGAATGGCTGATTCATCTGCACAAACCTTTGGGCGTCGCGATTTTGCTGCTGGTGATCGTGCGGCTGGTGGTGCGTTTCTCCACCACGCAACCACCGCTGCCGGCGGATCTGCCAGGTTGGCAAGCGCTGGCGGCCAAGGCGTCCCATGTGTTGCTGTACGCCTTGATGCTGGTCTTGCCGCTGCTGGGCTGGGCGATGATTTCGGCGTCGGGTGAGCCGGTGATGCTCAGCAGTTCGTTGCAATTGCCATCGATCGTGCCGGCGAACGCGCAGCTGTTTGCGTTTTTACGCAAGGCCCATGGGTATCTGGCGTACCTGCTGTTTCTGACGGTGTTGCTGCATTTGGCAGCCGCGTTGTTTCACGGCTGGGTGCGTCGTGATGATGTGCTGGACAGCATGTTGCGGGGCAAGGATCGCGGCTAGTTGCAATGGAGAAAAAGATCGCAGCCTGCGGCAGGCTGCGATCTTTTGATCTTAAAGGGCAATCAACGCAGGCTATCGACCATCTCGGCCACGGTGGTCAACACATCCTTGCCCAACTGCTTCGAGCGCTTGCCCGACCAGCCTGTCAGCGGGTTCGGATGATCGTCGTGATCCTTGAACGGCATTTCCAGGGTCAACGACAGGCAGTCGTACTTCTGGCCCACGCTGTTGCAGGCCAACGTCATGTTGGCCTGGCCCGGCTCGTCGCGGGTGTAGCCGTACTTGGTCTGGAAGTCCTTGGTGGTGTGCTTCAGGTGGCTGCGGAAGTGTTCTTCGAGCTTTTCGATCCGTGGCGTGTAGCCTGGATTACCTTCGCAACCGGCGGTGAACACGTGAGGAATTTCCTCGTCACCATGCACGTCGAGGAACAGGTCGACGCCGTGCTTTTCCATCTGCTGCTGTACGAAAAAGACTTCCGGGCTGATTTCCTGGCTCGCGTTCTGCCAGGCGCGGTTCAGGTCCTGTCCCATGGCGTTGGTGCGAAGGTGACCGTGGAAGGCGCCGTCCGGGTTCATGTTTGGCACAAGGTACAGGTCGGCGCTGGCCAGCAGTTTGTTCAGCACCGGGTCGTCGTGCTTTTCCAGGCGTTCGATCACGCCTTCCATGAACCACTCGGCCATGTGCTCGCCCGGATGTTGCTGGGCGATGATCCACACTTTGCGCTGGCTTTCGGCGCCGGTGCCTTTACGCAATAACTGGATGTCGCGACCTTCGACACTCTTGCCGGTGGCCAGCAGTTCGGTGCCGGCCTTGGTCAGTGCCTGCTCGATCAGCCAGTCGTGGCGGCCGCGGCTGTAGGGTTCGAAGTAGGCGAACCAGGCATGGGTCTGCTCGGCTTCGAGGCTGAAACGCAGGCAGTCGCCTTCGAAAATGGTGGGTACGCGGAACCAGTTGACGTGATCGTAAGACGCCACCGCCTGATAGCCGGTCCAGGCCTTGTTATAGGAGGATTGACTGGCATTGTTCAGGCGAAACCAGTGCTCCTGGCCGACATGCAGGCCGCTGGCCTTGAAGTGGAACCATTGGAAATGGTCGCTTTTGGTATCGGGGCGGATCGCCAGCAGGGGCTTGAGCGGGTCGCTGACGTCGATCACCTGGATGTTGCCGCTGTCGAAGTTGGCACTGATGTCGAAAGAAGATTTAGCCACGGCCATAATCGGGTCCTGAATATGATTTTTATGGTGGCTACTTTACACGCAAGAGTGGGGTGAAACCGAGGGGAATTGCGGGGTGCACAGGTGGGGGGGGCGTCCTCCTTGACGCCGCCGCAGCTTAGAGACTGTGCGACTGATTCTCAAGTGCTATCTGTCGCCGGTTTGAACCAATGATGCCGTGCAATTACTGGGTAATTGCACGGACTAGCCCCCTATTTGCATTCGACCTGACCAGTCATTTGCATCGGATGTGACCCGCACGCTTCGTGGACATGACCGGCAGAGAACGCTCCAAAGTCGACTTCCTCAGAGCACGAAGCGGGCCTGCCCTATGCCTGCGTCGAGCCGGCCTGGCCGACTGCTCGTCGGCCCATCGAAAACCCACTCAAGATCGCCTCCTTCAAGCCGATGGAGTAGAGGTGCCAACTTGCTTCAAGCAGTTCATTAACTAGGGGCAAAGTGCTAGCATCGCCGCCGCGCAATGCACCCCGGGCATCAACATAACCGTCGTCTTTCCCAATGCTTTTTTCATCTTTCGGACTTTATGCGATTTTTCCTAGATCCCCAGCGAGATATCGATGCAGCGTTGCTACGTTATCGCCGGCTGTTTGGCGTGTTGGCACTGTTCAGTGGGGTGATCAACCTGCTGATGCTGGTCCCGTCCATCTACATGATGCAGGTTTTCGACCGCGTCCTGACCAGTCGCAATGAAACCACGCTGTTGATGCTGAGCCTGATCTTGCTCGGGTTCTTTGCCCTTGGCTGTGTGCTGGAGTGGGTGCGCGGCCAGGTGATGATCAAGATGAGCGCCGGCCTGGACACTCAGTTGGGCGAGCGGGTATTCGATGCGGCGTTCGAGCGTAGCCTGAAGGAGCACAGCTCCAACCCGGCGCAGGTGCTGAGCGATTTGAACAGCATCCGGCAGTTCGTCACCGGTCCGGCACTGATTGCCATCTTCGATGCGCCGTGGCTGCCGATCTATGTCATCGCGACGTTCCTGTTCCATCCCTGGCTTGGGAGTTTCACTGTCATCGGTTCGCTGATCCTTGCCGGGCTGGGAGTCTGGAACGAGCTGACCACCCGCAAAAGCATGAGCGAAGCCAACCGTTTGTCCGTGGCGTCTTCCAGCTACGTGAACAGTACCTTGCAGAACGCCGAGGTGATTCAGGCGATGGGCATGCTCGCGCCCTTGCGCCAGCGCTGGTACAACGTGCAGCAGCGGGTCATTACCGAGCAGGGCGAGGCCAGTGACCGCAGTTCGCGGATCGCTGCGCTGTCACGTTTTGTGCGCATGACCTGGCAATCGCTGGCCCTTGGCCTGGGCGCCATCCTGGTGATCGAGAACCAGATTTCCGCCGGGGTGATGATCGCCGTGTCGGTATTGCTGGGACGGGCCATGGCGCCGGCCGAAGCGCTGATCGGTTCGTGGAAGCAGATGGGTAACGCCAAGAGCAGCTACGAACGCTTGAACCGCCTGCTCGGCGAATTTCCCAAAACCGCGCCAGGCATGCCCCTGCCAGCGCCGACCGGGGCCCTGAGCATCGACCGCCTGGTGATCATCCCGCCGGGCATGCACAAGCCTGCGGTCAATGGCGTGACCATCAGCCTGGCCAAGGGCGAAGTACTGGCGATCATCGGTCCGAGCGCGTCGGGCAAGTCTTCCCTGGCGCGCGCCATGGTCGGCATCTGGACCGCCAGGCAGGGCTCGGTACGCCTGGACAGCGCCGAGGTCGGCCAGTGGTCGCGTGCAGACCTCGGCCCGCACTTGGGGTACCTGCCCCAGGACATCGAGCTGTTCGATGGCAGCATCGCCGAAAACATCGCGCGCTTCGGCGAGGTGGACGCAGGCAAGGTCATCGCAGCGGCGCAACTGGCTGGTATCAACGAGATGATCCTGCACTTTCCCAAAGGCTATGACACCTTGCTCGGGACTGGCGGGCTGGGGTTGTCCGGCGGCCAGAAGCAACGTATCGGCCTGGCCCGTGCGTTGTATGGCCAGCCGGCGCTGGTGGTGCTCGACGAGCCCAACTCCAACCTCGACGATGCCGGTGAAGCGGCGCTGGTACAGGCCGTGCGCAAGCTCAAGGCAGAAGGCTGCACCGTGGTGCTGGTCACCCACAGGCCGAGCATTCTCGGCGCGGTCGACAAGCTGTTGTTCCTCAAGGACGGCGTACAAACCCTGTTCGGCCCGCGTGACCAGGTGCTCAAGACCCTGGTGCCAGCGACGCCGGCAAAAGCCGTCGAACTCCGTAATCAAGAAGCCTGAGGCGTCAATGCAAGCCAGTTCGACCGACATTTCGACCCCCGAGAACAAGCCCGATGCGGATGCCGCGGGCATTGCCAGGATCGGTATGTGGTTTTTGCTCCTGGGCCTCGGCGGGTTCCTGCTCTGGGCCTGCCTGGCGCCGCTTGACCGCGGCGTGGTCGGTAGCGGCACAGTGGTGGTTTCCGGCGAGCGCAAGACCGTGCAGTCGCGCACCGGCGGCACGATCGACAACATCCTGGTACGTGAAGGCGACCGGGTGCAGCAGGGGCAGGTGGTGATGCAACTCAACACCGTCCAGGCCAAGTCGCAACTTGATGTCGCCCTGGGCCAGTGGCTCGGCGCCCGCGCCGTCGAGGATCGGCTGATGGCCGAACGCCTGAACCGCGACACTGTGCAGTGGTCCGCAGCATTGCTGGCCCGCGCCGGCGACCCGCGCGCCGTCGCGGCGATGGAGCTGCAAGGCTATCTGTTCGCCACCCGCCGTGCCGAACTGGCCAGCCGCATGCAAATCAGCCAGCACGAAATAGCCTCGCTCAAAGAACAGCTCCAGGGCTTCGAAGAGATCAAGCGCAACCACGCCGTACAGCTGCAATTCCAGCAGCAGGCGCTCACGGGGCTGCGGGAACTGGCCCGTGAAGGTTATCTGCCACGCAACCGGCTGTTCGAAGCGGAAAGCAGTGCGGCGCAGTTGGGCGCCCAATTGGCTTCGAGCATTTCCGATATCGGCCGCACGCGCCAGGCGATCAATGAAAGCGAGCTCAAGGCGCTGCAACAGGGGCAGGTCTTTCGCAGCGACGCAGAGTCGCAATTGACCCAGGTCGTGGCGCAGACATCGAGCCTGATCGACCAGATCAAGTCATTGGAATTCGAAGTCAACAGCGCCGCAATCGTCGCGCCCGTCGCCGGCCAGGTGATGGGAATGACGGTGCACACCGTCGGCGGCGTCGCACCAGCGGGCCAGCGCCTGATGGACATTGTCCCGCAAGGCTCCAGCTGGGTGGTCAAGGCGCAATTCCCGCCGATGATGGCCGACCGGCTCAAGCCTGAGCTGCCGGTCGATCTGCGTTTCGGTTCGTTGCAACGGGTCCACACCCCGGTGATCGTCGGCAAGGTGCTCACGGTGTCGGCCGACCAGTTGATCGACGAACACAGCGGTTCGCCCTACTTCTCGGTGGAGGTCTCGGTCAGCCCCGAGGCGATCATCCATCTGCGCGAGCTGGGCCTGGATGTCAAGCCAGGCATGCAGGCCGAAGTATTGGTCAAGACCGGCGAACGCACCCTTGCCAACTACTTGATGCAGCCGGTGACCGAACGTATGGCTGGCGCTTTCAAGGAAGAATGACCGTGTCCGTACGTATCGCCTTGCTACTCTCCGTGTTCTGCTCGTGCCGACTGCTGGCGGCTGAAGCGCCGTTGTCACTGGTCGCCCTCTACGACGCCTCGCGACTCAACGATGCGACCTACCAGGTTGCCAACCATGACTATGAGGCATCGCGCCAGGAAGAGGCTATCGGCCGCAGCGGCTTGCTGCCTCAGGTCGCCATCAACTCACGCTACGGCCATGGCGGCCAGTTCGAACACCAGTCCTCGGCCAATAGCCAGAGCGATCAGTACGCTTCCGACAGCATAGCCCTGTCGGTTATCCAGCCGCTGTTCGACAAAGGCCGCTGGGCCTCCTACGAACAGGCCAAGGCGCGTGGGCAGTTGGGCGGAGTCCAGCACGAAGGCGCCGACCAGGAGCTGTTCGATCGCGTGGTTCAGGCCTATTTCGATCTCGCCCAGGTGGAAAACGAACTCAAGCTGACGATCCAGCAGAAAGCCTCGGTCGAAGAATTGGCCAAGCAATCCCGACGCCTGTTCGAAGCCGGTGAAGGCAGCATCACCGACCTTGAAGAGGCGCAAGCCCGGCTCGATTCGATCCGCGCCCTGGAAATTCAGTTGCAGGCCCAGCAGCGAGCGGCCCTGCGCAAGCTGGCGGGCCGTGCCGGGATTGCCGTCAGCGAGATCCCGCAGATGCAGGAGCAGGCACCGGCCGCCGCCTTGCTTGCCCCCGAGCAGGACCTCGACTACTGGCTGATCAAGGCCGACCAGACCGCGTCTGCACTGGGCATCAGCCGTGCTTCGATCAAAGTGGCCGAAGCCAACCTCAAGCTGCAGAAGGCCGGGCACTACCCGACCGTGGCGCTGAGCGGCCGGCTGGCACGGGTCGACCAGAGCGACCTCAACGAAACGTCCCAGCGCCAGTCGACATACTACTTGGGCGTCGTCATCGATATCCCGCTGTACCAGGGCGGAGGGGTCAGCGCTTCTTCCGAAAAGGCCCGGGCTGCCCTGGAGAGCGCCCGGTCCGGCTATGAGGTCCAGCTCCAGCAAATGAACGAGGACCTCGAGCTCAACTACCTGGGGGTGGTGGCGGGCTTCGAGAAGATCAAGGCCCTGGTGACCGCCGTGCGCTCCAGCCAGACCGCCCTGAAATCCGCGGAAAAAGGCTATGAGGCCGGCGTGCGCTCGACGGTCGATATCCTCGACGCCCAACAGCGCCTGTTTTCCTCCAAGCGTGACCTGCTCGATACCAAGCTGGCGATGCTGCAAAGCTATGTCAACCTGCACACCCACACCGGCCTGATGACCCGCAACGAGCTGGAAAAGGTCCAGGGGTTGTTCTGACAAGCTGTTTCTCTGTAGGCGCGAGCACGCTCGCGCCTACAGAGAAACAGCATTACGGTTAGACCCGGCCAGGCGCCACACTGCTGATCGCGTCCTCGAAATCCCTGACGAAGCGTGGCGTGTCGAACAGCGCCGAGTGCTCGCGGCCCTGGTGCAGACGCTCACGCAAGCCGGGCAACAGATCCGCCTGGGTCGCCAGTTCGACGGCACGCTCTTCGTACTCGGCCAGCGTGGTGGTGATCAACTCCGGCAGGTCCAGCGCAGTCAGCAGGCTGCCGGCCATGCGCGAGGCAAAAGTGCGTCCCGAGCGGGTCAGCACCGGCAGGCCCATCCACAGGGCATCGTTGGCCGTGGTCCCGGCGTTGAACGGATACGCGTCGAGGAACAGATCCGCGGCACTGTAGCGGGCCAGGTATTGCGCCGGTGCGACCCGCGGGGCGAACAGCAGGCGTGCCGGGTTCACGCCATGTGCCTGGGCCCTGGCGCAGAGTTTTTCCTGGGCCCAGGGGTTGTCGGCCAGCAGCCACAACACACTGTCGGGGGCGCGCTGCAGGATACGCATCCAGCAGTCGAACACTTCCTCGTTGAACTTGTAGTTGTTGTTGAACGAGCAAAACACGAAACGGTCTTGCGGCAAGCCGCACTCGGCGCGGGTCGGCAACGCGGCAACGGGGCGCTGGCGGTCGCTGCATTGGTAGATCTGCGCCAGGTACAGCGGTGTTTCGCTGTAGTACGCCTTCTCGCTGTCGGGGATCAGGTAGCGATCGGCGATCACATAATCGATGCCCGGCAGCCCGGTCGACCCGGGAAAGCCCAGGTAGGTCATCTGCACTGCAGCCGGGCGGTAAGCCGGAATGTCCGGACGGGCTCCGGACGTCAGCCCATGCAGGTCGATGAGGATGTCGATCTCATGGTCGCGGATGCATTGCGCGGCAGCGGCATCATCCATGGCGTCGATGCGCACGAAGTGATCCATTGCCTGCCTGACCCGCTCGCGCAGGGGCGAGCCGTCTTCGCGGCTCCAGCAAAAACCGTACACCTCAAAGCGCTGCCGATCGATCAGTTCGAACAGCTCCACCGTCAGCAACGACACCGCATGCAGGCAGAAGTCCGAAGACAGGAAGCCGATGCGCAACTTCTGGTGGCCATAGCCCTGGGCCGGAGCCAGGGCGGGGACCCGGACATTGACCCGCTCCTTGACGAAGTGCACCGCGGCGGCCAGTTGCAGGCCGGGGTCATCGCTGCCGGCGAGCAGTGCCAAGGGTGAGGATGCCTTGAGCAGGTCGCCACGGGTCAAGCCTGCCGGCGGCTCATAGACCGGCCAGACGCATTGTTTCTGACGCAAGTGCACCCAGTGCTGAATCACCTTGGGTTGATGCGGGTCGGCTTCCAGGCTGGTGCGCAGGATGGCTTCGGATTTCTGCAACTGCCGGGTTTCCTCGAACAGGCGGCCCAGATTGTTGCAGGTCATCAGGTACAGCTCGCGGCTTTGCGTGGCGTCGACCAGGCGGTCATCGAGCATCGACTGCCAGATGGCCAGGGCCTCCTGCGGTTTGTGCTGACGTTCCAGCAGCGTCCCCAGATTGAACCACGCCTGGGCGAATTCCGGGTTCTGGGCAATGGCGGCGCGATAGGCTGCCTCTGCGGCCTCGATCTGCCCCAGTTGCGACAGCGTGGTCCCCAGGTTGAACTGGATAATGTAATTGACCGACGAATGGCAGTGCTGCAGCCAGCGCTGGTAGAGCGCAGCGACATCGGTGATGCGCTGTGCGCCATTGAGCCGGTCTGCGGTTTCGAGCAACTTCATCGGTTCCAGAGCGACGCCCTCGGCCAGCTGCAGGGCTGCGGCCAGCACGATATCGAGGTTCGGGCTCTCAAGATTCTGTCTAGGCATTTGCGCGACGATCTCTTCCAATAAAAAAATACCGAGCTCTTTCGAGCCCGGTATCGGATCAGTCAAGGTTTACCACTGAAACTCAGTGAATCCAAGTCTGCACGTCGGTTGCGACCAACAGCTGGACGTCGCCGTCGTTGAACACGTTGTAGCTGGCGCCATCGACCGTGGTGGTCCCGGCCGCTTGCCACTCGCCACTGTTGCCAGTGATGTTGACCGTGTCGTTGTGGTCACCGTCGATGATCATCTGCACCGGTGTCGCGGCACCGCTGGCCACATCCACCTGTCCAGCCTGGCCGAGCTTGGCGACTGTCTCGGCATCGACGGTCAGTACGCTGGCCTTGCCGCCATCGGTCGACAGATCGATGGCACCCAGGGAGTGGGCATCGAGTGTCGACGAATCCAGCTTGGTCAGGTCCAGGGACTGATTGCCATTGGCGTCGGTGCGGAACCAGACGTCCGCGATCGTATGGCTCTGGCCATCGCTGGTTTCGTAGCTGCTGTTCAGACCGATCAGGTTGCCATGGTTGAGCTCGGCGGTCTTGGCCACATCCAGATTGAACTGGGTGATGCCCAGCTCCTTGAGGGTGTGCATCTCGCCCTTTTCACTGACGCCATCGTTGTTGGCATCGACCCAGACTTGCAGCGCCGCGAACAGCTGGTCCGCCGAGTTGAGTGCGCCGTCATGGTTGCTGTCCAGGCTGACGAGTGCCTCGAAGCCGTCCTTGGCCAACGAACCGTCCGGCAGACGGAACGAGGAACCGAACAGCTCGGAGCCATCGTTGACCTGGCCATCGCCGTTGAGGTCGAGCGCCAGCAGGCCGTCACCGCCAGCGGTCCAGCCAGTGGCTTCCTTGTGGCCGTCGGCATTGAGGTCGAACTTGACGCCGTTGCTCAGGTGGGTGGTCTGCACGCCATCGCCGTTGAGGTCCAGGACCAGCGGTGTGGACAGGGCCAGCGCGTCGATCTGGGTGGCGGTCATCGCCTGCAGTTGCGCAGTGGTGAACGAATCAACCTGGGTCATCGACAGGTGCGACAGTTGCGCCGTGGTCAGCACTGCGGCTTGCGCCGTGGTGAGGGCCGCGACTTGTGCCGTGGTCAATGCCGCCATGTCGGTGGTTTCGATCGCCACGATCTGCGCGGTGGTCAGGGCCGCTACATCGGCGGTTTCCAGGGCGCTGATCTGGGTCGGCTTGAAGGCCGCGATCTGCGCCGTGGTCAGGGCCGCCACCTGGGCAGTGGTCAACGCTACCAGTTGGGCAGAAGTCAGCGCGCCGATATCGGCGGTTTCCATGGCCGCCACTTGCGTGGTGGTCAGGGCTGCGATCTGGGTCACCTTCAGCGCCGCCACTTGGGCGGTGGTCAGGGCAACTACCTGGGCGGTGGTCAGGGCAGCAGTCTGCGCAGTGGTCAGGCTTGCAGTGTCGGTCACTGTCAGCGCGGCGATGTCTGCCGTTTCAAAGGCCGCCACTTGCGTGGTGGTCAATGCCGCCGTTTGGGCGGTGGTCAAGGCCGCCACCTGAGCGGTGGTCAGGGCCACGACCTGGGCGGTGGTCAGCGCCGCGACATCGGCGGTTTCCATGGCGCTGATCTGGGTCGGTTTCAGTGCAGCCACTTGTGCCGTGGTCAGTGCCGCGACCTGGGCGGTGGTCAAGGCTACCAGTTGAGTGGCAGTCAGGACGCCGACATCGGCAGTTTCCATGGCCGCCACTTGCGTGGTGGTCAGGGCGGCCACCTGGGCGGCGGTCAGTGCCGTCACTTGGGCGGTGCTCAGCGCCACGACCTGGGCGGTGGTCAGGGCGGCCACATCGGCGGTTTCCATGGCACTGATCTGGGTCGGCTTCAGGGCCGCCACCTGGGCGGTGGTCAACGCTGCCACTTGGGCGGTGGTCAGGGCCACGACGCCGGCGGTTGTCAGCGCGGCAACATCGGCAGTTTCCATGGCCGCCACTTGCGTGGTGGTCAGTGCAGCCACTTGGGCCGGTTTCAGCGCGGCCACCTGGGCAGTGGTCAATGCCACCACCTGGGCGGTGGTCAGTGCAGCGGTCTGCGCGGTGGTCAGGGCCGCAACGCTGGTCGCTGGCAAGGCGGCGATGTCAGCGGTTTCGATGGCCGCCACTTGCGTGGTGGTCAAGGCAGCCACTTGCGCGGTGGTCAGTGCAGCCACCTGGGCGGTGGTCAGGGCCACCACCTGAGCCGTGGTCAAGGCGGCCACGTCGGCGGTTTCCAGGGCGCTGATCTGGGTCGCTTTCAGTGCCACCACTTGTGCCGTGGTCAGTGCCGCGACCTGGGCAGTGGTCAACGCTACCAGTTGGGCAGAAGTCAGCGCGCCGACATCGGCAGTTTCCATGGCCGCCACTTGCGTGGTGGTCAGGGCAGCCACCTGGGCCGGTTTCAGCGCGGCCACCTGGGCAGTGGTCAATGCCACGACCTGGGCGGTGGTGAGGGCAGCGGTCTGCGCGGTGGTCAGGGCCGCAACGCTGGCCGCAGGCAAGGCGGCGATGTCAGCGGTTTCCATGGCCGCCACTTGGGTGGTGGTCAAAGCAGCCACTTGCGCGGTAGTCAAAGCAGCCACCTGGGCGGTGGTCAGGGCCACGACCTGGGCGGTGGTCATCGCCGCAACATCGACAGTCTGCAGGGCGCTGATCTGGGTCGGTTTCAGCGCAGCCACCTGGGCGGTGGTCAGTGCCGCGACCTGGGCAGTGGTCAAGGCGACCACACCAGCGGTGGTCAACGCACCGATATCAGCGGTTTCGATGGCCGCCACTTGCGTAGTGGTCAAAGCAGCCACTTGCGCGGTGGTCAGGGCTGCCACCTGAGCGGTGGTCAACGCCACCACCTGAGCGGTAGTCAATGCCGCCACGTCAGCGGTTTCCATAGCCGCGATCTGAACCGGGGTCAGCGCCGCGACCTGGGCGGTGGTCAGCGCCGCCACCTGGGCGGTGGTCAAGGCCACGACGCTGGCGGTGGTCAGCGCGGCGACATCGGCGGCCTGCATGGCAGCCACTTGCGTGGTGGTCAGTGCAGCCACTTGGGCCGGTTTCAGCGCGGCCACCTGGGCAGTGGTCAATGCCACGACCTGGGCGGTGGTCAGGGCAGCGGCCTGCGCGGTGGTCAGGGCGGCGACGCTGGTCACTGGCAAGGCAGCGATGTCAGCAGTTTCGATGGCCGCCACTTGGGTGGTGGTCAAAGCAGCCACTTGCACGGTGGTCAGTGCAGCCACCTGGGCGGTGGTCAGGGCCACTACCTGAGCGGTGGTCAAGGCAGCCACGTCGGCGGTTTCCAGGGCGCTGATCTGGGTCGGCTTCAGTGCCGCCACTTGTGCCGTGGTCAGTGCTGCGACCTGGGCAGTAGTCAACGCTACCAGTTGGGCAGAAGTCAGCGCGCCGACATCGGCAGTTTCCATGGCCGCCACTTGCGTGGTGGTCAGGGCTGCGATCTGGGTCACCTTCAGCGCCGCCACCTGGGCAGTGGTCAATGCCACCACTTGGGCGGTGGTCAGTGCAGCGGTCTGCGCGGTGGTCAGGGCCGCAACGCTGGTCGCTGGCAAGGCGGCGATGTCAGCGGTTTCGATGGCCGCCACTTGCGTGGTGGTCAAAGCAGCCACTTGTACGGTGGTCAGTGCAGCCACTTGGGCGGTGGTCAGGGCCACCACTTGAGCGGTGGTCAAGGCAGCCACGTCAGCGGTTTCCAGGGCGCTGATCTGGGTCGGCTTCAGTGCCGCCACTTGTGCCGTGGTCAGTGCTGCGACCTGGGCAGTGGTCAACGCTACCAGTTGGGCAGAAGTCAGCGCGCCGACATCGGCAGTTTCCATGGCAGCCACTTGCGTGGTGGTCAGTGCAGCCACCTGGGCCGGTTTCAGCGCGGCCACTTGGGCAGTGGTCAATGCCACCACCTGGGCGGTGGTCAGTGCAGCGGTCTGCGCGGTGGTCAGCGCGGCGACGCTGGTCGCTGGCAAGGCGGCGATGTCAGCGGTTTCGATGGCCGCCACTTGCGTGGTGGTCAAAGCAGCCACTTGCGCGGTGGTCAGAGCCGCCACCTGGGCGGTGGTGAGGGCCACGACCTGGGCGGTGGTCAACGCAGCGACATCGACAGTCTGCAGGGCGCTGATCTGGGTCGGTTTCAGCGCCGCCACCTGGGCGGTGGTCAGAGCCGCGACCTGGGCAGTGGTCAGGGCCACGACACCTGCGGTGGTCAACGCACCGATATCGGCAGTTTCGATGGCCGCCACTTGCGTGGTGGTCAGGGCGGCCACCTGCGCGGTGGTCAGTGCAGCCACCTGAGCGGTGGTCAACGCCACCACCTGAGCGGTAGTCAATGCCGCCACGTCAGCGGTTTCCATCGCAGCGATCTGAGCCGGGGTCAGCGCTGCGACCTGGGCGGTGGTCAGAGCCGCGACCTGAGCGGTGGTCAGGGCCACGACGCTGGCGGTGGTCAGCGCGGCGACATCGGCGACCTGCATGGCCGCCACTTGCGTGGTGGTCAGTGCAGCCACTTGGGCCGGTTTCAACGCAGCCACCTGGGCGGTGGTGAGGGCCACGACCTGGGCGGTGGTCAGGGCAGCGGCCTGCGCGGTGGTCAGGGCGGCGACGCTGGTCACTGGCAAGGCCGCGATGTCAGCGGTTTCGATGGCCGCCACTTGCGTGGTGGTCAAGGCAGCCACTTGCGCGGTGGTCAGTGCCGCGACTTGAGCGGTGGTCAGGGCCACCACCTGGCCGGTGGTCAAGGCGGCCACGTCGGCGGTTTCCAGGGCGCTGATCTGGGTCGGTTTCAGTGCCGCCACTTGTGCCGTGGTCAGTGCCGCGACCTGGGCGGTGGTCAAGGCTACCAGTTGAGCGGCAGTCAGGGCGCCGACATCGGCAGTTTCCATGGCCGCCACTTGGGTGGTGGTCAAAGCAGCCACTTGCGCGGTGGTCAGTGCCACCACCTGGGCGGTGGTCAAGGCCACGACCTGGGCGGTGGTCAGCGCCGCGACATCGACAGTCTGCATGGCGCTGATCTGGGTCGGTTTCAGAGCCGCCACCTGGGCGGTGGTCAGAGCCGCGACCTGGGCAGTGGTCAAGGCGACGACACCAGCGGTGGTCAATGCACCGATATCGGCCGTTTCGATGGCCGCCACTTGCGTGGTGGTCATGGCCGCCACTTGCGCGGTGGTCAGTGCAGCCACCTGGGCGGTGGTCAACGCCACCACCTGAGCGGTAGTCAATGCCGCCACGTCAGCGGTTTCCATAGCAGCGATCTGAATCGGGGTCAGCGCTGCGACCTGGGCGGTGGTCAGTGCCGCGACCTGAGCGGTGGTCAGGGCCACGATGCTGGCGGTGGTCAGTGCGGCGACATCGACGGCCTGCATGGCCGCCACTTGCGTGGTGGTCAGTGCAGCCACTTGGGCCGGTTTCAGCGCGGCCACCTGGGCGGTGGTCAGGGCCACCACCTGGGCGGTGGTCAGGGCAGCGGCCTGGGCGGTGGTCAGGGCGGCAACGCTGGCCACCGGCAAGGCGGCGATGTCAGCGGTTTCGATGGCCGCCACTTGCGTGGTGGTCATAGCAGCCACTTGCGCGGTGGTCAGTGCAGCCACTTGGGCGGTGGTCAGGGCCACCACCTGAGCCGTGGTCAAGGCGGCCACGTCGGCGGTTTCCAGGGCACTGATCTGGGTCGGTTTCAGTGCCGCGATCTGCGCGGTGGTCAATGCCGCGACCTGGGCGGTGGTCAGGGCGACGACGTCAGCGGTGGTCAGTGCGGCGACATCGGCGGCCTCCATGGCCGCCACTTGCGTGGTGGTCAGTGCAGCCACCTGGGCCGGTTTCAGCGCGGCCACCTGGGCGGTGGTGAGGGCCACGACCTGGGCGGTGGTCAGGGCAGCGGTCTGCGCGGTGGTCAGTGCGGCGATGCTGGCCACTGGCAAGGCGGCGATGTCAGCGGTTTCGATGGCCGCCACCTGGGTGGTGGTCAAGGCAGCGATCTGTGTGGTTTTCAGCGCGGCGACCTGGGCGGTGGTCAGGGCCACTACTTGAGCCGTGGTCAAGGCGGCCACGTCGGCGGTTTCCAGAGCACCGACCTGGGTCGGGGTCAGCGCCGCGACCTGGGCAGTGGTCAGTGCCGCCACCTGAGCGGTGGTCAGGGCCACGACGCTGGCGGTGGTCAGCGCGGCGACATCGACGGTCTGCAGGGCCGCCACTTGCGTGGTGGTCAGTGCTGCGACTTGCGTGGTTTTCAGCGCCGCAACTTGGGCAGTGGTCAGGGCAACAACCTGTGCGGTGGTCAGTGCGGCAGTCTGGGCCGTGGTCAGGCTGGCGAGCGAGGCAACGGGCAGCGCAGCGATATCCGTCGTTTCGAAGGCAGCGACTTGCGTAGTCGTCAGCGCAGCGATCTGCGTGGTTTTCAGTGCGGTGACCTGAGCGGTGGTCAGGGCAACAACCTGTGCGGTGGTCAGTGCCGGTACCTGCACGGTCGAAAACACGGCAATGTTCGGCGTGGTGATGACCGCGATCTGCGCAGTGGTCATCACGGCGATCTGAGCGGTGCTCAAGGCGGCAATATCCTGGGTCGCAAGCCCAGCAATGGTGGTTGTACTCAGGGCAGCGACTTGCGCTGGGGTCAACGAAGAAATAAAGCTCATGGACGCATCCTGTATAGGGGTCATTTACGGCGCTGCCAGCGTTGTCGCCGTAGCCTTGGGCGGAAATCTGGTAGCCCTCGTGTCATTAGCGACACATGCGGTAAAAACATTAAGAATCTTTTTGATGGCTTTTTGCCTTTTTTAAACTTTTAGTTATAAAAAGTCTTTGTTTTATAGGCTCGGATAGTAATGAGTGGGTGTCATATGGCCACTATCGTAGGTTTCCGCCATTCTTTGCGAGCTGACCCAACGGCACGCCGCTGTGCTGCCATGAACTTGACCCTTGCCCAGCACTTCCCCTAGTGTGCGCGGGCGTCCGTTGGCAGGCATTGGCCAGCGGAACATGCCCCCATTTCCCCTTTTGCCATCCGGCAAGGGCCTTGATCGAGTAACTGATTGTGAAAACCTTCCTCCATGTAGGATGCGGTCCAAAGAGCAAGAACAGCACGACCAAGGGCTTCGCCTCGGAGCAGTGGCAGGAACTGCGCTTCGATATCGATGAGAGTGTCAACCCGGACATCGTCGGCACCATGACCGACATGTCCCAGGTCAAGGACGCTTCGGTGGATGCGCTGTTCTCCAGCCACAACATCGAGCATCTCTATCCCCATGAGGTGCCGGTCGCCCTGGCGGAGTTCAAGCGCGTCCTCAAGCCTGGCGGCTTCGTGATCATCACTTGCCCGGACCTGCAATCGGTGTGCGCCCTGGTGG
This sequence comes from Pseudomonas grandcourensis, assembly GCF_039909015.1. NCBI lineage: Bacteria > Pseudomonadati > Pseudomonadota > Gammaproteobacteria > Pseudomonadales > Pseudomonadaceae > Pseudomonas > Pseudomonas grandcourensis. The sequence continues at coordinate 2,319,317 of NZ_CP150919.1, forward strand.
CAGAAGACAAGCTGACCGACGAGGCCTACCTTTCACCGGCCGGCCCGATCGCGCCCATCGACATCCTCTACGGTCATCGCCCGGCCATGGCCAACGGCAACGTGTTCATGGCGCACCGTTGCGGTTTCACCAAGAAGGTCCTGACCGGCTCCCTGCAAGCGGCCGGCTTCGACATGGTGCTGCCGATCCAGCGTGCCCATCCGGCCTATGACCTGTGGGCGGTGGCGGCACTTGCGCCGATCTCCGAGCAGGAAGTGGTGGCGATCGCCAACCAGCATTTCCCTGCCTGAGCCATGCTGAACCGCGGGCCCGGCATGCAGGGCCCGTCTCCGCCCAAGCGGATTTTGCGGTGAACGTTTGCGCAAAGGTACTAAGCGGAAAGCGCCGTGCAATTGATGCCTTACGCAAAAATACGGAATGCAGCGGACAAAAAAGACCCGGCAAAAAGCCGGGTCAAAAACCGTGATTAGCCTGATGAGGAGATAGTCCAGGAGACCGACCTAAGGTCACCTGGTCCATCGACTGATCTCGCGACCAGTTGATGCAATAATAATCATTCTCGTTTAAGGGTCAAGCATTTTTACCTGTGCGACAGGAGAATTCTTTCCTGTCCTCTCGATTTGCTTTCTCACTTCAACCGTTTGCAAACTTCTCCAGCGATCGATCGACCATCGCCTTGGCCATGTCGATCATGTGCACCGTCGAAAACGCCAGGTCACGGCTTGCGCCTTGCAGGTGACTGGCTGACTCGTACGCGGTGGCGGCAGCACAGCGCAACAGGTCCAGAGCATGGACCAGCGCCTCTTCGCCGCTGATATTGCGGTTCACATCAAAAAAGCGCGGCTCGGCCACTTCCTCTGAAATAGCTGGTTTCAAGTAATAGTCCAGCGCGCGTTGTGCCGCCGCAGAGTCCAGGGGCGAGGTGAAAGTGTTGTCGATTTGCATGTCCGGGCGGTCATTGGTGGGTTGGTTCATGGCGATGGCAAGCTCCGTGTTAGATTCAGATCCGTGAATCGATCCTAATACGAACTGTATTTGTGACGAAAATTTAAATACTACATTTTGTGTTTTGATGGCCGGAGTCGCCCACGTATCGTGCCGCACATGGATAAATGGATTGAATTGGTCAAGGCCAAGATGAGTGAACTCAAAATCACTCAAGAGATACTCGCCGAGCGCCTCGGGATGTCCCAGGGCGGCATTGGCCACTGGCTCAACAAACGTCGTGAACCCGGCATCGAAGACATGAACCGTGTGCTGCGGGCGCTGGGTCTTGAGTTTCTCGAAGTGGCGCTGGTGATCCGGGAACCGCAGGCGTCAACGGACGACGAAATTCCCCTGACACAGAAGTACAACCCGTACTTTCGCTATCCGGTCAGTGACTGGCGCGAACCTGCCGAAGTGCGCGACGGCGAGGTCCCGGCGTACGGGAAAGGGCACTTTGAACTGTCCGATTACCACGCCCGGGGGCCGGCATTCTGGTTGAGAGTGGCAGGCGATGCGATGACCGCACCCAATGGCATCAGCATCCCGGAAGGCATGCTGATCCTGGTGGACCCTGCGGTGGACGCCGAACCTGGCAAACTGGTCATTGCCCAGTGGCCGGAGAGCACCGAAGCCACGTTCCGCAAGCTCATCGAAGAGGGCGGGCAGCGTTATCTGGTCCCGCTCAATCCGACGTATCCGAAAGCCTTGTACACCGAAGAGTGTCGAATCATCGGCGTAGTGGTTCAGGCAACAGCCAGGTTCTGATCAGATCGGTCCTCGCGGTGCGTAGGACCGATCTTCATTTCACGCTTCTTCCAGTTCGACCAGCGCACTGCCTTCGCTGACCATCTCACCTTCCTGGCAATACAGCGCCTTGATCACCCCGGCGTGGGGGGCGCGGATGCTGTGCTCCATCTTCATCGCTTCCAGTACCACCAGTTGCGCCCCGGCTTCGACCGATTGCCCGGCCTCCACCAGCACCCGGACGATGCTGCCGTTCATGGGCGCGGTCAGCCCGCCCTGATGGCTGTGGCTGGCCTCGACGGCGCTGATCGGGTCGTAGGCCTCGATGCGACGCAACTCGCCATCCCACTGCAAATACACATGTTCGCCACGGCGTATTGCGCGGTGTTGACGACGTACGCCAGCCTGCTCGGTCAGCAGCTGCTCGCCCTTGAGCAGAGCGCTGTGGGCATTGATGTCGCCCAGGGTCAGTGCCCTGTCCTGGCCTTCACAACTCAGGTGAAGGGTGATTTCTCTCGGCAATCCGGCACGCAGCCCGTTACCCGTCGCCCACGGCGAACTCGGGTCATCGGCGCGGGTGGCAGGCGGCTGGCTCTGGGCAAACGCCTGGGCGGCGGCTTGCCAGAAATCATCGCTGAGTTCCGCAGGGGCGGGCAGCAACTGCTCCTGATAGCGCGGAATGAAGCCGGTATCCAGTTCGGCAGCGGCAAACGCCGGGTGACCGATGATGCGCCGCAGGAAATTGATGTTGGTCTTCAGCCCGCCGATGGCGAATTCGTCGAGCATGCTCAACAGGCGCAAGCGTGCCTGTTCACGGTCTTCGCCCCAGGCAATCAACTTGCCGAGCATCGGGTCGTAGAACGGCGAGATCTCGTCGCCTTCTTCGACGCCACTGTCCACTCGACGCCCCGGCCCCTGGGTGGATTCGCGATACAGCTCCAGGCGACCGGTCGCCGGCAGGAAATCATTGCCCGGGTCTTCGGCATACAGCCGCACTTCGATCGCGTGGCCCACCAGCGGTACCTGGTCCTGAGTCATCGGCAACGCTTCGCCACGAGCCACGCGAATCTGCCAGGCCACCAGGTCGAGGCCGGTAATGGCTTCGGTGACCGGGTGTTCCACTTGCAGGCGGGTATTCATCTCCATGAAGAAGAACTCGCCGCGCGCATCCAGCAAAAATTCCACGGTGCCGGCACCGACATAACCGATGGCCTGGGCCGAACGCACGGCGGCTTCACCCATGGCGCGCCGCAACTCCGGGCTCAGGCCAGGCGCGGGGGCTTCTTCGACGACTTTCTGGTGCCGACGTTGAATCGAGCAGTCACGCTCATTGAGGTACAGGCAGTTGCCGTGCTGGTCGGCGAATACCTGGATTTCCACGTGACGCGGCTTGAGCAGGTATTTCTCCACCAGCATCCGCGAATCGCCGAACGACGATTGCGCCTCACGCTGGGCCGAGGCCAGGGCTTCGGCCAGTTGGCTGACGTCCTCGACCACTTTCATGCCTTTGCCGCCGCCCCCGGCCGTGGCCTTGAGCAGCACCGGGTAACCGATGCGTTCGCAGGCGGCGCGGAAGGTTTCCAGGTCCTGGGCTTCACCGTGATAGCCCGGCACCAATGGCACGCCAGCGGTTTCCATCAAGGCCTTGGCGGCGGATTTGCTGCCCATGGCGTCGATGGCCGAGGCGGGTGGGCCGAGGAAAATCAGGCCGGCGTTTTCGATGGCGCGGGCGAACCCGGCGTTCTCCGACAAAAAGCCATAGCCGGGGTGAATCGCCTGGGCACCGCTGGCCTTGGCCGCCGCGATCAGTTTGTCGATTTGCAGGTAGCTGTCGGCGGCTTTGCTGCCACCGAGGTCGACTCGAATGTCAGCTTCGCGGCTGTGCCGGGCGTCACGGTCGGTGGCGCTGTGCACGGCCACGGTAGTCAAGCCCAGGGCCTTGGCGGTACGCATTACCCGGCAAGCGATTTCGCCACGGTTGGCCACCAGTAGCGTGGTGATAACAGGTGCGCTCATCAACGGGGCTCCTTGGTGGTTTCGGCTTGCCAGTTCGGCGGACGTTTTTGCAGGAAGGCGCGCAGGCCTTCCTGGCCTTCGGGGCTGACGCGGATGCGGGCGATGGCGTTTTCGGTGTAGCGGCGCAATGCCGGGGTCAGTGAGCCGTCGCCGACTTCGCGCAACAGGTCCTTGCTGGCGCGCATCGCGGCCGGACTGTTGAGCAGCAGATTGTCGACCCATTGCTCGACTTTCTGCTCCAGCTCGGCACTTACATAACTCTCCGACAACAAGCCGATTTCCCGTGCCCGTTGCCCGCCGAAGCGCTCGGCAGTCAAGGCATAGCGACGGGTCGCGCGCTCGCCGATGGCTTGCACCACGAACGGGCTGATCACCGCTGGCGCCAGGCCGATGCGTACTTCCGACAGGCAGAACTGCGCGTCATCGGCGCCGATGGCCATGTCACAGCAACTGATCAGGCCCAGCGCGCCACCAAAGGCAGCGCCTTGCACCACCGCCAGGGTCGGAACTTTAAGTTTGGCCAGGTTGTACATCAATTCCGCCAGTTCCCGGGCGTCATCGAGGTTGGTGGCGTAATCGAGCTCGGCCGATTGCTGCATCCAGGCCAGGTCAGCGCCAGCGCTGAAATGCTTGCCGCGACCGCGCACGATCAGAAACCGCAGGCTGGCATCGCTCGCGACTTTGTCGAGGGCGAGGATCAGTTCGCGGATCATTTCGGCGTTGAAGGCGTTGTTCTTTTCTTCACGGCTGAGCCACAGCGTGGCAAAACCACGGGGGTCGGTCAGCAGTTCGAGGGTGTTGAAGTCGCTCATGTTCTTCTCCCGATCACATCCGGAACACGCCGAAGCGGCTCGGTTCGATTGGCGCGTTCAACGACGCGGACAAGGCCAGGGCCAGTACGTCGCGGGTCTGGGCCGGGTCGATGACACCGTCGTCCCAGAGGCGCGCGCTGGAATAGTAGGGGTGACCCTGTTCTTCGTACTGGTCGAGGATCGGTTGCTTGATCTCGGCTTCCTGCTCGGCGCTGAAACCCTGGCCGCTGCGTTCGGCCTGCTCGCGCTTGACCTGCACCAGCACACCAGCCGCCTGTTCGGCGCCCATCACGCCGATGCGCGCATTTGGCCACATCCACAAGAAGCGCGGATCGTAGGCGCGCCCGCACATGCCGTAGTTACCGGCACCGAAACTGCCGCCGATGATCACGGTGAACTTCGGCACCTTGGCGCAGGCCACGGCGGTCACCAGTTTTGCGCCGTGCTTGGCGATACCGCCGGCTTCGTACTTCTGGCCGACCATGAAGCCGGTGATGTTCTGCAGGAACAGCAGCGGGATGCCGCGCTGGCACGCCAGTTCGATGAAGTGCGCGCCTTTCTGCGCCGCTTCAGCGAACAGGATGCCGTTGTTGGCGAGAATCGCTATCGGGTAACCATGCAGGTAAGCAAAACCGCAGACCAGCGTTGTCCCGAACAGCGCCTTGAACTCGTCAAACACCGAACCATCCACCAGCCGCGCAATCACTTCGCGCACGTCAAACGGTTGCTTGGCGTCGGCCGGGACCACGCCGTACAACTCGTCGCTGCTGTAGAGCGGGGCGATGGGTGTGCGCTGCTGAACCTCGCCTTGCTTGCGCCAGTTGAGGTTGGCGACGCTGCGGCGGGCCAGTGCCAGGGCGTGTTCATCGCTCTCGGCATAATGGTCGGCCACACCGGAAATCTTGCAGTGCACATCGGCCCCGCCAAGGTCTTCGGCACTGACCACTTCACCGGTCGCGGCTTTCACCAGCGGCGGGCCGGCGAGGAAGATCGTCGCTTGTTCGCGGACCATGATCGCTTCGTCGGCCATCGCCGGTACATAGGCGCCGCCAGCGGTGCAGGATCCCATGACCACGGCAATCTGCGGAATGCCCATGGCGCTCATGTTGGCCTGGTTGAAGAAAATCCGCCCGAAGTGCTCGCGGTCCGGAAACACTTCATCCTGGCGCGGCAGGTTGGCGCCGCCCGAATCCACCAGATAGATGCATGGCAGGCGGTTCTGCTGGGCGATGGTCTGGGCGCGCAGGTGTTTTTTCACGGTCAGCGGGTAATACGAGCCACCTTTCACCGTGGCATCGTTGGCGACGATCATGCACTCGACGCCTTCCACCCGACCGATCCCGGCAATCACGCCAGCGGCGGGGACGTCCTCGCCATACACCTCGTACGCCGCCAGTTGGCTGATTTCCAGAAACGGCGAACCCGGATCGAGCAAGCGGTTGATGCGCTCGCGAGGCAGCAGTTTGCCCCGCGAGGTGTGGCGTTCCTGAGCCTTCGGGCCGCCACCTTGCGCCACTTGGGCGAGCAGGGTGTGCAACGCGTCGACCTGTTTGAGCATCGCCGCGCTATTGGTGGCGAACTCCGCTGAACGGGGATTGAGCTGGGTGTGCAGGGTAGCCATGGACAGCTCCGTTTAGCGGGTTTCGTTGAACAGTTCGCGACCGATCAGCATGCGACGGATCTCACTGGTGCCGGCACCGATTTCGTACAGCTTGGCGTCACGCAGCAGACGGCCAGCCGGGAATTCGTTGATGTAGCCGTTGCCACCGAGAATCTGGATCGCGTCGAGGGCCATTTGCGTGGCGCGCTCGGCGCTGTAGAGGATCACGCCGGCGGCGTCCTTGCGCGTGGTTTCGCCGCGCTCGCAGGCCTGGGCCACGGCGTACAGGTAAGCGCGGCTGGCGTTGAGTTGGGTGTACATGTCGGCGACCTTGCCCTGGATCAGCTGGAATTCGCCGATGCTTTGGCCGAACTGCTTGCGGTCGTGGATGTACGGCACGATCAGGTCCATACACGCCTGCATGATCCCGGTCGGGCCACCGGACAGAACGACGCGCTCGTAGTCGAGGCCGCTCATCAGCACTTTCACGCCGCCATTGAGCACGCCGAGGATGTTTTCTTCCGGCACTTCGACGTCATCGAAGAACAGCTCGCAAGTGTTCGAGCCACGCATGCCGAGCTTGTCGAATTTGTTGCTGCGGCTGAAGCCTTTCCAGTCGCGCTCGACGATGAAGGCGGTGATGCCGTGGGGGCCCTTTTCCAGGTCGGTCTTGGCGTAGATCACGTAGGTGTCGGCGTCCGGACCATTGGTGATCCAGGTCTTGCTGCCATTGAGCACGTACTTGTCGCCACGCTTGTCGGCGCGCAGTTTCATCGACACCACGTCGGAACCGGCATTCGGTTCGCTCATGGCCAGGGCGCCGATGTGCTCGCCGCTGATCAGCTTGGGCAGGTACTTGGATTTCTGTTCGTGGTTGCCGTTGCGGTTGATCTGGTTGACGCACAGATTGGAGTGGGCGCCGTAGGACAGCGCCACCGAAGCCGAGCCACGGCTGATTTCTTCCATGGACACCACGTGGGCCAGGTAACCCAGGCCTGCACCGCCGTACTCTTCCGGCACGGTAATGCCCAGCAGGCCCATGTCGCCGAACTTGCGCCACAGGTCGGCGGGGAACAGGTTGTCGATGTCGATCTGAGCGGCGCGCGGGGCGATCTCCTTGGCGACGAAGGACTGAACTTGATCGCGCAGCATGTCGATGGTTTCACCGAGGGCAAAATTCAGGGATGGATAGCTCATGGGTCACCTTTTGGCTTTTTTGTCGGTTGGTGAGACTGTCAATGGGTTCTCACCTTTACGTTAACGTAAGCCTGTGACGAATGGCTGTCAATCGCCCTTTACGTTAACGTCAACTTGAGCGAGAGTAGAGCCAGTTCAAGATAGAACGCGGACCACGTCTGTGGGATCGCCGGTAGCCCATAAATAAAGACAATAGGGGTCGTCATGGATCAACCCAGTGCAAGCCCGCAACGCAGTTACACCCGTGGTTCCCAGGACAAAGCCTTGCTGGCGATGACCATCGGCCAGGCGTTCGACAACACGGTCGCGCAGTACCCGGACGGGGAGGCGCTGGTGGTGCGCCATCAACAGTTGCGTTACACCTGGCGGCAATTGGCGGAGGCTGCGGACCTGCACGCCAGAGCACTGCTGGCGCTGGGGCTGCAAGCCGGGGACCGCCTTGGCATCTGGGCGCCGAACTGTGCGCAGTGGTGCATCAGCCAGATTGCCACCGCGAAAATCGGCGTGATCCTGGTCAACATCAACCCCGCCTATCGCAGTTCCGAACTCGAATACGTGCTGAAGCAGTCTGGCTGCCAATGGCTGGTGTGTGCCGGGGCCTTCAAGTCCTCGAACTATCACGCGATGCTGCAAGGCCTGGTGCCGGAGCTGGCCGGGCAATCCATCGGCAAGTTGCAGAGTGAGCGGTTGCCGGAGTTGCGTGGCGTCATCAGCCTGGATGCGCAGCCACCGTCAGGGTTCCTGCCTTGGTCGCAACTGGCCGATCTGGCGGGCGGCGTGACGGTCGAGCAACTGCATGAACGCCAGGACAGCCTGCATTTCGATCAGCCGGTGAATATCCAGTACACCTCGGGCACCACCGGCTTCCCCAAGGGCGCGACCCTCAGTCACTACAACATTCTCAACAACGGCTACATGGTCGGCGAAAGCCTCGGCTTGACCGCAGCTGATCGCCTGGTGATCCCGGTGCCGTTGTATCACTGCTTCGGTATGGTCATGGGCAACCTCGGCTGCATCACCCATGGCAGTACGATGATTTATCCGAACGACGCGTTCGATCCATTGCTGACTCTGGGCGCCGTGGCTGAAGAAAAAGCCACGGCGCTGTACGGCGTACCGACCATGTTCATCGCCATGCTCGATCAACCCCAGCGCGCCGGGTTTGATCTGTCGAGCCTGCGCACCGGGATCATGGCAGGCGCAACCTGTCCTATCGAGGTGATGCGCCGGGTCATCAGCGAGATGCACATGAGCGAAGTGCAGATTGCCTACGGCATGACGGAAACCAGTCCGGTGTCGTTGCAGACCGGTCCTTCAGACGACCTGGAGCTGCGCGTGACCACAGTCGGTCGCACCCAGCCGCAATTGGAAAGCAAGATCATCGACGAAGCGGGCAACCTGGTACCGCGCGGCACCATCGGCGAACTGTGCACCCGCGGTTACAGCGTGATGCTCGGCTATTGGAACAACCCCGAAGGCACGGCGGATGCCATCGATCAGGCGGGGTGGATGCACACCGGTGACCTGGCGAGCATGAACGACGAGGGTTACGTGTGCATTGCCGGGCGCAACAAGGACATGATCATCCGTGGTGGTGAGAATATTTACCCACGGGAGCTGGAAGAGTTTTTCTTCACTCATCCGGCTGTCGCAGACGTGCAGGTGATCGGCATTCCTTGCTCGCGCTACGGTGAAGAGATCGTCGCCTGGATCAAGTTCCACCCCGGCCACAGCGCCACCGAGCAAGAGCTGCAAACCTGGTGCAAGGAGCGCATCGCGCACTTCAAGACGCCGCGTTACTTCAAGTTCGTCGAGGAGTTTCCGATGACGGTGACCGGCAAGATCCAGAAATTCAGGATGCGCGAGATCAGTATCGAGGAGCTCAAAGCGATACGGTAGGAGCTGCCGAAGGCTGCGATCTTTTAGGGTTGGCGAAGGTCACGATCAAAAGATCGCAGGCTGTGCCAGCTCCTACAAGGTTGTGCTTGGATATCTCAAACGCCAGACAGCACAAAGGGGAGCCGAAGCTCCCCTTTAATTTTCGTTTCGCGTGCTCTTTTTTTATTATTGAGGGTCGGTCTGTTTTTGTTTTTGGCAACCGTTGCCCTTTACCGCTGTTTTTGGCGATCCCCATTCGGGATCAAGAGCAAACGTATTTTTTTGAGCGCTGATCTACTTTCTCGCTGAGCGATCCAACCAGTTCGGGAGCTACCTGAAGGTAGTTTTATTATTCTCTGCCCGGTTGCGGGTAACTTCGAAAAGCACCCTGAAAAGCACATCTTCTCCAAAAAAATCTGTTAGCTGCGTCTCTGCCGTGTTGTTTTTGTTATGTCAGAGTCGTTACGTCTTGTTTTTATTAGGTTTGCCGCAATTTTTTTATTCTTGTTGTGCGATAGATATAGCAGGAGGCGTGCCAACTTTTTAAAAGCCTTTAAAATCAATGGTTTGAAAATTTGTAAGGTTTTGCGCCTCAGGCAAACCCCTACATTTTGTTTCCGTGTTACTCGCTTGTGCCCCACGTTTCAGACACAGCGGTAACACCCGGACACACTCAGCACACTCACTGTGCGCTGCGGGCCTTGGCCACGCGGGAACCGGTAGGGCGACCCAATACAGCGCAAATCTGCTGACCGGCATGCATCAAGGCGTCGAGGTCGATTCCGGTGTCGATGCCCAGGCCGTTGAGCAGGTAAACCACGTCTTCGGTGGCGACGTTACCGCTGGCGCCCTTGGCATAGGGGCAGCCGCCCAGACCTGCGATGGAGCTGTCGAACACCGAGATGCCTTCCAGCAGGCTGGCGTAGATGTTGGCCACAGCCTGGCCGTAGGTGTCGTGGAAGTGACCTGCGAGTTTCTCCCGGGGCACATCCTTCGATACCACTTCAAACATCCTGCGGGTTGCGCCTGCGGTGCCGGTGCCGATGGTGTCCCCCAGCGAAACCTCATAGCAGCCCATGGCATACAGCTCGCGGGCGACCACGGCGACCTGTTCCGGGGCGACGTTACCTTCATAGGGGCAGCCCAGCACGCAGGACACGTAACCGCGCACCGTCACGCCATGTTGTCTGGCGGCGTCCATGATCGGCCCGAAACGTTCCAGGCTTTCGCTGATCGAGCAATTGATGTTGCGCTGTGAAAACGCTTCGGACGCCGCCGCGAACACGGCCACTTCCTTGACCCCGGCGGCGAGGGCGTCTTCGAAACCGCGCAGATTGGGGGCGAGTGCGCCGTAGACCACGCCGGGTTTGCGCTGGATCTGCGCAAAGACCTCGGCGGAGCCGGCCATCTGCGGCACCCACTTGGGCGAAACGAAACTGCCGACTTCTATATAGCCGAGCCCGGCTGCGGTCAGCGCGTCGACCAGTTGTACCTTGTCGGTAACACTGATGGGTTGGGCTTCATTTTGCAGGCCGTCGCGTGGGCCGACTTCGACAATGCGTACGTGGGTGGGGAGGGGCATGGGGATCGACCTGTGCTGATTGTTCGGAGAACCCTGTAGGAGCGAGCCTGCTCGCGATGGGCTCCCAAGCACCGCGTTTATCCAGCAAACACGCGTTATCGTTAACGACCATCGCGAGCAAGCTCGCTCCTACAAGGGGGGCGGGTTTTATTGAATGACTTCCTGGCTTTTGAGCGTCTGCTCCAGCGCCTGCACGCAGCGCTCTTCGGCGGTATCGAGCTCCAGTTTCATCTGTTCGATGTCGAGCATTTGCTGTTCAAGCTGTTCCCGGCGCTCGCTGATTTTCGCCAGCATGCTGTGCAGTTGCTTGGTGTTACCGCTGGACGGGTCGTAGAGCTCGATCAGTTCGCGGCATTCAGCCAGGGAGAAACCGATGCGCTTGCCCCGCAGGATCAGCTTCAGGCTGACCTTGTCGCGAGGCGAGTAAATGCGTTCCTGGCCGCGACGCTCAGGACTGAGCAGGCCTTGCTCTTCATAAAAGCGAATGGCACGGGTGGTGATGTCGAGCTCGCGAGCGAGATCGGAAATGCTGTAGGTCTGGCTGCTCATGGACGCGCTCGCAAAAGGTCATGGCGCTAAGCTAATGGCAGGTTGACGTTTACGTCAAGGGGCAGCGATTTTTGCTGTTCTTGCTGGCCCCATCGCGAGCTTGCTCGCGATGGGGGCGCCTCGGTATCAAGCCCTACACCTTCTCGAGCTTTTTCTCCTGTGCCGTCACCTGCTGGCACAACTCGATCATCTGCTCGCGCATCCAGCGGTTCGCCGGGTCCTGGTCGGTGCTTTCGTGCCAGTAGAGGTGGGTTTCCACCGGTGGCACGTCGTTGACCGGCAGATAAAAGGCGTGCAGATCGTTACGACGGGCGAAGCGTTCCGGCACGGTCATGACCATGTCGGTCTGCTGCAACACTTGCGAGGCCATCAGGTAATGCTGGGAGCGCAGGGCGATCTTGCGCTGGATGCCCATCTTGCCCAGCGCCAGGTCGACATAGCCGAGGCCGCTGCGTCGGCTGGAAATATGGATGTGGGTCAGGCCCATGTAATCATCCAGCGTGAGTTTCTCCTTGCCCGCCAGCGGATGCCCCTTGCGCATGGCGCACACGTAGCGGTCCTCCATCAACTTGACGTGACGCACCTGCGGGTCGGTGTTGAGCGGCGCATCCACCGCGAAGTCGAGGCGGCCGGCCGCCAGCTCCTTGGTGGTTTCCCGGCGTTTGGACAGGAAGCTTTCGATGATCACCGTCGGCGCCAGGCGACGCAGGCGCTGGAATAGCAGCGGCAGGATCACCGCTTCGGTGAGGTCGGTCATGCTGATGCGATAGGTCTTGACCGCTTGCTGCGGGTTGAAAATGCGGCTTTCCTGCACCGACACGCGCAGCAGCGAGAGCGCATTGCGCACCGGGCCGATGATGTTCTGCGCCATGGGCGTGGGCACCATGCCCTGGGCGGTGCGCACGAACAACGGGTCGTTGAAGGTCTCGCGCAACCGGGCCAGCGCGTTCGACACCGCTGGCTGGGTAATGCCCACAATCTGCCCGGCACGGGTCAGGTTGGCTTCGGTGTAGATCGCGTCGAAGACGATGAAAAGGTTGAGATCGACCTTGCTCAGATTCATTACGCGGCTCTCTTATTGTGTGGGCGGACTGACCGTGACGATCAGTCGATCATATATCGGTGATGAATGTTTATACACGCCGAGAATAGGCTAGGTAAATTATCAACGCTGTTCTAGCATCGATACATGACCTAAACAACCTCCCCCAAGAAGGTATCTCGCTCATGGATTTCGCTTATTCGCCCAAGGTTCAGGAACTGCGTGAGCGCGTAACAGCGTTCATGGACACCTACGTTTATCCGGCCGAAGCCGTGTTCGAGCGCCAGGTTGCCGAAGGCGATCGCTGGCAGCCGACCGCGATCATGGAAGAACTCAAACTCAAGGCCAAGGCCGAGGGTCTGTGGAATTTGTTTCTGCCTGAGTCTGAGCTTGGCGCCGGCCTGACCAACCTCGAATACGCTCCGCTGGCGGAAATCATGGGCCGTTCGCTATTGGGGCCAGAGCCGTTCAACTGCTCGGCACCGGACACCGGCAACATGGAAGTGCTGGTGCGTTATGCCAACGAAGAGCAGAAGCAACGCTGGCTCGAACCCTTGCTGCGCGGCGAGATCCGCTCGGCATTCGCCATGACCGAACCGGACGTTGCGTCCTCCGACGCTACCAACATGGCCGCCCGTGCGGTGCGCGATGGCGACGAGTGGGTGATCAACGGCAAGAAGTGGTGGACGTCGGGTGCGTGCGACCCGCGCTGCAAGATCCTGATCTTCATGGGCCTGAGCAATCCGGATGCGCCACGTCATGCCCAGCACTCGATGATTCTGGTGCCGGTGGATGCGCCCGGCGTGAAGATCGTGCGTCCGCTGCCGGTGTTCGGTTACGACGATGCTCCTCATGGCCACGCAGAAGTGCACTTTGAAAACGTGCGTGTGCCGTACGAAAACGTCCTGTTGGGTGAAGGACGCGGCTTTGAAATCGCACAAGGTCGCCTTGGCCCTGGCCGGATTCACCACTGCATGCGTTCGATCGGCATGGCCGAGCGCGCACTGGAACTGATGTGCAAACGCTCGGTGAACCGCACGGCGTTCGGCAAGCCTCTGGCACGCCTGGGCGGCAACATCGACAAGATCGCCGACTCGCGGATGGAAATCGACATGGCACGCCTGCTGACGTTGAAAGCGGCGTACATGATGGACACCGTCGGCAACAAAGTGGCGAAAAGCGAGATCGCGCAGATCAAGGTCGTGGCGCCGAACGTGGCGCTGCGGGTGATCGACCGGGCGATCCAGATTCATGGCGGGGCAGGGGTTTCCAACGATTTCCCGCTGGCCTACATGTACGCGATGCAGCGCACCCTGCGCTTGGCCGACGGCCCGGACGAAGTGCACCGAGCAGCGGTCGGCAAGTTCGAAATCGGCAAATATGTGCCGAAAGAGATGATGCGCAGCGGGCACTGACAGACACCGCGTTATCGTTCTTCGCGGGCAAGCCCGCTCCCACAGGTTCCGTGTGATCCCTGTGGGAGCGGGCTTGCCCGCGATTGCGTCAGTCGATCCAGCACATCAACAGCAGATTCAGTAAACCCAAACCTCAACCCGCCGATTCTTGATCCTTCCTTCATCGGCGCTATTGGCCGCCACCGGCATTTCCGCGCCAAAACCGCGAATCTCGCGAAACACCACGCCGTTCTTCACCAACTCGCGCCGTACCGCCATGGCCCGCAGCTTCGACAACAGATCGGCGCGCGCCGGGTCGCTCTTGGCATCGCCAAACCCCACCAGCGTCACTTGCCCGGACATTTTGTCTTGCTGCTTTATATAGTCGAGCACTCGCGTCAGGTCTTGCCGCGCCTTGTTGTCCAGGCTGGCACTGCCTTCTTCGAAGCGAAAATTCACCGACAACCGCTGGGCGTGACGACTGAGGGACTGGTATCCCTCGGGCATCAGCGCATTCGGCGTGACGGCCATGGCCTGGACGGTCTGGGCAATAAACCCGTTGGCGGCGACAATCGCTTGCCCTTTGCTGCTTTGGGCATAGGCCACCAGCGCTTGGGCCCAGGGATTTTTCCCCGTCGGCGGCAGATAGAAGAACAACCGACGGGACAGCGGATAATCTTCCGTGGCTATCAGGCTGTTGAGCGGCAGCATGGCTTGTGATTGACCGTCGACAATGGCCACCGCTTTGGCCCGGCGCACGTAGGGTAAACCGATAAAGCCGATGCCTTGCGGGTCCGCGCTGACCGCATCGGACAGTTGCTCGCTGGACTCGAAGCGTTTCGCCGCGCTACCGAGGGTTTTCCCGCGGCCGCTGAGGACCAGTTCCTTGAAGGTGTCGTAGGTCCCGGACTGATCATCCCGCGCATACAGATGAATCGGCCCGCCGCGACCGCCGATGTCTTCCCAGGTCTTCACCTCGCCACTGAAGATGCGCGCCAGTTGCACGGTGTCGAGTTGGTTCAGCGGATTGTCCGGATGAAGGATGATCGCCAGGCCGTCGATGGCGATGACCTGTTCGGCGCTCGGGCTTTTCAGGTCACCGAGTGATTGCAGGCTGGCCAGTTCGCTGTCCTTGATCGGGCGCGACGAGGCGGCAAGATCGGCGCTGGCGGTTTTTAGCGCGGTGAACCCGGTGCTGGAACCATGGGCCGCCACCTCCACCAGGACCCGACGGCCCTGAACGGTTTCTCCGACGATGCGCAGTTCGTTGGCGGTGTCCGGGGTTTCCCGGTGGATCTTGCGCAGGCCCTGTTCACTCAACAGGCCCTCGACCAGCGCCGGTCCCAATGCGGCACCGATGGTGTTGGAACCCTGAATCCTCAGCACCGGGCCGTTTTCGGGTGTCGGCAAGTCGCCGGCCGAGGCCGCTTGCGGCAAGCCCGTGCACAGCATCAACAGGAACAACACGCGCAGCATCATGCCGGCACCTTAAATAGCCAAAGGAGGTGTCGGGAGATTAAGTCAGTAAGGTTTCGGAAAAATGACACTCGTAGGAGCGAGCAAGCTCGCTCCTACAGGGGATTGATGTGGCCGGGAGAAATCAGCTCAACTCAAGCCAGATCGGCGCATGGTCCGAAGGCTTTTCCATGCCGCGCAGTTCGTAGTCCACCCCCGCAGCCTTCACCCGTGGCAGCAAGCCGTGGGAGGCTAGGATCAGGTCGATACGCAGGCCACGCTTGGGTTCGTCTTCGAAGCCGCGGCTGCGGTAGTCGAACCAGCTGAAGGTGTCGGTCACGTCCGGGTTCAGGTGACGGAAACTGTCGACCAGGCCCCAGTTTTTCAGGCGGGCCATCCACTCGCGCTCTTCCGGCAGGAAGCTGCATTTGCCGGTTTTCAGCCAGCGCTTCATGTTGTCCGGTCCGATGCCGATGTCGCAGTCTTCCGGGGAAATGTTCACATCGCCCATCACCACCAGCGGCTGGTCGTTCTTGAACTGGCTTTCCAGCAATTGCTGCAAGTCGCCGTAGAAACGCTCCTTGGCCGGGAACTTGGTCGGGTGGTCGCGGCTTTCGCCCTGTGGGAAATAACCGTTCATGATGGTCACCGGCACACCGTTGGCGTCGGCGAAGGTGCCCCAGATGAAGCGCCGCTGGGCGTCTTCTTCGTCGGTGGTGAAGCCTTTGTGCAAGGCCAGAGGCTCCTGGCGCGAGAGCAGGGCGACGCCGTAATGGCCTTTTTGCCCGTGGTAGTACACGTGATACCCCAGGGCCTGAACCTCGGCCAGCGGGAACTGATCGTCGTGAACCTTGGTTTCCTGCAAGCCGATCACATCGGGCTGGTGCTTTTCGATCAGCGCCGCCAGCTGATGGGGACGGGCGCGCAGCCCGTTGATGTTGAAGGAGACGATCTTCATGGTCGGCAGTCCTGGCAAAAGGGCGATGCTAGCTGACATGTGGGAATCGGGCCAGTGTGGGGTGAGGGGATTCGGTTTTGTCAGTCAGTCTTGTGTGGGCAGTGATGGCCTCATCGCGAGCAGGCTCGCTCCCACAGGGAATGGATGGGGTCTGTACCTTTGTGGGAGCGAGCCTGCTCGCGAAGGCGATTTCATTGCCTACACTGAGTTCGGATCTGTAAGGAACTGTGTCAGCGCCGACAGGCTCGTAACAACAAGAGCGCAGCCACCCGAGCTGTGCCGGGGAGATCAACCGTCATGCCCGAAACTTCGACAGCCATCGCCGATATTCACATGCTCGACAGCGGCTACGCCCGCGAAGCACGTTCGCTGCTGTACCAGGCTTATCGACACGAGCCGACCTTTGGCTATCTGTTCGAAGCCGAGCGCCCCGGCTACGAACAGCGGGTTCGCGCCACCGTGCGCGAACTGGTGACCCAGCACTTTTTTCAGGACCTGCCGGCCATCGGCCTGCTGGTCAACGACCGCTTGATCGGCATCGCCCTGATCGCACCGCCGCAACGTCGCCTCGGCGTTACCGAAAGTTGGGCCTGGCGCCTGCGCATGGTGCTCAGCACGGGATTTCGTTGCACCCGTCGCTACCTCGAGTACCACGCCGCCGTGGAGGCCTGCGTGCCGAACGAATCGGTGCACGTCCTGCCGTTGCTGGGGGTTCATCCGCAGTTCCAGGGCAAACATTTCGGCGAACAACTGTTGCAAGCCGTGCACAACTGGTGCGCCGTGGATGAAAACTCACAGGGCGTGATCCTCGATACCGGGAATCCTCGCTATCTGGAGTTCTATAAACGTCAGGGCTACGAGGAAATCGGTGAAGTTGCCGTAGGGCCGGTTCGTGAACACGTGTTTTTTCACCCCAATCCCCAGGTGTTACATACTGCAACGGCTTAACAGGCGAACTTTCCGGGCATGTCAGGCTCTATCACGCTCTCAAGCTCGTGATAGCATCCGCGCCTATGAAGTTTCCAGGAAGAATTACCAGCGGTGTGCTGATGCTGATGACCAGCTGCGCAGCGCTGGCACAAAGTGAATTGGATGTACGGATCAAACCGTCCAATGACGAGCTGAAGGCCAATATCGAAGGCTATATCGGCAGCCTCGGCGATCGCGATGAGGAGGCGCTGCTGCGCTTCAGCCGTGGCGCCGAAGAACAGGCGCGCAAGGCCGCCCAGGCCCTGGGTTATTACCAGCCGCACATCGACAGCGAGGTGAAGGGCGGCGAAAAGCCGCGCCTGGTGTTGAAGGTCGACCCCGGCGAGCCTGTGCATCTGCGTAACGTCACGGTGCGTGTCGACGGTCCGGCAGCTTCCCTCAAGGCCTTTCGAATCCCCAAAAGCGACGCGCTCAAGCCCGGTGCCGTGCTCAATCATGGGCATTACGAAGACGCCAAGCGACTGATCCAGAATCAGGCTTCGCGTTATGGCTTTTTCAGCGGCCGGTTCACCCGCTCAAAACTGTCGGTCGACCCCCGTGCCGGTGTCGCCGATATCGAACTGATCTATGAAAGCGGTCCGCGCTATACCTTGGGCAAGGTCAGTTTCGAGGGCGATACGCCGTTCGATGAGGAGCTGCTGCAACGCATGGTGCCGTTCAAGAGCGGCGCCCCGTATGACTCGGAACTGATCGCCGAACTCAATCAGAACCTGCAATCGAGCGGCTACTTCGAAGGCGTTCGCGTGGACACGGCACCCACGGCGTCCAGGGACGAGGCGATCCCGGTGGACGTCAAGCTCGAAACCCGAAAGCCACGGACCATGGGCCTGGGCTTGGGTTTCTCCACCGACGTCGGTCCACGGGCCAAGGCCAACTGGACCCGGCACTGGGTCAACGCGCAAGGGCACAGTTATGGCTGGGAAACCGAAGTCTCGGCACCTCGGCAAAACGTCGGGCTGTTCTACGACATTCCGCTGGACCCGCCACTGACCGACAAACTGCGTTTTGCCGGCGGCTACCAGAATGAAGACATCGCCGGCACCGACACCCACAGCAAGCTGCTGACCCTCGGCCCCGAGTGGCACAGCAAATTGCCCAGCGGCTGGCAACGGGTGGTGTCGCTCAAATGGCAGCGCGAGGATTACCAGCTCGGCGACGACTCGGGACTGAGCACCTTGCTGATGCCCGGTGTGAGCTATTCGTACCTTAAAAGCGACAACCGCATCGACCCGCACAACGGCTATCGGCTGCAATTCGAATCCAAAGTGGCCAAGGAAGGTCTGGGTTCCGACAGCAACTTGCTCTACGGCACGGCGCTGGTCAAAGGCCTGACCACGGTGTTCGATAATCACCGCTTCCTCGGGCGGGTGCAGGTCGGCGGCAGTGCCACCAACGGTTTCAATTCGGTGCCGCCATCGCTGCGTTTCTTCGCCGGTGGCGATCAGAGCGTGCGTGGCTACGACTATCAGAGCCTGTCCCCGGAAAATTCCGAAGGCGACCGCATCGGTGGTCGCTACATGGTCGCCGCCAGCGCGGAATATCAGTATTCCATCGCCGAAAAATGGCGGATCGCGACCTTTGTCGATCAGGGCAACTCCTTCAATACACTCGAACTGCCGAACCTCAAGACCGGGGTCGGTATCGGCGTGCGCTGGGTATCGCCGGTTGGGCCGATCCGCCTCGACCTGGCCCACGCGCTGGACGACGATGGCGGCATTCGACTGCACTTTTCCATGGGGCCTGAGCTGTGAAGCGTGGTTTGAAAGTAACGCTGCTGACGATAGCGGCGCTGGTGGCAGTGGTTGTCCTGACACTGGCCACGGTGCTGGGCACGGCGACGGGCAGCCGCTGGGCGTTGGGCTTCGTGCCGGGTTTGAGCCTGGAAAACTTTCAGGGCCGGTTGGGCGGGCAGTGGAGTGCCGACCGGGTGCTGTGGCAACAGGCCGACAACCGGGTTGAGCTGAGCAAGGTGATTTTCGCCTGGTCGCCGTTGTGCCTGACCCGCATGACCTTGTGCATCGAGCAATTGCAGGCCGATCAAGTCAGTTTGATGTTCCCGCCGGGTGCCGAAGAGCCAGACAGCGGCCCGATCACGCTCCCGGAGCTCAAGTTACCGTTGGCCATCGAACTGGGGGAGATCAAGGTCGGTAGCCTGTTGTTCAACGGCAGCGAAGAACTCAAGGGCTTGCAACTGGCGGCGCACTGGACGACGGCCGGTTTGAAGATCGATGCGGTGTCGTTGCAGCGCGATGACCTGAGCCTGAACCTGTCCGGCCTGCTGCAACCCTCTGGCAACTGGCCCTTGAGCGCCTCCGGTAAGTTGACCCTGTTGTCGACACCTGAACCTTTGGCGCTGGAATTGAAGATCGACGGCGACCTGCTGAAAACCCTGAACCTGAAAGCCGACAGCAGCGGTTACCTCAACGGGCAACTGACTGGCGAACTGCAACCGCTGGTGGAAAACCTGCCGGCCAAGGTGCGGATCACCGCCGATGGCTTCAAGCCCAGTGCCGATCTGCCAGATACCCTGCAACTCAATCAGCTTGAACTCACGGGTGCTGGTGACTTGAAGAACGGCTACGCGCTGCTCGGCAAAGCCACGCTGCCCGCCGAGCAAGGGCCCGTCGCCCTGGCGCTGCAAGGCAAGGTCGACGCCAAGGGCGCGCAGATCGCCGCGCTGGACCTGACCGCCAACGACAAGCAAAGCCTCAAGCTCACAGGGCTTGTGGATTGGAGCAAGGGCCTGAGCGCCGAGGCGAAGATCGACTGGCTGGACTTCCCGTGGCACAGGCTCTATCCGCTCATCGACGAACCGCAGGTAGCGCTTCGCACGTTCACCGGCGAAGTCTCTTACACCGATGGCAAGTACCTCGGTCATTTCGCCGCGGCGGCGGATGGCCCGGCCGGCGCCTTCACCCTGGCCAGCCCGTTCGCGGGCGACCTGACGAAAATCTACCTGCAACAGATTCAACTCCAGGCCGGGCAGGGCAAGGCCGAAGGGCACCTGAACCTGCAATTCGCCGACGGCATTGCCTGGGACACCGCGCTGGACTTGTCGGCGATCAACCCGGCGTACTGGGTCGCGGAGCTGCCGGGCACACTGGCCGGGCCGCTGCGCAGCACGGGCGAGCTGAAGAAAGAAGTGCTCAGCCTCAATGCCGACCTGGACCTCAAGGGCAAACTGCGCGGTCAGCCAGCGGTGATCCAGGCCAAGGCCGATGGCCGTGGCGAACAATGGAACCTCAACGCCCTGCAGGTTCGCCTCGGCGATAACAGCATCAGCGGCAAAGGCAGCCTGCAACAGAAACTCGCCGGCCAGATCGATCTCAAGCTGCCGCGCTTGGCCCAGCTCTGGCCGCAGCTGCGCGGTCAGCTCAATGGCCGCGTGGATGTCGCCGGCACGCTCAAGGCGCCCCAGGGCAAGCTCGACCTGCAAGGCTCGCAACTGGCTTTCCAGGACAATCGCCTGCAAAGCCTCAACCTGGACGCCACGCTGGACAGTGCGCAACGGGCGAAAATCGACCTCAAGGGCAGCGGCATCCAGGCCGGCGACACTTCACTGGGAACCCTGACCGCCAGCGGCCAGGGCGACATCAGGAACCAGAAGTTGAGCCTCGATCTGCAAGGGCCGAAGCTGAAACTGGCGCTGGGTCTGGACGGTGCGCTGGAAAAAGGCAATTGGCGCGGACGCCTGGCCAGCGGTGATATCCAGGCAGGTGGCCAGGACTGGAAGCTGCAAGGGCCGGCGAAACTCGAACGCCTGGCGGACGGCAAAATCAACTTTGGCGCCCATTGCTGGGCATCCGGACAGGCCAGCCTGTGCGGTGAAGACTCGCGTCTGATGCCCGAGCCGAAGCTGCGTTATCACCTCAAGCAATTCCCGATCGACAGCCTCGCACAGTGGTTGCCGAAGGATTTCGCCTGGCAGGGCCGGCTCAACGCCGACCTGCAACTGGACCTGCCGGCCAGTGGCCCGAACGGCCAGGTCAGCGTCGATGCCGGCGGCGGCACGTTGCGCATCAAGGAAAAGGACCAGTGGCTGGACTTCCCGTACCAGACCCTGAAACTGACCAGCAAACTCACGCCCAAGCGCATCGACACCGAGCTCAACTTCGTCGGCGGCAAACTCGGCGAACTGATGGTGCAAGCGCAGCTCAATCCGTTGCCAAAGAACAAACCGTTGAGCGGCTCGTTCCGTTTGAGCGGGCTGGACCTGTCGGTGGCGCGACCGTTCGTGCCGATGGTCGAGAAACTGACCGGGCGCTTGAATGGCAGCGGCACGATATCGGGTGGGCTGCTGGCGCCGCAGGTCAATGGCAGTCTGCAACTCAGCGACGGTCAGATCTCCGGTCCTGAATTGCCGATGGAGCTGAAAAACCTGCACGTTCAAGCGCTCATCGCCGGTGAAAGCGTGCAATTGAACGGCGGCTGGAACAGCGGCAAGGCCGGGCAGGGCAGCCTGAACGGCAACATCGCCTGGGGCCAGGCGCTGGTGGTGGACCTGGCGCTCAAGGGCTCGCAGTTGCCGGTCACTGTCGAGCCATACGCCAAGCTGGAAGTGGCACCGGACCTGAAAATCTCGATGAAGGGCGACGAGTTGGCCATCGCCGGTAAAGTGCTGGTGCCCAAAGGCGACATCACCATTCGCGAGTTGCCGCCGTCGACGGTCAAGGTCTCCGATGACACGGTGATCGTCGGTCAGCAGACCGAGGAGGGCAAACCGCCGCTGGCAATGAAGATGGACATCGAAGTGGTGGTCGGCGAGGACAAGCTGAGCTTTGCCGGATTTGGCCTGACCGCGAATGTGCAAGGGCATGTGCACATCGGCGACAACATGGACACCCGTGGCGAGCTGTGGCTCAACGACGGGCGCTATCGCGCCTACGGCCAGCGGCTTTCGGTGCGCCGGGCGCGCTTGCTGTTTGCCGGACCCATCGACCAGCCGTACCTGGACATCGAGGCCATTCGCAAGACCGACGACATCATCGCCGGCATTCGTTTGAGTGGCAGCGCCGAGCAGCCGACCACGCAGATCTTCTCCGAGCCGGCCATGAGCCAGGAGCAGGCCCTGTCCTATCTGGTGCTCGGGCGTCCGCTGAGCAGCAACGGCGAAGACAACAACATGCTCGCCCAGGCGGCCCTCGGTCTGGGCTTGATGGGCAGTTCCGGGGTGACCAGCGGCATCGCCAAGAACCTGGGCATCCAGGACTTCCAGCTCGACACCCAGGGCAGCGGCGACGCTACCAGTGTGGTGGCCAGCGGCAATATTTCCGAGAAGCTCAGCCTGCGCTATGGCGTCGGCGTGTTCGAACCGGCCAACACCATTGCCCTGCGCTACAAGCTGAGCAAAAAGGTCTACCTCGAAGCCGCCGGCGGCGTGGCCAGTTCGCTGGACATCTTCTACAAGCGGGATTTCTAAGCCCGCTTAAATCAAAAGATCGCAGCCTTCGGCAGCTCCTACGGGTGTACATAAAACCCTGTAGGAGCTGCCGAAGGCTGCGATCTTTTTTGCATTATCCGACGCCATTGATCAAGTATTTACCAAGCATGCTAACTATTGCGTTGACATTCGCTGCCTAGGCAGTAACATCTCGACATACATTCACTGCCTAGGCAGCTAATTGGTGTTCAGATGAAACATTTCTCTCCAGAAGATTTCCAGAATTGCCATCTCGGCCTGTTGCTCGGGCGTGCCGCGCTGCTCAAGGACCGGATCATCGATACCCACATGGAACCCCACGGCATCACTGCCGCGCAGTTCAAGGTGTTGATCATCATTGCCCAGTTCGGCGTCGATTCGCCGGGCGAGTTGTGCCGTCACCTGTCCCTGGACAGCGGCTCGATGACGCGCATGCTCGATCGTCTGGAGCAGAAGGGTTTCCTCGCCCGCCAACGCTCCGAGGCGGATCGCCGTCAGGTGCAGTTGGTACTGACCGAAGAAGGTCAGAAGCTGGCCGACCGCCTGCCGCACATCGGTGCCGAAGCCATGAATGAACTGGCCGGAGCCATCACTCCGGAAGAACTGAAAACCCTGGAGTTGATCCTGAAGAAAATTTTGGTGGCAGCCGGTGACTCGATCACCCTGCTGCGGGTAGGTGACAAATGAGCAGTAACCCCTTGCGTACCGGCCTGAGCCTGGTGCTGTTGGCCATGAGCGTCGCCGGTTGCGCCAGTTACAGCGGCCTGAAAACCGAAGGCGTGAGCCTCGACGCGAAAAACCTCAAGGCCGGGCAATCCCTCAGCGGTGTGACTTTGTCGCCCGCCGCCTGGCCGGAAAGCGACTGGTGGAAAAGCCTCGGCGACCCGCAACTCGACGGCCTGATCCGCGAGGCCCTGCGCGACAGCCCGGACATGCAGATCGCCGACGCCCGTGCCCATCAGGCCAGCGCTGCCGCTTCCGCCGCCGACGCCGAGCGGATGCCGACCCTGGATGCCAGCGCCGGTGTCAGCCGCTCGCGCCTGGCCCGGGACCAGGACCCGCGCGGGCAGGGCGACGCGTACGCCACCATTCGCAACATCAGCACCGGTTTTAATTACAACTTCGACCTGTGGGGCGGTCAGCGCGATGCCTGGGAAGCGGCCCTCGGCCAGGCCCGCGCCGCCGAAGTTGACCAGCAGGCTGCGCAACTGACCCTGGCCGCCGATGTCGCCCGGGCCTATAGCGATCTAGGCCAGGCACACATCGTCTACGACCTGTCCAATGAAGACCTCAAGCGCACCCGGCAAATGCTCGACCTGAGCCAGCGGCGCCTGACTGCCGGGATCGACAGTCAGTACCAGTTCCAGCAGACCGAAAGCCTGGAAGCCACCTCCCAGGCCAACCTGATCGACGCCGAAAAGCGCTTGAACAGCGCGAAAATCGCCCTGGCCGTTCTGCTCGGCAAAGGCCCGGACCGCGGCAATGAAATTGCCCGCCCGAACATTCTTCAGCCGGGTGCGGTAGCGCTACCTTCGGTGCTGCCGGCCGAGTTGCTCGGGCGTCGCCCGGACCTGGTGGCCGCACGCTGGCGGGTCGAAGCGGCGAGCAAAAGCATCGATGCCGGCAAGACCCGGTTCTATCCCAACCTGAACCTCAGCGCCGCTGCCGGTGCCGAATCCTTGTTGGGCGATGCGATGTTTGGTTCGGCCAGCCGCTTCTTCAACATCGCACCGACGATCTCGGTGCCGATCTTCGACGGTGGCCGTTTGCGCGCCGACCTCGATTCCCGCGACGCCGATTACGACCTCGCGGTGGCGCAGTACAACAAAAGCCTGGTCAAGGCGCTGGGGGATGTCAGTGACAGCATCAATCAGCTTCGTGATATCGGCCGGCAGATCGCTGCCCAGCAGCACGCCACCGACATCGCCCAGGATTCCTACAACACCGTGGTCCAGCGTTACGGTTCCGGCATCGGTAACTACCTGGACGTGCTCAGCATCGAGCAGCAGTTGCTCCAGGCCCAGCGCCAACTGGCCAACCTGAATGCCGAGCAGATTGACCTGTCGATCCAACTGATGCAGGCGCTGGGCGGCGGTTTCCAGCCTGAGGCCATCGCCTCGGCCAACGCCACGCCAGCCACGCTGACCCACTAATTCAAGGTACTTGTCATGGCCACTGCCGATACAACTCAACCTCCTGAAAACACCCAGGGCAACCCCAACTCGGGCAAGCGCAAGTTCATGCTGCTGGTACTGGCTGCCGCCGTCGTGCTGAGCGGCGCGGGCGTCTGGGCCTACCACGAGTTCTACGGGCGCTGGAGCGAAAGCACCGACGACGCCTATGTGAACGGCAACGTGGTGGAAATCACCCCGTTGGTCACCGGTACTGTGGTCAGCATCGGCGCCGATGACGGTGATCTGGTTCATGAAGGCCAGGTGCTGGTGAACTTCGACCCGAACGACGCCGAAATCGGCCTGCAAAACGCCCAGGCCAATCTGGCGCGTACCGTGCGCCAGGTGCGTGGCTTATACAGCGATGTGGACGGCATGAAAGCCCAGGTCAACGCGCAGAAAGCCGAAGTGCAAAAGGCCCAGGACAACTTCAACCGGCGCAAGAACCTCGCGGCCGGCGGGGCGATTTCCCAGGAAGAACTGTCCCACGCCCGCGACGACCTGACCTCGGCGCAAAACGCCTTGGCCAACGCCGAGCAAAAGCTCAAGACCACCAGCGCGCTGGTCGATGACACCGTGGTTTCATCGCACCCGGACGTGATGGCCGCCGCCGCGCAATTGCGTCAGGCGTACTTGAACAACTCGCGCAGCGTGCTGATTGCACCGGTCACCGGTTACGTGGCCAAGCGTTCTGTACAGCTTGGTCAACGAGTGCAACCTGGCACCGCGCTGATGGCGGTGATTCCGCTGGATCAGCTGTGGATCGACGCCAACTTCAAGGAAACCCAGCTGCGCGACATGCGCATCGGCCAGCCGGTGCAGATCGAGACTGACCTGTACGGCAACAGCGTGAAATACAGCGGCACCATCGATAGCCTCGGCGCCGGGACCGGCAGCGCCTTTGCCCTGCTGCCGGCGCAGAACGCCACCGGCAACTGGATCAAGATCGTGCAGCGCGTGCCGGTGCGAGTCCACGTCAACGCCGAAGAACTGGCCAAACATCCGCTGCGGGTCGGCCTGTCGACCATGGTCGATGTGGACCTGCACGATCAGAGCGGACCGGTGCTGGCGCAACAGCCACCGCAGAAGGCGTCGTTCAGCACCAACGTCTACGACCGTCAGTTGACCGAGGCCGACGCGATGATCACCCAGTTGATCCACGACAACAGCGCCGCGGTCAGCAAGACCGCGCAACGCTGATTCGCCAATCCGTCAGCTGCGCCGGCAACCGGCGCAGCGCCAGACCCGCTCCAAAAAAATCAGCTTCAAAGGATTCGCGATGAGCAATAACGCGTCTTTCACACCGCCCAGCCTGCTGCTCAGCACCATCGGCCTGTCGCTGGCGACCTTCATGCAGGTGCTCGACACCACCATCGCCAACGTGGCGCTGCCGACGATCTCCGGCAACCTGGGCGTGAGCTCGGAGCAGGGCACCTGGGTGATCACCTCGTTCGCCGTGAGCAACGCCATCGCCTTGCCGCTGACCGGTTGGCTCAGTCGGCGTTTCGGCGAGGTGAAGCTGTTTGTCTGGGCGACGCTGCTGTTCGTGCTGGCTTCGTTCCTGTGCGGGATTGCCACCTCGATGCCGGAACTGGTGGGTTTCCGGGTGCTGCAAGGGGTAGTGGCCGGGCCGCTGTACCCGATGACCCAGACCTTGCTGATTGCGGTTTACCCCCCGGCGAAACGGGGGCTGGCGCTGGCGCTGTTGGCGATGGTCACGGTGGTCGCGCCGATTGCCGGGCCGATCCTCGGCGGCTGGATCACCGACAGCTACAGCTGGCCATGGATTTTCTTCATCAACGTGCCGATCGGTCTGTTCGCGGCATGGGTGGTGACCCAGCAGATGAAAAAGCGCCCGGTGGTCACCAGCCGCCAGCCGATGGATTACGTCGGTCTGATCGCGCTGATCATTGGCGTCGGGGCTTTGCAGATCGTGCTCGACAAGGGCAACGATGCCGACTGGTTCGAATCCAGCTTCATCCTGATCGGCTCAGTGATTTCGGTAGTGGCCCTGGCGTTCTTCGTGATATGGGAAATGACCGACGAACACCCGGTGGTCAACCTGCGACTGTTTGCCCATCGCAACTTCCGCTACGGCACCATCGTGCTGATCCTGGGCTATGCCGGGTTCTTCGGGATCAACCTGATCCTGCCGCAGTGGCTGCAAACGCGGCTGGGCTACACCGCGACCTGGGCCGGTTTTGCCGTGGCCCCGCTGGGGATCCTGCCGGTGCTGCTGGCGCCGTTTGTCGGCAAATACGCACCGAAATTCGACATGCGCCTGCTGGCGGGCGGGGCGTTCCTGGCCATCGGCCTGAGCTGTTTCATGCGCGCCGGTTTCACCAATGAAGTCGACTTCCAGCACATCGCCATGGTGCAGCTGTTCATGGGGATCGGCGTGGCGCTGTTCTTCATGCCGACCCTGACCATCCTGCTCTCGGACTTGCCGCCGAGCCAGATTGCCGACGGTTCGGGGCTGGCGACATTCCTGCGGACCCTGGGCGGCAGCTTCGCGGCGTCGTTGACCACCTGGATCTGGATCCGTCGGGCCGATCAGCATCACGCCTACCTGACCGAAAGCATCACCCCCTTCGATCCGGCGACCCGCGAAGCGCTGACCAACCTGGGCGGGGCAGGGGCCAAGGCCTATACGCAGCTGGATCAGATGGTGGTCAGCCAGGCGTACATCATGTCCACGGTGGACTACTTCACCTTGCTGGGCTGGATGTTCTTTGGGCTGATATTGATTGTGTGGCTGGCCAAGCCGCCGTTTACAGCGAAGGCCGGGCCTGCGGCTTCCGCGGGGCATTGAGTCAACGCAAGCCCCTGTGGGAGCGAGCTTGCTCGCGATGGCGGTGGATCAGTCAACAGAGATGTTGAATGTTAATCCGCTATCGCGAGCAAGCTCGCTCCCACAGGGTTCTATGTTCGGCTGTTAGTTCGCGGGTGCTTCGAGTTGCGGCGGAGGCGTGAAATCAAAGGGCGCCAGCGCAAACCCTTGCTCATCCACCTGCAACGCCCACCCTTGCCGATCCCAATCCCCCAGCACAATGCGCCTGGCCGCTTGCTCGCCAAGCTGCAACTTGTGAATCGCCGGACGGTGGGTGTGCCCGTGGATCAAGGTCTTCACGCCGTATTCCTGCATGATCCGCGGAATCTCCTCGGGCGTGACATCGACAATGTCATTGGCCTTCATCCGCGTTTGCGCACGGCTTTCACTGCGCAGCTTGCGCGCCAGCTTGTGCCGGGTGCGCAGCGGCAGATGCCGCAGGATGAACAGCGTGATCGGGTTGCGCAGGTAGCGGCGCAGCTTCATATAGGCTTCGTCGCGGGTGCAGAGGCTGTCGCCGTGCATCAGCAGCACCGGCTCGCCGTTGAACTGCACGACACTCGGATCCTTCAGCAGGGTACAGCCGGCTTCTTTGCAGAAGGCCTTGCCGAGCATGAAGTCGCGATTGCCGTGCATCAGAAAAATGGCCGTGCCGCTGTCGCTGATGTCGCGCAGGGCCTGGCAGATGGAGCGCTGGAAGGGTGTCATGGCGTCGTCGCCAATCCACACCTCGAAGAAGTCGCCCAGGATGTACAACGCACTCGCCGAGCGGGCGCGTCCGGCGAGCAAATCCAGAAACGCCCGGGTAATGTCCGGGCGCTCCTCTTCCAGATGCAAGTCTGAAATCAGCAATATCACTCAATGATCTCGGCTTTCTCGATGATCACGTCGTCTGCTGGTACGTCCTGGTGGCCGGACTTGGAGGTGGTGGCCACGCCTTTGATCTTGTCGACAACGTCGGTGCCGGCGGTCACTTTACCGAATACCGCATAGCCCCAGCCCTGCACGTTCTTGCCGCTGTGGTTCAGGAAGCTGTTGTCGGCCACGTTGATGAAGAACTGCGCGGAAGCCGAATGCGGCTCCATGGTGCGGGCCATGGCAACGGTGTACTTGTCGTTGGAAAGACCGTTGTCAGCTTCGTTCTGGATGCTTGGGCGCTTGTCTTTCTTTTCTTTCATGCCTGGCTCGAAACCGCCGCCCTGGATCATGAAGTTACCGATGACACGGTGGAAAACGGTGTTTTCGTAGTGACCGGCTTTAACGTACTCAACGAAGTTGGCCACGGTGATCGGGGCTTTGTCGGCGTTCAGTTCGAGGACGATGTCGCCATGGTTGGTAGTCAGTTTGACTTGGGTCATGATCGGTACTCTTTTGAGATGAAGCATATCTAAGGAATTCGTGGTGTTGGAACATCGCGTCCCGCCACCGGTTCAGCCTTTTTGGCCAAGGTGCGCAGTTTAGCGTGCCAGACGCGAATTTCGAGGCTGTTTTTTCATTTACGGCCTATTAAATACGACGGTTTACAGAGTGCGCTCTGTCAGGTACTTGACGGCATCGGCTATGATAGCGGCTTTGTTTTGTCCGGCCTTCATTACGGCCACGCACTTGTACGTTCAAGGATCCTATGAGCAAGCCCACTGTCGACCCTACCTCGAATGCCAAGACCGGCCCTGCCGTGCCGGTCAACTTCCTGCGGCCGATCATCCAGGCAGACCTGGACTCGGGCAAGCACACGCAGATCGTCACCCGTTTCCCGCCTGAACCCAACGGCTACCTGCACATCGGCCACGCCAAGTCGATCTGTGTGAACTTCGGCCTGGCCCAGGAGTTCGGCGGCGTCACGCACCTGCGTTTCGACGACACCAACCCGGCCAAGGAAGACCAGGAATACATCGACGCGATCGAAAGCGACGTCAAATGGCTGGGCTTCGAATGGTCCGGCGAAGTGCGCTACGCCTCGCAGTATTTCGACCAGTTGCATGACTGGGCGGTGGAGTTGATCAAATCCGGCAATGCCTACGTCGATGACCTGACCCCGGAACAAGCCAAGGAATACCGTGGCAGCCTGACCGAGCCGGGCAAGAACAGCCCGTTCCGCGACCGCTCCGTGGAAGAGAACCTGGACCTGTTCGCCCGCATGAAAGCCGGCGAGTTCAAGGACGGCGCACGGGTGCTGCGAGCAAAGATCGACATGGCCTCGCCGAACATGAACCTGCGTGACCCGATCATGTATCGCATCCGTCACGCTCACCACCACCAGACCGGTGACAAGTGGTGCATCTACCCGAACTACGACTTCACCCACGGTCAGTCGGACGCCATCGAAGGCATCACCCATTCGATCTGCACCCTGGAGTTCGAAAGCCACCGTCCGCTGTACGAGTGGTTCCTCGAGCACTTGCCGGTGCCGGCCAACCCGCGCCAGTACGAGTTCAGCCGCCTGAACCTGAACTACACCATCACCAGCAAGCGCAAGCTCAAGCAGTTGGTCGATGAAAAGCACGTCAGCGGCTGGGACGACCCGCGCATGTCCACGCTGTCGGGTTTCCGCCGCCGTGGCTACACGCCGAAATCGATCCGCAACTTCTGCGAAATGATCGGCACCAACCGCTCCGACGGCGTGGTTGACTTTGGCATGCTCGAATTCAGCATCCGCGACGACCTCGACCACAGCGCCCCGCGTGCCATGTGCGTGCTGCGTCCGCTGAAAGTCGTGATCACCAACTACCCGGAAGGCCAGGTCGAGAACCTCGAACTGCCGTGCCACCCGAAAGAAGACATGGGCGTGCGCGCGTTGCCGTTCGCCCGTGAAATCTACATCGACCGTGAAGACTTCATGGAAGAGCCGCCGAAGGGCTACAAGCGCCTGGAACCGGCCGGTGAAGTGCGCCTGCGTGGCAGCTACGTGATCCGTGCCGACGAAGCGATCAAGGACGCCGACGGCAACATCGTCGAACTGCGCTGCTCGTACGATCCGGACACCCTGGGCAAGAACCCGGAAGGCCGCAAGGTCAAAGGTGTGGTCCACTGGGTGCCGGCTGCGGCCAGCGTCGAGTGCGAAGTGCGTCTGTACGATCGTCTGTTCCGTTCGGCCAACCCAGAGAAGGCCGAAGACAGCGCCAGTTTCCTGGACAACATCAACCCTGATTCGCTGCAGGTACTCACCGGTTGTCGTGCCGAGCCTTCGCTGGGCAATGCACAGCCGGAAGACCGTTTCCAGTTCGAGCGCGAAGGTTACTTCGTCGCGGATATCAAGGACTCGAAACCAGGTCAGCCGGTATTCAACCGTACCGTGACCCTGCGTGATTCGTGGGGCCAGTGATTCAAAGGATTTAACGTGCTTACGATCTACAACACGCTCACCAAGAGCAAAGAAGTCTTCAAGCCGCTCGATGGCAACAAGGTGCGCATGTACGTGTGCGGCATGACCGTTTACGACTATTGCCACCTGGGCCACGGCCGCAGCATGGTCGCGTTCGACCTGGTGACGCGCTGGTTACGCTTCAGCGGCTACGACCTGACCTATGTGCGCAACATCACCGACATCGACGACAAGATCATCAACCGGGCCAACGAGAACGGCGAGTCGTTCGAAGCGCTGACCGAGCGCATGATCGCGGCGATGCACGAAGATGAAGCGCGCCTGAACATCAAGAAGCCGGACATGGAGCCGCGTGCCACCGACCATATCCCGGGCATGCACGCGATGATCCAGACCCTGATCGACAAGGGCTACGCCTACGCCCCGGGCAATGGCGACGTGTACTACCGCGTCGGCAAGTTCATGGGCTACGGCAAGCTGTCGCGCAAGAAGATCGAAGACCTGCGCATCGGCGCCCGCATCGAAGTCGACGAGTCCAAGCAGGACCCGCTGGACTTCGTATTGTGGAAAGCCGCCAAGCCGGGCGAGCCGAGCTGGGAATCGCCGTGGGGCGCCGGGCGTCCGGGCTGGCACATCGAATGCTCGGTGATGTCCACCTGCTGCCTGGGCGAGACCTTCGACATTCATGGCGGCGGCAGCGACCTTGAGTTCCCGCACCACGAAAATGAAATCGCCCAGAGCGAAGCGGCCACCGGCAAGACCTACGCCAACGCGTGGATGCATTGCGGCATGATCCGTATCAATGGCGAGAAGATGTCCAAGTCCTTGAACAACTTCTTCACCATTCGCGACGTGCTCGACAAGTACCACCCGGAAGTCGTGCGTTACCTGCTGGTGTCGAGCCACTACCGCAGCGCCATCAACTACTCGGAAGACAACCTCAAGGACGCCAAGGGCGCCCTGGAGCGTTTCTACCACGCGTTGAAAGGCCTGCCGAACGTGGCTCCGGCCGGCGGGGAGGCGTTCGTCGAACGTTTCACCACGGTGATGAACGACGACTTCGGTACGCCGGAAGCCTGCGCGGTGCTGTTCGAGATGGTCCGCGAGATCAACCGCCTGCGTGAGAGTGATCTGAACGCAGCGGCCGGTCTGGCAGCCCGTTTGAAAGAACTGGCCAGCGTGTTGGGTGTGTTGCAGCTCGAAGCTGATGACTTCCTGCAAGCCGGCGCCGAAGGGCGTGTGGATGCAGCTGAAGTCGAAGCGCTGATCGCTGCGCGCCTGGCGGCACGTGCCGGCAAGGACTGGGCCGAATCCGACCGCATCCGCGACCAGCTCACTGCCATGGGCGTGGTGCTGGAAGACGGCAAGGGCGGCACGACCTGGCGTCTGGCTGACTGATTGCTGTAGTGCTTACAAAACAAAACCCGCCTTGTGCGGGTTTTTGTTTATGGGTAACTGAAAGTCTGCTGGTGCCTTGACTGACGCCATCGCGAGCAGGCTCGCTCCTACATTGGGTTTCCGCCAGGTTTGAGTTTTGTGAGCAACATAGATCCCCTGTAGGTGCGAGCCTGCTCGCGATGGTCTCAAGCCGAATACTACCGGTGCGATTCGCTCGTCATTCAGTCTGCCGCAATCGCTTGTAAAGGGTATTGCGGCTGACCCCAAGGCGCCGGGCCAGATACGAAATATTCCCCCCCGCCGCCTGCAACTGCCGGTTCAAATCCTCGACATCATTCAGGTCCACGGCCAACGGCTCCGGCGTATCGACCGGTTCCATCTCCAGATCGACAAAAAAATCATCCGGCAAATGCTCCGGGCGTATCGGTTGTTCCTCGGCCATCGCCAGTGCCACCTGCATCACACTGCTGACCTGACGCAAATTCCCCGGCCATGGGTGGCGGTCGAACAACTCCAATACCTCGCGGCTCAGTCCGGCCCATTGGCTGGGTTCGCGATGCTGTTCCCACAGGCGTTTGAACAGCGCCTCTTTGTCGCTGCGTTCTCTTAGCGGAGGCAGTTCCAAGGTCAGGCCGCCGATGCGGTAGTACAAATCCTCACGAAACCGCCCCAACTGTACCTGCTCGCGCAACGAGCGATTGGTCGCTGAAATGATGCGCAAGTCCACAGGGAACAACTCGCTGCTGCCTACCGGCTGCACGCAACGCTCCTGCAACACCCGCAACAGGCGCGCCTGGGTGGGAAGCGGCATGTCACCGATTTCATCGAGGAACAGCGTGCCTTTGTCGGCCTTGCGGATCAGCCCGATGCTGCCTTTCTGGTTGGCGCCGGTGAACGCGCCTTTCTCATAACCGAACAACTCGGACTCCACCAGTTCGGCGGGAATCGCTGCGCAGTTGACGGCGATGAACGCTTGTTTGCTGCGCGAGCTGGCCTGATGCAGGGCTTTGACGAACACTTCCTTGCCGACCCCGGTTTCACCATGGATCAGCAAGGGGATGTCTTTTTCCAGCAAGCGCTCGGCCTGACGCACGGCCTTTTCCACGCGGCTGTCGCCGAAATGCAGGGAGTTGAGGCTGATGGCCGCGGGTGCAGCTACAACCGGCTCGGTGAACACTCGGGGTTGAATCGATGCCTGTTTCGGCCGCTTCAACAGGCACTGGAAGCGATTGCGCCCGGAGGTTTGCAGGGCGAAGGGCAGGCCTTCGGGCTGGTTGAGCAATTCCAGCAGCGAGACCTTGAACAGGCTTTCGACACTGACCCGCGACAGGCTGATGCCCAGCAGATTGTCGGCCCGGCGATTGGCCGACAGCACTTGGCCGGTTTCATCGAAGATCAGTAACCCCGCCCATTGGCTGTCGAGGTTGTTCAGCCCGGTGTTGAACGTCAGCTGGAAATGCTGGCCGTGGAACAGGTTGAGGATCAGCCGGTTTTCCACGGTCTGGCTCATCATCTTGACCATGCCCAGGGTGTGGGAGGGCGGCAGGTAGCTGTCGCTGGACACGTCGAGCACCGCGATGACCTTGCGCTCGGCATCGAAAATCGGCGCGGCGGAACCGGTCATGAAGCGGTTGGCCTTGAGATAGTGTTCATCGTGCTCGATGTGCACGGCTTGTTCGCAGGCAAGAGCGGTGCCGATGGCGTTGGTGCCGGTGCAGCGCTCCATCCAGCTGGCGCCGGCGCTGAAACCCCGGGCCAGTTTCGGTTCGATAAAACGCTGGGTGCCCCAGGATGTGAGCACCTGGCCCTGATGGTCGGCGAGCATGATCAGGCAATTGGAGTTGCTCAGGATGTTCTCGTAGTAGGGCAACACTTCCTGATGGGTGGTTTGCACCAGTGAATGCTGGCTCTCCAGCAGTTGCGCGATGCCCGCGGCCGGCAATTGGTCGAATGCCGGCGTGCTCTGGTGACTGAGGCCGAACGCGCGGCAACGGGTCCAGGAGTCCTGGATGATGGCGTCGTGGGACAACGGCGATGCGGGTGCGGCCATGGCAGTCGATCTCTGAACAAGCTTTTATTGTTTTTATGGGTAGTTCCCTGTGGGAGCGAGCCTGCTCGCGAATGGGAGTGTCAGTCGACATTGATGTTGGCTGAACCACCGCTATCGCGAGCAGGCTCGCTCCCACAGGTTTTGCGTCTCTGGCCATGCTCGGGGAATGGCAAAAAAGCCTCCGTAGAGTGTTGTTCACTATTGTTCACTGTCAATGGGTGAGCTGTTCAATTGTTCATTTCCGATTGTTCATTTGTGTTCAGCAACGAACGCGGTTTTGCAGTCATCTTCGGGAATTTCAAGTTGAATCAATAGCTTGAATTTTTTGGCACGGATGTCGCTTAGTAGCTCCGGTCGCTTGACTCCAATAATAAAAAGGCCGAGCCATGTCACTCACCCTGGAACACGTCAGCCGCACCGTCGAGGGCCAGACCTGGATCGACGATGCCAACCTGAGTTTTGAACCCGGTTCCTTCAACGTTTTACTGGGTCGCACCTTGTCTGGCAAAACCAGCCTGATGCGCCTGATGGCCGGTCTGGACAAGCCCGACAGCGGCCGCGTCCTGATGAACGGCGTCGACGTCACCCAACGCCCCGTGCGCTTGCGCAATGTGTCGATGGTCTATCAGCAGTTCATCAACTACCCGACCATGACGGTGTTCGACAACATCGCCTCGCCACTGCGTCAGGCCGGTGTATCCAGCGAAGTGATCCAGAGCAAGGTGCTGGAAACCGCGAAGATGCTGCGCATCGAGAAGTTTCTCAAGCGCTATCCGCTGGAGCTTTCCGGCGGTCAGCAACAACGTACGGCCATGGCCCGGGCGCTGGTCAAGGATGCCGAACTGATCCTGTTCGATGAGCCGCTGGTCAACCTCGACTACAAGTTGCGCGAAGAACTGCGCCAGGAAATGCGCGAGTTGTTCAAGGCGCGCCACACCATCGCGATCTACGCCACCACCGAGCCCAACGAGGCCCTGGCCTTGGGCGGCACCACCACCATTCTTCACGAAGGCCGGGTGATCCAGAGCGGCCAGTCCGCCTCGGTCTATCACCAGCCGCAAACGGTGCTGGCGGCGGAGCTGTTCTCCGAGCCGCCGATCAACCTGATGCCGGGGCGCATTGCCGGCAACGAGGTGAGTTTCGCCAACTTCGTGCACTTCCCGCTGAACGTCGATCTGCGCCCGGTGGGCGAGGGCGAGTTCCGTTTCGGCGTGCGACCCAGCCATATCTCGCTGGTGCCGAGCAACGACGATGACCTCGAATTGGCGGTGACCGTCGAAGTCGCGGAAATCAGCGGCTCGGAAACCTTCCTGCACGTGCGCAACGAGCACTTCCTGCTGGTGCTGCACTTGCCGGGTGTCCACGAATACGACGTCGATGCGCCGATCCGCATCTACATCCCGACCCATAAACTGTTTGTGTTCGATACGCAGGGGCGGCTGGTCCAGGCGCCGGGCCGGCGTGTCACGAGGGTTGCCTGATGGCCGAAATCCGTTTGCAGAACCTCGCCCACAGCTACACCAAGACCCCGGCGGGACCGGAGGACTACGCGATCCGCGAAATGGACCACATCTGGGAGCAGGGCGGCGCCTATGCCTTGCTCGGTCCGTCGGGCTGCGGCAAATCAACCTTGCTCAACATCATTTCCGGGCTGCTCAGCCCGTCCCAGGGCCATGTGCTGTTCGACGGTAAAGCGGTCAACAACCTGACCCCGGAAAAGCGCAACATCGCCCAGGTTTTCCAGTTCCCGGTGGTCTACGACACCATGACGGTGTTCGACAACCTGGCCTTCCCGCTGCGCAATCAGGGCATGGCCGAAGCCAGGGTCCATAGCAAGGTGCAGGAAATCGCCGAGGTCCTCGACCTGCAGAACCTGCTGAGCAAAAAGGCGCGCAACCTTACCGCCGACGAAAAACAAAAAGTCTCCATGGGCCGCGGGCTGGTGCGCGATGACGTGTCGGCGATCCTGTTCGACGAGCCACTGACGGTGATCGACCCGCACCTGAAGTGGAAACTGCGGCGCAAGCTCAAGCAGATCCACGAACAGTTCAACATCACCATGGTCTACGTCACCCACGATCAGCTGGAGGCCTCGACCTTCGCCGACAAGATTGCGGTGATGTACGGCGGGCAGATCGTGCAGTTCGGCACGCCAAGGGAATTGTTCGAGCGCCCGAGCCACACCTTTGTCGGCTACTTCATTGGCAGCCCCGGGATGAACCTGATTGAGGTGCAGCCGCAACCGGGCGGTGTCGGTTTCGCCTCGACTCATCTGCCGCTGTCGGAGGCGATGCAGCAGCGTATTGCTGAGTCGGAGTGGAAAACCCTGAAGGTCGGCATTCGTCCGGAGTTCGTCCATGTGTGGGACGAGGCCTTTGATGAGGCGCTGCGGGCAAAGGTCGTACACGTCGAAGACCTGGGCACCTACAAGATCATGAGCCTCGACCTCCATGGCGCGCCGCTGAAAGTGCGCCTGGCCGAAGACAAACCGGTGCCGCAAGGCACGGCCTACATCAGTTTTCCGGCGCAGTGGCTGATGGTCTACGCCGATGAATTCCTCCTGGAAGCCCAAGCCAGCATTGAGGTGCAGCCATGAACAAGGTGCAGAACAACAAGGCCTGGTGGCTGGTGATGCCGGTGTTCCTGCTGGTGGCGTTCAGTGCGGTGATCCCGATGATGACCGTGGTCAACTATTCGGTGCAGGACATCTTCGACCAGTCCAGTCGCTACTTCGTCGGCGCCGACTGGTACAAGCAGGTGCTGCTCGACCCGCGCCTGCACGACTCGTTGCTGCGCCAGTTCATCTACTCGGCTTGCGTGCTGCTGATCGAAATCCCCCTGGGGATCGCCATTGCCCTGACCATGCCGACCAAGGGGCGCTGGTCTTCGGTGGTACTGATCATCCTGGCGATTCCGTTGCTGATCCCGTGGAACGTGGTCGGCACCATCTGGCAGATCTTCGGCCGCGCCGACATCGGTCTGCTGGGGGCGAGCCTCAAGGCCATGGGCATCAGCTACAACTATGCGGCGAACACCATGGACGCCTGGGTCACCGTGCTGGTGATGGACGTCTGGCACTGGACCTCGCTGGTGGCGCTGTTGTGCTTCTCCGGCTTGCGGGCGATTCCGGATGTGTATTACCAGGCGGCGCGGATCGACCGGGCTTCGGCCTGGGCGGTGTTCCGGCATATCCAGTTGCCCAAGCTCAAGAGTGTGCTGCTGATCGCCGTGATGTTGCGTTTCATGGACAGTTTCATGATCTACACCGAGCCGTTCGTGCTCACGGGCGGCGGTCCGGGCAATTCCACGACCTTCTTGAGCCAGACCCTGACGCAGATGGCGATCGGGCAGTTCGACCTGGGGCCGGCAGCCGCATTCTCGCTGGTGTACTTCCTGATCATCCTGTTGGTGTCCTGGCTGTTCTATACCGCCATGACTCACTCTGACGCCAACCGCTGAGGCCATCATGAGCAAGAGAAAGCTGATCCCACTGCTGATCTACATCCTGTTCCTGCTGGTGCCGATCTACTGGCTGCTGAACATGTCCTTCAAGAGCAACACCGAAATCCTCGGCGGCCTGACACTTTTCCCACAGGACTTCACGCTGGCGAACTACAAGGTGATCTTCACCGATCCGAGCTGGTACACCGGCTACATCAACTCGGCGTACTACGTGAGCCTGAACACGATTATTTCCCTGACCGTGGCCTTGCCGGCGGCCTATGCGTTTTCGCGTTATCGCTTCCTCGGCGACAAGCACCTGTTCTTCTGGCTGCTGACCAACCGCATGGCGCCACCGGCGGTGTTCCTGTTGCCGTTTTTCCAGCTGTATTCCTCGATCGGCCTGTTCGATACCCACATCGCCGTGGCCCTGGCCCATTGCCTGTTCAACGTGCCGCTGGCGGTGTGGATTCTCGAAGGCTTCATGTCCGGCGTGCCCAAGGAGATCGACGAAACCGCCTACATCGATGGCTACAGCTTTCCCAAGTTCTTCGTGAAGATTTTCATCCCGCTGATCGGCTCCGGCATCGGCGTCACGGCGTTCTTCTGCTTCATGTTTTCCTGGGTCGAACTGCTGCTGGCGCGAACCCTCACGTCGGTGAACGCCAAGCCGATCGCAGCGGTGATGACCCGCACCGTCTCGGCATCCGGTATCGACTGGGGCGTGCTGGCGGCGGCGGGGGTGTTGACCATCCTGCCGGGCATGCTGGTGATCTGGTTTGTTCGCAACCACGTGGCCAAGGGCTTTGCCCTGGGCCGGGTATGAGGAACTGATGATGGAATGGATGAGCTGGACCGTCCCCACGGCGGCATTTTTTGGTGTCATCGGCTTGATCCTGGTGGGCATGACCACCTGGGAATTGCGTTCGCCGAGCGTGCTTCGGCGAGGTTTTCTACCGATTGCCACCACCCGTGGCGATCGGTTGTTCATCGGTCTTCTCGGCAGCGCCTACCTGCATTTGCTGGTAATCGGCGTCACCGACTGGAGCATCTGGGTCGCCTTCGCGATGTCCCTGGTGTGGCTGTTGGCTGTGATGCGTTGGGGCTAGTCGAATCGCTCGGCAATGTTG
Organism: Pseudomonas grandcourensis; assembly: GCF_039909015.1. Classification (NCBI taxonomy): domain Bacteria; kingdom Pseudomonadati; phylum Pseudomonadota; class Gammaproteobacteria; order Pseudomonadales; family Pseudomonadaceae; genus Pseudomonas; species Pseudomonas grandcourensis. The sequence goes on from NZ_CP150919.1 coordinate 2,358,282, forward strand.
CTCCGAAACTCAATAAGGAGGTCTCTATGTTCGACAAAAACAATAAGCTGCGACATAGCATTTCATTGGCAGCCATGCTGGCACTCAGCGGTTTGAGCGCGTCTGCCTGGGCCGATGCCTATGAAGACGCGGCGAAGAAATGGATCGGCGCTGAATTCAAGCCGTCCACCCTGACGGCCGATCAACAACTCGAAGAGTTGAAGTGGTTCATCAAGGCGGCCGAGCCGTTTCGCGGGATGAGCATCAAAGTGGTGTCGGAAACCATCGCCACCCACGAGTACGAATCCAAGGTACTGGCCAAGGCCTTCACCGATATCACCGGGATCAAGCTGACCCACGACCTGCTGCAGGAAGGCGACGTGGTGGAAAAGCTGCAGACCCAGATGCAATCGGACAAGAACATCTATGACGGCTGGGTCAACGACTCGGACCTGATCGGTACGCACTTCCGCTACGGCAAGACCGAATCGATCACCGACCTGATGGCCAACGAGGGCAAGAACTTCACTTCGCCGACCCTCGACATCAAGGACTTCATCGGCATCTCCTTCACCACCGCGCCGGACGGCAAGATCTACCAGTTGCCCGACCAGCAGTTCGCCAACCTGTACTGGTTCCGCGCCGACTGGTTCGAGCGTGCGGACCTGAAGGCCAAGTTCAAGGAAAAGTACGGCTACGAGTTGGGCGTACCGGTGAACTGGTCGGCCTATGAAGACATCGCCAAATTCTTCAGCGAAGACGTCAAGGAAATCGACGGCAAGCGCGTCTACGGGCACATGGACTATGGCAAGAAAGATCCATCCCTCGGCTGGCGCTTCACCGATGCCTGGTTCTCCATGGCCGGTGGCGGCGACAAGGGCTTGCCTAACGGTTTGCCAGTGGATGAGTGGGGTATCCGCGTCGAGGACTGTCACCCGGTGGGTTCCAGCGTGACCCGTGGCGGTGACACCAACGGCCCGGCGGCGGTGTTCGCCACCACCAAGTATGTGGACTGGATGAAGAAGTACGCGCCACCGGAAGCGGCGGGCATGACCTTCTCCGAATCAGGTCCGGTGCCGTCCCAAGGCAACATCGCCCAGCAGATTTTCTGGTACACCGCGTTCACCGCCGACATGACCAAACCGGGGTTGGCGGTGATGAACGCCGACGGCACGCCGAAATGGCGCATGGCGCCGTCGCCGCGCGGACCGTATTGGGAAGAGGGCATGAAACTGGGGTATCAGGACGTGGGTTCCTGGACCTTCATGAAGTCCACACCTGAGAAACAGAAACTCGCGGCCTGGCTGTATGCGCAGTTCGTGACTTCGAAAACCGTGTCGCTGAAGAAAACCATCGTCGGCCTGACGCCGATTCGTGAGTCGGACATCAACTCGCAGGCCATGACCGACCTGGCGCCGAAACTCGGTGGCCTGGTGGAGTTCTACCGCAGTCCGGCCCGCGTGCAATGGACCCCGACCGGGACCAACGTGCCGGATTATCCTCGCCTCGCGCAGTTGTGGTGGAGCCACATCGCCGAAGCCGCCAGCGGCGAGAAAACCCCGCAAGAGGCACTGGACGGCCTGGCCAAGGATCAGGACGCAATCATGAGCCGTCTGGAACGCTCGAAGGCACAAGCCACCTGCGCCCCGAAAATGAACCCCGAGCGCGACGCGCAATACTGGTTCGACCAGCCGGGCGCACCGAAGCCGAAACTGGCGAACGAGAAGCCTAAGGGCGAGACCGTGAGCTACAACGAACTGCTGAAGTCGTGGGAGGCGGCGCGTAAGTAACTTGGTTGGATTGTGAAAGGCGAACGGCACCGGAAGGTGCCGTTTTTTGTTGGTGTCTGTTCCACCGTCATCGCGAGCAAGCTCGCTCCCACAGTTGATCCATGGCATTCACAAATTTTGTGTTCACAGAGGACCCTCTGTAGGAGCTGCCCGCGAAGAGGCCATCCCGGCCACTACAAAACTTTGTCTGAGCAAATACTAGAGGATCAATTTTTGCGAAAGCGGGTAGGGCAACTGCAATCTTTTGAGGTGAACCCCCATATGCAAAAACGGCACCCGAAGGTGCCGTTTCTGTTTACTGCCGAATGTCGCTTAAGCGATCAACCCGCCAGACCCGATTGCTGAACCAGGTTCAGCAGCGGTTGTGGGTAGACGCCGAGGAAGAACGCGACCAGGGCGATGGCCAGCAGCATCACGCCGCCTGCCTTCTGTTCCCAGTGCAGCTGGGCGTCTACGCGACGCAGGTTTGGCTCGATCAGGTACAGGGTGACCATGACGCGCAGGTAGTAGAACACGCCGATGGCGCTGCCCAGTACCAGGGAACCGACCAGCCACCACTGATGGGACTCGACGCCGGTGGCGATGATGTAGAACTTGCCGATGAAGCCCGCGGTCAGCGGGATACCGGCCAGGGACAGCATCATCACGGTCAGGACGGCGGTCAGGTACGGACGGCGCCAGAACAGGCCGCGGTATTCGTACAGGGCGTCCGCGTCACGGCCTTTGTACGGCGAGGACATCAGGGTGATCACGCCGAAAGCACCGAGGCTGGTGATCACGTAGGTGACCAGATACACGCCGATGGCTTCCACGGCCAGACCCTTGCTCGCCACCAGGGCGATCAGCAGGTAGCCGAAGTGGGCGATGGACGAGTAACCCAGCAGACGCTTGAGGTTGCTTTGGGTCAGTGCCAGCAGGTTACCGAACAGGATCGACGCGATGGCGATGATGGTCAGTACGTCGCTCAGGACACCGCTGCTCGCTGCTGGCGAGATCTGGAACAGGCGCACCATCACCGCGAACACGGCCACTTTCGAAGCGGTAGCGAGGAACGCTGCGACCGGTGCCGGAGCACCCTCGTAAACGTCTGGAGTCCAGAGGTGGAACGGTACCAGCGACAGCTTGAACGCCAGGCCGATCAGCATCATGCCCAGACCCAGTTGTGCCAGCGAGCTTGGCAGGCCGGTAGCCGCCAGCGCCTGACCGATGCCGACGAAGCTCAGGGAACCCGAGTCTGCGTACAGCAACGCCATACCGAACAACAGGAACGCGGAGCCTGCAGCCGACAGCACCATGTACTTGATGCCGGCTTCCAGCGAACGCTTGTTGAAGAAGGCATAGGCCACCAGACCGTAGACCGGTACCGAGAGCAGTTCCAGGCCGACGAACAACCCGGCCAGGTGCTGCGCGCTGACCAGCACCAGGCCACCGGCGGCGGCCATCAGGATCAGCAGGTACAGTTCTTCACGGTTGCCCGGGTAACCCGTGCCGCCATCGCCGAGGTAGGCGTGGGCGAGGGTGACACAGGCGAGGGTGGCGACCAGGATCAGCGCCATGTACAAGCAAGCGAAGCTATCGATTTGCAGCAGTGGGGTCACCGCCAATGGCGCGACCTTCAAGGCTGGCAGGATCGACAGCAACGCCAGGTTCAGACCTGCCACGGAAATCAGGAAGGTCTGCGAGTGGTTGCGGCGCCAGGCGATCGCCAGCATCACCACGATGATCGTGGCGCTGGTGATCAACAACGGCGCAAGCGCGATAAAGTGTTGAGTCGTGAATTCCATAGCGCTCTTACCGGGCCGAAGCGAGTTGAGTGAAGGCGGTGCCGAGCCACTGCTGCACGCCATGCATTGTCGCGGCAGAGGTATCGAGGAACGGTTGTGGGTACACGCCGATGTAAATCAGCAGTGCGGCCAGACCGACCACCATGATCATTTCGCGACCGTCCATGCCATGCAGTACCGCATCCGATTTGGCCGGACCGAAGTACGCACGGTGGATCATGATCAGCGAGTAGACCGAACCGAACACCAGACCGGACGTGGCGATGATGGTGACCCATGGGGCGATCGGGAAGGTGCCGATCAGGATCAGGAACTCACCGACGAAGTTACCGGTACCCGGCAGGCCCAGGGACGCCGCTGCGAAGAACAGGCTGAGGGCCGGCAGGTAGGCGATCTTCGACCACAGGCCACCCATTTCACGCATGTCGCGGGTGTGGGTGCGTTCGTACAACTGGCCACTCAGGATAAAGAGTGCCGCGGCCGACAGACCGTGGGCCAGCATCTGCATCACCGCGCCCTGCAGCGCCAGTTGGCTGCCGGAGTAGATGCCGATCAGTACGAAGCCCATGTGGGAAACGGACGAGAAGGCAATCAGACGCTTGATGTCGGTTTGCGCGAACGCCAGGAACGCACCGTAGAAGATCCCGATCAGACCCAGGGCCATTGCAAACGGCGCGAACTCGGCCGAGGCATTCGGGAACAGCGGCAGGGCGAAACGCAGCAGGCCGTAGGCCGCGGTCTTCAGCAAGATACCGGCGAGGTCGACGGAACCTGCGGTCGGCGCCTGGGCGTGAGCGTCAGGCAACCAGGAGTGGAAAGGCACGACCGGCAGCTTGACCGCGAAGGCGATGAAGAAGCCGAGCATCAGGATGTACTCGGTGGTCATCGACATCTTGGTCTTCAACAGGTCGGCGTAGTTGAAGGTAATCACGCCGGTGTCGTTGAAGTTGACCAGTACCAGGCCCAGGATCGCCACCAGCATGATCAGGCCGGAAGCCTGAGTGAAGATGAAGAACTTGGTCGCCGCGTAGATCCGGGTTTTCTTGCCGTCCGAAGAACTGTGACCCCAGAGCGCGATGAGGAAGTACATCGGCACCAGCATCATTTCCCAGAAGAAGAAGAACATGAACAGGTCGAGGGCGAGGAACACGCCGACGACACCGCCCAGGATCCACATCAGGTTCAGGTGGAAGAAGCCCACATGACGCTGGATCTCTTTCCACGAGCAGAGTACCGAGAGCACACCCAGCAGACCGGTCAGCATGATCATCAACAGCGACAGGCCGTCGAGGGCCAGGTGCACGTTGATGCCGAAGCGCTGGATCCAGACGTGCTTGAACTCAAGCGCCCAGGTCGGGTCGGCGCCAGGCGCCGGGGCAAATGAATAGTCACCGTTGGCCCACAGCCAGAGGCCGAGGGAGAGCAGCAGGGACATGGTGATCAGCGCAATCCAGCGGGGGAGGGTGGCGCCGAAGCGCTCACCCATCCAGCACAGCAGGCCGCCGATGAAGGGAATCAGGATTAGCCAAGGCAGAATCATGACGGGTTCGTTTCCTTTCGCAAATTCGCAAGGTTCATATCAGACCGCTACCAGCACGACGGCGCCGATTACCAGCACGGCACCAGCAGCCATCGAGGCGGCGTACCAACGCAGTTGACCGGTCTCGGTACGGCTCAGGGCGGTGTGACCGCCTTTGGCCATGCGCGGGATCAGACCGATGGTCTGGTCGAGCGGGTCTTTGCGCAGGATGTGGCTGATCGCCAGGTACGGCTTGACGAACAGTTTGTCGTAGATCCAGTCGAAGCCCCAGGCGGCGAACCACCAGGCCGAGAGGAAACGGCCGATGCCGCTGTTGGCGACGGCGGTGACGAAGCGACGCTTGCCGAGGAACAGCAGGGCAGCCAGCAGGATACCGGCCAGGGCGATGGCGCCCGAGGCGATTTCCAGGCTGTGCTTGGCTTCGCCGCCGGCATGGCCGACGCTCTCCGGCAGCACGCCGTGCAGCGGCGGAACGATCATCGCGCCGATGGCGGTGGACAATACGATCAGCACCGACAGTGGCAGCCAGTGGGCAATGCCATGACCGGCGTGGGCTTCGGTCTTCGCTTCACCGTGGAACGCGATGAAGATCAGGCGGAAGGTGTACAGCGAAGTCATGAACGCGCCGACCAGACCTGCGTAGAGCAGACCGTCGTTGCCGCTGGCGAACGCTTCCCAGAGGATTTCGTCCTTGGAGTAGAAGCCTGCGGTGACCAGAGGCAGGGCCGCCAGGGCCGCGCCGCCGACGATGAAGCTGGCGTAGGCCAGTGGCAGTTTCTTCCACAGACCGCCCATCTTGAAGATGTTCTGCTCGTGGTGGCAGGCAACGATCACCGCACCGGAAGCAAGGAACAACAGGGCCTTGAAGAAGGCGTGGGTCATCAGGTGGAAGATCGCGCCGTCCCAGGCGCCGACGCCCAGGGCCAGGAACATGTAGCCGATCTGGCTCATGGTCGAGTAGGCGAGGATTCGCTTGATGTCGGTCTGGACCAGGGCTGCGAAGCCTGCGAGAACCAGGGTCACGCCACCGACGATGCCGACAAGGTGCAGGATTTCCGGCGCCAGGGTGAACAGGCCGTGGGTACGGGCGATCAGGTAGACGCCCGCGGTCACCATGGTCGCGGCGTGGATCAGTGCCGAAACCGGAGTCGGGCCGGCCATCGCATCCGCCAGCCAGGTTTGCAGCGGCAGTTGCGCGGATTTACCGACAGCGCCGCCCAGCAGCATCAGGGTGGCCATGACCATCCAGAAGTCGCCGGACTGGAATTTCTGCGGAGCCAGCACCAGCAGTTCCTGAACGTTCAGCGTGCCCAGCTGGGCAAACAGAATGAACAGGCCGATGGCCATGAACACGTCACCGATACGGGTCACGATGAAGGCCTTGAGTGCGGCGTTACCGTTGTTGCGGTTGCTGTAGTAGAAACCGATCAACAGGTACGAGCACAGGCCCACGCCTTCCCAGCCGAAGTACAGGAACAACAGGTTATCGCCCAGCACCAGGAACAGCATGCTGGCGATAAACAGGTTGGTGTAGGCGAAGAAACGCGAGTAGCCGTCTTCACCGCGCATGTACCAGGACGCGAACAGGTGGATCAGGAAGCCAACGCCAACCACTACACCGAGCATGGTCAGCGACAGGCCGTCCAGGTACAGGGCGAAGTTCGGGGTGAAGCCTTCCACCGCCATCCACTGCCACAACACCAGGGTGTAGTGGCCGCCTTCCGGCGGAGCGACGTTGAATTGCCAGATCACGTAGGCGGTAACGATCGCCGACAGACCGATGGAGCCGACGCCGATCAGCGCGGCCAGGTTTTCCGAAATGCGGCCGCGTGAGAACGACAGCAGCAGGAAACCAATGAGAGGGAATACGAAAGTCAGAAAGAGTAGGTTCATCCGCGCATCTCACTGGCAGCGTCGATATCGAGCGTGTGGAAGCGGCGATACAGTTGCAGCAGGATCGCCAGGCCAATACTGGCCTCGGCGGCTGCCAGGCTGATCACCAGGATGAACATGATCTGTCCATCCGGCTGCGCCCAGCGGCTACCGGCAACGATGAACGCCAGCGCGGAGGCATTCATCATGACCTCCAGGCTCATCAGCACGAAAAGGATGTTGCGGCGGACCATCAGGCCGACCAGACCGAGGCAGAACAGGATGCCGGCGACCGCCAGACCATGCTCCATGGGGATAGCAGGCATCGTCATTGCTCCTTGGCTTCGTTGCGGCCCAAGTGGAACGCCGTGACGGCTGCGGCGAGCAGCAGCATCGAGGCGAGTTCGACCACCAGCAGGTAAGGACCGAACAGGCTGATGCCCACGGCCTTGGCGTCTACGGTGGTGTGGCCGATGGCTTCACCGGTCTGGTGGGAGAACAGCACGTACAGCAGTTCCACCAGCAGCAAGGCTGCGAGGAGGACCGGGCCGCCCCAGATACCGGGCTTGAGCCAGGCGCGCTCTTGCTGAACCGAGGCCGGGCCCAGGTTCAGCATCATCACCACGAACACGAACAGCACCATGATGGCGCCAGCGTAGGCGATCACTTCCAGAACACCGGCAAACGGTGCGCCGAGGGCGAAGAACGTCATGGCCACGGCGATCAGCGAAATGATCAGGTAGAGCAGGGCGTGCACAGGGTTGGTGTTGGTGATCACGCGAAGCGTGGACACCACAGCGATACCCGATGCGAAATAGAAAGCGAATTCCATCTTTCTTCCTTAAGGCAGCAAGCTCTTCACGTTGATCGGCTGGGCTTCATTCTGCGCGGAGCCTTTCGGCTTACCGGCAATCGCCATACCTGCAACACGATAGAAGTTGTAATCAGGGTTTTTGCCGGGGCCGGAGATCAGCAGATCTTCTTTCTCGTAAACCAGGTCCTGACGTTTGAACTCGGCCATTTCGAAATCCGGCGTCAGCTGGATCGCGGTGGTCGGGCAGGCTTCCTCGCAGAGGCCGCAAAAGATGCAGCGCGAGAAGTTGATGCGGAAGAAGTCCGGGTACCAGCGACCGTCTTCGGTTTCAGCTTTCTGCAGCGAGATGCAACCGACCGGGCACGCCACGGCGCACAGGTTGCAGGCTACACAACGCTCTTCACCGTCGGGGTCGCGGGTCAGGACGATACGTCCACGGTAGCGCGGCGGCAGGTAGACCGGTTCTTCCGGGTACTGCAGCGTGTCGCGCTTGCGGAAGGCGTGGCTGAAGATCATCACCAGGCTGCGAAGCTGGGTGTAGAAGCCATGCACAATGTCAAAAATGTACTTCATGATTCTCTATCCTCACTGAGCCGCGACGGCGGGCGTGTTGAGCAACACGATCGCAGCGGTCACCAGCATGTTGACGAGGGTCAGCGGCAAGCAGAACTTCCAGCTGAAATCCATCACTTGGTCATACCGTGGGCGCGGAATCGAGGCGCGCAGCAGGATGAAGAACATGATGAAGAACGCGGTTTTCAAAGCGAACCAGATGAACGGGATCTGCGGCAGAATGCCGAACGGACCGTGCCAGCCACCGAAGAACAAGGTCACCAGCAGCGCCGAGATCAGCACGATGCCGATGTACTCGCCGACGAAGAACATGCCCCATTTCATGCCGGCGTATTCAATGTGGTAACCGTCGGCCAGTTCCTGCTCCGCTTCCGGCTGGTCGAACGGGTGACGGTGAGTCACGGCGACGCCAGCGATGAAGAAGGTCAGGAAACCGAAGATCTGCGGAATGACGAACCACAGGTTCTGCGCTTGGTATTCAACGATATCGCGCATGTTGAACGAGCCAACCTGGATCACGATACCCATCAGCGACAGGCCCATGAACACTTCGTACGATACGGTTTGCGCCGAGGCCCGCAAGCTACCCAGCAGGGCGAACTTGTTGTTGCTCGACCAGCCGGCGAACAGCACCGCGTAGACCGACAGGCCAGCCATGGCGAAGAAGAACAGGATGCCGATGTTGATGTCCGCGACACCCCAGGTCGGGGTGATCGGGATGATTGCGAAGGCAATCAGCAAGGCGCTCATGGCCACGACCGGCGCCAAAGTGAAGATCACTTTGTCGGCGAACGGCGGAGTCCAGTCTTCCTTGAAGAACATCTTGATCATGTCGGCCGCGATCTGGAACGCGCCGAACGGACCGACTCGGTTCGGACCGTAACGGTCCTGCCAGAGGGCGAGCAGACGACGTTCGACCCAGCTGAGCAGGGCGCCACAGACCACCACGGCGAGCAGAATCACCACGGCCTTGAGGACCGCGATGATGATGTCGATCACTTCAGGAGTGAACAAGGTCATTGAGCTGCCTCCTGCAGACCGTCAACGGATTTGCCAAAGATCGCTGGCGGAATGCCGGCGATGCCCGCAGGCAGTGCCACCAGACCGGCGCCCAGCTCTTCATTGATGCGCAGCGGCAGACGCAGGGTCTGGCCAGCCACGCTCAGGCTCAGCATGGCGCCGTCATTGACACCCAGGCGGTCGGCTTCGGACTTGGCCAGTGCAACATAAGCAGCCGGAATGCGCTCCTGAACCGGAGCGGCTTTCGAAGAGTTCTCTTCGCTGCCGAACAGGTGGAAGAACGGCACAACCTGCCAGGTGCCCTGGGCCGGGTTGAACGCGCGCGGAACGCTGGCGAACCAGTTCAGCGAGTCACCGGTGCTTTCGATCAGGCGGGTGCCCGGGTCGCCAGCGCGGATGTGACCGCCGACTTCGTCCTGGAACTTGTTCCAGGCTTGCGGCGAGTTCCAGCCCGGAGACCAGGCGAATGGCACTTGCTGACGCGGTTCGGCCGAGCCCGAGTAACCTTCCATCGAGAAGGCGAACGCGGTGTCCTTGTCCTGCGGGGTACGCGGTTCGTGCACGCTGATGTCGGCGCGCATGGCGGTACGACCGGAGTAACGCAGCGGTTCGCGGGCCAGTTTCATGCCCTTGATGCGGAACGCGGCGGACGGTGCGGCATCGACGATGCGATTCAGGATCGAGGTGCTGGAAGCGACGGCGGCGGTGGCGTGGTCGAGTTGGGTCCAGTCAATCGGCTGGTTCAGCAGGGTTGCGCGCAGGGCATGCAGCCAGCGCCAGCCTTCGTGAACCAGGATGCTCGCGTCCATGTACTTCGGATCGAAGACCTGGAAGAAGCGCTGGGCGCGGCCTTCCTGGCTGACCAGGGTGCCGTCGCCTTCAGCGAAGCTGGCGGCTGGCAGAACCAGGTGCGCGCGATCGCTGGTGGCAGTCTTCTGATGGTCGGCGACGATCAGCACTTTGGCGGCGGTCAGGGCAGCATCGACACGGGCCTTGTCAGTACGGGTGTACAGATCGTTTTCCAGCACGACGATGGCGTCGGCGTTACCGTCGATCACGGCTTGCAGCGCCGCGTCGACCGATTCGCCACCGAGCATGGCCAGGCCGAGGCTGTTGGCCTCTGGCACGATCAGGCTGATGGAACCGTTCTTCTCGCGCAGCTTCAGGGCCTTGGCGATGTTCGCGGCGGCTTCGATCAAGGCTTTGGAGCCCAGGGAAGTACCGGCGATGATCAGCGGACGCTTGGCTGCGAGCAGGGCATCGGCGATGCGCTTGGCCAGCTCGAGGGCTTCAGCGTCCAGACCTTCAACGGCCGGTGCGCTGGCGTCGAGGGCATGAGCCACGGCGAAACCGATGCGGGCCAGGTCGTCTGGAGCGGCGTGAACGCACTCTTCGGCGATATCGTCGAGCTTGGTTTCAGCCAGGCTGGCGATGAACAGCGGGTTCAGCGCGTGCTGGCCGATGTTCTTCACCGCTGCGTCGAGCCAAGGCTGGACGCGCATGGCGTCGGCCATGTCTTCGGCCTTGCCCTTGACCGATTGACGCAGGGACAGGGCCATGCGCGCAGCCGTTTGGGTCAGGTCTTCACCGAGGACGAAGATCGCGTCGTGGTCTTCGATGTCGCGCATGTTCGGGATTGGCAGCGGGCTGTCTTTCAACACCTGCATGACCAGGCGAATGCGCTCCAGCTCGGCAGCTTCGATACCCGAGTAGAAGTGCTCGGCGCCCACCAGTTCGCGCAACGCGTAGTTGCTTTCGAGGCTGGCGCGGGGCGAACCGATACCGACGATGTTGCGACCGCGCAGCAGGTCGGCGGCTTTATCCAGCGCTTCGTCGAGGCTCAGCTTGGTGCCGTTGGCCAGCAATGGCTGACGCGGGCGGTCTTCGCGGTTGACGTAGCCATAGCCGAAACGGCCACGGTCGCACAGGAAGTACTGGTTCACCGAACCGTTGAAACGGTTTTCGATGCGACGCAGTTCGCCGTAACGTTCGCCCGGGGAGATGTTGCAACCGCTGGAGCAGCCATGGCAGATGCTCGGCGAGAACTGCATGTCCCACTTGCGGTTGTAGCGCTCGGAGTGAGTCTTGTCGGTGAACACACCGGTCGGGCAGACCTCGGTGAGGTTGCCGGAGAACTCGCTTTCCAGGGTGCCGTCTTCAACGCGACCGAAGTACACGTTGTCGTGGGCGCCGAACACACCCAGGTCGGTGCCGCCAGCGTAGTCTTTATAGAAGCGCACGCAGCGGTAGCAAGCGATGCAGCGGTTCATTTCGTGGGAAATGAACGGGCCCAGTTGCTGGTTCTGGTGGGTACGCTTGGTGAAGCGGTAACGGCGCTCGTTGTGGCCGGTCATTACCGTCATGTCTTGCAGGTGGCAGTGACCGCCTTCTTCACAGACCGGGCAGTCGTGAGGGTGGTTGGTCATCAACCATTCAACAACACTGGCACGGAAGGCCTTGGATTCTTCATCTTCGATGGAGATCCAGGTGCCGTCGGTGGCAGGCGTCATGCAGGACATCACGATACGACCACGGGTGTCGTTCTCGTCGGTGTACTGCTTGACCGCGCACTGGCGGCAAGCGCCAACGCTGCCAAGGGCAGGGTGCCAGCAGAAATAAGGTATATCGAGGCCTAGCGACAGACATGCCTGTAACAGGTTGTCTGCCCCATCGACTTCGAGCTCTTTGCCGTCTACGTGGATAGTGGCCATGGTTCAAAGTTCTTCGTTGGCCCGGTGTCAGCGGGCGTGGCTAATGGAATCTTGTTATCCGCGTGAATCAACACAGCCGTTAAAGGCGTCATCACACGAAAAGCGAAGGGCACGGACCCTTCGCCTTTTTTAAGCGTTTACGCGCCGACTACGATCGGCCTTGCCAGAGGCGGGACGGCGGCGCTGACAGGCGCGATACCGGCTTCGAACTCTGGACGGAAGTATTTGATTGCGCTGCCCAACGGCTCCACGGCGCCCGGTGCGTGAGCACAGAAGGTCTTGCCTGGGCCGAGGAAACCGACCAGACCCAGCAGGGTCTCGATGTCGCCTGGCTGGCCTTCACCGTTCTCGATGGCCATCAGCAGCTTGACGCTCCATGGCAAGCCATCGCGGCACGGGGTGCAGAAGCCACAGGATTCGCGGGCGAAGAACTGCTCCATGTTGCGCAGCAGGGACACCATGTTGACGCTGTCGTCCACCGCCATGGCCAGGCCGGTACCCATACGGGTGCCCACTTTGGCGATGCCGCCGGCGTACATTTGTGCGTCCAGGTGTTCCGGCAACAGGAAGCCGGTACCGGCGCCGCCAGGCTGCCAGGCCTTGAGCTTGTAACCGTCGCGCATGCCGCCGGCGTAGTCTTCGAACAGCTCGCGAGCGGTGACGCCGAACGGCAGTTCCCACAGGCCCGGGTTCTTGACCTTGCCGGAGAAGCCCATGAGCTTGGTGCCCATGTCTTCGCTGCCTTCGCGGGCCAACGATTTGTACCAGTCCACGCCGTCGGCGATGATCGCCGGCACGTTGCACAGGGTCTCCACGTTGTTCACGCAAGTGGGCTTGCCCCACACGCCAACGGCGGCAGGGAAGGGCGGCTTGGAGCGCGGGTTGGCGCGGCGGCCTTCGAGGGAGTTGATCAGTGCGGTTTCTTCACCGCAGATATAACGCCCGGCGCCGGTGTGGACGAACAGTTCGAAATCAAAACCCGAACCCAGGATGTTCTTGCCCAGCAGGCCTGCCGCCTTGGCTTCTTCCACGGCACGGTTCAAGTGCTTGGCGGCGGTGGTGTACTCGCCACGCAGGAAGATGTAGCCACGGTAGGTTTTCAGTGCGCGGGCACTGATCAGCATGCCTTCGATCAGCAGATGGGGCAGTTGCTCCATCAGCATGCGGTCTTTCCAGGTGTTGGGCTCCATTTCATCCGCGTTGCACAGCAGGTAACGGATGTTGATGGATTCGTCCTTGGGCATCAGGCCCCACTTCACGCCAGTGGGGAAGCCTGCACCGCCGCGACCCTTGAGGCCGGAGTCTTTCACGGTCTGGACGATGTCGTCCTGAGCCATGTCGGCGAAGGCCTTGCGCGCAGCGGCGTAACCGTTCTTGGCCTGGTACTCGTCGAGCCATACGGCTTCGCCGTCGTCACGCAGACGCCAGGTCAGTGGGTGAGTTTCGGCCGAACGCTTGATGAGGTTGGCCGGACCGAAGGAAGTCAGGGTCATACGTAGCCCTCGAGCAATTTGGCAACGCCTGCTGGCTGCACATCACCGAACGTGTCGTCGTCGATCATCAACGCCGGCGCCTTGTCGCAGTTGCCGAGGCAGCAGACCGGCAGCAGGGTGAAACGACCGTCGGCGGTGGTCTGACCCAGGCCGATGCCGAGCTTGCTCTGGATTTCGCTGACCACGGACTCGTGGCCGCCGATGTAGCAGACCATGCTGTCGCAGACGCGAATGATGTGACGGCCCACTGGCTGACGGAAGATCTGGCTATAGAAAGTGGCCACACCTTCAACGTCGCTGGCAGGGATGCCGAGGATCTCGCCGATGGCGTACAAGGCGCCGTCCGGCACCCAGCCACGTTCCTTCTGGACGATCTTCAGGGCTTCGATCGACGCCGCGCGCGGGTCTTCGTAGTGATGCAACTCGTGCTCGATGGCCGAGCGCTCGGTTTCACTCAGGGTGAAACGGTCTGTCTGGATAAGCGTGCTGTTCATGCTTAGCGGTCCACGTCGGCCATAACGAAATCGATACTACCCAGGTACGCAATCAAGTCCGCGACCATGCTGCCTTTGATCACCGAAGGGATCTGCTGCAGGTGCGGGAAGCTTGGGGTACGAATCCGGGTGCGGTAGCTCATGGTGCCGCCATCGCTCGTCAGGTAATAACTGTTGATGCCCTTGGTCGCTTCGATCATCTGGAAGGATTCGTTGGCCGGCATGACCGGGCCCCACGAAACCTGCAGGAAGTGCGTGATCAAGGTTTCGATGTGCTGCAGGGTGCGCTCTTTAGGCGGCGGCGTGGTCAGCGGGTGATCCGCCTTGTACGGGCCTTCCGGCATGTTGCGCAGGCACTGGTCGATGATCCTGATGCTCTGGCGCATCTCTTCGACACGCACGATGCAGCGGTCGTAGGCATCGCCATTGGCGGCCAGCGGCACTTCGAATTCGAAGTTCTCGTAGCCCGAGTACGGGCGCGCTTTACGCAGGTCGAAATCGCAACCGGTCGAACGCAGGCCGGCACCGGTGACGCCCCATTCCAGGGCCTCTTTGGTGTTGTAGTCGGCGACGCCGATGGTCCGCCCGCGCAGGATGCTGTTGTCCAGTGCGGCTTTCTGGTATTCGTCCAGACGCTTTGGCATCCACTCGACGAAATCCTTGACCAGTTTTTCCCAACCGCGCGGCAGGTCGTGGGCGACGCCACCGATGCGGTACCAGGCCGGGTGCAGACGGAAACCGGTAATGGCTTCGATCACCGTGTAGGCGCGCTGGCGGTCGGTGAAGGTGAAGAACACCGGGGTCATTGCGCCGACGTCCTGGATGTAGGTACCCAGGAACAGCAGGTGGCTGGTGATCCGGAAGAACTCGGCCATCATGATGCGGATGACGTCGACCTTCTCGGGCACCTTGATGCCGGCCAGCTTCTCGACCGAGAGCACGTACGGCAGGTTGTTCATTACGCCGCCGAGGTAGTCGATACGGTCGGTGTACGGGATGAAGCTGTGCCAGGACTGACGCTCGGCCATCTTCTCGGCACCACGGTGGTGGTAACCGACGTCCGGTACGCAGTCGACGATCTCTTCGCCGTCCAGCTGCAGGATGATGCGGAACGCACCGTGCGCGGACGGGTGGTTCGGGCCGAGGTTGAGGAACATGTAGTCCTCGTTCGGGCCGGAACGCTTCATGCCCCAGTCTTCCGGCTTGAAGCGCGCGGACTCTTCCTCGAGCTGCTGCTTGGCCAGGTTCAGGGTGAACGGGTCGAACTCGGTGGCGCGGGCCGGGAAGTCCTTGCGCAGCGGGTGACCTTCCCAGGTCGGCGGCATCATGATGCGCGACAGGTGAGGGTGACCTTTGAAGTCGATGCCGAACATGTCCCAGACTTCACGCTCGTACCAGTTGGCGTTCGGCCAGATGCTGGTGACGGTCGGCAGGCTGAGGTCGCTTTCGGACAAGGCGACCTTGATCATTACGTCACTATTACGTTCGATCGACATCAAGTGATAGAACACGGAGAAGTCGACGCCGTTCGGCAGCCCTTGACGCTTGGTACGCAGACGCTCGTCCACGCCGTGCAGGTCATAGAGCATGACGTACGGCTTGGGCAGGTTACGCAGGAACGTCAGGACTTCGACGAGTTTGGCACGGGCAACCCAAAGCACCGGCATGCCGGTGCGAGTCGGCTGGGCGGTGAATGCCTCCGGGCCAAAACGGTTGTTCAGTTCGACGACCACATCCTGGTCGTCTGCCTTGTAAGGCGGGATGTACAGAGCACTGCCTGTAGTCATGGTTATTTTATCGCTTTCGGTCAACGTAAAGAATGAAACCAGGTTCTCGTTCTCTTAAAGAAGCAGATCTGGATCAGACTTCGTCGGGGCTGCGCAGGTTGGTGACTGCGATTCGCTGTTCGCGGCGCTTTTCCTTCTCGGAAGGCATCTCGGCGCGGTATACGCCTTGATCGCCGACGACCCAGGAAAGCGGGCGACGCTCCTGTCCAATCGACTCCTGCAACAGCATCAAACCTTGCAGGAAAGCTTCAGGACGGGGCGGGCAGCCTGGCACGTAGACGTCCACGGGCAGGAACTTGTCCACCCCTTGAACGACGGAGTAGATGTCGTACATGCCACCGGAGTTGGCGCACGAACCCATGGAGATGACCCATTTAGGCTCGAGCATTTGCTCGTAGAGACGCTGAATGATCGGTGCCATCTTGATGAAGCAGGTACCGGCGATAACCATGAAATCCGCCTGACGCGGCGATGCCCGGATAACCTCGGCGCCAAAGCGCGCGATGTCGTGGGGCGCCGTGAAGGCGGTGGTCATTTCCACGTAGCAGCACGAAAGACCGAAGTTATACGGCCACAGGGAGTTCTTGCGCCCCCAGTTGATCGTGCCGTTAAGCACGTCTTCGAGCTTGCCCATGAAAATGTTTTTGTGGACTTGATCTTCTAACGGATCGGAAACGGTTTCCCGCTGGCCAATCGGATACTGCTCGTTAGGAGCATCGGGGTCGATCCTGGTGAGATTGTATTGCATTGCCAAAGCCTCATTGTTTCAGCTTCGCTTGCCGCTTGCGCCGAGCTTCCGGAGCCCAGTCAAGGGCGCCCACTCGGAATAGGTAGACAAGGCCTGCCAACAGAATTGCTATGAAAACGAGAGCTTCGACGAATCCGGTCCAGCCGCTTTCGCGGACGGACACAGACCATGCAAAGAGAAAGAGGGCTTCGATATCGAAGATCACGAACAACATCGCGACCAGATAGAATTTGGCTGAGAGCCGCAAGCGGGCGCCACCTGTAGGTAGCATGCCGGACTCGAACGGTTCGTTTTTGCTGCGGCCCCAGGCTTTTGACCCAAGGAGGCTGGAGACACCCAGCATGAAGGCGCAGAGGCCGACGACGCCTAGAAGGAAAATGGCAAAGCCCCAGTTGTGGGCCATGAGTCCTGTCGCTTCGGGCATGCTGGTAATCCTTAACAGAGAGCAAGGGTCTCTGAGCTTGAAAAGAAACAAAAGCAGTGACGATATGTCGCAGCAATCAATCCCGCTGATTTTATGGCTAAACACCCGGCAAGTAAAATTCCTATAGCGAAATTTATTATAGGAATAAGGACATAGCGCGCTTCAAAAGCCCCGCAGGCCTTGCGGCTCGGGCATTAGCCGGCATTTCGCCAATTATGTTTTGTAGGGAATGTAACGAACATAGTTGCTGCTAAATGATAATCAATATTATTTGTCGCGGTTTTTAAACTGCTTGTCGTTCGGATACTCGGGAAGTTGTCTTATATGGGCGTTACTGCAAGTAGCGGAGGGGCGTGTTTTAGCGGGTTTTTCTGACAGCGAGGGCGCTCTGGATCAATGTTTTTCCGGATCATCACCATCCCCTGTAGGAGCGAGCCTGCTCGCGATAGCGGTGTGTCAGACACGGCATCTCCATCTGACGGACCGCTATCGCGAGCAAGCTCGCTCCCACAGGTTTTTTGCGGTGTTTGTTGAATCCCAGGCAAAAAAACGCCCCGAACCAGTCGGGGCGTCAGATGTGCAGCGCTGCGGTTAGCTTTCTATTCGGCCCGCAGCGGCTGATGTCTCAGGTGAAGCAGATCAGTGGAACTGTTCTTCTTCAGTCGAACCGGTCAGCGCGGTTACCGAGGACGAGCCACCCTGGATCACGGTGGTCATGTCGTCGAAGTAGCCGGTGCCCACTTCCTGCTGGTGAGCCACGAAGGTGTAACCCTTGGAGGCGTCAGCGAATTCCTGCTCTTGCAGCTTCACGTAGGCAGTCATGTCGTTGCGGGCGTAGTCGTGCGCCAGGTTGAACATGCTGTGCCACATGTTGTGAATGCCGGCCAGGGTGATGAACTGGTGCTTGTAACCCATGGCGGACAGTTCGCGCTGGAACTTGGCGATGGTCGCGTCGTCCAGGTTTTTCTTCCAGTTGAAGGAAGGCGAGCAGTTGTACGACAGCAGTTGGTCCGGGTATTCCTTCTTGATCGCTTCGGCGAAGCGACGAGCCTCGTCCAGGTCCGGCTTGGCGGTTTCGCACCAGATCAGGTCGGCGTACGGAGCGTAGGCCAGGCCGCGAGCGATGGCCTGGTCCAGACCGGCGCGCACTTTGTAGAAGCCTTCCTGGGTACGTTCGCCAGTCACGAATGGCTGGTCGTACGGGTCGCAGTCGGAGGTCAGCAGGTCAGCAGCGTTGGCGTCGGTACGGGCCAGGATGATGGTCGGAGTACCGGCAACGTCGGCAGCCAGACGGGCAGCGGTCAGCTTCTGTACGGCTTCCTGGGTAGGAACCAGTACCTTGCCGCCCATGTGGCCGCATTTTTTCACGGAAGCCAGTTGGTCTTCGAAGTGAACGCCGGCGGCGCCTGCTTCGATCATGCTCTTCATCAGCTCGTAGGCGTTCAGTACGCCGCCGAAACCGGCTTCGGCGTCAGCCACGATTGGTGCGAAGTAGTCGATGTAGCCAGCGTCGCCCGGGTTCTTGCCGGCCTTCCACTGGATCTGGTCAGCACGACGGAACGAGTTGTTGATGCGCTTGACCACGGTTGGCACCGAGTCCACCGGGTACAGCGATTGGTCCGGGTACATCGATTCGGCGGAGTTGTTGTCCGCAGCAACCTGCCAGCCCGACAGGTAGATTGCCTGGATGCCGGCTTTGACTTGTTGCACAGCCTGGCCACCGGTCAGGGCGCCCATGCAGTTGACGAAATCTTTCTCAGGACGGAAGGCTGGCTTGGCACCCTGGGTGACCAGGTTCCACAGCTTCTCGGCGCCCATTTTTGCAAAGGTGTGCTCAGGTTGAACCGAGCCACGCAGGCGGACGACGTCAGCAGCGGAGTAAGTGCGTGTCACGCCTTTCCAGCGCGGGTTTTCAGCCCAGTCTTTTTCGAGGGCTGCAATTTGCTGTTCGCGTGTCAGTGCCATGGGAGATAAACCTCGTCGCGTCTTTATGAAAAGTTGTTCTGCGGTGGAAAATTCCTGCGCTCGCTGACCAGAAGCTTTGATGGTCAAGTCGGATTCGGCGGGGAGGGCGACGGGATGAACGATCGGCTCGAGGGGAAGTGAGCAGGTAAAGGCGAACTGCGGGCGCATTCGGGCGTCGTGGGCCTTGGTGCGAACATCAGTGTGGTGCCGGGTTACCTATTACGCTTCCGTCCCTCGGGACAACTTCGTTCCAGTCGACAACCTCGTCAAACACACCTTGTGGGCGGTACAGACACGAAGCGGTTCGCGGGGTAGGTGCGAACATCGCCTCGAAGGCCCTTGCCAGGGCCTCTGATTAGCGGGAGCGAGGCCATCATGCCTTTGCTTTTTTGGCTCGTCAAACTTTTTGTAGTGCTTTTTTTCAGGCACTACATCTTTAGTCTAATGCGACTCATCAGTCAGGTTTTGGTGCTTTAGTCCAAAGTGTCGACTTTCACCCGCAATGTCATGTCGTTGCGGCTCTGGGTCGAGTAGCTGCGGGTCTGGCCCTGTTTGTCGGCCAGGGTCTGGCCGTTGACCCCGGCCAGCAGGATCCACTCACCGAGGTGGCCGGTGACGGTTGTGTCGGTGCTTTGCACGTTCACTACATCGGGACGTTCCTGGCTCATGCGGTCACGGTTGGTACTGATCGACAGGTGAACGATGTCACCGGTGACGTTTGCGGTGACGTAGAAGCCCTGGGTGACGTTGCGGTACTCGGTCTGGCTGCTGTAACCGCCATAGGAGTCGGTCTGGCTGCTGGTGATCGGCACGCTCTGGCCAACCTGGATCAGCGCCGGCGCGCCCTCGCTGGCCTGCACTTGCTGGATGCCGCCTTCGCGGCTGTCGGTGTTGTAGCTGATGATGCGGGTCTGGCTCGGCTTGGCACCGTTCACCGAATAACCCTGGTCGCCCTGGGTGTTGTTGTCGCTGGTATCGACGGTAATCAGCAGGCGCTTGGGTGCGGTGTCGAGTTGTGAAAGAAGGGCTTTAAGTTCGTCGATCTTGCGCTGATCGGCATTGACGATGAGTTGATTGCCATAGGCGCTGACCTGTCCTTCCTTGCCGATGAAATCCTGTGCCACCTGCAGCAGGTCGGCGCTGGTGCGGTAGTTCAGGGGCACGATTTCGGTGGCCGCCATGACCGAAAAACTGCAGGCCACCAGCAGGGTGCTGAGCAGGGTGCGTAGGGGCATATCCGTTATCTCCGCCAACTTGAATTGATGATAGTGCCAGTTTGTCGGCCTTGGGTGGGGCAAGTTGAATGGCGGACAGCAAAACGCCCCGGCATCCGGAGATAGCGGGGCGTTTTCGGGTGTTCTTCAGGGCCGCATCGCGAGCAGGCTCACTCCTACAAGGTCTAGCGCAATCCTTGTAGGAGCGAGCCTGCTCGCGATGGCCGCGACTAGGTATCAGGCCGAATGGCGGACCATGTCCACATGCGGAATCCCGGCTTCCAGGAACTCCTCACTGACCAAGTGAAAGCCCAGGCGCTCATAAAACGCCGTGGCTTGTACCTGGGCGCTGAGCATCTGTTGCTTCAACCCGCGCTCTTCGGCTTCGCCAATCACCGCTTGCATCAGCGCATCGCCGACCTTCAGGCCGCGCCAGTCCCTGAGTACCGAAACCCGGCCGACGTGCCCATCGGGCAGCAGGCGGGCGGTGCCAATCGGAAAGTCGCCTTCGTAAGCGAGGAAATGCACTGCATCAATGTCGTCGGCGTCCCATTCCAGTTCTGGCGGAACGGATTGCTCGGCGACGAACACCGTCTCACGAATGCGCCGGATCTCGGCGTTGTCCTTCTGCCAGTCTGCGACACGTACGTGAATCTTATTCATCGGCAAACCCCAGGCTTCCTTGCTTGACCAGTTCGCACAGCAGGCCGCGACCGTCTTCGTCGCTCAGCCAGTCGCCAAGGTTGTCGGCGTGCAGCGAGTCGGCGGCACAGATCATCTTCAGCAGTTCGCGCAGTTTGCCCGGCAGGTAACGGCTCTGGCCGCTGGCGAACAGCAGCAGGTCGTCATCGACTTCAGACCACGCCAGGCGTGCGCTCGGGTTGCGAATCAGGATCGCACCTTGCTCCAGGGCAGACATGAAGTCCTCTTCTTCGACGTCTTCCGGGCCTACTACCAGTTCCGGGTAGCGTGGCTCGGTCATGAACTGGCCGAACCAGGTCAGCAGCAGGCGCTCGTCGCTCATGTGCTCGGCCAGCAGGCCTTTCAGGCGGTCGAGTGCGTCGCGCTGGATCTGGTGAGGATCGGCAGTCGGCAAGGCGTCGGCGTCGGTGTAGCGTTCTTCGTCCGACAGGAACTGGCTGAGGAAATCAGTGAAGTGGGTCAGTACTTCAGCAGCGCTCGGTGCGCGGAAGCCGACCGAGTAGGTCATGCATTCATCAACGGCAACGCCGCAATGGGCCAGGCGCGGTGGCAGGTAGAGCATGTCGCCCGGTTCCAGCACCCATTCATCGGTGGCTTCGAATTCGGAGAGGATGCGCAGGTCGGCGTGGGCCAGCATCGGGCTCTCGGTGTTGCACATCTGGCCGATCTTCCAGTTGCGCTTGCCGTGGCCTTGCAGCAGGAACACGTCATAGTTGTCGAAGTGCGGACCAACGCTGCCACCCGGCGCGGCGTAGCTGATCATCACGTCGTCGATGCGCCAGCTTGGCAGAAAACGGAAATTTTCCAGCAGTTCGCTGACTTCCGGAACGAACTGATCCACGGCTTGAACCAGCAGGGTCCAGTCAGTTTCAGGCAGCTTGCTGAATTCATCTTCGGCGAACGGGCCGCGACGCAGTTCCCACGGACGCTCGCCATTCTCGATGATCAGTCGTGATTCGACTTCTTCTTCCAGCGCCAGGCCGGCCAGTTCGTCGGCGTCGATAGGGCTTTCGAAATCAGGAATTGCCTGACGGATCAGCAGCGGCTTTTTCTGCCAGTAGTCGCGCAGGAATTCCCGTGCCGTGATGCCGCCCAGAAGTTGAAGAGGAATATCAGGATTCATGTGTAACCTATTGAAAAAATGCACTTTTCAGACGGGAATAAAAACGCCCGGCGCGGCCGGGCGTCTTAAAAGGGTCTAGCGGTCGATCAGATGCGCTTGGCTTGTTCTACAGCGTTGCCGATGTAGTTCGCCGGGGTGAGCAATTTCAGCTCGGCCTTGGCGGCGGCTGGCATGTCCAGGCCGTCGATGAAAGTCTGCAGCGCTTGCGGGCTGATGCCCTTGCCGCGGGTCAGTTCTTTCAGCTTTTCGTACGGGTTTTCGATGTTGTAGCGACGCATCACGGTTTGGATCGGCTCGGCCAATACTTCCCAGCAGGCGTCCAGGTCAGCGGCAATCTTCTGCTCGTTGAGCTCAAGCTTGCTGATGCCCTTGAGACTGGCTTCGTACGCGATCACGCTGTGGGCGAAGCCGACACCGAGGTTGCGCAGTACGGTGGAGTCGGTCAGGTCGCGCTGCCAGCGGGAGATTGGCAGCTTGCTCGCCAGGTGCTGGAACAGTGCGTTGGCGATACCCAGGTTGCCTTCGGAGTTTTCGAAGTCGATTGGGTTGACCTTGTGCGGCATGGTCGACGAACCGATTTCACCAGCGATGGTGCGCTGCTTGAAATAACCCAGGGAGATATAGCCCCAGATATCGCGATCGAAGTCGATCAGGATGGTGTTGAAGCGGGCAATCGCGTCGAACAGCTCGGCAATGTAGTCGTGCGGTTCGATCTGCGTGGTGTACGGGTTGAAGCCCAGGCCCAGCTCGTCTTCGATGAAGGCGCGGGCGTTGGCTTCCCAGTCGATCTCAGGGTAGGCCGACAGGTGGGCGTTGTAGTTGCCGACAGCGCCGTTGATCTTGCCCAGCAGCGGAACGGCAGCGACTTGAGCGATCTGGCGCTCAAGACGGTAAACCACGTTCGCCAGTTCTTTGCCCAAGGTGGTCGGCGAGGCCGGTTGACCGTGGGTGCGCGACAGCATCGGCACGTCGGCGAAACGGATGGCCAGTTCGCGGATGGCGTTGGCGGTCTGGCGCATCAGCGGCAGCATCACGTCATCACGGCCTTCGCGCAGCATCAGGGCGTGGGACAGGTTGTTGATGTCCTCGCTGGTGCAGGCAAAGTGGATGAACTCGCTGACCTTGGCCAGTTCCGGCAGCTTGGCCGCTTGCTCTTTGAGCAGGTACTCGATGGCTTTGACGTCGTGGTTGGTGGTGCGCTCGATCTCTTTGACGCGCTCGGCGTGCTCCAGAGAGAAGTTTTCCGCCAGGGTGTTGAGCACAGCGTTGGCTTCGGCGGAGAACGCCGGCACTTCACTGATGGCAGGGTGAGCGGCCAGGCGCTGGAGCCAGCGCACTTCAACCAGAACGCGGGCACGGATCAGGCCGTACTCGCTGAAAATTGGGCGCAGGGCCTGGGTTTTGCCGGCGTAGCGGCCGTCAACAGGGGAAACCGCAGTGAGCGAAGAAAGCTGCATGGGGTGTTCTCGGACAGTCGGGCAACGAAATGGGGCGCGTATCATACATGAAAAAATCCGCCGGTCCGTCGCCAACTGACCGGCGTATTACGCGTATTGCTGAGTTCGGTGCTGTCGATGCGGGTTATTCGTTACGCATCAAGGGGTAAAGCTCTTTGAGTAATTTGCGGCGGCTGATCACCAGCTGCCAGCGATGACCGCCCAATTGCCGCCACAGGCGCGCCGAACGAATGCCGGCCAGCAGCAGGGCACGAATTTTCGAGGCGTTGCTCGGTTGTTGCAGGTTGCGCATGTCGCCGTGCACCTGGATGCGTTGGCGCAGGGTGCTCAGGGTGTCCTGATACAGCGCGCCGCAGGCGGCGATCACGTTTTCGTGGGCCGGGCCAAAGTGTTCGACCTGGGACTGAATCTGCGGCAGGCGCTTGCCGATCACGTCGAGCATGTCGTTGCGCTTGGCCAACTGACGCTCAAGGCCGAGCATGGCCAGGGCATAGCGCAGCGGCTCGCGCTGCAGGGCGCTTGGGTCGCGTTCGAGGGCGCCGATCAGTGCGCGATAGCCTTCACGCAGGTTGATGTCGTCGCCGCCGTAGACTTCCAGGGTGTCCTTGGGGTCGCGAATCAGCAGGCTGCCGAGCATGCAGGTCAGCCCGGCTTCGCTGGTCTGGCCGGTTTTGGCGATCCTGTCCACCAGCACCGCGGCGAGAAAGACGCCGCCCAGTGCTGTCAGTTGCTCCTGAATCGGGTTCATAGGGCCTGGCCCTTGCTCGTCCACGGCTCGGCGACTTCAATTACGCCGCCGCCGAGGCAGATTTCACCGTCGTAGAACACCACGGACTGGCCTGGAGTGACCGCACGCTGCGGATCATCGAAGGTCGCGCGATAACCGGTGGCGGTTTTTTCCAGGGTGCACGGCTGGTCGCTCTGGCGATAACGAACCTTGGCGGTCAGCTTGCGTGGCTGGCTCAGGTCGACCGGGTTGACCCAGTAGATATCGGAAGCGAGCAGGGCGCGGGAGAACAGCCACGGGTGATCATTGCCCTGGCCAACGATCAGCTCGTTGTTTTCCAGGTCCTTGATCAGCACATACCACGGCTCATCGCTGGCATCTTTCAGGCCGCCAATGCCCAGGCCCTGGCGCTGGCCGATGGTGTGGTACATCAGACCGTGGTGGCGGCCGATGATTTCGCCTTCGGTGGTCTTGATCTCGCCCGGTTGCGCCGGCAGGTACTGCTTGAGGAAGTCGCTGAAGCGGCGTTCGCCGATAAAGCAGATCCCGGTGGAATCCTTTTTCTTCGCGGTCGCCAGCTCGTATTTCTCGGCAATGGCGCGCACTTGCGGTTTTTCCAGTTCGCCGACCGGGAACAGGGTCTTGGCGATCTGCTCGCCGCCGACGGCGTGCAGGAAGTAGCTTTGGTCCTTGTTTGGGTCCAGACCCTTGAGCAGTTCGGTGCGGCCATCGATGTCGCGGCGACGCACGTAGTGACCGGTGGCGATCAGGTCGGCGCCAAGCATCATGGCGTAGTCGAGGAACGCCTTGAACTTGATTTCGCGGTTGCACAGGATGTCCGGGTTCGGCGTGCGTCCGGCCTTGTATTCGGCCAGGAAATGCTCGAACACGTTGTCCCAGTACTCTGCGGCGAAGTTGGCGGTGTGCAGCTTGATGCCAATCTTGTCGCACACAGCTTGGGCGTCCGCCAGGTCATCCATGGCGGTGCAGTATTCCGTTCCATCGTCTTCTTCCCAGTTCTTCATGAACAGGCCTTCCACCTCATAGCCCTGCTCGATCAGCAGGAGAGCGGAAACGGAAGAGTCCACGCCGCCGGACATGCCGACAATGACGCGCTTCTTTTGTGTGTCAGAAGGGGCTGGATCACGCATAGGGATTCAATGAGTGTCTTGAAAAAGGACGCGATTCTAGCAGGCTCAGGCCCGCAAGGCTAAAGAGAAGGACGGATCAATTCGAGGCCGAAGTGTTGGCCTGCCAGATAGTCGTCGATGCAGCGGATGATCAGCTCGCTGCGCCAGTTGTCGCTCTGCTCGATTAATTCCTCGCGGGTCAACCACTTGGCGCCGACGATGCCGTCATCCAGTTGATAGTCCGGGTGGTGTTTCAGTGGTTTGGCGATGAAGCAGACCCGCTGGTAGGTCACGCCGTTGCTCGGGGCGGTGTAGAGGTAAATGCCCAGTACGCCGGTCGGTTCGACGTCCCAGCCGGTTTCCTCGAGGGTTTCGCGCACGGCGGCTTCGGTCAGGGTTTCGTTCGGGTCCAGATGGCCGGCGGGTTGATTGAGCACCACGCGTCCGTGCTTGAGTTCTTCGACCATCAGGAAGCGGCCGTTGGCTTCGACGATGGTGGCGACGGTGATGTGGGGTTTCCAGTCCATGAGATGTCCTCAAATTCCAAAGTTGAAACACAGTCCTACAATGGATTTGTGTGAATTCTGAAAACACAAACCCCGGCACGGGGCCGGGGTTTGTGATGTTCCCTTGCAACCTTAAACCAGCGCAGCAACTGCCGCGTTGAAGGTTGCGCTTGGGCGCATGGCCTTGCTGATCAGCTCGGCGTCGGCGTGGTAGTAACCGCCGATGTCCACTGGCTTGCCCTGAACGGCGTTGAGCTCGGCAACGATGGTCGCCTCGTTCTCGGTCAGGGTCTTGGCCAGGGTCGCGAACTGCGCTTGCAGTGCGGCGTCTTCGGTCTGGGCAGCCAGGGCCTGGGCCCAGTACAGCGCCAGGTAGAAGTGGCTGCCGCGGTTGTCGATGTTGCCGACTTTGCGCGATGGCGACTTGTTGTTGTCCAGGAACTGGCCAGTGGCCTGGTCCAGGGTCTTGGCCAGAACCAGCGCCTTCGGATTGTTGTAGGTCACGCCCAGGTGTTCCAGGGACGCGGCCAGGGCCAGGAATTCACCCAGCGAATCCCAGCGCAGGAAGTTTTCTTCCAGCAGTTGCTGAACGTGCTTCGGAGCCGAACCGCCAGCGCCGGTTTCGAACAGGCCGCCACCGTTCATCAGCGGCACGATCGACAGCATCTTGGCGCTGGTGCCCAGTTCCATGATCGGGAACAGGTCGGTCAGGTAGTCGCGCAGTACGTTGCCGGTCACCGAAATGGTGTCCTTGCCATCGCGGGTGCGCTGCAGGGTGTACTTCATCGCGTCGACCGGTGCCATGATCTGGATGTCCAGGTCGGCAGTGTCGTGATCCTTCAGGTAAGCCTGAACTTTCTCGATCACTACGCCGTCGTGGGCGCGCATCGGGTCCAGCCAGAAGATCGCCGGGGTCGCGCTTGCGCGAGCACGGTTGACGGCCAGTTTGACCCAGTCCTGGATCGGCGCGTCTTTGGTCTGGCACATGCGGAAGATGTCACCGGCCTCGACAGCCTGTTCCATCAGCAGGTTGCCCTTGCTGTCGGTGACGCGAACAACGCCGTCAGCCTTGATCTGGAAGGTCTTGTCGTGGGAGCCGTACTCTTCGGCTTTCTTCGCCATCAGGCCAACGTTCGGCACGCTGCCCATGGTGGTCGGATCGAACGCACCGTTGGCTTTGCAATCTTCGATCACAGCCTGGTAGATGGTGGCGTAGCAGCGATCCGGGATCACGGCCTTGGTGTCGTGCAACTGGCCGTCGGTGCCCCACATCTTGCCGGAGTCACGGATCATTGCCGGCATCGAGGCGTCGACGATCACGTCGCTCGGCACGTGCAGGTTGGTGATGCCTTTGTCGGAGTTGACCATCGCCAGGGAAGGGCGAACGGCGTAGACCGCCTGGATGTCAGCTTCGATCTGCGCTTGCTGCTCAGCAGGCAAAGCCTTGATGCGAGCGTACAGGTCGCCGATGCCGTTGTTCAGGTTGAAACCGATCTGTGCCAGCACGTCAGCGTGCTTGGCCAGTGCGTCTTTATAGAACTCGGCAACGATCTGGCCGAACATGATCGGGTCGGAGACCTTCATCATGGTGGCTTTCAAGTGAACCGACAGCAGCACGCCTTGTGCCTTGGCGTCTTCGATTTCGGCCGCGATGAAGCTGCGCAGGGCGTTTTTGCTCAGTACCGCGCAATCGAGGATCTCACCGGCTTGTACGCTGGTCTTTTCTTTCAGGACGGTGGCGGTGCCGTCTTGAGCGATCAGTTCGATTTTCACGGCGTCAGCGGCGTCGATCAGGGCGGCTTTTTCGCTGCCGTAGAAATCGCCGGTGCTCATGTGCGCGATGTGGGACTTGGAGTCCTTGGCCCAGGCGCCCATTTTGTGCGGGTGCTTGCGTGCGTAGTTCTTGACCGACAGCGGCGCGCGGCGGTCGGAGTTGCCTTCGCGCAGAACCGGGTTCACGGCACTGCCCTTGATCTTGTCGTAACGCGCCTTGGCTACTTTGTCGGCGTCGCTGGTAACGGTCTCAGGGTAGTCCGGCAGTGCGTAGCCTTGAGCTTGCAGCTCTTTGATCGCGGCTTGCAGTTGCGGAACCGAGGCGCTGATGTTCGGCAATTTGATGATATTGGCTTCAGGCGTAACGGCCAGGGCGCCCAGTTCGGCGAGGTGGTCGGCTACGGCTTTGTCACCCAGTTGCTCGGGGAAGCTGGCCAGGATGCGCCCTGCAAGAGAGATATCGCGGGTTTCAACGGCGATATCAGCCGAGGCGGTGAACGCCTCTACGATAGGCAACAGTGAATAGGTGGCGAGGGCAGGAGCTTCGTCGGTGAAGGTATAGATGATCTTCGAGCGGGTGGGCATATTCGGATTAACTCTCTCTTCTTTGCTAAAGCGTGCGCAGAAACTCGAGGGCGCCGGGTAAGCGCGTTCGTTCAAAGTCATCCATGAGCCGAATATCGAGGTTTCGTTGCTGTGATGTTGGGTGCATCAGTAGGGTGTCAAGTAGCCGGGCTGCGGTAATAGACCGGCTTAACTGGCGGAAATGCTCGTCGTAGAGCTGTTCAACCTGACGTGACCCTTTAGTCAGCGGCGGCATTATACATAGGTAGCTGGCAATCTGCCGATGGTTCATATGCAACGAATGTCGTCCATTGGTCTAAAGGTCGCAGGGGCGAGCAGGGCGTAAGGTCATTCGTCGTGCTTGGTTTTGGCGCTTTTCCCTTTGCTTTCAGGCTTGTAGCGCGCCAGTTGTATGGCTTTGCGGCATATGGATAGAACATAGGGTTTGCGCGCCGATTCAACTGGGTTACGCTCGAACCAAGCCAGATGTTCAATCCAATCAATGGAGTTCAGCATGGGTTACAAGAAGATTCAGGTTCCAGCCGTCGGCGACAAAATCACCGTCAATGCAGACCATTCTCTCAATGTTCCTAATAACCCGATCATCCCCTTCATCGAAGGCGACGGCATTGGCGTCGACATCAGCCCGGTCATGATCAAGGTTGTCGATGCTGCTGTTAAGAAGGCTTACGGTGGCGAGCGCAAGATTTCCTGGATGGAAGTGTACGCCGGGGAGAAAGCGACTCAGGTTTACGATCAGGACACCTGGCTGCCTCAGGAAACCCTGGACGCGGTCAAGGATTACGTGGTTTCCATCAAGGGCCCGCTGACCACCCCGGTCGGTGGCGGCATCCGTTCCCTGAACGTGGCCCTGCGTCAGCAACTCGACCTGTACGTCTGCCTGCGCCCGGTGCGCTGGTTCGAAGGCGTGCCCAGCCCGGTCAAGAAGCCAGGCGATGTTGACATGACCATCTTCCGCGAGAACTCCGAAGACATCTACGCGGGCATCGAGTGGAAGGCCGGTACGCCGGAAGCCACCAAGGTCATCAAGTTCCTGAAAGAAGAAATGGGCGTCACCAAGATCCGTTTCGACGAGAACTGCGGTATCGGCGTCAAGCCGGTGTCCCTGCAGGGCACCAAGCGTCTGGCACGCAAGGCCCTGCAATATGTGGTCGACAACGATCGCGATTCGCTGACCATCGTGCACAAAGGCAACATCATGAAGTTCACCGAAGGTGCCTTCAAGGAATGGGCCTACGAAGTGGCGGCTGAAGAGTTCGGCGCGACCCTGCTCGACGGCGGTCCGTGGATGCAGTTCAAAAACCCGAAAACCGGCAAGAACGTCATCGTCAAGGATGCCATCGCCGACGCCATGCTCCAGCAGATCCTGCTGCGCCCGGCCGAGTACGATGTGATCGCGACCCTGAACCTGAACGGCGACTACCTCTCCGACGCCCTGGCGGCGGAAGTGGGCGGTATCGGTATCGCACCGGGAGCCAACCTGTCCGACACCGTGGCCATGTTCGAAGCCACCCACGGTACTGCGCCGAAGTACGCCGGCAAGGACCAGGTCAACCCGGGTTCGCTGATCCTCTCCGCTGAAATGATGCTGCGCCACATGGGCTGGACCGAAGCGGCCGACCTGATCATCAAGGGCACCAACGGCGCAATTTCCGCCAAGACCGTGACCTATGACTTCGAACGCCTGATGGAGGGCGCCAAACTGGTGTCGTCTTCCGGCTTCGGCGATGCGCTGATCTCGCACATGTAAGAAAACGCAGGCAAACAAAAAACCGCCTGATTCAAGAAGTTGAGTCAGGCGGTTTTTTTATGGCGGGATGACGGTGTGGACTTATACCGTAACGGTCTGTTGCGGGGCGGATGCCGTCGTTTTCGAAGCGTCCACCGGGTTGTCGATGTTGACCGCGTGCAGGCCTTTGGGGCCCTGGATGATGTCGAATGCGACAGCCTGTCCGGCCTTCAGGGTTTTATAACCTTCCATCTGGATGGCGGAGTAGTGGGCAAACAGATCTTCTGTCTTGCCGTCCTCAATGATGAAACCGTAACCCTTGGCATTGTTGAACCATTTGACCTTGCCGCTGACCTTGCCGCCTGACATACCCAACTCCCTCTGCAACAGACTCCATCACTGGAGTATCATCCAGTACATCCGCAGTCGAATCTGTAAATAAGATTGACTCCGCGGACCTTTTTTACCCACTGTGGGCTCTATTGGTTGTAACACCGTTTTGCCGATAGTCAAGCTGACCAGGCAGTCGGAGTTGAAATCGCTGATAGCCGCCCCCACCACTGTATTTGAACAACTGACGAACCTTTCTTTCCATGCATGCAATCAGCCAGATTCGACTAACATTCAATCAGGATCGCCCGGCTCTCCAAAAAGATCACCCGGGGGCACACGAGGACGATTCCGCAGGCATTGCTGTTCAGGAGGCAAAGCCGGCACTACAGGCGCCGCCGATGTACAAGGTGGTTTTGTTCAATGATGACTACACACCGATGGATTTCGTCGTCGAAGTGCTCGAGGTGTTTTTTAACCTGAATCGCGAGCTGGCGACCAAGGTCATGCTGGCCGTCCATACAGAAGGACGGGCAGTATGTGGAGTGTTTACCCGCGACATCGCTGAGACCAAGGCCATGCAGGTCAACCAGTACGCCAGGGAAAGCCAGCATCCGCTACTCTGTGAAATCGAGAAGGACGGTTAATCGCCGACCACTTGGGTATGAGGTGAAGCTATGTTAAACCGCGAGCTCGAAGTCACCCTCAATCTTGCCTTCAAGGAAGCTCGTTCGAAGCGTCATGAGTTCATGACCGTCGAACACCTCCTGCTGGCCCTATTGGACAATGAGGCTGCCGCCACCGTTCTGCGTGCGTGCGGCGCAAACCTCGACAAACTCAAGCATGACCTGCAGGAGTTCATCGACTCCACCACGCCATTGATCCCCGTGCATGACGAGGATCGCGAAACCCAGCCAACCCTGGGCTTCCAGCGTGTACTGCAACGTGCTGTGTTTCACGTACAGAGCTCGGGCAAACGCGAAGTGACTGGCGCCAACGTGCTGGTCGCGATCTTCAGTGAGCAAGAGAGTCAGGCGGTGTTCCTGCTGAAACAGCAGAGCGTTGCCCGTATAGATGTCGTCAACTACATCGCCCATGGCATTTCCAAGGTGCCGGGGCATGGCGATCACTCTGAAGGTGAACAAGATATGCAGGACGACGAGGGCGGTGAGTCTTCTTCCTCAGGCAATCCCCTGGATGCTTATGCCAGCAACCTCAACGAACTCGCGCGCCAGGGTCGGATCGATCCGCTGGTGGGGCGTGAGCTGGAAGTCGAGCGCGTTGCGCAGATCCTGGCGCGTCGCCGCAAAAACAATCCGCTGCTGGTGGGCGAGGCGGGCGTGGGTAAAACCGCGATTGCCGAAGGCCTGGCCAAGCGCATTGTCGACAACCAGGTGCCGGACCTGTTGGCCAACAGCGTGGTTTACTCCCTCGACCTGGGTGCCTTGCTGGCCGGTACCAAATACCGTGGCGATTTCGAGAAGCGCTTCAAGGCGTTGCTCAATGAACTGAAAAAGCGTCCGCAGGCGATCCTGTTCATCGACGAGATCCACACCATCATTGGTGCGGGTGCCGCGTCCGGTGGCGTCATGGATGCCTCGAACCTGCTCAAGCCGTTGCTGTCGTCCGGTGATATCCGTTGCATCGGTTCGACCACCTTCCAGGAATTCCGCGGCATCTTCGAGAAGGACCGAGCCTTGGCTCGGCGCTTCCAGAAGGTCGATGTGTCGGAGCCTTCGGTGGAAGACACCATCGGCATTCTGCGCGGCCTGAAGGGGCGTTTCGAAAGCCATCACAATATCGAATACAGT
This sequence comes from Pseudomonas grandcourensis, assembly GCF_039909015.1. Taxonomy (NCBI): domain Bacteria; kingdom Pseudomonadati; phylum Pseudomonadota; class Gammaproteobacteria; order Pseudomonadales; family Pseudomonadaceae; genus Pseudomonas; species Pseudomonas grandcourensis. The sequence goes on from NZ_CP150919.1 coordinate 2,390,363, forward strand.
GATGAAGCCCTGCGTGCGGCCGCCGAACTGGCTTCGCGTTACATCAATGACCGTCACATGCCGGACAAGGCCATCGACGTTATCGACGAGGCGGGTGCCTACCAGCGCCTGCAACCGATCGAGAAGCGTGTGAAGCGCATCGAAGTGCCTCAGGTCGAGGACATCGTCGCGAAAATCGCGCGGATTCCGCCAAAACACGTCACCAGCTCCGACAAGGAATTGCTGCGTAACCTCGAGCGTGACCTGAAGTTGACCGTGTTTGGTCAGGATGCCGCGATCGACTCGCTGGCAACGGCGATCAAGCTGTCCCGTGCCGGCCTCAAGTCCCCTGACAAGCCTGTCGGTTCGTTCCTGTTTGCGGGGCCTACCGGTGTCGGTAAAACCGAAGCGGCGCGTCAGTTGGCCAAGGCCTTGGGTGTCGAGCTGCTTCGTTTCGACATGTCCGAGTACATGGAGCGCCACACCGTATCGCGTCTGATCGGTGCGCCTCCAGGCTATGTCGGGTTCGATCAGGGTGGTCTGCTGACCGAAGCCATCACCAAGCAGCCACACTGCGTGCTGTTGCTCGATGAGATCGAGAAGGCGCATCCGGAAGTCTTCAACCTGCTGCTGCAGGTCATGGACCACGGTACGCTGACCGATAACAACGGGCGCAAGGCGGATTTCCGTAACGTGATCGTCATCATGACGACCAACGCCGGTGCCGAGACCGCAGCCCGCGCTTCGATCGGTTTCACCTATCAGGATCACTCGTCCGATGCGATGGAAGTGATCAAGAAGAGCTTCACGCCGGAATTCCGCAACCGTCTGGACACCATCATCCAGTTTGGTCGCCTCAGCCATGAGGTCATCAAGAGCGTGGTGGACAAGTTCCTTACCGAGCTTCAGGCGCAGCTGGAAGACAAGCGTGTGTTGCTGGAAGTCACCGATGCAGCCCGCAACTGGCTGGCCGAAGGTGGCTACGACGCGGCGATGGGTGCTCGCCCGATGGCTCGCCTGATCCAGGACAAGATCAAGCGTCCGCTGGCGGAGGAGATACTCTTTGGCGAACTGGCCGAGCATGGCGGTGTGGTACACATCGACATCAAGGACGGCGAGCTGACCTTCGAGTTCGAGACCACGGCCGAGATGGCCTGACGTTCAGAAGCAAAACAAAAAGGCGTCGAGAGGCGCCTTTTTGTTGTCTATCAAATCACCGCGATCCCCTGTAGGAGGGGATCCATCAAATCGCAGGCAAACAAAAACGCCCGGCATAAGCCGGGCGTCTTGTATTGACTTGATTAACGGGCGCGGTAAGTGATGCGCCCTTTGCTCAAGTCATAGGGAGTCAGCTCTACGCGCACTTTGTCGCCGGTAAGAATACGGATGTAGTTCTTGCGCATCTTGCCGGAGATGTGCGCGGTTACGACGTGCCCATTTTCCAACTCCACACGAAACATGGTGTTGGGCAGGGTGTCGACGACAGTGCCTTCCATTTCGAAGCTGTCTTCTTTCGACATGCAGTAAAGCCCTCGGTGTCCAATGAATGGCCCGGTGCAACTGCGCCAGGCAAAAGCGGCGTGCATTGTGCCCGAAAAGTGGGGTTTAAGCCAAGGGGTTTAGGGCCGGCTCTAGTTTAGAACCACCCAGCGCTGATTAATCAGCAACTCAATAGGGCGATATTGAGTCTTGTAGTTCATTTTTTTGCAGTTTTTGATCCAGTAGCCGAGGTAGACCGCATCCAGCTCCAGCCGCCTGGCCTCGGCGATTTGCCAGAGGATTGCGTAGCGCCCAAGGCTGCGGCGCTCTTCGGCCGGTTCGTAGAAGGTGTAGACCGCCGAAAGACCGTTCGGCAGTAAATCGGTGACGGCGACGGCCAGCAGCCGGCCGTTCAGGCGAAATTCATAAAACCTTGAAAACGGCAGGTCCCGCACCAGGAATGTCGAGAACTGATCGCGACTCGGCGGGTACATGTCGCCATCGGCGTGACGCTGTTCGATATAGCGCTGGTAAAGGTCGAAGTACTCTTCGTTGAAGCCGGGCCTGGCCGGACGCACCTGCAAATCCACGTTGCGCTTGAAGATGCGTTTCTGTTGCCGGTTGGGGGTGAACTGTCCCACGGGAATGCGCGCTGGAACGCACGCATTGCAATTCTGGCAATGCGGCCGATAGAGATGATCGCCACTGCGACGAAACCCCATCTCCGACAGGTCTGCATAGACATGCACATCCATGGGCTGACTAGGGTCGAGGAACAGGGTTGTGGCCTGCTCCTCGGGCAGATAACTGCAAGAGTGCGGCTGAGTGGCATAGAACTTCAAACGCGCCAACTCGGTCATGATCAACCCTCGGGATAATGCTTTTGAATAAGTGTAAGCCAAGCGCGCAAATGTCGCTCAGCAAACCCAGGAGGCGGTGTTGGGTTGGTCCAGATGCCTGGCCAGATAGCTCGCAAATTCGCGGCGAGGAATCGCCCGGGCACCCAGGCTATGCAGGTGATCGGTGGGCATCTGGCAATCGATCAGCACGAAGCCTGAGTCTTTCAGATGGCGCACCAGTGTGGCAAAGCCGAATTTCGAGGCGTTGTCAGCGAGGCTGAACATGGACTCGCCGAAAAACAGCTGGCCCATTGCCAGGCCATACAATCCACCGACGAGTTCGTCCCCGTCCCAGACTTCCACCGAGTGCGCGTGTCCACGCCTGTGCAATTCGATGTAGGCGTCCTGCATGGCCTCGGTAATCCACGTGCCGTCAGCGTATTCCCGAGGGGCCGCACAGGCGCGGATGACGGCGGCGAAGTCCTGGTCAAAGGTCACTTGGTAGCGTTGCTGGCGCAGCAGTTTGTTCAGGCTGCGTGAGACGTGCAATTCGTCGGGAAACAGCACGGTACGCGGGTCTGGCGACCACCAGAGGATCGGCTGGCCTTCGGAAAACCATGGGAAGCAGCCGTGGCGATAAGCGGAGATCAGCCGATCAGCGGACAGGTCACCACCGGCAGCCAGAAGCCCGTTGGGGTCGCGCATGGCTTTTTCCAGCGGTGGGAAATGCAAGGTGTTGCGTTGTAACCAAGTCAGCATGGCATCCGGGCTTGCAGAAGGGGAGGGCAGTGGCGGGCTTTGGCCCGCCATAAAGTTTGCCTTCAAACGGTTGGAATGTCGTCCAGGTATTTTTCAGCGTCCAGCGCCGCCATGCAACCGGCCCCGGCAGACGTAACGGCCTGACGATAAACGTGGTCGGCCACGTCACCGGCGGCAAACACACCTGCAATCGCCGTAGCGGTGGCATCGCCTTCGCTGCCACCCTTGACCAGCAAATACCCGTCGCGCATTTCCAGTTGGCCCGTGAACAGGTCGGTGTTGGGTTTATGGCCGATGGCAATAAACACCCCGGCCAGCGGCAGTTCCTTGGTTTCGCCGGTGTGGCTGTCCCGCAGGCGCGCGCCGGTCACGCCGCTGGCATCGCCGAGCACTTCGTCCAGGTTCTGGTTCCAGTGCAGGCGGACGTTGCCGTTGGCAGCTTTTTCGAAGAGTTTGTCCTGGAGGATCTTCTCCGAGCGCAGCTTGTCGCGCCGATGGACCAGGTGGACTTCCTTGGCGATGTTCGACAGGTACAAGGCTTCCTCGACCGCCGTGTTGCCGCCGCCGACCACCGCAACTACCTGATTGCGATAGAAAAATCCATCACAGGTTGCGCACGCCGACACCCCTTTGCCGGCGAACGCTTCCTCCGACGGCAGTCCCAGGTATTGTGCGCTGGCGCCGGTGGCAATGATCAAGGCGTCGCAGGTATAGGTGCCGCCATCGCCAATCAGCTCGAACGGCCGTTGTTGCAACTTGGCGGTGTGGATGTGGTCGTAAACGATCTCGGTGGCAAAGCGTTCGGCGTGTTTTTGCATGCGATCCATCAGCACCGGTCCGGTCAGGCCTTCGACGTCGCCTGGCCAGTTATCCACTTCGACGGTGGTGGTGAGCTGGCCACCGGCCTGGATGCCGGTAATGACAACGGGCTTGAGGTTGGCGCGGGCGGCATAAACGGCCGCGCTGTAACCGGCGGGGCCGGAACCCAGGATAATCAGGCGTGAATGCTTCGCTTCGCTCATAAAAACACCTCATAAGCCTTTGTCACCAAAGAGAATGCATGCTCAAATTGAACAGCATGTCATTTGCTGTTGACTATGCTACACCCAAGGGTCTCAAGCATGGCGTCGTGCGTACAAACCCGTACAATGCCCTGCGTGTTACATATATTCAGTGCGCGCCATGTTTATAAAAACCGGGGCGCAGTGTTAAAAGTAGTCCCGGTAACGCGTGTTAACTTTTTTACCTGCCTGGATTGGGCAGTTTTTTCGCAGTTTTTATAGACATTCACCAGATGGACGCGCCATAGGCGCAGGAAAAGAAGCGTTTTGAAGAAATCCACCGCAGCACCTAAACCAGCCGTCGTACCGCTCTGGCGCCAGCACTTGCACTACCGACTCAAGGAAGGTGCGCTGATCGCCATCGGTGCCTTGTGCCTGTTCCTGATGATGGCCTTGTTGACCTATGGCAAGGATGATCCGGGCTGGAGTCATAACAGCAAGATCGACGATGTTCAGAACTTCGGCGGCCCGGCGGGCTCCTACAGCGCCGATATCCTGTTCATGGTGCTGGGTTACTTCGCCTACATCTTCCCGCTGCTACTGGCCATCAAGGCGTACCAGATCTTCCGCCAGCGCCACGAACCGTGGCAGTGGAGCGGCTGGCTGTTCTCCTGGCGCCTGATCGGCCTGGTGTTCCTGGTGCTGTCGGGTGCCGCGCTGGCCCATATCCATTTCCATGCTGCCACCGGTCTGCCGGCCGGTGCGGGCGGTGCGCTGGGGGAAAGCCTCGGTGAACTGGCCAGGAACGCCCTGAATATCCAGGGCAGCACGCTGTTGTTCATTGCCTTGTTCCTGTTCGGCCTGACCGTGTTTACCGACTTGTCGTGGTTCAAGGTGATGGACATCACCGGCAAGATCACCCTCGACCTGTTCGAACTGTTCCAGGGCGCCGCCAATCGCTGGTGGGCGGCCCGTACCGAGCGCAAACAGCTGGTGGCCCAGTTGCGTGAAGTCGATGATCGTATGGATGAAGTGGTCGCGCCGAGCGTCACCGACAAGCGCGAGCAGGCCAAGGTCAAGGAACGTCTGATCGAGCGTGAGCAAGCCCTGAGCAAGCACATGTCCGAGCGCGAGAAGCAGGTGCCGCCGGTGATTGCGCCCGCGCCGCCAAAGCCCGCCGCACCGAGCAAGCGCGTCGAAAAAGAGAAGCAGGCGCCGCTGTTCGTCGACAGTGCCGTGGAAGGTACCTTGCCGCCGATTTCGATTCTCGACCCGGCGGAAAAGAAACAGCTCAATTACTCGCCTGAATCCCTGGCTGCGGTTGGCCACTTGCTGGAAATCAAGCTCAAGGAATTCGGCGTCGAAGTCACGGTGGATTCGATTCACCCGGGCCCGGTGATTACCCGTTACGAGATCCAGCCGGCGGCCGGGGTCAAGGTCAGCCGTATTTCCAACCTGGCCAAAGACCTCGCGCGTTCCCTGGCCGTGACCAGTGTGCGCGTGGTGGAAGTGATTCCGGGCAAGACCACGGTCGGTATCGAGATTCCCAACGAAGACCGGCAGATCGTGCGCTTCTCCGAGGTGCTGTCGACCCCCGAGTACGACAACTTCAAGTCGCCGGTCACCCTGGCCCTGGGCCACGACATCGGTGGCAAGCCGGTCATCACTGACCTGGCGAAGATGCCGCATCTGCTGGTGGCCGGTACCACCGGTTCCGGTAAGTCGGTAGGTGTGAACGCGATGATCCTGTCGATCCTGTTCAAGTCCGGCCCGGAAGACGCCAAGCTGATCATGATCGACCCGAAAATGCTTGAACTGTCGATCTACGAAGGCATTCCGCACCTGCTGTGCCCGGTGGTCACTGACATGAAGGACGCCGCCAACGCCCTGCGCTGGAGCGTTGCCGAGATGGAGCGGCGCTACAAGCTGATGGCCAAGATGGGTGTGCGAAACCTGTCGGGCTTCAACGCCAAGGTCAAGGAAGCCCAGGACGCCGGCGAGCCGTTGAGCGATCCGCTGTACAAGCGCGAAAGCATCCACGACGAAGCGCCGCTGCTGAGCAAGCTGCCGACCATTGTGGTGGTGGTCGACGAATTCGCCGACATGATGATGATCGTCGGCAAGAAAGTTGAAGAACTGATCGCCCGTATCGCGCAAAAGGCGCGTGCGGCCGGTATCCATTTGATCCTGGCGACCCAGCGTCCTTCGGTGGACGTGATCACCGGTCTGATCAAGGCCAACATCCCGACCCGCATGGCGTTTCAGGTATCGAGCAAGATCGACTCCCGGACCATCATCGACCAGGGTGGCGCAGAACAACTGCTCGGCCACGGTGACATGCTCTACATGCCGCCGGGTACCAGCCTGCCGATTCGCGTTCACGGTGCTTTCGTGTCCGACGAAGAGGTGCACCGCGTGGTGGAAGCCTGGAAGCTGCGGGGCGCGCCGGAGTACAACGACGACATTCTCAATGGCGTCGAAGAGGCGGGCAGCGGCTTTGAAGGCAGCAGCGGTGGCGGCGACGGCGATGATCCAGAGGCCGACGCGCTGTACGACGAAGCGGTGCAGTTCGTGCTGGAAAGCCGTCGCGCCTCCATTTCCGCGGTACAGCGCAAGCTGAAGATCGGCTACAACCGCGCCGCGCGCATGATCGAAGCCATGGAAATGGCCGGGGTCGTGACGTCCATGAACACCAACGGTTCGCGTGAAGTCCTGGCCCCGGGCCCGGTGCGCGACTGACCCGAGTATGAAAAGGGTGGTGCCTTTGGCGCCGCCCGCACTCCCACGAATGTTATGAGGACTCCCATGCGTCTGATCCGCATGCTGTTGCTGCCGGTACTGGCCTTGACCACGCTCCAGGCTAACGCCGATGACAAGGACGTGGCACGCCTGACCCAACTGCTGGAAAAATCCCAGACCCTGACCGCACGCTTCTCGCAACTGACCCTCGATGGCACCGGCACCCGGTTACAGGAAACCGCCGGCGAGATGTCCCTGCAGCGTCCGGGCCTGTTCTACTGGCACACCGATGCGCCGGCCGAACAGACCATGATCTCCGATGGCAAGAAAGTCACCCTGTGGGACCCGGACCTGGAACAGGCCACCATCAAGAACCTCGACCAGCGCCTGACCCAGACCCCGGCCTTGCTGCTGTCCGGCGACGTGTCCAAGATCAGCCAGAGCTTCGACATCAGCGCCAAGGAAGCCGGCGGCGTGATCGACTTCACTCTCAAGCCGAAGACCAAGGACACCCTGTTCGACAGCCTGCGCCTGTCGTTCCGCAATGGACTGGTCAATGACATGCAATTGATCGACAGCGTCGGTCAGCGCACCAATATCCTGTTCACCGGGGTGAAGGCCAACGAACCGATCCCTGCGTCCAAGTTCAAGTTCGACATCCCTAAAGGCGCCGACGTCATTCAGGAATAAGACACATAACCTGTGGGAGCGAGCTTGTGTGGCGAGGGGGCTTGCCCCCGTTGGGTCGCGAAGCGGCCCCAAAACCTGCTATTGCGTTGTATCAGGCATACCGAATGCAGAGTTTTTACGACTGCTTCGCAGCCGGACGGGGGCAAGCCCCCTCGCCACAGGATGCTCGCCAGGCTTGAAACTGTGTGATAACCCGAGGTTTTAAACGTACGCCATGGACCTGTTTCGCAGCACCCCCATCGCCCAGCCTTTGGCCGCCCGCCTGCGTGCGGCCAATCTGGACGAGTACGTCGGTCAGGAGCACGTGCTCGCTCGCGGCAAGCCCTTGCGCGAAGCGCTGGAGCAGGGTGCCCTGCATTCGATGATTTTCTGGGGCCCACCCGGGGTCGGCAAAACCACCCTGGCGCGATTGCTCGCGGAAGTCTCGGATGCGCACTTCGAAACGGTCTCGGCGGTGCTGGCCGGGGTCAAGGAGATCCGTCAGTCGGTGGAAATCGCCAAGCAGCAGGCCGCGCAGTACGGTCGCCGCACCATCCTGTTCGTCGACGAAGTGCATCGATTCAACAAGTCCCAGCAGGATGCGTTCCTGCCCTATGTCGAAGACGGCACGCTGATTTTCATCGGCGCGACCACGGAAAACCCCTCGTTCGAACTCAACAACGCCTTGCTCTCCCGGGCGCGGGTCTATGTGCTCAAAAGTCTCGACGAAGCGGCCCTGCGCAAACTGGTGCACCGCGCGCTGACTGAAGAGCGTGGCCTGGGCAAGCGCAACCTGACCCTCAGCGACGAAGGCTTCCAGATGCTGCTGTCGGCCGCCGATGGCGATGGTCGGCGCCTGCTCAACCTGCTGGAAAACGCTTCGGACCTGGCGGAAGACAACAGCGAAATCGGTACCGAACTCCTGCAAAGCCTGCTTGGCGATACCCGTCGGCGGTTCGACAAGGGCGGCGAAGCGTTCTATGACCAGATTTCCGCGCTGCATAAATCGGTGCGCGGCTCCAACCCCGACGGCGCGCTGTACTGGTTTGCGCGGATGATCGACGGCGGTTGCGACCCCTTGTACCTGGCCCGGCGCGTGGTGCGCATGGCCAGCGAAGACATCGGCAATGCCGACCCGCGAGCCCTGAGCCTGTGCCTGGCTGCCTGGGAAGTGCAGGAGCGCCTCGGCAGCCCCGAAGGCGAGCTGGCGGTGGCCCAGGCCATCACTTATCTGGCTTGTGCGCCAAAGAGCAACGCGGTGTACATGGGCTTCAAGACCGCACTGCGTGCCGCCGCCGAGCACGGCTCGCTGGAAGTGCCACTGCACCTGCGCAACGCGCCGACCAAGCTGATGAAACAGCTGGGCTACGGCGATGAATACCGTTATGCCCACGATGAGCCGGACGCCTATGCCGCGGGCGAAGACTATTTTCCGGAAGAACTCGACCCGATCCCGTTCTATCAACCGGTCCCCCGTGGCCTGGAATTGAAGATTGGGGAAAAGCTCAACCACCTGGCGAAACTCGACCGTTTAAGCCCAAGGCAGCGGAGAAAATAGTGCTTCCCCTGATCGTTGCGGTTTCCGTCGGCGGGATGGCCGGCACTCTGTTGCGCTTTGCCACGGGCAACTGGATCAACGCGAATTGGCCGCGGCACTTCTATACCGCGACGCTGGCCGTTAATATCGTGGGCTGTTTGCTGATCGGCGTTCTATACGGTCTGTTTTTGATACGCCCGGAGGTGCCTTTTGAGATTCGCGCCGGGTTGATCGTTGGCTTCCTCGGGGGGCTGACAACTTTTTCATCCTTTTCACTGGATACGGTGCGCCTGCTGGAAAGCGGGCAAGTGCCGCTGGCCCTGGGCTATGCGGCGCTCAGCGTATTCGGCGGGCTGCTTGCCACCTGGGCCGGCCTGTCCTTGACCAAACTTTGATAAACGAGAAACCGACATGCTCGATTCCAAACTGTTACGTAGCAACCTTCAGGACGTAGCGGACCGCCTGGCATCCCGTGGCTATACCCTGGATGTTGCGCGCATCGAAGCGCTGGAAGAACAGCGCAAGACCGTCCAGACCCGCACCGAAGCACTGCAGGCTGAACGTAATGCGCGTTCCAAATCCATCGGTCAGGCCAAGCAGCGCGGCGAAGACATCGCGCCGTTGATGGCGGACGTCGAGCGCATGGCAGGCGAATTGAGCGCCGGTAAAGTCGAACTGGACGCGATCCAGACCGATCTGGACTCGATCCTGCTGGGTATCCCCAACCTGCCGCATGAATCGGTACCGGTTGGCGAAGACGAAGACGGCAACGTCGAAGTGCGCCGCTGGGGCACCCCGGCTGCCTTCGATTTCCCGGTTCAGGACCACGTGGCCCTGGGCGAGAAGTTCGGCTGGCTGGACTTCGAAACCGCCGCCAAGCTGTCCGGCGCCCGTTTCGCCCTGCTGCGCGGCCCGATTGCCCGTCTGCACCGCGCCCTGGCGCAGTTCATGATCAACCTGCACGTCACCGAGCACGGCTACGAAGAGGCCTACACGCCTTATCTGGTCCAGGCCCCGGCGCTGCAAGGCACTGGCCAGCTGCCGAAGTTCGAAGAAGACCTGTTCAAGATCGCGCGCGAAGGCGAAGCCGACCTGTACCTGATCCCGACCGCCGAAGTGTCGCTGACCAACATCGTCGCTGGCGAAATCGTCGACTCGAAACTGCTGCCGATCAAGTTCGTCGCCCACACCCCGTGCTTCCGCAGCGAAGCCGGCGCATCGGGTCGCGACACCCGCGGCATGATCCGCCAGCACCAGTTCGACAAAGTCGAGATGGTGCAGATCGTCGAGCCGTCGCAGTCGATGGAAGCGCTGGAAGGCCTGACCGCCAACGCCGAGAAAGTCCTGCAACTGCTGGAACTGCCTTACCGCACCCTGGCGCTGTGCACCGGCGACATGGGCTTCAGCGCGGTCAAGACCTACGACCTGGAAGTTTGGATCCCGAGCCAGGACAAATACCGCGAAATCTCGTCGTGCTCCAACTGTGGCGACTTCCAGGCCCGTCGCATGCAAGCGCGTTTCCGCAACCCGGAAACCGGCAAGCCGGAACTGGTACACACCCTGAACGGCTCCGGTCTTGCAGTCGGCCGTACCCTGGTGGCGGTGCTGGAGAACTATCAGCAGGCCGACGGTTCGATCCGTGTGCCTGAGGTCCTCAAGCCGTACATGGGTGGCCTCGAGGTCATCGGCTAAATGAACTATCTGCCGCTGTTCCATAACCTTCGCGGCAGTCGTGTGTTGGTCGTCGGTGGGGGGGAGATTGCCTTGCGCAAATCCCGCCTGCTGGCCGACGCCGGTGCGCTGCTGCGGGTGGTTGCACCTGAAATCGAAGCGCAACTGCGCGAACTGGTTGCCGGCAGCGGTGGCGAGTGCCTGCTACGTGGCTACGCCGAGGCGGATCTGGACGGTTGCGGGCTGATCATTGCCGCCACCGACGACGAAACGCTGAACGCCCAAGTCTCCGCCGATGCCCATCGGCGTTGCGTGCCAGTCAACGTGGTGGACGCGCCAGCCCTGTGCAGCGTGATCTTCCCGGCCATCGTCGACCGTTCTCCGTTGATCATTGCAGTGTCCAGCGGCGGCGATGCGCCGGTGCTGGCGCGTTTGATCCGCGCCAAGATCGAAACCTGGATTCCTTCCACCTACGGTCACCTGGCCGGGCTGGCGGCGCGATTCCGTCATCAGGTCAAAGGCCTGTTTCCGGATGTGCAGCAGCGTCGGGCGTTCTGGGAAGATGTTTTCCAGGGACCGATTGCCGACCGGCAACTGGCCGGTCAGGGCGGTGAAGCCGAGCGCTTGCTCCAGGCGAAAATCGATGGCGAAGCACCAGTGGCGACCGGTGAGGTCTATCTGGTGGGCGCAGGGCCAGGTGATCCCGATCTGTTGACGTTCAAGGCATTGCGTCTGATGCAGCAAGCCGACGTGGTGCTGTACGACCGTTTGGTCGCTCCGGCGATTCTCGAACTGTGCCGTCGCGACGCCGAGCGGGTTTACGTCGGCAAGCGCCGTGCCGATCACGCAGTGCCGCAGGATCAGATCAACCAGCAATTGGTGGACCTGGCCAAGCAAGGCAAGCGCGTGGTGCGATTGAAGGGCGGCGATCCGTTCATCTTCGGTCGCGGCGGTGAGGAGATCGAAGAACTGGCGGCCCATGGCATCCCGTTCCAGGTCGTGCCGGGGATCACGGCGGCCAGCGGTTGCGCGGCCTATGCCGGGATTCCGCTGACCCATCGCGATTATGCGCAGTCGGTGCGTTTCATCACCGGCCACCTCAAGGACGGCTCCAGCGATTTGCCATGGGCCGATCTGGTGGCCCCGGCGCAAACCCTGGTGTTCTACATGGGCCTGGTGGGCTTGCCGATCATCTGCGAACAGTTGATCAAGCATGGTCGCGCCTCCGATACCCCGGCGGCACTGATCCAGCAGGGCACCACGGTCAACCAGCGGGTATTTACCGGCACCTTGGCGGACCTGCCACGCCTGGTGGCAGAGCATGAAGTGCATGCGCCGACCTTGGTGATCGTCGGTGAAGTGGTGCAACTGCGCGAGAAACTGGCGTGGTTCGAAGGGGCTCAGGGGCAGGTCTGATTACTGCATTGGCTGTTACAAAAAGATCGCAGCCTTCGGCAGCTCCTACAGGGGTAAGGTGTACACCCTGTAGGAGCTGCCGAAGGCTGCGATCTTTTGCTTTTTAACGCTTTTTCCAAACCCCTTTCCCGCTCAACCGCTCCCGATCATGGGCCGCGGTGAAGTCCTGTGCCGGGCCTTTCGGTACCACACCCGTCGGGTTGATAGTGCGGTGGCTAGCGTAGTAGTGGTTCTTGATGTGGCTGAAGTCCACCGTCTCGGCAATCCCCGGCAACTGATAAATCTCCCGCAGCCAGTTCGACAGGTTCGGATAGTCGGCAATCCGCCGCAGGTTGCACTTGAAGTGCCCGTAGTACACCGCATCGAAGCGAATCAGCGTGGTGAACAGGCGGATGTCCGCTTCGGTCAGGTATTCGCCAGCCAGATAGCGGTTGGCGCCCAGCAGCAACTCCAGGCGGTCCAGTTCGGCAAACACCTCATCGAAGGCTTGTTCATAAGCCAGTTGCGAGGTGGCAAAGCCGGCGCGGTACACGCCATTGTTCACTGCCGGATAAATCCGCTCGTTCAGCGCATCGATCTCACCGCGTAGCGGCGCCGGGTAGAAGTCCAGGTCGTTACCAGTCAGATCGTCGAAGGCGCCATTGAACATGCGGATGATTTCCGATGATTCATTGTTGACGATGCGCTTCAGTTTTTTGTCCCACAGCACCGGTACGGTGACGCGGCCGGTGTAGTCGGCGGTGTCGGCGGTGTAGCGCTGGTGCATGAAGTCGAAGTGATCGAGCCTGTCGCCGGTCGAACCGAGGGTCTGGTCGAAGGTCCAGCCGTTTTCCAGCATCAACCAGCTGACAACCGAGACGTCGATCAGCTTTTCGAGGCCTTTGAGTTTGCGCAGGATCAGCGTGCGATGGGCCCACGGACAGGCCAGGGACACGTACAGGTGATAGCGCCCGGGCTCGGCCGCAAATCCGCCGACACCGGTCGGTCCCGGCTTGCCGTCAGCGGTCAACCAATTGCGACGCTGCGCCTGTTCACGCTGGAACGCGCCGTCCTTGCTGCTTTCGTACCACTTGTCCTGCCAGCGGCCATCCACTAACAAACCCATGTTCAAGACTCCCTAAACCCATAATCGATGGAGTCGAGTCTATTCCGATGAGTTCGAACAAAAAGCGCAAAGATCGGGCGTAAATGATCGATTAAATCGATTTATCCCGCGCAGCCCAGTATTTTTCAGCGATTTCGAAGGCCTGTTCACGGCTCTGTCCCAAGCCGCGCAGGGCCAGGGCCATGGTCGAGATCAGGGCCATTTGCGGGTAGCTGTCGACCACATCGCCACGCCAGACCGCTTTCAAATGTTCAGGCTCAAGCGAGGCAGGTTTGACGTGACGCTGCGCCGACAACTGCGGCCATTCCTCGTCCCAGCTCTCGCCGCCGGTGGTGCCATACAGGTGGCTGTCGGCGTCCGGGTTGATCTCGATCTCGCCGCCATCGCCTTTGACGACGATGGCGGTGTCACCCAGCAGGCCGCTGGCATCGCGATGCACCGCCTGATAGCCCGGGTGGAAAATGCTCTGCAGGCCGCATCGGGCGCCCAGCGGATTGAGAATCCGCGCCAGGGAGTGGATCGGCGAGCGCAGGCCCAGGGTGTTGCGCAGGTCGATCATGCGTTGCAGCTGTGGCGCCCAGTCCATCAATGGCATGAAGGCAAGGCCGCCGTTATCCAGCGCCGAACCCACCTGTTGCCAATTGCGGCACAGCGGGATGTTCAATTCGCCCAGCAGTTGCTCGCTGTACAGGCGACCGGCCGTGTGGGCGCCGCCGCCGTGCATGAAAATCCGCACGCCGTTTTGCGCCAGGCACTTGGCTGCCAGCAGATACCACGGCAGATGGCGTTTCTTGCCGGCATAGGTCGGCCAGTCCAGATCCACCGCCAGCGCTGGAGGACCCAGGCGTTCGCGCAAGGCTTCGGTGAAGCCCGCCATTTCTTCCGCGCTTTCTTCCTTGTGCCGCAACAGCATCAGGAATGCGCCGAGCTGGGTTTCCTCGACCTTTTCATCGAGCACCATGCCCATGGCTTCGCGGGCTTCGACCCGGGTCAAATCGCGGGCGCCGCGCTTGCCTTTGCCAAGGATCCGCACGAACTGGGCGAACGGATGCTCGGCGGGTGTTTCGAGTGTCAGTGCTGGGTAATCGGTCATAAGCAATTCGTCGGTTTGGGCAGGCCCGCCAGTTTCGCGGCGAGTTTGGCGGGAGTGCCTTTGAACAGTCGGTTCAGGTTTAGGCTGTTGCCTTTTTCCGGGCCGAGTTTCAGGGCGGTGTACTTGATCAACGGGCGGGTGGCCGGTGACAACTGGAATTCGGCGTAGAAACTGCGCAGCAGTTCGAGGACTTCCCAGTGTTCGGGCGTCAACTCGATGTCTTCGGCAGCCGCCAGGGCACTGGCCACCTCGGCGGACCAGTCACTCAGTTCGACCAGGAAACCGTCCTTGTCCAGTTCGATGGCGCGGGCGCCGACCGTCAATGCATTCATAGCCAGCTGTTGACCTTGTCGTAGCGAATCGACAGTTCGACGAACGCCGGGTAATCGATGGCTTTGGCCCAGTCTGGAACCGCAAGCGCCCGGGCCTGGGCATCTTCGGTCAGCACGAACAGTTTCAGGCCACGTGCGCTGAGCGCCATGAACGGCGCAGTGCCTGGCTGCAACGCATAGGCCGCATCACCGGACAATAGCAACCCGTCGCTGGCGCCGATCACACGCAGGCAACTGGTCAGGCGTTCGTCGCCGAACGGGGAATGAGACAACACATGCAAGGTCGACATCAGAGGGTGATCACCTGGTCGTAACGGTCAATGAGGGCGGTGATTTCGTGGGCGGCCACCACCTGGGCTTCTTCCAGCGACAGGCCGCTCGGGTCCAGGCCGCGCTGGGTGATACTGTCGCCGCAGGCAAACAGCTCCTCGACACCGAACATCGGCAGGGCTTGCAGGTTGGCGCTCAGGTCTTTTTGTTGCAGGGCCTTGGCGTTCTGACCGGCGGCCAACTGGAACACGCCGTCATCGAGAAACAACAGGCCGATCGGCAGATCGAAGGCGCCCCCGGCCAGCACGATATCCAGCGCTTCCCGCGCGCCAGGGCCGGACCATGGCGACTGGCGGCTGATGATCAATATGGATTTGGCCATGTCATGCGCCTCCGAAACAGATCAGACGGTCGGCATCCTGCGCGGCGTCATGCAATTGGCCGAGGCCGGACAATTCCCACGGCGCACCGACGGCAACCGCCTCGCGCTGATAGCGCTTGGCTTCTTCTTCATTCAACACGCCACGACGCAGCGCGGCGGCGATGCACACCACGCCATCGAGTTGATGGTCGCTGACAAAGGCGCGCCATTGCCTGGGCAAGTCCAATTCATCCTGGGGCGTGACCACGCTGGCGGACGCGTTGTAGACGCCGTCCTGATAGAAAAACAACCGGACAATCTCGTGCCCGCTGGCCAGCGCGGCCTGGGCGAACAGCAAGGCGCGGCGCGAGGAGGGCGCATGGGCGGCGGAAAATACGGCGATGGCGAACTTCATGACAGACTCGATCAGCGAAACTGCGGCCATGATAAAGCTTTATCGGCGGGCCGGCTAAAGTGATGTTGTCCGGGCGGCCTCACAGTCAACACCAGCCTCAGCGCGGCATATACCCCAACTGCCAGCGCCGCGGGATCTTCAGCGACAACACCCCGAGCCCGGCAGCCAGCAGGCCGCTGGCAAACAACGCCTTGAGCCCCAGGTGGTGTTCCAGCACGGCACCGAGTACCGCGCCGACGAACATGCCGGTCCAGGGGATCAGTTGTACGCGCCAGCCGCTACGGCGCTCGCCTAGCATCCAGCGGCCCAGTCCGCGGCCGAAGCGCGAAAGGGCACCGGTGACGTAAGTCAGGCCTACTGGCAGGCCGTTCACTTCTTCCACTGCGGAGTTGAGCATGCCCATTGCGATGATCGCCGCCAGCAGGGCCGGAAGTTGCGCGTCATAGGGCCAGGCTGCGGCGGTGCACAGCAGTGTGGCGATGCACAACAACAAAGGCAGGGCCCGGCGTCTGCCTAGCCGGCTGACGATAATGCCCAGCGCGTTGCCGACGATGAAAGTGGCGACGAGGATCACCAGGCGCAGGGTCAACCCAAGGTCGCCAGTACTGATGGCGACAGCCATCCGGGTGGTATTGCCGCTCATGAACGAGACGAAGTCGCCGCTGGCCATGAAGCCGATGGCGTCGGTCATGCCGGCGAGTACCGAGAGCATGGCCACCAGGCTCAGGCCTATGCGCCCGCGCCATTTCTGCGTGTGCAAGTGTCCGGGGCTGGCGTGGGGCCTGGCGGTGTTGGGCAGCATCGGCGACGGCATCCTTGAACAGTGCTTAGGGTTTGATCCCATTCAACTCGCAATATTCCAGCCAGTCCATGCCGGCCATTTCCGCCACTTCCCGATGCACTTCCAGGCGCTGCGCTTCGTAGTCCTGGGGTGTGGCGGTAGTTAACTGCAACGTCAGTTCCCAGGCGAACAACTGCTGGCGTTCGGCTTCAGCTTCAAACGCTTCGTGCAGCCGCTCCTCGCGATACTGAGCCGCCGTTTCACCCTTGGCCTGAGCCAACAGCGGGTTGAGGTGGTCGAGTTCTTCGCGCAACTCGGGGCGCGCATCGAGAAACTTCTTGAGTGCTTGCTCATGCTGCAGTTCGGTTGCCGCCATGGTCGCTCCTTGAGAACGGATTACGAGGATTGCTTCTTGCCGGCCTTCGCCGCTGCCGCCAGGCATTCGAGGGCAAACTGTTCGGTGTAGGTCATCTGGATCGGCGTGGTTTCGCCTTTGACGGTTCTTTCGCCGTCGAGGATGTAACGAATCCGCTTGTCGGTGACGCCGATTCGCTTGGCAATCCAGGACGGCGTCTGACCGATCTGGCTGATCAGCTTGTCGGCATATTCAGTGCTCGGTTTGTAGAACTCGGCATTAGGTGTCATCAGGTTTCCAGTCAGGGTGCGATGCAGCGTTATTGGCGCGACAGGGTGCGCGAATCGTTGCGCGCTGTCGCGGTATAAATGCAGTAAAGCAGAACGATACGGGCTGCCGGGGTGATAAAGTCCGCTTTTTCCCGATGAGTGAATGCAATGCGAATTCTGATGGTGGCGCTGGCCGTGACGTTGCTGGCGGGATGCGCCGGCTCGGCAATGAACGACGCCCGCACCAAGGCCCCGTACAAGACCCTGAACTCGGAAAAACCGGGAAAAGACGTCGCCCAGTGCGTGCAGTTTTCCTGGCAGGACGAGGCCGTGTTCGGCGTTGATGCCGCTGCGTATCTGCAACCGGGGGAGAAGGGCGGCACGACCGTTTACACCCGTTCGGCGGAGTACTTCGTCGACGTGACCACCGATGCCTCGGGCACGGTGTTGAGCTACTACGCACAGAAGGACGACTTCGTGGCCAAGCGCCGGTTGGCGGCGTTGGCGACTTGCCTCTGATCTGATGGCTTGTTGCATTACCCCTGTGGGAGCGAGCCTGCTCGCGATAGCGGTTGGTCAGTCGACATCAATGTTGAATGACAGTCCGTCATCGCGAGCAGGCTCGCTCCTACATTGGTTTTGTGTCGAGTCAGTAATTCAGGCGCTTCTGGAAGAAGAAGTGCTTGTGGCCCGGCGGGTAGTCGGCAATGTGCCCGATTTCGCTGTAGCCGCATTTCCTGTAGAACTCCGGTGCCTGGAATTCGAAGGTGTCGAGCCACAGTCCGACGCAGTGCCGTTCCCGCGCCAGGTCTTCGACCATCTGCATCAATTTCGAACCCAGGCCCTGTCCCCGGGCCTGTTCCGGCACCACCAGCAAGTCGATGTACAGCCATTGGTAAAACAATCGGCCATGCAGGCCGCCGAGGATCTCGTCGTTGTCGTCGCGCACCAGCAAGGCGATGTGCTCAGGCACGTTACCTTCGGCCTTCGAGCCGTTGTAGGCGCGCAGCGGTTTGAGGATGGCCTGGCGTTGTTCTTCCGTGGGGTTTGGCGACAGTTCGATACGCAGGTTCATGGCTATATCCTTATGGCATTGAAGCCGCAGCCTATCCCGGTTGCAGCGATTGTTCCATCCCCGGAAAAGTTGAACCGTCGTCGACGCGCAGCTTGCTAGAGGGGGGGTAAGCGCTGTGCGTTTTCACTTAACATGTGGACCCTCAGACAAATAACAGGACGCGTTGTCATGTCGAATACCGCCGAGCGGGTCAACATCCTTGAGTCTCAGGTGTTGTCCCACGACTGGTACCTGCTCAAGAAAATCACCTTCGATTACCAACGCAACAATGGCGAGTGGCAACGCCAGGTCCGGGAGGTCTACGACCGTGGCAATGGCGCGGCGATTCTCTTGTACAACCGCGAAAAGAAAACCGTGGTACTGACCCGGCAATTTCGCCTGCCGGTGTTCGTCAACGGTCACGACGGGCTGTTGATCGAAGTGGCGGCGGGACTGCTGGAAGGCGCGGCGCCTGAAGACCGCATCCGCGATGAAGCGGAGGAAGAGACGGGGTATCGCGTGCACCATGTGCAGAAGGTGTTCGAGGCGTACATGAGCCCCGGTTCGGTGACGGAAAAACTGCACTTCTTCATTGCCGAATACGACGCGAAGTCGAAAGTCAGCGACGGTGGCGGGCTGGAGGCGGAAACCGAAGAGCTGGAAGTGCTGGAGTGGGCGTTCGACGACGCGCTCGAAGCGTTTTATCGCGGCGAAATCTGCGACGCCAAGACCATCATGCTGTTGCAGTATGCGGCGATGAAAAACCTCTTCGCCCAAGCATGATCAAAAGCCTGGCAGGCGTGCCGTGCCGGGCCATTGCCCACCCTCCAGCGTCAGCAACAGCTCCTTCGCCTCAAGCCCACCGGCAAACCCGGTCAACTTCCCCGACGCGCCAATCACCCGATGACAGGGCGCGATAATCGAAATCGGGTTCTTGCCATTCGCCGCACCCACCGCCCTGACCGCCGCCGGGTTGCCGATCTGTTCGGCGATCTGGCTGTAGCTGCGGGTCTCGCCGAACGGGATGGTCAGCAGCGCCGCCCAGACCTTCTTCTGGAATTGCGTGCCGGCAAAATCCAGATCCAGTTCGAAGCGATCGCGGGTGCCGGAAAAATATTCGCGTAACTGCGCAGCCGTGCGCACCAGGATCGGATTGTCCGGCGCTTCGCTCATCGGCCCCAGGCGCACCCGGCCGGGCTTGTCGTTTTCCCAGAGGATGGCCGCCAGTCGTGAACCGTTCGCGACCAGCTTCAACGGGCCCACGGGTGAAGCCACGGTGATGCAGGTATAGGTCATGCCAGGGCTCGCGCAAAATTGCTGAACAGGCGTTAAGGATACTGCCTCGACGGGGAGGCGCAAACCGTAATCCCGACCATACTTGGCTACGGCTTTTGAAATGTTTCCCTGTTTAATAACAAGAAGAGACCGACTCATGAAGTACGAACCTTTTGCCAAATCGCTGATTGCGACCTCATTGGCGCTCAGCTGCCTGACCGCCCATGCCGCCTCCGTGGCCCCGGCTACCGGGGAAAACGGCATGGTGGTCACGGCCCAGCACCTGGCCAGCCATGTGGGCGTGGATGTGCTCAAGAACGGCGGCAATGCCGTGGATGCGGCGGTGGCGGTCGGCTATGCGCTGGCGGTGGTGTACCCCGCGGCAGGCAACCTCGGCGGCGGTGGTTTCATGACGATTCAACTGGCGGACGGGCGCAAGACCTTCCTCGACTTCCGTGAAAAAGCCCCGCTGGCCGCTACCGCCAACATGTACCTGGACAAGGAGGGCAACGTCGTTCCCGATCTGAGTACCCGTGGCCACCTGGCCGTGGGCGTGCCGGGCACCGTGTCGGGCATGGAACTGGCGCTGTCCAAGTACGGCACCAAGCCGCGCAAGGAAATCATCGCCCCGGCCATCAAGCTGGCCGAAGACGGTTTCGTGCTGGAACAGGGCGACGTCGATCTGCTGGACTATGCCACCGACATGTTCAAGAAGGACATCAAGGATTCCGGCGCGATCTTCCTGAGCAATGGCGAGCCGATGCAGGTCGGCCAGAAACTGGTGCAAAAGGACCTGAGCAAGACCCTGCGGGAGATCTCCGAGAAAGGCGCCGACGGTTTCTATAAAGGCTGGGTGGCCGACGCCATCGTCACCTCCAGCCAGGCCAACAAGGGCATCATCACCCAGGCCGACCTCGACAAATACAAGACCCGCGAACTGGCGCCCATCGAGTGCGACTACCGTGGCTACCACGTGGTTTCCGCACCGCCACCGAGTTCCGGCGGGGTGGTGATCTGCGAGATCATGAACATCCTCGAAGGTTATCCGATGAAGGATCTGGGCTATCACTCGGCCCAGGGCATGCACTATCAGATCGAAGCGATGCGCCACGCTTACGTGGACCGCAACAGCTACCTGGGCGACCCGGATTTCGTGAAGAACCCGATTGCCCACCTGCTGGATAAAAACTACGCGACCAAGCTGCGCGACGCGATCAAGCCACAAAAAGCCGCGGTATCCAGCGAACTCAAGCCCGGCGTAGCGCCCCATGAAGGCAACAACACCACCCATTACTCCATCGTCGACAAGTGGGGCAACGCGGTGTCGGTGACCTACACCCTCAACGACTGGTTCGGTGCCGGCGTGATGGCGAGCAAGACCGGGGTCATCCTCAACGATGAAATGGACGACTTCACCTCGAAAATCGGCGTACCGAACATGTACGGCCTGGTGCAGGGCGAGGCCAATGCCATCGCGCCCGGCAAGGCGCCGCTGTCGTCCATGAGCCCGACCATCGTCACCAAGGACGGCAAAGTGGTGATGGTGGTCGGTACGCCGGGCGGCAGCCGCATCATCACCGCGACCTTGCTGACCATGCTCAACGTGATCGACTACGGCATGAACATCCAGGAAGCGGTCGATGCACCGCGTTTTCATCAGCAGTGGCTGCCGGAGGAAACCAACCTGGAAGCCTTCACCACCAGCCCGGACACGGTGAAAATCCTCGAAAGCTGGGGGCACAAGTTTGCCGGTCCTCAGGACGCCAACCACCTGGCGGCGATCCTGGTCGGTGCGCCATCCCTGGGTGGCAAGCCGGTAGGCAAGAACCGTTTCTACGGGGCGAACGACCCACGGCGTAACACCGGGTTGTCGCTGGGTTATTGAGGGTTGTGTCCGGAGGGGGACGGGCTTATGTTCGTCCCCTGATCCCTCGACATCACAAGGAAGGAAATCATGACCACTGCACTGTTAATCATCGACGTTCAGCAGGCATTGTGCTCCGGTGAATACGAGTGTTTCGAGATCGGACGGGTTATCGATACGATCAACGATCTCTCGGCCCGGGCCCGCAAGGCCGAAGTTCCCGTGGTGCTGATCCAGCACGAAGAAACGGGCAGTCCGCTGGCGCATGACGCTGCCGGCTGGCAACTGGCCGAAGGGCTGCAAACCTCGGCCACGGATCATCGCGTGCGCAAGACCACCCCGGATTCGTTCTACAAGACCAAGCTGCAAAAACTGTTGCCGGAGCAAGACTTCGAACGCCTGGTCATCTGCGGCCTGCAGACCGATTACTGCGTCAATGCCACTGTGCGCCAGGCCCTGAAACTGGGCTACGACGTGGTGCTGGCGGGCGACGCACATTCCACCGTCGACAACGGCAACCTGACCGCCGAAGACATCATCGCCGAGCACAACAAGGACCTGGCGCACCTCACCGGTTCCGTGGCGCGGATCGACGTGATACCGGCCAAGGACATCCACTTCTGATACCACCACATTCCCCCTGTGGGAGTGAGCCTGCTCGCGATGACGTCGTTACAGCCAACATTGATGTCGGCTGACCCACCGCTATCGCGAGCAGGCTCACTCCTACAGTAATTTCGGTTGCTCCCGGATTTTGCGTACACCCAATAACCCTGTGAGCGAGCTTGCTCGCGATGGCGTCATTACAGCCAGCATCGGCTTTGACTGACTCACCACTCCCACAGAACCTACACCGCTCCGAAAATCTCGATCAGCTCGTTCAGGAACGCACTCACCAGGTCCCGCTGCCGCGCCGAATGCCTTACCGCCGCATGAAAGCTGACCTCATAGCGCAACAGGTCCGGGTTCAGCGGGTGTAACTGCCCCAGCTGTTCATGGCGGGTCGCGTAGTGCTGTGGCAGAAACCCCAGGTGCTGGCCGGACAGGATCAGCAGGGCCGCGCCGTCCATGCTGTCGGTGAGCACGGTCAGGCGCTCGATGGAGGTGGGGGCCGGCATTTCCGGCAGCGGATGGCTCGGCCAGACCCAGTCGAACCCGCTGACATCTTCCCGGGTCAGTGCGCCGACCTTGCCGAACAGCGGGTGCGAGGGCGCGCAGTAGGCAATCTGGGTTTCCGGGAACAGCGGGAAATAATCGATGCTGGGCAAGCGATGCCAGAAGTAACCGATGGCCAGGTCGATATGGCCGTTGATGATTTTTTCTTCCAGCAGCGACGACGACAGTTCGGTGAAATGGAAGTACAACCCCTCGTGCCGCGCCCGCAAACGGGCAATGGCCTGGCCGATTTTCTTGTTTGCCACCGGATCGATTTGCCCCAGCAGGCCAATGTTGATGCTGCCCGAGACTTTGCGGTTGATGTGCTGCACCTCGACCCGAAAGCCTTCGGCCGCCGCCAGCAAGCGCCGGGCCGCCTCGATGAACTGAGTGCCTTTGGGCGTTACCGAAAACCCGCCGCGCCCGCGTTCGCACAAGCGGAAACCGACCCGGGCTTCCAGCGTCGCCAACTGCGCGCTGATTGTGGGTTGCGTGGTGTTGAGGGCGGTTTGCGCCGCCGAGATGCCACCCGCTTCGACGACGGTCAGAAATACCCGGATCAGGCGCAGATCCAGCTCCGTTACAGTTCCCAGCATGGGGGCTCCCGATTCTCGCTTACATAGATGCAGGTCTATGTGAACAGTGTGCCTGCGATATTTTATTGCCCGGACTCACGCCCTACATTGCCGTGAAACCAGCGTCATCGTCAGCTTTTTCTGGACTTTCACCTGAACTGGACGTCGTAGCGAGCGCTGTACCCACAAAAACAACAAACAACAGCATAGGAACAATCGTATGTCAGGTTCCCCAGTGTCTGCGCACGCCGCCGAGGCGAGCGGCGGGTTGGCCATCGAAGGTCACTCCATCGACTACATCCCGGAAAACGAACGCCACGCCAAACTCAGCAGTCAGGGGCCTTTCTGGTTCCTCGGCAATTTCCACTTCTTCACCATCTCCATCGGCTTTGTCGGCCCGAGCCTTGGCTTGTCCGCGCTGTGGACCATGTTCGCCGGTGCCCTGGGCATCATGTTCGGCACCATTTTCATGGCGTTCCACGGCTCCCAGGGCCCGGAAATGGGCCTGCCGCAGATGATCCAGTCCCGCGCCCAGTTCGGCTATCGCGGGGTGATCCTGGCGTTGATGGCGACGATGTTTGTGTTCGTCGGTTTCAACGTGGTGAACATTTCGCTGATCATGAATGGCCTGGAGCATGTGTTCGGCATTAATCCGACCATCGTCGCCGTGGCCGTTGTGCTGATCGGCGCGCTGTTGTCGATCTACGGCCACGACCTGATGCACAAGGCCTTCAAGTGGGCCTTGCTGGCGACCTTGCCGCTGTACGCACTGGTGACCATCGCCCTGATGTTCGGCGCGGGCCAGGAAGGCGTCACGCCGGCGGCCGACCTGGGCTTCAACTGGGTGGCCTTCGCCACGCTGTTCGCCATCGGTGCCAGCTACAACATTTCCTATGCACCCTACGTGTCTGACTATTCCCGTTACCTGCCAAAAAACACCAGCCGGGCGAAACTGATCGCGGCGGTGTTCATCGGCGCCTCGTTGTCCGGCAGCTGGATGATCGGCCTCGGCGCCTGGCTGGCCCAGGAGCTGAAAGCCGCCGACGCGCTGGTGGCGTTGAATCAGGTCGGCTCCTCGATGGTGCCTGGGTTGGGCAATCTGCTGGTAATCGTCTCGGTGGCGGGCTTCCTGCCGATCATCGCCCTCAACACCTACAGCGCCATGCTGACGCTGCTGACCGGTGTCGACTCGATCAGGAAAATCACCCCGACACCCCGCGCCCGTGTGCTGTCGATCAGTGTGATCAGCGTCATTGTGTTGACCTGCGTGCTGTCGATCAAAGGTGACGGCATCGCGCTGTTGAACACCTTCCTGGTGTTGTTGCTGTACTTCCTCGTGCCGTGGACCGCCGTCAACCTGGTGGACTACTTCTTTGTGCGCAAGGGCCGCTATGCGATCCCGCATTTCTTCACGCCAAACGGCATCTACGGCGCCTGGCAATTTCGCGGCATCGTCTCGTACCTGATCGGCTTCGCCGCGATGGTGCCGTTCTTCTACATCTTCGATGCCGCCGCCGGCAAAGAGGTCTTCGTCGGCCCGCTGGCGCGAGTGCTGGACGGCGTGGATATCGCCTGGCTGGTGGGCCTGGTGGTGTCGGGGCTGACCTATTACCTGCTCAGTCGCTCGATTGATCTGGTCGCCGAACGCCGGGTGATCGACGCGCTGAGCGAGAGCGACATCGTCGCCATGACCCATTCATCTGCGGAGGCAGGGCGTTGAACAGCGTAAAAAATACCGTGGTCGCCTGCTGCCAACTGGCACCGAAAATCGGCGACCTGGCCCACAATCGCACGCTCACCGAGCGCGCGATCCGCCAGGCAGCCTTTCAGGGCGCGCAAGTGGTGGTGCTGCCTGAACTGGTACAGAGCGGCTATCTGTTCGCCGACCGCGACGAAGCTCTGTCTCTGGCGGAAACCACTGACGGTCCGACTTTACAACTGTGGCAGGCTCTGGCCCGTGAGCTGAACCTGGTGATCGTCGGCGGATTCTGCGAGCGCCTGCCCGGTGATGAACTGGCCAACAGCGCGGCAATGATCGACGCCAATGGCCTGCGCGCGGTGTACCGCAAGGCGCATCTGTGGGATGCCGAGAAGGACATCTTCACGGCCGGGGATGCGCCACCGCCGGTGGTCGAAACGGTGCATGGGCGGCTCGGCATGCTGATTTGCTACGACCTGGAGTTCCCCGAGTGGGTGCGTCTGCCGGCGCTGGCCGGGGCCGATCTGCTGTGTGCGCCGGTCAACTGGCCCGACGGTCCGCGGCCGCAAACCGAGCGCCCGGCCGAAGTGCTGCGGGTGCAGGCCAATGCCTCGGTCAACCGCATGTTCATCGCCGCCTGTGATCGCTATGGCCATGAACGCGGGGTCGGCTGGGTCCAGGGTTCGGTCATAGTCGACGCCGATGGCTACCCGCTGGCCGGGCCGGCGGAGCAGGGCGGCGAGCAATTGTTGCTGGCCACCCTGAACCTCGCCGAAGCGCGCAACAAGCGCATCAGCGCGCGCAACGACCTGCACAAGGACCGCCGACCATCGTTGTACGGGTTGCTCAGCGGTTTGTAACTGCTGATGTCAAAGTGCGCTGGACCCATTCCCGAGCCTATGGCATCGTCCAGACGATAAAAACCATGCAGTGAACGGGATCGCAATGATGGAGGAGGGGATCAAGGCCGGCGACAACACGTCCATGGCCACGCTGAAGGCGTTCAATCGCTGCGTGTTGCACGTTGGACGGCTGGCGCGGGAAAGTGGCGCGTCGCGCTTCATCGCCGACGGTTTGCAGGCATTCGGTCAACTGGTGCCGTTTGCGTCGGCCTGGTGGGGCGAGATGTCTACGCCGGGTCCCAATGTTGTCCCGCAGAGCTGGATGCACGGCAGCATCAATCTCCCTGAATCCTTTGCCGCCGAATGGCATCCGGTCGCGGCAAACGATCAGTTCTCCCATACCACACTGAGTCAACCCGGCGAGGTGGTGCGTGATAAAGGGTTCAACGACCCGTGCGAAGCCGTCAACGATTTCGCCCGGCGTTACGATCTCTACCACTTGATGGGCATCACCTTCGAGTTGCCCGAGAGTGGCTTGATGTTCTTCGTCTGTCTCTACCGCGGCGAGCACGAACAGCATTTCGATGAACACGAGGCCGAGTTGTTTTCGGCGTTTTGTGATCACTTGTTCCAGCTATGGCGGTTTCAGGTGCAGGACATGATTCGCTTCGACACCGATGATGGCGCGAGCGACTTCGGTATTGCGCGCATGGACGGCAGCCTGCTGTATGTCGGTGCGCGATTGTGCGCAGCGATTCAGCGTGAACTGCCCGGCTGGAACGGTTCAATGCTGCCGGTCGAAGTTGTCTCACAGTTGCAAAAAGCGCCCTGCGTGGTTCGTTTGGGCCGCTGCGCGTTGACCCTGAGCCCCAATGCCGAACATGTCATCTTGTCCCTCGAAGCGCCATCACGGGCCGAAGGCCTGGCGCCTCGGGAACGCACGGCGGCGATGTTGTTCGCCGCCGGCCATTCCTACAAGGAAATCGCCAAACTCCTGTCCCTTAGCCCGGCGACCGTGCGTACTTACCTGCGCAATTGCTATTTGCAGCTCGGCGTGAAAAGCAAGGTGGAACTGGGTTCGGTCCTGCGTTCGCCCGGTTCGCTGATTGAGTCTGCGCGCCGCGATTAATCGCGTCATTTCAACTATTTGCCTCACCCCTCCTCATTTGCAGAGGTCCATTCGAACGCTGCGCCCTATAGGGTAGGCCCTGTCTATCAGGGGCTGGCGCAGTCGCTTCGGGCCGCTTCAAAACAATAAGAACAGGGGTGAGGCATTTGAGACTTTCCAGGCTTTTTGTCGCCGTTGCGACGGCGACGGCATTTTCCGGCATGGCGTTGGCGGCGACACCCGCCGACACGGTCATGCGCAATGGCTACGTCTACACCATCGATGGCCAGAATTCCGTACAGCAGGCCATTGCCATTTCGAGCGGCAAGATCGTCTATGTCGGCAGCGATGCCGGGGTCGGCGCCTACATCGGCAAGCAAACACAACTGATCGACCTGGCCGGGCGCATGCTGATGCCGGGCTTCGTCGATGCGCACATGCACCCGGGGGATGGCGGTCGGGCCATGACCCTGTGTGACCTGAAATACCAAACCATGACCCGCGCGCAGTTTCAGACGAGCATCCAGGCTTGCCTGGATGCCGAAAAGGACAAGGGCCCGGACGTGTGGCTGGAAGTCGGCAGCTGGGACCGCATGGGCATGACCGGGCTTGACGGCGATGCGGACAAATCGACCCTGGACGCGCTCAAGACCCAGCGTCCGATCCAGGTGCGCTCCACCGACTTCCACACCGTGCTGACCAACTCTCGTGGCCTGGAACTGGCCGGCATCAACAAGAACACCGCCGACCCCGAAGACGGCAAATACCGACGCGACAGCGCCGGCAATCCGAACGGCATCTGTGAAGACGGCGCCGCCGAATCGTTGGCCGCCGTGGTGCCGCCTGCGACCGACGCGGAAAAACTCAATCAGGTTCGCGCAGCCCTCGACGCCATGCGCCAGCAAGGCATCACCAGTTTCTTCGATGCACTGTCCGGCCCGGAAAACGGCAAGGCCTTCACCCGCCTGCAAAAGTCCGGCGAACTGACCGCCCGGGCCTTGCTGGCGATCAAGCTGGACCCGGCCGCCGCTGCCGCCGACCCGGTGAAAACCATCGCCGAGGCCAAGGCGCTGGCCAGCACCTACGACCAGGGCGAAGTGCGTGTCGCGCCGGGCGTGAACATGCGCCACGTCAAACTGTTCATGGACGGCATCATCAATGCCCCGGCGGACACCGGCGCCATGTTGACCCCGTACCTGCACAACAGCGGCACCGACAAGGCGCCGAAGTGGACGCCGGGCAAGAACCTGGGCGAACTGTACTTCCCGCCGCAAGTGCTCAATCCGTTGTTGTTGCAAGCGGTCAAGGCCGGTCTCGATCCGCACCTGCACGCCACCGGCGAGCGCGCGGTGCGCGATGCACTGGACAGCGTCGCCTACGTGCGCAAGGAACTGCCCGGTACTGATTTCCGTCCGGCCATCGCGCACGCCGAGTCTGTCGACCCTGCCGACTATTCGCGCTTCAAGGCACTGGACGTCACGGCCACCATGTCGTTCCAGTGGGCGCAGCAGGCACCGTCCACGGTCGACGGCACCAGCGATCACCTTGGCGCCGAGCGATTCGAGCGCATGGAGCCCTCGGGCAGCATCGCCCATGCCGGCGGCCGAGTGGCCTTTGGCAGCGATTGGCCGGTCGATCCGCTGGATGAATTCCTGGCGCTGAAAGTCGGTGTCACCCGTTCCGGCGACCCCACCAATCCACACAGCTATGGGCCGAAGTATGCCGGGCGACTCAATGCCGATCCGGCGCTGTCACGAGCCGAAGTGCTGCGCAGCATCACCCTCAGTTCCGCTGAACAGCTGAAGCTGGACACGGTGTTGGGGTCGGTCGAAGTCGGCAAGTTCGCTGACCTGATCGTGCTCGACAAGAACTTCATGCAGGTGCCCGAGGAGGAACTGGGCCGCAATGATGTGCTGCTGACGCTGGTCGGCGGCAAGGTCGTGTGGGCCAAGGCGCCGTTCCTCGGGCTTGCGCCACACATGGTTTCCCAAGCTGTTACTTCCCGATCCGCCCTATAAAAACCAGAGAGCGTTCCGATGCGATTGATTCCAAACCTGTTGGCCGCCGCGCTGGCCTTGTCGTCGGTGCAGGCCATGGCCGCCGCTGACCTGGTGTTGTTCAACGGCAAGGTCTTTACCGCCGAACCCGGCCAGGCGCTGGTACAGGCTGTTGCGGTGCAGGACGGCAAGATTCTGAAAGTGGGCAGCGATGCCGAAATCAATGCCCTGGCCGATGCCAAGACCCAGCGCATCGACCTGGCGGGCAAAGTGTTGATGCCAGGCATGATCGACACCCACAGCCACCCGGTCACGGGCGCTTTCGACAGCATGAAGGCCAACCTGCTGGACGAGGTCAAGCCTTTGCCGGAACTCGAGCAATGGTTGATCGAAGAGGACAAGGCCGGGCGTGCCCGGTCCGGCGATGTGATCAGCGTGGCCGGGGTCAGTTCGGCCTACTGGGAGAAGAGTCGTGAACTGGGCAAGGTGTTCAACCGGGGACGTTGGGCCGATCAACCGATTGTCTTCAGCGGCATCGACGGCCACACCGGTTGGGCCAATAACGCAATGCTCAAGCGCTTGAGCATCGACGCGGCACTGGTCAAGAGCCTGCCGGAGAAAGAACGCGGTTACATCGGTCATGAAGCGGACTTCACGCCGAACGGCTACTTCGCCGAATCCCGTTGGGACGTGGTGCGCAACGGTGTTCCGGCGCCCACCCCGGAGGCCATGCTCAAGGCCGCTCGCGAGGCGGTGAAGATCAACAATCAATTCGGCGTCACCGCCTGGATGGACGCGGCGGCGAATGGCGGCAGCGAAGATACGCTGTTCGATTTCCATGCCACCGCGGAAAGTGTCGGCGTGCTGCCGCTGTACAAGGAACTGGCGCAGAACGGCGAACTCAGCGCCCACGTCGCCGCGTTGATGGTCACCAATCCGAAGAGCAAACCCGCCGACCTGGAAGTGATCGCCACAGTGATGAAGCAATTCGAGGGCGTGCCTAACCTGACGTTCCCCGGCATCAAGGTGTTTGTCGACGGCATTCTCGAGTTCCCGGGGCAAACCGCAGCGGTCATCGTACCGTTCAAGAACAGCCATAAAAATGGTCAGTTGCTGACCGATCCGGCGCACTTCGGCGAACTGGTGGTGGCGGCGGAAAAACGCGGCTGGATCGTGCACATGCATGCCGTCGGCGACCGCGCGGTGCGTGAAGCGCTCAATGGCGTGGCGTATGCGCGCAAGCTTAGCCCGACGCCGGTACCCCACAGCATCGCGCACCTGCAACTGGTCAATCCCAAGGAGTTTCCACGCTTCAAGGAACTGGGTGTGATCGCTTCCATGCAACTGCTGTGGGCCACCGGCGAATCCTACACCGTCGAACTGGTCAAGCCTTACATCAGCGCCTTTGCCTACGGTTACCAGTATCCCGCGCGGTCCCTGCATAACGCGGGCGCGACGATTGCCGGTGGCAGCGACTGGCCGGTGTCCAGCAACAATCCGTTCAACGCCATCGCCCAGGCCAGCACGCGCAAAGGGCCGTTGGGTGTACTCAACGCCAAGGAAAGCATCGATCGCCAGACCATGTTCTACGCCTACACCATCAACGCGGCGAAAACCCTGCGCCTGGAGCAGCAGATCGGTTCGCTGGCACCGGGCAAGCAGGCCGACCTGATCATCCTCGACCGTGATGTGTTCAAGGTCAGCGATGACGAGCTGTTCGAGACCAAAGTCCTGAACACCTTCTTCGCCGGCAAACAGGTCTACGCCCCCGCGTCCTGACCTGCGTACACCCCGCACCCGCAAAAAAACCGCCAGCCCCTCGCAGCGCGAGGGGCCTGGCATCGCCATGCCTGAAATTCCCCGTACGCCATAACAACAAGAGAACTGTATGAACGCACTTTCAGCATTGACCCTCGCGACACTGGCATTGATCCCCCTGAGCAGCCAGGCCCTGGTCCTCAACGATGATTTCAGCCTGGATATGACCCTGGGCGTCGTCAGCGACTACCGTTCCCGGGGCATCTCGCAAACCCTGGGCGATCCGGCGGTACAGGGCGGCGCAACGCTGCTGCACAGCAGCGGCCTGTACATCGGCGCCTGGACCTCCAACGTCGATTTCGGCGGCGGCTTCGACACCCGGCAGGAGCGTGAGTACTACGCCGGTTACTACTGGCAGGCGACGGACGCGATCAGCTTGGATCTGGGCTACATCAAGTACGACTACCCGAAAGATTCCGAATTCAACCTGAGCGAAATCTACGCGGTCCTTGACCTGTACGGCGTGAAGCTGGGTGCCAATTACTCCAAGGACACGCCGAACGTTTTCGGCGAAGACCAGGACACGCTCTACACCTACGTCGGCTACAAGTTCACGCTGCCGGCCGAGGTCGGCCTGGAACTGCGTGTGGGACGCAACGACGTGAAAGACCCGGCGTTCTGGTCCGCCAACGGCGACAACCGCGAAGCCTATTACGAGTGGGAAGCGAAGTTGACCCGTGACTTCGTCGGCGTGACCTGGGGCCTGAGCTATGTCGACACCGACCTGTCGAAGAGCGAGTGCAGCGGCTGGTACGGCTATGACGACCTCTGTTCGGCGACAGTTGTAGCCAGCGCAACCAAGACATTTTAATTTCCGTCCCTGACAACAAAAACAGTTCCACAAAGGAAACACCGTCATGAGTGCGCAACGCAGTCCCCTGGTCGAGACCCGCTCGATCGACTTCATTCCCGAGGCTGAGCGACACGGCAGTCTCTACAGCCAGTTCACCCTGTGGCTGGGTGCCAACCTGCAAATCACCGCCATCGTCACCGGCGCCCTGGCCGTGGTGCTGGGCGGCGACGTGTTCTGGTCGCTGATCGGCTTGCTGATCGGGCAAGTGCTCGGCGGTGCCGTGGTAGCGCTGCACGCGGCGCAAGGGCCGAAGCTTGGGCTGCCGCAGATGATCTCCAGCCGCGTGCAGTTCGGGGTATATGGCGCGGCGATCCCGATTGTCCTGGTGTGCCTGATGTACCTCGGTTTCAGCGCCACCGGCGCGGTGCTGTCGGGGCAGGCGATCGCGCAGTTGATCAGTGTCAGCGACAGTACCGGCATCCTGATTTTCGCGGCGTGCATCGCGTTCCTGACGATCTTCGGCTATCGGGTGATTCACCTGGTCGGGCGGGTGGCCAGCGTGCTGGGCATCATCGCCTTCGCCTACCTGTTCACCCGGTTGATGACCCTCAACGACATCGGCCTGCTGCTCGACAATCGTCATTTTGCCTGGAGCACCTTCCTGCTGGCGGTTTCGCTCTCGGCGTCCTGGCAGATCGCCTTCGGCCCCTACGTGGCGGACTACTCGCGCTACCTGCCGAGCAAGACTTCATCGTGGAAAACCTTTGCCGCCGTGGGCCTCGGCACAGTGCTGGGGGCTCAGACTTCGATGGTGCTGGGGGTGTTCGCCGCCGCACTGGCCGGGGCCAATTTCCGTGGGCACGAAGTGGCGACCATTGTCGGCCTGGGCAGTAGCGGTGTGATCGCGTCCTTGCTGTACCTGAGCATTGTGTTCGGCAAGGTCACGGTGTCCACCCTCAACGCCTACGGCAGTTTCATGTGCATCGCCACCATCATCAGTGGCTTTCGTCGTCGCCTGGAAATCACCGCCCGCCAGCGCATGCTGTTTGTGCTGCTGATCGTCGCGGCGTCCACCGCGCTGGCATTGCTGGGGCAGTACTCGTTCCTCAACTCGTTCAAGTACTTCATCCTGTTTTTGCTGACGTTCTTCACCCCGTGGAGCGCGATCAACCTGGTGGATTACTACTTCATCAACAAGGAGCGTTACGACGTTCCGGCGCTGTCCGACCCGAACGGGCGCTACGGTCGCTGGAACGTGCTGGGGATCAGCGTCTACGTGATC
The DNA here is from genome assembly GCF_039909015.1 of Pseudomonas grandcourensis. NCBI lineage: Bacteria > Pseudomonadati > Pseudomonadota > Gammaproteobacteria > Pseudomonadales > Pseudomonadaceae > Pseudomonas > Pseudomonas grandcourensis. Next base: position 2,422,895 of record NZ_CP150919.1, read on the forward strand.
GGCGTGTTGATCCAGTTGCCTTTTGTCGACACCCATTTCTACTCCGGGCCGATGGTTGCGCAACTGGGCGGCGTGGATATTTCCTGGATCGTCGGGCTGCTGGTGCCGGGGGTGATCTATTACGCGCTGGCCAAGCCGTCGATGAGTGGCGTGGTGGTTGAGCGGGGTTAATGCCCGTCAGAACGGCGAGTTCTTGTGGCGAGGGGGCTTGCCCCCGTTGGACTGCGCAGCAGGCCCATCTTTTAGGGCCGCTTCGCGCCCCAACGGGGGCAAGCCCCCTCGCCACAGGGTTAGTGCTCAGGCAGTTTCCAGCGCTCACGCAACTGCTCGTACTGCGCTTGCGGCAGTTGCACCAGCACAGGGGATTTGCCCGGGTCCAGCCAATCGAGCAACCGCGCGATATCCGCCGGGTCCATGGCCGTACAACCACGGGTCGGCGTCGTGGGGCCGCGCCAGATGTGGAAGAAAATGCATGAACCGGCAGCGGGAGAGGCCGGGGTGTTGTGCTGGATGACGATGCCTTGGCGGTACAACTCATCCGAGCGGCGCATCCGTTCGGAGCTGTTCCAGTCCTTTTCGACGACCGCTCCGTCGACCAGTTCGTTGTAACGCGTGGATTGGCTGTCATCCACACATTCGATGGTCGGTGTCAGCGACAGATAGGGCAGGCGGGTCTCGGCCGCAGGCGCATAGCCAAACGCCGTGCCCAGCTTGAACATTCCGGCCGGCGCCTTGCCATCGCCTTCCTGTTTGACCGGTCCTTCAGGTTGCCCGATATCGAGCAGCCCCTTGCCCCAACCCATACCGTTCTTGCCGAGCACCACTGCAAAGGGCGCTTCGAATTTTTGCAAGGTCTGCCCGTGCCGTTCATAGCGCTGGGCAGTACCCCGGATGTCATCCCAGTTTTTACTGGTGACCACGATCAGCTGGTCGCTGCCGTCGAGTCCCTGGGCCATCGCGGACAGCGGAAACAACGCCACCAACAGGGTTTTGAGCAGACAGTTCATGGTGCAAGCGGCGTGATGGGGAAGTCCATGACGTCCGGCTTCTGCGGATTTCCGCTGTACGTGAAGTGCCACCACTCGGCCGAATAACCCACGAAGCCTTCCCTGGCCATGGCACTGGTCAGGCGTTGGCGATTGGCTTTGGCCGTGGCGTTGATCAGCGCCGAGTCGGTGTGCGCCCGCTCATCGAAACAATCGAAACCGGTGCCCATGTCCAACGCGCCGTCGTGCCAGCGCTGGCCGTAAGGGGCGGTGCAATCCACTGGCGTGACCGAAGGCGTCCAGGTGTCGGCGGGCAGGGCGTCGGGGCCGGTCAGGGTCAGGTCGACGGTGTTGCCCCGGGAATGATTGGACACCCGGGCCACATAACCCAGGCGCCAGAAGTCCTGCTTGTCGACCCGTGGATAGAACTCGGTCTTCAGCGGGTCGCCAGGTTCGGTGGCGAAGCGTCCCATGTCCGCCACCGCGCGGGTCGGGCGATAACAATCGAATACCTTCAAGCCGTAGCCTTCGGCTTTCAGTGAGCTTTGCACTCGGGCCAATGCCTTCGCAGCGTCCTCCGACAGCAGACACTCCGCCGCCTGGTAGCCGTCGAGCGGGTGCCCGGTGAAGTTGTGCGCGCTGGCGTAGCGGATGTCCTGCTCGATGCCCGGGTCGACGCTGCGCACATACACCATGTGCCCGGGTTTCGGCTCGTCGGCCATGCACGGCGTGGCAAGGCTCAGGCACAGCAACAACAGACAGGGTGAACGCGACATCGGGAACGGCTCCATGCATGACCAGTCATTCCATCATGGCTTGAAACCGTCCGTACCTCCATGAAGTTGTTGATCGGCGTGATAGGACGAGCGCACCAGCGGCCCGGACGCCACGTTCTTGAAGCCCATGCGCGTGCCTTCTTCGGCGAACCAGGCAAAGGTGTCCGGGTGCACGAAGCGCTGCACCGGCAAGTGACTGCGGGAGGGTTGCAGGTATTGGCCGAGGGTCAGCATGTCGATGTCGTGCTCGCGCATGCGCTGCATGACCTCGATAACCTCCTCGTCGGTTTCGCCAAGGCCCAGCATCAGACCGGATTTGGTCGGCACATGGGGCACCGCTTGCTTGAATTTCTGCAGCAGGTCCAGCGACCACTCAAAGTCCGAACCCGGCCGCGCGGCCTTGTACAGGCGGGGTACGGTTTCCAGGTTGTGGTTGAACACGTCCGGCGGCTCATTGGCGGTGATCGCCAGGGCCACGTCCATGCGTCCGCGATAATCCGGCACCAGGGTTTCCAGTTGAATGCCGGGGGACAGCTTGCGGATTTCCCGCAGGCAATCGACAAAGTGCTGGGCACCACCGTCGCGCAAATCGTCGCGGTCCACCGAGGTGATCACCACGTACTTCAGGCGCAGCTCGGCGATGGCCACGGCCAGGTTCATCGGCTCGTTGGTGTCCAGAGGCTTGGGCCGGCCATGGCCGACATCGCAGAACGGACAGCGACGGGTGCAGATGTCGCCCATGATCATGAAAGTCGCCGTACCGCCGGAAAAACACTCACCGAGGTTCGGGCACGAGGCTTCTTCGCAGACGCTGTGCAGCTTGTGCTTGCGCAGCAGTTGTTTGATCCGGTCGACCTCGGGCGAGATCGGCATGCGCACGCGAATCCAGTCGGGTTTGCGCGGGAATTCATCCGTGGGAATGATCTTCACCGGAATCCGCGCAACCTTTTCCGCACCGCGCAGTTTGGTGCCGATTTCTACTTTGGCCGGGCTGTTGCCGGTTGATTCGACAATGGCATTCATGATGCTTTCCTTGTGCAGCAGGGAGCAGAACCTGTAGGAGTGAGCCTGCTCGCGATAGCGTCGTATCAGTCAATATGAATAGCGACTGATCCACCGCTATCGCGAGCAGGCTCGCTCCTACAGGGGATTTGTGTGGATTGCTCAGTCGCGGTAGACCGGGAAGTCCGCGCACAGGGCTGCCGCTTGCCGGGCGACATTGGCCTCGATATCGGCATCGCCGAGGTGATCGAGGATGTCGCAGATCCAGCCCGCCAACGCAATGCTCTGCGCTTCCTTGAAACCACGGCTGGTGATCGCCGGCGTGCCGATGCGCAAACCGGAGGTCACGAACGGCGATTGCGGATCGTTGGGCACGGCGTTTTTGTTCACGGTGATGCCGGCGCGGCCGAGGGCGGCGTCGGCGTCTTTGCCGGTGAGGCCCTGGCGGATCAGGCTGACCAGGAACAGATGGTTGTCGGTACCGCCGGACACCACGTCGTAACCGCGCTCGATAAACACCTGCGCCATGGCCTGGGCGTTGCGGATCACTTGCGCCTGATAGGTCTTGAAGCCTGGCTCCAGCGCTTCCTTGAAGCACACGGCCTTGGCGGCGATCACGTGCATCAGCGGGCCACCCTGACCACCGGGGAATACCGCAGCGTTGAGCTTTTTCTCCAGTTCCGCATTGGCCTTGGCCAGAATCAGACCGCCACGCGGGCCGCGCAGGGTCTTGTGGGTGGTGGTGGTGACCACGTCGGCGTAGGGCAGGGGGTTGGGGTACAGACCGGTCGCCACCAGGCCGGCGACGTGGGCCATGTCGACGAAGAGGTACGCGCCGACCTTATCGGCGATCTGACGGAAGCGCGGGAAGTCCAGGGTTTTCGAATAGGCCGAGAACCCGGCGATGATCATCTTCGGCTTGTGCTCGACCGCCAGGCGCTCGACCTCGTCGTAATCGATCAGGCCCGTGGTGGTGTCGATGCCGTACTGCACGGCGTTGTAGAGCTTGCCGGAAAAACTCACTTTGGCGCCGTGGGTCAGGTGGCCGCCGTGGGCCAGGCTCATGCCGAGCACGGTGTCGCCGGCTTGCAGAAGGGCCAGATAAACCGCGGCGTTGGCCTGGCTGCCGGAGTGCGGCTGGACGTTGGCGTAGTCGGCACCGAACAGTTGTTTGGCGCGGTCGATGGCCAGTTGCTCGACCACATCGACGTGCTCGCAGCCGCCGTAGTAGCGCTTGCCCGGATAGCCTTCGGCGTACTTGTTGGTCAGGCCGCTGCCTTGTGCCTCCATCACCCGCTGGCTGGTGTAGTTTTCCGAGGCGATCAGTTCGATATGGTGTTCCTGCCGCGCATCCTCGGCATTCATCGCCGCCAGCAGTTCGTCGTCATAGCCTTTGATCTGGTCGTGCTTGCTGAACATGGTGTGGTCCTTTTTCGGATTCGGGATATGCGTAGGGGCTTCAAGCGTCGGCGTGTTCTGCGGTCAGGCGTTCATAGGCGTCTTGATCCAGTAGATCGCCCAGCGCCAGGGCATCGACCGGTTTGAAGCGAAAGAACCAGCCTTCGCCCAATGGGTCTTCGTTGACCAGTTCCGGGGTACTCTCCAGCGTCGCGTTGATCTCGACCACTTCACCGTCCAGCGGCATGCCGATACTGCTGGCAGCCTTCACCGATTCCAGCACCGACACTTCAGCGCCTGCATCGAAGGCGCCCAGTTCAGGCACCTGAACGAACACCACATCCCCCAGCGCCTGCTGGGCAAACGCCGTGATGCCGACGGTGACCAGGCCATTGCTTTCAAGGCGCAACCATTCGTGATCGACGGTAAAACGCAATTGGCTCATATCAACTCCTTATTGTTTTGACGCTCGTGGCGGGACGACGAGCGGGGTTGGAGGAGTGATAGCAAGGGTGGTGCCAATGTTTTTTATTTGTTTTAAATCAATGGCTTGAAGTTGTTTTATTAAGTGCGATAGATTTCATCTGTATTGAAATCAATACAGACAAACAGGGCTGTGGGAGCAGACGCCGTAAATGCGCGGTGGGAAAGGATTTGTCTTGATTCCGCTACGCTGTATCGATTTGCAGACGAACAATTCAACAACAACACCGATCCCCTGTAGGAGTGAGCCTGCTCGCGATGAGGGCGTGTCAGTCGAAATGTATGTTGACTGTCAGGCCGCTATCGCGAGCAGGCTCGCTCCTACAGGGAATGTGTTCCGACAGATAGCTCAGGGCTTGGCGGGAATGCCGTACTTGCGCAGGCGAATGGCAATGGCGCTATGGGACGTCTGCAACCGCGCCGCCAGCAACCGACTGGACGGATAGCTGCGATAAAGCTGTTCCAGCAGGTTCTTCTCAAAGTCGCCAACGGCCTCTTCCAGGCTGCCGACTTCGCCGTCGTTCTGCCGCTCTACCGCCGTGCGGGCGATGTCCAGGTCGTCGATGTCCACCAGCGGATTTTCGCAAATCGCCGCCGCGCGAAAGATCACGTTTTGCAGTTGCCGCACGTTGCCCGGCCAGCGGTTGCCGAGCAGGGCGCTGAAGGTGCTCGGTGCCAAACGACACGCCGGTCGCTGGATCTGCGCGCAGGCCTGTTGCATGAAGTGATTGGCCATCAGCAGGATGTCATGACCGCGCTCGCGCAGCGGCGGCACTTGCAGGTTGAGCACGTTGAGGCGGTAGAACAGGTCTTCGCGAAACCGTCCTTCGGCGACCATTTTTTCCAGGTCACGGTGGGTCGCGCTGAGCACCCGCACATTGACCCGGACTTCTTTGTCGCCACCGACCCGACGGAAGCACCCATCGCTCAAAAAACGCAGCAATTTGGCTTGCAGGTAGGGCGACATTTCGCCGACTTCATCGAGAAACACCGTGCCTTGGTCGGCCAGTTCCAGCAGGCCGAGTTTGCCGCCCCGTTGCGCACCGGTGAAGGCGCCGGGGGCATAGCCGAACAGTTCGCTTTCGGCCAGGCTTTCGGGCAGTGCGGCGCAGTTCAGGGCCAGAAACGGTGAGTCGTGGCGAGCGCTGATGGCATGGCAGGCACGGGCCACCAGTTCCTTGCCAGTGCCGGTTTCACCCTGGATCAGCAACGGCGCATCAAGGGCCGCCACCCGTTGCGCGCGGGCCTTGAGCGCACGAATCGGTGGCGATTCGCCAAGCAGCGCATCGAAGCCTTCGGCATGGTCATGGTGCAGCGCCGACAGGCGTTCGCCGATGCGATTGGGTTGATACAGGGTGAGCAGGGCGCCGGCGTCAGTGATCGGCATCGCGTCGAGCAGCAACGTCTGGCCGCCGAGGCTGACCTCGTGCATCGGCAGGCGGAAATGTTGAGCGATCAAGGTGCGTTGCAAATCGGCATCGTCGAACAGCGCGGTCAGCGACTCACCGGCCGGTTCGCGCCCGCAGAGGGCGATCAGCGCCGGGTTGGCCAGCAGCACATGGCCACGGTCATCCACCGCCAGCACCGGGTCGGAACTGGCTGCCAGCAGCGCGTCCAGTTGCAGGCGCCGGCGTTGCCCCGGAAGGATGTCGACCATGGTCACCGCTTGCACGCCGCGCACATCGAAAAGCGCCTCGCGCAATTCCTCCAGCACCTCGGCGCCGAGGGTCGGGGCGTCGATGTAGACGTTCGGCGGCACCATCTCCACGGCGTCCAGATTGAAACTGCGACCACCGAGCAGGGCCAGCACTTCCTGGGTGATGCCGACGCGGTCGATGAAGGTGACGTGGATGCGCATGACGGGCCTGCAAGGTTGGAGAACCGAATCAGTATGCCCGGCAAAATTTGAATTTGGCGAGCGTCACATCACGGCTGGCCGGTTTTACGGGCGCTGGCAGCCAGGTCCTCGAGGAACGCCTGGAGGATCGGTGGCGGTGCCGTGCCGCGTCGGGTGATCACGTCGAAAGGCGATTTCAGACGCAGACTCCCGGGGGCCAACTGGTGCATCTCGCCGCTCTTGACCCACTGGGCGGCGAAGTGCTCAGGCAGAAAGCCCAGGTAGGCGCCGGAGATGATCAGGATCGCCGTGGCTTCGATGTTGTCCACGGTGGCGGCCGCCTTGCTCACGCCCAGGTGTTCGAGGTCGTATTGCTGCATGTAGCCGCGCACGACGATGCGCCCCGCAGCGACTTCTTCGAGCAGTTCCTCACCTTCGGCGCGGCTGCCGTACAACGGGTGACGCCGCCCGCAATACAAACCCAGGGCTTCCTGGTACAGCGGTGATTGCAGCAGGCCCGGCACATGGATCGGGAAGTGCCCGATGGCCAGGTGCAGGCGACCGTCGAGCACCCGTTCTTCGAGTTCCGCCGGGGTGCCGACGTACACGTTCAGGTGCACGTCATGGCCTCGGGAGACGAAGCGCTGGGTGGTGCGCGGGATCGGCGAATCGGGGTCGGTGATCGTGGTGTCGATGATCCCCAGGTTGAGCTTGCCGCTGATGTGCTGCTTGAGCACGTCCGCGTCCATGCAGAAGTTTTCCACCGCCGACAGCAGGCGCTGGGTGGCTTCATGGATCGCCACCCCTTGTTCGGTCAGGCGGAAGCCGCTGCGCCCACGCTGGCAGAGTTTGACCCCGAGACGGGTTTCCAGGTGGGTCATCTGTTCGCTGATGGTCGACTGCCCGGCATTGAGCGCCGCCTGCGCGGCCGAGAAACCGCCGCAGCGCACAATCGTGGCAAACACCCTGAGCAGTTTCAGGTCGACATCGTGCAGCTGGATCATCTTGGGCCTCCGGCATGGGGACGCATCGGGAATACCGATATGAGTATCTGATGTTTAGCATTTTTTCCACGAAAACCTGCGCCCATAGTCTTTCCAACGGCGGTCGCCTTGCAGTCCGCCAAGCCGATAACAAGAAGTGGAGAGGCTAGAAATGTCGAACAACGGTTATGAATCCGGTCGCCTGAACCTGCCATTCGTGGGTCATTGCACCTTTGGCAAATCCCCGGTGTGCACCGATTGGGATGCACTGGATGCCGACGTCGCGGTGCTTGGCGTGCCCAACGACATGGGCACCCAGTGGCGCTCCGGCGCACGCTTCGGACCACGCGGGATTCGCGAAGCATCGACGCTGTTTTCCTTCGGCCACGCCGGCGCCTATGACCACGAAGATGACGTGATGTACCTCACCGCATCGGACGTGCGCATGGTCGACGTCGGTGATGCCGACATCGTCCACACCGACATGGTGACCAGCAACAAGAACACCGAATACGCCGTACGCAAGATTCTCGATGCCGGCGTGATGCCGGTGGTGCTCGGCGGCGACCACTCGGTGCACGCGCCAGTGATCAAGGCCTTCGAAGGCCGCGGCCCGATCCACATCATTCACTTCGATGCGCACCTGGATTTTGTCGACGAGCGTCACGGTGTGCGCTACGGCCACGGCAACCCGCTGCGCCGCGCATCCGAAATGAACCACATTGTCGGCATGACCCAGATGGGCATCCGCAACGTGTCGTCGTCCAACCGCGACGACTACGAAGCGGCCCATGAAGCCGGCTCGAAAATCCTCTCGGTGCGCGACGTGCGTCGCCTTGGCGTCGAGGGTGTGCTGGCGCTGATCCCGCAGAACATCAACTACTACATCACCATCGACATCGACGGTTTCGACCCGTCCATCGCCCCTGGCACCGGCACCCCGAGCCACGGCGGCTTCCTCTACTACGAAGTGCTGGAAATCATCCAGGCCCTGGCCAAGCGCAGCAAAGGCAACATCGTCGGCATGGACCTGGTGGAAGTGGCACCGGTCTACGACCCGACCGGCATGACCTCGATCCTGGCCGCGCAACTGCTGCTCAACAGCATCGGTTTCATCTTCCACGAGCGTGGCAAGGTGCGGGCAGCCGCCGAGAGCGAAGCCGCATCAGCCTGATCATCGAAACCAGTGACCCGGCAGGCTCTGACTGCCGGGCAGAGAGAACAAAAATGGACACGATCGTCAAAAGTTACCTGCAAAAATTCGGCGTCAGCGAAGCCACCCAGACCTTCCTCAGCAAGGTCCAGAAAATGTTCATCGGCGGCGCCTGGGTCGAAGCCAGCGACGGCCAGACTTCCGATGTGATCGAACCTTCGACCGAAGGCCTGATCACCCGCATTCCCATGGGCACCACCGACGACCTGGACCGCGCCGTGCAAGCCGCCCGCGCGCAGTTCGACGGCGGCGCCTGGCGCCAGGCCAAACCGGCGGAACGCGAGCGCATGATGCAGCGCCTGGCCGACCTGGTTGAGCAGAACGCTGCGGAACTGGCGGAAATCGAATCCATCGACATGGGCAAATCGGTTGCCTTCGCCAAGGACGTGGACATCCAGGGCACCGTCGATACCCTGCGTTACTTCGCCGGCTGGGCCACCAAGCTGCACGGCCGTACTGTCGAACCTTCGCTGCCGGGCAACTACCTGGCCTATACCCGCAAGGAAGCGGTCGGCGTGGTCGGCGCCATCGTGCCGTGGAACTTCCCGCTGCAAACCATGGCCTGGAAGCTCGGCGCGGCGCTGGCGACCGGTTGCACCGTGGTGGTCAAGCCCGCCGAACTGACTTCGCTGTCGGCCCTGCGTTTCGCTGAGCTGGTGCAGGAAGCGGGCATCCCTGACGGCGTGATCAACATCGTCACCGGGCGCGGCAGCGTGGTCGGTGCGGCCATGGCTACCCACCCGGGCATCGACAAACTGACCTTCACCGGTTCTACCCCGGTCGGCCAGACTGTCGGCCGCGCGGCGCTGGATGACATGAAGCGCCTGACCCTCGAACTCGGTGGTAAATCACCGGTCATCGTCTGCGCCGACGCCGACATCCCGGCCGCCGCCCAAGCAGTCGCCAACGGCGTGTTTTTCAACTCCGGGCAGGTATGCGACGCCGGTACACGGGCCTATATTCATAGCAGTGTCTACGACGAATTCCTGCGTGAGCTGATCGCCTACACGCGCACCCTGAAAATCGCCCCGGGCCTGGATCCGGAATGCTTCATCGGCCCGCTGGTTTCGGCCCTGCAAAAACAGCGCGTGACCGAGTACATCGAAACCGGCAAGGCCGAAGGCGCCGAACTGGTCTACGGCGGCCAACCGATCGAAGGCCCTGGCTTCTTCGTCGAGCCGACCATCTTCGCCAACTGCCGCAATGACATGCGCATTGTCCAGGAAGAAATCTTCGGCCCGGTGCTGGTCACCGCACCGTTCGACGACGAGGAAGACGCGCTGGCCCTGGCCAACGACTCGCCTTACGGCCTGGCAGCGGCACTGTATTCCAACGACCTGGGCAAGGTGCACAGCCTGATTCCACGCTTGAAAGCAGGCTCGGTCTACGTCAACGCCCACGGCACCCTGGATCCATCGATGCCGTTCGGTGGCTACAAGCAGTCCGGATTCGGCAAGGACCTGGGCGCCGAGCAGCTCGACTACCTGCTCGAAACCAAGGCGGTGTGGATCACGCTGCCAAGCTGATGCTGATCAGATAAGACAAGGAACAATGCAATCCCTGTGGGAGCGAGCTTGCTCGCGATAGCGGACTGTCAGCCAACATCAATGTTGCATGTCACGCCCCCATCGCGAGCAAGCTCGCTCCCACAGTCAAAAGGCATCTGCAACAACGCCAGGTAGGCACGGGCAACTGACTCTATCTCTGTGGGAGCGAGCTTGCTCGCGATGAGGCCAGCACATCCAACATTGATGTTGACTGATCTTGCGCAATCGCGAGCAAGCTCGCTCCCACAGGGGAGTCGTTCACCCGAAAGAACGCGGTTATCTCGTCATGATCTTCCAACAATAAGAGTCCATCATGAACACTAACGCCAAGTCCGCCACGAGCGTGCCCAGCCTCGACGAAAAATCCGTCGTCGAGGGGCATTCGATTGACTTCATCCCCGAGAACGAGCGCACCGACAAGCTGGCCAGTCAGGGCCCGTTCTGGTTCCTCGGCAATTTCACCTTCTTCACCATGACCATCGGTTTCGTCGGCCCAAGCGTCGGCCTGACCGCGCTCTGGACCACGCTCGCCGGCACGCTGGGCATCATGTTCGGCACACTGTTCATGGCCTTTCACGGCTCCCAGGGCCCGCACCTTGGCCTGCCGCAGATGATCCAGTCCCGTGCGCAGTTCGGTTATCGCGGGGTGATCCTGGTGCTGCTGGCGACGTTGTTCGTGTTCGCCGGCTTCAACATCGTCAATCTGGTGCTGATGATGCAGGGGCTGCACACGCTGTTCGGGTTCAACCCGGCGGTGATCGCGGTGGCGGTGACCATACCGGCGGCGGTGCTGGCGATTCTCGGCCATGACTGGATGCACCGCAGCTTCAAATGGGCGTTGTACCTGTCGCTGCCGCTGTACGGCCTGGTGACCCTGGCGGTGGTGATGGGCTGGGTGCCGGATGCAGTGCTGCCGGCACTCGCGGAAGGCGAAGTGGCCCGGGAGCCGCTGGGTTTCAACTGGACCGGTTTCATTGCGCAGTTTGCGGCGGCCGCCAGCTACAACATCGCCTACGCCCCGTACGTGTCGGACTACTCGCGCTACCTGCCGAAAAACACCTCCAGCGGCAAGCTGATCGCCGTGGTGTTCCTCGGGGCTTCGTTGTCCGGTGCGTGGATGATTTCCGTGGGTGGCTGGCTGGCCGATCACCTGCACTCCACTGACGTGCTGGTGGCCCTCGGGCAAGTCGGCAACACCGTGTCGCCGCTGGTGGGCACGGCGGTGGTGGTGGTCACCATCCTGGCGTTCCTGCCGGTGATCGCGATGAACATCTACAGCGCCAAGCTGACCACGCTGACTTGCGTCGACTCGATCAAGCACATCGAACCAACCCGCAGGGCTCGCATCCTGGCCATCGGCTTCGTGATCCTGCTGCAACTGGGCGTGGCCCTGAGCATCCAGAGTTCCGGCAAAGGCCTGTCGGTGCTGGGGATCTACCTGGTGGTGATGCTGTACTTCCTGGTGCCCTGGACCTCGGTCAACCTCACCGACTACTTCTTCGTGCGCAAGGGCCGCTACGCCATCCCACACTTCTTCATGCCCCACGGCAACATCTACGGCAGCTGGGGACTGCGCGGCATCGCCGCCTATGCCATCGGTTTTATCTCGATGATCCCGTTCTTCTACATCTTCGACGGCGTTGAACAGCGCGAGGTGTATGTCGGCCCGCTCGCCAAGGCGCTGGGCAGCATCGACATCGCCTGGCTGGTCGGGCTGATTGTGTCGGGCCTGGCGTACTACTGGCTGAGCCGCTCGATCGACCTCAAGCGCGAAGAAGTAGTGATCCAGCAGATCGAGAAAAACTCCCCGCAATACACCACCGGCGACACGCTGACCCACAAACAGCAGCCACCGCGGGTATTCACTGAATCGACGGTCGGGAGATAACTATGACCACGCAAAGAATGACTACGCAAAAATACGACTACATCATCATTGGCGCAGGCTCGGCAGGTTGTGTGTTGGCCAACCGCCTGAGCGAAGACCCGGCCACCTCGGTGCTGGTCCTGGAATTCGGTGGCAGTGACAAGAGTGTAGTGATCCAGATGCCGAGCGCATTCTCGATCCCGATGAACACCAAGAAGTACAACTGGCGCTACGAAACCGAGCCGGAGACCCACCTCAACGGCCGACGCATTCACTGCCCACGGGGCAAGGTGCTGGGCGGTTCGTCGTCGATCAACGGCCTGGTGTACATCCGTGGCCACGCGCTGGACTTTGACGAGTGGGAATCCCTGGGTGCCGAAGGCTGGGGCTATCGCAACTGCCTGCCGTACTTCAAGCGTGCCGAGAGCTATGAGTCGGGCGGTGACAGCTATCGCGGGCAGACCGGGCCGCTGCACACCACCAACGGCAACCACATGAAAAACCCGCTGTACGGTGCCTGGGTCGAAGCCGGCGCGGAGGCGGGCTACATCAAGACCGAAGACTGCAACGGCTACATGCAGGAAGGTTTCGGTGCCATGCACATGACCGTGAAGAACGGAGTGCGCTGCTCCACGGCCAACGCCTATCTGCGCCCGGCCATGGGGCGTCCGAACCTGACGGTGGTCACCCACGCGATGACGCGCCAGATCATTCTTGAAGGCAAGCGAGCGGTGGGTGTCATGTATGACCACGGTGGCCAGACCCACCAGGTGTATTGCAACCGCGAAGTGCTGATATCGTCCGGGCCAATCGGCTCGCCGCACCTGCTGCAACGCTCGGGCATCGGCCCGGCGGACGTCCTGCGCAAGGCCGGGATCGGCGTACGCCATGACCTGCCGGGAGTAGGGGAGAACCTGCAGGATCACGCCGAGGTGTACATCCAGTTCGGCTGCAAGGAACCGGTGACCCTCAACAACAAGATGGACCCGCTGAGCAAGCTGATGATCGGTCTGCGCTGGCTGCTGTTCAAGGACGGTCTGGGCGCCACCAACCACTTCGAGGCTGGTGGTTTCATCCGCTCCGAGAAGGGCCTGCGCTGGCCGGACATCCAGTTCCACTTCCTGCCTGCGGCGATGCGCTACGACGGCAACAAGCCGATCAAGGGTCATGGCTTCATGGTGCTGACCGGGCCGAACAAGCCGAAAAGTCGCGGCTATGTGCGCGTACGCTCGGCCGACCCGTATGAGCATCCGGAAATCCGCTTCAATTACCTGGAGCGGGAAGAGGACCGCGAAGGTTTCCGCCGCTGCATTCGCCTGACCCGCGAGATCATCGGGCAGAAAGCCATGGACCGCTTCCGCGACGGCGAAATCGCCCCGGGCGCCCAGGTGACCAGCGATGAAGACCTCGACGCCTTCGTGCGCGACAACCTGGAAAGCACCTACCATCCGTGCGGTTCGTGCCGCATGGGCGAGGACGACATGGCGGTGGTCGATTCCGAATTGCGCGTGCGCGGCATCACCGGTCTGCGGGTGATCGACTCGTCGGTGTTCCCGACCGAGCCGAACGGCAACCTCAATGCGCCGACGATCATGCTCGCCGAGCGTGCGTCCGATCTGGTGCGTGGTGCACAGATGTTGCCGTCAGCGGATGTGCCGGTGGGGTTGGTGGAGGGCTGGGAAAGCAGCCAGCGTACCTCCTTGCCAGGGCGCAACGTCCGCGTCTGAGGGCAATCGGTAATCCAATGTAGGAGCGAGCCTGCTCGCGATAGCGGTCTGTCAGTCAACTTCACTGTTGAATCTGATGGCCTCATCGCGAGCAGGCTCGCTCCTACAGGGGACGGCGGTGCTTTCAGGAAAATAGTGCGTCGCTGTTACGTCGCCATTGCTAGTCTGTAATTCCTTGAGACCGCAATGGAGCACCCTCATGGCTATTCAGGCCCTGCGCGCCGACGCATCGCACATCGACCAGATCGCCCCCTTGTTTGACGCCTACCGGATGTTCTACAAGCAGCCGTCGAACCTTGCGCAATCGCGCGCCTTCATCGCCGAGCGACTCGCCCGGGATGAATCGGTGATATTTCTTGCCCAGGACACCGACGGTGAAAACCTCGGCTTCGTCCAGCTGTTCCCGACCTTTTCCTCGATCGATGCCCATCGCACCTGGCTGCTCGGTGATCTGTTCACCACGTCCGCCGCCCGGGGCAAAGGCGTCGGCACCGTGCTGATGAACACCGCCCGGGATTTTGCGACGCTGGCCGGTGGCAAAGGCATGACCCTGGAAACCGCCACCGACAACCTCACCGCCCAGCGCCTGTATGAATCCCTGGGCTGGGTGCGCGACCCCGGTTACTACACCTATTGCCTGGATCTGAAAAAAGACTGACTCAGCGATCCAGTCAGCCAAGCACCGGTCGCATGAACGAACGCTCGTAGCTGAGGATGAATTTTTTCTCTTCGGCGTACTTGAACGCTGCGATGCACTCCGGATCGTTCATCGACTGTTGCCGGTAATGCTCGTAATCCGCCAGGCTGGGAAAGGTGAACAGCGCCAGGGCGATGTTGTTGGCGCCCTCCGACGGCAAAAAATAGCCGTGGTGCTGTCCGCCGAACTTTTCCACCAGGGGAATCCACAACTTGCCGTAGTGCTCGAACGCTTCGAGCTGGTAGGGATCGAGCACGTATTTCAGGTAGCAGGTCACCATTGTTTCGTTCCTTGATCAGGTTTTGAGGGCAGCCGCCACTGTAATCAACAGTGGGCGCCCGGCACAGCCGCTTGTTCGACATTGACCGGTAACTTTACGCCAGAGGCAGGCGCCGGCGTCGCCGCACTATTGGTTCAGTCAATAGTCACCATCAAGAATCGCAAGTTCTGTTTTTTGCGCAAAGGCGGAAAATTGCCTGCATTGAACACGCTGCTCAAGGAACCTGCGCGATGAAAATCTTGACCCGACTGGCTGTGATTGCCCTGTTGCTGGGCAGCGTTGCATCCACCGCATCGGCCTTTGCCGAAGACGCACGCACCTGCCATCTGCCGCCCATCACCGCTGGCCAGGGCAGCCTGCAATACGGACAGACGGTCGGGGTGCTGTACAGCGAAAACACCGTGGAAAACCTGCAATACCTTGAGCAATACCACTCGGTGGCCGTCAACGGTGCGAAAAACGCACTGGACGCGCGGATTCGCCAGGCGTTCGTCAACAGCTCCGATCCGGACCTGGCCATCGACTGGCTGATGGGTTCGCTGCACCACACTTTTCTGTCGGTGACGGTCTACGACAATCTTGAAGCCCTGGTGCAGGCCCA
Organism: Pseudomonas grandcourensis; assembly: GCF_039909015.1. Taxonomy (NCBI): domain Bacteria; kingdom Pseudomonadati; phylum Pseudomonadota; class Gammaproteobacteria; order Pseudomonadales; family Pseudomonadaceae; genus Pseudomonas; species Pseudomonas grandcourensis. The sequence continues at coordinate 2,438,292 of NZ_CP150919.1, forward strand.
TCCGGATGTGGTGGTGATGCTCGATACCCACAACCAGTTGCTGACCCAGCGTAACGACCGGGTCGAGGCGCGTTTCGCCGCACGTTTCTACGACGCCAACCTGCAGTACATCGGCAAAGCCGAAGGCTCGGTGGAAAAACAACTGCCGTCGGTGTGGGTGCATGACAAGACCGCGCCCGAGATCGCCGCGCAAATCGAACAGCAACGCGACCTGCAACTGACCGCGCTGAAACAGTTCGATGCGTCGTTGAAGGCGCTGGTGACCGCCGGATTGACCGCAGCAACAAATTAATCAGCCCGACGCCCATTGAGCGGCGGGCAAGCCGATCCACCGTGGATTTCTTTTCAGGACCTGATTCATGCGCACTGTTTTTGCCCCGACCCTGGCCTTCGCCTCGCTGCTGCTGGCCGGTTGTGCCACGCCGAACAATCCGACCATGACCTTGCAGACCAGCAAGTCGCCCGAGGAGTACACCCATTGCGTGGTGCCGAAGTTGCAGGACGATGCGCTGGCACCCACGGTATCGCAGACCCAGCGCAGCTACCGGATTGTCGTATCGAGCAAAGTGTCGGCGGACAACGTGCTGGAAACCTATAAAGCTTCGAACGGCGGCAAGGTGTTCCTGTACGAGCGCAAATTGCTGGCCTCGGCGTTCGTACCGTCGACGTTCGAGCGTGCGGCGCAGGAATGTCTGTAAGCAGAATTCCAGGCAAAAAAAAGCTGCCGGGACTGGCAGCAGAAAGTTAAAGCACGCATTGAATGACTTGAGTATGGCGCCTGGTTCATGACGATTCGATGACAGCTTGATGGACATTCATCCGGATGCCACAGGTCATGTGTTGAGCCTTAGTAAATCTCCGGCACGATGATTTCCTGCGGTACAGGCCCTCGTGAATAGTCTTTCTGGCGCTCGCGTTGCGGTAATTCGATCACCGGCAGCTCGACTTCTTCATAAGGCATCTGGCTGAGCAGGTGATGAATGCAGTTGAGGCGGGCCTTCTTCTTGTCGTCGGCCTGCACCACCCACCAGGGCGCTTCGGCGATGTGGGTGCGCTCGAGCATGATTTCCTTGGCCTTGGTGTAGGCCTCCCAGCGACGACGCGACTCCAGGTCCATGGGGCTGAGCTTCCACTGCTTGAGCGGGTCGTGAATGCGGCTGAGAAAGCGCAGGTTCTGTTCCTGGTCGGAAATCGAAAACCAGTACTTGATCAGCTGGATGCCGGAGCGGGCGAGCATGCGCTCGAATTCCGGCACGGTGCGGAAGAATTCTTCGTACTGGTCGTCGTTGCAGAACCCCATGACCTTCTCGACCCCGGCGCGGTTGTACCAGCTGCGGTCGAACAGCACGATTTCCCCGGCGGCGGGCAAGTGCGAAACGTAGCGCTGGAAATACCACTGCGTGCGCTCGCGGTCGTTGGGCGCGGGCAGGGCAGCCACCCGGCAGACCCGAGGGTTGAGGCGCTGGGTGATGCGCTTGATCACGCCACCCTTGCCGGCGGCATCGCGACCTTCGAACAGGATCACCACCTTGTGTCCGGTTTTCACCACCCAACTCTGCAATTTCACCAGCTCGCCTTGCAGGCGAAACAGTTCGGCGAAGTAACGGCGCCGGGCTTCTTTCTCGCTGCCATCCTCGATGTGTTCGTCGAACAGTGCGTCCAGGTTGTGCCCGTCTTCCGATAATTCCAGTTCCAGCTCCTCGTCACTGATATCGAGCAGCTCGCGGTGGATGCGCTGGATCAAGGTGTCTTGATTGGAAAGCATGGTGAGACACTCGCGTCATGGGTGGCACAGCCGATCCTAGTCACAGTTTGTTACGAAGTGGTGATGCCAGGCGGTGTCATCTGGGTGTCATCGAAGTAATGGCAAGATCCTCGCAATCCGTCATGAGTGCCCGACGGCCGTCAGTCCGCCGGCAGATGAATGTGCAAGGAACCCTCCATGAAAGACGCCCCGCTGTTTGCCGCCATCGACCTGGGTTCCAATGCGTTTCGCCTGATGATTGGCCAGTCGGTGAGACGGAACCAGCAGATGGTCATCCAGGAAGTGAAAACCCTGCGTGAACCGGTGCGTCTGGCCGAAGGCCTGCAGGGCGGGGCGCTCGATGAGTTGGCGCTGGACCGTGGTTGGCAGGCGCTGGCGCGATTCGGCAAGAAACTGCGCGGTTTCGAAGCCGGGCGCGTGCGGGCGGTGGCCACCAGCGCGGTACGCGAAGCGGACAACGCGCCGCTGTTCCTGGCCAGTGCCGAGCGTCACCTGGGTTTTCGCATCGACGTCATTTCCGGTCACGAAGAGGCGCAACTGGTCTACGCCGGCGTGGCCCACACCTTGCCGGCGCAAACCATGCGGCTGGTGGTGGATATCGGCGGTGGCTCCACGGAGATGATCATCGGCCGTGGCGATCAATTGCTGGTCACCGAGAGCATTGCCATCGGCAGCGGCACCTTCGGTGCGCGTTACTTCCATGGCGGGCGGATTGTGGCCGAAGCGCTGCTGGAGGCCGAACGCGCGGCCACCGTGCAATTCGAACGCATTGCCCGCCGTTACCGCGCCATGGGCTGGCAGCAGGCGGTTGGTTCCTCGGGGACCGCGCGGATGCTGGCCAAGGTACTCAAGGCCAATGGCCTCAATGATGACGGCCAAAGCGGCATCACCTACGGCGGCCTGTTGCGCCTGTCGTTGCGCCTGCTGGAAGTCAAACATGTGAAACACCTCAAGCTGGCCGGTTTGCCCACCCATCGCCTGAGCATCTTGCCGGGCGGTCTGGTGGTGATGCTGGCGGCGTTCAAGGTGTTCGGGATCACGCACATGATTGCGTCTGAACCGGGTCTGCGGTTCGGCGTGCTGCATGGATTGATGAGCAAACACTAAAGTCCGCCAGCCGAGGTAAACCCATGACCGACCCCCGTCGCGTGCTGTTCGTCTGCGCCAGAAACGATGTCCGCTCACCCATGGCCGAGGCCCTGCTGCGCCATATCGATCCTGCCGACTTCCAGGCCTTCAGCGCCGGGCTTGAGGCCTACGAGATCGACCCGCGCACGTTCGAATCCCTCGATCACATCGGTGTCGATGCCAGCGGCTTGCGCAGCAAGTCCCTCGAAGATTTCGAAGGCCAGGCATTCGACTACGTCATCACCCTGTGCGACAAGTCCTCCGAAGAGGCCTCACGCATGCCGTTTACCGGTGAAGTGATGGTCTGGAGCTTCGAAGACCCGACCATCAGCGAAAGACACGACCCTTTCCGCCATACCCTCCAGGAAATCGGCGACCGCATCAAAATGTTCGTCACCGTGAAAACCCGCCCTGTGCCCCAGGCGCCGTCAGTCAGCGATTCCAATACCTCCCGAACCTAATCCAAATAGTAAGCCAGTGCGCAGAACCCCTGTGGGAGCGAGCTTGCTCGCGATGAGGGAGTGTCAGTCGACATCAAAGGTGCCTGACAGACCGTTATCGCGAGCAGGCTCGCTCCTACATTGGGCGGTGCCCACCTGACCGTTTTGGATATCCTCAGCCGTCATGTTCCAATAGCGAGCATTCGCAGACTGGAAACGCAACATGAAGAAAATCGCCGCCCTGACCCTCGCCCTGGCGCTCACCGCTGGCCTGTTCAGCACTCCCACCCTGGCTGCGGGCGATGTCCAGGCCGGGGAGAAAGTGTTCAAGCGCCTCTGCAGCGGCTGCCATCAGATCGGCGAATCGGCTCGCGCTTTCTTCGGCCCGCAGCTCAATGGCGTGATCGGCCGCCACTCCGCGATCACCACAGACTATGTGTATTCCGACGCGATGAAATCCGCCAACCTGGTCTGGGACCGCGAAACCCTGATCGCCTACCTCGAAGCGCCGAAGAAAGTCGTGCCCGGCACCCGCATGATTTTCTGGGGCCTCAGTGACCCGGAAAAAATCGAAGACCTGCTGGCTTACCTGCAAACCTTCCCGGCGCAATGATCACGCCGTGGTCTGCTGCTCGGTCGCCAGATTGTCGACCAGCCACTGGGTGAAGGCCCGCGCCATCGCGATGTTCTCGCTGTCACGGTGAGTCAGCAGCGCCCAGTTCGGGCCGCGGATGGTTTGCTCCACCATCGGCTGCAACAGCCCGGTGACCCGCGCCTGCCGACTCAGCAACTGGCTCACCAGCGCAATGCCCAGCCCGGTGCAGGCCGCGTCCAGCAGCAACCCCGGATCGGAAAAATTCAGTCCCTGATCCATCTGCCCCACATCAATGCCGGACTCCACCGCCCAGTGGCTCCAGTCCATTTCCCGCTCGCCATGCAGGGTGGTGCGCTGCTCCACGGGCACTGCCAGCAGGCTCGGATGGCACGCCGGGTAGAGGCGGTCGGCGTGCAGCACCTTGAAGCTGCATTCGGCCTGGGAGCTGATGTCGTCACGCACCGCCAGGTCGATGGTCTGGCTGGCCATGTCCGGCACTTCATCGGTGCTGAAAATCCACAGATCGACCTGCGGATGCTGGCGACGGAAATCTCCCAGACGCGGCAACAACCAGTGCCGGGCGAACGCCGGAGTGGTGTTGAGTACCAGTTGATTGGGTTTCTGGTATTGCCCCAACCGGCGAATGCCCACCGCCAGTTGCTGCAACAATGCCTGGGTGGTGCTCAGCAGATCGTGACCGGCATCGGTCAGGCTGACGCTGCGCCCGCTGCGATGGAACAGAGGTTGTTCCAGGTAGGCCTCAAGGCTGCGGATCTGCTGGCTGATCGCCGATTGGGTGAGGTGCAACTCGTCGGCGGCCTTGTGAAAACTGCCCAGCCGGGCGGCGGCTTCGAAGCCGCGCAGGGTGCTCAGGGGCGGCCAGTGTTTGAGCATATCGATAAGTTCCTCTAATCAGTTGTCGGCAAAATCCATCGTTTGTTTGCCTGTTTTTCCAGACGTAGCATGCATGCAAAGACCGCCAAGGCTGTTTTCATTGAACACAATGACTTAACTCAGAGGTGCTTGTCATGCAGCAGAACGAAATTCAAAACAGCGGTTGGACGATGCCGGCCGAGTGGGTCACCCACGCCGCCACCTGGATGGTCTGGCCGCACAACAAGACCCTGTGGGAATCAGGCTGGCGGGTGACGCTGCCACAGGTTCAAGAAGACTTCGCCCGGGTGGCCAACGCCATCGCCCGTTTTGAGCCGGTGAAACTGGTGGTCGATCCGTCAGCCGTCGCCAGAGCCAAAGCCTTGTGCGGGCCGAATATCGAGTTGATCGAACTGGCGGTCAACGACAGCTGGTGCCGCGACTCCGGCCCGAGTTTCGTCTGCCATCCGCAGCAAGGCCTGGCCGGTGTGAGCTGGCGCTTCAATGCGTGGGGCGGCAAGTCGGCCCACGATCTGGATGAAAGCCTGGCCCGTCGTGCGCTGAACCATTTGGGGCTGGAGTGTTTCGGCACGGCGCTGAGTAACGAAGGCGGCGCGATTCATGTGGACGGCGAGGGCACGCTGATCACCACCGAATCGGTGTTGCTCAACCCCAATCGCAACCCGGGCGTGAGCAAGGCCGAGATCGAAGAGATCTTCACCCGTCTGCTGGGCGTGAAGAAAACCATCTGGCTGCCGGGCGATCCGGACTACGTGACCGGCGACATGACCGACGGCCACGTCGACGGCGTGTGCGCCTTTGCCCGCCCCGGCGTGTTGCTGGTGGACGCCACCCACGACCAGAGCTCGGTGTACGCCGCAGTCGCACGGGAAAACCGTCGCGCCCTTGAACTGGCCACCGATGCCCAGGGCCGCAAGTTCGAACTGATCGAACTCTATGAAGCCACCGACGCGGTAGATACCGAGGCCGAAGTGTTCTGCGCCTCCTACACCAACTTCTACATCGCCAACGGTGCGATCATCATGCCGGCCTATGGCATCGATGCCGACAAGGTCGCGGCCGAAGTGCTGGCGCAGGCATTCCCCGGACGCGAAGTGGTGCCGGTGCGGATCAACCATCTGGCCCATGGCGGCGGCGGTGTGCATTGCATCACCCAGCAACAGCCGGCCTGGCCGGTGCGGGGTTGATGCCATGACACTGTTGACCATCGCCACCACCCAGATGCCTTGCACCTGGGACCTGAAACACAACCTCGACCAGGCCGAGCAACTGGTCCGCGAGGCCGCGGCCAAGGGCGCGCAGGTCATCCTGTTGCAGGAGCTGTTCGCCACGCCGTACTTCTGCATCGAGCAACACCACAAACACCTGGCACTGGCCGAGGAATATCGCGACAGCCACGTGCTCCAGCGCTTTGCCGCATTGGCCAAAGAGTTGGGCGTGGTGCTGCCGCTCAGCTGGTACGAGAAAGCCGGCAACGCCTACTTCAACTCACTGAGCGTGGCCGACGCCGACGGGCGTCTGTTGGGTGTGTATCGTAAGACCCACATCCCCAACGCCATCGGCTATCAGGAGAAGGAATACTTCAGCCCCGGCGACAGCGGTTTTCGGGTCTGGGACACCGCGTTCGGGCGCATCGGCCTGGGCATCTGCTGGGACCAGTGGTTCCCGGAAACCGCGCGCTGCCTGGCGTTGATGGGCGCCGAAGTGCTGCTGTTCCCGACCGCCATCGGCTCCGAACCGGGTTGCGCCACTCTCGATTCCCGGGATCACTGGCAGATGACCATGCGCGGCCACGCCGCCGCCAACCTGCTGCCCGTAGTGGCAGCCAACCGTGTCGGCCGGGAAGCGGCGACCACCGACCCGACCTTGCAAATGAACTTCTACGGCTCGTCGTTCATCTGCAACCACAAGGGTAAATTGCTCGCCGAAGCCGACCGTGACAGCACCGGGGTGCTGGTCCACAGCCTGGACCTGGCGGCCATGCGCGAAGACCGCCTGACCTGGGGCATCTACCGCGACCGCCGTCCGGAAATGTACGGCGCCTTGTTGACCCAGGACGGTCGTCAGATCCACTCACACTGGGCAACCCAAGGGGTGTGACATGAACACGATCAACAAGCTGTGCCTGGCCATGGGGTTGGCGCTGACCTGTGCGATACCTGCGCTGCACGCCGAGGAGAAAACCCTGCGGCTGTACAACTGGGCCGATTATTTTGCCGAGGACACCCTGAGCAAGTTCACCGCCGAAACCGGGATCAAGGTGATCTACGATGTCATGGACGGCAGTGAAACCCTGGAAGCCAAGATGCTCGCTGGCGGCAGCGGCTATGACCTGATCTTCCCCGGTGACACCGTGGCCGAACGCTTGATGCGCGCCGGCAGCCTGCAACCGCTGGATCAATCCAAAATCACCGCCCTGAGCGACGTCGAGCCCGGCTTGCAAAAGCTGCGCTCGCACTATGAGCATTCGAGCCAGGCCACGGTCCCGTACACCTGGGGCACCATCGGCCTGACCTACAACGCCGAGCAGATCGCCCAGCGTGCGCCGGACGCGCCGGTCAATAGCCTGGACATGCTGTTCAAGCCAGAACTGGCAGCGAAATTCGCCGACTGCGGCATCTCGATGATCGACTCGCCGGACGAAGTGTTGGCGGTGGTGCTCAACTACCTCGGCCGCGATCCGCGCAGCGCCAAGCCTGCGGATCTGGCGGCGGCGAGTGAGGTGCTGATGAAGGCGCGGCCATACATCCGCAAGTTCCAGTCGCAACCGGTGACCGACCTGGTCAACGGCAACCTGTGCATGTCCCTGGGCTACAGCGGCGACATGACCCAGGCGCAACGCGCGTCGGACAGCGCCGGCAAGAAAACCACTTTCCACTACCGCATTCCCCGTGAAGGCACCACGGTGTGGATGGACACCATGGCCATTCCCGTCGACGCCCGGCACCCGGAATACGCCTACGCGTTCATCAACTTCGTGATGCGCCCGCAGAACATGGCGGCCATCAGCAACTTTACCGGTTACCCGACCTCCAACGCCAAGGCTCGCCCGGATGTCGATGCCGCGATGCGCAACAACCCGGACATCTACCTCGATGACGCCACCTACGCGCGGCTGATTCCCGGCAAGGACATTCCCCAGGCCGACATGCGGGCACGCATGCGCACCTGGACCAAGTTCAAGACCGCTACAGTCAAATGATCACTGGCCGGCCGAAGGGCCGGCCAAACCTCGATTTCAGGAAAACACATGCCGACACGTCGAACATTCATCAAGCAGGTATCGGTCGCCGCCGGGCTGGGCGCGGTGGCGTCCATGGGATTGGGCTTTGCTTGCCTGCCGGTGCGAGCGGCCGGTAACGGCAATTGGTACATGCCCGATGAAGGGGACAAACACCAGCGGGCTTTCATCGCCTTCGGCGCCCAGGCCGCGATCTGGGAAGACTTCACGCCCCACGTGCAAGACGCCCTTGGCCGGATCGCCCGCAGCATTGCCGAATACGAGCCGGTCACCGTGTTCTGTCGCCAGGGCGAACGGCGCCTGGCCGAAGCCAAATGCGGCAGCCATAACACCACCTTCGTGATCACAGAGCTGGATGACATCTGGATGCGCGACATCGGCGCGAATTTTGTCGTCGATGGCGACGGCAACCTCGGCGCCGTGGACTTCAACTTCAACGGCTGGGGCAACAAACAGCAGCATGCGGACGACGCGCAACTGGCCGCCCTGGTCGCCGAAAACGCCAAGGCGGATTACCTGCGCAGCGAACTGGTGGGCGAGGGCGGTGGCATCGAAGTGGACGGCCACGGCACCGGGATCATGACCGAAAGCAGCTGGATCAACCGCAATCGCAATCCCGACTGGAGCAAAGCCGACGTCGAGGCAGAACTGAAAGAGCGCCTGGGGCTGCGCAAAATCATCTGGCTGCCGGGCATCAAGGGCAAGGACATCACCGACGCCCATGTCGACTTCTATGCGCGCTTCGTCAGGCCCGGCGTGGTCATCGCCAACCTCGACAACGACCCCGAGTCCTACGACTACAAGGTCACTCGCGCCCATCTGCAGATCCTGGAAAACGCCACGGATGCCGATGGCCGCAAGTTGCAGGTGCATACCGTGTCGCCACCGCTCAACCCGCGCAGCAGCCAGTTCAGCAAAGACAATAAGGACTTCGCCGCCGGCTACATCAACTACTTCGTGATCAATGGCGCGATCATCGCGCCGGAGTTCGGCGATGAAGAAGCCGATGCCAAAGCCTTCGACCTGCTGTCCGAACTCTACCCGCAGCGCAAGGTGGTGCAACTCGACATCGACGCGATCTCCGCCGGTGGTGGCGGGATTCACTGCGTGACCAGTCATCAGCCGATGGTGTGAAGTTTTCAGGCTTTACACAAAACCTGTAGGAGCGAGCCTGCTCGCGATGGCGGTGGGTCAGTGAACAACATATTGACTGACACTCCGCCATCGCGAGCAGGCTCACTCCTACAGGGATTTTGGTGAATCAGATAAGTCAGGCCTTGCTGGCCTTCAGATAAGCCCCGAGGCGTCGCCCCATCTCCTCACCCAACGCCTGCAAGCCACTCAACGGCCGCACCATCACTTCAAACTCGACAATCTTGCCCTGTTCGTTGAAGCGAATCATGTCGATGCCCTTCAGCTCTTTCCCGTCGACCCTGGCGCTGAATTCGAGAATCACGTTCAAGCCATCCGCCGTCGCCAGCTCGCGGTGATAGGCAAAGTCCTCGAACACGTTCATGACCGTGTTGAGGATCATCGACACCACCGGCGCCCCCGGATACGGCGTGTGCGCCATCGGCGAGCGGAACACCGCCTGCGGATCGAGCAGTTCGGGCAAGCCGCTCAAGTCGCGGTTGCCGATCATCCCGTGCCACTGCTTCAGGGACGTTGCGACGTTGTGGTTCAGGTTCAGCTCGGACATCTTCAACTCCTGTTTTTTATTGTTGTGCTGCGAAAGCGTTGGTCGATGACCCTGGCGGCATCGTCGGCCCATTGGCGGTAGAGCAGCGGCCCCGGATGAAAACCATCGCTGGCCATCAGGCCCGGTTCGGGTGCCAGCGGGGTAGTCAGCATCGTACATTGATCCAGGCGTGCGGCCAGATCCGCCAAATGTGCATTGAAACGCCGCGCCCTGAACCCCAGGAACCAGCGCAAGGGTTGCGGCAGCGCGGGGAACATATGCATTGGCGGAAGCGGCGACACGACAATCTGCCTCACCGCAAACTTGTCGCACAATAGCGCCATCAAACGCCGTTGCCGAGCGAGCCACTGATCCAGGGTGAGTGAGCTGGTGACATCGTTGACGCCAATCGACAACAGCGCCACATCGAACGGCTCGGGGGCGTGCTGTTCGAGCAGCTCCAGCAACCCTTGCGAGTCCAGCCCCGTGCGCGCCCAGAGTTTCCACGACACCCGGTAATCATCGGCCAGGCGCTCCACCAGCCGACCGCTGAGGGCTTCACTTTGAGTCGCCGCACCCACACCCGCAGCGGCGCTGTCGCCGACAATCAACAACCGCAGAACGTCGCCGCTGCCGACTTTGCCCTGGCGTTCACCCTCGGCCTCCGGCAACCTGGGCGTCACGCGTCGCGTATACAGACCCTGCGCCAGCAACACCGGGCCAAGGAAGATTTTAGCGAGGGTCTCAGTGTGACTCATGGGCCGGCGCCTGATTGAAGAGGGAAATTACCCTGCGAACTCATCATCGAAAATGCTCTCGATAGGCAGCGCAAATGCCCGGGCAATCTGAAACGCCAAGGGCAGGCTGGGATCATAGCGGCCATTTTCGATGGCATTGATGGTCTGCCGCGAAACATTCAACAACGCTGCCAGGTCGACCTGAGACCACTTGCGTTCGGCACGCAGTTCCTTGAGACGGTTTTTCATTGATAGCGTCGCTTGGCAAGTCTGAGCCCGATCATCCACATCAGGCCCATCACCGGCCACACACAGACCCAGGACACGTGCGGGAAACCGACATTCTCCAGAAAACCGTAGGTGAAGGTCAGCAATGCCGAAGCGGCAAAGGCAAAACCGAGAGCTTCGTACTGAATACGCAAATGCATTTCGTCCAGCGTGCGCATATTGCGCACCACCGCCCAACACATCAGCCCCGCAGGAATCACAGGCAACAGCGTGATGATGATCTTCAGCGCCATTGCCATTTCTTGCCGGTCTTTAAGCAAGATAATCGACACCAGCAACAGCACGGTGTACAGCGTAATCGCGACGCCCATTTCGATGTAGTAGCGCTTCATTGCATCCTCCTGATGTAAAAGTCCCTTTACATACTCGCCGGAGATTTCGCGAATGTAAAGGGTGTTTTACATTGATGAGGCCGGCCCATGAAAATCTATGGTCGCCCCCATTTTTGCAATACTGATTAACGGGTGGTGTGGTTGGCTTGCTTAAATCTATCCGGCGTCTGTTTGGGGCATGCCCCAGCGCCACGATGAGAATCGCGCCTGACGATCCTAAAAAGCCCATCGGCTTCTAAAGCCGATTTTTATGCCAGGATCTTCGCCAGGCCGGTAGGCCGTTCACGTCATCTGTTGTTCAGCTATCGCAAAACCTGAAGGGTGAGTCGTGGTACTGCAACAACCTCAGGGTCAGGCGTTCAAGGCGTCTGGCCCTGCTTCATATTGCGTATGGTGAGTCGCGATCGCCCAGGCGATACGCGCCAGTTTGTTAGCGAGGGCACAGGCCACGACATTCGAATGTCGTCGACTGAGCAAGGCTCGTACCCAGTCAGCCAAGGCCCCTTTCTGGTGCTCCAGCCTCTGCATATAGACCCTGGAGCATTGCACCAACAGTTGTCGCAGGTGCTTGTCACCCCGCTTGCTGATCCCCAGCAAATTTGCCTTACCGCCTGTGCTGTACTGCCTGGGCACCAGTCCCACTGAGGCGGCAAAATCGCGACTGCGCCGGTACTGCTTGGCATCGCCCATTTCCACAGCCAGCAGGCTGGCGGTGATCGGGCCGACACATGGCATGCTCAGTAAGCGACTACCCAGATCATCGTCGGCCAGTTGGCTCGCCAGCTCTTTATCCAGCGCCCTGATTTGCTCATCCAGGTAAACGAAGTGATCGTGCAGACGTTGCAGCAACACCGTCAAACGAATGGGCAATTCGTGCTCGGCCAAGACATTTGTCAAACGCTTCATGATTGCCAGGCCTCTGGGCAGGCTGACGCCAAATTCCAGTAGAAAACCGTGCATCTGATTAGCCGTTTTTGTGCGGTCATGCACCAACGATTCGCGCATCCGATGCAGAACAGACAGGGTTTGCTGGGACTCGGTTTTAGGCGTCACAAAGCGCATAGATGGACGGGAAGCCGCTTCACAGATCGCTTCAGCATCAACGAAATCATTTTTGTTGCCCTTGACGAAGGGCTTAACGAACTGCGGGGAAATCAGCTTGGCCGTGTGTCCCATTGCCGCTAGCTGACGAGCAACAAAATGCGCCCCCGCACAGGCTTCCATCACCACGATACAACTCGGCACGTTGCCGAAAAGCTGCATCATCTGCGTCCGAGAGAGCTTCTTGCGAAACACCTCGTGGCCTGATTTATCCTGGCCGTGAAGGTGGAAATTATGTTTACCGAGATCGATACCGATCAGTGCTGACTGGATCATGATGATGGCCTCCGAAAACAAAACACCCTGCGAAAGCGTAGCCCTCGCAGGGTGTGGGGGTGACCATCTCATTAGCCCAGCTGATTGGGCCGGGCTCTTCGTTTGCATCACTTCACTGTCATCGACTCACAACACACAACTCGCCCGTTGCGCGAGGTAGGCACAGAATAGAGCGTACACAGGTTGGCGGTCAGCCGACTGTCTCCGGTTGCCGCGCAGGCGGAGCCTCTTGTGTACGCAACTGATGGCTCATGTCGTTGCAGTTACGCGACCAGTCCGTCAGCCATGGCGGCATCGACGGCGATTGCTCTGGCAAACCCAGTTCCAGCGCGAATTCACCGGGTGCCACCGTGCCTCTGCCCGCGCGGAACAGACCGCGCATCACCACCACGCCGACCACCCGGCCCTTGCTCACGAAACGGTGCTCCATAAAGGTCCACTTGTCGTCCCAGCCAAGCATGCGGGTATGTATTTCAAAGGCTTCGAACAGGCGCAACTCTCGGCGGAACTTGCCCCAGGTATCGCCGACAATCGGCACGGCCTTATGACGAAGCGCCACGCGAAAGGCGCCGCTGCGCAGTACGTAATCCATTCGCCCGATGTCTGCCAGCGTGAAATAGCGACCGTTGGTGACGTGCCGGTTGAGGTCCAGATCCAGCGGCCACACGCGCATGCACACAACGGTGGTCGCCGAGGCGTCCACGGGGTTGCGCCACGGGCGACGCAACAGCATAAGGAAAAGTCGAAACCAGAGATTCATAAGTGCGCCACCGTTGGGTTGATGGCTGCACTTTAGGCCATGGAAATCGGCTAAGGTAGGTGCGCAAATGACATTTTTCATGCGGAAAGTGCAATGGAGTCGCTATGCACATCACCTTGTTACTGGCCGATCAATGCTCCGCCGCCAGCGCAACCATGGCCCTGGAAGTGCTCAGTGCCGCCAACCTGTTCGCCGATAGCGACCCACCACCGTTCAGGGTGGTCAGCGCTTCGCTCGATGGCGCCGATGTGGCCGCCTGGGGCGGGCAGCGCTTGCATGTGAACCGTTCCACTCGCGAGATCCCGCGAACCGATCTGGTCCTGATCCCGGGATTCCTCTTCACCCTCAAGGACGCCTTACCGGCGTTTTGCGCCTATGGACCGTGGCTGCGTGAGCAGCACGCCCAAGGCGCAGTGGTGGCTTCCATGTGCACGGCGGCGTTCATGTTGGGTGAGGCCGGGCTATTGAACGGCACCCGTGCGACCACGCACTGGGCTTTTGCCGAGCTTTTCCGTCGCCGCTATACCGAAGCGTTGCTGGACGAAGGGCAAATCATTTGCGAGGACAATCGCGTGGTCACCAGTGGCGGCGCGAGTGCGGCCATGGACCTGTTGCTGCACCTGGTGCGTCGCTTTGCGTCACTGGAACTGGCGCAAAAGTGTGGCAAGTACCTGTTGGTCGACTCGGTGCGCAGCGAGCAGTCGGTGTATGTGATGTGGTCAATGCCCAAGAGCCATGGTGATGGCGACATCCTGCGGGTGCAAAACTGGCTGGAAGAACGCTTCGATCAGCCGTTGTTGATCGATGATGTGGCCCAACAATTCGGCTTCGGCGTGCGCAACTTCAAGCGACGTTTCAAGGACGCCACTGGCTACACGCCGATTACCTACCTGCAGACCTTGCGTCTGGAAAAGGCCAAACAGTTGCTTGAATCCACACGCATGACGCTGGACAGCATCACCTATGCCGTGGGCTACGAGGATGGCAACTCGTTTCGCAGGCTGTTTCAACAACGCGTCGGGCTACTGCCGGCGGCTTACCGCAAGCGGTTTCAAGCGGCGGCGAACTGAAGAAGAAAGAGCGTCCATGAAAGCCCGGCCGATTGGGCCGGGCTCTTCGTCTGGATCACTTCGCTGTCATCGACCTACAACGCACAGCTCTCCGGTCGCACGAATCATCGCCTGGCCATGCAGGTAATCCTTGATCAGCGCGGAGCGTTCGGTGGCCAGCCATTGCGGGCAGTTCGGGTCTTTGCGGTAGGGCAGGAACGCGGCGTACTGCGTGAGCAGCAGGTTTTGCAGGGTGTCGAGCTTGGGCCGGATGTCATTGTTGAGGTCCGGCCGTGGCGTGTCCGGTGCCTTGTGCGCTGCTTGCCATTGCGCGATTCGGCCGTATTGCACCAGTTTGCTGGCTTCGATCTGGGCGGCGATCAGGTCGGCGACATCGTCGGGGTCGAGCTGGCGCTGGGCCGCCTGCTTCCTGGCGTTGGCGATGACTTGTGCTTCCCGGGCGTTGTCCTGGACCGGTTTGCCGCTGTCCCACTTGGTCAGCGCCACCAGCTCGCTGATGTACAACCGCTCATTCATCGTCGCCAGCAAGGGTTGCAAGGCATCGGGCGCCGGGGGCGTCGTGCCGGCCTGGGCGCCGCCAGCGAACAAACCGAACAGGGCGCAGGCCAGCCAGTGCGGCAGGCGTGGGGAACGGGGCATGGGCAGAACCTCCTTGGACGCGAAAATCACTCCGGCCTGTTTATCACAAGTGCGGCCAGGGAACGACAGGTTGCGAAGGATTCAGGCCAGCAACCGTTCAATCTGCGCCAGCTCCCAGGTGCTGAGCAAACTCACCGGGTCAGTGCCGAAGCGTTGCCCGTTGTCGAACACATAGTCACGGCCATCGGGGCTTTGGCCGTGCAGGCAGTGACGCAAGTGGCCGGCGTCGACCTCCAGTGTCAGTTGCCAGCCGTCGATGTTGATCCGAACATGGCCAGACTCGCAGGCATCGTCGACTCGCTGGAAGGTGCAAATGCCCTGGGCGGCATCGCGCAGCGGCTGGTAAACCTCGCGGGCGGTGAGGGCGGGCACAGGAGTCTCCGGGGTGAAATCGGAGGCACAGGATAAATCATCGCCATACAAAAAAACCGACTGATAAGGCCCGGACTCTGTAGGAGCGAGCTTGCTTGCGATGGGCTCAAGAGCTCCGCGTTTAGCCAGTAAACACGCGTCATTGTTAACGACCATCGCGAGCAAGCTCGCTCCTACAGGTTACTCATTGCTCGCTCTATTTGCGGTTCAACGCCGCCTCCGCCGCGGCAATTTCAGCCTGGCGCTTGACGATCATGTCGCCCACCGGTGGCCCCTGGAAGCGCCGGGCTTCAAAGCCGAACCAGACGATGGCCGTCAGCACCAGGAAGCCGATGGTGATGTACAGCGCCCAATCGTTCGGTGGCTGGATGCCGATGACGAAAATGATGATCATCGACAGGATCGAGAGAATGGCGAACACCGAGTACCAGAAACGCCCCATGTTCCACGGGCCCATGGTCGGCCACTTCGACGTCCCGTAGGTAAACAGGCCGAGCACGATGGGGATGGCGAAGGAGAAGAACAGGAAGATCACCGTGCAGGACACCACGATCGTGTACACCGGCGTTGCCCCGACCGAGATCACCGACGAGCCCCAGTCGAACAGGACGGCAAGGGTGGCACCGGTCCAGATCGCCGCCACCGGGCTGCGAAAGGTCGGCGAGACCGAGGCCAGTGCCTTCGAGCAGGGCAGGCCGCCGTCCCGGGAGAACGCGAAGATCATCCGCGAAACCGAGGTGACCGTGGCCAGTCCGCAGAGTATCTGCGAGATGAAAATCGCCACGTAGAGCACCAGTTTCAAGGTCGGGTTTACCTGGGTGTTCATGGCCCAGAAAAACACGTTCCAGCCTTGCTTGGCCGCCTCGTCCATGTTCGGCAGCATCAGCACGAATGCGCTGAGCATCAGCCAGCCGAACAGCAACGACCAGACCACCGACATGACCATGCCGCGCGGCACCGACATGGCCGCGTTGCGGGTTTCCTCGGAGGTATGCGCCGAGGCGTCATAGCCGGTGATGGTGTAGATCGGCAACAGCAGGCCGAGCATGAAGACCCAGCCGTTGGAGACCTGCGGCCATACGCTGCCGCCAGCCTCGCCGGAATAGTTGCCGAAGGTCCACAACCGCGCGAATTCGTAGCTGGGTGCCGACATCAGGCAGACGATGGTCAGTGCCAGCGCCGTGGCGAAAATCAGGTAACCGGAAAAGTCGGTGAGTTTGGCGGTCAGGCCGATGCCCAAGTGGTTACACAAGGCCTGCAGGCCGGTGAGGATCGCCAGGAAAATCACCCGGACCGTGGTCGTGTCTTCCATGCCCAGTGCCGGTCCGAAGGCGCCGAAAAAGAAGTAATAGGTGCCGACGTTGATCGCGCCCAGCACCGTGACCAGCCCCAGCAGGTTGAACCACGCGGTCAGCCAGCCAGTGAAGCGGTTACCGAGAATCGAACCCCAGTGGTACAGGCCGCCAGCGGTGGGGTAGGCCGAGGAAATCTGCGCCATGGCCATGGCGAATACCCCGGAGATCAGGCAGCCGATCGGCCAGCCGATGCCGATGGATATCCCACCCGCGCCCGAGGTGCCCTGGGCCAGGGAGTTGATGCCACCCGAGAGGATGCAGATGATCGAAAAGGAAATGGCGAAGTTGGAGAAAACCCCCATTCGTCGTGAGAGTTGCTGGGCGTAGCCCATGCTGTGCAGCACCTTGACGTCATCGTCGTGCGTTTCGGTGCCCGGCTGGCTTGCTGGGTTCATGATGTGTGCCCCTTCAGGTGTTCATACGCAACCATCCGGCTGGCCGGATGGGCTGGCTTCAACCCCTTGTCGTACTGCTCCTGTCGCTATCGGATCACACCTGTCCATGCGCAGTGCCGGCCAGGCGACTGCTCTACAGGCGGCCGTGAAACGCCGCGTCGAAAATCTTTGCCACGCCGTCCCGGGTCAAGGGCAGCGGGTTGCCGCCAGCGGAAGGGTCGACAATCGCCATGTCGGCGATCAGGTCGGCCTGCCGGTCATCCACGCCCAGTTCAACCAGGGTATGGGGCACGCCGATGTCCTTGCGCAGCTTGAGGACGAAGGCCAGGAAACTGTCGAACCCCGGGGAGGGCAGGCGCAGGTACGCCGCCAGGCGGGTGATGCGCTCCTCGATGGCCGAGCGATTGAACTGCAGCACATAGGGCATGAAGGTGGCATTGGTCATGCCGTGATGGGTGTCGTACAGCGCACCCACCGGATGGGAGAGCGCATGCATCCCGCCTAGGCCTTTCTGGAATGCCGTGGCGCCCATCGCCGCCGCCGCGAGCATTTGTGCGCGCGCCTCAAGGTCCGACGGCGTGTGTACCGCCTTTACCAGTGAGTTGGCCACCAGGCGCATGCCTTCCACGGCAATGCCATCGGCCAGGGGGTGAAAGCCGGGGGCGCAGTACGCTTCCAGGCAATGGGATAACGCGTCCATGCCGGTGCCGGCGGTGATTTTCGCCGGCATGCCGACGGTGAGGGCCGGGTCGCTGATGACCACGCGCGGCATCATTTTCGGGTGGAAGATAATGCGCTTGGTGTGGGTGCGCTCGTCGATGATCACCGCCGCACGCCCGACTTCGGAGCCGGTTCCCGCCGTGGTCGGCACGGCAATGACCGGGGCGATGCGGCTGTCGTCGGCGCGGGTCCAGTAGTCGCCGATGTCTTCGAAGTCCCAGACCGGGCGGGTCTGGCCACTCATGAAGGCAATGAGCTTGCCCATGTCCAGGCCGCTGCCGCCGCCGAAAGCGATCACCCCATCGTGCTGGCCGGCACGCCAGGCGTCGAGCCCGCCGGCGAGGTTGGCTTCCACCGGGTTGGGCTTGAGATCACAAAACAGCGCCACCCCAAGACCGGCGGCGCGCAATGCGTCCAGTGCCGCCGTGGTGATCGGCGCGCGCGCCAGGCCGCTGTCGGTCACCAGCAGGGGGCGCTGGATGCCCTGGCTGCGACAGACCTCGGCCAGTTCGGCGATGCGCCCGACACCAAAGCGAACGCTCGTGGGGTAGTTCCAGTTTCCGGTCAGGTTCATGGTCTACACCTCGTGACGCAGATGAAAGGATTTGGCCCGGGTCAGGTGCTCGTAGCCCAGTGGCGACAGGGTAACGCCGCGCCCGCTGTTCTTCACGCCGGTCCAGGCCAGTGCCGGGTCCAGGTAATCGCAGCGGTTCATGAACACAGTGCCGGTGGCGATCTCGTTGCCCAGGCGTTCGGCCGCTGCGAGGTCTTGGGTCCAGATGGACGCGCTGAGCCCGAACTCACTGTCGTTCATCAAGGCGATGGCTTCTTCATCGCTGGCCACCGGCATGATGCCGACCACCGGGCCAAAGCTTTCGTCGCGCATGACCGACATTTGATGGTTCACGCCCACCAGCACCTGCGGCGCGAGGTAGGCGCTGCCCGGTACGTCGGCGGCAAATGCCTGCGGATCGATCAGCGCCGTCGCGCCCTGGGCCAGCGCTTCGGCGATCTGGCCGCGAACGAAGAATGCGGCGCCCGGTGTCACCAGCGGGCCGAGGGTGGTGGCTTCGTCCAGCGGGTTGCCCAGCACGTATTGGCGGGTCAATTCGGCGAAACGTTCGACAAACACCGGGTAGATTTTCTGGTCGACGTAGATGCGTTCCACGGCGCAGCAACTCTGTCCGGAATTGAAGAAACTGCCGTCCACCAGATTTTCCACCGCATGCTCAAGGTTCGCGTCTGCCCGGACATAGGCCGGGTCTTTTCCACCGAGCTCCAGGCCCATGCCGAGAAACTGTCCGCTGGCGGCGCTTTCCATGACTTTGCCAGCCTCCACGGAGCCGGTGAAGTTCACTTGCTGCACGCGCCCGCCAGCAATGATCGCCCCGGTCGACACATGGTCGAGCAGCAGGTTCTGGAACAGCCCCTCGGGCAGTTTTGCGCGACGCATGGCCTCGGCGAAACGCTCGCCCACCAGCAGGGTTTGCGATGCGTGCTTGAGGATCACGCTGTTGCCGGCCATCAACGCCGGGATGATCGTGTTCACCGCCGTGAGGTAGGGGTAGTTCCACGGGGCGACCACCAGCACCGTGCCCAGCGGCTCGCGTTTGATAAAGCGCCTGAAACCCGCCTTGGGCTCCGGCTCTATAGCGGCCAGGGCCTGCGGTGCGATAGCGATCATGTGCCGGGCGCGTTCGGCAAAACCGCGCAGTTCGCCGGCGCCGTACCGCACCGGGCGGCCCATTTGCCAGGCCAGCTCCGGCACGATATCCGCCTGCATCGACAGCATCGCGTCAACCGCAGCGCTGCAAAATGCCGCGCGTTCGCTCAGTGAGCGGCGTTGCCATGAGGCCTGTGCGCTGGCAGCCGCCGTCAGCGCCTGCTCGACCTGCGCCGCATCGGCAAGATCGCGTTCGACGTACACCCGGCCATCCACCGGGGAGATCAGTTGCACCTTCGCAGTCATGATGTTCTCAATAGCGCTCGAAGCCGCGCTGCAATTCCCAGTCGGTGATTCGCCGGTCGTACTCCTTCTGCTCCCACTCGGCGGTGTGCACGTAATGGTCGACGACCTCGTCGCCAAACGCCTCGCGCAACATGCTTGAGCTCTTGAGGGCGGCGCTTGCCTCGCGCAGGGTCTTGGACACTTCCGGCAAATGCTCGTCGAGGTAGGCGTCGCCTTCGAACGGCGGCGCAAGGTCGAGCTTCTCGTCGATACCCTTCAAACCTGCTGCGATCAATGCGGCGAAGGCCAGATAGGGGTTGAGGTCGGCACCGCCGATGCGGCATTCGATGCGGATGGACTTGCTGCCTTCGGCACACAGGCGAAAGCCGGCGGTGCGATTGTCGCGGCTCCAGACCGCCCGCGTCGGCGCAAAAGTGCCAGCCTGGAAGCGCTTGTAGGAGTTGATATAAGGTGCGAGAAAACAGGTGATGTCGTTGGCGTACTTGAGCTGCCCGGCGACCCAGGCCCGCATCAGTTTCGACATGCCGAACTCGGCTTTTGCGTCGAAGAACAGCGGCTTCTTGGCGTTCTTGTCCCACAGCGAATTATGGATGTGACTGCTGGAACCGGCAGCGTCGTAGCGCCACTTGGCCATGAAGGTGATCGCCTTGCCCTGCAACTGCGCGATCTCTTTGCAGGCGTGCTTGATGATGACGTGGTGGTCGGCCATGGTCATGGCGTCGGCGTAGCGGATGTTGATCTCTTCCTGCCCCGGGCCCCATTCACCCTTGGAGTTTTCCACGGGAATGCCCGAGGCCTGCAAGTGTTTGCGGATCGCCCGCAGCACCGGCTCTTCGCGGGTGGTCTGCAGGATGTTGTAGTCCTCGATGTAATGGCCGGCGGTTTTCGGTTTGTGATAGTTGCGCTTGTGGATCGCCTCGTAGGTCTCATCGAACAGATAGAACTCGAGTTCCGAGGCAAACATGCCGGTATAGCCGCGCTCGCGCAGGCGCTCGACCTGTTTTTTCAGAATCGCCCGCGGGCTGTGGGGCAGGTCCTGGCGATGGTGATGATCGAGCACGTCGCACAGCACCAGCGCCGTGCATTCAAGCCAGGGCACGCGCCGCAGGGTGGACATGTCGGGCTTGAGCACGAAATCGCCGTAGCCCTTGCTCCAACTGGCCGCGGCGTAACCCGGCACCGGCTCCATGTCGATGTCATCGGCCAGCAGATAGTTGCAGCAGTGGGTTTCTTCGTGGCCGCTGTCGATGAAAAACTCGACCTGGAAGCGCTTGCCGACCAGGCGTCCCTGCATGTCGACCATGCAGACCAGTACGGTATCGATTTCGCCGGCAGCCGCGGCGCGCTTGAGTGCATCAAAGCTGAGGAGGGGCTCTGTCATCACGGCAATCCTGCGTGAAAGGTTTGGGCCAGTCTGGGATAGCTGTTGCAGACGCTCTCCAGAAAAACCCAAAACCTGCAGAACCGAGCATCGTGAGCAACGAGTTGATCAAAGCTTAGCTTACCGTTGCAAAGTGCAAGTTTTGCCAGGTGTAAGTCGTGTTCAGCGACCCATCACTCAGGCAACCCCGCCAACCGCAGCCCATCGACGAAACGGGCGAAATCCTCAGGCCGTTGAATAGGCAGCCAGTCCTTGAGGGTGCACAGGCGCAAAGAGGGATCCAGCTCTCGCAGGCGTTGCATCGCCAAATTCGCTTTATCCATTCGACCGTCGAGCGCATGACTGGCCGCCACCAGCGCCGCCGCGATCAGCAGACTGGGCAGGTTGCCCAGTCCCTTTTCCGCCCAGTCCGCAGCGGCATCGAAGTGCCCGGCGAAGAAATGCGCGAGCGCCATCCCGACCTGCATCCTGAACATTTCCGGATCCAGCGGACTCAAGCGAACGGCATGGTTCAAATTCTCGATGGCGGCGTCTGTTTCGCCGTGCAGCGCCCGCAGGATACCGCCCAGAAACCAGGCAGGGGCGAGGTTGGGATTGAGCAGGCGCGCCCGGTCGAGCAGTGCAATGCCGGCGTCGACTTCGCCAGCGAGGTGAGCCAGCGCATGTCCGCCCCGGGTCAACGCAACGGCATCATCTCGGCCGAGGGTCACCGCCAGCCGCGCCAGCCGTATGCCCTCGGCGATTTCTGCTGGTCGATCGCTCATCCAGCCATTGAGCTTGCGCCAGAAGTGGCACCAGGCAGCCATGCCATAGGCCGAAGCGAATTCCCCATCGAGTTCGATGGCCTGGTAGAACATCGGCAGCGCCTGCTCGATGGCTTCCCGACTGCCGCTATGCAGTTTTGCCATGGCCCGCAGGTAGTAGTCGTAGGCGTCCAGGCTTTCCGTCGGCTTGCGTTTGGCGCGCTCGATTTCTGCCCGTTCCAGTTGCGGCGCAATCGCGCCGACGACGCTTTCGGTGATTTGGTCCTGCAGCTCGAAGATGTCGTCGAGCAGGCCTTCAAAGCGCTCTGCCCAGATGTGCGCTCCGCTCGTGGCGTCGATCAGTTGCCCGGTAATGCGCAGCCTGTTCCCGCACTTGCGCACGCTGCCTTCGAGCACGTAGCGAACGCCCAGCTCCTGGCCGACGCCCCGGGCGTCCACGGTCTGGCCCTTGTAGGTGAAGCTCGAGTTGCGCGCGATGACGAACAGCCAGCGGATACGCGACAGGGCGGCGATGATGTCCTCCACCACGCCATCGGCGAAATACTCCTGCTCCGGATCGCCGCTCAGGTTCTGGAAGGGCAGGACCGTGATCGAGGGTTTGTCCGGCAGGACGAGCGCAGGGGAGGGGATTGGCTTCGCGGTGGCGGCCGGGCGTTCATCGATATCGGGCTGTGGCGTTTCCCCGGTCATGTCGCCGTTGATCCGGCCAACGAAGCGGTAGCCCTTGCGGGCGACGGTGCGCACCAGCCGTTGTTCCTCTCCGGTATCGCCAATGGCCTTGCGCACCGCATTGATGTGGCTGGTGATCGTCGACTCCGAAACGATCCGGCCACTCCACACCGCCTGGAGCAATTCGTCCTTGCTGACGACACGGTCGGGATTGTTAACGAACAGCAGCAACAGGTCGAAGACCTGCGGTCCGACGGCCACGACCTGCCCGCGCAGGGTCAGCTCCCGGCGCTCCTGATCGAGCACGTAGTCTTCAAACGTGAATGGCAAGTCGAGCATCCCCTGGCGAAGCGCCCTCAACTCCGTGTCCCAGGCGGTTGGTAACTGAGGAGAATAATACGGCAGCCCGAAACCCGCTGCACCGTCTGCGGCAAGATTGGACGAACATCCATGGCCTTGGACATAAATCCAAGCACTCGCCAAGGCAAACCCAAGGCCGGCGCAAGGACTTGCCTCGTGCGTACCGGCACTCTATCTACACCGACGCAATGGTTGCAGTCGACAAGTGGAGAAAAGTCATGAAGATCGTCGTCATCGGAGGCTCCGGCCTCATCGGATCGAAACTTGTGAACACCCTGCGCGAGCGCGGCCATGACGCGCTCGCCGCCAGCCCCAGCACGGGCGTGAACAGCATCACCCGCGAAGGCCTGGCCGAAGCGATGGATGGTGCCGATGTGGTGGTCGACGTGGCGAACGCGCCGTCGTGGGAGGACCAGGCCGTTCTCGATTTCTTTGAAACGTCGAGCCGTAACCTGCTGGCCGCCGAAGCCGCTGCGGGGGTTGGTCATCATGTTGCCCTGTCGATTGTCGGCAGCGAACGGCTTCCCGATACCGGCTATTTCCGGGCCAAGGTCGCGCAGGAGGCCCTTATCAAGGCGTCCGGCATGCCTTACACCATTGTGCGTGCCACGCAGTTCTCCGAGTTTGCCGGCGGCATTGTCCAGTCGTTCGCCGTAGGCGATGAGATTCATGCTTCGCCGGCGCTGATCCAGCCGATTGCGTCCGACGACGTGGTCGCGGCGCTGGCCGATGTCGTGTTGGCGGCACCGGTCAATGGCACGGTTGAAGTCGGCGGCCCGGAGGTCATGCCGATCGACGAGCTGGCCAGGCGCTATCTGCGGGCGACCCAGGACAACCGCAAGGTCGTGCCGGACGTGCATGCGCGCTACTTCGGCGCCGTGCTCAACGATCAATCGCTGGTCACTGGCAAGAACGCACGCCTGGGGGCGATCCGCTTCGACGACTGGCTGGCCCGGTCGACTGCGCAGTAACGAATCGCACCCTCACATTTCCCTACCAATCCAGGAGAAATCCCATGGTTACCCGATTGCTGATGGCCGCTGTCTTCGCCGCGCTTTCGATCAGCGCCGCATCCGCTGCCGAGCCGCCCCACGGCAAGGTGACGGTGGTGTTCGACCGTCCCATTCCCAACATCCCTGGCAAGAGCATGAGGGGCGTGGTCGTCGAGTATGGGCCGGGTGCCGCGTCGCCGGCCCACACCCATCCGAAAACGGCCTTTATCTATGCAACGGTCCTGGAAGGCGCGTTTCGCATCCAGGTCAAAGGTCAGCCGGAAAAGATCTACAACGTTGGTGAAAACTTCGTAGAGGAGCCAGGTTCCGTGCACCTGGTCAGCGCCAACGCCAGCGACACCCAACCGGCACGCCTGTTGGCGGTGTTCGTCCTCGACACCGAGGAAAAGGTACTCGTCACACCGATCAAGCAGTGAGCCGATCAACGCGCTCATGAAGGCTCGACAGCCGGGCGGCAGACCCTGCCGCCCAGTGGCAGAGTCAGTTCTTGGCATTGAACAGGAAATGAAAACATGAACTCGCTCCTGGACAAGGCCGCCAATGCCACCAGCGCAAGCGGCGGAACGCCTGTGGTCGTGGCGCGCCGAAGCAAGCGCAAGACCATCGGCCTGTTGCTGTGCGTCGCGGCCTTGATGGTCGTGGCGTTTTGGGGAGCCCTGGCGTTTTCAAGTGGCGTGACCTCGACCGACAACGCTTATGTTCGCGGGGACGTCACCTCGCTCGCCGCCAAGGTCGCCGGCTATGTCACGGCGGTCGAGATCGAGGATAACCAGGCCGTGCGTGCCGGTGATGTGCTGTTTCGTATCGATGACCGCGACTATCGCGCCAGACTTGCGCAAGCCGAGGCCAATGTCAGCGCCGCCCAGGCGCGCCTGACCCATGTCGATGCGCAGATCCAGCTCCAGCATGCGCTGATCAGGCAGGCCGAAGCACAAAGGCGCTCGGCCACCGCCGACATGAGCCTGGCGGCCAAGACCCACGATCGCAGCCGCAAACTGATCGTCAGCAATGCGGTGAGCCAGGCCCTGGTCGATGAAACCGGCACGGCGCAATCCAGAGCCTTGGCCTCGGTGTCGGCCGCTTCGGCAACGGTCGAGGCACAACAGCAACGCATCGCGGTGTTTGCGGCCGAGCGCGAGGCGGCCGTTGCCGCCGTGACGCAAGCACAGGCCGCGCGTGATCTCGCCCGGATCGATCTCGATCACACCGTGGTGCACGCACCGGTGGATGGCGTGGTTGGTAACCGTCAGGTTCGCCTCGGTCGTTTCGTCACGCCGGGCGTATCCCTGCTCGATATCGTGCCGGTCAACGATGTGTGGGTCGTGGCGAACTTCAAGGAAACCCAGCTTGAACATATCCGCCCCGGTCAGCCCGTGCGCGTCACGGTCGATGGCTATCCCGATGCGGCACTCGATGGCGTGGTCGACAGCTTTGCACCGGGCAGTGGCTCGGCGTTCAGCCTGCTGCCGCCCGACAACGCCACCGGGAACTTTGTGCGTGTCGTGCAGCGCGTGCCGGTGAAGATCCGCCTGGCCCACAATCCGCTGCCGGGGCGCATCGTGCCGGGCCTGTCCGCGCGGGTGGAAGTTGCGCAAGGGGCCGGCTCATGAGCGGCGCCAGACCGACCACTGGCGTGCTGCTCATCGCCGGCATCGTCCTGGCGACATTGACCGAAGCGATCGCCAGCACCGTGCTGGCCCTCGGCCGCGGCGACATCATCGGCGACACCTATGCCACGCCTGACGAGTTCGCCTGGCTGGATGTCGGCTACATCGCGTTCAAGCTGATCGGGTTCATGATTGCCCCCTGGCTGATGCAGCGGTTTTCTGCGCGCTACGTGATCATCGGCGCCACCCTGATCATGGGCCTGGCGTGTTGCATGGCGGCCGCTACCGCCTGGCTGGAACTGCTGATCGCACTGCGCGTCCTGCAAGGCTTCGCCGGCGGCGCTTTGCTGGTGGCGGGTCAGGCGCTGATTTTTCGCGGTTATCCGCGGGCCCTTCAGCCGATCCTGCAAGCCCTGTTTGCCATGGCGGCGGTGGTCGCGTCGGCGACCCTCGCGCCAGCCCTTCAAGGGTGGTTGATCGACAGCCAATCCTGGACCTGGATTTTCTTCAGCGTGGTGCCGCTGGCCCTGGCGGCCATCGGCCTCTTGCTCATTGCCGACCACCCCGTGCCCGCCAAGGTCCGGCAACACTCGTTTGACTGGTTCGGCTGTGCACTGATAGGTGCCGCGCTGTTCTGCTTCACCTATGTGCTCAGCCAGGGCAGCCGCTGGGACTGGTTTGAAGAACCGCGCATTCTAGTGATGACGGTGATCGGCGGTGCCGCGCTGCTGGTCTTTATCGGCCAACAGGTTTTGGCCAACGGCCAGGGGTTGTTCGATTTCACCCTGTTCAAATCGAGCGATTTCACCTTTGCCTTTTGCGTCAGTTTCGTCGCCGGTGCCGCCCTGTTCGGCAGCGCCTACCTGATCCCGGCGTTCGCCCTGTCGGTACTCGCCTTCACACCGACCGATGCCGGCCTGCTCCTGTTGCCCAGTGGCGGGTTTTTTGTCGGTTCGCTGCTCATCGCCGCCTGGCTGTTCAGCGTGCGCCGCGTGCCGCCGGTGGCGACCGTGCCGTTGGGTATCTTGCTGATCATGGGGGCGATGTGGATGTTGTTTGGTTCCACCAGCGAAAGCGGCAGCGACGACATGATGGCGGCCATCCTGCTGCGTGGCCTGGGCCTTGGCTTCCTGTTTCTGTCGATCACGTTGATCGCTTTCACCCACCTCAACAGCCGCAACCTGGCCAGCGGCATCGGCCTGTTCAATACGGGGCGCCAGTTGGGTGGCTTGATGGGCGTTGCCGGGCTGCAGACCTTGATCGATCATCAGGTTGTCAGCAATGGCGTGGTCCTCGGCGCCAACGTCACCCCGGGGGGACACGCGCTCATCGAACGGCTGATGAGCACAACCGCGATGCTGGCGGGGAAGGGCATGGATCAGGTGGCCGCTGGCCGGGCAGCCACGAGCCTGCTGGGCAAGGCGGTGACAGGTCAGGCCACGGTGATTGCTTTCGATACGGCGTTCTTCGCCGTGGCCCTGCTGTTCGTCGTTGCCGCGCCCATCCTGGTTGGCATCAAGATCGGCCTGGCGCGATCCGAGAAAGTGCACGAACAACGGACACATTGATGACCCACACGAAAAAGCCCGGCTGTTGAGGCCGGGCTTTTCGTTGAGTCCTGCGGTCAAACACTGCATTCAGACAGCGCGGCTTTCGATCAAACGATCCGAACCGCCTTCAGCGACGCGGTTTTGCAGGAGCTTGTCGGAACCGCCTTCGGCGACGCGGTTTTGCAGCAGTTTGTCGGAACCGCCTTCAGCGACGCGGTTTTGCAGGAGCTTGTCGGAACCGCCTTCGGCAACGCGTTTTTCCAGCAGGCGATCCGAACCACCTTCGGCCACACGATTCTCGATCAGGCGATCGGAACCACCCTCGGCCACACGGCTTTCAATCAGACGATCCGAGCCGCCTTCAGCGACCACAGGTTGAGCAGAGGTAGCGGCGAAAGCGTTAACTGCGAAAACCGAGAAAGCGATGCTGAGGAGGGTTTGGCGTTTCATGATGGTGTGCTCCGGGGTGCTTATGGGTTGGTATGGAGCTGATGTTACGCCGGGGATTTTTTAAGAGAACTTCATTGAATCAATGGTGACTATCGACGCAGTCAATGGATCGAACACCGTGTGTATTAACACCTCTTTTTGTGGCGAGGCAATCAGGCCTCACTGATCTGGCTGACACTCGTGATCTGCCCATTCCAGACCATCTCGTAATGCGCCGCCTGCACAATCGACGAAACCGGCCTCGGCGTCATCAACGCCCAGCAATGACTGCCCGGCATCCGCACCGAGTGATAACGCAAACCGGGACAACCGGCGTCCCGCACCGCCCGCCCCAGCACACGGGAATGGCTGTAGTCGTCCGGCGCATACACCGGATCGCTCATCGGCAGGGCCGCAGCGTCCTTCATCCCGGCATCGCCAAATGCACAAGCCAACCCCCGAAACACAAAGCGCTCATAGTTCAGGCTCCGCACCCTCGACCAATACAGCGCCTGGTGATGCCGCACCTCGGCCAGCGCCGCTTCCATCGAGTCCGCCAGGTACAACACGCCAAAACGGCCATCGCTGAAACGCGAACCCGCCGGATTAACGTGGGTAAAGGGCGCAATGGCATAGGAGCAACCGGGAATGCCGAACGGAATCTCGCTGCGCGCAATCAACTCAAGCTGACCCACCTCATTCTTCAACCGCGGATTGGTCAGCGCCTGAATCTCGAACAACACCTCGAACTCATCCGCATCCGCCACATCATCAAACAACGCAATGGGCGGAAACTTCGAATTGACCAGGCGGTAAGCCTGCAACGACTGACCGGCAAACACCTCCAGCTCAGTCGCCATCACCATTGCGCACCCCGCAGCATGTCGATGCGGCGGAAGGTTTCATACAGCGAAATCATGTCGCCCTGGGCCATGATCTCCAGCGGCGAACGCCCGTTGAAAAACTCGTTGT
This sequence comes from Pseudomonas grandcourensis, assembly GCF_039909015.1. Classification (NCBI taxonomy): domain Bacteria; kingdom Pseudomonadati; phylum Pseudomonadota; class Gammaproteobacteria; order Pseudomonadales; family Pseudomonadaceae; genus Pseudomonas; species Pseudomonas grandcourensis. The sequence goes on from NZ_CP150919.1 coordinate 2,466,792, forward strand.
CATTCGCCATCGAGGTAAAGCCATAGACGTTATCCGGGTTGTCGAACACCAGCCGCAACGTCGCGTGAATGTTCAGCACGAAGCTGATGCGCTGCATCTGATCCGCATCCAGTGCCACCGCCCAATCCGGGTCCCGTTGCCGGGCGCGGGTGTAGGTACTGCGGGAAATACGCAGGATGCGACAGGCCTGGTCGCTGGTGGCTTTCCACTTTTCCAGAATGCTCACAGCGGCGCGCAGGCCGGTGACGCATTGGTTTTTGCTGAAGGATTGGGCTTGGACGGCCATGTTCGCGTGCTCTATCTGAATCTGTAGATTCAAATGTAGTTTTATTGAATCTGTAGAGCAATATTTCCACGACCAGTGGGCTTGCGCATATATACAAAACGGGCGCCCCGCAGACGCCCGTTTTTATTGATAGCTCACCTCAATACATCATTGATCCAAAGCCTGCGTTACCGCTTGCCTGGTCACCGCCGTTTTCCCATCGGGAACAAACGCCGCACTGCCATTCTCATGCGCATGAAACAACCGCGCGCCGTTGTTGGGCTTGGTGGTGATCAACTGATGGTCCGCCGTCAGATAGTCCAGCGGCAGTTGTTTGATGTCCTTGTACTGCTCCACGATGATCGTGCGCTGTGGATTCCAGGTCTCGCCACTTTGCTTTTCCAGCCACGCCATCAGCGCGGCGCTGTCTCCGGTTTGTGGAATGTCCGAATCCGGGAGCACGTAGTAGAGCGGGGCGCCATGGTTTTGCAGGTACATCGGCAGCTTGTTGTCGACATCCACCAGCACCATGCGCCATTCGTTCCACGGTGCAGTCTTGATGGCTTCTGCACGCACATCCCGGGTGAACTGCATGACACCGCCCGCACCGCCATTGGTCCAGGGATAGAAAACGCCAAGAATCAAAAACAAGAACCCGGCGGCCCCGGCAATGCCCTTGGCCCAACCAGGCCCGCTGACGTTACCGGCCGCCTCGCGCGCGGCCATGCGCCGGGTGACCCACCAGGCCGCCAGCAATTGCGCAAACGGCACCAGCGGCAAGACGTAATAGCTGCGCCGGCTGCCACTGGCGGTGAAGAACAGGAACAGCAACCCCAGGCCCCCGATCAGCCAGCGAACGTTGGGCTCGGTGTGCTTCCAGCCGCGCACCGCCACCCACAGGCCGAGCATCCAGCAGGGTGCCCAGGGCAGGGTGTAGACCGGCAGATACAGCAGATAGGTATAGATCGGGCCGATGTTGTCGAACGGCTTGAAAAACCGAACCACGTTCTCCTGAAACACCAGGCCCAGCCCGCTCGGCCCAAAAGTCGGCGTGCCATAACGGTGGGACAACATGAACGGCAGCATGTAGACCACGCCGCCCACCAGCATCGCCAGAAACAGGCGTGGATTGAGATGGTTTTTCCAGCGCCCCTCACTGAGCAGATGCGGCAACAGCATCAGCCCCGGCAGGATGAACCCGATCAAGCCCTTGAGCAACGAGGTCAGTGCCAGCATCAGGAAAAACACGCAGTATCGGCTCAGGCGTGTGTCGTTCGGGCCGCGCCAATACCACCAGACAGCGGCCAACACCCCGCAGACCGTCAGCACGTCCGCCGTGGCGACCCGGGCCCAGAACACGAAAAAGAACGTCGTTGCCAGAAACCACCCGGCAATCAGGCCGGTGCCTTTGCTAAAGAGCCGTTCACCGATCAGATAGACCAGCCAGACACTCAGCCAGGCCGCCAGTACCGAGGGCAGGCGCAGCGACCAGTGCCCGAGACCACCCATCAAATGGGCGGTGGCGGTAATCAACCAATAGGACGGCAGCGGCTTGTCGTAGTAGGGCATGCCCTTGAGGTAAGGGTCGAAATAATCGCCGGTTTGCAGCATCTGCAACGCAATGTTCGCCCAGCGCGTTTCCGCGCCCCAAAGCTCCCTTGCGCCCAACCCGAACAGCAATAGAAACGCCGATACGCCAAGCAGAAGGATCAGCGCACCCTGATCACTTTTCAGAAACCGAACTAAAGAATTTTTCATCACTGTTTCGCATGTTGCGCTCGCCGTGGCGACGCTGGAATAGCAAGGCTATAGGGCGAAATGTGATGGGATTGTCAGTAGATTGCGAATAAACCGTTGCTTCAGATTGAAGCGTGGTTGCTGCATCAAGTGAAGTAAGGCCGTGATCTGCATGATGAAAAATTGTTCATGCAAACCACGGCCCCATTATCGATCAAACGTACGCCCCTGCGCATCCAGCTGCGTGGCAACAGGCGCTGATCGACGACTGCTCAACGCCAGCGGATCAGCCTTTGGCGCGATCGGCGGCCTTGGCTTTGCTTTCAGCTACAGCGGGTTCAGCCTGCTGTTTTTGTGCAACCTGGAAGGCTTGCATCGAGACTTTCCGGGCTGACTCCATGCGTGCGAAGGTCTTGTCACCGCCACCTGTGGCCATCGCCAGCGAAGACGTGGTCAGAGCGGCAACTACGAAGAGAACTTTCATGGATTTCATTTGGGTATCCTCAAGTGATATTTAATTAAAAGCTGACAGCGGAATTTATTTGCTAAAACCGATATTCCGCGGCCGACGAAGAAAGCACACACCAAGTTCCATGGCGCCTCCTCGTTCAAATAGTCAATCAACATGACGCCCAGTGCGACTTGATTGAAGTTTGCTGTTGCTGGCTGTCATCAAGGGCCAGCCATTTAAATTAATCAACCCGCGGCATTACGCAGCCAGGATAAAAGCGGGCTTCTCGAATGAACTTCCAATCATTCGATTAGCTAAGTTTTCAGGTAACAAAAAACCTCATTCGCACTCAGTGCCTATGAGGTTCAGCTTCCACTTCTGGGGGCAGGTGAGGAGCAGAGCCCGCGTCACCTGTTGCGTATTCTGAACGGGGAAACCCGGTTTCGTTCATTTTTTGATCAGGTTCGCTGACCAACGGCAGTTTCATGGCCAGTCATTTTTGGCCGCCCATCATTGGTGAAAGGTCCGTCCCAACGCATCCAGCCGAGTCGCAATCGGCGGTAAACGCCGACTGCTCAGCGCCAATGTCTCCACGTCATCCGCCGTGTTCTGCGCAATGCTTTGCACCGACTGCAAGCGCCCGACAATTTCGAAACTCGCCGAGGACTGTTCGCGGGTCGTCGTGACAATCCGCCCATTGAGTTCATCGATGTGCGAGATGTCGCTGCCGACGGCCTGCAACATCGCCGCCGCCAACTGACTGTCCTCGACACAGCGCTCCACACCTTCGCGACTGTCCTGCATGGCCTCCACGGCTTTGCGGCTGCCTTGCTGCAAGGCCTCGATGATGGCGCGGATTTCCTTGGTGGACACCGCCGTGCGCTGCGCCAGGCTGCGCACTTCATCGGCCACCACGGCAAAGCCCCGGCCTTGCTCGCCGGCACGCGCTGCCTCAATCGCCGCGTTGAGCGCCAGCAAGTTGGTCTGCTCGGCAATGCTACTGATCACCTCCAGCACCGTACCGATCTGCTGCGCCTGCCCGGCGAGCACCTGTACGGTTTCATTAGTACCTTCCAGGCGCGAGGCCAATTGAGTGATTTCCTGCCGTGCACGGTTAACGCTTTCCTGCCCGCGAGTGATTTGCGCGCTGGCCTGGCCGGCATGTTCAACGGCATGTTCGACATGCACCACAATGTGCTCCATCGCATCGCCCATGCGCTGCATCGACCCGGTCATCTGCGCGATTTCCGTCAACTGATGCTTGGCGCCTTTCTCCAGCGTATTACTGGCCTTGGCCAACTCCTGGCCCAACTGACCCAGACCCTGAGAGTCGCGCACCACGCCGTCCACCAACGCGGTGATTTGCCCCAGGAACTGATCGAAGCGCTGCGCCAGCGACACATGCACCCGCGCCTTGTCACCCTGGCCGACACCGACGGTGAACTGCGACGTGGTGGCGAGCATCTTGTCCAGCATGTCCTGGCTCTCCACCGCATCGGCCTGGCTGTGCACCGCCAGATAGAGCAGCGCGACCGTCTCCATCACTACATAAAAGGCGTGAACGAACACCATCGTCCAGCCACCGTGATGCGCCATCACAAACACCGGATAACCCTGATGCTGCAGCACATGAAACACCACGTGATGCAGCGCAATCGTCACCGCGGCCACCAGGATCGGCAGCCAGTCCCGATAAAACGTCAACACCGCCAACAACGCAAAAATCCCGAAGTGCGACTCAATGACCCCCTCGGCCTGATTGATATGCAGCGCCGCCATCACCATCAACCCCACGCCCAGCAAACAACGCATCAACCGCGACCCGCCGATGGCGCGATACAACAGCGTCAACAACACACTGGTGCCGCCACCCACCAGTAACGCCTGCTTGAACGTGTCGTGCCAGAACGCCAGACCGATTGCGAAAGCGAACATCAGCCAGATCAGGCCCAGCATGATGCGGTCGGCTTTGCGGTAGTGGTCGAGGAAACGAGGGGGGAAGGGCATGTACGCTTACTCCATGTAAATGAGCCAGAAAAAAGCAGGGTTTATGGCAACACGGGACATCGCGAAAGCTTGGGTGCGTTGAAGGGGCAGGCGTTTTCAGAGCCGGACATGCAAATCGGTTGGCGGCAGGGTCGAGGTGTATTTGTGATGCCGTGGAGAGCGTAGCCCTTAGCCATCATTCCGGGCGGGTACGACGTCGCTCGTGGAAAACAATGTCCGATATGGAGGCAAGTAATGCTGAAGTGACGGGGAGTACGACGGGCTCCATTGCAAAGCCTGTCGTACACCCGAGGTCATTACGACTTCTTCGGCGGATAGTTACCGCGCAAGCCACTGGACTTGTTGCCGGTTTTGCTCGGCAGGTTCGGCACCAACGGACGGGACCTGGGCTGGGGGTTGGAGCGGCTTTGGGGTTGAGGTTGTTTGCTCATGCTCGCCTCCTGACGTTCAGGGTTTTGCGAAGTGTTTTACTCATGAAGTTTAGCTAATCGACTGTGGGCAGGGTCGTTTGGCGCTTGGGGAAGGTGCTGTGAGCGATCGGCTTTCTTTTTTGGCCCCGTTGATAAACCCTCATACGCAATTCTCGGATTCTGCCTACAGCTTCGGCGGGAGTGATCCGCTACTCCAAAAAATGAAAAACGGGAAGTATTGAAGGGGCGCAAAAGGTGGGGGCGGCAGAGCATCTGAACGCGCGATACCAGAGCCATCTATCTGTGGTGCTTGAATTTTGCCGTTGCGCAGCCCTCATTGGCCAACATGGGTTCATGCAGGAGATACGACCCGTGACTCATACAGGAAGTAGCAGGATGTCCTCACAACCTATGAATCAATCCAGCATTGAACAACCGCACTCACACCGCGACGCTGGAGAACTACAAAGTCAAGGATGCTTTTGAACTGCTCTATACACCCGATGCTATAGAAGCGGATGAAAAACAAAGGGAATGAAAGTGCAAGAAACTTGGAGGGGTAAAATAATGAGCGTCATTGCAACCATCGTACTTAACGAAAAACCTGAAGAGGTAATTCTATTTCTCACAAAAAATGAATTAGGCATCTCCCTTCCGCGGCTTGATGGCCTTTATAATCTGGCTAACTGGGCGCATGTGGAGAACAACATAGGACTATTGAACCTTGTCCATAAAATGTGTGATGCCGGTTTTATAAAAAATAATGGGCTCAGAGTTGTGAGAGGGCCCAACTGGAGAGAGCCGGCATTCATGCTCGAAGGCAAATACACCTTTGATTGACAGCACCAAGTGCCTGAACGCCGGTGCCAGAGAACGGTGACAGTAGCCATCATTTCGTGGTCGTCCGGTTCTCTTGTCCAGTCGTTTAAATCATCGAAGGTTTCCCAGGTTGAGCCGCTGCCGCAGCGGCTTTTCTATTTGTTACGGACATATTGAGTATCTTCACCTGATCGGTTTTTCGTGGCCTCGAATCATCCGGTGGCAACCTTCGAGTCAACGTCCATCAAGGTCCTGGGCAATAACCGCTACACCATCACCGGCAAAAACGTTCCCTGTGCGGGCTCACTCGGGAAGTGAGTATGCCGGTGCTGCTTAAGTGGGAAAGCGTCATCGGCATTCGGCCCCACCGCACGCTGTACAAAGAAAAACGCCCGATCCACATTGCATGGACCGGGCGTCGATCAATCCGCTCTAGTTAGCCTTTATCGGCACTGTCACGGTTTTGCCGAAGGCGGATTTGACGGTTGCCGTCGCGCCAGGCGATGGGCCACTGCCGGCGGTGGTCACCGCTATGTTCCAGCGCGCGCCTGTCGCCGTAGGCGTCAGGACGGCGGCGCCAAGGTTCACCGTACCGGTGGTGGTCGTGGCAGTCGCCGTGATGGTATTGCCCTGGGCACGGGAGGTGGTGCCGGACAGGACCCAATACCAGCGGCTGTTGCTGCGGGCGGTGACGGTAGCGCTGGTGACGATCAGGTTTTCGACGACCGCTGTCGAGACCGCTACGGACACCGTCGCCGGTGCCGACTCCGCGCCCTTGGTATCTACGGCCTTGTAGGTAAAGGTCGCGGTGAACGGTGTGGTGACCGTGGCCGGTGGTGTGTAGATCACGCGCAGACCATCGGTGCTGACCGTGCCCTTGCCGGAGTCCGGTTGCTCCAGGCCCACCACTTTAAGTGGCACGTTACCGTCAGGGTCGCTGTCGTTGGCCAGGACGTTGATGGTCAGCGGTTGGCCGGTGTTGCTGACGGCGCTGTCGGGGTTGGCGATCGGGTTTTTGTTATCGCCATCGTTGGCACGGGTATCGCCAGTGCGGAAGGTTGGCAGCGCGGCGGAGTTGACGTAGTTGACGCCGTCCCAGCCGGGCAGGGGCGTTGGCATCAACTGGAACTGGCCGGGGTGCTCGATATCCCAACGCAACAACATGGACGAGTCCTCGTGCTGGGTGTTGTGGCAGTGCTCCATGTAGGTCCCGGCGAATTCACGGAAGTGGATCGCCATTTCTACATCCACCGAGCTGTCGATGCCCTCGCCGATGCGATAGACGTCCTTGCGTGCCCATTTTTCCCATTCCGGTGGGGCCTTGCCATCGCGGTGGAGGATGATCCCCTCTTCGAAGTGCACGTGCACCGGGTGGTTCCAGCCGTTGCCGCCGCTCTTGATTTTCCACACCTCAAGAGTGCCGTCGCCGGAGAACCCGGCAGGGGTCGGGCCATTGGCCAGTTGCGGAGCGGCGTAGATCCGGCGTGGGTCCATGTGGTAGCCAAAACCACCGTCGGTCTTGATGGTCCAGGGTGCTTCGTCGGTGCCGTCGGAGCGGCCGAAGATGAACTCGCGATGCCGTGCCACCTTCAGCTTGGCCTGCACCGTCGCATCGTCGCGGTTGAAAGTCAGCGGGATCATGCTCTTGCCGGCCGGTTTACCCGGTTTGGCGGGTTCGTAGTCGGCGGGGTTCATGCTCACGTCCTGGCCGGCATAAGGCTTGACCACCAGCTGCAGGAACTTGCCCACCACCGGGTCGCCGTTGTCCCATTCCAGCCCTTTGCTGCCCGACTTGAGCACCGCCTTGTACTTGCCGGACAGGACATCGGCCAGGCTCAGCGGTGTAGATTCCGGTCCCTTGCCGGTCTGGTGCTCCATCAGGTTGACGAAGTACAGCTTGTCGCCGGTGCTGATCCCGTTTTTCGCGAAGTTGACGATGATGTCGTAACGCTCGGCGATGCCCATGGTCGGCAGGATGGCGTTGTGGTTCTGCATGTCGCCGTCACCGTCCAGGTCCATGCTGCCATCGAACGGCACGGCGTGTTCCATGAGGTTGCCGTCGTTGGCGATCATGTGGAACGGCACGCGGGTGTAAGACAGGCCGGAACCTGCCGGGCCGGGGAATTCGCCGCCGGTGCCGACGACTTCACGCACCAGCGCGATCCTCAAGTAGCGCGACACCGAGCCATTGAGAATGCGGAAGCGATAGCTGCGTGCCCGCACGTTCAGGCGCGGCTGGTACTGCCAGTTGACCAGCAACTGATCGCCGAGAAAGCCATCGGTGTTGAACGGGTTGAACCACAACTGGCCATTGGCGTCCCAGGCCTTGTCGGCCAGCATCAGGTTGACGTCATAGTCGCGGTTGCCCCAGGGCAATGCCGAACCGCTGGGCAGGCGCAGGTTGACGCCGTCTTCGAAGGCTTCGTTACCGCGGTCCATGGCGCTGTAGTAGTTCATCATCACCGCGTTGCCCTTGTAGACGTTCTGCGCGGTGAAATCGAGCATGTGGTCGTGGAACCAGTGGGTGCTCATGGTTTCGCGCCAGTCGCCGCGAATCTTGATGCTGCCGTTGTTGCAGGTTTTGAGGCCCGGCGTGGCATCGTTGACGAACAGGGTTTCACCCGGGGCGCAGGGGAACGCTGCACGCGGATCCTGAGCGGTGGTGTTGATGGTGTCGTAACCGGCCAACTGGACGGGCCAGCGATAGTCGTAGTACTGCCCCGGAAAGAAAAACGCATTGGCATAGCCGTCGCTTTCGGCCGGGGTGTGGCCGTTGTGTTCGTGGGTGGTGAGGGTGTGCAGGCCGAACCCCATGTTGGCCGACGGATCGATCGGCAGGGCGTTGTAGTGACGCATCAGCACCGGTTGGCCATACCGCACCATCAGCAGTTTTGGCGGAAAGGTGCCGTCGAAGGTCCAGAGCGCCTTGTGGTTCTGAATCGGCATGTTGGGGTGAAAGCGGGTGTCGATGCCTTTGGTGGTGCCCGTTATGACCGGGGTGTCCGAGGTCTGGTTGTAGAGCCCGCCAGGCCCGAACTCACCGACGGCGTAGTTGTGCATTTGCCGGCGGTCGCGCATGCCGCCGTTGAGCTTGGCACCCGCTTGAGTGGTCTTGAAGGCGACCTGTGGGTAGAACTCGTTCCAGCGCTGGTGCGACCAGCCTTTTCCTGGCGGACGACCTTCGGCCGGTGAACCGACCGGATGGCGGTTGAGGAAGGCTTCGATCTGCGCTTTCCACGGGTTGCGGTCCAGCACGTTGGAATACTGCGACGGAAACGGGTACAGCCCCGGCTGGCGCATGAAGGCTTCCAGCGCCGCGGCCGAAGGACCGCTGCGGGCGATGCTGTTCGGGTCCTGCGTGGGCGCCGGACCGACGGTCGGAACCGGGAAGGTCAGGGTGGGCGGCGGCAGTGTCGGGTCGAGTTTCTCCGTGCCGAATTCTTCAAACAGCAACAGTTGCTGAGTGTACGGCTGGGCCCCGAACAATGGGCTGGGCTTGCCATTGGTAGGGATTTTGAAGGATGTCTGCAGGGCTGGCGGCAGCACGTTGTCGGCCGTTGGCGTGGTGTGGGTGCCGTACGCGCCATTGGGCAGGGCGAGGGAGCCCTGGTTGGCGGGGGGCATGGTCAGTATGGAGTCCAGCGCAGCCTTGGGGTCGGGCGCAGGATTGGTATACGCCGAGGGGTCCGTCGGTGGCGGCTGGTCGGTATCATCCAGCGGTACGGCGTTGGCGGTCGTCAGGCTAAAGAGCATCGCACAGGGCAGGAATGACCTGCGCAGCAAGGCGATGGAGTTGCATGGTGGTGTCGCGCGTATCATTTTTTCACCCCTCGCGTCATGCCGAATCTGGCAAGCCCCGCCGTCTTCATGTTGTCTGGGACGACAGCTGTTGCGGGTACCTGGGGGTGGTGCAACTAATGAGCCATTACCTTGGGGCGAAGAAAAAGTTCAATTTAATTAGCGAATTGTTTCTTGATGTTTCAAATTGGGGGCAGGGGGGGAGTGGGGAGCATTCCTCAAGTTAGGTGGTAAACGCCAGGTTGGGTGGGTGTAGTACCCCATTTGCGGGGATAGTAGCGGCCCTGTTTCACCGGCCGAAATTGGTAGGGGTTGCTTGCCTTGAGGCTACATGGATTTGACTGATCGAGAAGGGGCGCTTCTGGCCGATTACTGCCTGTCGCAACAGGCCGCTAGCGGTCAGAAGCGCTCACCTCTGCGCCTCACAAACTCGACTTTCAGGCGCGCTTGGGGAGCTTCCAGTTCGGGCGGATGAAGTGGCATGTGTAGCCATTCGGTATACGGTCGAGGTAATCCTGGTGCTCTGGTTCCGCTTCCCAAAAAGGCCCCGCCGGTTCGATTTCGGTGACTACTCGGCCTGGCCACAGGTGTGAAGCATCGACATCGGCAGCGGTGTCCTCGGCAATGTCGCGTTGCTGTTCGTTGAGGTAGTAGATCGCCGAACGATAGCTGGGGCCCAGGTCATTACCCTGACGGTTGGGCGTGCTGGGGTCGTGTATCTGGAAGAAGAACTCAAGGATCTGCCGGTAGCTGATCACGGCAGGGTCGAAGACGATCTCGATGGCTTCGGCGTGGTTGCCATGGTTGCGATAGGTGGCATTCGGCACATCGCCGCCGGAATAACCGACCCGCGTGTGCAGCACACCGGGATAGCGCCGCAGCAGATCCTGCATGCCCCAGAAGCAGCCGCCGGCGAGAATGGCGGTTTCGGTTTGACTGGTCATGGTCTGTCCTTCCTCTCGGAAACGTTGTGTATAGCCACTGTTATGAGGGCGGGTTGGCCGATTCCAAGGTTTCGCGCAAACAGAACTGGAATGACCGCTCCCGAAAGCTGCCGACCATCAAGGGCTGCTACCGACCTGGAGCGGTCGGCGAACAGAATAATGGCAAATTACTGGCTATGCTTGGTCTGCTGTCGAAGCTGATCAGGCAGTCCGGCAGGCTGCGCGGAAATTGAAAGGAACAGAACATCCGGCAAAAGTGATTGCCGTCGTTCAGTTCTACAATGGAGAGCGAGGAGAATCGTTACCTGAAACGATGATGTCAAACGCAACAAATGAAAATGATTTCGTTTTATCGCCGAAATGTTAAGAGACTGCTTCCGAGAGTAAAAAATTTCACCATGAAATTAGCATCGCCAAATGCATTGCTTAGAGTCGAATAGTTGGTTGGCGTGACACTTAAGACGTATAGCTTCGGTAGTTATTGCTTGTCTTGGGAGCTTCGCTCACGAAAACCAGCGTGAATCCGGAACAGAGAAAAAATTTGGCCAATGCTACGCGCGGTGTGTTCTCGGGTTCAGGTGTCGGCACAAAAGGTTAATTGGTTTCCGAATACCGCTTCTATTGGTCAATTTAGAAGGATTATGTTTGGAGATTGTGAAATGGATTTTTTCAGGAATAAAAGCACCGCAAAGCAAGCCATACCCACCCGTTCAAATAAGCCGCGCTCGACCAAATGGCACCGCATGTACTTTTTTCTTGCGGGATTCGACGTGCTGGTTGTTGTGCTGAGCGTGCTATTGAATCACCTGATCGTCGATACCTATCACCGCTCCATCAAGGCAAACCAGTCGTGGGTCCAACAGCTGTCGAGCTATTCAACGCTGGGCAGCCTGGCTTCCACAGTCAATGCGCCGGGCAATAATGTGTTCGATACACATAATGTTGAAGCCGAATCGCGGAACATGGATGAAGCCTTGCGCGCCTTCAACGAGCATTTGGCAATGGCCAAAAAACAGTTGGAAGTACGGATCGCCAATGAGGCTGAACACAGTGCAGATATACAAGCCTTTACCCTTGCATTGAAGGATGAGGTGGGTGCGGTTGATGCCGCGATGGTCGAAATGGTGAACGAGGCCTTGCTGATTTTTTCCTACTTCAGGGAGGGGCAGTCGGATAATGCCGGCCAACGCATGGCAACGATGGACAGGAAGTATGCCCTGTTGCTCGCCTCACTCAGTACCGTGCGGGATCGCGTTGGCCTGGTTCAAAGCAAGCTCCTGGGGGAGGAGCTTGAGTCGGTCGAAGAACTGCGCCGGGTCGAATACGCGATCATGGTGTTCGTGCTACTGATGGTCAGTGCGGCCGTTATCTACGGGGGCAAGATCAGGCGCGAAATGGAGTCGCAAGCAGCCGAAAGGGAAGGTTATCTGGCAGTGCTGCGCGAAAGCGAGAAGCAGGCCCGCCAGCAAGCATCGCTGCTGGACAAGGCCCAGGACGCCATTGTCGTTCACGGGATGGATAACCGCATCCTGTACTGGAACAAAAGTGCCGAGCGTCTCTACGGTCTGTCAAAGGAAGAGGCACTCGGCAAATCGGCACAGGAGTTGATCTACCAGGGTAGCGCCGCTTTCAATGCAGCCACTAACAGCCTGATAGAAACGGGTGACTGGGCGGACGAAGTGACACTTCGACGCCGGGATGGCTGCACCATCACGCTCGAAAGTCATCGAACCCTGGTGCGAGACGATGATGGCCAGCCGCAATCCGTTCTGTCGATCAATACTGACATCACCCACCGTAAGACCGCTGAGCAAGAGGTCCAGCGTTTGGCCTTCTACGATCAGTTGACCGGGCTGGCCAACAGGCGGCTCATGTTGGACCGGTTACAGCATCTGCTGGCGGGCAGCTCCCGTAGCCTGAATACGAGCGCGATAATTCTCATTGACCTGGATAACTTCAAGGCACTGAACGACACGCTGGGGCATGACAGAGGCGACATGTTGCTGCAGCAAGTTGCTCTGCGCCTTTGCGGCTGCATACGCGAGAGCGACACCGTGGCTCGCCTGGGCGGAGACGAATTCGTCGTCCTGCTGGATGGCCTTAATGAGAATCCTCCAGAAGCCGCTATCCAGGCCAAGGCTATTGGCGAAAAGATTCTCAACGCTCTGAACATTTCCTACCAGTTGGATGGATATGAGCACCACAGCACCCCCAGCCTCGGCATTGCGCTGTTCCAGGGGCAGCTGAGCACAGTGGACGATATTATGAAGCGCGCTGACCTGGCGATGTATCGCGCCAAGGCGGCGGGCCGCAATACCATGCGCTTCTTCGATCCGGAAATGCAGGCGGTTGCCACGGCACGCGCCAGACTGGAAGTAGACTTGCGCCAAGGCTTGCAGGACAACCAATTCCGTCTTCATTACCAGCCGCAGGTGAATAGTGAGGGCCGTATCATTGGCGTAGAGGCACTGATGAGATGGCAGAATCCTGAGCGCGGAGTCGTGTTTCCAAGCGAGTTCATTCCATTGGCAGAGGAAACGGGGTTGATTCTGCCGTTAGGCCGTTGGGCGCTGCAGGCAGCCTGCACTCAGCTGGTTGCCTGGGCAAAGCATTCGGAAACCACCCGACTGGGTATGGCTGTGAATGTCAGCGCCCGCCAGTTTCACCATCCGGACTTCGTCGAGGAGGTACTGCAAGTACTGAGATACACGGGGGCCGATCCGAAGAAATTGAAACTGGAACTGACCGAAGGCCTGCTGATAGAGGATATGGAAGGTACTGTTGCCAAAATGATCGAGTTGAAAGCGATCGGCATAGGCCTTTCGCTGGATGATTTCGGAACCGGCTACTCGTCACTGTCATACCTGAAGAGCCTTCCGCTGGATCAACTCAAGATCGACCAGTCCTTCATCAGAGATGTGCTGGTTGATCCCAGCGACGCCGCCATCGCCTGCGCGATTGTGAGCCTGAGCCAGATATTGGGGCTTTCGGTGATTGCAGAAGGTGTGGAGACAGAAGCTCAGCGCACCTTTCTGTTCAAGCATGGCTGCCAGACCTACCAGGGCTTCCTGTTTTCCCCGCCACTGCCAGCCGAACAATTTGAGAAGTATGTTCACGAAAGATTTATGGCGAGCACTGATTTCCCACGGACCAAGTCTAAATCGCCATAACTTCGCAGGTGCCTGGGAACGTCCGCTTTCGGCTGTGGATTCAACCCAATGCGGACGATGAGAGGTCGACTCAAATGTGGCTCGCACCCGCAACTGCCGGAGGTAGCCTCGAACAGCTAGTAGGAGCGCGCCTTCTTGCCCACCTGAGGATCTAGCCGCGTAGTGCTGTCATCAGGACTTGTACCAACTGACCACCTTCGGGCGTAGCCCAGCTTCCTGCGAGCTCCGCGATCAACTGATTGGAGGGCAAAAAAAACTGCTCAATGGCGGGCTTCGTAATCGGCTGTTCCTATGGCAGGCGGCCCAGACTCTTGCGCAATTCGACCTCCAGCTTTCGACAAGCTTCTGCGATAACGTTTTTCCCGACTGCCGGGCCGGAGTAGCTGTTTACTTCCTCAAGGCATCGTTCCACCGCCTCTCGGGCCTGCGTTCTTTCCTTGCCTTGCGATGTGTTGCTGACATAAAAGCCGAAAGCCAGGTACAGCGTAATGGCGATAATGATTCCGACGACGATCTTGCTGTCCAGGCCCATTCTCTTTTCTGGCGGTAGTGCCCACCCAGGCGGGATTCGTATTTTTTGCCTGAGGTCAGATTGGCAGTGTTTGCATAAGATGGCTTCAGCCATGATGACTTCCGCGCAATAGGGGCAACTCTTTTTTCCAGCCTCCACAGATGAAACTCCTTTTTCAAAACAGGATTCTATCATTGGGCCTGGGGGGCGTAGAGGGACGCGTCGCTGGGAATGTGTTGTGAGTGACTAAACCCGCTGCATGCAGCGCAAACAAAGCGGGTGCCTGATCAGGCACCCGTTTTTGTTTATTCCGATGCTTGTGCTCGCAAGCGTCGGCCGATCACATCCATCAAATCGCAGCCATCGCGCAACGGAATGACCAGCAACCTGGAAAAGTCCTCCAGCACTACCGTGTCGCAACCGAGTTCGGAACGATAGGCGATGTTTTCCAGCACCTGCGTGACTGTCCGGATACGGTAGTCGGCCATGGCTTGCAGGACGTCGAGCGGGGCTTGGGTGTCGATGAGCAGGGAGGCCGGAACCAGGTCGATTCCGGTGAGGGGCATATATCGATTCATATTGAATGATCTCTGTTTGATGGGCTCAAGGCCGTCAATTGGTCATTCTCTGTGTTCAGGTCGCCAAACCCGGCCGCCATTCTGGGCGACGGCGCCGACTATAAGCCGCATGAAATCAGCGCGGGAAGGTGAGGGTTTCCGAGCTTCATGTAGGACCCGCGACGATGAAACTTCAGACCTTTCACATAACGTCGCTGGAAATATAAACACAGACCTGAGATGTTCACGGCCCCTTGGATTCAGCCACCCACGCTATCCTTACTCATCGCTCACGCCGTCGAGATGGACCTTCCCGAATGCAAACCCCGAACCTCCAACGCCCCCTCTGGAAAACCTACCTGTTTTTCCTCGCCCCGATGGTCCTGTCGAATTTCCTGCAATCCATGTCCGGCACGGTCAACAGCATCTACATCGGCCAGATGCTCGGCACTCAGGCCCTGGCGGCGGTGTCGGGGATGTTCCCCATCGTGTTTTTCTTCATCGCCCTGGTGATCGGCCTTGGCGCTGGCGCGGGGGTGTTGATCGGGCAGGCGTGGGGGGCGCGGGAGACGCATCTGGTGAAGGCGATCGCCGGGGCGACGGTGTTGCTGGGGGTGTTGATCGGGTTGGTGGCGGCGGTGGTGGGGAGTGTGTTTGCGCGGTCGGCGCTGGTGGGGTTGGGGACGCCGGCGGATGTGCTGGACGATGCGGTGGCGTATGCCCATGTGATGTTGTGGATCATGCCGTCGCTGTTGGTGTTTGTGTTGTTCACGCAGTTGCTGCGCGGGGTCAGCGATACCTTGTCGCCGTTGTTGGCGCTGGTGGTGTCGACCTGTGTGGGGCTCGCGCTGACGCCGGCGTTGATTCGCGGGTGGTTGGGTTTTGCGCCGATGGGGATTCAGAGCGCGGCGATTGCCGGGCTGGTGGGTAACCTGGTGGCGATGGGGCTGTTGGCGTGGCGCTTGATTGGCAAGGGCCATCCGTTGGCGCCGGACCGTGAGTTTTTTGCGGCGATGAAGCTGGACATGGCGATTCTCGGCAAGGTGCTGCGCATCGGTTTGCCCACCGGGTTGCAGATGGTGGTGTTGTCGCTGTCGGAGTTGGTGATTCTGGCGCTGGTGAACCAGCACGGGTCCCAGGCGACGGCGGCGTATGGCGCGGTGACGCAGATCGTCAATTACGTGCAATTCCCGGCGTTGTCGATTGCGATCACGGCGTCGATCCTCGGGGCGCAGGCGATCGGGGCGGGGCGCATCGAGCGCATCGGGCCGATCCTGAAGACCGGGCTGATGATCAACGTGTGTTTGACCGGTGGCCTGGTGGTGCTCGGGTACTTGTTGTCGAGCTGGTTGCTGGCGTCGTTCCTCACTGAAGAGGCGACACTCAACATGGCCCAGCACCTGTTGCACATCATGCTCTGGAGCCTGTTGGTGTTTGGCTTCCAGGCGATTATCGGCGGGATCATGCGCGCCAGCGGCACGGTGATGGTGCCGGTGGCGATTTCCATTGTCTGCGTGGTGGGGATTCAGTTGCCGGCAGCGTATCTGCTGGATGCGAAGTTCGGGCTGCAGGGGGTGTGGATGGCGTTTCCGGTGGCGTATCTGGGGATGCTGGTGTTGCAGACGCTGTATTACAAACTGGTGTGGCAACATCAGAAGATTGAGCGGTTGGTGTAGTTGGTTTTTTTGATTGCCTGTTCGCGATAGCGGTGCTTCAGTGGTGTTGATGTTGACTGTACTGACGTCTTCGCGGGCAAGCCCGCTCCCACAGGGACGGTGGTGTTTGTAGTCTTGTGCACACTGAGAATCAGGCACTTCATCAGTGGGAGCAGGACTCACCGACAGGCGCGATCGCCTGGGGAGGTTTTCATATGAACCCCTTGTCCCATACCATCCTGCAAGACCGGCCGGCAGCCGGGCGGCGTTTGGTTGAGCCGTTGCTGCCTTACGCCAATCGTTCCGACGTCATTGTTCTGGCCTTGCCCCGTGGCGGCGTGCCGGTGGCTTATGCGGTGGCCACGGCGCTGAAGGTTCGCCTGGACCTGATGCTGGTGCGCAAGCTCGGCGTGCCGTCCCATCAGGAGTACGCCATGGGCGCGATTGCCAGCGGCGGTATCCGGATTCGTAATGAAGAGGCGCTGCGGGTGCATCCGATTGCCAAGGCTGCATTCGACGCCGTGGTCGAACGGGAAAGCCGCGAGCTGTTGCGCCGCGAACAGGTCTACCGCGGCACGCGGCCGGCGGTGCAGCTCAAGGATCAGGTGGTGATCCTGATCGACGACGGCCTGGCCACCGGCGCTTCGATGAGGGCGGCGATCCAGGCGCTGCGGGCGCAGGCACCAGCACGCATTGTGGTGGCGGTGCCGGTGGCGCCGATCGAAACGGTGGAGGCGCTGCGCAGCGAGGTGGATGAGTTGATCTGTCCGCTGATGCCCGAGTGGTTCACCTCGATTGGCCATTGGTACATGGATTTTTCCCAGACCTCGGATGCCGAAGTGATCGAGCTGTTGCAGCGGGCGTGGCAACGCGGGGAGTGCGGGTAGCGCACGGCCATCGGCAGGTGGTCGAAAATCAACGGGTGAGGTGGAATAAACGCCGGTTGTTTGCTTTAGTCCATCTGATGCCACCCGACCTGTGCGGCACGCCAACTCAAGACGGGAGCCCTCCCGGAGAGTGCCATGAACCTTCGATCCGCGCGTTGCGTCGCTCTGGCCGGCACGTTGGTGTTCGGCCCGGTGCCGTTTGCGCAAGCCGTGGAATACAAGGATGTGAACGCCAAGGCCAGCACCCTGAGTTTCACCTATCAGCAGATGGGGTCGAGAGCCTACGGCACCTTTGGCAAGTTCAAGGCCAAACTCGACTTCGACACCGATAACCCTGGCGCCGCCCATGCCGCGCTGACCATCGAACTGAACAGCATCGACGCCGGCAGCAGCGACGCCAACACCGAACTGCAAAAACCGGCGTGGTTCGACACCGCGACTTATCCGGAGGCGACCTTCGAGTCGACGTCCATCAAGGCCTTGGGCAATAACCGCTACACCATCACCGGCAAGCTTTCCCTGAGGGGGCTCACTCGGGAAGTGAGTGTGCCGGTGCAGCTCAGATCGGAGAGCGCCATCGGCATCTTCGAGGGCCAACTGGTGCTCAAGCGTGACGACTTCAAGATCGGCGAGGGCGAGTGGGCGGACAGTGTGGTCTCCAACGAGATCAAAATCCGCTTCCGGATGGTGGCGCCGCAGCGGTGACTGCCAGGCACTTTGCCGATAGAACCGATAGTCAACAAACCCAACCTCGGTCCCACCGTACGCCGCACAAAAGAAAAACGCCCGATCCACATTGCATGGACCGGGCGTCGATCAATCCGCTCTAGTTCGCCTTTATCGGTACCGTCACGGTTTTGCCGAAGGCGGATTTGATGGTGACCGTCGGGCCAGGCGACGGGCCACTGCCGGCGGTCGTCACCGCTATGTTCCAGCGCGCGCCTGTCGCCGTAGGCGTCAGGACGGCGGCGCCAAGGTTCACCGTGCCGGTGGTGGTCGTGGCAGTCGCCGTGATGGTATTGCCCGTGCCACGGGAGGTGGTACCGGACAGGACCCAATACCAGCGGCTGTTGCTGCGGGCGGTGACGGTAGCGCTGGTGACGATCAGGCTCTCGTTGATCGCTGCCGAGACCGCTACGGACACCGTCGCCGGTGCCGACTCCGCATCCTTGGCATCACTGGCCTGATAGGTAAAGGTCGCGGTGAACGGCGCGGGCACCGTGGCCGGTGGTGTGTAGGTCACACGCGTACCATCGGTGCTGACCACGCCCTTGCCGGAGTCCGGTTGTGCCAGGCCCACCACTTTAAGTGGCACGTTACCGTCAGGGTCGGTGTCGTTGGCCAGGACGTTGATGATCACCGGTTGGCCGGTGTTGCTGACGGCGCTGTCGGGGTTGGCGATCGGTTTTTGGTTATCGCCGTCGTTATTGTTACGGGTATCGCCGGTGCGGAAGGTTGGCAGCGCGGCGGAGTTGACGTAGGTGACGCCGTCCCAGCCGGGCAGGGGGGTTGGCATCAACTGGAACTGGCCAGGGTTCTCGACATCCCAGCGCAGCAGCATGGATGTGTCCTCGTGCTGGGTGTTGTGGCAGTGCTCCATGTAGGTCCCGGCAAATTCCCGGAAGCGGATCGCCATTTCCACATCCACTGAGCTGTCGATGCCCGCGCCGATGCGATAGACGTCCTTGCGTGCCCATTTTTCCCATTCCGGTGGTGCCTTGCCGTCACGGTTGAGGACGATGCCTTCTTCGAAGTGCACGTGCACCGGGTGGTTCCAGCCGTTGCCGCCGTTCTTGATTTTCCACACTTCCAGGGTGCCGTCGCCGGAGAACCCGGCAGGGGTCGGGCCATTGGCCAGTTGCGGAGCGGCGCTGATGACTCGAGGGTCCATCTGGAAGCCTAGACCGCCGTCGGTCTTGATCGTCCAGGGGGCTTCGTCGGTGCCGTCGGAGCGGCCGAAGATGAACTCGCGATGGCGCGCCAGTTTCAGTCTCGCCTGCACTGTCGGGTCGTCACGGTTGAGGGTCAGCGGAAGCATGGTTTTACCCATCGCCTTGCCCGGTTTGGCGGGTTCGTAGTCGGCGGGGTTCATGCTCACGTCCTGGCCGGCATAAGGCTGGACCACCATCTGCATGAACTTGCCCACCACCGGGTCGCCGGCGTCCCATTCCAGTCCTTTGCTGCCCGACTTGAGCACCGCTTTGTACCTGCCGGACAGGACATCGGCCAGGCTCAGCAGTGTAGCCTCCGGCCCCTTGCCGTCGTGGTGCTCCATCAGGTTGACGAAGTACAGCTTGTCGCCGGTGCTGATCCCGTTTTTC
Organism: Pseudomonas grandcourensis; assembly: GCF_039909015.1. NCBI lineage: Bacteria > Pseudomonadati > Pseudomonadota > Gammaproteobacteria > Pseudomonadales > Pseudomonadaceae > Pseudomonas > Pseudomonas grandcourensis. Next base: position 2,486,324 of record NZ_CP150919.1, read on the forward strand.
GCGAAGTTGACGATGATGTCGTAACGCTCGGCGATGCCCATGGTGGGCAGGATGGCGTTGTGGTTCTGCAGGTCGCCGTCAGCGTCCAGGTCCATGCTGCCGTCGAACGGCACGGCGTGCTCCATGAGGTTGCCGTCGTTGGCTATCAAGTGGAACGGCACGCGGGTATAGGACAGGCCGGAACCTGCGGGGCCGGGGTATTCGCCACCGGTGCCGGCGACTTCACGCACCAGCGCGATCCTGAAGTAGCGCGATACCGAGCCGTTGAGGATGCGGAAGCGATAGCTGCGCGCCCGCACGTTCAGGCGCGGCTGGTACTGCCAGTTGACCAGCAGCTGATCGCCGAGAAAGCCATCGGTGTTGAACGGGTTGAACCACAGTTGGCCATTGGCGTCCCAGGCCTTGTCGGCCAGCATCAGGTTGACGTCGTAGTCGCGGTTGCCCCAGGGCAATGCCGAACCGCTGGGCAGTCGCAGGTTGACGCCGTCTTGCAGCGCTTCGTTGCCACGATCCAGGGCGCTGTAGTAGTTCATCATCACCGCGTTGCCCTTGTAGACGTTCTGCGCAGTGAAGTCGAGCATGTGGTCGTGGAACCAGTGGGTGCTCATGGTTTCGCGCCAGTCGCCGCGAATCTTGATGCTGCCGTTGTTGCAGGTCTTGAGGCCCGGCGTGGCATCGTTGACGAACAGGGTTTCGCCCGGGGCGCAGGGGAACGCCGCGCGCGGATCCTGAGCGGTGGTGTTGATGGTGTCGTAACCGGCCAACTGGATCGGCCAGCGATAGTCGTAGTACTGCCCCGGAAAGAAAAACGCATTGGAAAAGCCGTCGCTTTCGGCCGGGGAGTGGCCGTTGTGTTCGTGGGTGCTGAGGGTATGCAGGCCGAACCCCATGTTGGCCGACGGATCGATCGGCAGGGCGTTGTAGTGCCGCATCAGCACCGGCTGGCCGTAGCGCACCATCAGCAGTTTTGGCGGAAAGGTGCCGTCGAAAGTCCACAGCGCCTTGTGGTTCTGGATCGGAAAGTTGGGATGGAAGCGGGTGTCGATGCCTTTGGTGGTGCCCGCAATGACCGGGGCGTCCGAGGTCTGGTTGTAGAGCCCGCCAGGCCCGAACTCACCGACGGCGTAGTTGTGCATTTGCCGGCGGTCGCGCATGCCGCCGTTGAGCTTGGCGCCCGCTTGAGTGGTCTTGAAGGCGACCTGCGGGTAGAACTCATTCCAGCGCTGGTGCGACCAGCCTTTTCCTGGCGGACGACCTTCGGCCGGTGAGCCGACCGGATGGCGGTTGAGGAAGGCTTCGATCTGCGCTTTCCACGGGTTGCGGTCCAGCACGTTGGAATACTGCGACGGAAACGGGTACAGCCCCGGCTGGCGCATGAAGGCTTCCAGCGCCGCGGCCGAAGGACCGCTGCGGGCGATGTTGTTCGGGTCCTGCGTGGGCGCCGGGCCGACGATCGGAACCGGGAAGGTCAGGGTGGGCGGCGGCAGTGTCGGGTCGAGTTTCTCCGTGCCGAATTCTTCAAACAGCAACAGTTGCTGAGTGTACGGCTGGGCCCCGAACAATGGGCTGGGCTTGCCATTGGTAGGGATTTTGAAGGATGTCTGCAGGTTTGGCGGCAGCACGTTGTCGGTCGTCGGCGTGGTGCGGGTGCCAAACACGCCATTGGGCAAGGCGATGGAGCCCTGGTTGGCGGGCGGCATGGCCTTTACGGCATCCAGCGCGGCCTTGAAGTCGGTCGGCGGGTTGGTATACGCCGAAGGATCTGTTGGCGGCGGCGGGCTGACATCGTCAAGCGGTACTGCATTGACGGTACCGAAGCTGACGTTAATCAGCATCACAGCGGCGATGCCCGGTTTGCTGAAAAAACCGTGCGATTTGAGGTCTGGCATTTTTTTCATGTTGTTCCCCTCGGGGCGCGCCGGTGTGGCTGACGTTCGTCATTCGCTCGGTGCAAGAGGTGCGCCAATCGAGGGGGGTAAAAAAATTTGTTTGATATCAATAAGCTGGCTGATCGGACTTTAGTCGTAGTGGCACAGTGGGTGGGAATCCTCAGAGTTGGGGGCCTTCACCCATCCATTCCCCCCCACTCACACCACGGACCGCTCTGATAATTGCCAGGCGCGCTATGATAGGCGGCCCTTGCCTCCCGGAGCCTGTCACCGCAATGCCCCTGATCAGCCACTTCAAGACCCCGTGCCCCGAGCACATCAATAGCCAGATCCTGCAGATGGTGGTCGACAACCTGACCGACATCAGCATGGTCGCGATCCCGCCCAGCAACCTGCTGTACAACCTCTATCAATACGCGATCGGCTATGAGGTGCACCTGTATCTGGAGGCGTTGAACGGTGAAAAGGGCATTGCCGTGGAGTTGATTGTCTCCACCGACGAAGACGACCCGCAAAAGGTGACTGGCTTTGTGCTGTACCTGCCGGTGCAGGACGACCCCGACGCCTGTGGCGTGGCCTATATGGCAGTGCAGGCCGAGTTTCGGCGCCAGGGCGTGGCCCGGCGGATGCTGCGGGAAATGGTCGGCCGCTATCCCCATGCCGAACTGACCTGCGCGGTGGCCAAGGTGCCGTATTTCGAGGCGATGGGTTTTCAAGTGGTGGGCGTGCGTGCGACCCAGGTATTGATGAACACCCGCGACCACGCCACCGATGGCTTGATGGCGCTGCTGGATGTGGCGTCGATCTACAGCTCGCTGGAAGTGCGGCAGATTCATACCTACCTGCTGCAAAAGCATGGCAAGCGGGCCATGACCGACGCGGAAAAACAGCGCGACCGGCATCTGGACCAGTTGACGCGCAAGGCTCAGGAGTTTGTGCGGGGGCGGCTCGGAAAAGATGCCGTACCCGCCAGCGGACCTCGATTGCGCTTGGTCTGACCGCACTCTCCCAGCCACCACAATGAATAGTGTTGTTTTTCAGAGGTAAAAAAAGAGCCTCAAAGCTCTTGATGGGGAGGAAGTGGAGCCGTGAGGCTCAAGATGCGCATGAAGCAGGCGGTGAGCTTGGTAGTGGTTCAGTTCACTCACCACCTACGCAGCGGCCTGCACAAGCAAGCGGCTGCGTAAGTTCATCCTAAAAAGACCTAGTGTTTTACTCAAGTACCACTAGTCGTATCCCCCGGCCAGCCGGCGCGGCGCAACGCCTTGAGCAAGGTCTCGGCATCCAGCCCCTGCACCCCATGCCCGTTGCCCTCGGCCGTATCGGCGGCGAGCAGGGCATTGATGATGGCTTCTTCCACGGCTTCCGTGGCGGCCAGGAACAGCTCGCTGATGTGGTCGTTGTTGACCATGCTCAGGTTGTGAGTGGTCGGCGCTTTCTTGCTCTCGTAGGCAGCCGGAGGCACATGATCGTTACCGGTGGCGAAGGCGATGAAGATGTCGCCGCTGTGGTCTTCATTGCCGCCGCCGGTGCGGGCCAGGCCGAGACTGGCGCGCTGCGCCAGGCGGGTGCACTGGTGTGGCAGCAACGGCGCATCGGTGGCCAGGCAGACCACGATCGAACCCATGCCCGGATGGGGTAGCGAGGCCTTGAGGAACGGCGAATCGACCTGTTCCATGTAGCGCCCGACCGGGTAGCCATCGACGCGCAGTTCATTGCGAATGCCGTGGTTGGCCTGGACGATCGCCCCCACCGTCCAGCCACCCTGAGCGCTGTTCAAGCGGCGCGACGCGGTGCCGATGCCGCCCTTGAATTCGTGGCAGATCATGCCGCTGCCACCGCCGACATTGCCTTCGGCCACTGGGCCGCCCGCCGCCGAATGCACGGCCTGAGCCACGTGTTCAGGCTTGACGTGAAAGCCGTTGATGTCGTTGAGCAGGCCGTCGAAGGTTTCCAGCACCACCGGCATGTTCCAGTACAGGCGCCCGTCATCCGGCTGTTGCTCGCGGTCGAGCACGATCAGGGCGTCGCGCACCACGCCCAGGCTGTGGGTGTTGGTGAAGGCAATGGGGCTGGTCAGCAAGCCGGCCTCGCGAATCCACTCCAGCCCCGTGGCATCGCCGTTGCCGTTGAGCACATGCACACCGGCAAAGCACGGTTGCTGACCGGTGGAACCGGCACGGGGTTCGATGACAGTGACGCCGGTGAGGATGTCGCGGCCGTTGGCGGTGCGTCCTCGTACATCGCTGTGGCCGACCCGTACGCCGGGAACGTCGGTGATGGCATTGAGCGGGCCGGGTTGCAGTTGGCCAATCGGGATGTTCAGGTCGCGGGCACGTGGTTTCATGGTTTTCTCATCTTCAAATCGTGGCAGAAAAAAGGGTGTTTGTTGGGCACCACGGACCCTGTGGGAGCGAGCTTGCTCGCGATAGCGGTGGATCAGTCGCCATCGATGTTGAATGCAGCGGCCCCATCGCGAGCTCGCTCCCACAGGGTTTTGTGGTGTCCTCGTCACTGGCCGTTTTTGACCTTGCTCCAGATCCGCGTACGCACGCGCTCGGTAGCCGGCGGCAAGGGCTGCAGGGTGAACAAGGTGGCCATGGCTTCGGCGGGTGGATAGACAGCCGGGTTGCTGCGGGTCGCTTTGGCCACCAGCGTGGTCGCGCTGCGGTTGCCGTTGGGGTAGTTGAGGTGGTCACTGACCGGGGCGATGACTTCGGCGCGCATCAGGTAGTCGATGAAGGCCATGCCTTGTTCCGGGTGCGGCGCATCCTTGAGCAGCACCAGGGTGTCGAACCACACCGGCGCGCCTTCCTTGGGCAAGCTGTAGGCGATCTTCACGCCGTTGCCGGCCTGCTCGGCGGTGTTCCTGGCTTCGAGCATCGCGCCGGACCAGCCCACCGCCACGCAGATGTTGCCGTTGGACAGGTCGCTGATGAACTTCGACGAGTTGAAGTAGGCGATATGCGGGCGCAGTTTGAGCAACAGCGCTTCGGCCTTCTTGTAGTCCTCGGGGTTGGTGCTGTTGGGTGGCAGGCCGAGGTAATGCAGGGCGACCGGCAGCATCTCCGACGGCGAGTCGAGCATGGCCACGCCGCATTGGCCGAGTTTGGCCAGGTTCTCTTCCTTGAACACCAGGTCCCAGGAATCCACCGGCGCCTTGTCACCCAGCGCTGCGCGGACTTTGTCGATGTTGTAGCCGATGCCGTTGGTGCCCCACAGGTAGGGCACGGCGTACTGGTTGCCCGGATCGTTGTTGGCCAGTTTCGCCAGCAGTTCGGTGTCCATGTTTTTGAAGTCCGGCATCTGCGCACGGGGCAGGGGGGCGAGGGCGCCGGCCTTGATCAGCGTGGGCAAACTGAAGTTGCTGGCCACCACCACGTCGTAGCCGCTGCGGCTGGTGAGCAACTTGCCTTCCAGCACTTCGGCGCTGTCGAAGGTGTCGTAGACCGGCGCAATCCCGGTGTCACGCTTGAAGTCCTGCAAGGTGGTCGGGCCGATGTAGTCGTACCAGTTGTACACGTGCACCGTCGGGGCTTCGATCGCAAAAGCCGACAGCGAAACCGCCAGGCAAGCGCCAAACCCCAGATTGAAATACAAGCGGTGACGACTCATGATGCGGCACTCCTGGCCTGTTGCGGCCGGTGGTAATCAGGAGTTTGCAGCGTATCGACCGGGGTGGCCTTCACCCATTCCCATCATGGGTTACTCAAAAGGGGTAGTGCGTGGACGCGTTGTTGAAAGAGTTGCCGGTGCACCAGGGGCTGGCGCGGGTCTTCACGGCGGTGGGGCGGGACAGTTTCTGGCGTGCGCTGGTCGATACCCTGCGCTTGCTGGTGCCGTTGGATAACGCGCTGGTGGCGCTGATGCGCCCGGGCCATGTACCGCGTCTGCTGATTGATTTCGACGCTACGGGCCGCATCGACGAGCAGGAAGAACTGGCAGACTACCGCGCCGGCATGTACCTGCTCGACCCGTTCTACCAGGCCGCCTGCGCGGGCATCGCCGACGGCTTGCACAGCCTCGAATCGGTGGCCCCCGACCAGTTCCAGCACAGTGAGTACTACCTGAGTTACTTCAGTACCGTGGTCGGTGGGGACGAGTTGCAGTTCATGGTCAACGTCGATGGCGCCGTGCTCGGCCTGTCCCTGGGGCGTGCGACACGCTTCAGCCTCGAGGAGCAGGGCCGCCTGCTGTGCGTGCGTGACTGGGTGCTGGCGGCGATGCGCCGACACCTGGATTTGCTGCCGTTGGAAGGGCCGGTCGCCGAACCACCGGCGGGCGACCTGGCGACCTTGCTCGATCGCTTCGACGCACGCCTGACCCTGCGGGAAATCGAAACCGCGCGCCTGATTCTCCAGGGCTTCTCCAGCAAGGCCATCGCCCAGCAAATGGGCATCTCCCCGGAGACGGTGAAAGTGCACCGGCGCAACCTCTATCACAAGCTCAACGTGAACGGGCATGGCGAGTTGTTTGCGTTGGTGTTGCGGCCGCGCTGAACGCCCAAAGGGTCGGTGTTACTGCCGAAAAACCAACGCCTTCAACCCACATTCCACATCCGCATCCGGAAACTCCGGCGGGTTCTCCAGCCGCTGTTCGAACCGCAGGCTTGGCGCCTCGCGGGTCACGCCTTCGATCAGGAAGTCGGCGCCGAACGCCGGGTCGTTCATGCACGCCAGCACGGTACCTTGGGGGCTGAGCAATTCCGGTAACCGGCGCAGTACGCGCTGGTAGTCCTTGGTCAGCAGGAAGCTGCCTTTCTGGAACGACGGCGGGTCGATGATCACCAGGTCGTACGGGCCTTTGCCGATCACTTTGCCCCAGGATTTGAACAGGTCGTGGCCGAGGAAACTGACCTTGCTCATGTCGTGGCCGTTGAGCCGGTGGTTGTCGCGGCCACGGTTCAAGGCCGGGCTCGACATGTCGAGGTTGACCACCTGGCTCGCGCCGCCTTCGATGGCGGCCACCGAGAAGCCGCAGGTGTAGGCGAACAGGTTCAGCACCCGTTTGCCCTCGGCATTGGCGCGGACCCAGTCGCGGCCGTAGCGCATGTCGAGGAACAGCCCGGTGTTCTGCTTGCGGCCAAGGTCCACCCGGTACTTCAACCCGCCTTCGGTGATGGTCATTTCCTCGATGACGTCCCCCAGCAGCCATTCGGTGGTGCTTTGCAGCAGGTAGCGGTGTTGCAGCAACAGGGTATGGGCGCCGGACTGGGCCCATTGCGCTGACTCGGTGATCGCCATCAGCAACTGCTTCAGGTCTTCCAGCTGCGCCGCTTCCGGCTCCTTGAACAGCGCCACCAGCACCACGCCCTGCAGCCAGTCCACGGTCACTTGCTCCAGCCCAGGCCAGCAGCGGCCACGGCCGTGGAACAGGCGACGGGTTTCGGCGGGGGCGGTTGCCAGGGCGGTCAGCAGGTGCTGGTTGAGGGTGGCGAGGGCTTCAGGGTTCATCGGGTCGGGTCGGTCATTTGTGGGGGGCGGCATTTAACCATAATTGCGCAACCGGCGGAGCACCACGGAACCCTGTAGGAGTGAGCCTGCTCGCGATGACGGTCCATCAGTCGACATCAATGTTGAATGACAGACAGCTATCGCGAGCAGGCTCACTCCTACAGGGTTTTGGTCGGCAGTGAATGAGCAGTTATCACGTTTAATTTAACTTTACGTGAGGATTTGGCGATCTTCCGGCTCCCATAATCGGCTCCAACGAACAACAACAACCGGGAGCCGGACATGTCGCAGAGCACTGCTTCACCCAAGTCCAGTCATCCACGCTGGCTACGCCTGACCCATTGGCTCAACGCCTTGGCGGTGGTGGTGATGGTCACCAGCGGCTGGCGCATCTACAACGCCTCGCCGATCTACGAATTCAGCTTTCCCAAGTCGATCACCCTCGGCGGCTGGCTTGGCGGCGCGCTGCAATGGCATTTCGCGGCAATGTGGTTCCTGGCGATCAACGGTCTGATTTACCTGGCCTTCAACCTGTTCAGCGGGCGCCTGAAGCGGCGTTTTTTCCCGGTTTCGCCCAAAGGCGTGCTGCATGACCTGTGGGCCGCCGTGCGCGGAAAACTTGGGCACGCCGACCTCAGTCATTACAACCAGGTGCAACGGGTGGCGTACCTGTTCGTGATGGTCGATATCACGCTGCTGGTGCTCTCCGGGCTGGTGTTGTGGAAGTCGGTGCAGTTTCCACTGTTGCGTGAGCTGATGTTCGGTTACGAGGGCGCGCGCCGTGTGCATTTCTTCGCCATGGCGCTGTTGGTGGCCTTTGTGGCGGTGCATCTGTTGATGGTCGCACTGGTTCCAAAAACGCTGTTGGCCATGATCGTCGGCCGCAAGGAGCAGGTATGAAAAAGCGCATTCAGGTACCCGGGCTGGACGAGGCGTCGATCCTGACCGACGCCCGCAAGATCCTCGCCCCGCAGATCGAAGACCGCTCGCGCCGCTCGTTCCTGCTGCGTGGCCTGACCCTTGGCGGCGTGGCGATGTTGTCCGGTTGCAACATCACCGACAACCAAAGCGTCGAGACCGCGCTGTCGTCCATGTCGCGCTTCAACGATCGGGTGCAGGGCTGGCTGTTCAACCCCAACGCGATGGCGCCGACCTATCCCGAGTCGATGATCACACGGCCGTTTCCCTTCAATGCCTTTTACGGCATCGACGAGGCACCGACGGTGGAGGAAGAGGGCTATCGCCTGGAAGTCACCGGGCTGGTCGCCGACAAGCGCAGCTGGCGTCTTGAAGAGCTGCGGGCCATGGCCCAGACCGAGCAGATCACCCGACACATTTGCGTCGAAGGCTGGAGTGCGATTGGGCGTTGGGGCGGCGTGCGTTTCAGCGATTTCCTCAAACGCATCGGCGCCGATACCGATGCCAAATACGTCGGTTTCAAATGCGCCGACGACTATTACACCAGCATCGACATGGCCACCGCGCTGCATGCGCAGACCCTGCTGACGCTGACCTATGACGGCGCGGTGCTGCCGCGCCAATACGGCTTCCCGATGAAGCTGCGCATGCCCACCAAGCTGGGCTACAAGAACCCCAAACACATTCAGGCGATGTTCGTCACCAACACCTATCCGGGTGGTTACTGGGAAGACCAGGGCTACAACTGGTTCGGTGGCAGCTGATGAACGTGCGAAACATTCACCGTCCGCAAACCCGTGCTTCAAGGAGATTCATCATGAAAAAGTTGACCACCGTTGTTCTGTCCATGTGCCTGGCCGTTGGTGCTGCCTCTGTGTTCGCTGCCGACACGATGAGTAATGACAGCATGAGCAAGGATTCGATGTCCAAGGACGCTATGTCCAAGGATGCGATGAAGAAAGACGCGATGAAGAAGACCGATTCGATGTCCAAGGACGCCATGTCCAAGGATGCAATGTCCAAGGACGCGATGAAAAAAGACGCAATGTCCAAGGATGCGATGAAGAAAAGCGAAATGTCGCAGTAATTCCAGACAACCGAAATCCCCCTGTGGGAGCGGGCTTGCTCGCGAAAGCGGTGTATCAGTCAACATTGATAGCGACTGATACGACGCCTTCGCGAGCAAGCCCGCTCCCACAGTTTTTTTGCGCATCCGATGGGTATGACTTGAAGTCATGGCCCCATGACTTTTAATGGTTACAGCCCCGCCAACCCCCGGTGTTAAAAAATCGCAAACCAGCTCATCAACAACAAAAAAGAGCGTTTGCAACCATGAGTGATCATCACTACCGCGTCTTCGCAAGCTTCCCGCTGCGCTCTTCGAACCCAGACTTTTGCCACGCCAGGCTCTCTGCCTGCGTGCGCTTCTGACCGTCCAAAACATCCCTCTGCGTCCTGACAAGAGTAATGACCATGAAAGAACTCGACCTGTACATCGGTGAAGGTTTCGAAGGCCCAGGCGTGAACGCCGCGCACATCAACATCCTGATCGGCCCGCGCAACGGCCCGGCAGGGCAGGCATTCGCCAACAGCCTGGCCTCGCCAAGCCAGGGTCACTGCCCGTTCATGGTGATCGCCCAGCCGAACATCCCGGTCAAGCCGATGACCCTGTACGTCAACAAAGCCGCGATCAGCAGCGACCTGCACGGCAACGCCACCTGGGGCGCGTCCCAGGCAGGTATCGCCAAGGCGGTCCTCGAAGCGCTGCTCGACGGCACCCTGCCGCCGGAAGCCGAAGACGAGTGGGCCATCGTGACGGCGAACTGGGTCAACCCGGCCTGCGACGACCTCGATGCGGTGTACCTGAACAACTACAACGCCTGCCGCACCGCGATCCGCGCCGCCCTGACCGGCAAGCCGGAAACCGCGCAACTGGCCGATGTGGTCAATCACATCAGCAACCCTTTCTACACCCCTAAAGCCTGAGGTTCGCGCCATGCAATACATTCGTTTGGGCAACTCCGGCCTCGAAGTCTCCCGCCTGTGCCTGGGCACCATGAACATGGGCACCCCGGACTGGAAGCCGTGGATCTTCGATGAGAAGAAAAGCGAGCCGATCGTCAAGCATGCGCTGGACAACGGCGTGAACTTCATCGACCTGGCGGACTTCTATTCCGCAGGTACAGGTGAAGAAGTGGTGGGGCGCATCGTCAAGCGCCTGGCCCGTCGTGAAGACCTGGTGATCACCACCAAGGTCGGCTATGGCACCCGCAGCGGCATCAACGCCAGCGGTCACTCGCGCAAGCACATCATGGACAGCATCGACGCTTCGCTGAAGCGCCTGGACATGGATTACGTCGACGTCTTCATGCTGCACTACTTCGACGTCAATACCCCGGTTGAAGAGACCATGAGCGCGATGAACGACATCGTGCGTTCCGGCAAGGCCCGTTATATCGGCGTGTCGACCATGCTCACCGGGCAACTGGCAAAAATCCTCATGGCCTGCGAGCGCAATGGCTGGGTCAAACCGATCAACATGCAGCTGCAACTGAACTGTGCCTACCGCGAAGAAGAGCGCGAGATGATCCCGTTCTGCCGCGACCAGGGCCTCGGTGTCTCGGTGTTCAGCCCACTGGCTCGCGGCCTGCTGACCGGTGACGCGCAGTCGACCCGCAACCAGACCGACTTCTTCACCCAGCAGATGTACAGCGACGAAGCCTCGTTCGAAATCGCCCATTCGGTACAGCGTGTGGCCCGTGCCCGTGGCGTGTCCAACGCGCAGATTGCCCAGGCGTGGGTGGCCAACCATCCGGGCGTGGATTGCATGCTGGTCGGCGCCGACACCACCGAGCAGTTCGACAGTGCCCTGGCGGCCCTGGAGACCAGACTCGACGCCGAAGAACTGCATGAGCTGGAACGCAACTACACCCCGTGCGACGTGATCAACGATTACACCGCCGGCAAACGCATCCTGCGTACCGCCCGTCCGGGTCTGGATCGCTTCAACCTGACCGAGGCCGTGGCATGAGCGCGTTGATCCGTCACGGCAATTTCATCGATGGCCAATGGTCCAGCGATGGTGCCACGTACTCGGTGCTGAACCCGGCCAATGGCGAACTGATCGCCGAGGTGCAGAAGGCCGGCGCTGAAGAGACCAATCTGGCCATCGAAGCGGCCAACCGTGCATTGCCGGCGTGGCGCAAGCTGACCGCCAAGGAACGCAGCCAGCGCCTCAAGCGCTGGAGCGACTTGATGCTGAGCCACCAGAAGGATCTGGCCACGCTGCTCAGCCGCGAACAGGGCAAGCCGCTGGCCGAAGCCATGGGCGAAGTGGTCTATGCCGCGAGCTTCCTGGAGTGGTTCGCCGAAGAGGCCAAGCGCGCCTACGGCGACGTGATCCCGAGCCACAAGGCCGATGCGCGGATCATCGTGGTCAAGGAAGCCATTGGTGTGGTCGCGGCGATCACTCCTTGGAACTTCCCGCTGGCCATGGTCACGCGCAAGGTCGGCCCGGCGCTGGCGGCCGGTTGCACGATGATCCTCAAGCCCTCGGAAGAAACCCCGCTGTCGGCCTTCGCCTTGGCGGTGCTGGCCGAGCAGGCCGGGATTCCGGCGGGTGTGTTCAACGTCGTCTCCGGTGATGCCGTGGCGATTGGCGGCGCGCTGCAAGCGTCCACCGTTGTGCGCAAACTGTCGTTCACCGGCTCGACCCGCACCGGCAAACTGCTGATGCGCCAGGCGGCCGACACCTTGAAAAAGGTCTCGCTGGAACTGGGCGGCAACGCGCCGTTCATCGTGTTCGACGACGCCGATCTGGATGCGGCGGTCAAAGGCGCCATGGCCTCGAAGTTCCGCAACACCGGGCAAACCTGCGTTTGTGTAAACCGCTTCTTCATTCAGGACGGTGTGTACGAAGCCTTCACCGGCAAACTTGCCGAAGCGGTTGCCGCCATGCGTGTCGGCAGTGCCCTGGATGGGGAAACCGAGCAAGGTCCGCTGATCAACGCCGCCGCTTTGACCAAGGTCGAGCAGCACGTGAACGATGCGGTGGAGAAGGGCGCCAAAGTCCTGTGCGGCGGCCGCCGTCATGCACTGGGCGGCACCTTCTACGAGCCGACGATTCTTGCCGAAGCCAGCAGCGACATGCTGATAGCCCAGGATGAAACCTTTGGCCCGGTGGCTGCCTGCTTCCGGTTCAAGGACGAGGCGGAAGTGCTGCAAAAGGCCAACGACACGCCGTTCGGTCTGTCGGCCTACTTCTACAGCCGCGACATCGGCCGCGTCTGGCGCATGGCCGAAGGCCTGGAAGCCGGCATGGTCGGGATCAACGAAGGGATCATTTCCACGGAAGTGGCACCGTTCGGCGGCATCAAGGAATCGGGCCTGGGCCGCGAAGGTTCGAAGTACGGCCTGGATGACTACCTGGAGATCAAATACCTGTTGATGGGGGGCCTCTAAGGTTCCCGACCATCAACTGTAGGAGTGAGCCTGCTCGCGATAACGGTTTCACATTCAACATCATTGTTGTCTGACGCGCCGCCATCGCGAGCAGGCTCGCTCCTACAGAAAGCATCGGTTTCTCCTTAAATAACAACAACTGGAGACGAACATGTCCGTAAAACCGGTAAAAATCGACGACCTGCCCATTGGCCGCTTTCACATCAAGATCGCCGGCCTGACCTTCGGCGCGCACTTCACCGACGGCTACATCCTCGGCCTGATCGGTATCGCTTTCACCCTGCTGAGCCCACAGATGCAACTGGATGCATTCTGGCAGGGCCTGATCGGCGCTTCGGCACTGATCGGCCTGTTTCTCGGCAGCCTGTTCTTCGGCTGGATCTCCGACAAGGTCGGCCGGCAGAAAATCTTCCTGGTCAGCTTCGTGCTGATCACTATCGCCTCGGTGATGCAGTTCTACGTTGAGTCGGCCATGGCGCTGTTCCTGTGCCGGGTGTTGATCGGCATTGGTCTGGGCGGTGACTTCAGTGTCGGCCACGCCATGCTTGCCGAGTTCGCGCCGAGAAAAAATCGTGGTGTGTTGCTCGGTTCGTTCAGCGTGATCTGGACCTTCGGCTATGTCGCCGCGACTTTCGTCGGCACTGCGATGCTCAGCCTCGGCGACGATGCCTGGCGCTGGATGCTGGCCTCGTCGGCGATCCCGGCGGCGTTGATTCTGATTGCTCGAATCGGCACCCCGGAATCGCCGCGCTGGCTGGTCAATCAGGGCCGCATTGCCGAGGCCCGGGCCATCGTCAAGAAACACCTGGGCGAGCACGTCGAACTCGACGAAACCCCGTCCACCGAAACCCGTTCCGGTTATGCGGTGCTGTTCAGCCGTGAATATCGCAAGCGCACGGCGTTCAACTGCCTGTTCTTCGTGTGCATCGTGATGCCGTACTTCGCCATCTACACCTTCCTGCCGTCGATCCTGCAGAAGATGGGCCTGGCCGAAGGCTTCGGCACCGAACTGATGCTGAACATGCTGCTGATCCTCGGCGCGTTGATCGGCATCTGGTGCACCATCAAGTTCACTCGGCGCGGATTCCTGATCAACTCGTTCATCATTCTGGCGGCGGCGTTGTTCCTGCTGGCGGTGTTGCCGGGTAGCGCGGCGTGGCTGATGGTGCTGGTGTTCGGCCTGTTCACCCTGGTGCTGTCGGCGGTGAGTAACCTGGTGGGCGTGTTCCCGGCCGAGAGCTTCCCGACCGAAGTGCGCGCCAGCGGTATCGGCCTGGCCACGGCGGTGAGTCGCCTGGGTTCGGCGATCAGCACCTTCCTGTTGCCGGTGAGCGTGGCGGGGATTGGCCTGAGCCCGACCATGGGCATTCTCGCGGCAATCCTGGCGATTGGCGCGCTGTTGTCGTGGGCCTGGGCGCCGGAGACCAAGTCGCTGACCTTGAGCCAGGCGTGCAAGGCGCAGAGTCCGGTGGAGGGCGGTGGGCCTGTGGGCGTGAAGGTCGCGACACCCATCTAAGACCTGCGAAATTCCCTGTAGGAGCGAGCCTGCTCGCGATGACGGAGTGTCAGTCGCCATCAAAGCAGCTGATCCGCCGCTATCGCGAGCAGGCTCGCTCCTACACGGGGGGCTTGGTGTATCAGGGGTTGCTGACCAACCCCAACCACTCGGTAAACAACCGCACCTTCGACAAGCCCTGCTTGTCGTTCGCCACATCCAGCCAGTAGCCATACGGCCCGATCACTTCCACCGGGGTGATCGGCAGCAGGCTGCCATTGGCCAGTTCCTTTTCGATCATCTGCCGGTCGATCACCGCCAGCCCGCCGCCCGCCAGTGCGGTATGGATTACCTGGTCCAGGGTGCTGAATTCCAGCCCTTGCCCGGCATCGACATCGTCCCGGCCCATGGCCGCCAGCCAGTTCTCCCAGACCTTCAAGCGTTTGCCATCGTGCAGGATGTGCAGCAACGGAAATTGCCGCAGATCCGGCGACTCGCCGTCGTTGAACAGCTCCGGGCTGGCCACGGCGATGTGCCGTTCCATCACCAGCAGGCGGCTGCTGCAATGGCTGGCGGCTTCGAGGCCGAAGCGGATGTGGCAGTCGATCTCCGCGAGGCTGTCGTGGCCCATCTGGTTGGTCACGCTCAGGCTGATGTCGGGGTAGCGCTGCACGAACGCGCGCAGGTGCGCCGATAGCCAGCGGGTCGCCCAGGTGGGCGGCGCGACGATGCGCAGGCGTTGCCGCAGATTGGGTACGCGCACGGCCTGCAGCGCTCGTTCGATGTGGTCGAAGGCGTCGCTCAGGTGCGGGGAGAGGGCAGTACCGGATTCGGTCAGGGTCAGGCCCTGGGGCGTGCGGATGAACAGTGCGACGCCGAGGTAGTCTTCCAGTTGTTTGATCTGCCGGCTGACAGCGCCCTGGGTGACGTTCAATCCCAGGGCCGCCTGGCTGAAACTGCGATGCCGCGCGACTTCTTCAAAGACACGCAGCATGTTGAGCGAGGGCAGTTGACGCATGAAGGAAGGGCTCCGCACCGGCCGCCGGTGTTGCGTGGGGGCAGGTTGAATGTACGAAATGTCTGAAGGCCCTATCTGACTATTAGTGTTGAGCTGATGCAAGTGTTGTTTGGGCTGGCCCTATCGCGAGCAGGCTCGTTCCTACAATTGACCGCGTTCGCAGTAACAACTCGGTCTAATGTAGGAGCGAGCCTGATCGCGAAGGCGTCCTCAAGGACGCCATTTAATTCAGATCAGAAGTAGTACCCGATGTTCATGTACAACTGGTTCTCCCATTGATCCGTCCCGCCAGCCCCAAGGCTCTGGGTATAGCTGCTGCCACCAATGTACGGATCGTTCTTGCCGAATATCCATTCGGTGGCGATCCACAGCTTGCTGAACGAAAACGAGGTACCGAGGATCGCCCGCTCGGAGGTCTTGAAGTCATCGGCGGATTTGTCGAAGGCGCTGTAGTTGGCGTAGAGCTTGACCCCGCTGATCTGGTCGAACAGGTATTTGCCGGCCACGTCATAACTCACGTCCGCGACGTACAGGTTGCCGCGGCTGGCGACGTTGTAGGTGCCGTCGTAACCGCCGAGGGTCACCAGTTCATCGGTGCCAGGGTTGCGTGGCGACATCTGCTGCCGCGCCGCTTGCAGTTGCACCCCCCACGGACCGTTCTTGCCCAGGTAGTGCACGGCCACGGCATTGCGCCGGCCGTCATTGTCTGTGTCCCGGTTCTGAATGCTGGAGGTCAGGCCGGAGAGGCCGACCTCGGATTTCCACGGCCCCAGGTCCAGTGCCTTGGCCACGCGCAGTACCACGGTGTTGCGTTCCTGGTTGTCGCTGCCGTCGGCCACATAACTGTCGGCCTCCGACACCACGCTGGAGTAGGTGACGCCGTTGCTGGTGCCTTTGCCTTGCCAGGCCGGACGCAGGTAGTAACCGGCCTGGACGTTCCAGTCACCGCTTTGCTGGATGTACTTGGCGCCGACCTGCTGCACATCTTCCAGGCCGATGACGTTGCCCAGGGTTTCGTAGAAGGTGCTGCCGAAGTACGGCTGCAATCCAAACGGCACGCTGTTGAGGCCCACTTGCACCTGCTGGTCGGGGTTGAACTTGTAGCCGGCCCACGCGTACTTGGCGAACTGGATGTCGCCGTAGTTCTTGGTGTACTGGTATGGATAGGAGCGGCCGTAGAAACGGTACTGGGCCTCACCGATCCAGCTGTCGGAGTTGTACTTGGCGCTGAGGAACACGGTGTCGAGGCCGAACTTCTGGATGTCCCGGTCCGGGTCGTAGTCCCAGCGGGCACGGACGGCGCCGCCGAGGTCGAGGTTGTCGGTGACCTGGACCGCCATGGCCGGTTCTGCCAGGGCGCCAAGCACCGGTATCAGGGCCATGCAATGGATAGCGCGAAAGGTAGGTGTGCGCAAAGTCTTACTCCCGTTTTTGATTTTATGTTGGCAACAGCAACCCCGGCCGCAGCGAATGCTGCAGCGTGGGGCAAAGGGTTTTGCGGGCCGATGGCCTAGGGGCGGATCAACCTCAACGCAGAGCTTTCAACAGGCATGCCCGCTATCGCCGAAGCGCCCGGCGCCGC
The DNA here is from genome assembly GCF_039909015.1 of Pseudomonas grandcourensis. Classification (NCBI taxonomy): domain Bacteria; kingdom Pseudomonadati; phylum Pseudomonadota; class Gammaproteobacteria; order Pseudomonadales; family Pseudomonadaceae; genus Pseudomonas; species Pseudomonas grandcourensis. The sequence goes on from NZ_CP150919.1 coordinate 2,503,140, forward strand.
CGCCAGCAGTGTCTGGGTGTAGTTGTTCTGTGGCCTGAGCAGCACCTGTTCGGCGGTGCCGTATTCGACGACTTCGCCCTGGCGCATCACCGCGATGTAGTCGCTGATCTGCGCTGCCACCCGCAGGTCGTGGGTGATGAACAAAATGCTCAGGTTCAGCCGCTGTTGCAGTTCGGCCAGCAACTCCAGCACCTGCTTTTGCACCGAGACATCGAGGGCCGAAACGCTTTCGTCGGCGATCAGTACTTCCGGGCGCATCGCCAGTGCCCGGGCGATGCCGATGCGCTGGCGCTGGCCACCGGAAAATTGCCGGGGCTTGCGTTTGAGGGCGTCGCGCTTGAGCCCGACCTGCTCAAGCAAATCACCGGCTTCGGCCCAGGCATCCTTGGCCGACAACCCGCGCAATTGCGCGGCGCGAGCGATGATGTCGCCGACCCTATGCCGGGGGTTTAGCGAGCCGTAAGGGTCCTGGAAAATCATCTGGATACGCCGCCGGTTAGCCGCCAGTGCCGCACCGCGCAGGGCCAGGAAGTCGGTATCGCCAACCCAGACATGACCGCTATCGCTGTCCACCAGACGAATCGCCGCTTTCACCAGCGTGCTTTTGCCCGAACCGGATTCACCGACGATGGCCAGGGTCTTGCCCCGTGGCAGTTGCAGCGAGACATCCCGCAGTGCTGCCACCGAGCGGCCGCCGACGTTGTAGGTCTTGTTCAAATGCTCGATACGCAACGCCAGTTCGCCGTCGGCGCTGGGCACATGCAACTCCGGGTGCAGCGCCGGCACCGCCGTGATCAGCTTGCGGGTGTACGGGTGCGCCGGGGCGTTGAGCACCTGGTCGCGCTCTCCGATTTCCACCAGGCGGCCACCTTCCATCACTGCAATACGGTCAGCGATTTCCGCGACCACACCGAAGTCATGGGTGATGAACAGAATCCCGTGCTGGCCGCGCCCGCGCAGTTCACGCACAAGTTTCAGCACCTGCGCCTGGGTGGTGACGTCCAGCGCCGTGGTCGGTTCATCGGCGATCAGCAGGTCCGGGTTCATCGCCAGGGCCATGGCGATCACCACGCGCTGGCATTGGCCACCGGAGAGCTGATGCGGGAAGCTGTTGGCGATCCGTGGCGGGTCGGGCAAATGGGTCGAGTCGAGCAGGGCGAGCATGCGTTCGCGGCGCTCGGCGGATGGCATTTGCGGCGCATGAATGTCGAAGATTTCCTCGACTTGCCGGCCGATGCGGATTGCCGGATTCAGTGCCGCCATGGGCTCCTGGAAAATCATCGCGATGCGGTTGCCGCGCAACTGACGCAAGGCATCGTCCGGCATGCGGCAAATGTCGTCGCCAAGGAAATCGATCACCCCTTCGCTGTGGCGCAGGCCTTTGGCGTAGTCGCCCATGATCGCTGCCGAAAGCACCGATTTGCCCGAGCCGGACTCGCCGATCACGCAGAGGATTTCGCCCTTGCGCACGTCCAGGCTGATGCCGTGCACGGCGTGGCTGCGGTCGGCACCGGCGGGCAGTTCGATGGAGAGGTTCTCCACGCGCAACACTTGTTGCAGGTTCAGTGGGTTGCTCATGCTCAGCTCCTTGCGCCTTTCTGGGCGTGTTCGTCCAGGCCGTCCGCCAACAGGCTCAGGCCCAGCATCAGGGTGGAGATGGCAATGCACGGGAAGATCACCAAGTGCGGGAAGGCGATGGCCATGCTGCGGCCTTCGTTGATCATGCCGCCCCAGTCCGGGGTCGGCGGTGGCAGGCCGAGGCCGAGGAAGCCGAGGGCGCCGATCATGATTGCGGTGTAGCCGATGCGCAGGCAGAAATCGACGATCAGCGGCCCGCCGCAGTTGGGCAGGATTTCCACCAGCATGATGCGCAGCGAGCCTTCACCCTGGGTGATGGCGCTGAGCACGTAGTCCCGGGAACGGATGTCGATGGTCAGGGCGCGCATGATGCGGAAGATCGCCGGGGCACTGGTGAAGGTCACCGCGATCAGGATGTTCAGCGCCGAAGCGCCGAGGGCGATGATGATCACGATGTACAGCACCAGCACCGGGAAGGACAGCACGGTGTCGGCGACATAGGACAGGAAGGCGTCGACCTTGCCATTGAAGTAACCGGCGCACAGGCCCATGGCGATGCCCACGGCGAACGCGGTCAGGGTGGCCAGGATCGACCAGAACAGCACGGTGCGGGTGCCCCAGATCAGCCGCGAGAGAATGTCCCGGCCAATCATGTCGGTGCCCAGCAGGAAGCTCTGGCCGCTGGGGTCAGCGGTCATCGGCGTGAGCAACGGGCTGAAGCTTGCCAGCGGATCATGGGGCGCCAGCCACGGCGCAAACGCGGCGACCAGTACCCAGCCGCCCACCAGCAGCAGGCCGAGCAGGGCCAATGGATGTTTGAACGAGTGCAGGAAGCTCATTGGCCACCTCCGCCAAGACTGCGCAAGGTGATGCGCGGGTTGAGCCAGGTGTAGGCCAGGTCGGAAAAAATCTTGGTTGCGCCAACCACCGCGCCGCTGATCATCGCGCAGGCTTCGATCAGGTACACGTCGTGGTTCAGTGACGCGGTGTACAGCAGCGAGCCGAAGCCCTTGTAGGCGAAGAACACCTCGACCACGATCACGTTCGACAGCAGCCACGGGATGTACAGCATGATCACCGTGATCGGTGCGATCAGCACATTGCGCAGGGCATGACGCAGCACGATGCGCGACGTCGACGCACCCTTGAGGCGAGCGGTGCGGATGTACGGCGCCTGCATCACTTCGACCATCGAGGCACGGGTGATGCGCGCCAGGTAACCGATGCCGAACAGGCACAGCACCATCAGTGGCAGGGCCAGTTCGGCGACGTTGAAACCTTCGCTCATGCTGCTCACGCCCGGCAGCCAGTTGAGCCAGAAGACGAAGATCGCCGAAACGAACACCGCACTGGCGAAGTCTGGAATCGACGTGGTGACAATCGACAGGAACGACACCAGGCGGTCCACCAGCGAACCCTGGCGAATGCCCGCCAGAATGCCCAGGGTCAGGGCCACCGGCACCATGATCAACAGCGCCAGCCCGGCGAGGATCAGGGTTTGCCCAAGGTTGGGCAGCAGCAGGTTGATCACAGGCTCACGAAAGTGCACCGAAGTGCCCCAGTCGCCGCTGATGAAGTCCTTCAGCCATACCAGGTAGCGCCACAGGAACGGCTGGTTGTAGCCATGTTCCACCAGCCACGCGGCACGCTGGTCGGCGGCGGAGTAGGGGCCGAGGACGTTGATCGCCACGTCCTCGATGTTCAGTTCGAGGGCGACGAACACGATCAGCGACACCGACAGCAGGGTCGCGATCAACGCCATCAATTTGCGTAACAGAAATTCAGCCATGCTTGCAGGCTCCGGCTAATCAAGGGATGCCGGCCCGCCGCACCGGTCGGTGGGCGGGCACGGATGGGGCTGCGCGTCAGGCGCTCAACCAGACCTCATCCATTGGGTAGAAGTCCGAAGGGTGAACCCTGAAACCCTGGACCTTCTTGCTGGTGGCGGTGAACTTGTCACCCCAGAACGGCTGCACCATCACGGCGTCGTCCTGCAGGATGCGCTCGACATCCTGCATGGCCAGGGCGCGTTGCTGCGGATCGATGATGCCCATCGCCTTGTCCAGCGCGGCGTCGAACGCCGGGTTGCTGTAGTGGCTTTCGTTCCAGGCGGCGCCGCTGCGGTAAGCCAGTTCCAGGGACATCACCCCCAGCGGGCGGTGGGCCCAATAGGTCAGGCTGAACGCCGCCTTGTCCCAGATCGGCCAGTACTGGGTGGCCGGGATCACTTTGAGGTTGATGCGGATGCCGGCTTCCAGGCAGTTCTGTTGCAGGATCTGCGCGCAGTCCTGTTCGTAGCGGCCCTGGGTGTTGCCGACGATCAGGTCGATGTCGATGCCATTCGGGTAACCGGCTTCGGCCAGCAGTTTCTTTGCCCCGGCCACATCCCGCTCGCGCTTGGGCAGCGGCGAGTATTCCGGATGGGATGGTGCGACGTGGTGGTCTTCACCGAGGGTACCCATGCCGCGATAAGCGATTTTCAGCATCTGTGCGTTGTCGGCACACAGCACCACGGCTTTGCGGATGCGCACATCGGTGAATGGTTTCTGGTCGCAGGCCATGCGCATGACCACGGTCTGCGCCGACTTGCAGCTGAGCAGTTGCGCGGCCGGCAAGCGTTTGGCCAGGTCCAGTTCGGCCACGGTGACGCGGTACAGCACGTCGACCTGACCGGCCTGCAATGCGGCAAGATGAGTGGAAATGTCGGTGCCCATGTCGACGTAGCGCAGTTCGTCGAGGTTGGCCGGCTTGCGCCAGTAGTCGGCGCGCTTGGCGAAGGTCGCCTGCTTGTTCACTGCAAACGATACGAGCTTGAACGGCCCGGTACCGATGGGGTTTTTGGTCCAGTCGTCACCGTTCTTGAAGCTGCGGTGCACCAGGGTGCAGGTAAACGCGCTGAGCATTTCCGGAACGGCCAGGATCGGGCGCTTGAGCACCAGGCGGAACTGGTACGGGCCGGTTTTTTCGAAGGCGGCTACGTCCTGGAACGCGGTGCGGTTGACCGACTTGGAATCGGCGGCGATCCAGCGATTGATGTTGTGTTCGACGTCGTCCGCGGTGAACTCGTCGCCGTTGCTCCACTTCACGCCCTGGCGCAGGTTGAAGGTCCAGGTCTTGAGGTCTTCGGACGGACTCCAGCTTTCAGCCAGGTAAGGGTGAGTGATGTTCTCGGCATCGACCCAGGTCAAGAATTCAAGGGAGTTGCGCAGCAGGTTCGAGGCTTCGATCCAGGTGATCAGCATCGGGTCCTGGATTTCCTGAATGGCGCAGGCAAAACGCAGGCTGCCCCCTTGGCGCGGCGGTTGATCGTCGGCGGCGAACGCCGAATCACCGAGCAGCGCCGAACCGATAAAGGTGCTGGCGCTGGCCACGGTGACGCCCAGCAGGGCGGCGGTGCGCAGGAATTGTCGACGGTTGATCTGGCCATGCTTGACCTGTGTGCACAGGTCGTTGACGGCAGGATGCGGCGCGGTGCCGTCCAGTGTCTTCAGCTCGTTCATAAAGCTTCTCCGATACGTAGCAAAGTGCGTTTTTCGACTGACCGCAGACAGGGCTGGCGGCCTGGAGTTCGGGGGATCAAACCAGCGAAATGTTCAGCGGCCAGCACCGTGCGGGCACAGGCGAAGCAGGCGGGAAGCCTTTGGCTGAAGCGGTCGGGACGTATTCGGGAGGGCGCAGGTGAGGTAAGGCATGGGGCAGCTCTCATGTTGTTTTTATTAGAGATGGCTGCAGTTTTGTCAGCGGGGCCAAGAACGACAAACGATAAATTCAGCGGTTAAACGTTCGATAAATGCATGTTACTGGGGTGGGGCTGTGCCGGAGCCTGAAATAGACAGGCTGGACACCGTCCCTGTAGGAGCGAGCCTGCTCGCGATGACGGTGTGTCAGTCGACGTTTGTGTGTCAGATACGTTGCCATCGCGAGCAGGCTCGCTCCTACAGAAAAGCTGTTCGCGGTGATGCCTTGATTGTCCTACACAACACAAAAATGCATGTTACTGCGGAAATTTCCTGCGGGGCGTGGGATGCTTACGACCTGGTCAGCCTTCCACGAGTGCCTTTCATGAAACGCAAAATGCCCGGCCTGAATGCCCTCAAGGCCTTCGAAGTGGCCGGCAGCACCGGCAGTTTTACCCGCGCCGCCGAGTTGCTCAATGTCACCCAGAGTGCGGTCAGCCGCCAGGTGCGCCAACTCGAAGAACAACTGGGCGAGAACCTGCTGGAGCGGCGCCATCATCACCTCGAACTGACCAGCGCCGGCCGGGTGCTGTTGCGGGCGTTGCACCAGTCGTTCGACAAGATCGAGTTGACGGTGCGCAGCATCCAGCAAAAAACCCACTCCAACCGCCTGCACATCAACGCGCCGCCGACCTTCACCAGCCGTTGGTTGATGCCGCGTCTGGGGCGCTTGCGCGAGCAGCACCCGGAGCTGGAACTGAGCATCACCACGCGTTTGCAGGACAGCCTGGCGGAGACCAGTACCCTGGACTGTGCGATCCGTTTCGGCGATGGCGAATGGGACGGGCTGGACAGTTCGCTGCTGATCCAGGAGCGGCATATCGCGGTGTGCGCGCCGTCCCTGTATGCGCGGGAGTGGAGCGAGCAGGGCCTGGACCTCAATCGCCTGACGCTGCTGCATGTGCTGGCCCGGGAAGACCAGCGCTACCTGACCTGGAAACACTGGCTGGACGCGGCGCGCATCAGCGGTGTCGACACCCAGGGCGGCTATGAATTCGACCTGCTGGACCTGGCGATCCAGGCCGCCACCGATGGCCTGGGGATCACCATTGCCGACTGGCATATGGTCGCCTCGGAACTGGCCAGCGGGCAGTTGACCCAGGTGCTGAATGTGCACGTCGACGGGCACCAGTCCTACTGGCTGGTGACCCGGCCGGAGCAGACCGAGATGCCTCAATTGCAGGTGTTCAGCCAGTGGTTGCAGGAGGAGATCTGGTTGGCGCAGAGGCAGTTGGAGCCTTCTACCGCCGCCGTCTAGACACCACAACCCCCTGTAGGAGCGAGCCTGCTCGCGATAGCGGTGGGTCAGTTGTATTGATGGCGTCTGACACTCCGCCATCGCGAGCAGGCTCGCTCCTACAGGGAAATGTGTTGTTTTCAGGGTAACCTGCATTTTTCGAATGTTTCACAGCTCAATAAATCGTTTGTTCAACGCGGGCCAGACGCCAAAACTGCCCGGACTGGATAAAAACAACGATGGGCGATTCACATGCGACTCGAGCGAAACTTTGTTAACGGCCACTTCACTGAACCTGCCAGCGAGGCGCTGATCGCGGTCTATAACCCCGCGACCGAAGCGCTGGTGGGGCACGTCTCGGCGGCCACCGCCGATGAAGCCACGGCGGCGGTCGAAGCGGCCCTGGCCGCACAAAAAGTATGGGGCAAGCTCACCAGCATCGAGCGCGCCGAATACCTGCGTGCCTTCGCCGATGCCCTTGAAGCCAACGCACAAAATATCGGCGAGGCGCTCGCCGCCGAATCCGGCAAGAGCGTGGCCGACGCCAGCAACGAGGCCCGTTATGCGGCGCAAATCACCCGCTATCACGCTGAATGGGCGCGCCGTATCGAGGGCGAGATCATTCCCAGCGATTCGCCGAACGAAAACCTGTTTTTGCACCGCGAGCCGATTGGCGTGGTCGCCTGCCTGATTCCGTTCAACTACCCGGTCTACACCCTGTTGCGCAAGATCGCCCCGGCGTTGATTGCCGGCAACACAGTGGTGGTGCGTCCAAGCAACAACACGCCGACCTCGGCCTTCGAAATCGCCAAGGCCGTGCAGCAATCCGGTCTGCCGGCTGGCGTGGTGAACATTCTGACCATGGACCACGGCACCGCCGCTGTCGTCTGCACCCATAAGGCCGTGGGCCTGATCACCCTGACCGGTAGCGTCAACGCCGGGCGCATCGTGCTCGATTACTGCAAGGCCAACATCGCCAAGCCGTCCCTGGAACTGGGGGGCAAGACCCCGGCGATCATCGAGGCCGACGCCGACCTCGAAGCAGCCGCCAGCGCCATCGTCGCTTCCAAGACCACCCACTGTGGCCAGTTGTGCACGGCGGTGGAGCGGGTTTATGTGCAGGAAAGCGTCTACGACCAATTCCTCGGTCTGCTGAAACAGAAAATCAGTGCCGTGAAATTCGGCGACCGTGCCACCGATGCCAGCCTGATGGGGCCATTGGTCAACGCCAGCTCGCAGCAAAACATTCACGCCATGGTCGAGCGCGCCATCGCCGATGGCGCGGTGCTGGAAACCGGTGGCGTGTTGCCTGAAGGCAAGGGTCATTTCTACCCGCCGACCCTGCTCAGCGGCTGCCGTCAGGACATGGAGATCATTCAGGAAGAAATCTTCGGCCCGGTGCTGCCGGTGCTCAAGTACCGCGACATCGACGAAGCGCTGGCCATGGCCAACGACCACCAGTTCGGCCTGTCGTCGGTGCTGTATACCGAGAACTACCGCACCGCACAGAAAGTCGCCAACGCCATCGAGGCCGGTGAACTGTACGTCAACCGTACCCCGGCCGATCCGTACCAGGGCTTCCACGCCGGCTGGAAACGCTCGGGCCTGGGCGGTGATGACGGCAAGCACGGCATGCTCGAATTCACCCAGACCCGTCTGGTGGTGATGAAGTACTGATCCACCGGCAACACGCCTCACGCTGCACTTATAAAAACAATTATCAGGGGCGCCCGGACACCGGGCTGCCCGAGGTTTCTCCAGATGTCCAAGCCTGCAACCACTGTTGCCGCTGTTCAGGGTTCGAACGCGGGTTCAAAAAGCCACAGTGACAAAGGAAGTCGCTATTTCCAGTTGATGCTGTTGGTGCTCGCCGCCGGTGCGATCTACCCGATCCTGTACCTGCGTCAGGTCTACCAGACCACCATGCTCGAAGTGTTCCAGATCAACCACAGCGAGCTGGGTTACCTGTACTCGATGCTCGGCACGATCTTCCTGGTCTCGTATCTGCCCAGCGGCTGGCTGGCGGATCGCATCGCCCCGCGCTTCCTGATTTTCTTCTCGCTGGTGGCTACCGGCGCCTTGGGCCTGTGGTACTCCACCGCGCCATCGATGACCGGTTTGATGATCATCTTCGGTTGCTGGGGCCTGACCACCGGCCTGACCTTCTGGGCCTCGGTGCTCAAGCGGGTGAAGATGATTGCCCATCACACTGAACAGGGCCGGTTCTTTGGCGTTCTCGATGGCGGTCGCGGCCTGGTGGAAGCCTTGCTGGCCACCGTGGCCCTGGCGCTGTTCGCCTTCGCCACCGAAACCCGTGGCGAGTCGGTCGCCGAAGGTTTCAAGCATGTGGTGTACCTGTATTCCTTCACCTGTATCGCCATCGGCTGCGTGCTGGTGCTGATCAAGGACCCGAAGGCCATGGAAGACACGCCGGCGGTGGAGAAGGGCAAGTTCAACCTGCTCAGCGACCTGACCACCCTGGTGAAAATCCCCGAGCTGTGGCTGGTCACCGCCATTGTGTTCTGCGGTTATCACATTTTCTGGGCCACCTACAGTTTCTCCGATTACCTGCAGGGCGGCGGCATGACGGCGGTGATGGCCGGCACCATCACCACCATCAAGTTGTGGATGCGCCCCATCGGCGGTATCGGCGGCGGCTGGCTGGGTGACAAGTTCTCCAACATCTCGGTGCTGTGCGTGGCGTTGCTGCTGGCGAGCCTGGCGATGATCGGCCTGATCGTGTTCCCGGCCCTCAACAGCCTGGGCCTGCTGATCGGCACGGTGATTTTCATCGGCCTGATGACCTACGCCATTCGCGGGCTGTACTGGGCGATCCTCGACACCTGCGACATTCCGCTGCGCATCACCGGCCTGGCCATCGGCATTGTCTCGGTGGTGGGTTACCTGCCAGATGCCTTCATTCCCTTGGTCAACGGCTACCTCACCGAACATTTCCCCGGTGCCTTTGGTTACAAGCTGTATTTCGGCTACATCGCCTTCGTCGGCCTGCTCGGGACCCTGGCGGCCCTGACCTTGCGCGCACGTATCAACCGTAAGTCTTTGAACAAGACATTTTTGAACAAAACAGGTGCCTGAGATGAAAATCGTCGCCCTTGAAACCCATATTGTCGCCGTTCCGCCACCGCACATCGGCGGGATGTACTGGTTGTTCGTCAAAATCAAAACCGATTGCGGCATTGAAGGCGTCGGCGAAATCTACGCCGCAACCTTCGGCCCCAAGGCCATGCTGCCAATCATCGAAGACGTGTTCGAACGCTACCTGCTGAACCAGGACCCGCACCACATCGAACGCTTTTTCCGTCAGGCCTATTCGAGCGGCTTCACCCAGCGCCCGGACCTGACCATGATGGGCGTGGTCAGCGGCCTGGAGATGGCCTGCTGGGACATCATCGGCAAGGCGGCGAACAAGCCGGTCTACGAGTTGCTCGGTGGCAAGGTCAACGAACGCCTGCGTTCCTACACCTACCTGTACCCGGTCAACAGCAAGGGCGAGTACGACTACGACGACCCGGACCTGGCCGCCGAGTGCGCCATCGAGAACATGAACAAAGGCTTCACCGCCGTGAAGTTCGACCCGGCGGGGCCGTACACCGCGTACTCCGGTCACCAGATTTCCCTGGAAGTGCTGGAGCGCTGCGAGACCTTCTGCCGCAAGATCCGCGAGGCGGTGGGTGACAAGTGCGACCTGCTGTTCGGCACCCACGGGCAGATGGTGCCGTCCTCGGCCATTCGTCTGGCCAAGCGCCTGGAGAAGTACGACCCGCTGTGGTTCGAAGAACCTGTGCCACCGGGCCAGGAAGACGCCATGGCGCAAGTCGCGGCCAAGACCAGCATCCCGATTGCCACCGGTGAGCGCCTGACCACCAAGTACGAATTCTTCAAGCTGTTGCAGGCCGGCGGTGCGTCGATCCTGCAAATGAACGTCGCCCGCTGCGGCGGCCTGCTGGAGGCGAAGAAGATCGCCAGCATGGCCGAGGCGTATTACGCGCAGATCGCCCCGCACCTCTACAACGGGCCGATTGGCGCGGCGGCGAGCTTCCAGTTGGCGACCTGCACGCCGAACTTCCTGATCCAGGAAAGCATCATGACCTGGGGCGGCTTCCATGCCGAAGTCCTGACCAAACCGCTGCAATGGGAGGACGGCTACATCATCCCGTCCACCGAGCCGGGCCTTGGCGTGGAGCTGAACATGGACGTGGTGCGCAAGCATTCGCCGTACACCGGCGAGCGGCTGCACCTGCAAATGGCGCCGACTCCGGCGGATGTAAAAGATACATCGCCGGCCAGGGGCTGACGGGACGCTCCTACGGGGCATCACCCATTCCGTTTTTTTGTACAACGACTTACGCGGTAACCGTGCATGACATACGACTACATCATCGCTGGCGCCGGCGCAGCAGGCTGCGTTCTGGCCAATCGCCTCTCGGCTTCCGGGAAACACACGGTGCTGCTGCTGGAAGCGGGCGGGAAAGACTCGTCCTTCTGGTTCAAGATCCCGGTCGGTTTCGCCAAAATGTATTACAACCCGACCTTCAACTGGATGTACTACAGCCGCCCGCAAAAGCAGCTGGACAACCGCGAGATCTACGCCCCGCGCGGCAAGGTGCAGGGTGGTTCGGGCTCGATCAACGCGATGGTCTACGTGCGTGGCCAGGCCCATGACTTCGATGACTGGGCGGCCAACGGCAACGACGGCTGGGGCTTCAAGGACGTGCTGCCGTACTTCCGCAAGCTGGAAAACCACCCGCTGGGCGACAGCGAGTACCACGGCGGCAGTGGTCCGATCAGCATCACACCGATGAAGGGCCAGACCCATCCGATCTGCGATGTGTTCCTCAAGGGGTGCGATGAACTGGGCTACCCCATCAGCGACGATTTCAACGGGCCGAAATTCGAAGGTGCGGGCATCTACGACGTCAACACCCGCGACGGCCAGCGCTGTTCCAGCAGCTTCGCCCATTTGCACCCGGCACTGAGTCGACCGAACCTGACCGTCGAGCATTTCGCCCTGGTGGACCGGGTACTGTTCGACGACCGGCAACGCGCGACCGGGGTCTCCATCACCCAGCACGGCGTGGTGCGCACCTTCAGTGCCAACAAGGAAGTGATCCTGTGTGCCGGTGCCGTGGACACGCCGAAGATCCTGCAATTGTCCGGCGTCGCCGATCAGGCGCTGTTGGCCAAACACAACATCCCGATGGTCAAGCACCTGCCGGCGGTGGGGCAAAACCTGCAGGATCACCTGTGCGCCAGTTACTACTACAAGGCCAACATCCCGACGCTGAATGACCAGCTCAGTTCGCTGTTCGGCCAGTTCAAGCTGGGCCTGAAGTACCTGTTCACCCGCAAGGGCGCGCTGGCGATGAGCGTCAACCAGGCCGGCGGGTTCTTCCGTGGCAACGCGCAGCAGGCCAACCCGAATTTGCAGCTGTACTTCAACCCGCTGTCGTACCAGATCCCGAAAAACAACAAGGCCAGCCTCAAGCCCGAGCCGTACTCAGGCTTCCTGCTGTGCTTCAACCCGTGCCGGCCGACCAGTCGCGGGCACATCGAAATCGCTTCGAAAAACCCGCGGGACGCGGCGCTGATCGACCCGAACTACCTGAGCACCCAGAAGGACATCGACGAGGTGATCCAGGGCAGCCGCCTGATGCGCAAGATCATGCAGGCACCGGCGCTCAAGGGCATCACCGTCGAAGAAGTGCTGCCGGGGCCGGTGGTCGAAACCGATGAACAGATGTTGCAGTACTTCCGCGAAAACAGTGGCTCGATCTACCACCTGTGCGGTTCCTGCGCCATGGGTTCGGACGATTGCAAGTCGGTGGTGGACAAGCGCCTCAAGGTCCACGGGCTGGACGGTTTGCGCATCGTCGATGCGTCGATTTTCCCCAATGTGACGTCAGGCAACACCCACGCCGCGGTGCTGATGGTGGCGGAGAAGGGGGCTGACCTGATCCTGCAGGACGCTTGATACCGGTCACCCGATTGCATCAAAAATGAATTTCCGCCGAGTCCGCTGCTCATACCTTTTAGGTGGCGGATCAGAACCCGCGAAATCATTGAGGCAATCAGGGAGCGGCACGGTCATGAGTCGAGTACCGACGGCGGGCGGGGATCTTCCTGGCGGGTTGATTCTGGTGGTTGAGGACGACCCGCTTATCCTGGAGTTTCTCTGTGAGATTCTTCAGGAGGAAGGTTTTGTCGTCGAGCCGCAAATCAGTGCGGACGCGGCAGCGATCTATCTGGAACAGCATGCGCCGCAGGTGCATATGCTGCTGACAGACATCACCATGCCCGGCACGCTCAATGGCGCGGACCTGGCCAACCAGTTCGGCGATCGCTGGCCGGACAAGCCGATCATGATCATGTCCGGTTTCGAAACCCCTGAAAGCGCAGGCGTGCGGCACGCGGTCTCGTTCATCAAGAAGCCCTGGATGATTGGCGGGCTGCTCGATTGCGTGGGCCAGACCTTCAAGTCCAAACGATTCAACTGACCGGCGCGCAGATGCTACATTGCCGGGCAAATCCGTCCGGCACCCGCGAGGTTCGTTTCCTTGTCCGATCACCCTGTTTTCAACTCGACTTACCGTGCCTTTCTGTTCGACATGGACGGTACCGTCCTGACCTCCATTGCCGCCGCCGAGCGGGTCTGGACCACCTGGGCGGTGCGCCATGGTGTCGATGTCGAGACCTTCCTGCCGACCATTCATGGTGCCCGCGCCATCGACACCATCAGGCGCCTGGGCTTGCCCGGGGTGGATGCCGAGGCGGAAGCCGCGTGGATTACCGAAGCGGAAATCGACGACGTCGACGGGGTGTTGGAGGTGGCTGGCGCGGCGAAGTTCTTGCGGTCCTTGCCGGCCGGCCAATGGGCCATCGTCACTTCCGCCCCGCGGGAACTGGCGTTGCGGCGGATGGCGGCAGCGGGGATTCCCGAGCCTGCCGTCATGATCACCGCCGAGGATGTGACCGCCGGTAAACCGGACCCCGCGGGTTACCGCCTCGCGGCCCGACGCCTGGGTGTCGAGCCTGGGCAGTGCCTGGTTTTTGAAGACGCCACGGTGGGGATTCTGGCGGCCGAGGCGGCGGGGGCGGACTTGATGATTGTCACGGCGACCCATGAGCAGCCGATCGAGACGCCGCATGCGACGTTGGCAAGCTATGAGTCGGTGCGGGTTCTGGTGGAAGCCGAAGGTCTGCGTCTGCACGCCGTCTAATGTTGGATCAGTGTTCCTGTCAGTAAAGCCCGGGGATCAACCGCCAACTGCGGGCGCAATAGGCGTCGTATTCACTGCCGAACTGCGCCCTCAGCAAGGCTTCTTCCGAGTGAATGCGCGCGATCAGCGGGATCAGCGTCAGCGCTACCAATATCAGCCCGACAGCAGAACGAAAGGCCAGTGCCCAACCCAGGCCGATGACCATCATCCCCAGATAGCTGGGGTTGCGCAGGTTGCGGTAGATCCCCTCGGTGACCAGTCTATGCCCCGGCTGAATCGCCACCAGCCCGCTGAAGCGCTTGCCCAGCACAAACACCGGCCACAACCGCAGTGCCCCGCCCAGGATGAACAACAGTGCGCCGAGCCAGCGCACGCCTTCACCGCCAAACGTCCAGAAATCGATGCGGTCGGTATAGGCCGGCAGAAAGCCGCTCAGCAACCCGATCACGCCGAAAGCCGGGAGGACCCAGCGGTTGGCCCGGTCTTCGCGTTCCCCCGAACTCAGGTTGACCTCGGTGAACAGAGAAGCGACAGCCATGATCAGGGTGGCCAGGGCAACGACGACCAGTGAGCCGTGGCTGAAATAGGCTATGAAACCACCCAGCCCCCAGATCGCCAGGGCGAGGTAGGCGAGGGTGCTGACGACGGCGAAAAACGCCAGTTTGGCCGAAATTTTCATGGTGCCTCCAAAAGTAACCTCCATCAGGTTCAGTGTAGATACCGATGCTTCCCACGCTGAGCGGGGGAGCGATCAAGGCACCTCTGCTCGCGCATTGCGCCGAATCACCTGCGGCGGTTGCCCGAACACCCGCAGGAAGGTTTCGCGCATGCGCCGACGGTCGGCGAACCCGGTTTCCAGGGCGATCTGGTCGAGTGTCAGGCGTCCGCGTTCGAGCATCTGTCGCGCCGCTTCCAGGCGCAGGTTTTCGACGGCCTTGGCCGGCGATTGCCCGGTTTCGGCGCGAAACGCCCGGCTGAATTGCCGGGGGCTGAGGTTGGCCACTTGCGCCAGTTGCTCCACCGAAAGGGTCTGGGCCAGGTGTTCCCGGGCGTAGCCGAGCACGGTCTGGATGCGATCGGATTTCGGCTCCAGCTCCAGCAGCGCCGAGTGCTGCGACTGACCGCCCGCGCGGCGGTGGTACATCACCAGTTTCTGCGCCACGGCCCGGGCCAGCTCGGCGCCGTGGTCCTTTTCCACCATGGCCAGGGCGAGGTCGATGCCCGCCGTCATGCCGGCGGAGGTCCAGATCGAGCCATCGATCACGTAGATGCGATCGGCCTCGACCTTGATCGCCGGAAACCGCGCCTGCAGTTCCCGGGCGTAGGCCCAGTGGGTGGTGGCTCGCCGTCCATCGAGCAAGCCGGCCTGGGCCATGACGAACGCCCCGGAACAGATCGACGCCGTACGGCGAGCAGTGTTGATGCTGGCCCGCAGGTAATCCAGTACGACCTCGGGGGCCTGTTCGACGATGGAGTCGCCACCGACCACGATCACCGTGTCGAACACGCGCCCGTCGAATGCCTCGGTACCGACACTCAGGCCGCCGGAGGCGCGCAGGTTGTGACCGTTTTCGGACAGCACGCGCACGTCATACAGCGTCTCGTTAGCACTGAAATTGGCGTATTCGAACACCGGCATGGCGGCCAGCGCCATGGACTGGAAACCCTCGAAAACCACGAACGCCACGCTGATCATGGATCTGTCCTCAAACAGTGATGTCCTGAAAACGTACTTTAAACGTCATTTGAGACGGGCGTAAGTCCCTTTATAACGGTGTGCACCCGGCGAATCTCTCGCCTCACCGTAGAGGAATTGCACCATGGCGCTTTCATCCAAAGGCACTGCACTGATCACCGGCGCTTCTTCGGGCATCGGCGCGGTGTATGCCGACCGCCTGGCCCGACAGGGTTACGACCTGATTCTGGTGGCCCGCAGCCAGGGCAAGCTCAATGCCCTGGCCAACCAATTGAGCGACGAAACCGGGCGCACCGTGGAGGTGGTGGCCGCCGACCTGACGAACAAGGCGGATGCGCTGCGGGTCGAACAGATCCTGCAAAACGACGCCAGCATCACCTTGTTGGTCAACAACGCCGGAGTCGGTGCCGTCATGCCGCTGCTCGGCAGTCCCGTGGATGACATGGAGGCGATGATCAACCTCAACGTGACGGCGTTGATGCGCCTGGCCTATGCCGCCGTACCCGGCTTCGTCGCCCGGGGCGCCGGTACCGTGATCAACATCGCCTCCATCGTCGCCATCGCCCCGGAAATCCTCAACGGCGTGTACGGCGGGACCAAGGCGTTCGTCTTGAGCCTGAGCCAGTCGATGCAGCATGAACTGGCGGACAAAGGCCTGCGCATCCAGGCGGTGTTGCCGGGGGCGACCGCGACCGATTTCTGGAGCGAGGCCGGCAACCCGGTGGAAAACCTGCCGAAGGACATCGTGATGTCCGCCGAAGAGATGGTCGATGCCGCGCTCGTTGGCCTGGCGGCTGGCGAAGTGGTAACCATTCCCGGGCTGCACGACGGCAGCCAGTGGGATCGTTACGAGGCCCAGCGCAAGACGTTGTCCGGGTTGTTTGGCAATAGCGTGGCGGCGCCGCGTTATCGCTGAGACGGTCACCCCGAGGCCGGGTGAACTAAACTTGCATGAGAGGACCGTTCACCGCTGGCTCGTTGACCTGTTCGGCGAGCCGGTGGCGTGTAACAGGAGCCGACATGCTTCACATCCGAACGCCTTTGATCCTGCACCCTGGCCTCTCGACCCCGACCCGCCGTATCTGGCTGAAACTGGAAAACCTGCAACCCAGCGGCTCGTTCAAATTACGCGGCATGGGCTTGCTGTGCAGCCGGGCTCAGCAGCAGGGCAAGCGCAAGGTGGTCTGTCCCTCCGCCGGGAACGCGGGACTGGCCACGGCCATGGCCGCTGCGTGCCTGGGGCTCAAGGCATGCATCGTGGTACCGCACACCACCCCGCAAAGCACCCGGACGCGGATCAGCAATACCGGCGCCGAGGTGATCGTGCACGGCAAGGTCTGGGACGAAGCCAATCAACGGGCACAGGAACTCGCCCAGGACCCGCGCAGTGAATTCGTGCCGGCCTTCGACCACCCGCTGTTGTGGGAAGGGCACAGCACCATGGTCGATGAAATCCTTGAAGACTGCCCGCCAGTGGATGTGCTGGTGACATCGGTGGGCGGCGGTGGCTTGCTGGCGGGGCTGCTCACCGGACTGATTCGTCATCGGCACACCGATTGCCGCATCGTAGCCTGCGAAACCGAAGGCGCGGCGTCGTTCGCCGCGGCGGTGGCGGCCGGGCACCCGGTCAAACTGGCGAAAATCGACACCGTCGCTACCTCCCTGGGCGCCGCGCAAGTGGCCGCCTGGCCGGTCAGGCACATCGGCGATTTCCCCTATGAGTGCGTGGTGCTCAGTGATGATGAGGCGATCATGGGCGTGGTGCGTTACGCCAATGATTTGCGACAGCTGGTCGAACCAGCGTGCGGGGTTTCATTGGCGATTGCCTACCTGGATCACCCGGCGATTGCCGACGCCCGTGACGTGGTGATCGTGGTGTGCGGCGGGGTAAGTATCAATGCGCAGCTCGTGGCCGGGTGGGCACGCTTGTCCGCAGGCACACGCGCCGGGTAGGGCCGGAAACGCTATCCCGGTGTCACAAGCCCTACCGCTGGCGATGACGATCTTCAGTGATCGGCGGCAACGCCTTCCTGGACGAGAATGGCGCGGGCCAGGTCTTCGTCGCTTGCGTTGTTGAGGGCAGGATTGTCCTGACGGATCTTTTTCAACACCGCCTCCAGGTAAGCACCACGAATCGCACCGCCACTGGCGACGAAACTGGATGCGTCATCCCGGGCGGGAATCATGAGTTTGTGGTCTTTGAACGTCGAGTACAGCGAGGCGGAAACCCCGGCTGAGGTGGCGACATCTTCGGCATCCACTTTGGCCATAGCCGAGCCGAAGGGCAAACAAAGTACCAGGGAAGAAAGGATAAATATGCGGCGCATGACGGTGTCCTCCGACAGCATGAAGCATAAGGGAAGTACCACATAGTTTAGGATGCGTGGCGGTCGCCGAGAGTTCCCTGGCATTAGCGAGGAGCGGGGTGAGAGGGAGGCAAGGTCGTTGAACATCGATATTCAAAGTGTGGTGATCGGGGCCGGTGTCGTCGGATTGGCAGTGGCCAGGGCCCTGGCCATGAGCGGTCGGGAAGTGCTGGTGGTCGAGGCCGGCGGGGGCATCGGCACGGGCATCAGCTCGCGTAACTCGGAAGTGATTCACGCCGGCATCTATTACCCGGGCGGCAGCCTCAAGGCGCGGTTGTGCGTGGAAGGCAAGCAGCGCCTCTACGCGTACTGCGATGAGCACGGTGTCGATTACCGGCGCGTGGGCAAGCTGATCGTGGCCACCGATGAGCCGCAGCGCGCGGCTTTGCAGCGTCTGTTGCAGCAGGGGCGTGTCAATGGTGTCGATGACCTGCAATGGCTGGACGGCCCGCAGGTCCGGGAGCTTGAACCGGCGTTGTCCTGCGTCGCGGCGCTGTGGTCGCGGTCTACCGGCATAGTCGACTCCCACGGGCTGATGCTGGCGCTGCTGGGCGATGCCGAGAGGTTTGGCGCGACGCTGGCCTTGCACACGCCGCTGCTGTCGGCCCGTTGCATCGAACAGGGTTTCGAGGTGCACATGGGCGGCAGTCAACCCATGACGTTGTGCTGCCGCGAATTGATCAACTGCGCGGGGCTGTCCGCTCCCGAGGTGGCGAGCAGCATCGTCGGTCTGCCGGGGCCATTCATTCCCCGGGCGCATTTGTGCAAGGGCAGTTACTTCAATTTCAGTGGCCGGGCACCGTTTCGCCACCTGGTGTATCCGGCCCCGGAGAACGCGGGGCTGGGTGTGCACATGACGCTGGACCTGGGCGGGCAGGCGCGCTTCGGACCGGATGTCGAATGGGTCGAGCACATTGATTACCGTGTCGAGCCCCGCCGGGCGGAGGGGTTCTATCAGGCGATCCGCCGCTATTGGCCGGGCTTGCCGGACAACAGCCTGCAACCGGCCTACAGCGGCATTCGCCCGAAAATCAGCGGGCCGACTGAGCCGGCTGCCGACTTTCTCATCAGCGCTCGCGCCGAACATGGCGTGCCGGGGCTGGTGAATCTGTTCGGCATCGAATCACCGGGGCTGACCAGTTGCCTGGCGCTCGCCGAACTCGTGGTGAAACACCTGGCCGACCGATGATCAGGGCTGGCGCTGCGTTGCGGTTATCGGGGCTATGCTAGGGGGTGCGCTTACCGCCATCGGAGAACTCTGATGATCACCGTACGCACTGCCTGCCTGCTGGCCGATTACAAACGCTGGGCCAATCAGCGCCTTTTTGACAGCCTCGCGGCGCTCCCTCCGGGCGAAGTCAAAAAAGAACGGGTGTCAGTGTTCAAAAACATGATCGGCACCCTCAATCACGTCTACGTGGTCGATTGCATCTGGCAGGCGCACCTCGAAGGCCGGGGGCATGGCTTCAAGACCTCCCACGACCTGCTGCACGCCGACCTGTCCGAACTGCGCATGGCGCAAAAAGCCATCGATCGCTGGTACTGCGACTGGAGCGCCCGGCAAACCGACGCCTCCCTGGACAAGCTCCTGGAATTCACCTTTGTCTCAGGCGAAAGCGGCACCATGAGCGCCGGCGCGATGCTGATGCACGTGGTCAACCACGCCAGCTATCACCGTGGCTGGGTGGTGCAGATGTACTTCGAGATTCCGGCCATGCCACCGGTGACCGACATGCCGGTGTATTTGCGCGAGTCAGAACCGGTGGTTTTGCAGTCGATCAATGCGCCGATAGTGGCGCCGCCCTGTGCCGTGCAGTTTTCCAGTGCGACCAGTGTTTTGCCGAATCGATATCGTTGAACTCCGGTTCAGACTATCGACGGGGCCAACAGCACTGTATCGAAAGGTGGAACGCCGGATCGCACCCTGTATCTCGAGAGCTGACAGGTAGGCCACACTCGGATACATCTGGCGAGGGAGCAATTTCCTCCTCCGCAGTAAGGTCTGCAGCTTTCATGAAGTAGCACTGGCAGCCGTTAAACAATCCCTTCAAGACGAGTGAGCAGCCCCTTGGCCCGGGCTGCCGCTACACTCTTCCCGATCCTTTTGCGCGGCGTCCGGGCGCACTCCGTTATCCCCTCATTGGAGCTTGAGCATGAAAATCGATTTGAGCGCAAAACTCGCAATCGTCAGCGGCAGCACCGCCGGCATTGGCCTGGGCATCAGCAAGGCACTGGCCGAGGCAGGCGCCACGGTGGTGGTGATCGGCCGCGACACGGCCAAGGTCGAGCAGGCAATGGCGAGCATTCGCCAGCGTGTTCCTGCAGCGCAATTGCGTGGGGTGACCGCCGACCTCGGCACCGCCGAAGGCGCCGAAAGATTGTTCGCCGCCGAACCTCGGGCGGACATCCTGGTGAACAACCTAGGGATCTTCAACACGGTGGATTTCTTCGACGCCCCGGACAGTGAGTGGACACGCTTCTACGAGGTCAACGTGATCTCCGGCGTGCGCCTGTCCCGGCATTACACACCGGACATGGTCAAACAGGGTTGGGGGCGGGTGATCTTCCTGTCTTCGGAATCCGGCGTGGCGACCCCGGCGGACATGATCAACTACGGCGTGACCAAAAGCGCCAACCTGGCGGTGTCCCATGGCCTGGCCAAACGCCTGGCCGGCACCGGCGTGACGGTCAATGCGATCCTGCCAGGCCCGACCTTTACCGATGGCCTTGAAGACATGCTCAAGGACGCCACGGCCGAATCCGGACGCAGCGCCCGGGACGAAGCCGATGCGTTCGTGCGCAAGGCCCGGCCGACGTCGATCATCCAGCGCGTGGCGGATGTCGAAGAAGTCGCCAATCTGGTGGCCTACATCGCTTCGCCGTTATCCTCGGCCACCACCGGAGCTGCCTTGCGGGTCGACGGCGGTGTCGTCGACAGCCTGGCCATCTGAACCCAAAAAATTTTGAGAGAGCACCCGACATGGCAACTGCATCAGCAACGATCGAAGTCCCGGCCTCGGCCGATCAGGTCTGGCAATTGATTGGCGGATTCAACTCGCTGCCGGACTGGATTCCGTTCATTCCCAAAAGCGAACTGAGCGAAGGCGGGCGGGTACGCCGGCTGGAAACCAGCGATGGCACGGTGGTGGTCGAGCGTTTGCAAGTGTTCGACAACGCAGCGAAAACCTACAGTTACTCGTTTGTGCATTCGCCATTTCCGGTGACTGATTATTTGGCGACGATCAAGGTTGAAGCGCTTGGCGAGCGTGCGCGGGTAACCTGGTCGGGCCGGTTTGAACCGGTTGGCGTGAGTGATGGGGAAGTGGAAGCGTTGTTTGCGGGGGTGTATCAGGGTGGGATTGAAGCGCTGCGGGCCAAATACCCGGCCTGACAGTCACGACACCAACTCCTGTGGGAGCGAGCTTGCTCGCGATGACGGTGTATCAGGTAAAAATGTATCGCCTGACACTCCGCTATCGCGAGCAAGCTCGCTCCCACAAGGGATCTAATGGTTCTTGAGGCAGTGTCAGGCCTGGGTAATCAAGCCTTCCTGGCAGTCCAGCACCAGCCGCGCGCCACCCAGTTCGCTGCTGCCCACTTCCAGGGTAAACCCGTGCAGGCTGACAATCGCCGCGACGATGGATAGCCCCAGCCCGAAGCCGCTTTTGTGATTGCCCGCCTCGGCGCGATAGAAGCGCTGGAACACCGCTTCCCGTTCCGCCTCGGGAATGCCCGGGCCGGAATCGAGCACTTCGATCCGCGTGTGCCCGCCATCATTGACCCCGCGCAGGATTACCGCGCCACCGGGCGGGGTGAATTTGATCGAGTTGCTGAGCAGGTTCGCCACCGCTTCGAACATCAGCGCGCGGTCGCCATTGAGGGGCGGCAATGACGCGGGCAGGTGCAACTGGAACACCAGGCCGTCGTCTTCCGCCAGGGGCAGGTAGAACTCATGCAGTTCTTGCAGCAACGCCACCGGGTCCAGTTGCACGAAGCCGGAGCGACGCTGGCGGTCTTCCAGTTCGGAGATCCGCAGCAACCCGCGAAAACGCGCCATCAGCGTATCGGCCTCGGCCAGCACCAGGTCCAGTTGCATGGCCTGTGGCGAGCCTTCGCCGGCTTGCTGTTGCATGCGGTAAAGCTGCGCGCGCAGACGGGTCAGGGGCGTGCGCAGGTCATGGGCGATGTTGTCGCACACGCCCTTGACCTCGTTCATCAAGCGCTCGATGCGTTCGAGCATGGCGTTGACGATGGCGGCGAGCATGTCCAGTTCGTCACGCCGATTGGACAGCGGCAAGCGCCGGCTCAGGTCACCGGCGACGATGGCTTCGGCACTGGCCTGAATCCCGCGAATGCGTCGCAATGGGCGCCGGCGCAGCAAATACCAGCCGACGATGCCCGGCACGATGGTCAGGGTCATCCCCCAGAACAAGGCGTGAAGGATGATCCGGGTCACGGCGAACAACGAACCGTTGTCGCGCACCAGCACCAGCCAGCGGCCGTCCAGGGTGCGGGTTGCCACGGCATCGCAGCTGTCGGTGGGCAGCGTCTGTTCGTCGTTGTCGTCGGAGGCATCGCAATCGCGCAGCATGTGGATCTTGCCATCGAGCGGCAAACCGTCGGGAATGTAGCGCAGGGCGCCGCTGAGGTAATGTTGCCGGGCATCGAACAGGCCGTAGGCGTCGATGCCGCGGATGTCGAAGGTCATGCTGACGGCGAGGGCGTCCACCAGTTGCTCGCCCGAGAAGCGCGAAAACAGGTGCTGGCGTTGCATCAGCGAATGCTTGGCCAGGTTGTCCAGGTAAGCGGAAACCTCGTAGTACATGACCCCCATGAGAATCCCGCTCCAGATCACGAACAGCGAACTGTAGAGCGCCAGCAGACGGCTGCTGGAAGAACGCCAGCCTTTAGACGGGTTCGGCAATGACATAACCCGAGCCTCGCACGGTCCGAATCAATGGGGCATTGCCAGGCGGGTCGATCTTCTTGCGCAGACGGCCGATGTGTACGTCGATCAGGTTGGTGCCGGGGTCGAAGTGGTAACCCCAGACTTCCTCGAAAATCATCATCCGCGAGAGGATTTGCCCGGTATTGCGCATCAGGAATTCCAGCAGTTTGTATTCGGTGGGCAATAGCGTCAGCAGTTGACCGTCGCGGCTGGCTTCGTGGCTGATCAGGTTCAGCTCCAGATCGGCCACCCGCAACGTGGTGGCCTCGGCGGTCACGGTGTTCTGCCGGCGCAGCAGGACTTCGACCCGGGCGGCCATTTCATCGGTGGCGAAGGGTTTGGTCAGGTAGTCGTCGCCACCGGCGCGCAGACCGCGCACGCGCTCATCGACGTCGGACAGGGCGCTGATCATCAGGATCGGCGTAGCCACGCCCATGGTCCGCAGGGTGGTGACGATTGCCAGGCCATCGAGCTCGGGCAGCATGCGGTCGAGGGTGATCAGGTCGTAGTTGCCGCTGACCGCTCGCTCCAGCCCTTCGCGGCCATTGTCGACCCAGTCGACGTCGAGGCCGTGGCTACTCAGTTCGGCGACAATTTCCCGGGCGGTCACGGCGTCGTCTTCGATGGTCAAGATGCGGGTCATAGGGCTGGCCTGATTAAATGTTCACAACGTTGTGCGGCATTTTGCCAAGAAATGATCGCAGGCTTTCTAAATAAAAGTTCATGGACATTCCGGGTTTCGGTCAAAGCATAAAAACCGCCGAGCAAGCCCGCTGCCACAAGAGAACGCAATCCCCTGTGGGAGCGAGCCTGCTCGCGAAGACGGTAGGTCAGGCGAAGCGAATCCAACTATTCGATCGGCGTATCCACAAACACCTCAAGCCCTTCGGCATACGCAGTGAATGCGGCAATCCGCGGAAACTGCGCCGCACTCACCTGATCCGGCACCACCAGGTTGGTAAAACTCCAGGCTACGGCGAGGGTAATGCCATCCTGCTCAAGCGAACCGTCAGTTTTCAGCGGCTGCTTATCCAGCTCTCGCTCCAGTCCCGAATAGGCTGCCGTCAGCTGTCCTTCGACCCGCTGCACCCAAGGTTCGAATTGAATCTCCGTCGGCCGCAGGTTGCGCTCGTAGTAAAGCTGCACGGATTTTTCGCTGGCGGCCAGGGCCAGGCCGATCAGGCGCAACGCGCGCAGGCGCTGACCCGGCTGGATGGGCATGAGGCTGTTGCCGGCCAGGGTTTCGAGGTAGTCGATGATCAGCGTCGAGTCCATCAACACCTCACCGTCATCCAGCACCAGGGTAGGCGCCTTGACTACCGGGTTGATCTGCTGGAATTGTTCGAAGTGGCGGAACACCGAGACCGATCGGTGTTCCAGCGCGATTCCCAGGCATTTGGCAGAAATGGCGGCGCGCCTGACATAGGGCGAGTCCAGCATACCGATCAGCTTCATGGTCCTTTCCTTTATATGGCCATTTCGGGAGGGACAACCTTAGCTGAGGTTCGCGGCCCTGCAAATGACCGTGAATAATGCCCGGTGCCAGCCGTTTGTCTTCTATATACAGCCGCTCGATTGAATTTCTTGCTATAAACGCACTCCGATTACCGCCTCAAAGCCTGCCTTAGAGCATTTTCAGGGCTTTGTCGGACAAATTCGCAGTCTTTTCAGTTGCTGAGGCCTCAAGTCGGCCGTAGACTGCCGCCCCTCGTAAATTGAGTGCCGGGTGGCGCTTGGAACAAACGGCGCCTTTCCGATTGGCCTGACCAGGTCTGCCGGAACGCTCCCTTATTCGCCTTAATGCACGTTTTTTTATAGAGATATCAATGACAAAGGACAAGTTGCTGGCCATGCCGGCGGATGACTACATGAATGCCGAGCAACATGCTTTTTTCTCCGAGCTGTTGCAGAACATGAAAGTCGAAACCCATGAGCGCATCGAACAGAACCGCATCGCCATCGAAAGCCTGGACACCCCGGCCGATCCGGCAGACGCGGCTTCGGTCGAAGAAGAGCGCACCTGGCTGGTGAACGCGATCGATCGCGACCAGCGCATGTTGCCTCAGTTGGAACAAGCCCTTGAGCGCATCAAGGAAGACAGCTTCGGCTGGTGCGACGACAGCGGCGAGGCGATTGGCCTCAAGCGCCTGCTGATCAGCCCGACCACCAAGTACTGCATCGAAGCTCAGGAACGTCACGAGCAAATCGACAAGCACCAGCGTCAGGCCTGATTCTGCGAGGCAGTCCATCAAGATGGGCTGCCTTTGAAAAGATCGCAGCCTGCGACAGCTCCTACGCAATTGAAGTAGGGCGCTGCTGCAGGCTGCGATCTTTGTTTTCTGCCGTCTTCGATTTCCCGATTCTTCTATTGATCTGCTGCAACGTTCGCGACTAAAGGCTCATGGATAATGGCTTTATGGTGGCGTTTAATGCGAAGACAACAATTAGAAGCTTTACGGGGTGACGATGATGACAAGAGACGGGTCTCTGGTTGCGGCAGTGCCCGCACCCGTGCTGTTGCCGAAAAACCGCTGGCTGACGCCAACGCTGCAAAGCATCGCCCTGATGCTGTTGTTATGTGGCATGACGTTGGGCGGATGGTCGCTCTACCTTGGCCTGCCCCTGGCCGTATTGATTGTCTGGCTGCCTCGCCTGCGTTCGCGCGCGATCCCTGAGGCTGCTGCCCCCGCCAACCCCGATGCCATCGGCGAGTTGACCCGCGATCTTTCCTGCACCACCAGCCATAACGCACTGTCGGCCGCCGGTGTGGCGTTTTCGGTTCGGCAACTGGCGGACAAATTGCAATCGCAGCTCACGGCGGCGGCACAGATCGTCAGCAATGCCGAGGTCATGATCACCACCGAACAGGCCACCTCGACCCTCAGTCGCCAGGCGCTCAGTGCTGCCAGCGAAGCTCATCAAAGCGGAGTGGTCGGGCGTACGGAATTGATCGAGTCCATCGCGCGCATGCATCAGCTCAGCCAGCGGGCCAGCAACAGTCGTGAACTGATCGAAGCCTTGAGCCTGCGCAGCGATGATATCCAGCGGGTGACCCTGGTGATTCAATCCATCGCCAGCCAGACCAATCTGTTGGCGTTGAACGCAGCGATAGAAGCGGCGCGGGCGGGGGAGCACGGTCGCGGGTTTGCCGTGGTGGCCGATGAAGTTCGCGGGCTCGCCGCACGCACGGCGACCGCCACGGGGGAGGTGGGGGAAATGGTGGCCGACATCCAGCATCGCACGGCACAGGTGGTGGAGCAGATCCGACAACTGTCCAGCGATCTTGACTCCGGTGTCGAGCAGGTCGAGCGTACGGGGCAGCACCTGGAGAACATTGCCCGACTGGCGGCCAGCGTCGAGTCCCAGGTCGGAGCAATCGCCCAAGGGGCAGACACTAACCGCGTACAACTCGACAGCCTGTTTCACGCCATCGAACAGATGCGCAGCGATCTGGTGGTCAGCGACCAGCAGACTCAGCGTCTGGCCCAGGCGGCGGTGCAAATGGAAGGGCAGGCCGAAACCATCAGTGAGCGTCTTGCCGAAGTGGGGCTGGATGACTATCACCAGCGGATCTATGACCTGGCCCGGGACGCCGCGGGCCAGATTACAGCGCGTTTCGAAGCGGATATCGATGCCGGTCGAATCAGTCTCGACGATCTGTTCGACCGCAATTACCAGGCCATCCCCGATACCAGCCCGGCCAAGTACCAGACGCGTTTCGACCGCTACACTGATCAGGTTTTGCCAGCGATTCAAGAACCGTTGTTACCGCGTCACGAAGGATTGGTGTTCGCCATCGCCTGCACCCAACAGGGTTATGTGCCGACCCATAACAAGGTGTTCAGCCAGCCGTTGACGGGAGATGTGCAGGTCGATGCCTTGCAGAACCGGACCAAACGCAAGTTCGCCGATCGCACCGGGATCCGCTGCGGCAGCCATCAGAAGGCCGTGCTGCTGCAAACCTATACCCGTGATACTGGCGAGTTGATGCACGATCTTTCGGTGCCGATCATGCTCAAGGGCCGGCATTGGGGTGGTTTGCGCCTGGGCTACAAGCCGGAAAAGCCGCGTTAGAAACGTTGGACTGCCGGGCGATTATTGCAAATTCTGCAATTAAGCTGTGCAGGGTTTTGCTGTTTCCTCGCCGGAAAACTAATTAACATACCTACTAATTAGGTTGCTAATTAAATTGGAGGGGTCAGCATGCAAGGCAAGGTTGATGTCGCGGTCATGATCGGCAGCGGAGTGCCTGCCTATCTTCGCTCCATGGGACGCAAGGTTTGCTGGGTCGTGTTGCTCAATGGCGAGCGCCGGGGCACGGCGTTCTCCAGTCGCGACGAAGCGGAGGAGTGCAAGGCTGCCTGGCTGGCGCAATTGAGCGTCGAGAGCCCTGGCAGCCTGCATTGAGGTGGTCAGTGGGTCTGGTGCATGCGCAGGTTCAGGTCGTCGACCACCCGCGCCCAGTCAGCGTCTTCGCGCAGTTGTTCCTTGAGGAAGCCGGCCTGTTGCGGTGACCAGAACTCGGCGTCGATGAGTTTCTTGTCGCCAGGCAGGGAATGGCCGGCAATGAAGCCGTCGATCGCCTTCTGGCTGGAGTCCAGGCCGAGTTGGTCGAACAGGCCTTTCAAGTCGTGGGTCGGTGATTCCATCTTCATCTCCTTGCAGGTCATCAGTCGGGTCGAGGGACGAGGCGCACCCTGGATTCGAGGGCGCCGCACCGGTGGAGTTCGATCACGATGTTCAAGTGCAACAATGAGCATAGACCGCCAACCCGACCATCAGGCTTTCAATGCGCCCGCATCGACCGCGGCCTTGAGTTCCCGGGCCGATTCCTGGGCCGCGATGGCGGCGACATCCGGGGTTTTGAACCAGCGATCCTTTTCGACCTGGTGATAGGTCACGGTCTTGAGCGGTGGTTTGGCGCGCATGATAATCACGGCCTGGAATTCACCCTCGACTTCTCTGGCTTCACCCCGGATAAAAAACTCGCCGATATCAAATTCCGTCACGTTGCAGACTTCCCCTGGAAATACATTGTTGTTGTCAACGCAACCCGATTTTCTGCGGATCCGTTTTATTGGGCTGGCAGTATGGCAGTAGTTGCCCGTCGACGGCTGAGATAAGTCGGCGGGCAGACGAAACGTCGATGGACGCGAGCGCGGTGGGATGTCAACCGTGTGACTCAAGAAACCGGGCGAGGGCACAGGCTTCGTTATGATTGGCTCGGAAACCTCTTACACAGCCTGTAGAAATATCCTTAATGTGAAAGAAAGCAATGCCTGCCATTACCACCTGAAATCGCGGGCGGTTTGGGGCATCGTAAGCCGGTTCATGGAGGCAGAGCCGTGTCGGGTGCGGGGTTGGTGCTGTTTTCGAGGCAGGCGCCAAGGGGTAAGCAAAGTGTGTCAGCGTGCACATATGAAGTCCTTTTCATTGTTTTACCGACGTATGTACGTCGTTTTGGCTAGTCGCCAAGAGCATCGCTGCTCTAGAATCACCCTCACTGGTGGGTGAATGATGTTTATCTAAAGCAATTTTTTGCGGACGATATGTAGGAAAAGTTTTTTTCTCGATGAGATTTTTCCCCGATGTTGATAGTCCATAATTTTCTGGCAGCAGGAAGGGTGTTTTCCTTCAGCCTGTGACGAACACCAGTCAGGACGACGCGAGTGACGTTCCAGTAGTCTTCTCAAGCTTCGTGATGAATGAGTGCACTGCTCATTCAGGACTTCAACCCGGGTTCTTTGGCTACACCTTCGGCATTGCCGCTTTTTGGCTGTGCGTTCATTTTTCGCGCACGGCACCATTATTCAGATGTGGGGATGTTTCCTTGGCAGTAAGTAATCTCGATATGCATGCTTTGTTCGTGCTGGGTGATTTGCGCGCAAAGCTGGTCAAGCAGTTTCAGTCACGTTTCGTTTACATCACCGAACAGAACGCTGAAGGCATCTACATTGCCGAAATCGACACCGAGTCAGCCTTGGTGGTGGATGACAAGCCCGGACTCAAGCTCAAGGTCGGCGATCATTTCAGCGCGTCCGTGCTACCCAGTCGCGAAGGCGGCAAGCTGGACATCAAGTTCCGCGACATCAAGCTGACGGTTTACGGAATAGGCGACTACGCCTTCGTGACCACTGCCGACGGTCAGGGGGTCGTGTTCAAGGAAGGGCACAGCGTGGTGATGGTGTTCGCTGCCCATCAACAGTTGCAGGAAGGCCTGACCAAGACCCTCAAGGCCGTGACCGCCAAGGCGGCCAAGTGGCGCAAAGGAGAGCTGGTGACCTTCAAGGCCAGCGAGTGATGACCCTGACCCGCGCCGATTTCCACGAACAGAACCTGACCAGCGCTCAAGACGAAGCGCGGCGGCTGCTCGGGCAGAAGACCATTCTGCAAGGAGCCTGGCTGAACTGGGTGGCGTCACAGCTTTACCAACTGCAACCGGCGGAGTACGCCAGCATGGTCAGGCGAGAGCTGATGGGTTTGCAGGAAACATCCGAAAACTGATCCACGCACCTCGAAAGCAGGAACCTCTACTACAGTCATTGGACTGAGTATTCAGAGGCTTCGCGGTCTACTGCCAGGCCATCCTGCTATTGCTGTGAACAGCACGAGGTGCAAAAGCATGAACGGATTTCGACGGTTGCTGGCTGCGGTCCTGGCCACTTTCGGTTTGCTGGCGACACCCGTCCCGGTGTCTGCCGCCCAGAAGCCGATCCACTTCGCCGACCTGAACTGGGAAAGCGGCAGCCTGATCACCGATGTCCTGCGCATCATTGTCGAGAAGGGCTACGGGCTGCCGACCGACACCTTGCCGGGCACCACCATCACCCTGGAAACCGCGCTGGCCAACAATGACATCCAGGTCATTGGCGAAGAGTGGGCCGGTCGCAGCCCGGTGTGGGTCAAGGCGGAAGCCGAAGGCAAGGTCGTCAGCCTCGGCGACACGGTCAAGGGCGCTACCGAAGGCTGGTGGGTGCCGGAGTATGTGATCAAGGGCGACCCGGCCAAGGGCATCAAGGCGCTGGCGCCGGACCTGCGCAGTGTCAGCGACCTGCCAAAATACAAAGACGTGTTCAAGGATCCGGAAGCCCCGACCAAGGGACGTTTCCTCAACAGCCCCATCGGCTGGACCTCGGAAGTGGTCAACAAGCAGAAGCTCAAGGCGTACGGGCTGGACGATAGCTACGTAAACTTCCGCAGCGGTTCGGGGGCGGCACTGGATGCCGAGATCAGTTCGTCAATTCATCGTGGCAAGCCGGTGCTGTTTTACTACTGGTCGCCCACGCCGTTGCTCGGCCGCTTCAAGCTGATCCAGCTCGAAGAGCCGCCGTTCGACGCCGAAGCCTGGAAGACCCTGACCGACGCCGACAACCCCAATCCACAGCCGACCCGTTCCCTGGCCTCCAAGCTGTCGATCGGTGTGTCCACCCCTTTTCAGAAGCAATATCCGCAGATTGCCGAGTTCTTTGCCAAGGTCGAGTTTCCGATCGACCCCCTGAACAAGGCGCTGGCCGAGATGAGCGAGAAACATACTCCACCGCGCCAGGCGGCAGAGGCGTTCATGAAGGCCCATCCCGACGTCTGGCGGGCCTGGCTGCCCAAGGACGTAGCGGATAAAGTCTCGGCCGGAATGTGAGCTGGTGCCGGTATGAGCATTTGGTCTTGCACGCGGCCGCGCACTTCAGGAAAAGCCGACTAGCCTGTTCTGTTCATATCCCTTTCAAGGATTCCTGAACCATGACCCTGTTGTTGGCTCAGTCGCTGGTGACGATCTTCGCCGTGATCAGTCTGGTGCATGTCTATTGGGCGTTGGGTGGCGAGTGGGCGGCGGTGGCGGCGGTGCCGCAAGTACCGCAGGAGGGCAGTACGCAACTGAGGCCGGCGTTCAAGCCACGAGGCTGGATCACCCTGGTGGTGGCCGGGCTGTTGCTGTTGATTGCCGTGCTGGTGTGCTTGCGGGTGGGGTGGTGCCTGCCACCCTTGCATCACTGGTCGTTGCAGTGGTTGATCAGCGCGATCGCGATTTTGCTGTTTGCCCGGGCCATTGGCGATTCGGAGCTGGTGGGTTTTTTCAAAGAGGTCAAAGGCTCGAAATTTGCCCGGCTCGACACCTGGGTTTACTCGCCGTTGTGTGTGGTGCTGGGGGCAGGGTTGTTGGCGGTGGCCTGGGTCTGAGACAGGCCGGTCCAGTCAATACAAATCCTTGGTCTAACTACCGCTCTCGGTCCGCCGGCTGCTCACCTCGGCCGGCACATCATCCCCGGCCATGCGTTTGCGAAACAGCGCCGCGCGGGCTAGCAGCAAGGTCGTCACCGGCACGGTAATCGCCAGCAGGATCGGAATCAGCCAGGCGTGCAATACCGGTGCGGACTTGAGCGCCGAAAAATAGATGATCGACGCCAGCGCCACGCACCAGGTCCCAAGGGTCGAGGCCAGGGCTGGTGGGTGCATGCGCTGGAAGTAGTCCTTCATGCGCAACAGGCCCGTGGCACCGATCAAGGCGAACAGACTGCCGAGCACCAGCAGGATCGCCACCGGGATCTCCACCCACAACGACAATGGCGTATTCATTCGATCACCTCGCCACGCAGCAGGAATTTCGCCAGGGCGAACGAGCCGACGAAACCGAACAGGGCGATCAGCAGCGCCGCCTCGAAGTAGGTGTCACTGGCATAGCGAATGCCCAACGCCAGCATCATCAGCATTGCGACGATGTACAGGTAGTCCAGCGCCAGGACCCGATCCTGGGCCGACGGCCCCTTGAACAGGCGGAGCAGGGTCAGGATCATCGCCAGGGAAAAGAAGAACAGGCTCAGCAGGATCGCGTTCGACAGCAAGGGGCTCATTCGAAGATCTCCATCAACGGACGTTCGTAGGTCGCCTTGAAGTGCTGGATGAACAGCGCCTCGTCGTCCAGGTCGAAGACGTGCAACAGCAGAATGCTGCGGTCCAGCGCCAGCTCCGACCAGACCGTACCGGGCACCACCGTGGTGATCATCGACAATGCGGCCAGGCCGTTGGCGTCACGCAAGTCCAGCGGCACCTTGATGAATTGCGAGCGAGGCGGGCGGCGACCGGCATTGAGCACGTTCCAGGCCACGGCGAGGTTGGACACCAGCACATCGCGCCCGACCAGCAGGACCAGGCGCAGGATCACCCAGGGGCGACGGATGCGCACCGGCAGCGGACGCAGCCTGCGCATCATCAATGGCGCACAGAAACCCAGCGCGGCACCCAGCAGCAGGTTGCCGGGGCTGATCGACAGGTTCAGCAGCAACCAAAGCAGCCACAGGGCCAGCGACAGCAAGGGTGCCGGAAACAGGCGCTTCATGGCTGCACCTCCTGCGGGGCCGCTGCGGCCGACGGGTTCGGTACGACGCGCGTGTCGAGCACCGCCATCACGTATTGCTGCGGGTTGTACAAGGCATCGGCGGCGGCCTGGGTGTAGCGCAGCAGCGGATCGGCCTTGAAGGTCAGCGCAATGCTCAAGCCCAGCAGGGCGAAGATCGGCACGCATTCCAGGCGTCGCAACAGGGGCGATGGTCGTTCCGCTGGCGTCCAGAACCGCTGGATGCCCAGGCGCGAGAATGCGATCAGCGACGCCAGCCCGGACACGATCAACAACACCAACAGGCCCCACGCGGCGTTGGAAACCGGTGTGTCGCCGCTGTTGCCCAGGCCGAGCGGATTGAGCAGGGCGCCGATCAACCCGAGTTTGCCGATAAAGCCGGAGAGCGGCGGCATGCCGATGATCAGCAAGGCGCAGGCGATGAAGCTCAGGCCGAGAAACGCCATGGTCCAGGGAATCACCTGGCCGACCACGGCTTTTTGGTCGTCATCGAGGTTGGTGCCTTTGGGCGGATGCAGGGATTCCAGTGGCCGCGGCAGCAGTTCGGCTTCATCTTCGAGCTGGATTTCGTTGGCCGAGCGTGAGCGCTCGATCAGTTCGGCCAGCAGGAACAGTGCGCTCAACGCCAGGGTGGAACTGAACAGGTAGAACAGCGCCGCGCCAACCAGGTTCGGTTGGGCGAAACCGATGGTCGACAACAGAATGCCCGCCGACACCAGGATGCTCAGGCTGGCCATGCGCTCCAGGCGTTGCGCGGCGAGGGTCGCAATGGCGGCGCAGACGATGGTCGCCATGCCGCCGTAGATCAGCCAGTCGCCGCCAAAGAACGCCGATGCCCCGGCCTGGGCGGAGAACAACAGCGTCCACAGGCGCAGCAAGGTGTACACGCCGACCTTGGTCATGATCGCGAACATTGCCGCCACCGGCGCGCTGGCCGACGAATAGGCCGGCACCAGCCAGAAGTTCAGCGGCCACATGCCGGCCTTGGCCAGGAACGCGATGGCCAGAATCCCTGCGCCGGCGTGAAGCAAGCCGCGATCAGCTTCGGACACCAGCGGGATTTTTACCGCCAGGTCGGCCATGTTCAGCGTGCCGGTGACCCCATAGATCAGCGCCGCGCCAATCAGGAACAGCGACGAGGCCAACAGATTGATCGAGATGTAATGCAGCCCCGACGACACCCGCGCCCGGCCTGAGCCGTGGAGCATCAACCCGTAGGACGCGGCCAGCAACACTTCGAAGAACACGAACAGGTTGAACAGGTCGGCGGTGAGGAATGCGCCGTAAAGGCCCATCAACTGGATCTGGAACAGCGCGTGAAAACTCGAACCGGCGCTGTCCCAGCGGGCCATGGCGAACAGCAGGGCACTGACGCCGATGATACCGGTCAGCACCAGCATCAGCGCCGACAGGCGATCGACCACCAGCACCAGGCCGAACGGCACTTGCCAGTTGCTCGGCAGGTACACACCGATAGAACCGGGCACGCCGGTGGTCTGTGTCCATTGCAACAACGCCACGGCAATGCCCAGCCCGAGCAGGCTGGAGAACAGATTGATCTTCGCCTTGAGCGGGCGGTGCTTCTCGCCGAGCATCAGCATGATCGCAGCGGTCAGCAATGGCAGCAGAATAGGCGCGACGATCAGGTGAGTCATCGCCATCATTCCTTGGGCTCCCGGCCATCCACATGGTCGGTGCCGGTCAGGCCCCGGGAGGCCAGCAGCACCACCAGGAACAACGCGGTCATGGCGAAGCTGATGACGATCGCCGTCAGCACCAGGGCTTGCGGCAACGGGTCGGTGTAGTGCAACAGATCCTGCGGCACGCCGTCCTTGATGATCGGTTCCTTGCCGATGAACAGGCTGCCCATGCTGAAGATGAACAGATTGACGCCGTAGGACAGCAGGCACAGGCCCATGATCACCTGGAACGTCCGTGGGCGCAGGATCAGCCAGACGCCGGACGCGGCCAGTACGCCGATGGCGATTGCGATGACTTCTTCCATCAGACGGCTCCTTTGGCGGCAACGGATCTGGGCTGGGCGGCGGTTTTGTGGCCGCGCACCGATTGGTGGGCGAGGGCGGTGAGGATCAACAGAGTCGAGCCGACGACCACGCCGTACACACCGATGTCGAAGAACAGCGCGCTGGCCAGGTGAATGTCACCCAGCAGCGGCAACGAGAAATGCCAGGTGTGGGTGGTCAGGAACGGATAGCCGGCGACCATCGCGCCCAGGCCCGTGGCCGTGGCAATCATCAGGCCCGTGCCCATCCAGCGCAGCGGCCGCAGGCTCATTTGCGCCTCGACCCACTGCGTGCCGGCGACCATGTATTGCAGGATGAACGCCACCGACATCACCAGCCCGGCGACAAAACCGCCGCCCGGTTGATTGTGCCCGCGCATGAACAGGTAGAACGACACCACCAGCGCCACCGGCAACAGCAGGCGCACCAGCACCGCCGGCACCATCATGAAGCCGAGGGCGGTGTCGCTGGCGTGGCGCGGGTTGACCAGGTCGGTGACCACGTCCGGCGCGAGCAGGCGTTGCTGGGCCGGTAACTGAAGGCTTTCTTTCGGTGGGCGGAAGCGGCGTAGCAGTGCATACACGGTCAGGGCCACGGCGACCAGTACGGTGATTTCACCGAGGGTGTCGAAGCCACGGAAATCCACCAGCATCACGTTGACCACATTGCTGCCGCCGCCTTCGGGCAAGGCACGGCTGAGGTAGAACGAGGAAATATCGTTGGGGGTCTGGCGCGTCAGCATGGCGTAGGCCAGCAACGCCATGCCGACACCGACCGAGGTCGACAGCAGCAAGTCGCGGATACGTCGTACCCGCGCCCGGCGCAGACTGCCCGGCAACGGCGAGACCTCCTCGATCCGCCGTGGCAGCCAGCGCAGGCCCAGCAGGATCAGCACCGTGGTCACCACTTCGACCGCCAGTTGGGTCAGGGCCAGGTCCGGCGCGGAAAACCAGACGAAGGTGATACAGGTCATCAGGCCGCAGACGCTGACCATGGTCAGGGCTGCGAGGCGGTGATACTTGGCCTGATAGGCCGCGCCAAGGGCGCAGGCGATGGCCAGCAACCACAAGGTGACAAACACGATCGACCCGGGGATTTTCGGCCGGTCACCCCAGTGAAGGCTGCTGTGCAACATGGGAATCAACCCGGCCAGCACGGCGGCGAGCACCACCAGGAACAGCTGCATTTGCAGGCGTTTGGTGCCAATCCGCGGTTCCAGGCGCCGGGCCAGGCGCATGATGGCGACCAGCGCGTATTCGAACAGGTGCTTGCCGTCCAGGCGACCGATGACGGGCGGACGGTTGAAGCGCCCGCGCTTGAATTGATTGCGCAGCAACAGATAGAGCACGGTGCCGCAGGACAATGCGATCAGGCTCATGATCATCGGTGCGTTCAGGCCGTGCCAGATGGCCAGGCTGTACTCGGGCAGCGTACCGCCAACCACCGGTTGCGCCGCCGCCGCGAGCAGCGGGCCGACTATCTGGGCCGGGAAGATCCCCACCAGCAGGCAAGTGAACACCAGCAATTCCACCGGCGCGCGCATCCAGCGCGGTGGCTCGTGGGGCGTGTGGGGCAAGTCGGTCGCGGGCGGACCGAAGAACACATCCACGGTGAAACGCAGGGAGTAAGCGACGCTGAAGGTACCGGCAATGGTTGCCACGATCGGCAAGCTCAGTTCGACCCAGCGCGTGGCATTGATGAACACGGTTTCGGCGAAGAACATCTCTTTGGACAGGAAGCCGTTGAGCAACGGCACGCCGGCCATCGAAGCGCTGGCGACCATGGCCAGGGTCGCGGTAAACGGCATCAGCTTGTACAGGCCGCTGAGTTTGCGGATATCGCGGGTGCCGCTTTCGTGGTCGATGATGCCGGCGGCCATGAACAACGAGGCCTTGAACGTCGCGTGGTTGAGAATGTGGAACACTGCGGCGACGGCAGCCAGCGGGCTGTTCAGGCCGAGCAACAGGGTGATCAGGCCGAGGTGGCTGATGGTCGAGTAGGCCAGCAAGCCCTTGAGGTCGTTCTGGAACATCGCGCAGTACGCCCCGAGCAACAGGGTGCAGGCACCGGCGCCGCTGACGATGTAGAACCATTCTTCACTGCCGGAAAGCGAAGGCCATAGCCGCGCGAGCAGGAAGACACCGGCCTTGACCATGGTCGCCGAGTGCAAATACGCCGACACGGGCGTCGGCGCGGCCATGGCGTGGGGCAGCCAGAAGTGAAAGGGAAATTGCGCACTTTTGCTCAGGGCGCCGATCAGGATCAGGGGTAATAGAATCGGGTAGAGGACATGGGCGCGAATCAGATCGCCGGTGGCCAGGACCTTGTCCAGGTCATAGCTGCCGACCACATGGCCGAGCAGCATGACCCCCGCCAGCAGGCACAAACCGCCCGCACCGGTCACCATCAGCGCCATGTAGGCACCGCGGCGGGCATCGGCGCGATGGTGCCAGTAGCCGATCAACAGGAACGAAAACAGGCTGGTCAGTTCCCAGAAAAACACGATCTGGATCAGGTTGCCGGAGATCACCAGGCCCAGCATGGCGCCCATGAAGGCCAGGAAAAACGCGAAGAATCGCGGCACCGGATCGTTCGGCGACATATAGTAGCGGGCGTACAAGGAAACCAGGGTGCCGATGCCCAGCACCAGCATGGAGAACAGCCAGGCGAAACCGTCCATGCGCAGGATGAAGTTCAGGCCCAGGCTGGGCAGCCAGGAAAACTCTTCGCGAATGACGCCGCCATCGGCGATCTGCGGGTACAGGAAGGCGACCTGAAGGGTGCCGATCAGGGCGATCAGACCAGCCAGCAGGGATTCGGCGTTACGGGCATTGTGCGGCAACACGGCCGCCAAACAGCTGCCTATGAAAGGCAGAAGCAGTAGAACTATCAGGGACATAGGCTTCTAATCTGCGGAAGTTTGTGAAGCATCATACGTGCCAGCTCCCGGATCACCAAACGCCAAGCTGTCGCAGAATCCTACACGGTAGACGGAAAAGCCCTGGTTCACATTGTTTCAGAGAAAGGTTGGGGAGCCAGTTCCTGCCCCATCGCGAGCCTGCTCGCGATGGAGGCCTATCTGGCAACGCAAAGTTTGCGGCTTATCACTGTGTTTCCTGCTCCAGCTCTTCCTCAGCCGCAGCCTTGCCCTTGGTCTTCAACTCACTGACTATCACCGCCGCCACAATCAAACCGGCCCCGACCAGGGCAATCGCCGGCAAGCGTTCCCCGGCAAGACGCCCGACAATCCCGGCCCATACCGGTTCGCCGGCATAGATCAGCGTGGCGCGGGTCGGTGACACGCTTTTCTGCGCCCAGTTCATCGCCACCTGAATCGCCGCGCTCGCCGCTCCAAGACCCAGCGCGCTGCACAGCAGCAACCAGGAGAAGTCCGGAATCGCCTCGTTGGTCGGCACCACCATCAGGAACGACAGCGCCGAAGTGACCGCCAGTTGCACCACCGTCACCCGGCGTACATCGACCTGGCCGGCATAGGTGCTGATCAGGATGATCTCCGCCGCAATGGCCACGGCGCTGATCAAGGTGGCGATTTCACCGGGGCTGAAATTGAACGACGCACCGGACGGCCCGGACAGCAGCATCAACCCGGTAAAGGCCAGCATGATGCCGATGCTCGGCATCAACCCCGGACGCCGCCCCAGCACCAGCCATTGCAACAACGGCACAAACGGGACGTACAGCGCGGTAATAAATGCCGATTGGCTGCTGGGAATACTCTGCAACCCGACTGTCTGCAAGCCGTAGCCGAGCATGATTGCCACGCCGATAAACGACCCGGCCTTGAGTTCGAACAGGGTCAGGTCGCGCAGGTGACGCCAGGAAAACAGGGCGACGATGCTCGCGGCGGCGGCAAAGCGCAGGCCGACGAAAAACATCGGGCCGCTGACGGTCATCGCATGCTGTACCAGCAGGAAGGTGCCGCCCCAAACCATGGTGATCAGCACCAGCACGCATTCGGCCTTGCTGAACCTTGTAAAACGGGAGGAAGCCTTTGGGGAGTTCACCGACGTCATGACCTTGCACGCTACTGGAGGGGGACGCACAATGCGTCGAATGTTGCGCAGTATACTGCCCAACCCCACTAAGTGAGCAATATAGTGCACAAAGATTCTACCCAACGGGCATCGGTCCTCCAGCACGTCAGTCAAAATGTCCGCCGTTTGCGTCATGCCGCCGACTTGAGCCAGACGGCGCTGGCAGAAAAGTCCGGTGTCAGCCGTCGAATGCTGGTGGCGATCGAGGCTGGGGAAAAGAACGTCAGCCTGACCACCCTCGACCGCGTCGCCGAAGCCCTCGACGTCGCCTTCAGTGATTTGATCCAGGCGCCCGACGCCCGGGATCCCAGCCGTATCAATGAGCTGGCCTGGACCGGCACGATTCCCGGCAGCAGGGCGGTGTTGCTCTCCAAGGCCCAGGCCAGCCGCGAAGTCGAGCAGTGGGAGTGGTGCCTGCAGCCGGGCGAGGTGTATCCGTCGGAGCCGGACGCCGATGGCTGGAGCGAGCAGATTTATGTCTTCGAAGGTTGCCTGACCGTTATGCTGGGCGACCAGCCGCAGAGTATCGCGGCGGGTGAATTCTTCATGTTCGCCAGCAACCAGCCGCACTGTTATCGCAATGACGGGGCGGTGGCGGCGAAGTTTGTGCGTAATGTGGTGATCTGAACAGGGAGTGCACGATGGGCCATAGCTTGACCAATGACGCCGACATCCTGATTGTCGGTGGTGGCCTCAGTGGCGCCATGCTGGCGGCGCAGTTGATGCGCCGGCCGGGCCGGTGCCGGGTGCTGGTGATCGAGCCCCGGGCCGAGTTGGGGCGGGGCGTAGCCTACAGCGCGGTGGAACTGGGCCATACGCTCAACGGCAACGCGGCGCGGGTGAGTCTCGACCCGGACAACGCCGACGACTTTACCCAATGGCTGACCGATTACATCGAGGCGGGCGGCTGGCCGGAATCGAATCAGCAGCACGTGCCGGTCAGCGAACTGTTTCCGCCACGGGGAATTTTCGGCCTGTACGCCCGCCAGCGCCTGGCAGACGCGCAGGCGCTGGGCGCATTGAGCGGTTCGACGGTCGAGCATGTGCAGGCCGAAGTGGTCGATTTGCAAGCCGATGCAGACGCCGTGCGGTTGACCTTGAGTGATGGCCGAAGCTTGCAGGGCGCTTTTGCGGTCTTGGCCACCGGGGTTTTTCCCGCCGCGTGCACGCCACAAACCCGATCCTGCGGTTTGAACGCTGCAGCCCTTGATCCGTGGGACGTGGCGGCCATGCAACGACTCGATCCGCAGTCGACGGTCATGATCATCGGCTCGGGCCTGACCATGATTGACGCCGTGGTGTCCCTGGATCAGGCCGGGCATCGCGGGCCCATCGAAGTGTTTTCCCGCCATGGCCTGCGGCCCCATGTGCGTCGCCAGCCACCGGGCTGGGTGGATTTTCTCGCGCAGGATCAGCACATCCGTACACCTCGCCAGTTGATGCGCGAACTGCGTCGGCACTGTCGGGACGCCATCGCCCAGGGCATTGACTGGCAGGCGCCACTGAACACGGTGCGGGCACACATCGGCCGCTTGTGGCACCAGGCGACGGACGTGCAGCGTCGACAGTTCGTGCGGCACGTGCGGCCGTGGTGGGAAAGCCATCACCACCGCTCGTCCCCCCTGAGTGCCGAGTTGGTGGAGCGCTTGTATGAAGAGGGTCGGTTACGTATTCACGCCGCCTCGTTCGAGGGGCTTGAGGGTTCGACGGGCGACGGCGTCAGTATCCGCCTTCGGCGGCGCGGCGAGGCACACACCTGTGTCGTCAGCGCTGGCGCCCTGATCAATTCCAGCGGTATCGAATATGACTGGCGTCGGGTCGCGCGGCCATTACCCCGGCAACTGCTCGCCCGTGGCCTGGTCCGACCGGGCCCGTTGGCCCTGGGCATCGCCGCAGAGGTCGATGGCGCCGTCCTGAACGCCGAAGGGCAGCCCGCCAGCCGGCTGTTTGCCATGGGCCCGCCGTTGCGCGGCATGTGGTGGGAAAGTACAGCCGTCGCTGATGTGATGAGCCAGGCCAAGGCGCTGGCCGAGCGACTGGTGCGTTAGGGCCGCCCATTCAACACACCACGCAGTCACCGGGGGTGTTGGGGTATGACTCACTCACATAGGTAACAAAACAGTCCCAGCCCATTGGATTGAGCTTGGTTGGGCACTGCTCCAGTGATGGTAGTCAGACCACCGCTGGATTGCTTCCATCAATGCCCCCGGCAAAAAAAACGCGGCCCCCCCACCTGAGGCCGCGGTTTTCCTTAGGGTTGAAGCCTGCCCCATCAACCAACGTGGCTAATGGGGCGCGGGCTCAGTTGGCGATCACCGGCACTGTCCGCACGGAACCTTGGGACGAGGTGATCGTGGCGGTCGGGTTCGCCGACGGTACGACCGTGGTGGTGTTGTTCACCGTCAACCGCCAGCGACCGTTCCCCGGTACGGTGGTG
This sequence comes from Pseudomonas grandcourensis, assembly GCF_039909015.1. NCBI lineage: Bacteria > Pseudomonadati > Pseudomonadota > Gammaproteobacteria > Pseudomonadales > Pseudomonadaceae > Pseudomonas > Pseudomonas grandcourensis. The sequence goes on from NZ_CP150919.1 coordinate 2,543,805, forward strand.
GTGCCCAGGGTGACCAGACCGGTCGGCGTGGTGACCTTGATGGTGATGGTGTTGCCGGTGGTCACCGATGATGTGCCGGCAAAGTCCCAGGTGAATCGGTTATTGGAACGGGCACTCACCGTTGCGGTGGTCACTGCGAAGGTTTCTGCGGCAGGCCTTGGCGAGACCTGCACCGTGACCGTGGCCGGCGATGTCGACTGGGCGCCGAAGCTGTCCCGGGCGATATAGGTGAAGGTCGTGGTGAAGGCCGTGGTGAAGGTGGCCGGTGGGGTATAGGTGAGCACCGTGCCGTTACTGCTGACGGTGCCGCGATTTGCCGGTGGCTGAGTGAAGCTGGCGACCGCGAGTGGCACATTGCCTTCTGGGTCGGTGTCGTTGGCCAGCACGTTGATTGGAATCGCCACACCCAGTGTCGTGACGGCATCGGCGACTGCCACCGGAGGCCGGTTAGGCGCCACGGTAATGGTCACGGTTGCCGCTGTCGTGGAGGCCAGCCCTTTGATGTCTTGGGCCTTGTAGGTGAAGGTCGTGGTCAGCGGTGCGTTGACGACAGCGGGAGGGGTGTAGACCACTGCCGTAGTGCCGCTCAATGCCACGCGGCCCTGGCCGGTGGCCGGTTGGGTCAGCGCGGTAATGCTCAACGGCGTATTGCCGTCCGGATCCCTGTCGTTGGCCAGCAGGTTGAGGGTGATCGGCACGCCGAAGCTGGTGCTGCCGGTATCGGCGACGGAGATCGGTGCCTGGTTCGCACCGGTGTCCGGCGCCGTGCCCACGACCACCACGGGTTCGGTGTCGCTGCCGCCGGCGGCGGATTTGACCGTCACGGTTGCAGGGGGTTGGGACAGGTCAGCCACCGTCAGGCGTTGCAGGATTCCGGTTTTCGACAGCCGTCCGTAACCCTGGGCGACCATGTCCGGTACCACCACTTCGTCCGTGGAGGTGGCCTCGATCAGCAGGCTGTGGTTGCTCCAGCTGTAACGGGCGGTCTGGATTTTCACCACGTCCGAGAGCTTGCTCGACACCGCGGTCGGGCGGGTGGTCCCGGCGGGGTTGGTGGCGGTAACCACCACGACCGGCGGCACCGTTGCGTTGGCCAGCAGATGCTGGGCGAAGAACACGCCGTTGTTGTCGCTCACCATGTTGGTCTGGCAAGGCGACACAGGCGGGCCGGGGACCAGGGCGATGCTTTCGCGAAAGCACAGGGTCGAACCGTTGGCGGCTTTGGCAAACACTTCGACCCGGGTGGTGGCGCCGCCCGTGCCGGCTATGCGGCGGTAGGTGGCTCGGGTCAGGTCCACCGCGGTTTGCGCGCGGTTGTCGAGCACCTTGCCGGACAGGGTGAAGAGGTTGGTCTGGAGGGTTCCGGCCGGACCCTGGATGCGCACGAAGTTGGTGTTGTTGGGGCTGCCGGTCACGGCTTCGGTGAGGTTGGGGTCGCCAACGAAGGTTTCGACGGCGCCGGTGTCCGGGTTCACCTCGGTGTAGGGGCCGTTGACGCTACGCAGGAACGGCCCGATCGCACCGTTGACCGCACCGCTGAAAACCCCCGGCGCACCGATGCCGACGTCCCGGGTGATGTTGATCGCGCGACGGCCGGGGGTGGTGACGTTGACCGTTTCCACGCCATAGGGGTGGGTAATGGTGTAGGTCCCGGCAGTAGGAATGTTCACCCGCATACGAATCCGCGCGAAGCTGATCTGGTCGCCATCGAGCGGGTTGCCACCGGCAAATGCAGCCTCGATCCCGGCGACATAGGCGTCCATGCCATAGCCGGCGGTGTTGTTGGGGATGCTGGTCTCGGCAAGGAACCAGAAGGCTTCGTCCGGCCAGTTATCCGGGAACACCATCGGCAGGGTGTCGTCGAAAATGCCCGGTGTCGGCAGCAGGGTGCACATGTAGGCCGGTGGCACGCTGGCGGCCACCCGCGAACTGGCGGCGCGTGACTGGCACAGCTCCATCGACAGTTGATTCTTGTCCTGATACCAGATCGGGAATTTCCCGGTGGCAAAGGTGTAAGGTCCGGGATCGACGGCGGCGAGTTGTGCCAAAGCACTGCCGGTCAGCGATAGAGTCAGTCCCAGGGCGTTGAGCGCCAGGCGTGGCCATTTGTTCATGATGCCTCCTGATGAGGATCCGGGCATGTGGGCGTTCATTGCACGATGACCACTTCTTCGGTATCGCTGCCGCCATTGGAGGACGACACACGAACCTGGGCTGGCGGAATCGGCGAGATGCCGGTGGCCAGGCTTTTCACGGCGCCGTCACCACTCAGGGCGCCGATGGCGATACCGGTGCCGGAGGTGGCGGTGAGCACCGGTGGCGACGTTTCATCGCTGGTCGAGGCCACGATGGTGATTTGCCCGGTGCTCAGGCTGTACTCGGCGCGTGAGATCGTCACCAGGTCGGTCAGCGGCATGGGCAAGGTGGTCGGTGTGCTGCTGGCGATGGCCAGGTGGTTGTCGGCGGTCACCTGCAAGGTGCTCGGCAGCGTCGGATTGTTCGGCGACTGCGCATACCAGTGGCCGGTAGTGTTCGCCTCGGTGAAGTTCAGCACCGGGTTGTTGCTGCCCAGGATCACGGTGGCCGGTGGCGGCGGGGCCAACACGAACACGTCCTGTTGGGCCACCGGGGCGCTGGTGCCGGCCTGTCGCGAGTAGGTGCTGCGCTCGGCGATCACCGGGGTCGGCCGGACCACCTTCGACAACTTGCCGGATACGGCGAAGAGGTTGGTGCGCAAGTCCAGGCCGTTGGGGCCTTCGATGCGCACGTAGTTGGTGTTGAACGGGCTGCCGGTGACGGCTTCGGAGAGGTTCGGGTCGCCAACGAACTGTTCGGCCTGGCCAGTGCTCGGGTTGGTCTCGGTGTAGGGGCCGCTGACGCTGCGCAGAAACGGCCCGACGTCGCCCTTGAGCGCGCCGTTGTAGGTTTTTGGCGCACCGATGCCAATGTCCCGGGTCATGTTGATCGCCCGCCGGCCGGGGGTGTCGACGTTGAACACTTCGACGCCGTAGGGGTGGGTGATGACATAAGTGCCGGCGGTTGGCACGTCGATGCGAACACGGATACGGGCGAAGCTGATCTGGTCGCCCTCCAGTGGATCCCCACCACTGAAGGCTGCTTCGAGCGCCGAGACATAGGTCAGGTCGATGCCTCGGGCGGCATCGACGATGGTCGTTTCGCCTGTTGCCCAGAACGCTTCGTCGGGGAAATTGGTCGGGAAGACCAACGGTTGGGTGTCATCGAAAATGCCGGGATTAGGGATCAGCGAGCACATGTAAGTCGGGGCGCCCGGCGCGCTGGCAACTCTGGAACTGACAGCCTTCGATAAACACAGGTCAAGGGTTCGGCCGTGGCTGTCTTGATACCAGGCGGCGAAATTGCCATTGGCTGGCAGGTAGGGTCCGGGGTCTACGGCAAATAGCGCGGCCTGGGCAATACCTTGTGCTAGAGCGGTCACAACCAGGGCGGTCGCGGTTTTGCACAGTAACGGGTGCATGAGTATTCCCTCTGTCGAAGTACTTGCCCCTTGGGGTGGGCCAGTTGGCTTGGGTGTTCGGCAACTTCCATACCAATCGGCGAAAACGCCCGTGAGAGGCCCGCAGTAAAGGTGTTGGTGCAATCGCCGGCGGAACACCGGGACGATATGGAACGGGCAACTGTCCCCAACTTTGGGGGTGACGGGGCCGCGGGGCGGGTGGGGTATCGCAGCCCCCAGGTTCGGGCAATCGGCCATGGCTGGGCTATAAACCTATAGGGGGTTTCCGGGAACGGTGTCCATGAACACAATCGCCAAAGTACTTGCGACCGACAGCGAAGTTCGCTTGAACACGCGCAAGGAGCCGTTCAATCTGCTGCGCTGGTTTTCACTCGTCAGCATGGCGGTGATCGGCACGGTGGCGGTGGCGCTGGGGGCGGTATCCACGCGGTTCGTGATTACCGAAAGCGTGCAGCGCGATGCGCTCCTGACCTCACAATTCATTCAGGCGATCGCCTCGGCCGAGGTGCGCCATGTGTCGATTCCCAACGTCAGGACCATGGGCGAGTTGCTCGACCCACGAAAAGACAAGGACTTTCCCGACATCGACCCGCTGTCCCGTGCCAGTGTCCGTGGTGAATTCCTCGACCATATCGAAAACTTGCCGGACGTGATCCTGGTCAACATCTATGCCCCCGACCGCATGGTGATCTGGTCGACCAACCCGGCCTTGATGGGCATCACGGTCCATGCCGATGAAGACCTCGAGCGGGCATTCAACGCCAGGACTTCGGTGTCGACCAGTTACCACGGTGTGGACAAAACCCGCATGGAGCAGAAGTTCCTGGAGCCACCCAAATACGCCTTCATCGAAAACTACATTCCCCTGTTCGACGCCGATGGCAGCACCGTCACGGCGATGGTCGAGATCTACAAGGAACCGCAGGACCTGATCAACCGCATGGAGCGCGGCCTGGTGCTGATCTGGCTGGCGACCGCCCTGGGCGGCGGTCTGATTTACCTGGGGCTGTACTGGATCGTGCGGCGAGCGGCGATCCTGCTGGCGATGCAGCAGAAGCAATTGATCACCAACGAAACCTTTGTGGCGCTGGGGGAGGTGTCCTCGGCGGTTGCCCACAGCCTGCGCAATCCGCTGGCGAACATTCGTTCAAGCGCCGAGCTGGCGATAGAGTTCGACAGCGGCCCGGCACACAGGAACATCAACGACATCATTGGTCAGGTCGATCGCATGTCGACATGGGTACGGGAGTTGCTCCAGTCCCTGCGACCGCTCAATGACGAGGCGGAACCTGTGAACCTGGTGGCGGCCCTGCATGACAGCCTGATGGCTTACGAGCACCAGATCGGCAAGGCCAAGGTCAACGTGGTGTTCGAGCCGGACCAGACGCCCATGGTGCTGAGCCAGCACGTGCAACTGACCCAGATCCTCAACAGCCTGCTGTCAAATGCGGTGGAAGCCATGGACGGCGGCGGCACGCTGACCATCCGGATCGAACCGCGCGATGCCCAGCGCGTCAGTGTGAGGGTGAGCGATACCGGCAAAGGCATGAACGATGAACAGCGCACCATGGCCTTCCGGCCGTTCTTCACCACCAAGCAGGGCGGGCTGGGCGTCGGGCTGGTGCTGGTCAAGCGGATCATGGAGCGATTTGGCGGCGCGGTGGCCCTTGATAGCAGTGAAGGCGAGGGCACCACTGTGCACCTTTCGTTTGTTCTGGCTCCCTGAAAACGGGGATGGACTACCCCCAACATTGGGGATCAATCCCCGGTCATCTCCTCGGTCATCGCACATTGATTTTGATAAATCATTGTTTTGTCGAGCTTTAGTACGTCTTTATAAAAAGAACACATGATTGGCGAGGTCCTTGCAAAACCACCGTCACCCCCTTCACCACATCGAGGCGGCTGGTGATGGAAAATAAAGAGATGCATACACCGCGCTCACGAGCCTTGGGCATGCACCTGGTGCTGATGCTGGTGACCGGCTTGCTGGCCAGCCAGGTGCTGGTCGCCAGCCAGCCGACGTCGACGCCCGAACCTGCTCCGGCACCCACTGGTGAACCCGCGGTCGTTGAAGCCGTCACCCCGTGGGGTGCCGACTATTTCCCCAACACCCCGCTGACCGACCAGGACGGACAGCCGCTGCATTTTTTCGATGACCTGATCAAAGACAAGGTGGTGGTGATCAACTTCATCTTCACCTCGTGCAGCGACTCCTGCCCCCTGGAAACCGCGCGTCTGCGCCAGGTGCAGAAACTGCTGGGGGATCGGGTCGGCAAGGACATCTTCTTCTACTCCATCAGCATCGACCCCTTGAGTGATACCCCCGAGGTGCTCAAGGCCTATGCGCAACGCTTCCAGGTCGGGCCCGGGTGGAAATTCCTCACCGGGGAGTTCGCCGAAGTCACCGACCTGCGCAAAAAGCTGGGGCTGTTCATCGAAGGCGTCGATAACGGGCGCAACAAGGACCATAACCTGAGCCTGATCGTCGGCAACCAGGCAACAGGCCGCTGGATGAAAGCCTCGCCGTTCGAGAACCCGTGGATTCTGGCCGACCAACTGGCCAATACCCTGCATAACTGGAAACAGCCCAGTGTGGAAGAAAGCTATGTCGATGCACCGGAAATCCGCCCGCCGAGCAATGGCGAAGAGCTGTTTCGCACCCGCTGCGCGTCTTGCCACAGCCTCGGTCCGCTGGACGGGCAGGGCATCGGCCTGCGCAGCATCGGCCCAGACCTGATCGGCGTGACCTATCAGCGCGATCCGGCCTGGATCAACCGCTGGATCCGCGAACCTGACCGCATGCTCGCGGAAAAGGACCCGATTGCGATGGAACTGTTCGAGCGCTACAACAGGATCGCGATGCCCAACTTGCGGCTGGATCCACATTCCGCCCAGTCCCTCATCGATTTCCTGAAAGAAGAAACCGACCGTCAGCATCCGCCAGTGGCGCCATTGGCCAGTGGGAACGAGGAGCCCGAACGACATCATTCGGTCGCGCAACCCGAGTCACCCCGGGTGCAATAGTGTCAAAAAAATTACGCGGGCCGGTCAAGGTTATCAATGCCACCTACACTGATCCTGAAAGCGGCTGAACAGGCTCGATTTCAAGCACCCAGGACACAGCCATGCAGATACTCGAACAACAAAAAGTAGCTGCGCCGCAGGCCCCGGCAGCACAACGCAAGGGGTGGCGACCGCAGTTCAATTTGCTGCGCTGGTTCTCCCTGGCAAGCTTTCTGATCATCGCTGTGGTGGCATTGGGGCTGGGTTACATCTCCACGCGCTTTGTGGTCGATGAAAGTATCGAGCGTGATTCAATGCTGACCGCGCAGTTCATCCAGTCCATTGGCGAGGCCGAAATCCGGCATGCCGGCATTGTCCCGGGCCGGACCATGGGTGAAATGCTGGACCCGCGCATGGACGATTCCGACCCCGACGTCAACCCCGCATCCCGGGCCGCTGCGCGTGTTGAGTTTCTCGACCATGTGAGGCACCTGCCGGACATCCTGCTGGCGACGGTGTACGCCCTGGACCGCACCGTGGTCTGGTCGACCAACTCCGATTTGATCGGCGTGCGCATCGAAGGCGACTTTGAGCTGGACGAGTCGTTCGAAATGAAATCGCCGGTGTCCACCAGTTACCACGAAATCGATGAGCAGCGTCCCGAGCAACGCCTGCTGCGCGACCCGGAGTATCTGTTCGTCGAGAACTACATTCCGATGTTCAACGCCGACCGCAGCAAAGTGATTGCCATGGTGGAAATCTATAAAGAGCCGCTGGATCTGGTGGAGCGCATCCAGCGTGGCTTCAAGGCGATCTGGCTGGCCACGCTGATCGGCGGGGCGGCCATTTACCTGGGGCTGTTCTGGATCGTGCGACGCGCGGCGACGCTGTTGCAGAGCCAGCAGAAACAATTGATCGCCAACGAGACTTTTGTCGCCCTTGGCGAGATGTCTTCGGCGGTGGCCCACAGCTTGCGCAACCCGCTGGCCAATATCCGTTCAAGCGCCGAACTGGCCCAGGACATTGCCAGCCAGACCGCACAGAAAAACATCGGCGACATCATCAGTCAGGTCGACCGCATGTCGCGTTGGGTTCGTGAACTGCTGGTGTCGTTGCGGCCGATGAATGACGACTGTGAAACGGTCGATCTGGTGCTGGCCCTCGAAGACACCCTGAGTGCCTTTGAGTCCCTGATCAAGCGTTCGGATGTCGAAGTGCGTTTCTCCCCTGTCAGCGTGCCACCGGTCGTCAGCCAGCAGGTGCTGCTTACGCAAATACTCAATAGCCTGTTTGCCAATGCACTGGAAGCCATGCCCAAGGGTGGCGTGCTGACGATCGAGGTCGACTCCTCGGTGTCCGGCGACGTGAGAATGACATTGACCGACACGGGCAAGGGCATGTCCAAACAACAGCAGCAAATGGTCTTCAAGCCGTTTTTCACCACCAAGCAAGGTGGGTTGGGCGTGGGCCTGGCACTGGTCAAAAGAATAATGGAGCGGTTTGACGGCTCGGTCGAACTGACCAGCCGGGAGCAGGAAGGAACCCGTGTTTGTCTCAATTTCAAAGTGGCAACGGGAGGGGAATATGGAGCACAGCATTCTGCTGGTCGAGGATGACGAAATCCTCGCCGAGAATATTCAGACTTACCTGGAGCGCAAGGACTTCGAGGTGACCGTCTGCCACTCGGCTGAAGATGCACTGGAGCAATTGGGTTCGTTCGCGCCTGACGTGGTGCTGACCGACAACTCGTTGCCGGGCATGAGTGGTCACGACCTGATCCAGAAGCTGCGCATCAGCGCGCCGGATCTGAAAGTGATCATGATGACCGGCTACGGCAATGTCGAAGATGCCGTGGTGGCGATGAAAGAGGGCGCCTTTCACTACGTCACCAAACCGGTGGCCCTGCCAGAGCTCAAGCTGCTGCTGGACAAGGCCCTGGCCACCGACCGCATGGAGCGCACGCTGTCGTTTTACCAGGAGCGTGAGGCCCAGAAGTCGGGGGTGCAGGCACTGATTGGCGAGTCGGCGCCGATGGCGTACCTCAAAGGCACCATCACCCAGTTGCTCGACGCCGAGCGGCGCATGGCCAACAGCGACCTGCCGCCGGTGCTGGTGGAAGGCGAGACGGGTACCGGCAAAGAGTTGGTGGCCAGGGCCTTGCACTTCGACGGCCCGCGCGCCAAAGGCCCGTTCATTGAATTCAACTGTGCTTCGATCCCGTCCAATCTGGTGGAATCGGAACTGTTCGGCCACGAGAAGGGCGCCTTCACCGACGCCAAGGAACGTCGCATGGGGCTGGTGGAAGCGGCCGATGGCGGCACGCTGTTCCTCGATGAAATCGGTGAAATGGACCTGCTGCTGCAAGCCAAGCTGCTGAAACTGCTGGAAGACCGGACCATTCGCCGGGTCGGTTCGGTGAAGGAGCGCAAGGTCGATCTGCGGGTGATCAGCGCCACCAACTGCAATCTCGAACAGATGGTCCAGCAAGGCAAGTTCCGCCGCGACCTGTTCTTCCGCCTGCGCATCATTTCCATCAAGGTGCCGCGCCTGTATGCCCGTGGCGCCGATATCCTGCTGCTGGCCCGGCACTTCCTGGCGCTACATGGCAAACGCTACGGCAAGCCGAACCTGCATTTCAGCGACCAGGCCGAAGATTTGCTGCTCAGCTACAGCTGGCCGGGCAACGTGCGCGAATTGCGCAACATGCTGGAGCAAACCGTGTTGCTGGCACAAAGCGACACCATCGCCGTCCATCAGTTGAACGTCTGCCTGAGCCTGATGGATGAGCCACCGATGTTTCATCACGAGCCGCCACATTTCAGCGAACAGCGGGCGTCCTTCAATGGCAGCGATTCCATGAACCTGCCGGAAGTGGAGCGCGACATGGTGCGCAAGATGCTCGACAAGACCGACTGGAACGTCACCAAATCGGCACGCTTGCTGGGTCTGAGCCGTGACATGTTGCGCTACCGGATCGAAAAACTCGGCCTCGCCCGTCCGGACAAACGTCAGTGGTAATCACTGCAACACCGGGCCCTGCGTCAGGCAGGACATCATGCAACCGGAATTTTCGACTTCCTGGTTCACGTAGACGCCACGCTCCGGATCGTAGGAGCGGATAAACACCCGAACCGTGGCGTCGGCCACCGTGGGCAGGCGCGAGTCCGAGAACACGTGCTCGCTGGAAACCGGGATGAAATCCCCGGGGGCGGTCGGGATGTACGAGCCCGGCGGGATGATGTTCATGGACGGGGGGGCGGGGTGCGCGAAGGGTTGGTCGGCGCCGTAATAGTTGAATTCGCTGCTGTAGTTGGTGGTGTTTGGCATGTCGTCGGCGTGGGCGACAGCGGAGGCGCCAAGGCAGAGGGCAAGCAACAGCGTCAGGTCGGTCTTTTTCATGGCAACACCTGCTGGATCGGTTTAACCACATTCTCCCCAAGGGTATTAACTATAGCTGCCGTCGTGGACAGCCGTCGGTGCTGCGCGGATTACAAGTTCGCAACATCTGCCAGGATGGCGTTGATCTAGACTCCGGCCGGTTAAATCGACGACCTAAACCCTGGAGCGTGCAATGGAACTGCCGACAAAAGAACAAGCCATCGCCAGCAACCGCGAGGCCTGGAATGACTCCGCCCGTCACCACAAGGACTCCAGCGAATGGCAAGCCTTGTTGAAGGGCGTGGCCCAAGCGGATTTCTCCTGCCTGGACGACACCCTGACCGCTTTGCTGACCCAGACAGGAGTCGATGGCAAGGACGTGGTGCAACTGGGCTGCAACAACGGTCGTGAAAGCCTGTCGCTGTTCGCCCTGGGGGCGCGCAGCGTGGTGGGTGTCGACCAGTCTGAAGCCTTTCTCGGGCAGGCACGGGAACTGGCGTCCCGCTCGCCCCACGCGCCGCAATTCATCGAAGCGGACATCCACCACTTACCTGCTCAATTGCAGGAGCGCTTTGACCTGGCGCTGATCACCATAGGGGTCTTGAACTGGATGCCGGACATCGGCGAATTCTTCCGCCATGTGGCGAGTACGCTGAAGCCGGGTGGGGCGCTGGTGGTGTACGAAACCCACCCGTTCCTGGAAATGTTCGACCCCGAGGCAGCCGATCCTTTTCACCCGGCCAGCTCATACTTCCGCCGCGAACCGTTCGTGCAGCACGAACCGATCGTCTACGAAGGCAGGATCGAACAACCGGCCGCGCCGTCTTACTGGTTCGTCCACACCCTGGGCGACCTATTCAGCGCGGCCATTGCAGCAGGGCTGCAGATCCGTCACTTCAGGGAATACCCACACTCCAACCGCGAAGAACTCTATGACCGCTATCAACAGCAGGCAGCGCAGATGCCGTTGTGTTTTACGTGGGTGGTGGTGAAGCCCGCAACGTAACGTGGAGAGTCTAATTAGAGATTTGAGTGATTGACGGTGTGCCCTGGCTGCGCGCAGAGATCTATGCCCAAGGCATGAATGACCTTCAGGACTGTATCGAAACGTGGTTTTGCTCCCGGGGCGAAGGCTTTGTAGAGGCTTTCGCGACCCATTCCCGAGTCTTTGGCAATCTGTGTCATACCACGGGCTTTAACCACATAGCCGATAGCGCGAAGAAACTCCTCATTGTCACCGTCTGCCAGTACCTGAGACAGGTACTCGCTAATGGCTTCATCACTGTCGAGCAGGGCCGCCATGTCGAAATTCGTCAAAGTCTGGCTCATGGTTAAACCTCCTTTGCCATTTTTTTTGCGCGTTTGATATCGGCGTTTTGAGTTGATTTGTCACCACCGGCCAGCAGGACAATGACGACACCACCTCGCATCGTGAAGTAAACCCGGTATCCGGCACCAACGTCCACGCGCATTTCAGAAACTCCATCACCGACCGGTTTGTTATCGCCGAGATTACCCGCAGATGCACGGTCAATGCGACGAGCTATAGCTAGCTTGGCCCGCAAATCGCGAACTGAGGCGTGCCATGCTGCGAAAGTGGTGGTTTGCTGGATAAGATAATTCATTGCTCTAATGTATCCAAGTGGATACGGGTGAGCAGTCAGACATTTCCGCGATCAGGTGGTTTTTTTCTGAGGAAGTTGTAGGCGACCCTATCGCGAGCAGGTGTTCGGTGTCGTACTCGGTCTTGCATACGACAACAATCCAATGTAGGAGCGAGCAGGCTCGCTCCTACAGGGGGGATGGTGTTACTCCAGAACCGTCTGCGCCCGGTGAGGCATGGAATCGCGAGCGGCGGCATAGGCCACTCGCGGCACACCCGGCAAGCGCTGTTCCAACAGTGCACTCAAGGACTCTCCCGGTTCCAGGTAGGCATCGCCGAAGTCGGCGCCGAGCTGGTTCGGGTGGGCGACGATTTCCAGCAGTCCGTCGGGTGGCGGTTCGGCGTTGCGCAGATCCACTGGGGTGCACACGTAGTCGGCGGTGGCACCGGCCAGGTTGCTCAGGCGACGGTTGAGCAGGTCCTTGAACACGCGCTTGGGCAGGCTTAGGTTTTGCCCCAGGTTGCGCGCCAAGCGCACCGGCACCCCCTGGCGGGCGGCGAAGCGCGCGACGATCTCGCCGATCGGCCAGATGTTGTGCACGTGTTGATGGGAGTCCAGGTGACTGGGGCGCAGGCCGTTGTCCAGGCAGCGCTGCCACTGGGCTTCGAGTTCTTCGAGCACGGCGTGGCGATCCCGGCGCCCGAGCCAGAGGCGGGTGCGGGACAGGTTGAGGTCGAACCCGCCGGCGCTGTCGCAAAAGGTCGGGCGTTGCGCAATGCCTGGGCTCAACGGACGGCCATAGGTCAGGTTGAAGTGCAGGCCGATGCGGCCTTCGAGCAACGGATGCCGGGCCAGGAGGCAGGCCGCTTCGAACGCCGGCATGTTGGCCATGGCGGTGGCGGAACTGATGAGTCCGGCCTGGAACGCACCCAGGATCACTGCGTTTTCGCAGGCACTGAGGCCAAAGTCGTCAGCGTTGACTATCACTTGCCGAGGCATGTTCACCCTCCTTGAGTTTTTCCGTAGGCGCAGGTGCTTTGACCGCAGGGGTCGCGACGGGCGCCGGGGTGGAGACTGCGGCCGCCGCGCGCCGGGCGCGCCATTGCTGCAATCGGGGTTTGAAGCGTTGCCAGACCCGCAAGGCCAGCCCCAGCACCAGACCGTTTGGCCGCCAGGAGTAGAAACTCCAGCGCCAGTGTTCCAGTTGTCCGGTCATGCGTTCATGCAGTTGATGGCTGGAGTTTTCCAGGCTGACCCGTGACGCATCGATCCACTGCCAGTGGTCTTCCAGGCCCCAGCGAATCCACTCTTCGAGCAGCACCCGGCCGCTGCCCAGGTCGGCATATTGCGGCAGGAACGCCAGGTTGTAGTCGTACAGTCGGCCCTGTTCCAGCAAGCCGAGGCGATAGCTGATGCAGCGTCCCTCCAGTTCCAGCACCACCACGCGCACCAGGCCTCGGGCTGCCAGGGCGGTGAAGGCGCGGTCCATCCACTGGCGATGGCGCGCATCGGCAAAAATCCCGACCCCTTCATCGCCTTTCCAGCTCACCGCTTCGACTTCGCTGATTTCCTGCAACAGCGGCCCCATGGTCAGGGCGTCGGGGGTAATCCGCCGCACCTGGGCACCACAGGCGGCGATGCGTTTGCGTGCGCGGCGCAGTTTGTAGCGTGGGTCGCCGCAGACTTCCTGATGGTCGGCCTCGCTGATCAGGTGCACCGGCACCCGACAGCTGAGGCGTTGTTCGGCGGTCGAACTGTGTGCCTGCCACGGCGCCAGGGCCTGAGCCTGGGCCGTGGAACCGGCCAGTTCGTTGAGTTGCAGCACGGCATGGGGCAGGTGTTGCCGGATCTGCCTTAGCGCGTCGCGTAGATTGTCGCCATCCAGCCTCGTCAACAGCGCGAGGCGGTCGGCGAGGGGATAGCCCAGATGATGCAGGACCCGAAACGGCAAACGCGCAAAGCGCTCCACGGACGCCACCAGCGGGAGGCACAGCGCCAGTTCGTCACCCTGCCAGCCGAGCAGTACGTGCAACTGCTCGCCGGGCTTGAGCGCCAATTCCGATGCGTAAAGCCAGGCCAGGGTGTTGAACGGCGTGTGGTCCGTGACACGCTGGCGCAACGCTTCGTAAGCCGCTGCCGGAAAGTCGTGGGTGCACAGCGACGTGCGCCATTCGAATCGTGCGCTCATGGGATCACGTCGCCTCGGCAGTGACAGGTTCACGCACCGGTTTGCGCAAGGTGTCCAGGCGCGAGCCGGTGTAGCGTGTATCGCGGAACAAGCGCCAGCGGCCAAACAGTTCGTAGACGTTCGTGATGCGTCCCTGTTCGCTGTAGCCGGTGCGTATATGCAGCTTGAGCGCCGGGATGTTGTGCCACTCGCACACGTCCACCACCTTGTTGCAGCCTTGGGCGTGCATGGCTTTCCACAGCTCGGTTTGCAGGTCCATCGACAGTTTGGTACCCCAGTAGGCCCTGGCCAGTTCGCCACCGAACTCGAAGAATTCCCCCGGCTTCACCGGGAACCAGCAACCGTAGTAGTGCTTGTCGAGATAGTTGCGCGCGGCACCCCAGATGAACGCCACCGCGTCCCCCTTGTCGTCCAGGTGCATTTGCCCGGTGTAACCCTCCCGGGCCAGTTCGGCCATGGTCTCGACCCGGTCACCGAAGTGGCGGGTGAAGGCCACGGCATTTTGCGGGGTGATGCTGACGACCCGCAGCGGCGGGTAGGGCTTGAGTTTGTGCGGTGGCACCGGGCTGACCAGGTCTCGCTCCATCCACAGCAGTTCCTGGTGGGAAAACACGTAGTGCTTCCAGGCTTTTTTCAAGGTGGCGCTCAGGCCTTTTTGTCTGATGTGTTCGCTGAGTTTTTGCATTGCACTCATGTTGTTGGCTCCTGACGGGATTGCCCGCGAGTGGAGTGATTCCCGCGTGCGGCGAAATGCCGACGCGGCCAGGCACAAGAGGGGGCGGTCATGGGGCGATCCAGCTGAGGGCGAACAGGGTTTGCCCAGGCAGCTCGAAGCTCACGTGACCGTCCCGGCAGTTGAAGGGGGCGTCGCGGCTGCGGTTGTCGGCGCCGAAATAACGCAGGGAGCCCTTGGCCAACGGGCAGGCCGCGCCGTTGAGGTCGACACGCTGCAAACGCGTGCCCTTGTTCACCCCCAGCAACGTGCGCTTGAGGTCGTCGGCCATGGCCAGCACATCGACTTCGAAGGCGTCGTTGTCCAGGCGCACCACCTTGTGCAGCCAGTGTTGCTGGATGAATTGCTGGGCCAGGCCGACGGGCTTGAGTTCGAAATCATTATCGCCAAGCACCCGCAGCATGCCTTTGGGGTACTCGGGTTCGTCCGCGGCCTGGAACCAGCCGAGCATGTCGAGCAGGCCGTCCTGGGACGAATTGATCACCACCGAGGCCCACCACAACGAGGCGTAGTGGGTTTCCTGATCGTAAGGGCTGAGGCTGGCGCCGCTGGACATGTTGGTCTGGTCGAGCAGCAAGGCCTTGCGCGGCCGACCCTGGGCGTCGAGCCCCACCAGGTCGGCGGCACGGCGCACGCTATCGCGATAGACACGGGTCGCGAGCAGGTCGCGGATCATCCATTCGTGCCAGGCCAGGGCGTCAATCTGGTCGCCGGAGTCTTTGAGCAAGCGCCGCGCCCAATCGATGCCGCGCCGCTCGGTGGCGTGCTCAGCCAGCGGGCCGTTGATAAAGCGCGAGCTGGCCGGAATGGCAATGCGCACGCCGGCCCTGGCGTTGTCGGGGTTGCTGCGCACCTGCCGGGCCATGCTGTTGAACACGGTCTGGAAACTGGCGTAGTCCGGGTAGTTGAGGTTCGGTTCGTCAGCGAAACCGATGTAGTGCGTGCCCTTGCCACCCAAGGCGCGGGTCGCGGCCAGCCAGGCATCGAGGCCGCCATTGCTGGTGCTGTCGGCGCGCAGTTCGGCCTGGCGCTGGCTGCCGGCCAACAGCGTGATGTCCTGGGTGATGCCGAAGCGGTCCTGGTACAGGCTGCGGAAAGCGTCCTCGTAGTGCGGCTGCGTGGCCATGATGTCGACGAAGCTGTAGTAGGTCGCTGCCTGGGGTTTGAGCGCATCGAGCACGGCAAAACTGGAGGGCGGTGGCATCACGTAGGGCAGGGCGATGCCCAGGTTCGGCGTGTTGCCGAGCAGCTCCTTGTCCAAGGTCAAGCGGGTCTGGCCGTCGTCTTCGCGCAGGGGCTTGAGCTGTTGCGGATTCTGCGCGAACAGATTGGCTGTGCCGTCGAGCCAGAACGCCGCTTTGCCGCTGCCTTGCAGACGCAGGCGCCAGACCTGATCGCTGCTGGCGACCGGCAGCTCGGCTTTGTCGAACTGCCAGTAGGCACGGTAGGGCTTGAGGGCCAGCGTCAGTTGCTTGCCGTCACCCACGCGCTGGGCCTGCAGGGTGCTGACGCCGTCGTGGAACTTGCCGGCGAGCACCGCGTGTTCCCCGGCCGCGACCTTGAAATACAGCTCGTCGCCGTCACGGGTTTCCGCGCTGAAATGCACCTTGGCCGGTGCGAACAGCGCCACGGTGCGCTCGTCGTGTTCTACGCGGTAGCGGCGGAAGCTGTAGCCCGGAATCTCCAGGCGATAACTGCTGGTGCCCGGTGCCAACGGCCAATGCTGGGTGCCTTGGATTTCGGCGGCGGCGATCGCCCGTTCGCCCTGGAGCCTGCCCTGGCCATCGAGCAGATACAGGTGTTCTTCGTTGGCACCGGCCTGCCACGCCGGCACCCATTGCACCGTCACGGTATCGGGACGATCGGTTTGCAGGTACAGGCTGCCGTCGCGGATATCGGCCCAGCGCATCGGCCCGGCACAGGCGTCCACGCTCAAGCCAAGGCTCACCAGCAGCGCGAAGTACTTCATGCCGACTTCCGTTGCAGGACCAACAGCATCGGGGCGATGTCGCTGGGCAGGATGATCAGGGTCTGCCAGAACGGGACCTTGCTCAGGCGGCAATACATCACCAGCAGGGCGACCGTCACCGCCAGGTAGGCGATGGACGAGGCCGCCGCCGCGCCGACGATGCCGTAGGCCGGGATCAGCACCAGGTTCAGCGCCAGGTTGAGCAAGGCACCGAGGCCCATCAACAGGGAAATCGAACCGGGCCGATCCTTGCCCAGCAAGTCCAGGCGCAGGATGCTCGCGTAGCACAGCCCGAGCAGGCCCGGCAGCAGCGCGAGCAGCGCCGGATAGGCCGGTTGGTAGGCCACGCCGAACAGGGTGACGATCAGCCATTCACCGATCAGCGCCATGCTCAGGCAGGCGCCGAGCATCACCGTGGCCGTCAGGCGCAAGGCCAGTGGCGTGACTTTGTCGATGCCTTCTTCCTGTTGCAGCAGGCGTTTCATCAACGGCGTGGTCACCGCTTCCGGGACGATCAGCAGCAACTCGGCGGCGGCACTGGCCATCGCGTAATGACCCAGCGCGGTACTGCCGAGCAGGGCGCCGATGAACAGGTAGTCCGAGCGCAGGATCACTTGCTGGAACAGCAGGTCTGGATGACTGCGGGCGCTGAAGCGCAGCAGTTCGTTCTGGCCGGCGCGGTCCCATTGCAGGGTCAGCGGTTGATTGCGCTTGAGCCACACCCAACCGACCAGCACCACCAGGCTGATGCCCGCCAGCCAACTGATCAGCGCCGCCTCCAGGGCTGCGCTTTTCCACATCCAGAAAAGCGCGAGGAACAACAGCAGCGGTGCCAGCGACTCGATCAGGCGCAAGGCGTTGAAGGCAACCACGCCACCGGAAGCGTTGTGCAGGGTCAGCAAACCACTCTTGAGCACCGTCAGCGGCACCGCCATCAATAACAGCCAGGCGAGCAGGCCCAATTGCGTGGTGATGTCCAGTTCACTGCCGAATTCGCGGGTCAGCGCCACCACCAGCAAGGTCAGCAATGCCGCCAGCAGGCAACCGAACACCAGCACCTGGCTGAGCAGCAAGCCCATCGGCCGTTGCTTGGCCGCCTGATAGCCCACCGCCGAATTCAGGCCACCACTGGTGGCAGCGCTGATCAGGTCGGGCAGGGTGCTGAGCAAGGCAAACAAACCCCGCTCGCTGGGGCCGAGAATCCGCGCCAGCAACACGTTGCGCAGCAAGCGCAGGGCGATCATCGCCAGTTTGGTGCCCATGCTCAGGGCCAGGTGCTTGAGGTAGTGGCTGCGGCTCATGGACGTGCCCCACGGTAGATGCGCCAGGACAACAACTCGGGATTGCGCGCGGTACGCTGGCTGACGCCGAAGCGCGGCAGCGCCAGTGGATCTTCGGCCCCTCGATAAATCCCGGTGCCGGTGCCCAGGGCAAACGGGAAGTCATGCCTGGCCACCCGTTGGCGCACCCGCGCATCGTTGTCGCCATTGGGGTAGCAGTAAACCGGCAACGGCCGGTTGCAGCCGTGGCGCAGCGCGTCGCGACTGCGGCTCAGTTCTTCGTCCAGGTGTTGATCGTCGAGACCGGTGAGGATGGCGTGGCTGGCGCCGTGGGGACCGAAGCGCACCAGGCCGGACGCTTCCAGGTTGCGCACTTGCTGCCAGTCCAGCGCCTGGGGCAATGACTCTTGAGGGCAGGCGTCGGTGAGGCGATTGAGGTCCAGGGGCGACAGGGTTTTCAGGCTCTGCAAAAAGTTCAGCAAGGCCAGGCTGCGGCGCTGTTCATCCGGGTTTCCGCACAGTGCCGGCAACGGACGCCCAAGTTGCTGCAAGCATTCGATCAGTTGCTGGCGTGCCTGTTCGCCATGGCTGTTCCACAGGGTTTCGCCGATGCTTTCCCACCAGAAGCGCTGGCGGCTACCGATGAAATCGGTGGACAGAAAGATGCTCGCCGGCACCTGGTGTTTTTGCAGCAACGGGAAGGCATTCACCGCGTTGTCGCGCCAGCCATCGTCGAAGGTCAGCGCCACTTTCGGCCGCCGCGGGCGCAGCGCACCCGGTTGCAGAATGTCCATCAGCGGCACGCAGTCGAAGTGTTTTTTCAACCACGCCAGCAGATGTTCAAAGGCCTTGGGCCCGACGCACAGTTCATTGCGATGGGGCAGTTCGGCGGCCTGGTCGCTGGCCAGCACTCGGTGCAGCATCAGGATCACCCCGGCGCCGTGCAGTTGATTGCGCCCCACCGGGGAGTTGAGGTACAGCCAGCCACTGGTGCGTTTTAACAATTGCTTGATCGCCATGGCACGCGCCTCTCATCGATTTTGCTCAGGGTTCCATTGGGCATAACGCTGGCCGCGCAGGAACTGCCACAGGCCGATGCTCATTCCGGCAAGGGTCACCAGAAGGAAGGCGGCGAGGCGAAAGGGTTTGGGCAAGCGGTGTTGCGAATCCAGCAGGCCGGCAATGGCCACCGTGTAGCCGAGCAGTTGCGCGATCAGGCTCAGGCGATAGAAGCCGTGATCCTCCCACAGCCAGAAATTGCTCAGCAGCAACGGCAGCAACAGGATCGGCGCCAGCCGCCGGATCAGCTTGTGGCTGATCAAGGCAAGCGCATACAGGCCGTGGGTCAGCGGATTGAGCAGCTCCCGGCGCTGGGCCAGGCTTTGCAGGCCACCCACCGTGACACGCTGACGACGGCGGAACTGCTTGGCGGCTTCGTCCACGCCCTGGTCGATCACCTGGGCCTGGGGCACGTAGACAATTTTTTTGAACGCCACCGGCGCGCAGGTGCTGATGAAGAAATCGTCGTTGACCTCCGCCGGCACGTTCTGGAACAACTCGCGACGCAAGGCAAGCAATGCGCCGTCGGCGGAGACCATGCAGCCGGTTCGGTTTTCCACGTAGCGCAGCCAACCCTCGTAGTGCCGATACAGGCTGTCGCCCACGCTCAAGCCCTTGCCGGTCACCGGGATCACCATGTGCCCGGCGCAGCCACCGACCTGCGGTTCGTTGAGCGGCGCGAGCAAATGGCCAAGGGTGTCGGTGGACCATTGGTTGTCGGCGTCGGTGAACACCAGGACCTCGCCGCTGCTGCTCGCGACCCCGGCATTGAGCGTCGCCGCCTTGCCCTGGCGGGGCAGGTCGAGCACGGTGATGCGCGGGTCATTGACCTTGCGTGCACAGGCCACGGTGTCGTCGGTCGAGCCGTCGCTGGCGAGGATGATGTGCAGCGTGCGGGCCTGATAATCCTGGGCCAGCACGGTGCGCAGTTTTTCTTCGATATGCCGCGCTTCGTTGTGTGCGGCAATCACGATGCTCACGTCCATCGGTTGTGCCGGTCCATGGCGCGGTGCCGGGTAAAAAGGCGCCAGCAACGTCAGTAACAGGGGATAGCCGAGGTAGGCGTAAACCGGTAGCAACAGGCACGACCAGAAAATGAATTCAGCCACGGGCGGGCCTCCTGGCATTCCAATGACAAAGGCTGAGGATGACCCCGGCGCCCGCCAGGTGCAGGCGCACCCAGTGCAGGCCCCAGAGTTGCAGGGTCAGGAGCGTATCGTGGTGCCTGGCGCTCTGGCGCAGGCTCAGCGCCAGGGCGGGCAGGACGGTCAGCAACAGCATCAGCGCCCCATGGTGGGGGAAGCCGTCGAGCAGGGCGGAAATGGCCATGAAATCGACCACCCAGGCGCCAATCGACAGCAGCGGAAAGCGCAGCAACCGCAGGCTCGGACCATGGGTGCGGAGCAATTGCAGATGACTGCCCTGGCGCCACAACTCCTTGCCCATCCATTCCCGCCAACTGCCTTCGTAGCCCCAATGCAGCGCCACACTTTGGTTGACCGCGAGCAGCTTGGCGCCCGCGTCGACCAGGCGCATGGTCAGCTCCTTGTCCTCGCCGGTGCGCAGTTGTTCATTGAATCCACCGACCTTGTCGAACCAGCTACGGCGCATCAGCAGGTTGGAGCTGGGCAGCCATTGCGCAACATGCAACGGCTGCGTATCAGGGCGCAAAGTGCGGCGTTGCCAGGCATCGGCGTACCACGGCGCTAGGGTCGGGGTGTGCAGGTCAAGGCCGATGACATCGGCCTGGCCGCCAGCCTCCAGGTCGAACAGCAACTTGAGCCAGTTCTCGGGCACCTCGATGTCAGCATCGATGAAGGCCAGCCATTCACCGCTGGCGATCGCCGCTCCGCGATTGCGCAAGGCGCCGATGAGCAGCCCGGGCAGCACCAGGACCTGGGCGTCGAACTGCCGGGCAATCTGCGGTCCCTGGTCGTCGGAGCCGTTGTCGACCACGATCAACTCGCATTCGATGTTGGCCGCATCGGCGGCATGCTGTGCCGCCTGCAGAGTCCGGGCGATGTGCCGGGCCTCGTTGTACATCGGGATGATGATACTGATGCGGTTCATGCCTTGGCCTCCTTTGGCGAGGCTTCTTCGGCTTTCATGCGCAGCACGCAGGTCAGCGCGAGCATGATCCACAGGTACTTGTGGTTCGGCGCGCTGAGGAACATCAGGAACAGCGTCAACGACAGAAAACTCATGCCCAGGTGGGTCATCACATCGGCCTGTGCGAAGTCCCCTCGCAACAGCCAGGCGCGGCGGGCGCGCATCAGGTTGTACAACCCCAGGGCCAGCATGCCGACGAACATCAGGCCGGCGGGAATCCCCAGCTCACTGAAGATCTCCAGGTAGGTGTTGTGGGCGCGACGGTACAGGTCCTCGGTCTTGCCGGTGATGGAAAAGACCTTGGCATAACCGGTGGTGGCGTAGTGCAGCGGGAACGTGCCGGGGCCGGTGCCGAGCAAGGGGTTCTCGGCGATCATGGCGCTGCCGACCACAATGTAGGAGGCGCGACGGCCCAGGGACGCGTCCTGGCTCTTGGCCCCGGAACTCAGGATGCTCAGCGACTGGATGCGCTCCACGTAACCGGCCGGCATCGCATAGAGCCCCAGCGGAATCACAATCGCCAGGCCGAGCATGGCAAAGCCCAAGTGGCGCGGACGAATGCGTGGCAACTGCGCACGGTAATGCCATGCGCCGATCAACAGGCTGAGGAACAGCACCACCAACCCTGAACGGGATTCGGTCTTGGTCATGCCGCCCAGCAACAGGAGGGTGCAGGCCCCCCAGAACAACCGGTGCAACAGGTTATGGCTGCGCACCACCAGCAACAACGCCATGGGGACGGCGAAGGCGATCAGCAGGGCAAAGACGTTCGGGTCCTTGAGCAAGCCGGAGGCGCGTCCCTCGTCCTGGTATTTGACGGAGAACATGGCCATGGCGCAGGTCACCGCCACACTGATGGCAACCAGCCGGGCGAACATGTCGAGGTTCAACTCACGCCCCACCAGCAGGGTGATGACAAACAGAATCAGGCCGACGCTCAATTCGCGCAGGTGGCCCAGGGAGATGCCCATGTCGTCGGTGTTCAACAGGCTCAGCAGGTACAGCAACATGAACCCGACCAGCAAACGCCAGATATTGCTGCGCAGGCGGTCGGGCGGTATCTGGTGGATCGCCAGTTGCAGCATCAGGATCAGCGCCAGCGAGGCCCCGAGGAACTTGGAGCCCGACAGCGCGTTGTCCTTGAACAGACCCTCGAACGGCAGGATGGCGACAATGCCCAGCAGGCCCCAGGCGGGCTTGCGGTACAGCACCGCGACACCCACCAGGCCCAGCACCGCGCCCGGCGCCAGATACGGATAGGGGCTGGCCAGCAAACCGAGGCAGACCAGGCCGAGCAAACTGACGATCGAGAGCGGAAAGATCACGCGCGTGCCTCCCGTGCAGTGCGGATATAAAGCTGCGACCAGCGTTCGGCCAGGGCCTTGAGGTCGTAGCGATCCCGTTGCGTACGTTTTGCGTTGTCGATCAACTCGCCGGCCATGTCCGGGTCACCCAGCAGCGCGCCGATCTGGCGGGCGAGGGCGGCGCTGTCGGTGGGCGCGGCGAGCAGGCCGTTGTGGCGGTCCTGCAAGACATCGGGAATCCCGCCGACGCCGAAGGCCACCACCGGCACCCCGGCCTGCATCGCTTCGAGCAGAATCATCGGCGTGCCTTCGGTGCGCGAGCTGATCACCAAGGCATCGAGTTGCCGCCACCAGGCAACCATGTCGGTCTGGTAGCCCGGCAGTGTGATCCGCGACTGCAAACCGGCCTCGTCGATCCGTGCCTGCAGGCATTCGCGCTCCGGCCCGTCGCCGAGCATCACCGCATCCAGTTGCGGGTACTGCCGACACAAGGGGATCAGGGCATCGAGAAACAGGTCAGGGCCTTTTTCACTGCTCAAGCGTCCGACGTAGCCGGCCAGCCAGCGTTGATGTGCGCCGCTGTGCGGCAGCAGGTCGTTGGCCGCCGGCAAACCGTTGGGGATCACCTGCAGTTTGTCCGTGCGTACATTGGCCTGGCGGTGCAGCGCGGCAATGCTTTCGGCGACACACACCACCCGGTTCACCGAGGCCGTGCGGCACAGTTGCAGGCTCAGCCAGGTGTAGAACTTCTGCTTGCGACTGCGCGGGGTGAAGCCGTGTTGGGTGATCACCAGTGGCAGGCGCAGCAGCGTGGCGCCGACCCAGCCGAACAGCAGGCCCTTGAAGTTGTGCGTATTGATCAATGGCCGCAGGTCCCGTCGCTGGCGCAAGTGCCCCAGCAATGCGCCCAGGCCTGCACAACCGAGGCAATCCACGCCGGCCTGGCGAAAACGCGCGATCAGTTCTGGCGGCGCATCGAGAAACAGCACCAGGTGCTGCCCCGGCGTCGCCAGGCAATGATCCAGCAGCATCCGCTCGGCCCCATAGAAGCCGCCGCTGCTGAGCAAATGAATGATCGGCAGGTCACGGGTGGTGCCGAGCGGCGCGTTCAATTGCGCACCCAATGCACGAGGGCCGGAACGCTCCAGTTCTTGTGCGGATTGTTCGGCTGGGTGCTTTGGTCGTTGATCACCAGCAGCACCGGCAAGCCCAGTTCATGGGTGATTTGCCCTGGGTGCTTGAAGCGGTGGTCGAAGAACTCACGCACGTAGACCAGGGCAATCGCCAGCAGCAAGCCGGTGAACAGGCCGAACGGAATGATCAGCAACGGCTTGGGGAACGCCGCTTCGGTCGGCTCGAA
This sequence comes from Pseudomonas grandcourensis, assembly GCF_039909015.1. Classification (NCBI taxonomy): domain Bacteria; kingdom Pseudomonadati; phylum Pseudomonadota; class Gammaproteobacteria; order Pseudomonadales; family Pseudomonadaceae; genus Pseudomonas; species Pseudomonas grandcourensis. The sequence goes on from NZ_CP150919.1 coordinate 2,567,291, forward strand.
CGGTGGGCTGAGCACCCGTGCGTTGGACAGGTCGTTGTCCAGCGCGCGCGCCGTGCCGCTTTCGGCGAAGCGCTGGGCGTAAGTGGAGAACGCCGCGTGCAGCGCGTCGATCTCGGTGTCCATCTGGCGCAGCTTGCTCTGGGTTTCCTGCAACTGATGGATGCGGTTCTTGAACTCGGCAATGCGCGCGGTTTTCTGGCCGATGACCGAGCTGATCGTTTCCAGGTCGCTGGTGCGCTCCTGGATCCGGTTGCTGACAATTTTCAGGAATTGCCCACGGGTCCGGGTGATTTGCTCACGTGCCAGCAGCATCGGCTCACTGCCGGGTTGAAAGATCGACAGGTCGCTCATGTAGCGGCCGACCAGGGTCGTCAGTTGCTCACCCAGTTGCTTGATCTCGCGGTCTTCGAAAGCGACGTTGTCGACCGTGGTGGTGAAGGTGTAGGGGAAGGTGTAGTCGTTGAACCGGGCGCTGTTGGCGGTGGCCAGGTTGGTTTTCAGGTAGTCGAGCCAGCGCTGGCTTTGCAGCAGGCGGTCCTGGTAGAGGTTGAGCGCTTGCTCCTCGGTGTTGATCGCGTTGAGGCGGAAGGTGATTTCTTCCTTGGGGTCGGACGAACCGATGCTTTCGAGCAAGGCCAGACGATTAGCTTCCAGGCCGTCGAGACGCACCTGATATTGCAACTTTTTTGTTTCGTAGAAGCTCTGCGGCAGGTCGATCGATTGCATTTCCTGGCGGCTGACCAGGTAGTTCTGCAGCAGTGCGGCGACGAATTGGGTGCCTTGGGCCGGGTCAGGGAAGCTGTAGACGATCGAGATCACGTTGGAGCCCGGCAAGGTTTCGACCTTAAGGGCGTCGGACGCTTCCTGGGTGAGGGTATCGAGCAGGGTGTCGCGCACCGGATCGGTTTGCAGCCCGAGCAGGCTGCGAACCGGGTTGACCACGTGTTCGCGAATCGGATTGGTCACAAACCGTTTGATCGGCTGCATCACCAGTTTGCTGAAGACGCCCACGGGCGGTGTGTACTCGCCCTTTTCACGCAACTGGCCGATGGTCTGGCGGATCAAGGCCGGCGATCGCAGGATATTGCTCTCGGTCTCCATGTCCGCCAGCGACGGCGGAATGAAGGACGCGTTTTCCTGATTGAGGGTGCTGGTGGCATCCCCCTGGGAAAGTTTCTTGGACTGCACGATCACCTGGGCGGTGATATCGAAGCTCTGCTTGAGCATCAGCGGCAAGACCACGGCGATCACTGCAAAGACCAGGAAGACTCGCTTCACCAACTGCTTGTTGGCGAAGAAAATCCTGAAGAACTCATGCAGGTAGTTTTCCTTTGGATTCATGACGGGGCACCTGTGAGTTAGTTGCTGCTGCTGTTGTCGTTTTTGTTGTCGACGCGGTAGCTGAAGCTGAAGCCCACGCCCTGGAACAACACGACGTCCGCCAGTTGCCGTGCGAGCTCACCGGCGCTGGCCAGCTTGGTCTTGGGCACGTACAGCATGTCGTCCGCTTGCAGGTAGGCGATCTGGGAAGCGTTGCCGGACAAGGCTTTTTCCACGTCGTAACGATGCGCGACCACCTGGTTGCCGTTACGCCGCATGATCATCACCGAGTCCAGGCGAGCCTTGATGTTGGAACCGCGGGCCATGGTCAGGGCTTCGAGCACCGACACCGGACGGCGGATCGGGTAGGAGCCCGGCTGGCCGACTTCACCCAGTACATAGATTTCGTTGCCGGCGGTGGACTTGAGCAACACGTCCACGGTCATGCGCCCCGGCAAGGTGGCGTAGCGTGTATTGAGGTAGGCCTCCAGTTGGTTGACGGTCATGCCTTGCAGCGGCACGGCGCCGATTTCCGGGAAACTGGCGTAGCCATCGGTGCCCACGGTGATTTCCCGGCTCATGCCGGTGCCGGGGTGATTGAGCGTGGACTTGAGGTTCTGTTCATTGGTCAGCGGGCTCACCAGGTTCACCGACAGCTGATTGCGGTTGGGCTGGAACAGCTGTTTGCGGTCGTAGGCGCGCTGAATCGCCGCACGAGCTTCATCGCGGGTCAGCCCCTCGATTTTCACCGAGGTGTTGGCCCCTGGCAGTTCGATGGTGCCATCGGGCAGCACCAACTGGTTGCCGTTGAGTTGGCTGGCGGCGGTGAAGTTCAGCGCGATCATGTCTCCGGACTGCACGCGATAGGCGTCCGAACCGCTGGTGCTGATGTGGAAGATCACGTCCAGCACATCCTGTGGGCGCAGAGTCTGTTCGACCTTGGGCACGTCGGTGGCCTGGGCGTTGGCCGGTGGAGCCGTGAGGATTTGCACCGGCATGCTTTGGGACTGGTCGGAAGTGCTGGAGCAACCTGCGAGGGGCAGCAACAGCAGGACAAGCATCTTGGCGTTCATGGCGTCATCCTTATCTGGTTGCTCACAGGTTTTTGTACAGCCACTTGGGCATGTAGTACTTGCGTCGGTTGAACACGCTGCCGACCAGTTTCGCGCCGGCTTGGCTCAGGCGCTGGGCCGCGGCCTGGGCCACTTCCCAGCGGGTGTCTTCCGAACGCACGACCATGACCACGCCATCGACCTGGGTGCTGATGACCAGGGTGTCGGAAGCCGAATACACCGCATCGCCGTCGATCACCACGAACCGGTACTGGCTGCCGAGTTGATTGAGCAAGGGACGCAGGCGTTCGGCTGTCAGGTGTTCGTTGCCACGGGAATGGCGGCCGAACGGCAGCACGTGAAAGGGCAGGCTGGAGACGTCCACCACACAGTCCTGCAACAAGGGCGGGCTCTGGTCATTGAACAACAGGTCGCGAAACCCCCGTTCCCGGGTCAGCCCCAACTGTTGCGTGAGGTTGGTCGCCGACTGGCTGGCGTCCACCAGCAGCACCAGGCCGCTGCTCATCTGCGCCAGTTGACTGGCCAGCGCCAGGGCGCTGGTGGTGGTGCCGGCGCCGGGGTTGGCGGAGGTGAGGAAAAGGATCCGCAGGTCCTGGTCGAGCACGGTCGATGTCAGGTTGGACTCGCTCGGGCTGGCAATGCTGAGGCTTTTAGCAGTTGAACCGTCCATTAACTCGCTCCGTGGCCGCTGAATACTTTGAAAGGGGTTTTCAACAGAATCTTCAAATCAAGCAGCAGGCTCTGTTGGGCGATGTAACGCAGGTCCAGCTCAACGCGCTGGTCGAAGTCGATATTGCTGCGCCCGGAGATTTGCCACAGGCCGGTCATGCCGGGGTAGATGCTCAGGCGCGCGAGGTGGTTGTCCTTGTAGCGGTAGGCATTGAACGAAGTCGGCCGCGGGCCTACCAGGCGCATGTCGCCGGTCACCACGTTGAACAGGTTCGGCAGCTCGTCGAGGCTGGTGCGTCGCAGGAAACCGCCGATACCGGTGATGCGCGGGTCCTTGTCGATCTTGAAGTCGATGGCGTCGGCGCCGTGCTTGTTCAGGTACCGCAGGGACTCCTTGAGCTCCTCGGCGTTGGAGACCATGGTGCGGAATTTGTACATGCCGAACAGGCGGCCGCGGTAACCGGTGCGCTTCTGCACGAACATCACCGGCCCCGGGCTGGTGAGTTTGACGGCCAGCGCCAGCCCCAGCAGCACCGGCGCGATCAGCACCAGGATCAGCAGCGCACCGAGGCACGCCATTACGCGGTTGGTGCGCGACAGGGTCCACGGCCGGCCACCGTCGCGACCGGTCGCCCAGCCGCGGCCCTGCATGTGGATGGCAGCGTCCATGCGCATGCGGTGCTCGGGGTCCATGCGCTTGTCCCTGCGCATTGTGTCCAAGGGCAGACTTTTCTCATGACCAGTCATAAATCCTCCGCAGAGTTCAGCCGCGTGCGGCATGGGCGATGCGCAGTTAGTTAGTGTTGATCAGATTATTGCTTAGTTAATTAGTTTTGATCGGATTGTTGCTTAGTTAATTGGTATTAATCAGTTAATTATTTTGTTAGTTGGTGCTAACTATTTAATTACTTGGTTAGTAGTAAGCGCGGAACCAGGCAACGAAGCGCCCAAGTCCCTCATCCAGCTCGATCCTTGGCTGGAAATCGGTCGCGCGGGCCAGGTCGCTGGCATCGGCGCAGGTGTTGAGGACATCGCCGGGTTGCAGAGGCAGTAGCTCGACCCGGGCTTTTTGCCCCATGTGTTTCTCCAGTAACGCCAGATACTCCTTGAGCGCCACCGGATGCTGGCCGCCGATGTTGAAGATCCGCCAGGGCGCCATGCTCGTGGCCGGGTCCGGTTGCTCGCGGTCCCATCGAGCGTTGGCTCGCGGCGGGCTATCGATCAGGCGCGTGATGCTCTCGATAATGTCGTCGATGTAGGTGAAGTCCCGCTGGTGTTCGCCGTAGTTGAACAGCTTCAGTGGTCGTTCTTCGGCGATGGCCCTGGCGAACTGGATCGGCGACATGTCAGGCCGTCCCCAAGGGCCGTACACCGTGAAGAAGCGCAGGCCGGTACAGGGAATACCGAACAGGTGGCTGTAGCTGTGGGCCATCAGTTCGTTGGACTTCTTGGTCGCCGCGTACAGCGACAGCGGATGATCGACACCATCGCGTACCGAGTACGGTGTGTGCTGGTTGGCGCCATACACCGAACTGGACGAGGCGTAGATCAAGTGTTTGACCGGGTGCTTGCGGCAGCTTTCAAGGATGTTCAGGAAGCCGCTCAAGTTGCTGTCCAGGTAGGCCCGGGGATTTTCCAGGGAGTAACGCACACCGGCCTGGGACGCGAGGTGGATCACCACTTCGGGTTGTTCTTCGGCAAACAGCGCCTCCATGGCCGTGGCATCGGCCAGGTCAATCGTTGAGAGCGCGAAAGGGCGTGCCTGCTCCTGCACCCAACGCACACGATCGTGCTTGAGTTGCGGGTCGTAGTAGCTGTTGAAGTTGTCCAGGCCGAACACCTGGTGTCCATCGCGCAGCAGTCGCAGCACGCAATGGGCACCAATAAAGCCGGCCGCTCCGGTGACGAGAATCTTCATGGACGCAAGGCCTCGGGCACGATGTGGCGCAAGCCAATGCCGCAGTAGTGCAGGCCGGCGGCCGCCACTTGTTCCGGGTTGTACAGGTTGCGTCCGTCGACGATCACCCGTGCACGCAGCTTGCTCGCCAGCGTGTCGAAGTCGACCACGCGGAAGTTCTTCCACTCGGTGCAGATCACCAGGGCGTCGGCGTCCTCGAGCGTGTCATCGCGGGTGGCGCACAGATGCAGGTCGTCGCGGTAGCCGTAAAGGCGCCGGCATTCGGACATGGCTTCCGGGTCGTAGGCCTGCACGCTCGCGCGTTCGGCCCAGAGGGCTTCCATCAGGTAGCGGCTGGGTGCTTCGCGCATGTCATCGGTATTGGGTTTGAACGCCAGGCCCCACACGGCAATGGACTTGCCGGCCAGCCCGCCGGGAAATTGCGCCTTGAGCTTGCTGAACAGGATATGCCGCTGGTGGTCGTTGACGTCCGTCACGCTGCGCAGCAGCTTCAGTGGCATTCCGGCGTGTTCGGCGGTGTGCAGCAGGGCGCGCAGGTCCTTGGGAAAGCACGAGCCGCCGAAGCCGCAACCGGGGTAGATGAAGTGGTAACCGATGCGCGGGTCCGAGCCGATGCCTTTGCGCACGGCTTCGATATCGGCGCCCAGCAACTCGGTGAGGTTGGCCAGTTCGTTCATGAAGCTGATGCGCGTGGCCAGCATCGCATTCGCCGCGTACTTGGTCAGCTCGGCGCTGCGGTTGTCCATGAACATCAACTTGTCGTGGTTGCGGCAGAAGGGCGCGTAGAGATCGCTCATCTGGTCACGGGCTTCGTCGTCACTGGTGCCGACGATGATCCGGTCCGGGCGCATGCAGTCGACCAGGGCGCTGCCTTCCTTGAGAAACTCCGGGTTGGATACCACCCGTACCTTCAGCGAACCTTTGCCGCGACGCTGCAGTTCTTCAACCGCCGTGGCACTGACCTGGTCGGCCGTGCCCACCGGCACCGTGGACTTGATGATCAGGGTACGGTCGGCCTCCATTAAATTGGCAATCTGCCGGGCCACGTTCAGCACATGGCTGAGGTCGGCCGAACCGTCTTCGTCGGCAGGGGTACCGACGGCGATGAAGATCAACTCGGCGTGCTCCACCGCATCGCTGGCCTGGGTGGTGAAGAGCAGGCGACCGGCCTTGATGTTTTCTTCAAGGGTGCTGGAAAGCCCCGGCTCACTGATCGGTGGCACGGCCTGTTGCAGTTGCCGGATCTTGTTCGGGTCGATGTCGACACACAGGACACGATGCCCGACATCGGCCAGTGCCGCAGCTTGAATCAGGCCGACGTAGCCCGTACCAAATACGCTCACGTCCATATTGGCGTGCCTCGTAAGACGGTGGAGAGTTGCGAAGTAAAACTGTCAAAAGGGGTATAGACGAGCCTTGGTAAACCGTGTCGGCAAACCGGCTGTTGGATGGGCAAGACCTCCGAAAAAGTTGGAGGCTATTTGCCATCAAAGTCGCACCACTATTGGGTTTCCCCCCGACTTTGGGCGTTTTACGAGAATTTCATGAAAACGATGGACGGTCGTAAGTCTTGAAATACAAGGGCTGTAGCTGCTCTGGTGTGTCAGATTTGAGCCACCTGTTTTTTGACGCTTTATCCCGAAGTCCGCCAGTTCTTATGCGAAGGTGGCGCGGTGCTATCATCAAGGGGCGACCGACGAACTATTGGCAATCAACTTGGAAAAACGTTGCTAACACAATGAAACGATCGGTCGACGGCGGTGCCCGGAGCAGGCAGTTTTATGAATGGGGCGCAGCCATGGGCAGGCACGGGTCAGTTGCTCTACCTTGCCGGTTTCGCCAGGCACCCGGCGCGCACCCCAGCCACCGCAGGCAGGCACGGTTGAAGCTTTGCACATCGCTGTAGCCGAGGCGGTCGGAAATCTCCACCAGCTCCAGGTCCGTTCCCTGTAAAAAGTCTTCGGCCCGGTAGCGGCGGTATTCGTCGAGCAACTCTGAAAAACTCCAGCCCAACGCCTTCAAACGTCGGGCGGCGGTGCGCTCGAGCAAGTGCTGGGAGGTGCAGAATTGCTGCCAGTTGGCCCCGGCGAGGTCGCCGATCAAATGGTCGCAGACTTGCTCCAGCAAGGTCGGTTCGCTGTTGCGTCGGGTCTGCTCCAGCAGCTCGACCAGCGTGTGTTCCAGGTCATGATTACCCGGCGTCAACGGGATGACGAACAGTTGTGGATCGAGGCGGATCGAGTGCTGCGCCTGCCCCCATTGCACCGGTGCGCGAAAGGCTTGTTGATGTTCCTGCGCATTGGCTGTGCAAGCACCGGCCAGCCCGACCCCCAGAATCGGATCACGCTCCAGGCCGCTGGCGAGGAATTTTCGCCGCAACATGCTGCACAGGCTGATGAGGATGTAATCGGTGGTCGCCGCACTGGTTTTCACGCTGCCACGGTCGAGCAGGTGCAGTTCGACGCTGTCGTCGCCGCGCACGATCTGCGCCTGGAAGTGCCCGTTGAAAAACGGAAAGAAGCGCACGAAATACTGGCAGGCGCTGTCCAGTGAGGCGGCCACGTCGAACAGGTACGTCAGGCCATTGGTGGCGGTGGAAACGAAACGCCGGCCGGCCGCCAGGCCGATCAGCGGGTCGCCGGTCTGCTCCAGGGCAAACGCCCAGAAGCGCCGCGACATGAACAGTGGAATGCGCATGAATGGCGTGCGCAACTCGAACAGGCTGCGGCGAAACAGGCCTTCGATACTGTCCCGGTCCACGCCACGGGCCAGCAACTCTTCGATGGCCGGCAGCAGGGTCGGCGCATAGAACGCATTGGGTATCGATTGATCGTGCAGTGGCTGATCGCTTTTTGTCATGTAGGGCTCACAGCTTGTTCCGGAACACTGGTTAGGCTGCCCGACGTTAAGCGATTTGCCGGAGCAAGACCATGCTTGATTTACGCCAGCTCGATTTGAACCTGTTGCTCGCCTTCGATGCGATTTACCAGCAGCGCAGCGTCACCCGTGCGGCCGAGGTGATGTGCCTGTCGCAACCGGCCATGAGCAATGCGTTGCGTCGTCTGCGGGAATTGTGCGGCGATCCGCTGTTCATCAAGAGTCGCCTGGGGGTGACGCCGACACTGGTCGCCCATCGTCTGGCCGACTACGTGCGTGCCGCACTCGAGTCGTTGCGCGATGGCTTGCGCATGATTCCCGCCGCGCGGCAGAACAATCCGCTGCTGCGCATCAGTTGCCTGGATTGCCTGCAACCGGTGCTGCTCGATGCCTTGCTCGAATCGCCCCACGCCGATTGGCAGGTGCGTTATTTCCAGCCCCGGCGCCGCGACGCCTTGCAGGACCTGGCCAGCGGCAAGCTGGATATCCTGATCGACCTCGACCAGCCGCTGGCAGGGCTTGCCGGCTTGCACAAACAGGCACTGCCCGCCGACCATTATGTGTTCGCCTATGGCGCCGCGCTCAAGGAACCGCCGCGCACACTGCAGGCGTATCTGGAGCAGCCGCAGATCCAGGTGTCGAGCCGCCGCGACGGGCTCAGCCCGGTGGACTTGCAGCTTGGCCTGAAAGGCCTGCGCCGCAATGTGGCGATGAGCACCCAAAGTACTCTGGCGGCAAAGCTGATCGCCGATCGCCAGCCGTTCGGCATCAGCCTGCCAAGCCGGGTCGCCAACGTGTTGGGCCTGCAACACGTACCGCTGCCCCTTGACGAACCGGTGGAATTGAAGCTGGCGCTGTACATCGAGTCGCGCTATCGCTTCGAGCGCAGCCGCGAAGAGGCGATGCACTGCCTGCTGCGCGCCCTCGGTGAGCCCCGGGCATTGCAGGCGCTGGTGCGGCGTGCGTGATGTGCAGGCAGCAACGCCAAACCCTGTGGGAGCGGTGGTTGCTCGACTAATTCGACGCCAGCAAGCGCCGGTCAACCGACAGCACCGCATCGACCATCGCCAGCGCGGCCGGTGTCAGGGAGTGGCCGGCGCGGCTGACGATGCCGTAGTGCAATTGCAGGCCGGGATCCTCCTTGGGCACATCGGCAAATTCCAGCAGGCGAATCAGGCCCTGGTCCACCAGTTCGGCCAAGGCTTCCACTGTGGCGATGCCCACCGCGTCGGAGCGCATTACCACGCGGCGGATCGCATCGAATTGCGCGCATTCCACGCTTGGGTTGAAGTCCGCCTCGCCTTGCACGTCGGCGAGGATCTTGCGAATCATCGGCGGTATTCGCGTGCCGACCACCGCGTAGTCGAGCAGGGCGCGCAGGGACAGGTTTTGCTGTTGCACCAAGGGATGGCCGACACGGCAAAAGAACCGCCCGCGTCGAGGGCGCAACAGCTGAACCTGGTACTGCGGGTCGCCGGTGAAGTACCGCGCGTCGGCCACGAGGAATTCGATCTGCTGCTCACGAAGCCAGACCGCCAGTTGCTCCCAGTCGCCCTGGTGGAAACTGATGCGGATCGCCGGGTGCGCCTGGATGAATTGCGCCAGCGCCTCGGGCACCAGCACCTGGGCCGGATACGGGCCGCAGCCGAAGTGCAACTCGCCACCGGTCAGGCCGTTGTATTGCGTCAGTTCGTTGTGCAAGGCCTGGCTGCCGGCGAGCAGGCGCCGGGCGTGTTGCAGCACCAGTTCTCCCTGGCCCGTCAGGCGGAATTCGCGGCTGCTGCGTTCTACCAGCGCGCAGTCGAGGTCGCGCTCCAGGGTCTGGATGCTGCGACTGAAGGCGGGTTGGCTGAGGTTGATCGCCTCGGCGGCCCGGCCGAAGTTGCGGTAATCGGCCAGGGCGACAAGGTGGCGGAGTTGTCGTAGGTCCATCATGCGCCTCCTGCATTCTGCGGATACTTTTAATGCATTGGATCGATAGCACAGAGGCTGGCATAAGTACATTCCTGTCTTCTCGCCGTAACCTGCCATGACCAGCGAACCGTTCATTTCCAGCGCCTTCACCCGCACCATTCTCAGCCATGCCCGGCAATACGGACTGTGCCAGGACCAACTGCTGGAACGAGCCGGCATCTGCCTGTCGTTACTCGAGGGGCAGGACCTGCATGTGCCCGTGCACCTGGTCGAACGCCTGTGGAGTGAATGCGAACGTGCGGGTGCGGGGGTGTCGTTTGGCTGCGATCTGGTCAACGGCATGGCGACCACGACGCTGCGGGGGTTGAACATTCTGCTGGACTCCGCCGCGACTCTGCGGGCGAGCCTGACGTGTTTCACCGATTTCCTGCCACGGGTGACCAACTACGTAGTGGCGGAACTGGAGGAGGGTGACGGACAGGCCCGCTTGCACTTGCGCAGTGTTGACCGGCAGCCGCATTTTTTCGGCCTCGATGCTGCGACACTGACGTTGGTGCGCAACATCGCCCGACGTTTGGGGCGAGCGCCGGCCGAGGTGTTCGTCGCGGTCCACCTGACGCCGCAACAGGCTGCCGGGCAATGGTTGCGTAGCGCTGGTGTCGAGGTACTTGAGGGTGCACATCCGTGTCTGAGCCTGCCAGCGGCCAGTCTTGATGAGCCATTGCTGGGGGCCAACGGGTTTTTGCATCAGAGCATGTTGCGGCACTGGCAGACTGCGGCGGCGCAGCATTCGCGCAGTGACAGTCTGGAGATGGCGCGGCACTGGTTGACGGCGGGGGATCAGCCGATCGAGCGGATTGCCGAGCGGTTGGGGTATCGGCAGCCGAGTAACTTCATTCGAGCGTTTCGCAAGCAGTTCGGGATTACGCCCAAGCAGTTTCGCCTTGGTTTGTAGTTTTGGTTGAGTACATATCCGTTGCTGCGGTCATGACCACTTGCGGCTCCGCTCTTACAGCGTGTCACTTTTGGCAAACGCGGTGCGTGTCAACGTACCTGTCGCCTCACTACTTTCAGAAGACCATAACGTCCCTGGCTTCTTGGCGTTCTGGGTTCAAATAAACGGCGCTGCGCGCCAATCCCCGGATAAACACCGGAACGAGGCCTCCCGAGGGGGCGGGTGGATCAAGATCAAAAGCTGCAGGCGAGCTAACGCTCGGCCTGATGAGTGGTGAAGAGCGAAGGTGTACGCCGATCAACTAATGAAATGGCTACCCCCCGCTGCCCCCTGTGATCGCCCATTAAGCTTTCACAGGGGGCTCATCGGAGATCATTGCCATGAACAACGTAGCTATTGCCGCCATCGACCTCGGAAAACATTCCTTTCATCTTCATGCTCAAGATGATCGCGGCCACGAGGTTCACCGCAAAAAGTTTACGCGCGCAGCACTCACCCAATATCTGGCGAAACTGGAACCCTGCACCGTCGTGATGGAAGCCTGTGGCGGCGCCCATTTCATGGCGCAGGAAGTCGCCAAGCTGGGGCATACGCCCAAGCTTATTGCGCCACATCTGGTACGCCCTTACGTGAAGAGCAACAAGAACGACTTCGCTGATGCCGAAGCGATCTGCGAGGCGGCGACTCGCCCCACAATGCGCTTCGTGCACCCCAAAACCCAGGCTCAGCAGGCGCTGGCGATGCTCAATTCTGTGCGTGAGTCGTTCATCAAAGACCGTACCGCCACCGTCAATCGGATTCACGCAGCCCTGCTGGAGGTGGGTATCAGCCTGGCTCCCGGCTTCAAATCCATCAAAGAGCTTCCAGCATTGCTTGAGATGAGTTCATTTTCCGGCCCCATCAAAAAAATTCTGATGGGGTTGCATGAGCACTTCAACTATCTGGATGGGAAGGTCAAAGCGCTGGACAAGGAGGTGGAATGCCAAGCCGCTGAAGCTGATCTGGCGGCTCGTTTGATGACCATGCCGTGTGTCGGCCCGATCACCTCCAGCGCCTTGGCTGCCGAGTTGGGCGATGGCAAACAGTTCAAATGCGGCCGAGGCTATGCGGCGTCGATCGGGCTGGTACCCAAACAGCACGGCACGGGCGACAAAACCGTGTTGCTCGGCATCAGCAAGCGCGGCGATCGAAATCAGAGGCGCCTGCTCATTCAGTGCGCCCGTGTGTACTTGATACAGCTGGAACGACAGAAAGGCGCCTTGGCGGACTGGGTCCGCCAACTATTAGCTTCCCGCCATCACTCCAATCTCGTGGTCTGCGCACTGGCCAACAAGCTGGCAAGAATCGCCTGGGCGATAGCCGCACACCACACTGAATTCGATGCGGGGCCAGCCGCGATGAACGCCTGCCCCCGCTGTCACCCGAGCACCACCCACCTGGTTTTGCGATGCTGGATAACTGATGACGTGAACGGCCAACCGGCCTGACGACAACCCTGGGCTCCTACACGGCTGTAAGGCCGTTCAACTAATTAGGGTCGTTGGGCATCGATTCTCATCGAGGCGCGGGGCGACACCCCCACTCAGACGCCGGATAGATGAAAGCAAGCCAAACACGACATCAAAAACAGTATTGCAGAAAAGGGGGTAACCATAGATGTAGGAGCGAGCCTGCTCGCGATGACGGCCTGCCAGCCGACCATTCTTTATGGCAAGGCCGGTATCCTCACCCTTAAGCCAAACCCTTCTGCCCTGGCAACTTCGGCTCCGCACACCACCCGCCACCCTCAAGAGTCAGCTCACGGATCGAGCAGAGTGCTCCAGCCAATCTGGCGGGCAAGGATGAGCGCCATAGAAGCGGTGCATTTGCATCAGGTCACGCTCGAACCAGTCCCGGACCCAACGGCTGTACTGCGCCTGCGCTTCGTATTGGACATCAGGCTGTTGGAGGCAGTCGAACACTGCCTGCGCCGCCTGCATACCGGTCATCAGCGCCTTGAGTACGCCATGCGAAGCCGCTGGATCGAGCACGCTGGCCGCATCGCCAACCGTGAAAAAACCTGCACCTGCAAGCGCCGCGCTGATGCGCCAGGACACATCGGCACCTCGAATGGAGCCTGCGAATGGCAACCGTTGCAGGTGTTCGGGCACGCTTCGGGACTTGGGCGAAGACTTGTCAAAACACAGGCGCGTCCAATGCAGCAACTGATCTTCCACACGGGCCACCCAGGTCCAGCCATCGGGGTCGGCCCGCAGATGCGGGGTTTGCTCATAGGGATCGATGCAGCCTTTGAGGTAACCGTATCGGGCGATCAACTGCGGCGAATGGCGACGCACCTTTAACGAGAATTGCCGGCTCAGCCAACCCGTCGCCCCGCTGGCGTCGATCAGGTAGGGCGCGAACAAAGGGCCTGAATCGGATTCCAGGCCAATCACTCGCCGGTCGTGGGTCAACAGGCGTCGGGCCCGGCACGGTTGCAGCACCCTGACGCCCAGCATCTCAGCCCGTTGCAGCAATTCCGCGTCCAGTCGCGCCCTGGCAATTTGAAAGCCAAGCCAGGGACCGGCAAGGTCCTCGCCAAAACCACTGAAGCGAGGCGGGCCGTCCCACTGCACCCATTGCCCGGGAAAACGAATCGTCCCCTGGCTACACACTTGATCGGCCACCCCCAATTGTTGCAGCAAGGGCTCGATACCCGGGTGCAGGCTTTCGCCCGGACGAAACCGTGGAAAGCCCTGGCCCTCGAGCTGTGCCACCCGCAGTCCACGCTGCGCGCAACTGATTGCCGCGGCACTTCCCGCTGGGCCACCCCCGACCACCAGCACATCAAAGTGATTCACTTGGCGATTTGCCAAGACGATTCGTCGTGTTTGACCAGGATCGCTTCAGCACTGACCAACAGGGTCGCCAGGTGCAGGATCTCTACATTGCGCAGTTTGAAGTCGCTATCCGGGGTCGAGTCGAGTCCTCGCTTGTACATCTGATAGCGATGCACCCATCCGTTCAGTTGCAGACCGGCTTCCTGCTCGGCAGTGTCGAGTTCCGGATTCGGCCGCTGCACGAGGGTGAATGACAATAACGGCCACGTATTGCGCAGCGGTTTGTCATTCCCGACTCCCAGCACGTTGTACACCCGATGCATTGACAGCACCCGGTCTTCGTAATCCTGCAGGGTGGTGTTGCCCGTCATTTGCAGGGAGAAGCGTCCATCCAGTGCCACCTGGGTGTAGTCGGTGTATTCGTAGGCGTGGTATTGGACTATCCAGTCCCCCGCTTGCTGTACCAGGCGTGGCCCTCGCTGGTTATCCCAAGCCGGGGCGCCGGTCTGGCCGATTTCCTGGTCAGTCAGCGGGATGATGGTGTGCAGCCTGCCCCGTGGTTCAAAGGTGCGCACCGAATCCGGCGCCACACCCGGCCAGTAGGAACCAAGGGCTGCGCAAATACGCACATCTTCGGTAAAGGGGCTGGCCATCTGGTATCCGCTGAGGCAATCCAGCGGGGTCCCGCCTCCGGATTGTTTTCGAATCCATCCGACTTCCCAGCCGGGGCCGAAGATGCCGGCTGCGGCATCCGGCAACGAGGACGGGCGCATGACCGCTGGCCGTTGCTGGCTGGGAGACAACGTCGAGCCCGTTTCACGTGGCAAGGCCACGATGGCGGTGACCCCGCGATCATCCTCCGAAAAGGGTTGATCCTTCAGGCTCAGGTTGGCGCGGTACCGAACATTGGACAGCGCCTCCAGTCGCGCATGCCAGATGTCCGGGGAGGGCCGGGTGGGCTCTGTATTTGCCCAGCGTATGAGTTGACGCTGGCTGCACAGCGGAAAGAAATCCGGGGCGCCGATCACCGAATACGCCGCCACTGTTGGCAGAACACTCTCCAATGCAGGGCAACGAGCCCGAACCCAGCCATCGGCTGTGCCGTCATGGTAGTGCAGAGCCTGATAGCCTCCTTGCTTGACCCGTTCCGCCACGCCCTTTTGGTCATTCAGGTTCTTGAAGCTGCCGTCCTCCAGCACCTTATGTCGACCATGCACCATGCCCGCGGTGTTGGGTGGCAGCTGAAATGCCAGGGGTTTTTCCTGGTAGATGGCCTGTTCAACCAACCGGGGCCTGGGCTGCGGGAGCAGTAGCCCCGGCCCCAGATCTGCTTGCGTAGCCCAATCAGCCAGTCCATCAGTGATGACGAACGGCGGCTGGCTGATTTCGGGCTCCTGCCAGCCTGTGCCGGTATGGCGCAGATGAATGTGCCGTAACTTCTCGTTGATCTGGTGGTTTTCCAGCTCAAGTGTCAGGTCCATCCCGGCCAGGCACTGCGTCCCCTCGAAGAGTTTGTGCAGCGGCACCCAGAAATCCAGATCGGCATCAACATCGACTTGAAAATCCATCGGCCCGAAACGTGCGGCGTCACCCTTGTGTTGCATGGCGATGTAAGCGCTGTAACGCACGGGCATGACCCTGATGCCGTGCACGTCATCATCCACGAACGGCAGGAAACACCGCCGTTGGGCGTCGTAGCGGGCGGAGGCGGTGCCGACGCGGGTGATGCCGGTACGGGAGAAGCACAGGTCGGCGTGTTCACCGTGCACGGTGTCGCCGGCGCAACGGTACTCGCTGGCAAACACCACCAGCGCCAGCGGTGCGCCCTTGGCTTTTTGCTGGAGGTCTTCGAGTGTGGGTGGGCTCACGCCATAGACATAATCAAGAATCGCTTCAATTTCGGCAGGTGTCGGATACAGCAGCAGAGGTAGACCGGCTCCGTCGGCAGTGACCTCGGGAGAGGCCAGCGCGTGATACAGCAGGCTGCGCGATGGCTGGCTGGACTCAATCGCCCGGTTGCCGGCGCTGGAAAAGTCCTCAAAGCCTGGAAGGTTGCGGTCGATGGTCAGCGGTTTGATCAGCTCGGTGTCGAGCGGTACGGCGAGGATGTCCAGCCCATGGCGCAGCAACAGTGAATGCCAGCCGCCAGGCGCCAGTCGCGTGCACGCCCGGGTCACTGAGTCGAGCAAGTCCATTGTGGTTTCCCGTTGATCCTGTGGACGGACATTGCACAGGAGCCCAGGGATAGCTGGCTACTGTCAGTTCTGACAGTGCTGACCAATGGTCGGCCGCCCTCGGTGTAAATAGATTCCACAGAGGGGGCGAGACATTCAGTGAAGCAGCGGCAACTTCAGCTCCGCACACAACCCGCCACCTTCACGATTGCTCAAGGTCAACGACCCTCCAATCGCGACCGCCAGCTGCTGGGCGATCGCCAGCCCCAGCCCGGTGCCGCCGGTGCTGCGGTTGCGGGAGTTTTCCACGCGGTAGAACGGTTCCATCACTTGCTTGAGTTCTTCCTCGGCGATCCCCGGGCCACGGTCAAGGATCCTGATCGACAGGTTGCCATCGGCCCGTTTTTCCACCTGCAATTCAGCTGCACCGGCAAACTTCAATGCGTTGTCCGTCAGGTTGACCAGCACCCGGCGCAAGGCGTGTGGGCGGGTGTCGATGACGGCTGCGCTCTTGCCGGTGAGCTGAACGTCCTTGCCCATGTCCTGATAGTCGAACACCAGGCTGTCGAGGAACGAGTCGAGGTCGGTGCGGCGGCTTTCTTCGGTGGCGCCGTGGATGCTGCGGGCGTAGGCCACGCCTTCGCGTACCAGGTGTTCCATCTCGCCCAGGTCGTTCCACAGTTTGTCTTTTTCGCTGGAGTCATCCATGAACTCGGCGCGCAGTTTCATGCGGGTGATGGGGGTTTGCAGGTCGTGGGAAATTGCCGCGAGCAATTGCATGCGCTCCTTCAGGTACGCCGCGATGCGCGCCTGCATCGAGTTGAAGGCCTTGGCGGCGTGGGCAACTTCGCTCGGGCCTTTTTCGTCCAGGAGTACCGGGTGGGCGTTGGGGTCCAGGGTTTCGACGGCACCGGCGAGGCGGGTGAGGGGGCGGATGGCGATTCTCACCGCCAGCCAGGAACAGGCCAGCATCAGCGCCAGTTGCCCGAGCAACACGATGGGCAGCCAGGGCGACAACGGCACCATCGCCGGGCGGACGTCGATGGTCAGCGGGCTGCCATCCGCCAGGTTCAAGTGCACTTGAAAATGTTTTTTCGGCCCGGGGATGTCGGTAAAGGTCATCGGGTAATCGTGGCCGATGGCGTCCTTGATCGAGGCAATGGCAATGGGCGCATCGGGCATGTCGGTGCGGATGGGCGTGCCCGGCGAACCCTCATTGAGCATGTAGCTGTAATTGCGCCGTTCCAGTTGTTGCAGCCAAGCCGCTCGCTCATCGGCGGGCAAGCGGTCGAGGATGGCAACGGAGGTGGAAACGTCGGTTTCCAGGTTGCCGAGCATGGTGTTTTTCGAGGACTCATAGCGTTCGTAGTACTGCGCGCCGAAGGACAGCGCCTGGGCGAGGATCAGGCCGATCAGGAAAATCAGCGACAGCCGCGAGGCCAGGGTGCGCGGCCAATGCAGCGCCAGGGTCATGATTGATCGCCCAGGATTTCCACCGGCAGGGAAAACACATAGCCTTCGCTGCGCACGGTCTTGATGTAGGCCGGTTCGCGGGCGTCGTCGAGCAAGCGCTGGCGCAGGCGACTGACCAGCAGATCGATGGAACGGTCGAACAGGTCGGCGTCGCGGCCCTGGGTCAGGTTGAGCAATTGATCGCGGTTGAGCACCCGTTGCGGATGGTCGAGAAACACCCGCAACAATCGATACTCGGCACCGCTCAGGGCCACCATGGTGCCGTCTTCATCGAGCAGGTGACGGGCCGAGGTGTCCAGGCGCCAGCGGCCGAAGGCCAACAGGCGGCTGGCTTCGGTCACCACCAGGTTCGGCGGCAGCATGCGCGTGCGTCGCAGCACCGCGTTGATCCGCGCCAGCAGTTCACGGGCAGCGAATGGCTTGACCAAGTAGTCGTCGGCGCCCATTTCCAGGCCGAGGATGCGATCGGTTTCATCGTTGCGGGCGGTGAGCATCAGCACCGGCGTGGCCTTGTGTTTGCCGGCGCGCAATTCGCGGCAGAGCACCAGGCCATCGTCCCCCGGCATCATGATGTCCAGCACGATCAGGTCCACCGGGGTGGTTTCCAGAAACGCGCGCATCTGCCGACCATCCGCCACGACGGTGGTGCGCAGGCCGTTCTTCTTCAGGTAGTTGCCAACCAGTTCGCGGATTTCGCGGTCGTCGTCAACGATGAGGATGTGATCAACGTGATCCATTGGGCCAAACCTCTGATAAATGGGGAATGCCACACAGTCTATCGAGCCTCGGCGGGCTCGCCTGCCGCCCTTTGTATTGCAGTGTATCTGGCTTGCCTGCGGATACACACGAAGGCAAAAAAGCCGATTTCCTGCGGTTTTGTATGCCTGTGTATCCAGACGCCGTTCTGATACGCAGCGATTGATTCACGCCGATTCCCGACACAGACGAGATACCTCGCAGGCTTTTAATAGGTTCCATCGAGGCAAGCCAGATCGCCTCGGATCAATCAACGATCAACCTGTTGAAACCTTGAGGAACTCGCCATGAACACCAAAGCCATCTATGCCGCCTGCCTGTTTGCCGCCCTGAACATCTGCACCCTGTCGGCCCGTGCCGAAGCCGATGTTGCGCCTAAAACCTACACCTACGGCACCCAACTTGACATCAAGAAAGTGGTGTCGCTGACCGAAGACGCAACGCCTTCCTGCGGCGTGGTGAATGCGCGGCTGACGTACCTCGACGCCCAGTCGAAAACCCAGGTGCTGGATTACCGCAAATTCGCCGACAACTGCAACTCGGAAAACTGAGTGTTGCGATCAACCACCGCTAAATCCATTTGAAACAGGAAGGACATCATGAACAACGTTTCCCGCTTTTTGACCGCCATTGCCTTTTCCGTCGCCGGTGCGGCGGCCCATGCCAACGCCGCTGTCGAGCAAAGCGCCTGCGCCAGCAACACCTGCTTCCAGCTCACGCCCGTGGCGGAGAAGGGCACCCAAGGCTTCCTGGCGCAGGACGGTTCCAGCCGCACGCCGCAGGGGCAGATGCTCGCCGAAAATGGTGCCAGCCGCACGCCTCAGGGGCAGTTGCTGGATGAGCAGACCGCTTGAGAACACCCCGATCCACAGTGGTGATGTGTTGCCCTCTAATTTGTATTAGGTGATCCCATGTTACTCATCGCTTTCCTGGGCGGCATATTGACCGTCCTCAGCCCGTGCATCCTGCCGGTCGTGCCGTTTCTGTTTGCCGGGGCCGACCGTACACGCTCCTCGATCCTGCTGACCCTCGGCGGCATGGTCCTGACCTTTGCCCTGGTCTCCAGCCTGGCCGTGGTCAGCAGCGAGTGGGTGATCCAGGCCAGCAACACAGGCCGCCACGTCGCGCTGCTGGTGATGGTGTTGTTCGCCCTGTCGCTGATATCTGCACGGGTCGGTGACTGGCTGGCGCGGCCCTTCGTGCTGCTGGGCAATCGCATCGACCCGAACTCGCGCAAGATGTCCGGGCCGTTGGCGTCGATCATGATCGGTGTCGCCACCGGGCTGCTGTGGGCACCCTGCGCCGGGCCGATCCTCGGGGTGATTCTCACCAGCGCCATGCTGCAAGGCGCGAACGCCGGCACCAGTCTGTTGCTGGTAGCCTATGGCGCCGGCAGTGCGCTGTCCCTGGGTACCTTGATCTTTGCCGGGCGCGGCCTGGTCAATCGCTTGAAACCGTCGATTCCGGTCACCGGCTGGTTGCGCCGTGGCGCCGGGGTTGCGGTGCTGTCCGGTGCGGCGGTGATTGCAACGGGGGCCAATGACCTGTTGCTGGCCAACACTTCATCGGAAGGTGTCAGCAGCGTGGAGAAAGGCGTGCTGGAAGCCGTGCCGAAAGTCGTCGATTACCTGGTCAGCAAGGTCAAGGCCGACAGCACCATGGGCGATGCCCAGGGCGCCATGCCCTCGCTGTCCGGCGCGGTGGGCTGGCTCAATTCGCCAGCACTGACCAATGAAACCCTGAAAGGCAAAGTGGTGCTGGTGGACTTCTGGACCTTCGACTGCATCAACTGCAAGCACACCCTGCCGTACGTGAAGGACTGGGCGAAGAAGTATGAAAAGGACGGGCTGGTGGTGATCGGTGTGCACACGCCTGAATACGGCTTTGAACGCATCATCGACAACGTCAGGGCCAAGGTGAAGGAGTACGGCATCACCTACCCGGTGGCGATCGACAACAACTACGCGATCTGGCGCAACTTCGACAACCAGTACTGGCCGGCGCACTACCTGATCGATGCCAAGGGGCAGGTGCGTTACACCCACTTCGGTGAAGGCAGCTACGACACTCAGGAGAAGATGATTCAGCAGTTGCTGGAGGAGGCCAAGGCTGGCGCGCCAGCCGCGTAATCCGCTCGATCAATGGCTCACAGGTCTCGCGCCATGAGCCATTGATCTTTTTCCCATGCCTGAAACCGCTCTTGCACCACCCAACCACGCTTGGCGTAATAAGCGCTCTGGTCCTGGGTGTGCAGGTAGATTCTCTTCTCGCCGCTGGCCTTGGCTTGCGCGCAAATCCCTTCTATCAATTGCTCCGCCAGACCCTTGCCGCGCGCTTCGGGGGCGACGAACACACAAGCGAGCCAGGGTCCCAGATCCGTGCGATGGGCCAGGTCAGCCCTGGCCAGTGCCGCGCCGCCCAGCAACTCGTCATGGTCGAGGGCGATCAGACATTTCCAGTCGCCGTTGTTCTGGCCTTCGGCGAACTCTCGTTGCCAGTCGGGCAGGGGCTGTCCGGCGTATTCGTAGTGGAACTGCCGGTGGATCCACGAAGCGAATGTGTTGCTGTGCTGCATATGTCGAGCAAGCCAGTCCAGGCGGGGTGCCATGTTGTGAGTCCTTTCAGATGTCGGTCGCTGGGTGGCGAGAGTAACGGGCCTGGGCGATGCTGTCGCCCCCGCCGGTTCAGCGACTGCTCAAGTGATTCGAGGCGGCCTGACCGCGCCGCCACGCCGCCGGTGGCGCACCGTACTCGCGACGGAAGGCGCGGCTGAAAGCGGTATCGGTCTGGTATCCCACTTCTTCGGCGATGCGCGTCAATGAGCTGTTGCTGCTGCGTAACAGGTTGGCGGCGAGCAACATGCGCCATTGCGTCAGGTACTGCATCGGCGACACCCCCACCAGTTGCTGGAAGCGTTCGGCCAACACCGATCTTGAGGTGCTGGCGGTGCGCGCCAGTTCGTCCAGTGTCCAGGCGTGGCAGGGTTTTTTGTGCAAGGCGTTGAGGGCGGCGCCTACGATGCGGTCGCGCACTCCGGCCAGCCAGCCGGTGCGGCCTTCGCCCTGTTCGTTCATGTACAGGCGCAACACTTCGATGAACAGCACTTCGGCAAGTTTGGCCAATACCCCTTCACCGCCAGGGCGGGGCGAGCGGGCTTCGGCGAGGGCATAGCGCACCGAGGATTCCAGCCAGATACCGGCATCCGAACCGCGCACATTGACCCGCACCACGGCCGGCAAGCCCTTGAGCAACATGCCCGCCAGGCGCGTATCGCACGCCAGGTAGCCGCACACCAGGCGGGTGAGCGCGCCACCCCCGCCATAGCTCAATTGCCGGGGCCGGCGCGCCAGCACCGCATCCAGCCGCGCACCCGTGGCCGGGGGCAATCCGGGATGTGAGCACATGCGATGGGCATCGCCCTGGGGGAAAATCACCACGTCGCCCGCACTCAGCAGCAGCGGCGGGTCATCGCCCAATTCCACGTAGCACTCGCCCTCGGTGATCAGATGAAAGATCACCACCCGTTCCGCATCGGGCTCCAGAAACGGCGCGGCGGTGTCGGCGCTGGGCGACTGGTAGCACCAGGGCGCGGTGAACCGGGCGTTGATAAAGATCGCGCCGACCAGGTGCACGACGCGCAGGGTCTGTGACAGAGCGTCCATTGGGGTTTCCCCGTGGGAGGTTCCTGATTGTGAGCGCGCCTGCGCGCTACGTGGAATCTCCGGACGATCGGGCAGGGTTGGGCGACGATCGGACAGGACGCCGGCGCCTGTCAGGACGATAGTTTGTCTACGGGGTCAATACCGGCCCTGCCACCCAGAACAAGAAAAGAGAGGTTGCCATGCCGAAGTTCGTGATTGAGCGCGAGATCCAGGGCGCCGGAGCATTGTCGGAAAGGGATTTGAAAGCCGCTTCGCTAAAGTCCTGCCAGGCGTTGCGTGAGTTGCCAGAGGTGCAGTGGCTGCAGAGCTATGTCACCGGTGACAAACTTTACTGCGTGTACATCTCGCCGAACGAGGCGCAGATCCAGGAGCACGCCAGGATCAGTGGTTTTCCCGCCAACCGCATTTCCCAGGTCATGAACATCATTGATCCGACGACGGCGGAGTAACCGCGACCGGCCCCGACTCGTGTTTCAACCCAGAGACCGTCTCCATGAGTACACCCATTGATCTGACTGCCTTGAAAAACCGCCAGATGGCCTCCTGGGCCAGCGGTGACTACGCCGTGATCGGCACCACCCTGCAGATCGTCGGCGAGCAACTGGCCGAAGCCTGCGACCTGTTGTGCGATGAACGCGTGCTCGATGTTGCCGCCGGCAACGGCAACGCAACCCTCGCCGCTGCCCGCCGTGGCTGCAAGGTGACGTCCACCGACTATGTCGCCGCCTTGCTCGAACGCGGTGAAGAAAGGGCGCGGGCCGAACGCTTCAACGTCTCCTTCCAGGTCGCCGATGCCGAAGCCTTGCCCTTTGCCGACGGCAGTTTTGATGCCGTGCTGTCGACCTTCGGCGTGATGTTCACGCCGGACCAGCCCAAAGCCGCCGCGGAACTGGCGCGGGTTTGTCGCCCGGGCGGGCGGATCGGCCTGGCCAACTGGACCCCGGAAGGATTCGTCGGCCAGATGTTCAAGACCCTGGGCCAGCACCTGCCGCCCCCTCCGGGTGCCAATCCACCCTCACGCTGGGGCACCGAAGCCTGGTTGCACGAGCATTTCGACGAGCGTGAATTCCTGCTCCAGGTGACGCGCCGCACGTTCAATTTCCGCTATCGCTCAGCGGCGCATTTCATCGACACCTTCCGCCAGTGGTACGGACCGGTGCACAAGGCCTTCGCCGCGCTGCCCGCGGATGGCGCCAAGGCATTGGAGACTGACTTGACCGAGCTGATCAACCGAATAAACCGTGCGGGTGACAAATCGCTGGTGGTGCCGAGTGAATACCTGGAGGTGGTGATTACGCGGCGTTGAACGGCCACGCACAACCCCTGTGGGAGCGAGCTTGCTCGCGATGGCTGCGGTCCAGTCGCAGCTACTGTGACTGATCGCTTTCGCGAGCAAGCCTGCTCCTACAAGCAAATACGGCGCCCGAAGGTGCCGTTTTTGTTCGTGCCTGTTCCTGAAAACGGGGATCAGAAAATCAGTTCAAGCGACTCGGTCAAAGGCAGAGGCAGTTACTCAGGTGGGCCAAGTTGGTCCAGCGCGCGGTTCACCGCCAGCTCGCCCAGCATGATGACTTGCGCAATGCCGAGCAGGGAATTGCGCCTGGGGCCTTCCATATGATCCGCCAAATCCATGGTCATGACATTGGCCGAAGCCAGCGATTCGCATGCATGGGTCAGCAGGGTTTCTGCATCGAGCTCTGGGTTGACAAAGAACATCGTGCCGACTGAGCGCGGAATGTCCATGATGGGGACGTCTGGCTTCAGGTCATAGTCGAGGGGCTGCTCGGCGTCTACGTGAGGTTTTTTTGAATCGGCGTTTTCGTACGGGGATGGCGGATCGGTCTCCGACGGATTGGGTGTGACCTTGAACATAGATGGAACTCCGACGCTATTTAAAAGGAGCCATCACCGCCTCGCTACCAAACGAAGGGTGGCGACCATACGAAGGTTGGTAGACCGGGCATCGGAACCGGCGCCCCCGAAGGAGCCCTGCGCATGGTCACCATAAAAACACCGCCCAGACATTGGGCAATAAAGGTGACGCTATGCGTCGATGCTACGGGCCTACCAAGCCCGATCACTGATTTTTCAATGACCGGCAAACGATAGAATCCAAGCCCACGACGCACAAGCCGGCGGATTCTGTCGCACCGGTAGGCAACGGCGCAAGTTGGTGTAGCTTTCAGGAAGTAATTTCCTAAGTTATTTAACAGGCGCGTTTAAATTTCTTTGAGTGGGCTTCCACTGCGCTAAAAATTAACTTTTGGAACTACCGCTGTAGGAAATGGGTTGTTTGTTATTGCGAAAATTCCTATTCGTTCATTTGGCTATGCCATTGGATTGCTTTCAGCACGCGCTCCACCGTCTTATTCGTCGTCGCCCAATATTCTCTTTGCTCAGCACTTCTGCCGAGAGGGAAGGCAACTCAAACCGATGACGATCAGGAAGTGGCAAATGAATGCACCTGTGCACCCCTTGTATACCAACGAAGTTTCTCCTGAATTTCTCCGCAGTCTTGACACCCCCCATTTCACTGAAGAACGACTTGCGCAATTTTGCGACGAAGCTCTGGCAGTTGTTCGCCAGGGGCAGGCATACATGGAAGCTCATCCCGCTCACGCCATTTACCGAATCGCAACCGAGGGCAGTCAAACCCGCGATGGCGGGGTGATCAAGCAGGGAGTTGCTCCCTTGGAGTTCACATTAGAGAGCGGCCAGAAAGTACGTGCGGCACAGAAAGGCGATTACGTCGTGTACGCCGATGGGAGTACGGCACAGATCGTGACGGGCGCGGGACAAGGAAATAGCGATGTGGCGCTGGTCGGTAGCTGTCTTTGCAATGGCGACGAGATCATCAACACTTTGCAAGGCGGTTTTTTGTTAGTGGGGCGTGAAGGTGTCGCGATGGCCGAGGATTTTCTGCCCTCCATCCAGCAGGTAGAACATCAATGAACGAAGGACATTTCATTGGTCTGCATGATAAGACCACCTGTGGCGGCAAAGTCCTGGATGGTCATACCAGCGTCATGATGTACGGAATCGCCCATGCCCGCGAAGGTGATCGGGTTACCTGTGGCGAGGACGGCAAGACTTATAAGATCGTCGGTGGGATTTCCTACATGGTCAGTCATGGCAAAGCCATAGCGGGCACGCTGGATAGCCACAGCGATTGCCCCTGCAAAGCCCGGCTGATCCCTTCTGTGGTCACGGCCACCTATCGCAGCGCTAACTCCGCACCCCGAACTGGCAGGAGCGTTGTGCAACCAACTGCTAGTGCTGCAACCGGTCAACCGGCTGCGCCACGTCAATCTGGTTTCGCCCCTTCGAACCCTCCAGCGCCAGCGATATTCAATCGCGCGGAACCTCAAGAGCCGGGATTCTATGTGGTGCCCAAAAGCATGACCCGCGAAGCCTTGGAGGCCACGCTGTTCGCCACGCCCGATGCCGCCGTGATGCGCAAATTTCGGGCACTCAACCCAGCATCAGACAACATTAAAGCCGGCTCGCTGATCGTGCTGGGCGATCCGAACAACACCTCCTGCACCTATCAGGAAGCACAACTGATGCAGGCCGCGCAGCAGGTCAAGTTGGCACTCGATCCCCTGACGCCGGAAGAAGCCGAATTCATGTTCCGCCACGCGGCTGAAATCGCCAGTTTTACCGGCGAGACTTCGACCTGGCTCGGCGTCAGCGCGGTGGTGATGGAAAAACACCTGGCCCGACTGCGCGACACCCTGCAAGCCATGGAACGCCTGCATCAGGACAGCTATCGTCAGCACGGCCATCTCAAATCGCCGCAGTTTTTCGCCGAACGCCAGCGGCTGCTCGCCCAACTGGATGCCCACCTGCTGAACTCCACTCGCCTGCGTGGCCAGACTACCTTGGGCGATCACCCCAAGTTGAAGACGGCCCTCGGCATTTCCAGTCGTAGCCTGGTGCACCATTGGGACAAGGCCGGGGCGCCGGGCCAGATACCGGGTTATGCGACTCATGTGAGTGCGACCAGTCGGGCTGCCAAATACATGCAGAACGGCGGTTATATCGGTATCGGTATTGGTATTGGTGGGGTTTCTTCGCTGTTGGCTATTCAGGAGGTTTGTGTTGGTGACTCTGGTGCGGCTTGTGAGAGGGTTAAGTTCACTGAGGGTGGCAAGTTCGTGGGCTCGACAGGCTTGGGGTATTTGGGAGGCGAATTGGCACATGTGGCCAGTCCCACTATCTGTGCTGCGCTTGGCGTGACTACAGCTATAGGGGGTGTTGTCTGTGTCGCGGCTGTAGTTGGAATTGGCGCATTGGTGGGAACGAAAGTTGGTGGTATGGGAGGAGAATTCACCGCTGAAAAAATTTACGAAGCAACGCAGCCATGATCAGTATCGACACTTGGTCTCCCTTGGCTGCGATCATTGTCGTTGGTGGCCCAATTCTGCTGTGTTACGTGAGTTTCTTTTACAGTCTGTACCTGAGCCGTCGTCACCTGGATCGCTTTCTGCAAGCCTTGAGCGGTAGTCGCCAAATCGTGATTAGCGCCGCAGGACTGGCGCAGAGCGGATGGTTAAATCGGCTTTTGTTAGTCGCAAAGATCACGTTCATGGTGATGTGGCCCGGTCCCGGACTTCGTTCGGGAGATCTTGATCCCGATGATGTCCGCAACTTTCCTGTAGGCCTGAAACGCTTGCTAAAGGTCAAGGCTATCCTGACGTGTGTCATTTTGATTTGGGGAGCGTTTGCGTTCGCGCTGGTGAAATTCAAGTAATTATGCGCATCGATTCCAGATTGAAGACGGCCCTCGGCATTTCCAGTCGAAGCCTGGTGCACCGCTGGGACAAAGCTGGTGCGCCGGGGCAGATTCCGGGTTATGCCATTCCTGTAAATGCGACTAGTCGGTCCTTTGATTAGTGGCACTATTTGCCTTGCACTTGGGGTTACCACGGGAAAAGGTAGTGTTATCTGCGGTGGGGACAGAAGCAGGTAGCATGGGGGGCGAATTAATAGGTGAGAAAATATTTGAAGTAAAACAGCCATGACCAGCATCGACATTTGGAATCCGTGGATTGCAATTATTGTTGCTGGCGGTCCAATTATGCTGGGCGCTGTGAGCATCGCTACTGCTTATACCTGAGTCGCCGCCATCTGGACGCCATGATGGAAGCCATTGAAACACCAAACGCAAAAACGGCACCGAAAGGTGCCGTTTTTGTTTGGGCCCGTTCGCGATGGCGGTCATCCAGTCGCAAGTGCTGTGTCTGATACACCGCTATCGCGAGCAAGCTCGCTCCCACAGGGGTTGTGTGGTGGTCATGGCATCTAAATCACTACGGCACCACGGGCCTGCAGCAACTCGCGCAACACCGACCGATGACAATGCGCTTCATCCTCGCAATAACAGCCCACGGCCAGGGACGTCTGATGGGACAACGCGGCCAGCAGGTCGAGCATCTGACTGGCAGCGGGCTGGCTCATCTCGGCCTTGAACTTGCGCCGGAACACCTCCCAGGCCTTGGCATCTAGCGCAGCCTTGGCTTCGGCCACCAGCTCCGCGCTGGGCGACAGCAACGGTTGCCAGACATCATAAAAGTCCCGACGGGCAAATTCGGCTTTCGGTACGCCACGGGGAGGGCGGCGTACCGTGCCCAGGCGCAATCCTTCGTCGGGTCGGCGGGTTGAACCGAGTTGAACGATATGGACCGCCATGGCTACTTGAGCCCCGATCCGTCGAACCACTCCAGCGCCGTGCGCCACAGGCAGATGCCCAGGAAGTACGCCGACATCAGCAGCCACAGCCCCATCACCAACGGGTTGATCACCGGGTGGTTGAGCACCAGCGACAAACTGCACAGCAACCAGATGGCCGTCACCGCAATATTGATCGGCATGAACCGGCGCACGCGAAACGGGTGCAGGAATTTCATCCGGGTCACCGTCAGCAGCGCCAGGCCGATGACCGTGACGAAGGTGATCCACGGCGACGGGGCGATGATGTACAGGCACAGGGCGACCACGTTCCAGGCGGCGGGGAAACCCTGGAAGTAGTTGTCGGTGCTCTTCATGTTGACGTTGCAGAAGCAGAACAGCGACGACACCAGAATCAGCGACACGCTCAGCAGCAAGGTGTAGTCCGGCAGCGGGATGTAGCGATAGATGAACAGTGCCGGGATAAACACGTACGTCAGGTAGTCGATCACCAGGTCGAGGATCGAGCCATCGAAGCTCGGCAACACCGACTGCACGTTGACCTTGCGTGCCAGCGCACCGTCCAGTCCGTCGACGATCAGGGCGACACCCAGCCACAGCAGGCAATGGGTCGGCTGGTTGTCCAGCAGGGACAGGGTGGCGAGGAAAGCGGTGACCACACCAGTGGCGGTAAAGCCATGGGCGCCCCATGCTTTGAGCCTGGCGATGTACAGGGTTGAAATCACGGGGGCGTTCTCCAGTGAATGAAGCAAGCCAGTTGTCACTCCGCGTACGGGGCGGTGGCAAACCAGTTCGGGTTGCAGGTATCGACCGGGTATCCGGGAATAAGGTTCACCACTCATGAATCTTAGCTGCGCCGCAAGAAAATACCCCGTACGAATCCGGGATAGCGCGGGTGGGTCAGCCCAACGGTGCTGGCACATTCGCCTGCGGGGGCTATCGTTGCCTGACTGGATAAACGCCCTTCAAGAGGATAAACGTCATGAACACCAGCGATCTGCTCGAACAATTACTGCGCGCCGGCCAGGGCTCGATGGCGCAACAGGGTGGCGGTGGCGCGTCGGCCCAGGGCGGGCTCGGCGATCTGGGTGGATTGCTTGGCGGCTTGTTGGGCGGTAGCGGCGGTGCGGGTGCCGGTGGCGGTGGTGCAGGGTTGGGCGGTTTGCTCGGTGGTTTGCTCGGCGGCGGTTCGCCGATGGGCGGTGCACCGCAAAGTCGTTCCGCCGGCGGTACCAATTATGCAGCGCTGGCGTCCCTGGGCATGATGGCGTTCCAGGCGTACCAGGCCTGGCAACGCAGTCAGGCGTCGGCGCCGCAAGAAGCGCCACGGACCGTGGACTTGCTGGCCGGCCCGGAGGCCGAGGAGCACAGCCATGCGATCCTGCGGGCATTGATTGCCGCGGCCAAGGCCGATGGCCGCATCGATGACGCCGAGAAGCAGATGATCAGCACTGAAATCGGCCGTCACACCGACGATCCGCAATTGCAGCAATGGCTGGACGATGAAGTCGCCAAGCTACTTGACGCCAATGAAGTGGCGCAGTCGGCCACCGACCCCGGCATGGCCTCGGAGATGTACCTGGCCAGTGTGATGCTGGTGGACGACCAGCAGGATGCCGAGCGCAACTATCTGGATGAACTGGCCGCGGCGTTGCAGATCGACCCGCAATTGCAATTGCATCTGGAGCAGCAGGCCAAGAGCGTTGCGGTCTAAATCGCCTTCGGCAGCAGAAACCTGGGGATGAAGGAGTGACCGCAAGAGTCAGGAAGGAACTCCAGGTGGCGAGGGAGCAAGCTCCCTCGCCACAAGAGTGTGTTACTTGAGGAATGCCTGGAAGTCGGTACCCATTTTGTCGATCGCCGCCTTGAAGTCCTTGGCGGTAATCTTCTGGCTTTCGTTTTCCAGGGCGGTGCCAAACACCTTGCGCACCACTTTGGCCACGGTCTGGTTGCTCTTCGCGTCGACGAACTCGGCTTCGATGAACAGGGTGGTGTCCTGGTCACGGTGACCGGTGGCTGCCTGAGTCGCCCCGACTATGGCCGCGACGGGGACCACTTCATACCACTTCATGCCTTCGTTCTCGGCGTTCACCCCGGTAATCGCCGCACGCATGATCAGGGGCCTGGAACCGGCCGGTGCGGACGAGGAGTTGGACACTACGCGGTACTTCTGACCCAGGGAGGCCTTGGCCTTGCTGGTCATGTAGTTCTGAATGTCGGTCAGGGTCTGCTGGTTCACACGCTCATCGGGTTTTGGCGCAGGGTAAAGTTCCAGTTTGTTGAACACCACGGTGTCATAGGCATTCGGGTTCCACGAAGGGCTGACCCAACGCATCGCGGTACCGCCGCTCGGTGTTTGGACTTCCTGCAGGTTGTTGTAGTTGGACAGGAAACCTGAGTATTGCTCCTTCTCAGTCACTTTCGAAGTGCAACCGCCTAGCAACAGACTGGCCAGCGCGGCGCCGACGAGCAGTTTTCGGGATAGATTCATAGTGGTGTTTACTCCTTGGATGAAATCGTCGTTCTTTCGTTTACAAGACATCAGAATCGCCAGGTCATGTTCCCGGTCAAGGCTTGAATCCAGGCATTGTCGAATTGACCGGATACTCGATCGCCCGATACGGATTTGGTCTGCTCAACCGGCATGTCGCCGAGCCAGACCATGGCCCAACTGACGTTGACATCGGTGTCCTTGTTCAGAGCATAGGTGGCTCCCGTGGCAATGCGCCAGGATTCGTTCATCGGCACGACCACGCTGCGGTTGCTGTCCGAGACGGCGCTGCTGTCGTAGGCCACGCCGAAGTTCCACAACCACTGCTCGGTGGCCTGGTATTGCGCGCCAAGGGAGAGGTGCCAGGTGTCCTTGAAGCCGGCGTCGACCGTTTTCGATTGCGCTCCAAACGCGGTGGTGTCGACCTCTACGGCGATGTCGCCGAACTCCGACCAGTCCTGCCAGTTGGCCGAGGCCAGCAGCGCCCATTGCCGGTCCAGTTGCTGGAACAGGCTCAGGGTGACGGTTTGCGGCACCTTCATGTCCAGTTCGGTATTGGTGTTGTTCACGCGGTCCAGCAGCCGGCCATCGCCCTTCACGTCGAGCCGGTCCTCGAAGTCCAGGTCGACCTGGCTGGTGTAGGTCAGGCCGATGCGCGTGCCGGGTTGCGGGGCGTAGATCACGCCCACGTTGGCGCCATAGCCCCAGGTGTTGTCCCGGTACTTGTATTGGCCGTCAGCGCGATCAGTGAAGCCGAAAGGGGAGCGGTCGATGGCGGTGTCCGCCTTCAACATGCCGTACATGGCCTTGATGCCCAGGCCCACCGACCATTGCTCGTTGAAGCGATACGCCACACTCGGCACCAGCGACAAGCCGAGCAGGCTGGAGTTTTGTGCGAAGTAGCGGCCGGACCAGTCGTTGTCGTAATTGACTGCCAGGCCGAAGTCACCGTACTGGCCGAAACCGACGCTCCAGTGCTCGTCCAGTTCATGGCTGATGAAAAAGCTGCCACCGGGAATAGGGTCGAGGGCATTGCCACTGCCGGTGCCCGGGGTGTTGGTGCCGGCGTCGCGGTCGAAGCTCAGGTCGCCGTACAGAACCTGCAGGCCGGCGGTGATTTGCGTACCGGGCAGAAAGCTCATGCCTGCGGGGTTGCTGGCGATGGTCGAGGGGCCTTGGGCACGGGCGGCGGCACCGGCGTTGGCCAGGCCGGCGTTATCGGTGCCGATTTCATAGAGCATGATGCCGCCGGCCCAAGCTTGCTGACAGCACAGGGCAAGCAGCGCAGAGGCGGGCAGGATGGCTGTTTTTGTCGGCATTGAAATCCCTCGGCAATTGTCCATTTCGAATACGGGTGGACTGCACCAGCCACCCGTGGATTCGGCTGTTACTTGGCCATCTCTGCCCGAGCTGCGGCGATCTTGGCTTTAACCGAGTCGAGGTTGAAACTCGCGCCTTTTTGCATCGGCGGGTACTCGATCGCTGTTTCCGCCAGTTTGGCCACCTGTTGCTGGACGAACACGAAACGCCAGAACTGGAACTTGAACCAGTCAAAGTACTGTTGCGAACCCTGCGCGGCCTGATTTTCCGGCCAGCCCATGCGCTCGAACGGGTCGAGTCGAAGATTGGTCAGGATCGGCACGTCCACAGCAACTTTAGCCCCCATCCAGCCACCCGGTTGGTCAATGAAGCGATATTTGTAGTCGTCTATGCGCACGGCACCCAAGGAGCTCTCTCCAAAGTAGAAGATTTCATGCCGGTTCGACGGACCTTTTCCGGTGATCATTGGAGTTTGATCATAGCCGTCCAGATGAACTTTGTAGGTGGTGTCGCCCAATTGTTTGCCTTTGAGCAGTTCGGCGGTGATGTTCGGGTTGCCCGCGGCCGCGACCAGAGTCGGGAACCAGTCCATGCCGGACATGATGCCGTTACCGATCTGGTTGGCCGGCACCTTGCCCGGCCAGCGAATGATCGCCGGCACCCGGAAGCCACCTTCCATGACCGTGCCTTTGCCCATGGCGAACGGGGTGGTGCCGCCATCGGGCCAGGTGAAGTTTTCCGCACCGTTGTCGGTGGTGAAAATCACGATGGTGTTGTCGTCCATGCCGTCTTTCTTCAGCTTCGCCAGGACATCGCCGACGATGTCATCGAGCTGCGCCATGCCGGCTTCCTGTTCCGACCAGCCATTCTGCGAGTTGCGCATGGTTTCGTACTTGTCGGACAGGTGCGTGACGATGTGCATGCGGGTCGGGTTGAGCCAGACGAAGAACGGTTTGCTGTCCTGCTTGGCCTTGTCGATGAACGAGAAGGCCTTGTCGCGAATTTCCTCGTCGACGGTTTTCATCCTTTCCGGATAGAGCGTGCCGGCGTCTTCGATTTTCTGCTTGCCCACCTTGCCCCAGCGCGGCATCACGGTCGTGTCATCGGTGGTTGAGGCCCAGCTGTGGACCATGTTGCGCGGGCCGACACTGTCCAGCAGCTCCTTCGGATAATTGGGGTGCGCCGGGTCTTCCATGGCGTCGAGGTGATAGAGGTAGCCGAAGAATTCGTCGAAACCGTGGACGGTGGGCAGGAACTGGTTCAGGTCGCCCAGGTGGTTCTTGCCGAACTGGCCGGTGGCATAACCCATGGCCTTGAGTGCGGTCGCGATGGTGACGGCTTCGGCGGGAATCCCCACGGGCGAGCCGGCCTGGCCCACGGTGGTCATGCCCGTACG
This sequence comes from Pseudomonas grandcourensis, assembly GCF_039909015.1. NCBI lineage: Bacteria > Pseudomonadati > Pseudomonadota > Gammaproteobacteria > Pseudomonadales > Pseudomonadaceae > Pseudomonas > Pseudomonas grandcourensis. The sequence continues at coordinate 2,599,799 of NZ_CP150919.1, forward strand.
AATCGGCAGTTCGCCGGTGATGAAATTGGCGCGTCCAGCGGTGCAACTGGCTTCGGCGTAGTAATCGGTGAAACGCATGCCTTCATTCGCCAGTTGGTCGAGGTTGGGGGTTCTGCCGGCCATCATGCCCTGGTTGTAGACGCCGATATTCGACCAGCCGATATCGTCGCCCATGATCACCAGGATGTTGGGGGCTTTGTCGGCGGCCAGGGTCTGACCGGGAAACGCCATTGCAGACAGCAACAGGGGGACTGCAAACATCGAGGATAAAGTTGTCCGGTTCATATCGAGCTCCTGCGTACTAGCGTGAGTACATCCAGACGAGCCCCCAACCGTCGTTGAAATGCGTTACCCCCCCGCGAAGAGCGTAGGTTTTAATTGCGAAATATCCAGTAATGAATAGTCGGAAAGTTAGTGTTTCAGGCACTTTTCTGCGAAATGGCTTTCCGGCAAAGCAGCCGCTCAAGTCGGGCGACGAGCGATACCCGCCGCCCTCCCTTTGTCATTTCCGGTCGGCAGTGGCGGCCAGCAATGGCGCGATTTGCTCATCGGTCAATGCGGCGTGCACGTCCATGCTCATCAGGTCGTTCCACTCCAGCACCCATTTCTGAATCGGCACAAAATCACTCGCCTCGGCAATGCCGAAACCGGCCGAGCTCCCTACCGCGTGCCAGCGCCCGTGCATGGTGACGCCTGCGGGCGGTGCGCCACCGGTCTTGAGAAAACGCGCGATTGCGGCATCACGGTTGTCCGGGCTGATTGTCCAGCTGACGATGAATAACATCGGCCACCTCCTGTTGCACATCGGCACCTGTTGTCTGCGCGTACCTGGCTGGCGCCGGGGCCGTGGCCACGCTTGGGTTTCCAGTTTCGTCCTGGCTGGCTTGCGGAATAATCTCCCAAGGAAGGCATAGCAGTGCCCCGCGATTCATGTATGACCGCCGATCCTGTTCCGGTGCATTTTCGAGGGGGTAACAGACGCCTGTTTCACCAGCGCAACATAGGCAGCGGGCGCAACGGCGAGCGGATGAGCTGCCGGGCTGAAAGCTTCATCAGCATCGAGTGAAAACCGTGATCGGGAAAGGTCGCCTGCACGGTTTTGATGAGGGTTCGCGGCAAGCCGAAACGCACCAGGCCCAGGGACACATCCAGCAGATCGGCCTGGCGAAAGGGTTCGACGCTGTCGGCGTAGGCGCCGCGATACCGGCGCAACTTGTGATGCTCAAGTATCAACGCGCTGACTTCATCCATCAGTTCCGGCCGTTGCTGGTTGTCGAGGTACTCGGTGGCCAGGGCAATGGACGGGGGCAGGTAGTCGAGGGTGTCATCGGTCCAGATGCCCAGGTCATGAAACGCCGCCGCGATCTGTACGGCGTCCGTGGGCAGGCCTTCGGCACCGCGCAGGGCACCATGAAAATTCAGCACCCGGTAAATGTGGTTGCGGTAGCCCTGCAGGTCGGCCCCGATGGCCAGGGCGAACGAGGTGAGAATCTCGTCGGTGAGAGGGAATTCGAGAAGAGGTTTCATCAGGCGTCACGCAACAGGTCGTTGGCATTGAGCAGGTCGTAGGCGATCTCCGGGCGCTTTTCCATGGCTCGGCGGATGGCGGCGGGGATGCTGGCGCGGGTCTTGCGGCACAGCCCCGGCAGTTCGCCAACCTGGATGCCGATGCCGCGCATGGTGCGCACTTCGTTGAAACCGGGGGCGATGTCCACGCGGATGCCCAACTGTTCGAGCATGCGCCGTTGCAGGTGCTCCAGATCGCTCAGGCTCTGCAGGTTCTCCAGACGTTCGATCAGGCGTTTTTCTTCGTTGCGGGTCAGGAACAGAATGCGCAGGTCCGCCCCTGGTGTTTCCAGCAACGGGTCACGCCCGCAGTCGCAGGCGCCGGGCGGGCAGGGTGAGCGGATCGCAGCGGTGGTGGTCATGGGGATCAATCATAGAGCGCTGTGATTGAGTTTGCCCATAGGGATTTTTGGGGGGATGCAAAGCAATGTGGGAGCGAGCTTGCTCGCGATGGCGTCGTGTCAGGCAACAGTGATGTTGACTGCAAAAACGCTATCGCGAGCAAGCTCGCTCCCACAGGTGTTGCGGTGAATCGGTTGGACCTATTTCAGTACCAGCATCCGATAAACGCCGTCTTCGACTTCGATCCCGTGGGTGTCATGGGTGAAGCCGGGGAAGGATTTGTCGAAGGCTTCCAGTGCCTTGAGATACGCCAGCAACGGACCGTCCGCTGGGCCCGCGTTCTCACCTGGCATGAGCAACGGGATGCCTGGCGGATACGGCACGATACCGGTCGCGGCAAGACGCCCGGCGGCTTCGTTGAGCGTCACCAGCTCGATGTCGTTGCGCACCAGTTTTTCGTAGGCCTCCACCGGGCTGAACTCGGCTTTTGGCAGGGTGCCGAAGGCCTGGGACATGTTGGCGGTGGTCTTGTGTTTCTTCATGGCGGCGAAGATTTCGTCGGCCAGATCCTTCAGGCCCATGCCGGCATAGCGATGCTGGTTGGCGTTGTACAGGTCGGGCAGGCACAGCTCGAGCTCGGCGTTGTCGTCGTAGTCACGCTTGAAGTCGAGCAGGGCGTTGAGCAGCGTGCCCCACTTGCCTTTGGTGATGCCGATGGAGAACAGGAACAGGATGGTGAAGTCGGTGGTTTTCTCGACCACGATACCCTGGCGGCCCAGGTACGCTGTGACCACGCAAGCGGGGATACCGGAGGCGAGCAGGCTGCCGTCGTCGCCCATGCCCGGGCTGAGCACCGAGACCTTGATCGGGTCGAGCATGCAGTAACCGTCTTCGATGTCGCCGAAGCCGTGCCACACCGCGTTCGGGTGCAGGACCCAGCAGTTCGGGTCGGTTTTCAGTGTGGCCGGGTCGACTTCATGGAACGGCACGGTCGCTGCGCCAACCTGTACGGTCGGCGGCTGCCAGCAGGTGAAGAACCAGTCGTTCTTGCCCAGCATCTCGTTGTGCATGCGCGAGAGAACCTGGCGGAAGCTGATGGCTTCTTCGATCGACTCGCTGGTGAGGATCTGCCCGCTCGGTGCTTCCATCATCGCCGAGCTGACGTCGCAGGACGCCATGATCGCGTAGTTCGGCGAGGTCGAGGCGTGCATCATGTACGACTCGTTGAAGCGCGCATGTTCGATCGGGTTACGCCCGTCACGCACGTGGATCATCGAGGCCTGGGACAGGGCAGCCAGCAACTTGTGGGTCGACTGGGTGGCGAACACGGTCGGCTTGGACTTGTCGTGATCGGCCGGGTTGCCGTGCATGGCATGGCGTCCGCTGTACAGCGGGTTGAAGCGCGCATAACCGTACCAGGCTTCGTCGAAGTGCAGACGGTCCACGCTTTCGCCCAGCAGCTCTTCGACGCGGGTGACGTTGTAGGTCAGGCCGTCGTAGGTGGAGTTGGTGACAATCGCGTGCACCGGCGTCGGATCGATGCCTGCCTTGACCAGCGGGTTGTCGGCGATGGCGGCTTTCACGCCTTCGGCGCTCAGGGTCTGCGGCAGGATCGGGCCGATGATGCCGTAGCGGTTGCGGGTCGGCACCAGGTAGGTCGGAATCGCCCCGGACAGGGTCATCGCGTGCTCGGCGGACTTGTGGCAATTGCGGTCGCACAGGGCGATCTGGTTGCGCGTGACGCTGGCCATCAGGATGACGCGGTTGGACATCGACGAGCCGTTGGTCACGTAGTACGTGCGGTGGGCGCCGAAGACCTTGGCGGCATAGCGTTCGCCCTGGCCGATAGGGCCGCTGTGATCGAGCAGCGAACCGAGTTCGCCCACCGAGATCGACAGGTCGGAACGCAGCAGGTTCTCGCCGAAGAACTCGTAGAAGGCCCGGCCTGCGGTGCTCTTCAGGAACGCGGTGCCGCCGGCATGGCCTGGGGTGTGCCAGGAGTATTCATAATTGCGGGCGAACTTAACCAGGGCGCCGAACATCGGCGGCAGGGCGGCCTGGCGATAGCGCTCGATGGCCGCCAGGATGCGCCCGCTGAGGAAACGGGAGGTGTCCTCGGGCAGCCAGATGAAGTCGTCGGCGTGTTGCATGACCAGTAATGGAATGGTCGACGCGGTGGTACGGTCGCTGATCAGGAACACCGGCACCCGGGTGTTGCGCTCGCGCAGCTTGACCAGCAGTTTGGTGCAGTCGGCGTGGCCTTCGCTGGTGTCCATTTCCCAGCGGATGAGCACGCATTGAATGGCAGGGTCCGAGCGCAGGATCGAGGCGGCATCGGTGAGGCTTTCCGAGGCCAGTACGCTGACGCCACGTCCCTCTACGTCGTGGACCAGTTGATCCAGGGCGCGGCCAAACACCGTTCGCTTGTCCGGCGGGCTGCTGACCAGTAGCGCCAACATGCCCAGCGAGTGTTTATATTCCGTCATGCTTGAACCTCCAGAGTGGCTTTATTCAGATTGTTCACCGGCACTGGATCTGCAGTGAGGTGCTGCGCGCTGACGGTTTGCGTCGGTACGCTGTTGTTGAGTGCTTCGAGGCGGATCAGGCGGTTGTTGACGAAGCCGAACAGGGTGTAACCAACGATTGTGGCCACGCCGCCCAGCATCAGGGCCTGCTCACCGGAGCTGTAGAGCGCCAGGTAACTGTAGGCCGCTGCGATCAACGCAATGACGTTGGTCGCCAGTGCCTTGCCTTCCGGCACGTTGGAGACTTTCTGCATGGTCATCAGCGCGGCCATGGACAGGATGTACGGCACCAGGTTGGTCACCACCGCGAGGTTGACCAGGGTGTCGAACTGCTTGCTCAAGTCGGGACTGATGGTGAGCAGGGCCAGCGCGGTCTGTGCCGCCAGCAGCACCAGCATGCCGACAATCGGCGTTCCCGCTTTGTTGCCCTTGGCGAAGATCGACAGGAAGTAGCCGGTGTCGGCCGAGCTTTTGTACACCTGGGCGATGGTGAACTGCCAACCCAGCAGCGAACCGATGCAGGCGAGCACCATGGCCGCCATCACGATGTCGCCGACCATCGGGGTGAACATCTTGGCGAACACCAGGCCGAACGGCGCGGTGGACGCGACCAGTTCTTCGTTGCCGACGATGCCGAAGATGACGTTGGTGGAGACAATGTAGATCACCGCCGCACCCAGGGTGCCGCCCAGCACGGCAATCGGTACGTTGCGCTCAGGGTTTTCCACTGCGTCGGTGTTGGCGCACGCCGATTCCAGACCAAGGAAGGCCCACAGGGTGATCGCCACCGAGGCGCCTGCCGCTTCGAACCAGCCCTTGTCGTGGGGGTTCCAGCCAGCGGCGTAAACGCTGCTGTCGAACCAGAACCAGCCCACCGTGGACACCAGCACCACCGGTGCAATTACACCCCAGACGGTGATCGCGCCGATCCGGCCGGTAATGCTGGCACCGCCAAAGTTGGCGAAGGTGGTGATCCACAGCAGCGCAATAGTCGCCAGGCCTACTTGCAGTGAATCGAGTTTTATCCCGAACAACACCTGAATATAGCCGACCGCGGTAATACTGATTGCCACGTTGGCAATCAACAGTGAGAGGCCGTAGGTGTAGTTGGTGATGTAGTTACCTGCTTTACCGAAGGTGTACTCGGCATAACCGCCCATGCCGCCGGTCTTGCGGCTGAGCATCCCGCATCGCGCAAAGGCGTAGGCCAGAGCGAGGGAACCGGTGGCCGTTATCAGCCAGGAGAGAATCGAAATTGCACCGACTTCCGCTAATTTCGTCGGTAGTAGCACAATGCCTGAGCCCAACATGTTGACGGCGGTCAACATTGTCAGTTGCCCCACACTCATTTTTTTTGCGACTGACATTCCGTTGCCTCACTTAGTTGGCGATTGAGAACCTTAGCTATAGCAAAGGTTTGAAATCTCGCAAGAAATCGACGACCGCCCATCCCGCTTTTTCATTTATTTGAAGAAAAGGCAGGATGCTGGCCCCCAAGTTTCAAAGTTCTCTGCAAAATTACTTCGTTTTCAAATGGTTAGATAGGTCGAAATGCGCAAGATATGGATCGCATTAGTCCCGCTAATAGTTGCGGGTATAGCCAACTCGGCTCAAGCAAAAGAACTGGCCGCCAATGATCAGTACATGTGCAGTTGGGGCGCTGGCACCGCTGCAAGGGCACAGGAACTGAAGCTTTCAGGCGTTTCCTTGTATGCCGCCCGCCAGAAAATCCAGGCCTACAAGTTCGCCAAAAGCTGGATGCGCATGATGGCAATGGGCATTACAGAGCAAACTTATGACAGTCCGTCGCGATTGAAACCGACTGCTGTACGCCAGAGCTTTTATGAAGACTGCGTCAGGTACAAGTTGGCGCGTAAATAAAGAAGAAGCGGACGCCGGTCGGATTAACCGCGGTGTGGGGCAGCGACGTCTATATTGATTGACCATCCCAGCGACCCAACGGGGTGTAGAACCGGTTTCTTACAACTCAATCAGGAGGTCACCATGAGCCAGATCGATAAAGTGTTGTACACCGCCAAAACCCACACCATCGGCGGGCGTGACGGCGCGTCCCGCAGCTCCGACGGGATTCTCGATGTGAAGCTGTCGTCGCCAGGTGCGGGCGGTGGCGGTACTAACCCTGAGCAACTGTTCGCTGCCGGTTGGTCAGCCTGCTTTATCGGCGCCATGCAGGTGGCGGCCAGGGAAATGAAAGTCGCGCTGCCCAAGGATATGGCCGTCGATGCCGAGGTTGATTTGGGTACCAATGAAGGCGGCTACCTGCTGCAGGCGCGGCTCAATGTCAGCCTGCCGGGGCTGGAACGTGAAACCGCGCAGAAAATCGTCGACACTGGGCACCAGTACTGCCCGTACTCGAAAGCCACGCGCAACAACATCAATGTCGTGCTCAAGCTGGTTTGAGTTGACGTGAAAAAGTCTTGATCAAAAAAAGATCGCAGCCTGCCGCAGGCTGCGATCTTTTTTTTGTGTTGCGATACTGCGGGAAAATCAATTCATCTTGCTATGATCATGCGTCATCGTGCCGTGATCCATGGTGCCAATCGCCTTGGCAACGGCTTCAACCTGAATCGACTCTTTCTCGCCCTTGGCGTTTTCGACGGTCAAGGTCAGTGGCACCTTGTCGCCTTCCTTGATCTGACCTGTGAGGTTCATCAGCATGATGTGATAGCCGTTGGGATCGAAGCTCACCGCTTTGCCAGCCGGCAGCTCAACGGATTGCACCTGCCGCATCTTCATCACGTCGTCTTTCATGCTCATTTCATGAATCTGCACCAGCTTGGCAACCGGCGTTTGCACGCTCAGCAACTTGCTGTCGCTGCTGGCGGTGACGGTCATGAAGGCGCCGCTCGACGGCTGGCCGGCCACGGTGGCGCGGACCCAGGCGTCGTCGACCTCGGTTTGTGCCAACACCTGAAAAGTCAGGCCGATCAGGGACAAGCCCAACGCCAGTTGCTTGCAGCGTTGTGCGAAACGGTTGTTAGCCTGCGGGGCATTCATTTCAGCAAACCTCCATCACGGTGAGCAGGTCTTCTGCGCACTCTTGGGCCGTCAGGGACGTGGACAGTCCCAGGCGCAGAGTGCCCCGGGAGTCGAAGACATAGCTGGTCGCGGTATGGGAGAGGGTATAGGTATCGCCGCTCGGCACTTTTTCAAAGAACACGCCAAATTCCTTGGCGGTGGCGGCGGTTTCTTCCAGGGTGCCGTACAGCGCTTCGAAACTCGGGTCGAAGGCTTTCACGTATTTGTCGATCATCTCTGGCGTGTCGCGCTCAGGGTCCAGGGTGATGAAGACCACCTGCAGCCTTTCGCCATCGCGGCCCATCAGTTTCTTGGCCTGGGCCGCGCGGGCCAGTGTGGTGGGGCACACGGCCGGGCACTGGGTGAAACCGAAGAACACCATCGGCATCAGGCCGCGATAGCTGCCCAGCATCCGGGTTTCGCCCTGAGCGTTCTTGAGCTTGAAGTTACGCCCCATGATCTTGTCGCTGAGGTCTTTGCCGTACTTGAACGACAGCTTGCTGCTGTCGTCGCAACCGGCGAGCAGGCCCAGGCTCAACAGGCCCATGCCTTGCAGGACGGTTCGGCGGGTATACAAAGTACTCATGAAAAAAGCATCCTGTTGAACAGGCTGAAATGACAGCGTGATGACTGTACAGACGAAAAAATCGGGGAGATGTTAACAAACTGTGCCGGTGGTCGAGGGGCGGATACGACCATTGGACCGGCGCACAGGCGTGACATAGTGTCGCGCCGGAGGTTGAAGCCAAGCCGGCCCCTGTGGCGAGGGGGCTTGCCCCCGTTCGGCTGCGAAGCAGTCGCAAAGCCGGTAAATGCGGTTTACATGACATACCGCATTGCCTGGGTTTGGGACTACTTCGTAGTCCAACGGGGGCAAGCCCCCTCGCCACAATGTTTCGGTCGGCTTTAACGACGCAGCTTCGCGCAATGATCCTGTTCCGGTTGCGCGGCGGTGTACCACACATAATCTGCACTCTCGGCGGTCACGGTCTTGCCCGCTTCGGCCAGGATCAGCACCGCATTCCCTTCACCGGCACCCAGGTCTTTCAGGTGCAGCGGTACCCCCAGATCCTTGCGCACGTGGAAGGCACCGGCCAGCAGCAACGCAGGCGTCGGCGCGGCCATCAGGCGCTCGGCCATGCGCCGGTCACGTTGCTGCTGCACGGCGAGCATGGCGGGCATCTGCGCTTCGGGCAGCAGGCCGCAATGGGATTCGCGGATGTCGTCCAGCAAGGTCGCCTGCACCTGTTGGGTGGTGGACGCTTGCCCCGTGAGTACCGGGCGCTGTTTGTAGATCTGCATGATCTGCGCGCGGTCCAGGTTCGCCGCCAACAGCGGATACGGTTGCCGCAGCGCGTAGGTGACGAGGGCGCCATAAACACTCCAGTCCCAATTGGCCTGCCAGGCCAGTGCCTTGAACGCATCGGCCGGCGGCTGGCCCGCGCGGGTCGCGGCTTGCGCGGCATCGACCCTGGCCTGTTGATCGGGGTTGAGCATCTCCATCAGCAGGCTGCCCTGGGCCCGTTGTGTCGCCAGTTCGCGCAGCAGCCACAATTGCAGGGCGTGGTGGTCCGGGTTGTCGTGCTGTTCACCGACCAGAACACGTGGGGCAGCGGCCAGGCGTTCGACCAGTTCTTGTGGCGTCAGCGTGCGGCCCGTAGCGAGTTCACGGATGACCCCGAGGTCGGTGTGATCACGGCCTTGGGGGGCGATGGGCGCCGGGGGCGGTGTGACCTGATGGGATTGGCAGGCAGCCAACAGGCTGAATGCACAGAGCAACAGAAAGCGCATCGGTTTTCCTTATTGGATAGTTGCCCCCTCGATGACAGAGGAGGGGGCAGTATCAGCGCGCGATGATCAACGGGTGGCCGCGTTCCGGGTGTTGGTGAATCAGCACTTCCAACCCATACACCGCCGCCAGCGCTTCGGCGGTCAGCACCTCTGCCGGTGGACCGTAGGCGTGGGGCAGGCCCTGTTGCAACAACAGTAGTTGATCGCAGTAACGTGCGGCCAGGTTGAGGTCGTGCAGGATCACCAGCACCGCGGCGCCGCGCTCGGCGAAATCACGCACCGCTTGCAAAATGGTGTGCTGGTGCAGCGGATCGAGCATTGACGTCGGTTCATCGAGCAGCAGGGTTTGCCCTTCGGCACCCGGCCAGAGCTGAGCGAGCACCCGCGCCAGATGCACGCGCTGGCGTTCACCGCCGGACAGGGCCAGATAGCTGCGTGCGGCCAGATGAAGGGCGTCGGCGGCTTTGAGCGCCTCGGTGACGATTTCGGCATCGCGCACCCGACCGCTGGCGTGGGGCAAGCGACCCATGCCGACGACTTCATTGACCGAAAACGCAAAGTTCAGGCTCGAACTCTGCGGCAGCACGGCCAGGCGTTTGGCCCGCTCCTGACCCGGCCAGTCGGCGAGTGGACGCTCGTCGAGGCTGACCCGGCCTTCGCTGGTTGCCAGTTCGCCGCATAAAGCGGAGAGCAGGGTGCTTTTGCCGGCGCCATTGGGCCCCAGCACACCCAGCACTTCACCGGGGCGCAACGCGATATCGATATTCGCCAGTACCGTGCGGTTGCCACGACGTACCAGCAAGTTGTTTGCCCGCAGCATCAGGAACGCCCTCGCACCAACAGAAATAGAAAGAACGGAGCGCCGATCAGTGCAGTCACGATGCCGATTGGCAATTCAGCCGGCGCCAACAGCAGGCGCGCCGCCAGGTCCGCCAGCAACAGCAGGCTGGCACCGGCCAGCAACGACGCGGGCAGCAACACCCGGTGATCCGGGCCGATCAGCAGGCGCATCAGATGCGGCACCACCAGACCGATAAAACCGATCAGCCCGGCCGCTGCAACCGCCGCGCCGACGCCAAGCGCCGTACACAACACCAGCTCAAGCTTGATCCGCTCGATATCAAAGCCCAGGTGACGGGCCTCTGACTCACCCAGCAGCATCGCATTGAGCGCCGCCGCCCTGCGGGGCAACCACAACGCCACGCCCAGGGTGACGATCAGCAACGGCCACAAGCGCGGGTAACTGGCGCCGTTGAGGCTGCCCAGGTTCCAGAACGTCAAGGTGCGCAAGGTCGCATCATCGGCCAGATAGGTGAACAGCCCGACCCCGGCACCGGCCATGGCCGTCATCGCCACACCCGCCAAGAGCAGGGTGGCGACATCGGTTTGCCCGTTGCGGCGACCGAAGCGATACACCACCGCCGTGACGATCAAGCCACCGGCGAAGGCGCTCACCGACAGCAGATAAGGTTCGATCGCCGGCGGCAAGCCACCGAGCAGGCTGCCGCCGACAATGGCAAGGGCGGCACCGAGCGCCGCACCGCCGGACACACCGACCAGACCCGGATCGGCCAAGGGATTGCGGAACAACCCCTGCATCGCCACACCGGACAACGCCAGTACCGAGCCCACGGCGATGCCGAGCAAGCTGCGCGGCAGGCGAATCTGCCCGAGGATCAGTTCCGCCTGCTGCGTATCGCCACCGTCAAGCGGCAACCCCAACAGACGCATCCCGGCCAGCAAGGTATCGCCCAGGGGCAGGCTGACCGGCCCAAGGGCCAGGGACAACCAGAACACGAGCACCAGCAACAACAGCAAAAAGATCAACGTCGGACGCGGCCGAAAAATGGCCGTCATGGGTTGATCCCGGCGGTCTGCGCTGTGGCATCCGGGGAGAACGCCGTGGCACAGGCCAGCAGTGTTTTGATACGCATCGGGACTATTCCTAAGCCGATCAGAGGGGGGCGGGCATCGAAACCTTCGTAGCGGGTGATGATGCCATCGACGCCCGGCTTACGCACACGCCACGGTTCGGTCGCGCCGGATCGGGTGTTCATGTACGGCGTCATTGATCATGAGAATAACTCGTGATCATCACGATAAAAATGAGTTTGTCTCACCATGGCTCAACTACCGACAATGGCTCCATTAACCAGATGGAGTTTTATTGTCATGGCATTGGCCCATTCCCTTGGATTTCCGCGCATTGGTCGCGACCGCGAACTGAAAAAGGCTCAAGAGGCGTTCTGGAAGGGCGAGCTCGACGAAGCCGGTCTGCGCACCGTGGGCCGCGACCTGCGCAAGACCCACTGGGATTTGCAGAAAAGGGCCGGCATCGAGCTGCTGCCGGTCGGTGACTTCGCCTGGTACGACCAGGTCCTGACCCACTCGTTGATGTTCGGTGTGATCCCGGAGCGGTTCCGCCCGCACGATGGCAAAGCCAGCCTGCAAACCCTGTTCGGTATGGCTCGCGGTGTGAGCGATAGTTGCTGCGGCGGCGCACACGCTCAGGAAATGACCAAGTGGTTCGACACCAACTATCACTACCTCGTCCCTGAATTCAGCGCCGATCAGCAATTCCAGCTCGGCTGGGACCAGTTGTTCGAAGAAGTCGAAGAAGCCCGCGCACTGGGACACAACGTCAAGCCGGTGATCATCGGCCCGTTGACTTATCTGTGGCTGGGCAAGGCCAAGGGCGCCGAATTCGACAAGCTGGAGCTGTTGGATCGCCTGTTGCCGTTGTACGGCCAGATCTTCCAGCGCCTGGCGGCACAGGGCGTCGAGTGGGTGCAAATCGACGAGCCGATCCTGGTGCTCGACCTGCCACAGGACTGGAAAAACGCCTTTGAACGGGCCTACAACCTGATTCAGCGTGACCCGCTGAAGAAACTGCTCGCCACGTACTTCGGTGGCCTGGAAGAGAACCTCGGCCTGGCCGCCAACCTGCCGGTGGACGGCCTGCACATCGACCTGGTGCGCGCGCCTGAGCAGTACCCGACCATTCTCGATCGCCTGCCGGCCTACAAAGTGCTGTCGCTGGGGGTGGTCAACGGCCGTAACGTCTGGCGCTGCGACCTGGAAAACGCTTTGGCCACCTTGCAGCATGCTCAAGAACGTTTGGGTGATCGCCTGTGGGTCGCGCCATCCTGCTCGCTGCTGCACAGCCCGGTCGACCTGGGGCGTGAAGACAAGCTTGATGCCGAACTGAAAAGCTGGCTGGCGTTTGCCGTGCAGAAGTGTGAAGAAGTCGCGGTGCTGGCTCAGGCGGTCAACGAGCCGGAAGCGCCAAAGGTGCTTGAAGCGCTGACTCAAAGCCGCGCCGTGCAGGCCAGCCGTGCTGCGTCGTCACGCATTCACAAGCCGGCCGTGCAGGCGCGTGTTGCCGCCATCACTGCCCAGGACAGCCAGCGTCACTCGCCGTTTGCCCAGCGCATCGAGAAACAGCACGCCGGCCTGAACCTGCCGCTGTTCCCGACCACCACCATCGGTTCGTTCCCGCAAACCGCGTCGATCCGTCTGGCTCGCCAGTCGTTCAAACAAGGCAAGCTGACCGAGGCCGAATACACCGAAGCCATGCACAGCGAGATTCGTCATGCCGTGCAAGTGCAGGAACGCCTGGGCCTGGACGTGCTGGTGCACGGTGAAGCCGAGCGCAACGACATGGTCGAATACTTCGCCGAGCAACTCGACGGCTACGTGTTCACCCGTTTCGGCTGGGTCCAGAGCTACGGCTCGCGCTGCGTGAAACCGGCGGTGATCTACGGCGACCTGAGCCGTCCGAAAGCCATGACCGTGGAGTGGATCCGCTACGCCCAGGGCCTCACCGACAAGGTGATGAAGGGCATGCTGACCGGTCCCGTAACCATGCTGATGTGGTCGTTCCCCCGCGAAGACGTGAGCCGCGAAGTGCAGGCCCGTCAACTGGCGTTGGCCGTTCGCGACGAAGTGGTCGACCTGGAAGCCGCCGGGATCAAGATCGTGCAGATCGACGAAGCCGCGTTCCGCGAAGGCCTGCCTTTGCGCCGGGCGCAGTGGCAGCACTACCTGGACTGGGCGACCGAAGTGTTCCGCCTGTGCGCCTGCGGCGTGCGGGACGAAACCCAGATCCACACCCACATGTGCTACAGCGAATTCAACGATGTGATCGAGTCCATCGCCGCCATGGATGCCGACGTGATCACCATCGAAACCTCGCGCTCGGACATGGAACTGCTGGATGCGTTCGAAGCCTTCGCCTACCCGAACGAAATCGGTCCAGGCGTGTATGACATCCACTCGCCAAGGGTGCCGGACTCCTCGGAAATGGCCAACCTGCTGCGCAAGGCCGCCAAGCGAATTCCCGCCGACCGCCTGTGGGTCAACCCGGACTGCGGCCTGAAGACCCGCGGCTGGCCGGAAACCGAAACGGCGCTGGTGCACATGGTCAACGCTGCGCGCCACTTGCGCAAAGAATGGGCCTGACGCTGTATTGAGGGCACCACCGAAACCTGTGGGAGCGAGCCTGCTCGCGAAGGCGGAGTGTCAGGCGACATTGATGTCGAATGCGCCGGCCTTATCGCGAGCAAGCTCCCTCCCACAATGATTTGGCTGGTTCACAAAGGTCGTGTTCAACCATTGAACCTGTGGGAGCGAGCTTGCTCGCGATGACGGAGTGTCAGGCGACATCGATGTCGAATGTGCCGGCCTCATCGCGAGCAAGCTCGCTCCCACAGTTGATTTGGCTGGTTCGCAGATATTGAGTTCAACCACTTAACCTGTGGGAGCGAGCTTGCTCGCGATGACGGAGTGTCAGGCGGCATCGATGTTGAATGTGCCGGCCGCATCGCGAGCAAGCTCGCTCCCACAGTTGATTTGGCTGGTTCACAAAGGTCGTGTTCAACCATTGAACCTGTGGGAGCGAGCTTGCTCGCGATGACGGAGTGTCAGGCGACATCGATGTCGAATGTGCCGGCCTCATCGCGAGCAAGCTCGCTCCCACAGTTGATTTGGCTGGTTCGCAGATATTGAGTTCAACCACTTAACCTGTGGGAGCGAGCTTGCTCGCGATGACGGAGTGTCAGGCGACATCGATGTTGAATGTGCCGGCCGCATCGCGAGCAAGCTCGCTCCCACATTTGATCGGGGATGGCCGCGGATCCGGTGGTCAACCCACAGGCGTTCGGCGTGCTCTACGTAGAACTACGTAGACACCACGTACGTAGTAACGCGGATTTATTTGTGGACGACATGCGCAGATATTGGGCCAGCTCCGCACTGCGGACACAATTATAAAAATTACCGCCGCAGTCACTGGCTGTCGGCAGGAGACACGCTATGCCCCGTCTGGCTAAACACCTCGCCTGGTTTGCCGTGGCTGTCCTGGGAGCGATTGCGCTGAGTGTCGTGGCCCTGCGCCGCGGCGAAGCGATCAACGCCCTGTGGATCGTAGTCGCAGCCGTCGCCATCTACCTTGTTGCCTACCGCTACTACAGCCTGTTCATCGCCAATAAAGTGATGCAGCTCGACCCCAATCGGGCTACTCCGGCTGTGCTCAATAACGATGGTCTGGACTACGTGCCGACCAACAAACACGTGCTCTTCGGTCACCACTTCGCGGCCATCGCCGGTGCTGGACCTCTGGTCGGTCCGGTATTGGCAGCGCAGATGGGCTACCTGCCCGGCACGCTGTGGCTGATCGCCGGCGTGGTGCTGGCCGGGGCGGTGCAGGACTTCATGGTCCTGTTCATGTCAACCCGCCGCAACGGTCGCTCCCTGGGCGACATGGTCCGTGAGGAAATGGGCCGCATCCCCGGTACCATCGCGCTGTTCGGCTGCTTCCTGATCATGATCATCATCCTCGCGGTGCTGGCGCTGATCGTGGTCAAGGCCCTGGCCGAGAGCCCTTGGGGCATTTTCACGGTGATGGCGACCATCCCGATCGCAATGTTCATGGGCATCTACATGCGCTACATCCGCCCGGGCCGCATCGGTGAGATTTCGGTCATCGGCGTGCTGTTGCTGCTGGGCTCGATCTGGCTCGGCGGGCAGATTGCCGCTGACCCAGTGTGGGCCAAGGCCTTTACCTTTACCGGTCTTCAGATCACATGGATGCTGATCGGCTACGGTTTTGTCGCGGCGGTATTGCCGGTGTGGCTGATCCTGGCGCCCCGTGATTACCTCTCCACCTTCCTGAAGATCGGCACCATCGTTGCCCTGGCCATCGGCATTCTGGTGACCATGCCCGAGCTGAAAATGCCGGCCCTGACCCAGTTCATCGACGGCACCGGCCCGGTATGGAAGGGCGGTCTGTTCCCGTTCCTGTTCATCACCATTGCCTGTGGCGCGGTGTCGGGCTTCCATGCGCTGATCGCTTCCGGCACCACGCCGAAGTTGCTCGCCAGTGAAGGGCATGCCCGTTATATCGGTTACGGCGGCATGCTGATGGAGTCCTTCGTGGCGATCATGGCCATGGTCGCGGCTTCCGTGATCGATCCGGGCGTGTATTTCGCCATGAACAGCCCGGCTGCCGTGGTTGGTGCCGATGCTGTTGCTGTTGCACAAACCGTCAGCAGCTGGGGCTTTGCGATTACCCCGGAAGCCCTGCAAGCCGTGGCCCACGACATCGGTGAAACCACCATCCTGGCCCGTGCCGGCGGTGCGCCGACCCTGGCGGTCGGTATCGCGCAGATCCTGCACCACGTGTTGCCGGGCGAGAACACCATGGCGTTCTGGTACCACTTCGCGATCCTGTTTGAAGCGCTGTTCATTCTGACCGCAGTGGACGCCGGTACCCGTGCCGGGCGCTTCATGCTGCAGGACCTGCTCGGCTCGTTCGTGCCGGCTCTGCGTCGCACCGAATCCTGGACCGCCAACCTGATCGCCACCGCCGGTTGCGTGGCCATGTGGGGGTATCTGCTGTACCAGGGCGTGATCGATCCGTTGGGCGGCATCAACACCTTGTGGCCGCTGTTCGGCATCTCCAACCAGATGCTGGCCGGTATCGCCCTGATGCTCGGCACCGTGGTGCTGATCAAGATGAAGCGCCAGCGTTATGTGTGGGTGACCTTGCTGCCGGCCGTGTGGTTGCTGATCTGTACCACCACCGCAGGCTTCATCAAGCTGTTCGACGCCAACCCGGCGATCGGCTTCCTCGCCCTGGCGAAGAAATACAGCGATGCCTTGGCCAATGGTCAGGTGCTGGCCCCGGCCAAGACCATCGACCAGATGCAGCACGTGATCTTCAACGCCTACACCAACGCGACGTTGACCGCACTGTTCCTGTTCGTGGTGTTCAGCATCCTGTTCTTTGCACTCAAAGTGGGCATCGCTGCCTGGGGCACCAAGGAACGCACGGACAAGGAAGCTCCATTCCAAGCGCTGCCGGATGCCTGATCATGTTCAATGACCTGAGTCGCCTCGGTAAATACCTCGGTCAGGCCGCGCGCCTGATGGTCGGCATGCCCGACTACGACAACTACGTCGAGCATATGCAGAACAAGCATCCGGACAAACCGGTGATGGACTACGAGGCGTTCTTCCGCGAGCGTCAGGAAGCCCGTTACGGCAGTAAAGCCGGACCGAAGTGCTGTTGAGTGAAATAAAAAAAACGGCTGAAAGGCCGGTTTTTTATTGAGTTCAGGAACACCTCGATGGCTCAGGCCCAGTGGCGATGGGAATCGTCGTCGCCACTGTTGTCCCGGGTCATGGAAACACTCTCGGGCGTTCGTCCCTGAGGCTGATGATCCCGCCTGGCGATCTTGAGTGCCCGGTCGGCGACCTTGGCGTTATGCACCAGGCGGCAGAGCACGGCAACGATGATGATCGACAGCAACGACCAGATCACAATGGCGTTTAGGAGCATGGCAAAACCTCTCGCGGCAAACAATCCTTCCGATCGCCAACATCCTTGTAGCAAATAGTATTAATCCATTGTGGCAGGTGTTCATGAACTTGCACTTTCTTGCTGATTTGCGCTGTTTTTCAGCTATCTCCCCAGATGGAGCGACAGTTTCCCCGACCGGTACTTTAATGGATGGTCTGGAGCGACTGATCGCGAGACTGTCATAGCCTCAAGGCTATGGATCCCATACCGAAAAACTATTTCATCAATCGGTGATCCGGATCCACGCTCAAGGGTGGTTAGCTGAAAACAAAATCAAGAGGAGATGCCATGTCAACTGAATCGAAATGCCCGTTCAATCACGCCGCTGGCGGTGGCACGACGAACCGCGACTGGTGGCCGAACCAACTGAACCTGAAGATCCTGAGCCAACACTCGCCCAAGTCTGATCCGTTGGGGGGTGACTTCAACTACGCCGAAGCCTTCAAGAGCCTGGACTTCCAGGCGCTGAAAAAAGACCTGACTGCGCTGATGACCGATTCCCAGGACTGGTGGCCGGCGGACTTCGGTCACTATGGGCCTTTCTTCATCCGCATGTCCTGGCACGCCGCGGGCACCTATCGCACCGGTGATGGCCGGGGTGGCGCCGGTTCCGGCCAGCAACGTTTTGCACCGCTCAACAGCTGGCCGGACAACGTCAGCCTCGACAAGGCCCGTCGGCTGCTCTGGCCGATCAAGCAAAAGTACGGCAACAAAATCTCCTGGGCCGACCTGATCGTCCTCACCGGTAACGTTGCACTGGAATCCATGGGCTTCAAGACCTTTGGTTTTTCCGGTGGCCGCCCGGATGTCTGGGAACCGGACGAAGACGTCTACTGGGGTTCTGAAAGCACGTGGCTGGGTGGCGACGTGCGTTATGGCAAAGATGCCGGGCAAACTCCCGCAGAGCGCAATCTGGAAAACCCACTCGCCGCCGTGCAGATGGGCCTGATTTACGTAAACCCCGAAGGCCCTGAAGGCAACTCTGATCCGGTCGCCGCCGGGAAGGACATCCGTGAAACCTTTGCGCGCATGGCCATGAACGACGAGGAAACCGTCGCGCTGATCGCAGGCGGTCACGCCTTCGGCAAAACCCACGGTGCTGGTCCTGTCGACCATGTCGGGCCTGAGCCCGAAGGCGCCGGCCTCGAACTGCAGGGCCTGGGCTGGAAGAGCACGTTCGGTACCGGTAGCGGTGCCGACGCTATCTCCAGTGGTCTGGAAGTGACCTGGACGACCACGCCAACCCGGTGGAGCAACAACTACCTGGAAAACCTGTTCGGTTACGAATGGGAACTGAGCAAGAGCCCGGCGGGGGCAAACCAGTGGAAACCGAAAAACGGCGCTGGCGCCGGCACCATTCCGGATGCCTTTGATCCGTCCAAACGGCGTGATCCGACCATGCTGACCACGGACCTGTCGCTACGCTTTGACCCGATCTACGAGCCGATTTCGCGGCGCTTCCTGGCCAATCCAGACCAGTTGGCCGACGCCTTCGCCCGTGCCTGGTACAAGCTGATTCACCGTGACATGGGGCCGCTCACACGCTACCTCGGCCCGGAAATGCCGAACGAAGAGCTGTTGTGGCAAGACCCGATCCCTGCTGTCGATCATCCGCTGGTCAATGACAGCGATGTGGCCGCGCTCAAGGGCAAAATTGCGGCCTCGGGGCTGACAGTTTCGCAGCTGGTATCTACGGCCTGGGCGGCGGCTTCGTCTTTCCGTGGCTCCGACAAACGCGGCGGCGCCAACGGTGGGCGCCTGCGCCTGGCACCACAGAAGTCCTGGCAGGCCAACCAGCCCGCGCAATTGGCGACGGTGCTGGCGAAACTCGAAAGCATCCAGAACGAGTTCAACAGTGGCGGCAAGAAAATCTCCCTGGCCGACCTGATCGTACTCGCCGGTGGCGTGGGCGTGGAGCAGGCCGCGAAAAATGCCGGCCACAGTGTGACGGTGCCTTTCACGCCGGGACGCATGGACGCCAGCCAGGAACAGACCGATGTCGAATCCTTCGGTTTCCTTGAACCGATTGCCGACGGTTTCCGTAATTACCTGAAGCAACAGTACCGTGTGCCAGCCGAAAAACTGCTGATCGACAAGGCGCAACTGCTGACGCTCAGCGCGCCGGAAATGACGGTATTGCTGGGTGGGCTACGGGTGTTGAACGCCAATGTCGGCCAGAGCAAACACGGTGTCTTCACCTCACGGCCGGAAGCGTTGACCAATGACTTCTTCGCCAACCTGCTCGATATGGGGGTGGAGTGGAAGCCGGTGTCGGATGCCCAACAGGAGTTTGAAGGGCGTGATCGCAAGACCGGTGCAGTGAAGTGGACGGGGACCCGGGTTGACCTGGTCTTTGGTTCCAATGCGCAGTTGCGTGCGTTGGCCGAGTTCTATGCTACCGCCGATGCGCAACAGAAGTTCGTCAAGGACTTCGTCGCTGCGTGGACCAAAGTGATGAACCTGGACCGCTTCGATCTGAAATAGGGGAGGTTGTCGTAACGTTGGTACTGCCGGCAAAAAGTACCCCGGCTCGCCCTCCGGCTCCTGCATTGGCGGAGGGCATCCAGCGATCAAAAATCCTGGCGATCATGGTCCGGTCTTTGTGGCCGAGTTGCTTGGCTATCGACTGTGGACTCAACCGGTCAATGCACCCGATTGCCTCAATCTTTCAGCGGTTGTTTCAGCGTCTGGTGCTTTCCAGGTGTGGCGATTTATGCCACGGATAGCCCTTCGCGCTGAGTTGAAAGGCGTAATCGAATAGACGCTTCATGTACTCGCCATCGAATTTCCGATCGTGCGCAAAATCAAAGTCAGAGCCGATGTACGCAAGATTGAAATCCGCTCCATCCTGTTGCGCCATGCGGTAAATACGCTCCAGGTCGCTGATCCCCTGAGTTTGAATCAAGGCACTGATGGCTCGACCGCCGATGCTCAATGTTCGGCGCTTGGTCCCGGACCACTGTGGCTCCAGTGTGCCGTTACGAATGACATAGAAATGACGGTCGAGTCGCACAGGTACTCCGGTGGCTTTGCTCAGCACCAGCACAGTACTGGGTGGGTAAAGAAACACTTGAGTGATGACCCCTCCGTCCACGTGCATTTCCTGGAACTGTTTGCCGTCAACCTCCACATCGATCATGACCGGTGAGACTGCACCGGGAATACTCATTGACGCGAGCATGATGTTGCGAAAGAGGTCGAGCGCTCCCGGTGCCTGGCTGGAGGCAATCGCGCCCATGTTCCAGGTGACTGGCCGCCCCGAATCAAGGTCAGTTGTACCGATCAGCAGAATTCGTCCTTTGGCGTACTCCGTCGCGATCGCCGCAAGAATCTGTGCTGTGACGTATTTTGCGATGAGCCGCGACAGTGGTTTGCTGTCCGCTATACCGTCGCTGGCAAGACGGGTTAATACGCTTCGCGAGTGAAAAATGTCTTTTGGACCGATTGCGTTGGAGACGTACCGAATAACGCCGTCGTACTCGGCCCCCAGGTAAGCGAACGGGGCGACCAGGGCGCCTGCGCTAATGCCTGTGACGACCTTGAACACGGGGCGAGTCCCATGCGTCGTCCATCCAGCAATCAGTCCCGCTGCGAAGGCGCCCGCATCGCCGCCACCGGAAACCGCCAGCATATTTGCCAGCGGAAGGATATGGTTCGGCTTCCCGGCCTTGGCGAGAACCTCGCTCTCACGTTTGTTGGACTGAACCGCATCCTCCATGAAAGGCGTCAGGTCGTGGTCCAGCCTGTAGCGAGCATCGGGAATGCCCGGGATGACAGCCTTTTCCGTCAAGGTTGGCGGAACCGCGTCTCGGCGAGGCATACACGCTTGAAGAAACAGGTCAAAAGAGGCGCCAGGTCTGAGCGGGAATGGTTTCAAAACGCCTCTCCAGGCCCTTGCCGTCAACAGCAAGTGCGCTCATCGTCCCCGAGAAAGTCTCTACCCGTGGTGCCCGAGATGACGACACGCCAGCCGCCTGCGGCATGTCATTCGAACGCCAGGCTGCTCATTCTGCGCTCCTTTACTTGATAAAAAAACTCATTGGCCGCGCGCGCCAGGTTTTATACAAAAACCTTTGGCGTGATGCATATCGGAGGCTGGTGACGTTCGATTCTACTGTTTTTCAGTGCTGACAGACCAGGCATCAATCACCGATTGCAGAAACTGCTCCGACAATCGAGGGTTGTCCAGGGCCCTGGCGATCAGTATCGCTCCGGTAATCGATGACAGGATACGCAAGGCCTCCTGGTGTTTTTCATCATCGGTTTCGCCATCAACCAATGGCAACAGCGTTTCGATCAGGGTCTGCACGCCTTGGGTGAATGAGTGGCTGACGGCACCGCCGTTGCGCGCGACATCGGCCCCCAGGGCGGGGATCGGGCAGCCTTCGGTCCAGTTGCTCAAGTGGCTTTGGGTCAGGTAACCCTTGAGCAGTTCGGGGATGGATTTGGCGGCTCGCCAGTCTTCGATGTTGGTTTCGAACGTGCGGCTGACCGCCTCCGACGCCAGCTGCTCCTTGCCACCGGGGAACTGTCCGTAAAAGCCGCCATGGGTCAGGCCCACCGAGCGGGACAGTTCGCCGATACCGATGCCGTCGATGCCTTTTTCCCGGTACATCTTCGAGGCTGCGCCGAGGATCGCTTCCTTGTTGGCTGCTGCCTGGTCTTTCGTCACTTTCATGAGTGGGGTCCTGTCATCCGATGAGCGCCCTGGCAATTTTTTGCTGGGGGGCTGGTATTGATGATGATCATAATATAAATTCGCGGCAATGGCTTTGCAGGCCGACGAGCCCATGGCTCAAGTCAGAACACCTCACAGGGTGCCGCCCCATGAAACGTCATGATCTGCGCAGTATCGACCTCAATCTGCTGGTGATTTTCGAGGCGCTCATTCAGGAGCGCAATGTCTCCCGCGCCGCAGAAAAGCTTGCCCTGGGTCAGCCGGCAGTCAGCGGCGCATTGAACCGATTGCGTACGCTGTTCAACGACCCTCTGTTTAAACGCATTGGCCACAAAATGGAACCGACCACCCGGGCCTTGCAGGTGGCGCAAACCCTTGGGCCCGCACTGGACTGTATCTGCGCTGTCGTCAGTCTTACGTCCTCTAGTAAAAATCCTGTTGATTCAAAGGCTTGATCTGAGCATTCATTTTTTTGCCCTTAAACATGATAGTCATCATTAATGATGATAGCCAAGTTCACTCGGTTCAATTCGTCGCTGCCTCCTGTGCGGCCGAGAATTCTCCAACCCCTAACCCGTCAGGCGGACACTACCCATGCAACAGTCACTCAAACCTTTGCGTTATCCCCTTGCTGCATTGGCGTTGGCGACCCTCACTGCTTGCGGCCACGCACCCGATGCCGCCAAGGCGCCGGGTGCGCCACCTGTCACGGTCGCCAAAGTGCTCGAGCAACCCATTACCGAATGGGATGAAGTCACCGCCCGCCTGGAAGCGCCGGAAACCGTCGTGGTTCGACCGCGGGTGTCGGGGCAGATCGATCGTGTCGCCTTCACCGATGGTGAGTCGGTGAAGAAAGGGGATTTACTGTTCCAGATCGATCCACGGCCGTTCGAACACGAAGTGCATCGCCTCGAAGCGCAGTTGCAACAGGCTCGCGCCACGCTGGTTCGAACTGGCAATGAAGCACAGCGGGGCCAGCGCCTGCTGAGCAGCAATGCGATTTCGGCGGAACTGGCTGACACGCGCAACACCACCGCCCAGGAAGCCCGCGCCGCCGTCGATGCCGTGCAGGCGCAGCTCGATCTGGCACGCCTGAACCTGAGCTTCACCCGTGTCACCGCGCCGATCAGCGGCCGGGTCAGCCGTGCTGAAATCACCGCCGGCAACATCGTCACCGCCGACACCTCGGCGCTGACCAGCGTGGTCTCCACCGACAGGGTCTACGCCTATTTCGACGCCGACGAGCGCCTGTTCCTCAAGTACGGCCAGCTCTCCCGCCAGGGCCGACGCAGCCAGTCCACGCCGGTGTACATGGGCTTGTCGAACGAGGAGGGCAATAGCCACCTGGGGCAGATGAACTTCGTCGACAACCAGGTCAATCCCAAGACCGGCACCATCCGTGGTCGCGCGGTGTTCGACAACACCGACGGCCAATACACCCCGGGGCTGTACGCCCGATTGAAACTGGTGGGCAGCGCGGCCTATGCCGGCCTGCTGATCAAGGACGAGGCGGTGGGCACTGACTTGGGCAAGAAGTTCGTGCTGGTGATCGACCAGGACAACAAGGCCGTGTACCGGAGCGTCGACCTGGGGCCGAAGCTCGAAGGCTTGCGCATCGTGCGCAGCGGTTTGCATAAAGAAGACCGGATCGTCATCAACGGTCTGCAACGGGTTCGTCCCGGCGCGGTGGTCGCGCCTCAGGACGCGCCGATGGCCGACGCGCAAACCGTCGCCACCCTGGCTCGTCAACGCCAGGCCATCGAGGCGGGTAATCAGCCTGCCGCTCCGTCCCCGGCACTGGTGAAAACGGATACATCCGTTTCGCCTCGCGGATAAAGGAACACTGTCATGAAGTTCTCCCGGTTCTTTATCACGCGGCCGATCTTCGCCGCCGTCCTGTCGCTGCTGATCCTGATCGCCGGCCTCATCTCGCTGTTCCAGCTGCCGATCAGCGAATACCCGGAAGTGGTACCACCCACCGTGGTCGTCCACGCCAACTACCCCGGCGCCAACCCCAAGGTGATTGGCGAAACCGTGGCCGCGCCGCTCGAACAAGCCATCACCGGCGTCGAGAACATGCTGTACATGTCCTCGCAGTCCACGGCGGATGGCCGGCTCACGCTGACCGTGACCTTCGCCCTGGGCACCGACCTGGACAACGCCCAGGTCCAGGTGCAGAACCGTGTGACCCGCACCGAACCCAAGCTGCCGGAGGAAGTGACGCGCATCGGCATCACCGTCGACAAGGCCTCGCCCGAGCTGACGCTGCTGGTGCACCTGGTGTCGCCGGACAAACGCTACGACATGCTCTACCTGTCCAACTACGCGATCCTCAACGTCAAGGATGAGCTGTCGCGTCTGGAAGGCATTGGTGATGTGAAGATGTTCGGCATCGGTGACTACTCGCTGCGCATCTGGCTCGACCCGAACAAGACCGCGTCACGCAACCTGACCGCCACCGACGTGGTCAATGCGGTGCGTGAACAAAACCGTCAGGTGGCGGCCGGCCAACTGGGTTCACCGCCTGCACCCAACGCCACCAGCTTCCAGATGTCGATCAACTCCCAGGGACGGCTGGTCACCGAAGAAGAGTTCGAGAACGTGATAGTCCGCAGTGGTGCGGATGGCGAGATCACCCGCCTCAAGGACATTGCGCGGATTGAACTCGGCTCCAACCAGTACGCCCTGCGCGCACTGCTCAATAACCAGGAAGCGGTGGCGATGCCGATCTTCCAGCGCCCGGGTTCGAATGCGATCGACGTTTCCGACCAGGTGCGGGCGAAGATGGCCGAGCTCAAGAAGAGGTTCCCCGAAGGCATGGACTACGAGATCGTCTACGACCCGACCATCTTCGTGCGCAGTTCGATTGAAGCAGTGGTTCACACGCTGTTCGAAGCGCTGATCCTCGTGGTGCTGGTGGTGATCCTGTTCCTGCAAACCTGGCGCGCCTCGATCATTCCGCTGGTCGCCGTGCCGGTGTCGCTGATCGGCACCTTTGCCGTGATGCATTTGCTCGGGTTCTCGCTCAATGCGCTGTCGCTGTTCGGTCTGGTGTTGGCCATCGGTATCGTGGTCGATGACGCCATCGTGGTGGTGGAGAACGTCGAGCGAAACATCGAGTCGGGACTTGAGCCGGCCGAGGCCACCCAAAAGGCCATGGGCGAGGTGACCGGGCCGATCATCGCCACGGCATTGGTGCTGTGCGCGGTCTTCGTGCCAGCAGCGTTCATTTCCGGCCTGACCGGGCAGTTCTACAAGCAGTTCGCCCTGACCATCGCCATCTCCACGGTGATCTCGGCGTTCAACTCGCTGACCTTGTCGCCGGCATTGGCGGCGGTGTTGCTCAAGGCCCACGGCGCGCCGAAAGACCGTTTCTCCAAAGTGCTGGATCGGTTGTTCGCGGGCTGGCTGTTCAAGCCCTTCAACCGGATGTTCGAAAAGGCCGGCAATGGCTACGTGGTGGCGGTGGCCAGGGTCATTCGCGGCAGCAGCGTGGCCCTGCTGGTTTACGCTGGCCTGATCGCCATGACGTACATGGGTTTCAGCACCACGCCGACCGGTTTTGTGCCGACCCAGGACAAGAAGTACCTGGTGACCTTTGCGCAATTGCCCGATGCGGCCAGCCTTGACCGCACCGAGTCGGTGATCCGGCGCATGAGCACCATCGCCATGAACGAACCGGGCTTCGACAGTGCCGTGGCGTTCCCCGGCCTGTCGATCAATGGTTTCACCAACAGCCCGAATGCCGGCATCGCGTTCATCGGCTTGCGTCCTTTCGATGAGCGCAAGGATCCAGGCCTGTCCGCCGGGGCGATTTCCGCTTCGCTGAATGCCAAGTTCGGCGGTATCCAGGATGCCTACATCGCGGTGTTCCCGCCGCCACCTGTGCAAGGCCTGGGCACCATCGGCGGGTTCCGCCTGCAGATCGAAGACCGGGGCAACCTGGGCTACGAAGAGCTGTACAAGGAAACCATGAACATCATCGGCAAGGGGCGCAGTGTTCCGGAACTGGCCAACCTGTTCACCAGCTACACGGTCAACGTGCCGCAAGTCGAAGCCGCCATCGACCGCGAAAAAGCCAAGACCCATGGCGTGGCGATCAACGATATCTTCGACACCTTGCAGGTGTACCTCGGTTCGCTGTACGCCAACGACTTCAACCGTTTTGGCCGTACCTATCAGGTCAACGTCCAGGCCGAGCAGCAGTTCCGCCAGGAGCCGGAGCAGATCGGCCAGTTGAAGGTCCGCAACGACCGTGGAGAGATGATTCCACTGGCCACGTTCGTCAAGGTCGGCCCGACGTCGGGGCCTGACCGGGTCTCGCACTACAACGGCTTCGTCACCGCGGAAATCAACGGCAGTGCAGCCCCCGGCTACAGCTCCGGCCAGGCACAAAAAGCCATCGAGAAACTGCTCAAGGAAGAACTGCCCAACGGCATGACCTACGAGTGGACCGACCTGACCTACCAACAGATCCTCTCCGGCAACACCGCGTTGCTGGTGTTCCCGCTCTGCGTCCTGCTGGCGTTCCTGGTACTGGCCGCGTTGTATGAAAGCTGGAGCCTGCCGCTGGCGGTGATCCTGATCGTACCGATGACCCTGTTGTCGGCGATTGCCGGGGTGATCATCTCCAGGGGCGACAACAACATCTTCACCCAGATCGGCTTGATCGTGCTGGTGGGCCTGGCGTGCAAGAACGCGATCCTGATCGTCGAGTTCGCCAAGGACAAACAGGACCAGGGCCTGTCGCCGCTGGACGCTGTACTGGAGGCTTGCCGCATGCGTCTGCGGCCGATCCTGATGACGTCGTTCGCCTTCATCATGGGGGTGATTCCACTGGTGACTTCCACCGGGGCCGGTTCGGAAATGCGCCGGGCCATGGGGGTCGCCGTGTTCTCCGGGATGCTCGGGGTGACCTTCTTCGGGTTGCTGCTGACGCCGGTGTTCTTTGTCCTGATTCGTCGCTACATCGAACGTAAAGCCGCGCGCAAGGCGGCCCGGGTTCAAGCGCTTAACGTTATTGATTCGGAGGCACATTGATGAACGCTTTCAAGCTCTTCCTTCCCAGTCTCCTGGTCGCGGCATTGGCCGCCTGCACTGTAGGGCCTGATTACAAGACCCCCGATACGGCGCCGGCGAAAGTCGTCTCGGCACAAGGCGCCAACTATGATCAGTCGCGTTTCGAAACAGTGTGGTGGCAGCAATTCGACGACCCCACGCTGAATCAGCTGGTCGGCAAAGCGCTCAATGGCAACCGCGATCTGCGCGTGGCCTTCGCCCGCTGGAAAGCCGCCCGGGCCATCCGCGATGACGTCAGCAACGACAACCTGCCGGTGGTCACCAGTCGGGTCAGCAGCCAGCAGGGCAAGTCGCAAGTGCCGGGGCAGAGCGTGAATCGGGTCAACACCGAGCGCTACGATCTGGGCCTGGACATGGCCTGGGAGATCGACCTGTTCGGGCGCATCCAGCGTGAACTGGAATCCAGCGATGCCCGGGAAGACGCCACGGCGGCAGACCTGTATCAACTGCGGGTGACCATGATCGCCGAGTTGGTGGACGCCTATGGTCAGCTGCGCGGTGCGCAACTGCGGGAAAAGATCGCCCTGGCCAACCTCAAGAACCAAAGTGAATCGCGCGCCGTGACGGTGAGCCTGCGTGATGCTGGCGTGGGCAACGAACTCGACGTGGTGCGTGCCGATGCGCGGTTGGCGGCGGTCGAGGCGAGTGTGCCGCAGTTGCAGGCGGAGCAGGTGCACCACAAGAACCGCATCGCCACGCTGCTGGGCGAACGCCCGGACACCCTGAGCATCGACCTGAGTCCGAAGGACCTGCCGGCCATCGCCAAGGCATTGCCGATTGGCGATCCCGGCGAACTGTTGCATCGGCGTCCGGATGTGCTCGCGGCAGAGCGCCGGTTGGCGGCGTCAACGGCGGATGTCGGCGTGGCCACCGCCGACCTCTTTCCACGGGTGAGCTTGAGTGGGTTCCTCGGGTTCACGGCGGGGCGTGGTTCACAAATCGGTTCCAGTGCCGCCCGCGCCTGGAGCCTGGGGCCGAGCATTACCTGGGCCGCGTTTGACCTGGGCAGTGTGCGGGCGCGCATTCGCGGCGCAAACGCCGACGCCGAGGGTGCATTGGCAACCTATGAGCAACAGGTTTTGCTCGCACTGGAGGAATCGGAAAACGCCTTTAGCGACTATGGCAAACGCCAGCAACGCCTGCTGTCGTTGATCAGGCAAAGCGAGTCGAGTCGCGCAGCGGCCGATCTGGCGGCGACGCAATACAAGGAAGGGGTGGTGGACTACCTGGTGTTGCTGGACGCGCAACGTGAGCGGCTGAACGCCGAGGATGCCCAGGCACTGGGGGAGACCGATCAGTACCGCGCCATTGTGGCGATCTACAAATCCCTGGGCGGTGGTTGGGACAGCGGCGATACCAGGCTGGCGAAAAACAACTGATCGAGCAATAGATGACCTGTGGCGAGGGAGCAAGCTCCCTCGCCACAGAGATTTTCGTTCAATGACCATCCACAAGGCGCGGCAACCCCAACGGATTACCCTCGCGCAGAGGCTCCGGCAGCAGGGCATCGGGAAAGCCCTGGTAAGCCACCGGGCGCAGGAAACGCTCGATGGCGGTCATGCCCACCGAAGTAAAACGACTGTCCGAGGTGGCCGGAAACGGCCCGCCATGCACGGTGGCGAAACACACCTCCTGCGGATGGGCAAAGGCATTGACTACGATGCGCCCGGTGCGTCGCTCCAGGGTTGGCAGCAAGCGACGGGCCAGCGGCAAATCGTCCTGTTCAAGATGCAGGGTCGCGCTGAGTTGCCCCTTGAGTGAGCGCGCGACCCGCAACAGTTCATCTTCATCCCGGACCTTCACCAACAGCGCGGACGGGCCGAATACCTCCTGCGAAAGCAACGTCTCGGCGAGAAAGTGTTGGCCATCGACCTCGAACAGCGCCGAGCGGCCATCGACTTCTGCAGTGGATGCCGAGCCAACGGCGACGAGGCTCGCGCCGGCGCTTTCCATTGCGCACAGACCCTTCAGGTACGCCCCATGGATGCCCGGTGTCAGCATCGTGCGTGCCGGTGCTTCGCTCACGCGCTTGCTCATGGCGTGGCGCAGTGCTTCAAACCCCGCACCTTCGACGGCAACCAGAATCGCCGGTTTGAGGCAGGCTTGCCCGACGTTGACCAGCATGCGCTCGACAAAGCCATCGCCGATCTGCGCGCCCCGTTCGGCGAGGGCCCGGGGCAGGATGAAGGTCGGGTTGACGCTGGTCATTTCGGCGAAGACCGGAATCGGATCGGGCCGCAACTGCGCACGCCGATACAACGCCATTCCGCCTTGTTCGGAACCGGTGAAGGTCACGGCCTTGATCAGTGGATGATCCACCAGTGCTTCGCCGATGGCATTGCCGGAGCCGCGCACCATGGAGAACACGCCTTCGGGCAATCCGCTGTCTTGCACCGCTTGGCGAATGGCGCGGGCCTGGATTTCCGAGGCACCGGGATGCGCATTGTGCGCCTTGAGAATGACGGTCGAACCCGCCGCCAGCGCCGAGGCGGTATCGCCGCCGGCCACCGAGTAGGCGATGGGGAAATTGCTCGCGCCGAAAATCGCCACCGGGCCGATGGCGATTTTTTGCAGGCGATGGTCCATGCGCGGGCGTGGCTGACGCTCCGGTTGTGCAGGATCTATGGCCAGTTGCAGGAAGCGCCCCTTGCGCACCACATCGGCGAACTGGCGGAACTGGGTGGCCGCCTTGATTGCCTCGCCTTCCAGTTGTGCCTCGGGTACGCCGGTTTCCAGGGCGGCCCGTGCAGCCAGTGCTCCACGAACGCTATCGAGATTGTCGGCGATGCGTTCGAGAAACGCCGCACGCACGGCGAGCGGGGTATGGCTGTAGACATCGAATGCTTCATCGGCCAGGGTCGCGGCCCGGTCGACGTCGGCCACACCACCCAGTGCGAACGCCGGTTCAAGCGGCTGGTTGGTCGCGGGATTGAGCGCTTTCAGGGTGCCTTCGCTGGCGGCGACATCGTGGTTGCCGATCAGCAGCTTGCCGGTCAACTGCATTACGCACCTGCCTGTGCCAGCGCGGCAACCAGTTCGTCGGTGGTCAGGATGGCGTGAGCGAAGGTCGGGCCGTTCAGCTCATGGGCCGAATGCATCATCTCCGGCTTGAAGGCGGCGGTCGCATCCCGTACCAGAGTGACGTGATAGCCAAGTTCCTGAGCGTAACGGGCGGTTGCCTCGATGCAGGTATTGGCCAGCAGGCCGACGATGATCACGTGGGTGATACCCTTTTGCTTGAGACGAAAATCGAGGTCGGTATTGGCAAAACCGCTGGAGCCCCAATGTTCCTGCACGACGATGTCGCCGTCCTTCGGCGCGAAATCGGGGTGCCATTCACCGCCCCATTCGCCCCGTGCGAAGTGGTGCATGTGCATGACCTTGCACTGGGTGGGACTCGGGTGATCCCAGTTTTCGTAGTCGCCTTTTTCCCAGCGGCGGTGCGGTACGATGACCACCGGGATGTTGAGCGCGCGAATGGTGCGATCAAGCGTGCGCAGGTTGTCGAGCAGGCCGACTTGCTTGGCAATGGGCTCGATCAAGGGGTAGATCTTGCCGCCATCCGACAGAAAGTCGTTGTAGGGGTCGACCAACAGATAGGCAGTCCGGTCAAGAGGGTAGGTGGCTTTGGACATGACGGTTCTCCGCAAAATAATCCGTGGATGGTGAAGTGTAGTTGCTCGAAATTTACGTTGATATGATAATCATAGTAACTAGGAAAGAGGCAATACCGCATGTCGGTGAAAACAACCGTTTCTGAAACCCTGTGTCCGATTTCCCGGGCCGAAGCCGTCGTGGGCGACCGCTGGACGGTGCTGGTCTTGCGTGAGTTGTTCATGGGCAGCCATCGTTTTGACGACATCCAGGCGCAGACCGGCGGCACGCCGCAAATGGTCGCGGCGCGCTTGAAAAGCATGGAGGCCGACGGGCTCGTAGAGCGCCGCGCTTACAGCGAACGGCCAAAACGCTACGAATATCACCTCACGGAAAAAGGCGACGCGTTCTACTCGGTGGTCCTGGCGTTGCGCGCCTGGGGCGAAACCTGGTGCAAGTCGCCCGAGGAAGGCCTGGCGGTGGTCTATACACACCGCAGTTGCGGCGGGCCCGCCGGGCTCGGTCCGCTTTGCGCCCATTGCGGGCAGCCCTTGCGCCGCGCCGACCTGATCAGTGAGCCGAGTGCCGCCTATGTCGCCGAACGCAGCGCCCGGCGCGAAGTGTTCAAGGGCAGTCGCGGAGCGGCGGGGGAATAAGGCCAACGAGGTGCCCGCAGTTGCGGGTTTGTATCCGCAGGTATCCGCAACGCCCGCCGTTACCCAGGCATACAAAACCGCCGTTTCCCGACACCCGGGCGATACACGGCGGCCTTCCAATGGAACCACCGGCATCGCGCCACTTTCGGCGCGGCCCGGCGTGGTTCAACTGGAGGAAAGACAATGTTGCGTACCCACACCCGTCACACCCTCGGCAAGCTTGGTCTGGTCCTGGCCGCCGCAGGGCTCGCCACCGTAGCGAGCCTCTCTCAAGCCCAGGAAACACAGCCGGCCCCGGCGATGAAAAGCTGGCAGCAGGGCCTGCATCGCACCGACCTGGTACACGAAGACCTGGGCGCCGCTAATCGCGAAGTCCTTCAGGTGCTCGTGGATTTCGATCCGGGTGTGACGTCACCCAAACATGCTCACCCCGGTGTCGAGGTGGCGCACGTGATCAGCGGCACCTTCGAGTATCAACTGGAAGGGCGGGCACCGGTGACGCTCAAGGCCGGTGATTCGTTGTACATCCCCGAAGGCGTCGCCCATGTGGCGAAGAACGTGGGCCAGGGCAAGGCCTCGGAGCTGGCGACCTACATCGTGAACAAAGGCGAGCCGCTGCTGATCCTCAAGCCGTAGGCGAGTGTTTGTAGGAGCGAACTCGCTCGCGATGGTCTTGAGAGCGTCGCGTTTAGCCATTAAACACGCGTTATCGTTAACGACCATCGCCGGTGCGTAATTACATTACTACTGACCAGGCATTTGCGTTCGTGGTGATCACCGTTTGCATTCGGTTGACCAATGCCCGCACAAGAGACGAGCGGCAGAGAGCGGCCAGCAGGAGTCATTCAAACAAAACCGCTCGGTGGGGGAGCCTACTTCTAACTCAGAGGAAGTAAGCCCCCAAAGTACCCACAGCAACGAGCCAAACTAATACAACGATCACTGCAGAAAACCTGTTCACTGGCCGCTTAACATGGCTTTTCTCCCACTCACTCGCTTTGAGCTGACATTCCTCGAGCACCTGCGCAGGCATCAGCCGAATAGCGAGCAGAATGCCAAGCGGCAAAATGATCACGTCGTCCAGGTATCCAAGCACAGGAATGAAATCAGGAATGAGGTCGATTGGACTCAGCGCATACGCCACGACAAAAATCGAAATCCATTTGGGTAACCAGGGTGTTTGTGGATGCTGATAGCAAAACCAGAGAACCATGGTTTGCCGTTTTAGCTTTCTGGCCCAGCCACGTAAACGATCAAGTATGCGTTTCATGTCGTAATTGTCAGCACCTGAAGGAGTGTGCCTGCGAG
Source organism: Pseudomonas grandcourensis (assembly GCF_039909015.1). Classification (NCBI taxonomy): domain Bacteria; kingdom Pseudomonadati; phylum Pseudomonadota; class Gammaproteobacteria; order Pseudomonadales; family Pseudomonadaceae; genus Pseudomonas; species Pseudomonas grandcourensis. The sequence goes on from NZ_CP150919.1 coordinate 2,632,238, forward strand.
CGTAGCGCCTTAGGTGATTGACTGCTATGGGTCCAGGCTGTGTGAAAACGCCAGTGTTTGTCTAACCTTCTGATCGTCTAGATCGTATTGGGGGCGATCATGAAGCGATTCATTGAAGGTGAGGCTCGGACGCAAGTCACGTTGCTGCCTGAGTGCTTGGACGATTACGTAGCCGAAGAAAATCCAGTGCGAGTGGTCGACGTTTTCGTCGATGAACTCGACCTGGGTGCACTTGGGTTTGAAGGTGTTGATCCTGCTGCAACGGGGCGTCCGGCCTACCATCCAGCGATCTTGCTGAAGATCTATATCTACGGCTACCTGAATCGGATTCAGTCCAGCCGCCGGCTGGAACGGGAGGCCGAGCGCAATGTCGAGTTGATGTGGCTGACGGGACGTTTGGCTCCGGACTTCAAAACCATTGCCGACTTTCGCAAAAACAACGGCAAAGCCATTCGCAGCGTCTGCCGGCAATTCGTAGTGCTTTGTCGCAACCTCAATCTCTTCTCCCAATCAATCATCGCCATCGATGGCAGCAAATTCAAAGCCGTCAATAATCGCGACCGTAACTTCACCCAGGGCAAAGTGAAGGCACGCATGCAGCAGATCGAACAGAGCATTGACCGTTATCTAACGGCGATGGATTCGGCGGATCGGGCAACACCCGAAGTAGCCGAGGCCAAGGCCGAGCGGTTGAAAGAAAAGATAGAAACGCTGAAAAAGCAGATGCAGAAACTCAAGGACATCGAGGCGCAGCTCCACGACAGTCCAGACCAGCAAATCTCTCTTACCGATCCAGATGCACGCTCAATGGCCACGAGCGGCCGAGGCACCGGAACGGTTGGTTACAACGTCCAAACAGCTGTCGACGACAAACACCATCTGATCATTGCCCATGAGGTGACCAATGTTGGTAATGATCGTGGGCAACTGAGCAATATGGCGAACCAGGCGCGTGAAGAAATCGAGGCTGAATCGCTAACGGTGGTGGCCGACCGAGGCTATTACAAAGGTCTGGAAATCCTTGCTTGCGAGCAAGCCGGCATCACTACCTTCGTACCGAAACCCCTGACATCGGGCAGCAAAGCCGAAGGCCGATTTGGCAAGCAGGACTTCATCTACGTTGCTGCATCGGACGAGTATCGATGCCCTGCGGGACAGTTACTGACCCGGCGGTATTCGTCGGTGGAAGACGGCATGTTATTGCATTGTTACTACTTCTCGGGCTGCCAGTCCTGCGCAATGCAAAAGCAATGCACCACGGGTAAAGAGCGCCGGGTAAAGCGCTGGGAACATGAAGCCGTAGTCGATGCAATGCAGGCTCGGCTGGATCATGATCCAACGATGATGAGGCGTCGCCGCCAGACCGTTGAACATCCTTTTGGAACGCTCAAATACTGGATGGGAAGTACCCACTTCCTGACCAAAACCCTGCCGAGGGTAAGCACCGAGATGAGCCTTCATGTGCTCGCCTACAACCTCAAGCGAATGATGAGCATCTTCGGCATCGCAGGATTGCTTGAAGCGATCAGGGCGTGAGTCTAGCCGCTTGCTCGCCCGTTAGTAGCGATTTGGGCCGCTGGCGCGACCCAAACCGCATTTACGAACACCTATGTAGCTGACTAAGGTAATTCGCGCTTCCGTCTGCTGTTTCGCAGGCAACGCACGCAACTCTCCGTTATCGACGTACTCAGTGCGTTTTCACACAGCCTGGGTCGACTTCTGCCCTTCGTGACAGGCAGAAATCGGCCAAAAGCGGCCCTTACGCGTCCATGTTCAGGCCGTTTTGCACGTCAACCAGGCTCCCCAGAAAAGGCTACTGAAGAAACGGGTAGCGTTCCCGAATCCTGCTTCATTCAGCAGCTTTTGAACCGCTGCCTCGGAATGTGGAGGGTCGGCGCCTTGAAGGATTTTCCCAAGTTTGACCTTCACTTCGTCCGGGCTGGCTCCATGCTGCCGCCACCGTTGCCCCCAGGCAGCGAGGAGTAACGGCTGGCTGGCATACGCATATTGATTCCCTGCGACAATCAGCGGCGCCCCCGGCTTTAGATGAGCCTGAATGGATCGTAATATTCTTCGCTTGGCATCATCCCCATCGAGATGATGGAGTACACCGATCAAAGTGGCTGCGTCGTATGCCTCACCTGCTGCCAAGTCTTCAACATGCCCAAGATGCATGGCCGTTCTTCCGAGCAAATTATTTGCGTCTAACTGCTGTTTCGCTGCTTCCAGCATAGGCCCGGATGGATCAACGGCAGTGAAACGCCAGCCCGGCTCAAGCTTGGCCATTGCAACGATCTCCTGCGCGGTACCGCCAGCGCCCACCACAAGTATTTTTGCCGATCCCACATTGCCAAGGCTTGCCGCCAGCATGCACGCCGCCAAGTCTTGGCAAGCGTCGTATCCTGCTAGTGCAATGCGGCTCTGACGGCCGTACTCATTGGCCCGTGAGGTATCAAATTTTTCAGCTGAGTTGAGAGAGGATGATTTCAAGGCGGTTCTCCATGTCCTCAAATCAAGCTACGCCACCTTCAGAAATAATAAAAATTCATTAATTTTATATATTGCATTCCTACAAGGAATGCAGGGTTCAAATCAACTCACCTCTCTCAGACTGGTTCCGCCTTGTAATGACAGTCAGCTAAGGGTCGTTCTCTGCCGGTCATGGCCATGCGGCTTGCTGGTCAAATCCGATGCAAATAAGTGGTCAGGTGGAATGCAAATGGATGGGGCCGTCAGTGCCGTTACCCAGTCGAAACGCCGCCCGGAACAAGCTCGCTCCCACAGCAATTGCGGTGTTTAAAAAGCCTGGCCTGACCGGAATCAAGACGTCAGGCCAGGCTTTTTTGCATCGGTCAAACCAGATTGATCTCGACGTCGATGTTGCCGCGGGTCGCCTTGGAGTACGGGCACGTCTGATGCGCCATTTCCACCACGGAGCGTGCGATGGTCGGGTCCAGGCCCGGCAGGCTGACATTGAGACGGGCTTGAAGGAAGAAAGCGTTTTCGGATTTGCCCAGATCGATTTCGGCATCCACCGCAACGTCGCTCGGCAAGGCCACTTTCAGCGCGACGCACGCTTTGCCCATCGCCCCGATGAAACAAGCCGACCAACCCGCCGCCAGCAGTTGCTCAGGGTTGGTGCCGGCACCCGAAGAGCCGGGAGGCGAAAGCTTGATGTCCAGACGTCCATCGGTGCTGCGCGCCTGACCGTCGCGGCCGCCGGTGGTGTGGGTCTTGCCGGTGTACAGCACGGTATCGATTGCATTGATCATGGTGTTTTTCCTGTCAGTGGGTCGCTGGAATGCTCGGAAAACCTGCGCTTTCCGATGTGCCCCACTTTTTCATTTCCATGTACTGCACATATGTCCTGAACCTGGCAGTTGTGTATCGCTGTGTAAGGTGGTCGGAGGGGAATACAGTGCGATACAAACCGTTTGAATGCCTTCGACCGGGGAGGATGTGGCGGTCAAGCCGGGCGTTCCATACTCGGTTTTCCGGTGGCGTTATTGACTGCAAACCTCCCACACACAACCGCGCAGCCAGCGATGGGCCGGGTCGGCGTCCATGCGCGGGTGCCACAGCATCGAAACCGTGATCGCCGGCGTGGGGAAGGGCAGGGCAAAGCAGTGCATCCCCTGGCACAGGTTGCCGACGTGCCGCTGCGGTACGCTGGCGACCAGGTCTGAAGCCCGTGCCAATGCAATCGCCGAAGAGAAACCGGCGACGATGGTGGCGATGTCCCGCTTCAGCCCCAACTCATTCAAGGCGTCGTCCATGACGCCTTTTTCGTGGCCCCGGCGCGAGACCAGGATGTGCCGGGCGTCGGCATAACGAACAGCTGTCATCTCGCCACGAGCCAGTGGATGGCCCTTGCGCACGACGCCCACGAACCGGTCGCGAAACAGCATCCGGGTCCGCACTTCCGGGCTGGTGGATTCGCCGATCACACCGGTTTCCAGATCCACAGAACCGTCGCGCAGCAGGGTGCTGTCCTTGTTCAGCTTCTGCACGAAATTCAGGCGGACGCCGGGTGCCTCTTCGTTGATGCGGGCGATCAGTGGCGGGCCGAAATTCTCCACGAAGCCATCGCTGGTGCGCAGGGTGAAGGTGCGCACCAGTTGACTGAGGTCCAGTGCCTCGGCGGGGCGCAGGACGGCTTCGGCGTCCTGCACCAGCGCGCCGACCCGTTCACGCAATTCCAGCGCCCGGGGCGTGGGAACCAGCCCACGCCCGGCCCGTACCAAAAGTGGATCGCCCGTGGTTTCGCGCAACCGCGCCAGCGCCCGGCTCATGGCCGACGGGCTCAGGCGCAAACGCTTTGCCGCGCGGGCCACGCTGCCTTCTTCGAGCAACACGTTCAGGGTGATCAGCAAGTTCAGGTCGGGCATGGAATCAATTCCTGTGGGAGCGAGCCCTGTGGCGAGGGGGCTTGCCCCCGTTGGGTTGCGAAGCAGCCCCAAAATCTCTGATGCACCAAAGATCTTGTGAGTGCTACGCACTCAAACGGGGCGGTGCGGCGTTCCGACAAGCCCCCTCGCCACAGGCTCCCACACTGGTTTGTGGATTAGATGGCGTTGTATGCACGTATAAAGTGCAAATGCTGCGTCTTCCGCCATGTTATGGCCAGGCTTAGTCTCGGGACAACTATTTGCGGAGTCGCGAGAAAATGAAGTCCATATCGATTCGGGGCGCCTTGGCCAGCCTGTCGTTATCCATGCTGCTGTCGTCCCTGGGCACCAGCATTGCCAACGTGGGTTTACCGACACTGGCCGAGGCGTTTTCAGCGTCGTTCCAGGCCGTGCAGTGGGTGGTGCTCGCCTATTTGCTGAGCATCACGGCGCTGATCGTCAGCGTCGGCCGGCTCGGCGACCTCATGGGGCGGCGGCGATTGCTGCTGATCGGCATTGCGCTGTTCACCGTTGCCTCGCTCCTGTGTGCCCTGGCGCCGAATCTGTGGCTGCTGGTTGCCGCCCGTGCCTTACAGGGCGTCGGCGCGGCGACCATGATGGCACTGACCATGGCGCTGGTGAGCGGGGCGGTGCCCAAGGAAAAAATGGGCAGCGCGATGGGCGTGCTCGGCACGATGTCGGCGATTGGCACTTCGCTGGGGCCGACGCTTGGCGGCGTGTTGATCGCCCAGGTGGGCTGGCAGGGGATTTTTCTGCTGAACCTACCCTTGGGTGTTTTGGCGATCGGACTGGCCTGGCGTTTTTTGCCGGTGGATCGCCACGAGATGACCTCCACTCGACCCGATTTCGACGCGCTTGGCACCCTGGTCTTGGTCCTGACCCTGTTGGCTTACGCACTGGCAATGACCCTTGGACGCGGCAGCTTCGGCCCGCTCAATACGGCGCTGCTGCTGGTCGCGATAATCGGCTTGATGGTGTTCGTATTCGTCGAGCAAACCGCCGCGTCGCCGCTGGTCAAACTGGCGATGTTGCGCAATCCGCTGCTCAGCGCGGGGTTCGCCATGAGTAGCCTGGTGACCACGGTGGTCATGGCCACCCTGGTGGTCGGGCCGTTCTATCTGTCGGCTGCGCTGGGTTTGAGCGCGGTGAGTGTCGGGCTGGTGATGTCGGCCGGACCGCTGGTCGCGGCATTTGCCGGCGTACCCGCCGGGCGGCTGGTCGACCGATGGGGTGCACAACGTTCGAGCACGGTCGGGCTGATTGCCATGTTGACCGGCACTTGCATCCTTCCCGTCGTGCCGATGAGCGTCGGCGTACTCGGCTACCTCGTTCCGCTGGTGGTCCTCACAGCCGGATATGCGCTGTTCCAGGCGGCGAACAATACCGCCGTGATGGCAGATATTGAGTCGCAGCAGCGTGGTGTGGTTTCCGGATTGCTCGGCCTGTCTCGCAACCTGGGGCTGATCACCGGCGCCTCGGTCATGGGCGCTGTGTTCGCCTTCGGCACGGCCAGTGACGATATTTTGCAGGCGCAACCTGAGGCCATCGCGCAGGGGATGCGATTGACGTTTGCGGTTGCTGCGGGGCTGATTCTCCTGGCTCTGGTGCTGGGAACCGTCAGCAAAATCGTTTCACGTCGCTTGATTGCGCCGTGCTGAAAAACGGCGCGACTGTCGTGAAAACGACCTGTTTGCGCTGAACGCGAAGCCTCGCGAGTTTTCTGTTGAACGAGTGTTCAGTCTGGACTATGTTGGGGGCCACCTTCCCCCGGCTGGTTGCGGGCTTGCGTTTCTTCAATTCGAACGAGGCACTGGCATGCGGTTTTCACCCTTTGTAGAGCGGATCAGTGGCCAAGGCGTTGCCGCCTGGGATATTCACTACGCGGCCAGCGCGGCACAGCGCAAAGGCGAGGACGTGATCATCCTCAGCGTCGGCGACCCGGATTTCCCCACCCCCGATTTCATTACCGATGCCGCCATCCACGCCCTGCGCGAAGGGGACACCCACTACACCGAGATCGCCGGCCGCCAGGCTTTGCGCGAGGCCATTGCCGGTCGTTACAGTCAACTGATCGACCGTGAACTGCAGGCGTCCAACGTCATTCTCACGGCCGGTGCGCAGAACGCCTTGTTCGCCACCTCGATGTGCCTGCTCGGTGCCGGCGACGAGGTGATTTCCTTCGATCCGATGTACGTCACCTACGAAGCGACGCTCAAGGCGTCCGGCGCCACGCTGGTGCGGGTGCCCTGCGCGGCGGACTCGGGTTTCCGCCTCGATGCCGCCGTGTTGGCCAAGGCCATCACCCCGCGCACCCGGGCGATTTTCTTCTCCAACCCGAACAACCCCACCGGCGTGGTGCTGGGTCGCGAAGAGCTGCAAGCCATCGCCGACCTCGCCATCGCCCATGACCTGTGGGTGGTGGTGGACGAGGTCTACGAGAGCCTCGCCTACGAGCGTGAACACCTGAGCCTGGCGGCGTTGCCGGGCATGGCCGAGCGCTGCGTGGTGATCGGCAGCCTGTCCAAATCCCATGCCATGACCGGTTGGCGCATCGGCTGGGTCGTGGCCAATGAAGCCCTGGTCAATCATGTCGAAACCCTGGTGCTGAGCATGCTGTACGGCTTGCCCGGGTTTGTCATGGAAGCGGCGCTCAAGGCCGTGCAGTCCCATGACGAAGTCACCCACGGCATGCGCGAGATCTATCGTCGGCGCCGCGATCTGGTGGTGTCCGGCCTGGCGGATTGCCCGGGCATCAGCGTGCTCAACCCCGATGCCGGCATGTTCGTGCTGGTGGACGTGCGCGGCACCGGCCTGACCTCGCTGGAGTTCGCCTGGCGCCTGCTGCGCGAAGCCGGTGTCTCGGTGCTGGATGCGGCGGCATTCGGTGAACCGGCCCAGGGGTTTGTACGACTGTCGTTCACCCTGAGCGACGAGCGTCTGGCCCAGGCCTGCCAGCGCATTCGCGGTTTTGTCCAGGTACTCAATGGTGAAGCGCCGAGGCCGGTGATCGGCACGGTGACCAGCACCGCGGCCGTCGAACCGGTTGCGGCCAAGACCATGATCGAGGTCGATGGCCTGCACAAACGCTTCGGCAATATCGAAGTGCTCAAGGGCGTATCCCTGACCGCCCGCGAGGGCGAAGTGATCTCCCTGATCGGTGCCAGCGGCTCGGGCAAAAGTACCTTGCTGCGCTGCATCAACATGCTCGAAGTGCCGGACCAGGGACGCATCCTGGTCGATGGCGAAAGCATTCACCTCAACCAGAATCGTCCCGGCGCACCGCTGGTGTCGGACGCCAAACAGCTTGTGCGCATCCGTTCCAGCCTGGGCATGGTGTTCCAGAACTTCAACCTCTGGCCCCATCGCACGGTGCTGGAAAACCTCATCGAAGCGCCGACCCAGGTCCTGCGTGAAAGCCGTGCGGAGGCCACTGAACGGGCCGAAGCCCTGCTCGAACGTGTAGGCCTTGCGGCCAAGCGCAACGAGTACCCGGCGTTTCTCTCCGGGGGACAGCAACAACGGGTGGCCATCGCCCGGGCCCTGGCCATGCGGCCCAAGGTCATGCTGTTCGATGAACCCACCTCGGCACTCGACCCGGAACTGGTCGGGGAAGTGCTGCGGGTGATCCGCTCCCTCGCCGAAGAAGGCCGGACCATGATCCTGGTGACTCATGAAATGGCCTTCGCACGCGATGTCTCTTCCAAAGTCGCCTTCCTGCATCAAGGGCTGATCGAGGAAACCGGTTCGCCGGACGAAGTGTTCGTACACCCACGCAGCGAGCGTTGCCGACAATTCGTCAACGCTCATCAGACTCGCTAACTCATCATAAAAAGACGGGAAAACAACATGGGAAATCGACGTTTTGCAAACTGGTTGACCGGTGCGGCCTGCGTAATGCTGGCCGGCATGAGTGCCGCCCAAGCGCAACCGATCCGCTTCGCGGTGGCAGCGGAACCCTATCCGCCGTACACCGAAAAGCAGGCCAATGGTGAGTGGAAGGGCTTCGAAGTCGACCTGATCCACAAACTGTGCAGCGAAATGAAAGCCGATTGCGAGATCAAGGAAGTGGCGTGGGACGGCATTATTCCGTCGCTGTTGGCGAAGAAGATCGACGTGATCTTTTCCTCGATGTCGGTGACCGAAGAGCGGGAAAAACAGATCGCCTTCAGCAAGGCTTACTACGACTCGGCGATTGCCGTCGTCGGCCCGAAAGAGGCGTCGGTGAAGAAGTACCCGGATGACCTCAAGGGCAAGATCATCGGCGTGCAGAACTCGACCGTGAGCGCCAGCTACCTGAAGACCTACTACGAAAAAATCGCCGACGTTAAGTACTACGACACCCAGGACTCGGCCAACGCTGACCTGATTGCCGGGCGCATCGACCTGATGATGGCCGACGGCACCGCCATGGCCGCGTTCATCAAGACCCCGGACGCCAAGGACCTGGCCTACCTCGGCACCGTGCCTTATGACCCGATCTTCGGCAAAGGCGTGGGGGCCGGTATGCGCAAGGACGACACCGAACTCAAGGCCAAACTGGACAAGGCCATCCAGGAATTGCTGGCGAGCAAAGACTACGACGAACTGTCCCAGAGCTACTTCGGCACCAGCGTGAAGCCTGCGTTCTGACTGAAAGGGCGAAGCGCAAGTCCTGAGGAAAAGCAGATCCCTGTGGGAGCGAGCTTGCTCGCGATAGCGGTGGTTCAGTCAGCATTGATATTGACTGGCATGGCCTCATCGCGAGCAAGCTCGCTCCCACAGGATCCGGCGGTGTGTTCACGACCGCATACTGGAGACTGAAATGCCGGCAATGTTCGATCTGATCAATTTCACCGAGCAGGGATGGGGCAGTGCGCTGTTGAAGGGGCTCTGGATGACCCTGCAGATTTCCGCCGGGGCCTTTGTGCTCGGGCTGGCCATCGGGTTGGTGGTGGCGTGCCTCAAGCTGGGCGCGCCGAAGCCGATTGCAGCGCTGATGCGCGGCTACACCACCTTGTTCCGGGCGGTGCCGGAATTGCTGCTGATTCTGTTGCTGTACTACGTCGGCTCCATGCTCCTCAATTCGCTGATGACCGAACTCGGCTACGGTGTAGTCAATGTCAGCGGACCGCTGGCGGCCATCGTGGTGCTGGGGCTGGTGCAGGGTGCCTACGCCTCGGAGATTTTCCGCGCGGCGATCCAGGCGATTCCCTTCGGCCAGATCGAAGCGGCCAAGGCGTTCGGCCTGAGCGGTTTCGGGCTGTTCCGCCGGGTCACGCTGCCGATCATGGCGCCTTACGCCATGGCCGGGATGGCCAACCTTTGGATCAACCTGATCAAGGACAGTGCGCTGATCAGCGTGGTCGGCACCAACGAGTTGCTGTACACCGCCAAGCAAGGCGCGGGATCGACGCGCCACTATCTGTTGTTCTACCTCACGGCTGCCGCGTTGTATTACGCAGTGACCTTGGCGTCGAACTATCTTTCGGGACGGTTGGAGCGACGCATTCGTCGCTGGATGCCTCTTGTTGACTGAACCGGCAGAGTGAATGAAATGATTCCAGCGTGGATAGTTGAATACGCGGCACTGTTGGGCCGGGGGCTGCAAACCACCCTCGTTATTCTGTTGGTATCGAGTGTGTTCGGTTATCTGCTGGCGGTACTGGTGGCGCTGGCGCGGATCTCGAAAAACAAGGTGATTGCCAAGGTCAGCCTGTTCTACACCAGCGTCACGCGCGGTACGCCGTTGCTGATCCAGATCTACATCTACTACTACGGATTGGGCAGCCTGTTTGCCCAGTTCCCGCTGATTCGTGGCAGTTTCCTCTGGCCGTATCTGCGCGACGGCTACTGGTACATCGTGTTCGCCCTGGTGGTGTCGATGGGGGCCTATGTTGGCGAAGTGATTCGTGGTGGCCTGCTGGCGGTGCCCAAGGGTGAGATGGAAGCCGCGTCAGCGTTTGGCATGACCGCGCGCCAGTCGTTGTTGCGGGTGCGCTTGCCCCGAGCCTTGCGCCTGCTGTTGCCGACGCTTGCGGGGGAAACCGTGATGCTGCTCAAGTCCACGGCGCTGGCCTCGACCATTGCCGTGATCGATCTGCTCGGCGCCGCCAACGTGGTCCGCGCGCAGACCCTGCAGGTGTACGAACCCTTGTTGCTGGTGGCCGGGGTGTATGTCTGCCTGACGTTCCTGATCGAGGCGTTGTTTGCCTTTGCCGAACGGCGCGGGACGCCCGTGCGCAGGTCGGCCTGATGAGTTCGCCACGGGTTGACCGCTCGCTGCAGGGCATTGGCCTGTGCACGTTGGGTTACGCATTCCTGTCGTTGCAGGATGCGGTCATCAAGTGGCTGGTGGCTGACTATTCGGTGGTCACCATTCTGTTCTGGCGCGCCGCTGTGGTGGTCGTGGCAGTGTTGCTGGCGGGGCGCCTGCGCCTGATCCAGCGGGCCTGGCGCTCGCCGAGCCGGCGCCTGCTGGTGGTGCGCGGTTTGCTGTCGATTGTCGCCTGGGTGCTGTACTACACGGCGGCCCGCGACCTGACCCTGGCCGAGATGACCACCCTGTATTTTTCTGCGCCGATCATGGTCACGGTGCTGGCGGCGGTGATTCTCAAGGAGCGCGCCAGCGGCTGGCAGTGGTTCAGCCTGATCATCGGTTTTGTCGGGGTGGTCATCGCCTGTCGCCCCGACAACATGACCGATCCGTTGCCGATCGTCCTGACCCTGTTGGCGGCGATGTGCTGGGCGTTCACCTACATCCAGCTGCGCCAGGTGGATGAGCAGACCTCCGTGCTGGAGCAGATGCTGATCACCAACGTGGTGTTCGTGATTTGCATGGCGGTCGCCCTGCCGTGGACCCACACGCCATCACCGACGCCCGCCTGGCTGGGCATGCTCGGCGCCGGCCTGGTGGGCGGCATCGGCCAGTTCCTGTTGTTCGCCAGTTTCCGCCGCGCCACCGCGACCTTGCTCGCGCCGTTCGAATACACCGGGCTGATCTGGGCGTTTGCGCTGTCGAGCCTGGTCTGGGGCACGCTGATGGACATGTCACTGATGGTCGGCGCCGGGCTGATCGCGGTCAGCGGCACCCTGGCGATGATCTTCGGCCGACACCCGTCACAAGACGTCGTCGGTGCTGAATGCTCCGTGACGCAGCCCCTTTATCCAGCAGCGGCAGATATGCAGTCCGTTGGCGGCGCTGAAGGTCTCGGGGTTCAGGCACCACTCGAGCCAGAGACCGTCGAGCATCGCCGATAAGCCGATGGCGGCCAGGCGCGTGTCGTGAATCACGAAGCCTTCGCTGGCGGCCAGCCCGTCGAGCAACTGGCGGATCAGATCGAGGTAGGCGCGGTAGCTTTTTTCGTGGGACTGGCTGACGTGTTCGGAGTGACGGATCAGGCTCCAGAACACTACCCACACGCCGAGCAGTTTCGGGTCCATGACCCTGGGCGAGAACGAGCCTTCGAGGAAGGCATCGATCTTTTGCGCGGGTGTCTGGGCCTGTTCGATTTCCTGGAGCAGGGCGGTGGTCAGTTCGCTCGCGAGCCGCTGGTAGGTGTCGGCGATCAGTGCCTCGATGCTGCCGAAGTGATGGTTGAGCAACCCCACGGACACCCCGGCCTCGGTGGCAATGCGTCGCACGGAAATCCCGGCGTGACCGTCGCGGCCCAGGCAGCGCAGGGTGGCGGCCACCAGCATTTCGCGACGGTCCTCGGGTTCGGTGCGGCGGTTTTTCGGGGCATCGGTTGTCACAAGGCTGTCCTTGGGTGAGGTTCCACGATGCCGAGCTTAGTTGAACGTCTGTTCAATCACCAGCCACGGCAGCAGCGATACAACGTTTCTCAGCATTCATGACGGGAGGGAAAGCCAATGCCGCAGGATATTTCGTTCAGTGTTCGCAACAACAACGGTGATGCCGTGCAGGTCGGTGCCTGGCGCTATGCAGGCGACGACAGCGGGCCAAACGTGCACCTGCAGGCCGGCGTCCATGCCGATGAAATCGCGGGGATGCTGGTCCTGCACCTGCTGATGCAACGACTGCAAACCGCCGAAACCCAGGGCCGTCTCAAAGGCAACATCACCGTGGTGCCGCAGGCCAATCCGCTGGGCATCGGGCAGTTTCGCCAGGGGCGGATTCTCGGCCGTTATCACGACGCCACCGGGCAAAACTTCAATCGCGCGTTCGACCAGTCAGCGGCCATGGAGCGACCTTCGACCTGCGTTCAACAATGGCAAAAGCAACTGGTGCAACTGGCCGCCCCGGCCGATGTGATGCTCGACCTGCACACCGATGACGAGGCCCTGCCGTACCTGTACGTGCACCGCAGTTTCTGGCCCCGTGGCCGCGAACTGGCGGCGGCGATGAAGATGGACGTGGCGATCATCTGGGATGACGGCGGCGATGGCTCCTTCGAGGAAACCATCATTGCCCCGTGGATACGCGACGGAGTCACTGCAGGGCGAATGGCCGCGACCCTGGAACTGCGCGGGCAGGGCGATGTCAGCGATCGTTTCGCCGAACAGGATGCAGAAGGGCTGTACAACTGGCTGTGCGGTTGCGGTGTCATCGATGAGTCAGTGGCGCCCGCGGACTGGCCCGTCGAAGCCGTAGAAATGGGCCACATGGAAACCATCATCGCCCCGCAACCCGGGGTGTTGATCTTCGAAAAAGAGCTGGGGGATTTCGTCGAGGAAGGCCAGCGCTTTGCACGGATACTCGGGCGCCCGGGTGATCCATCCTCCGAAGTGGTGTTGCACGCCGAACAAGCGGGGCGCCTGGTGACGCGCTATCGCGATCACCTGATCCCCCAGGGCATGGGGGTGGCGAAATTCACCGGTAGCCGGGTGTCGAGAAACTGGAGTGGTGGGTTGCTGGATCCGAACTAGTGATAGCCCAGCCAACATCAAAAACACAGGAACTGAGGTGAGGGCGCAAACTCCCTCGCCTCAGGTAACCGTATTTATGCGGGCGGGTCGATTTGGTCCAGCACCCGATTCGCCGTGATCTCCGCCAACATCACACTGTTGGAAATCCCCAGCAGGGCATTGCGTGAGCCTCCATCCAGATGATCCACCAACTGGTGCACCATCACATCGACCGAGGCCAGCGTTTCGACCAGATAAACCACCAGGGTTTCGGTCGTGGCTTCGGGATCAACGGTAAACAGGTGGCTGGGTCTGCGCGGTGTGGCTTTGATGTCGGCAGTTGAGGGGAAGTGGAAGGCGAGCGCGCGTTCGGCGGCCTCGTTGAGCTTGTTTGAATCGGGTTCGTATGGGGATGTCGGATCGGTGTCCGGCGGGTTGGGGGTGACTTTGAACATGGTTATCTCCGCTTCATGGTTGAAGCTGCCACGTTCGTTTCCAGGCGAAGAGGTGGCAGCTGTACGCAGGCTGGAAACCCGGGGAAACGGCAACCCGGTAGACCCGAAGGTCTCCCGCGCACAGCCGCCATAACGGAGTGCACACTTAAAAGCGCGCAAGCATAGGTTATGAAGGGCGCAGTTGCGCCATTTTCATTTCGGGGTTTCCAGACCCGGCCGCTGATGGGCAGTGGCGCGGAAACGATAGAGACCAGGGGCAAGGCGCACAAGCCGGCGGATTCTGGCGTAACCGTAGGCAACGACGCAAGGTGTCGTAGCTTTCAGGAAATAACCTACAGCCTTTTTAAACAAGTGCTATTGCTCAGATGCAGACGCTCTGCGCGGACCCCGTGATCAAGGCATGCTCAGGGTAATCAAGTAGTTTCCGGAACGGACCGGCGAGCCTGCATCATCCACCAACACATACTGCTGATCGAAATAGCGACCTTCTTGACCACTGTCAGCGAGCAGTTTGACGTGGGTACGGGATTGACCGACAGCGCTCACACTGGCAGTTGGCGTGAGGGTGTTTGCCTCAACCCCCATCGCGCGACTCTGGGCAGAGCATTGGTAAAGATCGAATGTGCCATCCGTCCCCACGCGTGACTGACAGCCCGGCTCCACAATGCTGCCTTGAAACCTGATGGTGCCCGGCGCCGCCAGGCACGCACCACTGAATGCGAACAAAAGACTCAATCCCGCTGCTATACGTTTACCGTTCATGTCTGACGCTCCTTGAGTTGTAAGGTCTAGGTCGTCAATGAAGGGTAGTAGCTTGAGGCTTTTGTTGTATCGCCGTGTATCAAGGCACCACATCTTCGTACAGCCATACAAAACCAGCTCCCCACGGATACAGCCCGGATACACCACTGGGGCCAAATAGACCTGCCAAAGCGAGATGCATCCCGCACCTCGCAACCAGGTTTATCAACCCTTGCGGTACGACCAATAGAGGTCCCGCCGCGCTATTGAACCGGAGTATCAACATGACTCGTATCCAGTCGAACAAAACCCGCATTGGCCTGATCGCTGTTGCACTGGTCGGCGGTATCAACTTCGCGTCCACCGCTTTTTCGGCCGAAGCCTTGCCTCAGGGCTATCAGCTGGCTGCCGCAGAAAAGACCAGCGAAGGCAAATGTGGCGAAGGCAAGTGCGGTGCCGAAGCCAGCGCGCAAAAGACCCAGGCCGAGGGCAAGTGCGGTGAAGGCAAGTGCGGCGATGCTTCTTTCGCGCGTACCGACGCCGATCATGACGGCCGCGTTTCGCTCAAGGAACTGCTGGCGGTAGCGCCAAAGGGCACTGAGGAATTCAAGGCGATGGACACCAACGGCGACGGTTTCCTGTCCGAAGGTGAGGTGTACAAGTTCCGCACCAACCAGTTCATCTCCAACGGCAAGAAAGTGCCGACCGAGCTGTTCACCAAGTTGAGCCAGGCTAAAGACTGATCGGCCGCAAACAAAAAAACCCTTCCTGGGTTGAAACGCAGGAAGGGTTTTTTGCGTGGGCAGTCGCGAAGGGCCGCAGTCGACCCATTGCTGCCGGTCAGCATCAGCGGAAATTGGGCTAGTGCTGACCATCCCGAAAAACTCATTCAGACATCATTAGTGCGAGCCTGTTTTATGCCAATTTTTTGCTTGTATTCTTTTAGGCAAAGACTGCCATCACCAAAAGCAGGCTTGGGACATGCTGACTACGTCCGCCTTGGCCGGTTGCTTGCGGCAGCATCAGAAGACTTTCAACGCTCACATTGAAGCGCAGACTCGACAGCGCTCAGCAAAGCTTCCCCGCTGAAGGGTTTACGTAAACATTCGATGGGCTCATAACGGCTGGTTTCGGCCAGTGTTGCGTCATCCCAGTGTGCCGACATGCAAATCACTGGAAATTTTCTGTGTTTGAGCGTCAGTGCGTGCATGACCTCTATCCCTGACAGTCCGTTCATCTTTAAATCCAACAGCAGACACGCGATGTCGTCGAAGTTTTCGAGGGCTAGGAACTCCTCTCCCGAAGTGAATACCCGAGAGCGGTATCCCACCGACCGCAGCAGATTGGCCAGGCTTTTGCGAACGGACGCATCGTCGTCCACGATACAGACGATGATCATGGCGCTGACGGATGACCCGGGCGCGGCGCAGTCATTGTTGGTAGTCATGTAGGACTCTGCGCGCCAAACGTCGGCTCTGAGCTAATCAGCCCATACAGGTTGACCAGGCTCACCAGCGAGCGCGTTTGCATCTTCTCCATGATGTGTTTGCGGTGGACCTTGGCGGTGATTTCGCTGGTACCCAGCCGGTTGGCGATGTGTTTGTTGGACAGCCCCTCCACGACCAGTGGCAGCACTTCGCACTCACGAGGGGTCAACAGAGCGGCTTTTTTACGGGCGGCTTGAATGCGCCGCCATTGCTCGAATGCCATCGCTGCACGTTGACGGGTGATGCGCAGGGTATCGAGCAACTGCTCGTCGTTGAAAGGTTTGGTCATGAACTCGACCGCTCCCGCTTTCATGGCCTGCACCGACATCGGGATGGTGCCGAACCCTGTCATGAAAATCACCGGCCACGGATGTCCGCGTTGTCCGAGTGCCGATTGCAGTTCCAGACCTGTCGCCTCGGGAAGGCTGATGTCCAGCAATAGGCAAGCCGGGCCAATGTCGAGGTCAGCGCTGAGCACTTCTTCGGCCGAGGTGAATACCCGGTGCGCGATGCCTTCGGCCCGCAGCAAACGACTGAGTGCTGTGCGTACGGATGCTTCGTCATCCACGATGTACACCGGCACGCTGTCAGGATCGATCGTCTCCTGATCCTCGGATGCAAAGGTGCCCGGTGATACCGGATGGAACAGGGGCTGGGGCGATTCACGTTCTTTCAATAATCGGTAACCTCGGCGCGGGACCGTCTGGATGAACTCTTTTTCTCCAAGCAACTTGCGCAGCGAGGAAATCTGCACCTGGAGATTGTTTTCCTCGACGACGGTGTCAGGCCAGACCTGCGTGATCAATTCATTCTTGCTGACGATTCGGCCATCTGCTTGCAACAGCACCGACAGGATTTCGAATGCCCGGCCCCCCATACGCAGCGGCCGTCCATCAAGAAAGGCTTCACGCCGTTCCAGGGAAATAGTGGCTTGGCCGAGTCGGATCATAGGTTCCTCTGCACTGCGTTGACGGGGAGTGACGCCAAAACGTCGTTTCATCAGGGCTACACGCTATGGGACGGCCTCGCATAATGCAATTATCCCGAGGGATAACACGCCGCGATTTCAGTGCACAAAAATCACAGTGCGCCAGGGTCCTAAACTGCCACCCTGATGCCGATAACGGACAGGATTACTCGAGCGCAGCCATCGGACCAGAGCCTTGCGTATACTCACCGGCTCAGCCCGAAACGAATCTTCAGCGGTGATTGTTCATGCCCAGCAGCTCTCTCTCAGCATCCGGTTCCCACAGTCTTGATGTCTCACACGATGAAGCCTGGCTTGAGCGTTGTGCCTTCACCCTCCTGCGCCGGGAAAACGACCTGACCTGGTTCACGCTCCAGGATCGGGCATCGGGCACACGCTGGCTCGCCGCCCGGGCGCCGATTCAGCGGCCTTTCCTATGTCAGCGGCTGGAGCGCGATTTTCACTTGCGCCTGGATCCGGCCTGGGCGATTGCGCCTGTCGCGTTCATCCGCTCGGCCGAGGGGCCTTTGTTGATCTATCCCGCGTCCGGGGTGCCGCTGACTGATTTGATCAGTGACACAGGGCTGCCACTGGCACGCTTGCTGGCCATCGCCGTAGCCGCGGCCAACGCGCTGGCGAGCGCCCAGAAGACGGGTGTGCGACATGCCAGCCTGCTACCCCACCACTTGGTGGTGGATGCGGCGGACTCGGTCAAACTACTGAGTGTTCACAGCCATGCCGGGGAGGCGCCCGCCGTAGAACTGCCCCACCTGGAGCAATGGCCTTATCTGGCCCCCGAGCAGGTACGACGCGATGCCGCCAGTTTTGATTCGCGCAGCGATATCTACGCGCTGACCGCGATTCTTTATCAGGCACTGACCGGCCGCCTGCCGCTCACCGCCCGCGATCCGTCCCAATGGCTGCACGCGCATGCCGCCGTCCAACCGCAATCACCGGCGATTTATGTCACCGATCTGCCGGAAGGCATCTGCCGAGTGCTGCTCAAAGGCCTGGCGAAAGAACCGGGTGCCCGCTACCAGAGTGCCGAATCAATGGCCGTAGATCTCGCCTGGTGCCAACAGCAGTGGCTGGAACATGAGCGTATCGACGCGTTCCGCCTGGGCGCTTTCGATGTGTTGCCTTCCTCGGCCCGCGGCGATGTGCTGTTCGGGCGAGAGGCCGAGCGCACGCAGTTGGTCGAGCTGATGGATCAGGTGGGCAGCGATGGTATTGCCCGGGTCCTGCTGGTCGGTGGCGCGCCGGGCGCCGGAAAGTCGACGCTGATACATCGGGGTGTCCGGCCCCTGGCGCCAGGTTACTGGGCCAGCGGCAAGAGCAATCTGTTGCAACAGGAAATTCCCTTTGCACCCTTGGCAGAGATCTTCAAGTCGCTGTTGACACAGTTGCTGGGCAAGCCGGCTCTGGAGCTGCGGACGCTGGGCGAGCAACTGGCCGAACGGCTCAAGGGACGGGGCAGGCTTCTGGTGGAACTGGCGCCCGAGGCCGAGCTGGTCATTGGGGTCACACCTGAGCTGCCGAACATGCCGGCCCGACATGCGCTCGATCGCGCCAACCGGACCCTGCTTGATGTATTGGATGTCTTCGCTCAGCCGGGATGTCCCCTGGTGCTGTTCGTGGATGACGTGCAATGGGCGGACGATTCGACGCTGTCGTTTTTGCAGGCATTCGTCGACCGGCGGCCCCGGCATCTGGTGCTGATCCTGGCGTATCGCGAGGCGCAGACGCAGGCCCTCGAGCGCGAGGGGGGAGTGCTGCAGATGCTGGCCCGCGAGCAATCGTTGCCTTGTGCAAGCGTCATGCTGGGGCCATTGTCCGTGGCCGCGGTCGCGCAGCTGATCGCCGCTGAACTGGACACCGAAGCCAGGGAGATAGCGGCGCTCGCGCAACTCGTGCATTACAAGACGGCCGGCAACCCTCTGTTCGTCAGCCAAGTGTTGCGCGCATTGATCGATGAACGTCTGGTGCGCTTTGATGTGCAGGATCGCCGCTGGGTCTGGAATCAACGAGAGGTGGACGGTTATCGCTACGCCGACAACGTCGCGGACTTGATGGTATTGCGACTCGAGCGCCTGTCACCGATGGAGCGCGAAGTGCTGCGCACGGCCAGTTATGTCGGCGGACGCTGTGATGAATCGCTGCTGCATCGGCTGTTGCCGTGTGAGCCACAACAAACCACCCATGATGTGCAAAGCCTGGTCGATGCAGGTTTTCTGTTGCGTGATCGTGAGCAACTGGTGTTTCCCCATGACCGTGTGCTTGAGGCGGCCTGTCAGCTTGCGGCGTCAGCGGGACGCGCCGCCGAGCATGCGCGTATCGCTGGCGCCATGCTTGATCATTGGGGTGAGAAGATCCATGAGCGTGTGTTCGAAGTCGCCAGTCAGGTCCAGCGCATTGACGCCGATGAACTGGAAGCGCATCGCCGCGCCGCGTTCGTCGAGCTGTTGATTGAAGCCGCCGAACGCGCCCGCGACACCGCCGCTGTCGAGCAAGCCGTGGGCTATCTTCGCACGGCCGAGAGTCTGCTCGGCCAGACAGGTTGGTCGAGCCTCTACAGCCAGACGTTTGCCACCCAATGGCTGGCTGCCGAGTGCGACATGCTCCTGGCCGATCTAGAAGGCGCTCAGCGCCGCCTCGACGAATGCCTGACCCAGGCCACCATAGTGCTCGACCGCGCGAAGACCTATCGGTTACGGGCCACTTTGCGCACGCTGCACTCCGATTACGAGGGGGCGATCACCGAGGCGCTGAACGGTCTGGCCTTGCTGGATATTCCCCTTCAGCGCAGGCCCTCGCAGGACGATTTAACCCTGGGCTTTACTCAGGTTCGTAGGCTTGTCGGTGCACGCCGCATCGCCGATCTCGTGCATTTGCCTAAGGCCGATGACCCGCCTGTCGAAGCGGCCATGGAATTGCTCAGTACGTTGATTTCTTCGTTCTTCATCGACGACGACATTCGTTTTCTGCATTTGGCAAAAATGGTCGAACTCACGCTGCTGCATGGCACCACGCCAGGCAGTGGTTACGGTTTTGCCTGGTTTGGCGTGATGATTGCCGAACGCTTTGGCGAGTATGTGGATGGGCAGGCCTTCGCCGAAGTGGCTCTGGAGCTCACCGACAAGCACGGCTACGAAGCAGGGCGCACAGGCACGCTGGTGGCGCTTGATCAGGTTAGCCCCTGGACTCGACCGATGGCGTACGCTCGAGAAAAGGCCTTCGCCGCATTCGAGTGCGGCCAGGCCGGCGGCGACCTGGGCATGTCCTGTTACGCCTGCAACCACATAGGTTCCGACCTGCTGTTCATGGGCGAACCTTTGCCAGGGGTGTTGAGCGAACTGGAACATGGGTTGGCGTGGGTGCGGCAATTCCATTACATCGATATCGAGCGCATCCTGCTGGCGCAACAGGCATTCGCCACCGATCTGCGTGACGGGCGCGTGCATCGGCCATTGGCCGAACTGGATGGCATCGAACATGACCATTTCGGTCCCATCGACCGTACCCGTGTGTCGCAGCCGACGCTGTTCTGGTCGTGGCTTTATTCAGGCATGTCGGCGTTTTATTTCGGCGATATCCCTTATGCATTGCGACGTTTCGAAGAAGCCGCCGCGCTGACCTGGTCCATTCCGGCGCATATCAATCTTGCCGATTACTACCTGTTCTACAGCCTGACGCTGGGCAGTGCGCAGGCGCCGGGCGCGGTGGCGGAAAAACTGCAAATACTCGAGCGGCAACGCTTGCAGTTTTTGCCGTGGGTCGAGCTCAACCCGACAACCTTCCGCAACAAACTGCTGCTGATCGAGGGGGTCATCGCCCGTTTGCGCGGTCAGGAACTGGTAGCTATCCGTTGTTTCGATCAGTCTCAGATCGCTGCGGCGGCGGCAGGTTTCATCCATGAGCAGGCGCTGGCCAATGAACAGCTGGCGGGTATCTGCCTACCCAACGGGCTGGTGTCGGGTGCCAACCACCACCTGCGTGTCGCGCGCGATTGCTACAAACTGTGGGGCGCCAACAGCAAGGCACGCCTATTGGAAACCTTGCACCCTTTTCTGAGTGATGAGCCATCGTTCGAACCGGTCCTGCCTTTGACCCAGGTCCGTCTCGATCTTGAAGTGGGAATCGAAGCGGCGCGTGCACTGTCGCAGGAGGTTCTGCTCGAAAGATTGGTCGAAACCCTTATGAATCACTTGATGATTCAGGCCGGGGCCGACAATGGCATGCTGATGATCGTCAGCGGTGCCGAAATGCAGTTGGCGGCGACGGCTTCGGTTGAAGCCGGTAATGTACGGGTCGCTCTGGATGCCGGGCAACCGCTCGAACAGATCGCGCCGGCCTCGGTGCTCAATGCCACGATGCGTACGCGCACGCCCTTGGTGCTCGACGATGCCTGGGCCGATTGTCCCGAGGCCTACAGCGCCGATCTGCAACCGCGCCAAGTGCGGTCAGTGTTATGCCTGCCATTGCTCAAACAAGGCACGTTGATCGGCCTAATCTATTTGGAAAATAGCCTGGTCCCCAAGCTATTCAGCGCCCCGCGCCTGACCATGCTGGAGATTCTCGCCTCTCAGGCCGCAGTGTCACTGCAAACCGCCAAGCTGTATGAACAGCTGGTCGAGGACAACAAGCTACGGGCGCAAATGGAAGCGGACTTGCGCAGTTCCCGTGCGGAATTGGCCCGCAGCTCGCACCTCAAGGTCATGGGCGAGCTTTCGGCTTCGATTGCCCATGAAATCAGCCAGCCGTTGCTGGGCATCGTGTCCAATGCCTCAGCCAGTCTGCGCTGGCTAAAGCGTGATCAGCCCGATCTGGAGGAGGCAATTCAGGGACTGGAAGACATTCGCTCGGACAGCGCGCGCGCCGCGGACATAGTCCAGGCACTTCGTGCACTCGCCAAACAGGCTCCGTTGCAACGGTTACCGGTGCAAATCGATCACTTGATCGCAGAGGTCCTGCGCCTGACCGCCACCGATCTGGCGAACCGCAATGTGAGCCTGGAGACCCGGCTCGAGGCGCAATGCCCGGTGTCGGTCGACGCGGTGCAGATCCAGCAGGTGGTGTTCAACCTGATCACCAATGCGCTGGATGCCATCGCCGGTGCAGGGTTGCCCAATGGACGCATCATCATCAGCTCAGTGGTAAAGGACGCTCATGTCCAGGTCTGCTTCCAGGACAACGGCCCCGGCATTGACGCGCACCAGCGCGAGCAGATCTTCGATGCGTTCTACACCACCAAAGGCAGCGGCATGGGCATGGGCCTGGCCATCTGCAGGTCGGTGATCGGTGCACACGGCGGGACAGTGGCGGTTCAGGACAGCGAGCAGGGCGCGCGGATTTGCTTCAAGCTGCCCCTGGCACCGGCCAGCTCCGGATGAAAAAAAGGCCGCATGAGCGGCCAAAGGGGAGGAGTTCGTTTTGTTGATCTCGATCATTTCACGCGTGTAGTTCTTGCGTGTGCGACTGTCCCACGCCTACGCCCCGGCTGTCGTGAATTCTCCAGTTGGGTATGTCCCGATCGATCACTGGCATCTGGAGAGGGTGGCTCGTTGCAAAAACAACGGCCCGGCGCCATGCCTTGGGTGTCATTCCTTCCAGGCGGCTGAAGGTGCGGGTGAAATGCGAGTGATCCGCGAAACCGCATTCATAGACGACATCGGTAATCGGCATCGAGGTGATAAGCAGGCTTTTGGCTTTTTCGATTTTCATCATCATCAACCAGCCTTGCGGCGACTGGCCGGTAACCTTTTTGAACGCTCGGGAAAAATGGCTGCGGGACAGATTGCACTGTTCGGCAATCGCGCTGATACGAACGCAGCTGCCCATGTCACGCAGCATCAGCTCCTTGGCACGGCGCTCCTGCCAGCCGGACAGGGCGCCCAACGGCCGTACACGGGTGCATGGATGGTTTGAATTCACCGATTGCGGGTTCATGGTGGCTCTCCTGATCGTTCAGGAAAGTCTGTCCCCCGGCGACATTTAAAGTCCTTAAGCAAACCTTAAGAGTTATGAAGTGAGCTGTCTCACACGCGCTCGACAGCACACCGTTTTGGGCGGGCGAACCCTTGAAAACTCTCTGCAGGTCCTATTATCAAAGTCCATTCATATGCAGTGTCATACCACTGCGCTAAATCAGCACATCGCTGCAATTTCACGGTATTGGGCAGGTGCATGATCGAATTTACTCGGCTTACTTGATTAGCCGTTTTCTGACTCGATCAAAGGTGAGGCATGAAGCATTCTCTGGTTTGCATACTGCGTGGATTCGGCCTGGCATTCGTGCTGACTTCTGTTGGCGTCCAGGCTCAGGCGCCGATTCAGGCCACTCAGGTCCCCGGCTACTATCGGTTGGCGGTGGGTGATTACGAAGTGACGGCGCTGTTCGACGGTTACAACGATCTTTCACCGAAGCTGCTACATGGCATGAGCCAGAGTCAGATCCGCGCGCTGCTCGCCCGTCGTGCGATTGAAACACCGGGCGTGCAGACGGCGTTTAACGCCTTCCTGATCAATACTGGCAAACAACTGATTCTGGTCGACACCGGGGCCGGGCAGTGCATCGGCGCTACCGCAGGCCAGCTCTCGGCCAACATACAAGCCGCCGGCTACAAGCCGGAGCAGGTCGATGCCATCCTGCTTACGCACTTGCATCTGGATCATGTCTGCGGTCTGGTGGATGGTCAGCAGCAGCCGATCTTCGCCAAAGCCTCTGTGTATGCCGCCAAGGCCGAGGCCGATTACTGGCTAGACCCGCAGGCGCTGGCTAAAGCTCCGGAGGCGGCCAAAGGCTTCTTCAAGATCGCGCAGGACTCCACCGCACCTTACATCGTAGCGGGGCGCTTCAAAACCTTCGCCCCGGGTCAGTCGCCATTGCCGGGTGTGGTGGAGGCCCAACTGGAGACCGGACACACGCCGGGCAGCAGCACGTACCGCTTCGCCTCCCAGGGGCAGAGCATCCTGTTCATGGGGGACCTGGTGCACAACCTCGCCGTGCAATTCCTGCACCCGGAGGTGTCGATCGGGTTCGACGTTAACAATCAGCAAGCGATCAAGAGTCGCAATCAGGTGTTCAGTGCCGCTGCCGCGAGCAAGACCTGGGTGGCGGCCGCGCACTTGCCGTTCCCCGGTATTGGACATATCAGCGCCGTGGATAAGCATTTTGAGTGGGTGCCGGTGGAATACGGGCCGTACAAACGAGCGGCCAACGTTCCGTTGATCGAGTAACGCCCGCTGTACCACGCCTGACTCCAGACACAAGGAAAGGCGCCGAACAGCGATCACTCCGGTTTTTGGGATGTCTTCGGCTGTTCGTATTTTTCCTCGCGAAAATCAATAAAAAGCGCCGGCCGAACTTGCCGGCGCCGTCTGTAGATATTCAATCTCAAATAACTAAAAAGGATTACCCATGGACATCATCCAGAAAACGCTGGCCATCACCCTCCTGGCTCTTTCCATAGACAATGCCATTGCCTCAGGCAGCCCGGGTGTCGAACACACGACCCAGGCCTTCCTCGAAGCCCTGGAGGCAGGTGGTGGCAAACCACTGGAACAACTGAGCCCGAAAGACGCCCGTGCGGTGCTGACTGGTGCACAAACCTCAGTGAAAGTGGACCTGTCCGGTGTGGAGGTCAGCGACAAGGCGATCACGGTCGATGGCCACCCCCTCAACCTCAAAGTGGTGCGCCCGGCCAAGGTCAAAGGCGAGTTGCCGGTGTTCATGTTCTTTCACGGTGGCGGCTGGGTACTGGGCGACTTCCCGACTCACCAGCGTCTGATTCGTGACCTGGTGGTGGGTTCCGGTGCCGTTGCGGTATATGTCGACTACACACCATCGCCCGAAGCGCATTACCCGACCGCGATCAACCAGGCCTACGCCGCGACCCGCTGGGTGGCCGAACATGGCAAGGACATCGGTGTCGACGGTAAGCGACTGGCGGTAGCCGGTAATAGTGTCGGCGGTAACATGGCGGCGGTCGTGGCATTGATGGCCAAGGAACAGAAAGCCCCGGCCCTGCGTTTTCAGTTACTGATGTGGCCGGTGACCAACGCCGGGTTCGACAATGGCTCGTATCAGCAATTTGCCGAGGGCCACTTCCTGACGAAGGGCATGATGCAGTGGTTCTGGGACAACTACACCACTAATCCGGCCGAGCGCTCACAGATCCACGCCTCACCACTCAACGCCAGCGCCGAACAACTTAAAGGGCTACCGGCAGCCCTGGTGCAAACAGCCGAGTTCGACGTCTTGCGTGATGAAGGCGAAGGTTATGCCCTCCATCTGGATGCGGCCGGTGTGCCGGTCACCTCAGTGCGCTATAACGGCATGATCCATGACTTCGGCTTGCTCAATCCGCTGAGCTCGATTCCCGAGGTCAAGACTGCGGTGCGTCAGGCAGCACTGGAGCTCAAAACGCATTTGAACTGAGCCGCCAAAATGAAGCCTGCCTTGCGGCAGGCTTCTCATTGATCTGACCTCACTCAATTCAAAGCACAAGGATGCAAGCCTGGCAAAACTGAACACTTCAAAGTGAAGGGGTAGTTACCCAACCACAATGGAGCGATAACCATGCCTACCGCATCTGCCGTACCCGGCAAGACTCTGCTGAACCCTGTCGATCACACCCTTATCATGATCGATCACCAGTCGCAAATGTCCTTCGCCACCAAATCCATCGACGCGACGACACTACGCAACAATGCTGCCCTGGTCGCCAAAGCAGCAAAGGAGTTCGAGGTCGCTACCATCCTGACTACGGTCGCAGAGAAGAGCTTTTCCGGGCCTATCTTTGACGAGATCAAGTCGGTTTTTCCCGATCAGCACGTCATTGACCGCACCAGCATGAACACCTGGGAAGATCCGCGTATTGCGGTAGAGGTGAACCGTCACGGCAAGGCCAAGATTGTGCTGGCCGGTCTATGGACGTCGGTCTGTATTGTTGGCCCGGCGCTCTCTGCCCTGGATCAGGGTTTCGATGTGTATTTCATCGCTGACGCTTGCGGTGATGTATCAGTCGAGGCTCATGAGATGGCGATTCAGCGCATGGTACAACTTGGCGCTCGCCCGATGACATCCCTGCAATATTTGCTTGAATTGCAACGTGACTGGGCCCGTACCAATACCTACGACGCCACGGTGAAAACCTCCATTGAAAATGGTGGCGCTTATGGTTTGGGACTGATCTACGCGAAAACCATGTTCAACGCTTCCGAAGGCCACTGATCGCATCGTTATTGGGACCGGCCAAGGTCAGCAACGCATTCCGAATGCCACCTCATGAGTAAGAAAAATGGCGAAATTACTGGTTCTCTATTATTCAATGTACGGCCACATCGAAACCTTGGCCCAAGCTGTCGCTGAAGGTGCTCGCAAAGTACCGGGTGTTGAGGTCACGCTCAAACGTGTTCCGGAAACCATGGATCCCGACATCTTCAAAGCAGCGCACGGCAAGACAGGGCAACAAGCCGCAGTCGCCTCGCCAAGCGAGTTAGGTGACTATGACGCGATCATTTTTGGAACGCCAACCCGCTTTGGCAATATGGCCGGTCAGATGCGAACGTTCCTGGATCAGACCTGTGGGCTTTGGGCCAAAGGTGCGCTGGTCGGCAAGGTTGCCAGCGTTTTTACTTCAACAGGTACTGGCGGCGGTCAAGAATCTACGATCACATCCACCTGGACTACCCTGGCGCATCATGGAATGGTTATCGTCCCGATTGGCTATAGCGATCAGGCACTTTTCGATATTTCTCAAGGGGGCGGCGGCACACCATACGGTGCGTCAACCATTGCCGGTGCTGACGGCTCACGTCAGCCAGATGCCCGCGAAACGGGCATTGCTCGACACCAAGGTGAGTATGTGGCGAAGATCGCCGCAAAACTTGTTGCGGCTTAATGACATTGTCATAGCCAGACTGAAAAGTTGGTGATAACGCCCCTGAATGGGGCGTTTCTAGAACCCTCTGAATGAATCGTCTCGGGTTTCCTAGCTGATCCAAGGGTCTATTTTGGCCGATGTTGAGTAGGCATGAACGTCTGCATTTGGCCGTTTTCTGCCTCTCGCCAAGGGCAGTATTCGGCCAGTGCCAGACCTTGAGATCGTGCCGCAAATCTGCAAGAACGGGCTAAGCTCTGGGGACATCAACGTCAGTTGGGCTGGGGGGGCTGGCTCTGCGATATGTCGGTGCAGCAGATCCAGTTCACAACGGCAATCAATCTCCGGTCAGTCCGACAAAGCCTGCATTCAAGCCATGAAGGGAAACATGACTTGGCGTTTCTGTTTTTCAGTTGACTGAGCACGACTAAATCGTGGAGTGAACCCACAATGTCCATGGACCATAAACTGTTTGTTGGCGTCGCACTGACATACCTGCTACTCGGCGGTTGCACCTCCCAAGTCACTGAGCGCGAGCAATATTCGGGCTTCCTGTCCAACTACAACAACCTGCAAGAAGTGACTACCGCCACGGGTGAGAAGGCAATGCGCTGGGTGAGCCCGTCGTGGAACCCGAATGCGTATGACACCATAGCGTTCAGAACGCTGGAGTTTTATCCCTCGCCCAAACCCAATGAGCAGGTCAATCAACAGACGCTGGCCGACTTGCAGGACTTCATGTCCAGAAAGGCCAAAATCGTGCTGGGCCAGAAATACCAGAGGGTGTCTAACGCCGCCGCCGCACCGGCCAGGTCACGCCCCCTGATTCTGCGGGCGGCAATCACTGGCGTCAGCGCTTCGAACGAAGGCATGAAGTGGTATGAAGTGATGCCGATTGCGGCCGTTGTCGGAGCGACACAGGCAGCTACCGGTCACAGGGATCAAGACACTAATCTATTCATTGAAGCCGAGTTCATTGACGCAAGAACCAATCAAACAATGGCCAAAGTGGTGCGTAAGGTATTCGGCAACCAGCTAGAGAACGAAAGTCAGAAAATCACCACCAAGGACTTTAAAGACGCTATTGAAAAACTGAATACCGATCTCTGGACGTTCATCCACAGCTGACCGCTAATGAACATTCAGTTTCTCTCTCCCCTTGCGTCCTGTCAGCCAATGCACGCCCCTGTATATGTTAAGGCGGCGATCCGACTTGCCCGGGATCACGACGACACACTGGCCGCTTCACGCCTTAACCCAACGCTGCCGACTCCAACTACTCAACCCATCAACAGCAAACACCAGCACCAACATCGCCAAAATCACCGTACTAGCCTGAGCCTCCTGAAACAGGCTAAGACTCACATAGAGCATCTGCCCCAAACCCCCAGCACCAACAAATCCCAGAACGCTAGCCATACGGATGTTGTTTTCCCAGCGGTACAGGATGTACGCCAACAGCTGCGGAAACAGGTTGGGCAGGGTGCCGTAGCAGAAGGCCCAGACGACGTTTCCGCCTTGCAAGCGGATCGCTTCGGCAGGTTGCGGCGGGGTGTTTTCCAGTGCTTCGGCGAAGAGTCGACCGAGCACTCCGGTGGTGTGCATGGCCAGTGCCAGGGTCCCGGCGTTGGGGCCGAGTCCGGCGGCCAGCACCATCAGCGCGGCCCACACCAGTTCGGGAATGGCGCGCAGGGCGTTCAGCACCAGGCGCGATGCACTCTGCAATGGCCAACCGAAACGCCCGGCCGCCGGCAGTGCCAGCACCAGGCCGAATACCGCCGCGAGCAGGGTGCCGAGGGCCGACATGGCCATGGTTTCCACGGCGCCACGGCCGATGGCTTGCAGATGGCCGGCGCTCAGGTCCGGGCTGAGAAAACGCAGCACGTAGGCGCCCATCTGCTTCAGGTTACCGCTGCCCGTCAGTTCGCCGAGGTCGATGCCCAGATAGCGGAACGAAGCGACGACCGCTGCGCCAATGCACAGGATCAGCAGCAGGTTGATCAGGCGATTCATGCGAACCTCCAGCGCAGCAGGTGGCTGATCTGGTCGGCGAACAGCACCAGGACGAAAAAGGTCAGCAACATGCTCGCCACTTCACCGCCGGCGAACATGCGCAACGACAAGTCGATCTGCTGGCCCAGCCCGCCGGCGCCGACGAAGCCCATCACCACTGACGCGCGGATCGCGCATTCCCAGCGATACACGGTGTACGACAGCAACTCCGCCGCGACATTGGGCAGGATGCCGTAGCAGAACGCCGCCAACCGGCCACTGCCGGCTTGCAGCAGTGAGTGGGCGGGACGCTGGTCCACCGACTCGAAGATTTCCGCGTAGACCTTGCCCAGCATGCCGCTGTAGGTGATGGCGATGGCCAGCACCCCGGCCGTCGGGCCAAGGCCGACGGCGCGCACGAACAACAAGGCCCAGACGATTTCCGGCACGCTGCGCAGGAAGATCAGCAGCCCGCGCACCGGCCAGCGCAGTAGTCGGCCCAAGGCACTCGGGCGACCGCTGCGAGAGGCGGCGGACAACGACAGCGCGCGGCTGGCCAACAAGCTGGCAGGCACGGCCAACAGCAAGGCCAGGGCCATGCCGGCGGTGGCGATGGCAAGGGTTTGCAGCGTGGCTTGCCACAGCAGTTGAAGGAACTCTTCGTCATGGGCGGGTGGCCAGAAGGCTGAGACAAACCGGCCCATCTCACTCTGGCTGTCGGCCTTGAGCAGTACACCCAGGTCCAGTTCGCTGAAATGAATACCGGGCCACAGCAGGGCAAGTGCCAACAGACTGAGCAGCAGGCGGGGCAGGGTGGCCGGGTCTCGTGTATCGCGCGTCAGCATCGTGGAATCTGCAGGCTCAAGGGCGCCACCGGAACGGGTGGCGACAGCAGTTGTTCGTTGGCGTAGAGCTTGTCGAGCAAATCGTGGTCGACGTCGCTGGCGGGAAGGTCGAACAGGACCTGACCGTCGCGCAAACCGATGATGCGTGAAAAGTGCGTCAGGGCCAGTTCCACCGCATGCAGGCTGGCGACCAGGGTCACCTTGTGTTCCTGCGCATGGCGGCAGAGGACTGACAGGGTGTGCCCGGCCAGCACCGGGTCCATCGCCGACACCGGCTCATCGGCCAGCAGCACTTCGGGCGCCTGGTACAGCACCCGGGCAATGCCTACGCGCTGCAGTTGGCCGCCGGACAACTGCTGGCACTGGGCGAACAGCTTGTCACCCAGGTCCAGCTTGGCCAGTGCCGCCCGCGCGCCCGGAACATCCACAGGATGCAGCAGGCTCAGCAGGCTCTTGGCAAAACCCCATTGGCCGAGCTTTCCGGCCAGCACCGCGGTGACCACCCGTTGCCGCGGTGGCAGGGGTGGTGCCTGATGCACCAGGCCGATGCGCGCCCGCAGCTGCTGACGCCGATGGGCGCCAAGCTGCCAGGCGTGCTCGCCGAGTACCTCGACCGCACCGTCGTCCGGGCGCAAGGCGGTGGCCAGCACGTTGAGCAGGCTCGACTTGCCGGCGCCGGACGGGCCGATGATTGCGACCTGCTCACCGGCAGCGATGTGCAGGTCGACCTCATGCAGCGCACGCACGCCGTTGCCGTGAGTCAGGCTGACCCGGTTCAGATGCAGTGTCATTTCAGCAGGTCGGCAGCGCGCGCGGCTTCCTCGATGCCCTTGTAGTTCTCAGGCTTGGTCTCGATGAAACGGCTGGCGGCTTGCAGGTCCAGAATCGCTTTTTGCTCCGGGTTGGCCGGGTCGAGCGCGAGGAAGGCCGCCTTGATTTTGTCAGCCAGGGCCGGGTCGAGGGTGCCGCGCACGGTCCAGTTGTAGTCGAAGTAGGCCGGTGTGGTAGCGAAGACCTTGACCTTGTCGGTGTCGACCTTGCCGGCCTTGACCAGTTTTTCCCAGACGCTGGCATTGAGTACGCCGGCATCGACCTTGCCCGCCTGAACCCAGGCGACGGTGGCGTCGTGGGCGCCGGAGTAACCGACGCGGCTGAAATAGGTTTCAGGCTTGATGCCGTCCTTGAGCATGAAATAACGCGGCATCAAGCTGCCGGACGTGGAGGACACCGAACCGAAGGCAAACGACTTGCCCTTGAGGTCGGCCAGCGACTTGACGGCCGGGTCGGCGGTGATGAATTTGCTGGTGAACTGGGCATCCTGCTCACGCTGTACCAATGGAATGGCATTGCCGGTTTTCAAGCGCGCCTGCACGAAGGTGAAGCCGCCCAGCCAGGCCATGTCGATACGGTCTGTGGCCAGCGCCTCGACCACCGCCGGGTAGTCGGACACCGGCACGAACTCGACCTTCATGCCCAACTGCTTCTCCAGATACTCGCCCAGGGGCTTGAACTTGCGCTGCAATTCGGTGGGGGCTTCGTCGGGAATGGCGCTGACCTTGAGGGTCTCGGCGGCCTGTGCCAGCAGGGTGGAAATGGATAGGGTCAGGCCGACGGCCAATGCCAGGGTACGTTTGAGCATGGAAGTTCTCCGGTTCAATAGCGGAAAAATGTCGATGCGCCCCGCACAAGCTGATTGCTGCACGACGCTTCGTGAGGGTAGACGAAAACGCCGCGATTATAGGGACTCTTGCGGGCTTGACCAGCATGGCAACGGGGGTTCGGTCCAAAAAAAGACCTGTGGGAGCGAGCTTGCTCGCGATAGCGGTGGATCAGTTGGCAATGACGATGACTGACACACCGCCATCGCGAGCAAGCTCGCTCCCACAGGTTTTTGCGGTGTCCCATAACTCAGGTGGTTTACATCCGCGCCAACGCTTGCGCCAG
The DNA here is from genome assembly GCF_039909015.1 of Pseudomonas grandcourensis. Taxonomy (NCBI): domain Bacteria; kingdom Pseudomonadati; phylum Pseudomonadota; class Gammaproteobacteria; order Pseudomonadales; family Pseudomonadaceae; genus Pseudomonas; species Pseudomonas grandcourensis. Next base: position 2,663,803 of record NZ_CP150919.1, read on the forward strand.
ATCGGCCCGTAAGTCTTCGACGTCCTCGACGCCGACGGACAACCGCACCAACCCGTCGCCAATCCCCAGTTCAGCGCGGGTATCGGGTGGAATGGTGGCGTGGGTCATGATTGCCGGGTGTTCGATCAGGCTTTCCACGCCGCCCAGGCTTTCGGCCAGGGCGAAGATCTGCACGTTCTCGAGGAAGCGTTTGGCGCCGGCCAGGTCGCTGTTGAGGTCGAGGGAGATCATCCCGCCGAAACCGCGCATTTGCCGTTGGGCCAGTTCGTGTTGCGGGTGCGACGGCAGGCCGGGGTAGTAGACCCGTGCGACTTGCGGTTGGCGCTCCAGCCACTGCGCCAGGTCCAGTGCGTTGCTGCAATGCCGTTCCATGCGCAGGGCCAGGGTCTTCACCCCGCGCAGGGTGAGGAAGGCGTCGAAGGGGCCGGCGATGGCGCCGACGGCGTTTTGCAGGAAGCCCAGACGCTCGGCCAGTTCGGCGTTCTGCCCGACCACGGCGATGCCGCCGATCACGTCGGAGTGACCGTTGAGGTACTTGGTGGTCGAGTGCAGCACGATGTCGAAGCCCAGCTCCAGCGGGCGCTGGATCCACGGGCTGGCGAAGGTGTTGTCGGCCACGCAGATGATGCCGCGGGCGCGGCAGGTGCGGGCGATGGCGGCCAGGTCCGTGAGGCGCAGCAGCGGATTGCTCGGGGTCTCGACCATGACCATGCGGGTGTCGTCTTGCAGGGAGGCTTCGAACGCCGCCAGGTCGGTCAGGTCGACGAAGCTGAAGCGGTGCCCGGCGCTGCGCTGGCGCACCTTGTCGAACAGGCGGAAGGTGCCGCCGTACAGGTCATTGCCCGAGACGATGTGCGAGCCGGCGTCGAGCAGCTCGAGCACCGTGGAAATGGTCGCCAGCCCCGAGGCGAAGGCAAAGCCCCGGGTGCCGCCTTCGAGGTCGGCCACGCAGCGCTCCAGGGCCCAGCGCGTCGGGTTGTGCGAACGCCCGTAGTCCAGGCCCTTGTGCACCCCGGGGCTCTGTTGCAGGTAGGTGGAGTTGGCGTAGATCGGCGGCATCAGCGCCCCGGTGGATGGGTCCGGCGCTTGCCCGGCGTGGATCACCCGGGTGGCGAAGCCCTGTGGCGGGGCGTTTTTATCCTGTTGACTCATGGCAGGGATCTCCGCAAATGGTTGAGCATGTCGGTTCGGGTAATCAGGCCGTGGAAGCCCGAGGCATCCTGGATGATCGCCACCAGCCCACGGCCCAGCTCGGCTTCCAGCTCGGCCAGGGTGGCGTCGGGGGACAGGGTTTGCAGTTTGTCGGTCATGGCGCTGGAGACGGCCTTGCGAAAGTGCGCAACGTCTTCATGCACGCCCAGCAGGATGTCGGACTCGTCGATCACGCCGACCAGTTGTTTGCCGTTCACCAGTACCGGCAGTTGCGAGACATCTGCCAGGCGCATGCGTTGAAAAGCCGTCAGTAGCGTGTCATCCGGGCCGACGCTGATCACCCGTCCATCCTCGAAGCGCCGCGCGATCAGGTCGCGCAGGTCGCCGTAGTGCTTGCGTTGCAGCAGGCCCTGATCGTTCATCCACTGGTCGTTGTAGACCTTCGACAGGTAGCGCGTACCGGTGTCGCAGACGAAGCTCACCACCCGTTTCGGCTGGGTCTGTTCGCGGCAGTAACGCAACGCCGCCGCCAGCAAGGTGCCGGTCGATGAGCCGCCAAGAATCCCTTCGGCGCGCAGCAGTTGGCGGGCATGGTCGAAGCTTTCTTCGTCGCTGATCGAATAGGCGTGACGCACGCTGGACAGGTCGGCAATCGACGGAATGAAGTCTTCGCCAATGCCTTCCACCGCCCAGGAACCGGGGGTGGGAAGGGTGCCGCCGCGGCTGTATTCGGCCATCACCGAACCCACCGGGTCGGCCAGGACCATTTCCAGGTCCGGTTGCACTCGTTTGAAGAAGCGGGTCAACCCGGTGAGGGTGCCGGCCGAACCGACGCCGACGACGATGGCGTCCACATCATGCTGGGTTTGCGCCCAGATTTCCGGCGCGGTGCTGCATTCGTGGGCCAGCGGGTTGGCGGGGTTGTTGAACTGGTCGGCGAAGAACGCATCGGGAATTTCCGCCGCCAGCCGCGCAGCGACGTCCTGGTAATACTCGGGATGGCCCTTGCCGACATCGGAGCGGGTGATGTGCACCTCGGCGCCCATGGCCTTGAGGTGCAAGACCTTCTCGGTGGACATCTTGTCCGGCACCACCAGCACCACCCGATAACCTTTGGCGCGGCCGACCAGGGCCAGGCCGAGGCCGGTGTTGCCGGCGGTGGCTTCGACGATGGTGCCGCCGGGCCTGAGGCGACCATCGCGTTCGGCGGTGTCGATCATGGCCAGACCGATGCGGTCCTTGATCGAACCACCGGGGTTCTGGGATTCGAGTTTGAGAAACAGCGTACACGGGCCGGTATCGAATCGGCTGACGCGCACCAAAGGCGTGTTGCCGATCAGTTCGAGCACGGCGGGGCGGGAGTTGTCAGGCATGTCGTCACTTCCTTGCGCTATTCGCACTGGGTGGACATCGGCCGGCGCTGTGCCATCAGGCGTCAATCGCCGGCATTGCATCGCTAGGACCATAGGCCGGGATCGGCCCCCTCGCAACCTTCCACAGCCGACCGGTCGGCTCGACGCTTTTTCCTAGCCAGCGACCACAAAAAACATAATTTCGCTAATCCCCGCCTCCGAACAGAATGCGACCAACACCCTGACACCGATAGCCCAAGCAAAAGAACAACAGTGATCAGAATCGAGGCGGCAGCCATGACCGACCTGAATCAAACCACCTTTCAGAAGTGCACAGCCATGACAGTTGATAAAACCGCAATTGATACGCTTGTTGTTGGCGCCGGCCAGGCCGGCGTGGCCATGAGTGAACACCTGAGCAAGCTCGGTGTGCCTCACCTCGTTGTGGAGCGCAATCGTATCGCCGAAGCCTGGCGCACCGGTCGCTGGGATTCGCTGGTAGCCAACGGCCCTGCATGGCACGACCGTTTCCCGGGGCTGGAATTCGACGGTCTGGACCCGGATGCCTTCGCCGGCAAAGAGCAGGTGGTTCAGTACTTCGAAGCCTATGCCCGCAAGTTCAACGCGCCGATCCGTACCGGCGTGGACGTGAAGAAAGTTGAACGCAATACCGACCGTCCCGGTTTCACCGTTGAAACCTCCGATGGCGTGATCGAGGCCCGGCATGTGGTGGTCGCCACCGGTCCGTTCCAGCGTCCGGCCATTCCGCCGATTGCTCCCGAAATCGCCGGCATCACCCAGATTCACTCCGCCCAATACTACAACCCGCAGCAACTGGCCGAAGGCGCGGTGCTGGTGGTGGGTGCCGGTTCCTCGGGCGTGCAGATCGCCGATGAACTGCAACGTTCCGGCAAACAGGTCTACCTGTCGGTGGGCGCCCACGACCGTCCGCCCCGTGCCTATCGCAACCGCGATTTCTGCTGGTGGCTGGGGGTGCTCGGCGAGTGGGATGCCGAAGCCATGCAACCGGGCAAGGAACACGTGACCATCGCCGTGAGCGGTGCCCGTGGCGGCCACACCGTGGACTTCCGCCGCCTGGCCCATCAGGGCATGACCCTGGTCGGCCTGACCCAGGCGTTCAACGGCGCTGTGGTTTGTTTCGAAAACAACCTCGCCGACAACATCAAGCGTGGCGATGAAAACTACCTCGCGCTGCTCGACAAGGCCGACGCCTATATCGAACGCAACGGCCTGGACCTGCCGCTGGAACCTGAAGCCCGGGCCATGCTGGCGGACCCGGATTGCGTGACCAATCCAATCCTGGAGCTGGACCTGCTCAAGGCCGGCGTCACCACGATCATCTGGGCCACCGGTTACTCCACCGACTACAGCTGGCTGAAGGTCGATGCCTTCAAGGACAACGGCAAGCCGCAGCACCAGCGCGGCGTATCGGCCGAGCCGGGGGTGTATTTCGTCGGGTTGCCTTGGCAGTCCCGTCGCGGCTCCGCATTCATCTGGGGCGTTTGGCACGACGCCAAGCACATCGCCGATCACATCGTTAAACAGCACACCTATCTCAACTATCGGGATGCCACCCAGCGTCAAGCCGAAGCCGCCCGTGCACCTCTTCAGAAAGCCAGCCTCATGGGAGTTCGTTAATGCCTACTCATACCCGCATCCGCATGTTCAACACCAAAGACACTTACCCGAACCAGACGCTGGACAACGATTTGTGCCAGGCCGTGCGCGCCGGCAACACCGTGTATGTGCGGGGTCAGGTCGGCACCGATTTCAACGGCCAACTGGTGGGCCTCGGTGATCCGCGTGCCCAGGCCGAACAGGCCATGCGCAACGTCAAGCAATTGCTGGAAGAGGCGGGCAGCGACATGAGCCACATCGTCAAGACCACCACCTACCTGATCGACCCGCGCTACCGCGAGCCGGTGTACCAGGAGGTTGGCAAGTGGCTCAAGGGCGTGTTCCCGATTTCCACCGGCCTGGTGGTCAGCGCCCTCGGCCAGCCGCAGTGGCTGATGGAAATCGACGTGATCGCTGTCATCCCTGAATAAGGAATTCGCCATGACTTTTTCCATCGTGGGTCGCTGCGCCGAGACCGGCCAGTTGGGCATTGCCATCAGCTCTTCGAGCATTGCCGTCGGCGCGCGCTGCCCGTGGCTGCGTGCCGGTGTCGGCGCGGTGTCGAGCCAGAACATCACGCTGCCGGCCCTCGGCCCGCAGATCCTCGATGAACTGGCCAACGGCTCGGCGCCGCCCCAGGCGCTGGATCACTCATTGACCCGCAACGGCTACAGCCAGTATCGGCAGGTGGCGGTGGTCGATGCTCATGGGCGCACGGCGGTGTTCAGTGGCAACCATGCCCTGGGCATCAATAACGCGGTGGCCGGTGACCAATGCGTGGCGGCCGGCAACCTGCTGGCCAACAGTGGGGTGATCGAGGCGATGGTCGCGGCGTTCGAAAACAGCGAGGGCTGCCTCGCCACCCGGCTGATGAACGCCTTGCAGGCCGGGCAGGATGCCGGTGGCGAAGCCGGCGCGGTGCACTCGGCGGCGCTGTCGGTGGTCGGTGACCTGACCTGGCCGATTGTCGACCTGCGGGTGGATTGGGCCGATGAAAACCCGATTGGCGAGCTGGGCAAACTGTGGTCGGCCTACGAGCCGCAACTTCAGGACTACCTGACCCGCGCCCTCAATCCGACCCTGGCCCCCGCCTATGGAGTGCCCGGCGATGAGTGAGTTGCGCAGCCGCGCCATGCTCGCGCGGTTGATCGGGTTCGCCACGGTCAGCCGCGATTCGAACCTGGAGCTGATCGAGTTCGTGCGCGACTACCTGCACGAACTGGGCGTGGATTGCGAACTGATCTACAACGCCGAGCGGACCAAGGCCAATCTGTTGGCCACGGTCGGCCCGCGTGTGGCCGGCGGCATCGTGCTGTCCGGGCACACCGACGTGGTGCCGGTGGACGGTCAGGCCTGGACGGTCGAACCGTTCAGTCTGAGCGAGGCGAACGGCAAGCTTTATGGCCGTGGCACCGCGGACATGAAGGGCTATCTGGCCTCTGTGCTGGCGGCCGTGCCGATGTTTCTCGCCAGTCCATTGAAGCGCCCGGTGCATCTGGCGTTTTCCTATGACGAAGAGGTCGGTTGCCTCGGCGTGCGCGGCTTGCTGGAAGTGCTGCCCCAACGGATCCCGGCGCCGGCGCTGTGTTTGATCGGCGAACCGACCGAGCTCAAGCCGGTGCTCGGCCACAAGGGCAAGCTGGCGATGCGTTGCCACGTACGCGGCGCCGCTTGCCATTCGGCCTACGCGCCTTACGGGGTCAATGCGATCGAGCAGGCCGCACGCCTGATCGGTCGGCTGGGCGACATCGGCGCCACCCTGGCCCGGCCACAACTGCATGACAAGCGCTTCGATCCGGCGTTCTCGACCGTGCAGGTCGGGGTGATCCAGGGCGGTACGGCGCTGAACATCGTGCCAGCGGACTGCCGTTTCGATTTCGAGATCCGTGCCTTGCCGGACTTCGCCCCGCAAGTGGTCGTCGACGAACTGCAGGACTACGCCGAGCAGACGCTGCTGCCGGCCATGCAGGCCGTGGACACCGATACCGGTATCCGCTTTGAAAAAATCTCGGCCTATCCCGGCCTGGCGACGCCCGCCGCCAGCGCGGCGGCCCGGCTGATTGCCCAACTGTGCGGCAGCGACGAGTTCAGCACCGTGGCCTTTGGCACCGAAGGCGGGCTGTTCGATCAGGCCGGCATTCCTTCGGTGGTCTGCGGCCCCGGCAGCATGGACCAGGGGCACAAGCCCGATGAATTTGTCAGCGTTGTCCAGATGGCGGCCTGTGACCGCTTGATGGATCGCCTGGCGGCTTACTTGAGTGAATCCGAACACCCATAACAACAACGGGCCGACAAGCCCCGAGGAAGCGATCCATGTCCAGATCCTTGCGTTGCAGTGTTCCGTTTGCCCTGGCGTTGTTGAGTGCCAGTGTGTGGGCGGCCCCCCAGGACCTCACCGTGATTTCCTTCGGTGGCGCTACCAAACAGGCCCAGGATAAGGCCTATTTCCAGCCCTTCAACGCCAGCGGCGCGGGCAACATCATCGCCGGTGAGTACAACGGCGAGTTGTCGAAGATCAAGGCCATGGTCTCCGCCGGTCACACCAGCTGGGACGTGGTGGAAGTCGAAAGCCCCGAGCTGTTGCGCGGCTGCGAGGAGGGTCTGTTCGAGAAGCTCGACGCCGGGCGCTTCGGTGATGCGGCGAACTTCGTGCCCGGTGCGTTGACCGAGTGCGGGGTGGCCACTTACGTCTGGTCGATGGTCATGGCTTACGACCAGAGCAAGCAGGCCAAGGCGCCGCAGTCCTGGGCGGACTTCTGGAATGTCGCCGACTTCCCGGGCAAGCGCGGCCTGCGCAAGAGCGCCAAATACACCCTGGAAATCGCGTTGCTCGCCGATGGCGTCAAGGCGGACGACGTGTACAAGGTCTTGAACACCCCCCAAGGCGTGACGCGGGCCTTTGCCAAGCTCGACCAGATCAAGCCGAACATCCAGTGGTGGGAGGCGGGCGCCCAACCGGCGCAATGGCTGGTGGCCGGGGACGTGGTGATGAGCGCCGCCTACAACGGCCGGATCGCCTCGGCGCAAAAGGAAGGCATGAAGCTGAGCATCGTCTGGCCGCAGAGCCTGTACGACCCGGAATACTGGGCCGTGGTCAAAGGCACGCCGAACAAGGCGTTGGCGGAAAACTTCATCGCGTTCGCCAGCCAGCCGCAGACGCAAAAAGTCTTCTCGGAAACCATCCCCTACGGGCCGGTACATCGCCAGACCCTGCCATTGCTGCCCAAGGACGTGCAGGACCAACTGCCGACCGCCGAGGCCAACCTGGCCGGCGCCCGGGCCGTGGACGCGGAGTTCTGGGTCGACCATGGCGAAGAGCTTGAACAGCGCTTCAATGCCTGGGCTGCGCGGTAATACAGGCACCGCATAACCCTGTAGGAGCGAGCCTGCTCGCGATGAGGTCATCAGATCCAACATCTTCGTTGACTGATGCACCGCCATCGCGAGCAGGCTCGCTCCCACAAAAAAGCCTGGTGCAATACCTCGGGTCCAGGCTTTGCAGCCTGCGCGCAGTCGTGATGGCAGTCAGTTAAAACGCAGGACCCTGTAGGAGCGAGCCTGCTCGCGATGAGGCCATCAGATCCAACATCTTCGTTGACTGATGCACCGCCATCGCGAGCAGGCTCGCTCCTACAAAAAGCTGGGTGCAATACCTCGGGCGTACCGGGTTGAAGTGATTGTGTAATTCGGGATGGTCGTTTGCCGGGCGTATCGCTATGCTCAGCGAGTTTGCCAAACGCCAATGATAACAATCACAGTGAAACCATGAGCCAATCAGACACGCGTGCGACTGTTCTAGCGCTGTATCCAGAAGACTCCCGCGAGGCCGCGGCATTGCTCAAGCAGGCAGTGCCGCTGATGGTTCGTCACAACATTCCGCCCAACCCGGTGCACTACGCGCTCTGGTACACCTACAGCAAAGGTCAGGAGCCGGAGCTCAATCGGCACCTGGACCGGGTGGTCAACGACTTCGACTATTTCCCGCCGGAGTCGGCCGCCAAACTGTTTCGCGAGTACATCATCCGCGATGAACTGGCGGACGCCCGCTCCGGGCAGCAGGACGCAATCAACCTGGTTGACGACATGGAGCGCGATGTTTCGCGCAGCGTGAAAGGCAACCAGAACTTCCAGGCCAGCCTCGGCCAATACCTGCAAATGCTCGAAGAACCCGCCGACGAGCGCTTGCCGAGCATCCTGACCCAGTTGCAACAGAGCACCCGGCTGATGCAGGGGCAGCAGGAGCATTTCCTCGCCCAATTGCAGTCCGCGCAGCATGAAATCAAAAGCCTGCGGGACAAGCTGGAGCGCGCCCAACTGGCCGCGACCCTCGATGGCCTGACTGAATTGCTCAACCGCGCCACCTTCAACCGCCAGCTTGAACAGGCCATGGGCAACATGGCGGCGGGTGTGGCGTTGGTGATGCTGGATATCGACCACTTCAAGCAATTCAACGACCAGTACGGCCATCCCTTGGGCGACCGCGTGCTTCAGCATGTCGCCCGGGTGTTGCGCGATTCGCTGCCCGAAGAAGCGTTCGCGGCGCGTTATGGCGGCGAGGAGTTCTGCGTAGTGCTCAAGGACTGCCCGGACCTGGCCACCGCGTGCGCTTTTGCCGAGCGCCTGCGCCTGAAAATCCAGTCGCTGCGGGTCAAGGCCCGGGGCACCGACACAGTGCTGGACACCATCACCGCGTCGTTCGGCGTGGCCCATGCGCAAACTGGCGACACACCGGAAAGCCTGTTGACCCGCGCCGACGATGCGCTGTACCAGGCCAAGCGCAACGGGCGCAATCAGGTGCGTCAGCAGCCGGATGTAGCGGTCGGGGCCGTTTAGCCGAGGATGAAGTAGACCTTGCGCACCGTGGTGAGGTTTTCCCAGGTGCCATTGAATCCGCTGGCGACCACGAAGGAATCACCGGGTCCGAACGTGCGCGCGACGCCCTCGGCATCGGTCAGGCGCACGCTGCCTTCGAGGATGTGACACAGCTCGTCGTAATCGCACTGGCAACGCTCGCGGTGCGGTCCTGCCTCCCAGATCCCGGCCACGGCGTTTTTCTCAGGGCTCACAAAGTGCCGCCAACTCTTGCTGCGATAAGGCGCGTCGACCACGGCCGGGTCGTTGATTTCGGTTTCACGGGGGGCAAGGTCGCTGGCGAAGTCGATGACGTGCCGGGGTAGGGCTGTGGACATGGTGGTCTCCGGATCAGGAATCGAAACCGATGCCAAAGGCATCGAAGGTCTTGAGCAGCAGGTCGCGGTGACCGTCGCGGTCTTCGCGCGCCAGTGAGCGCTGGGCCAGTTTCACGCCGACATAACGCAGGGGTTCGGGCGGAAAGCGGAACGGCGCCTTGGAAGTCATCAGCAGCTCGGTGCGTTCGGTGCGCTCGCCGGCCAGCAGATCGAGCATGTTCAGCGCGGCAAAGCGGCTGGCGGACACCCCTTGCCCGGTGAAGCCCAAGGCATAGGCGACGCGGCCCTGGTGCTCGCAACCGGTGAACATCGTGGTGCGCGCGGAGGTGTCGATGATGCCGCCCCAGGCATGGCTGAAGTGCACGCCGCGCAGGGCCGGGAAGGTCTGCTGAAACTGTTCGGCCAGGCGCTGGAAGCTTTGCGGGCGCTGGGTCAGGGCTTCGTCGCGGCGCCCCCCGAAATGGTAGATGGCATCAAAGCCGGCCCACAGAATCCGGTTGTCGGCAGTCTTGCGCAGGTAGTGGAACTGGTTGCCGGCGTCGGCGATGCCGTAGCGGCCAGTCCAGCCGATGGCTTGCAGCTGCGCATCGCTCAAGGGTTCGCTGACCAGGCTGTAGTCGTAGACCGGGATCACGCTCGAAGCCAGATGGCCGAGCAGCGGCGGGGCGATGTTGGTGGCGAGGGCGATTTTTCCAGCGGTCACTTCGCCGCTTTCTGTACGCAGGCGCACGTTGTCCTTGTCTGCATTCAGTTGCAGCACCGGGCTGTTTTCGAACAGCTGAATCCCTTGTTCAAGGCAGACACGGCGTAGTTCAGCGGCCATTTTCGCCGGGTTGAGCAGGGCGTAATTGGGCTCGAACAGGCCGGCTGCATACGTCGGTGAATCAAGCTTGTGTGCCAGGTCGCTGCCTTCCAGCCACTGGCAATCAATGCCGAAGCGGGCGTAGTTGCGCTGCATGGAACGCAAGCCGTCGACCTGCCACGGCTGGCTGGCGACGTTGAGTTTGCCCTGGCGTTCGAACTCGACGTGCATATCAAAGCGTTGCAGATCGGCGGCCAGCTCATCGAGGTTCTGCCGGCCCAGGCGGATCAGTTGCTCTGCTTCATCCGGCCAGCGCTTGAGCGCGTTGGACACTCCATGGGAAATGCTCGGCGCGCAGAAACCGCCGTTGCGCCCGCTGGCCTCACCGCCACAGCGCCGGGCCTCGATGATCGCGATGCTCAGCCCGGGGTTGCGCTGGCGCGCCATTAACGCCGTCCACAATCCGGTAAAGCCACCGCCAACCACCGCCAGGTCGCATTGCACTGTGCCGGTAACGGAAGGTGCGGCGGGCGGCGGGGTGACGGTGTCCTGCCAAAAGGGGTGAGGCAGGGCACGGTCAAGCGCATCGAGACGCGATGGGGCATTCATGCTGAAACTCCGGCGGTGTGTCGGGCAGCGACGATTGCGTTCGGTGGCCCGACGGTTTTTGTTGTTATGGCTAGAGGTCTGGCAGCGCAAGAATGGCGCGGGCGGCAATGTCGGTGCCGCGGGTCGCCTGCATGCGCTCGCTGAACGTTTTGAGGCGTTGTTTCATCGCTTGGTCGGCCAGCAGCTGTTCAAGGGCGGCGGGCAGGGCGGCCAGGGGATCTGCAAAGCGCGGCAGGTAGCGGCCGACGCCGACTTCCTCGGCGCGGGCGGCGTTGTCGTGGCCGTCCCAGCAGTACGGAATGATCAGCGACGGCAGGCCGAAGTACAGCGCCTCGCAGAAGCTGTTGTTGCCACCGTGATGGATGAACAACTGGCATTCCTTGAGTACCGCCGGCTGGGCAAACCAGCTGTCGAGGTACACGTTGTCCGGCACGGTGGTGTACATGTCGCGGTAGGCGCCGACGTTGACCAGGAAGCGGTACGGCAAGGTTTCGATAGTGCTGATCAGGCGCTTCATCATCCCGGTGTCGGCGGCACCGAGGCTGCCGAAGCTGAGGTAGATCAGCGGCGCGTCGTTGTGCCGTGGAAAGTCCGGGACGATGTACGGCGCTTCGCGGCGCACGCAACCGTCGAGGTACACGTAGCGTTGCGGGTCCAGCGGTTGCTGGCGCGCATAGCGCACTGGCGTCGGTGACAGCAGCAGGTTCAGCCATGGCGAGTCGGTGAGGAACTGCCCCGCTGGGCACGGTGCGGTGCCGTTGCCGAGGAGAAACTGCGAAAAGCGTTCATGGGCTGGCGCGACGGCCTTGAGGTACTGCTCGGTGTAACGCTCGCAGGCCTGGGTGTCGCTGGCCAGGCACCCGGACAGGTAGGGCGGAACGGCCGCATCCGGCAGTTCGGTTTCGGCGCAGGACACCACCCGCACCCAGGGGCAGCCGGCATTGGCGATGGCCGGGAACATCACCACGTTGTCGAGCACGATCACGTCGGGCTTGAGGCGGCCGAGCAACTGCTGCAAGGCTTTTTCCGCTTCGATGGCGGTGTCGATGATGGCTTCCCAGGCCGGCGCCACGTAGCTGTCGATCTGTGCCAGCGGGGTCTGGTCGAAGTAGGGAATGCTGCGCTCGATGAAGCGCTCCCAGTAGTGCTGGTGTTCTGCCGCCGACAACGGGCTCGCTTGCGGAATCGGGTATTCGTCGAAACCGTATTCGGCGAACAACCCCTGGAAATGCTCATGGCAGATGAATACCGGTTTGGCGCCCAGCTCGCGCAGCGACTGAGCGATACCAATGCAGTTCAAGGCCGCGCCGAAACTGGCTTCCGGAAACAGGGCGATCAGTTTTTGTTTTTGCATGACGAGGGACTGTCCATGGCGGGTCAGACCCGCCGCTCCTGAAGGTGTTTTTGATGCTGTCTTATTTTCAAAAAAAAATCATCATTTTTTTGCGAGGTGTTTAACGACGCCCGAACAGATGGCTTTGCGGGATGCCACGGTTAGCGGTTTGCGGACGCTGCGCGGCGCTCAGGCGCAGGTGCAGGCGCAGCAGGTCGGCGGCGATCTCCATCTGCCCGCGTTCGATCTGCGCGATGATTTGCAGGTGCTCGCGCAGGGCCTCCTGCAGGCGGTGCACGCTCACCGATGGCAGCAGGTTCGGCAGGCGTCGCAGGCCCTGGTGCTGGAGCAGGGCGTCGCTGATGAAGCGGTTGCCGCAGCTCTGGGCCAGCAGTTCGTGGAAGCTGATGTCCAGTTCGCGAAACTGTTGGATATCGAAATCTTCCACGGGGCGGGCGAGCAGGCTTTGCGTGGCGCTGCGCAGCAGGGCAAGGCGTTGCGGGTCGGCGTTGAAGCTCGGGCTGAGCAAGGCTTCGGGTTCGAGAATTAGACGGAATTTCAGGCTTTCTTCGAGAGCGGCCAGGCTGTTCAGCGACGGGCGAAACAGCCAGGACTGGCCGGGGCCGCGCTCGATGGCCTGGTTTTCGCTCAATTGCTGCAAGGCCTTTTGTGCCGCTGGCCGGCCGATGTCGTAGCGACGCATCAGCTCGCTGATGCTGATGCTGTCGCCCAGGCGCCCGGCCATACGGTCGCGCAGTACCGAGGCGGCCAGTTCTTCTTCCTCGGCTTGCGGCAAGGCAGCGTTGAATGCCTGGCCCGTCGGCGAGGCCAACAATCGGTAGCCCTTGCCGGCTTCGTGGCTCAGCAGGTTTTCTTCGAGCAGCACTTTCAGCGCGCCGCGAATCAGCGTGCGCGAGACCTGGAACGTGCGGGCCAGGGCCTGTTCGGCCACCGGGTCGCCGGCCACCAGGCCGCTTTCCTGGGTGTGGTCGAGGATGCGCCGGGCCAGTTCCAGGTGATTGGTGCGCGGTTTTTTTTCGGCTGTCGTGCTCAAGCGTCTTTTCTCGTTGTGATCCGCTGTGGGACTCAGTTGCCCATCTTATGTCATGCGCCGGCGAAGCGTCAGGCTGGAAAAAAATGCGTTGACATCTTTTGATACTGGTCCTAATTTCTGAAAAAAAACACCAGCAATCGTTTCTCGTTTTGCCGTACTGCCTTCGAACACAACAATAAACAATCGTCGGGTGAGTATTTATGAGCAAGCTGAATGATCTTCTGTGCGTGGGATTGGCCGTTTCCCTGGCGATCGCTTCACAGGCTGCAAGTGCGAAAGACATGGTGATTTCCATCTGGGACGGCTACATGGCCCCGGATGCGCTGGAGAAGTTCAAGGCTTCCAGCGGTGTGGACGTCGACAAGGCGCTGCACGCCACCAACGAAGAAATCATGGGCAAGCTGATGGCGTCCGGTGGTGAAGGGTACGACGTGGTGTTCGTCTCCTCGCCTTTCGCCGAAGTCCTGCACAAACAGGGGCTGCTGGCGGACATCGATCCGGTCAAGGTCCCCAACCTGAAAAACCTCTACCCCGAAGCCACGCACCTGGAGTATGACCAGGGCAACCGGTTCTCCGTGCCTTACACCTGGGGCACCACCGGCATCTGCTACCGCTCCGACAAGGTGGCGCCGGCGCCACAGAGCTGGAACGAACTGCTCAACCCGAGCGATGCCCTCAAGGGCAAGGTAACGATGCTCGCCACCGACCGCTGGATGCTCGGCGCCGGGTTCCTCGCCAAGGGCTGGTCGGTCAACGACAGCGACCCCGCGCAAATCGCCGCCGTTCGCGACCAACTGATCGCCACCAAAAAACGCATTCTCTCCTTCGACGACACCACCTTCTATTCCAAGCTGGCCTCCGGCGAATCGCTGATGGCGCATGCGTGGGACGGCTGGTGCAACTACGGCACCCAGGCCAACGCGGCGATCAAGTTCGTGGTGCCCAAGGAGGGTTCCGACCTGTGGGTGGACACCATGGTGGTGCTCAAGAGCTCCAAGCACCAGGACGAAGCCTTCAAGTTCATCAACTTCATGCTGGCCAAGGAAAACCACGCCTGGGTCGCTGAAAACATCCTCTACAAAGTTCCCAACCAGGCGGCCATGGCCGGGTTGTCCGCGGACCTGCTCAAGCAATACCCCAACCTGACCATCGCCCCCGCCGAGCTGCTGAAAATGGAGCAATTGCGCGACCTGGGCGGCACCACGCAAAAGGCCTACACCCGCGCCGTCACCGAAATCATGGCGGCGCAGAACTAACGCCACGTCGATCCGAGGCATGCCCTGCATGCCTCGCCACGCTCGCAAGCCGCCTCTGTCCTGAGGCGGGAGGATAGGGTTAATGAGTGCTTTGCATGCTGACAGGCGTCTGTCGGCCTGGCTTCTTGCGCCCGGCTTCGGCTGGCTGCTGATGTTCCTGGTGATTCCGTGCCTGCTGGTGCTGGTCTACAGCTTCGTCGAACGTGGCGCCTATGGCGGCATCGACTGGTTGTTCACCTGGGAAAACTACCAGCGCGCGTTCGATCCGCTGTACCTGGGCATCCTGCTCAAGTCGGCGAAGATCGCCGGGCTGGCCACGGTGTTTGCGGTGTTGATCGGCTACCCGGCAGCCTATGCGATTGCCCGGGCGCCACGGCGGCGTCAGGCGGTGTATCTGTTCCTGGTGATGCTGCCGTTCTGGAGCAACTACCTGATCCGCACCTACGCCTGGATCGTCCTGCTCAACCGCGAAGGCCTGATCAACCGCCTGCTGCAATTGTTCGGCTACAGCGGCGAACCCATCAGCTTGCTGTACACCGAATCGTCCGTGGTGCTGGGGCTGGTCTACAACTACATCCCCTTTGTGATCCTCGCGATTTTCTCGTCGCTGTCGCGGATCAACAACGAACTGTGGGACGCCTCGAAAGACCTCGGCGCCTCGGGCTGGATGACCTTCCGCCGGATCATCCTGCCGCTGAGCGTGCCGGGTATCGCGGCGGGCGCGGTGTTTGTCTTCGTGCTGAGCATCGGCAACTTCATCACTGCCGACCTGCTGGGCGGCAAGCAGGTGCAGATGGTCGGCAACCTGATCTATTCGCAATTCCTCACGGCGCGCGACTGGCCGTTCGGTGCGGCGCTGAGCTTCTTCCTGATCGCGATCATGTTGATCCTGCTGTTCATCCAGGCACTGGTGGCCCGTCGTGCAGAAGGGGCGCGCTCATGAGTCAGTCTCGTTCTGTCAGCGGCACCGTGCTGGGTTCGCACCTGGGGCTGGTGTACGCCTTCCTTTATATACCGATCCTGGTGTTGATCCTGCTGTCGTTCAATAAGTCCGGATTGCCCACCGCCTGGGGCGGCGTATCGCTGAAGTGGTACGCGGCACTGGCGCACAACACGGCGATTCTGTCGGCGGCGCTCAACACCCTGATCGTTGCCTTGTCGGCGACCTTCATTGCCTGCGTGTTCGGGACGTTCCTGGCGCTGGGCATCGAGTTGCGCCGCAAGGGCAACGACAAGGGCCAGGTGGTCGATACCTTGCTGATGGCGCCGATGATCATCCCCGACATCGTGCTGGCGATTGCGCTGCTCAGCTTCTTCAACCTGCTCAAGGTCGGCCTGGGCCTGCACTCGATCATCATCAGCCACGCGGTGTTCAACATCGCCTTCGTCTGCGCGGTGGTGCGCACGCGGCTCAAGCACTTCGACTATTCGATCCTCGAAGCCTCGATCGACCTCGGTGCGAGCTGGTTCACCACCTTCCGCCGGGTGCTGTTGCCGGTGATCTTTCCCGGTGTGCTGGCGGGCGGTTTGCTCTCGTTCACCCTGTCGGTGGACGAATTCATCATCGCCTTTTTCAACTCAGGCTCCGGCCAGGCTTCGACCACGTTGCCCATGCAGATCTACGCCATGATCCGCTTCGGCGTCACCCCGGAAATCAACGCTCTGGCGACGCTGGTGATGCTGGTCAGCATCACCGCGCTGCTGGCTTCGCAGCGTCTCAACAAGGCTCCTCGCACCCATGAATAACTCTTCCGCGGTACTGATCCTGGATAAGGTCAGCAAGTCTTATGGCAACGGTCTGGCGGTCAACGAGGTGTCGTTGAGCATCCGCGAGAACGAGTTCTTCGCGCTGCTCGGGCCGTCCGGTTGCGGCAAGACCACGCTGCTGCGCATGCTCGCCGGTTTCGAGACCCCCAGCGGTGGCTGCATCTACCTGGACGGCAATGACATCTCGCCGCTGCCGGCGAACAAGCGTCCGCTGAACCTGATGTTCCAGTCCTACGCGCTGTTTCCCAACATGACCGTGCGCAAGAACATCGCCTACGGCCTGGAAATGGAACGCCTGCCGGAAAGCGAAATCCGTCGCCGGGTCGATGAAGTGCTGAGCACCGCGCAACTGGGTGAGCTGGCCGAGCGCAAGCCCGATCAGCTTTCCGGTGGCCAGCGTCAGCGGGTGGCTTTGGCCCGGGCGCTGGTCAAACGTCCGCGGGTGCTGTTGCTCGACGAACCTTTGGGTGCCCTCGACAAGAAGCTGCGGGAAAAGATGCAGCTGGAACTCAAGCGCCTGCAACACGAGAGCGGCATCACCTTCATCATCGTCACCCACGACCAGGAAGAAGCCCTGGTGATGTCCGACCGCATGGCGGTGCTCGATGGCGGCAAGGTGTGCCAGTGCGGCAGCCCGACCGAGCTCTACGAAAACCCCAACAGCCGTTTTGTCGCCAACTTCATCGGCGTCAGCAACCTGTTCGAAGGCGTGCGCTCGGGCCAGCACTCGGTGCGGGTCAACGGCCAGGAGCTGAGCGTTGAAACTGACGCGCCGCTGGTGACCGGCCAAGCCGTCGCCGTGGTGGTCCGCCCCGAACGCCTGCAAGTTCTGACGGAGCAGGGCGGCGATTGCGCCAATCAGGTCAGCGGCAAGATCGTCGAAGTCGCCTACCACGGCCTCGACACCAACCTGCACGTGCAGACCCCCCTCAGCGACAAACCGCTGATCGTGCGCGTGCCGTCCTCACAGTTTGAATTCGCCCATTTTGCAATCGACACGACCATCCGGCTGGGCTGGCAGGCCCGGCATGCCCGCGTATTGACGCGCTGAACAATAAAAAGACCAGGCAGGAGCAGCACTCGATGAAACAGAAAGTGATCGCATTCTTCCCCGAAGCCGCCTACGGCCCGGCCCTGAACTCAGTGGGTATCGCCCAGGCCTGTGAAGCCCTGGGGCACAAAGCGGTGTTCCTCACCGACCCGGGCATGAGCGGTGTCTACGCCGGTTATGGTTTTGAAGAGCACATGGTCAACATGTCGGCGCCGATGCCGGCCGAAGAGATGGCCCGCTACTGGGTGGATTTCATCAACGGCCACATTCCGAACTTCCGCAAGTCGCCGCTCGACCAGATCGACAACTACGTCAAGGAATGCTGGGCCGCCATTGTCGAAACCGCCAAGTGGGCGCAAAAGGACCTGCCGGCGGTGCTGGACAAGGTCAAGCCCGACCTGATCTGCGTCGACAACGTGATCCTGTTCCCGGCGATCAAGCAGTACGGCAAGCCGTGGGTGCGGATCATTTCCTGCTCGGAAAACGAGATCGAAGACCCGGATATCCCGCCGCACCTGTCGGGCATGAGCATCGACGACAAGGCCGGCCACGCGCAATTCCGCCAGCGTTTCGAGGAAGTGGTCGGGCCGATCCACGACGACTTCAACCAGTTCCTGAAGGCCCATGGCGAGCAGCCGTATCCGCTGGGCACCTTCTTTGAAGCCTCGCCGTTCATGAACCTGTTGCTGTACCCGGATGCGGTCAAGTTCGACCGCCGCCATCCGCTGCCGGCCGAGCGCTTCCATTACCTGCAGGGTTGCGTGCGCCACGACACGGCCTACGAGGTTCCCCAGTTTCGAGCGAACAACGACAAGCCGCTGCTGTACGCCAGTTTCGGCAGCCTCGGTTCCGGCGATGTCGAGCTGCTCAAGCGCCTGATCGAGGCGGTGGGCAAGCTGCCGTACCGGGCGCTGTTCAACGTCGGCGAGCACCTCGACGAATACCCGGACCTGCCGGACAACGTGCAGATTTCCAACTGGTTCCCGCAGCCGTCGGTGATTGCCCAGGTCGACGCGGTGATCCACCACGGCGGCAACAACAGCTTCACCGAGTGCCTGTTCTTCGGCAAACCGGCGATCGTCATGTCCTACGTCTGGGACGGCCACGACAACGCCATGCGCGCCGAAGAAAGCGGCCACGGCTTCAAGCTCGACCGCTATGAGTGGAGCGAAGAACAGTTCGCGGAAAAACTCCACGCGTGCCTCAACGACGAGGCGATGCGCCAACGCCTGCAGCGCACCAGCGCGCAGATGCAATCCCGCAAGGGGCCGCAAGACGCGGCCGCGATTCTCGACAAGGTGCTTAACGATGCCTGATTCATCCACCACGGCGGGTATCACGCCGTACCTCGAAGGCGTCAGCAGCCGCACCGACCTGGTGGACTGGGGCGTGCAGAGCGATGCCGTCGAAGGCGTCTCGCATTCCAGCGGCCGCTTGCTGTTCAAGGGCCCGAACAACAGCCCGGAAAGCGGATTGTGGGTGTGCACCCCCGGGCGCTGGCGGCTGTCGATTCCCCGGGACGAGCTGTGCCATTTCCTCGCGGGACTCGCCACTTACCGTAACGACAACGGCGAAGTGATCGAAGTGCGCCCCAACACCCTGGTGCTGTTCCCGGCCGGCTGGACCGGTGAATGCCACGTCCGGGAGACCCTGCGCAACGTTTACATGCTGGCTTGAGCCTGACTTTTTGGAGAGCAACACATGACTACCCCGTTTCTGTACGACCCGCTGAGCATCACCGACGTCAAGGATTGGGGCGTGATCCCGACCATGCTCGAAGGTGAATCCCGTGTTTCCGGCGTGGTGCTGCACAAAGGCCCCGAAGGCCAGTCCGAATGCGGTATCTGGATCTGCACCCCGGGCAAGTGGTTCTGCCATGTGACCAGCGACGAGTTCTGTCACTTTCTCGAAGGTCGCTGCACTTACGTCCACGAGTCCGGCGAGGTGATCGAGATCAAGCCGGACACCGCCGCCTTCTTCGGCAAGGACTGGAAGGGTGTGTGCACCGTCCACGAGACCATCAAAAAGGTCTACATGATCCGGTGACTGCCATGACAGATGCACTGGCGTCATTGCCAACCCGTGAGGACCAGCGCGCCGCCTTTCTGGCCCGCGCCGGTTTCGCCGGGGCCTTGCTGGTCGCCTTGCCGGCGGATGCTTCGACCCGTCGTTATTTCCGCCTGGAGGGCGCGGGCCTGTTGCTGATGGATTCGCCCCCCGACAGTGAGCCCATCGGCCCGTTCGTGCGGATCGCCCGGCAGTTGCAGGGACTGGGCCTGTCTGCGCCGGCCTTGCTGGAAGTGGACGAGGCGGCGGGGCTGGCGTTGATCGAGGATTTCGGCCACGACACCTACACCCGGCTGCTGCTGGCCGGGCATTCGGAGTCGGCGTTGTATCACCTGGCGGTCGATACGCTGGTGGCGTTGCATCGCGCAGCGCCAGCCACGGAACTGGCGCCTTACGACGGGCAGCGACTGGCGGACGAGTACGCGCTGTTTATCGACTGGTACGTGCCGCTGCTGATCGGCAAGGACGCGGCGCAGAACGTGCGCGATGAGTATCTGGCGTTGTTCGCCGACGCCTGCCGCGATGTCGCAAAACGCCGCGAAACCCTGGTGCTGCGCGACTTTCATGTCGACAACCTGATGCTGCTGCAAGGCCGTGAAGGCGTGGCGGCCTGCGGCTTGCTGGATTTCCAGGACGCCATGGTCGGGGCGGCGGCCTATGACCTGATGTCGCTGCTCGAAGACGCCCGGCGCGATGTGCCCGAAGCGCTGCGCAAGGCACTGATCAGCCATTACCTGTTGCAGCGCCCGGAGCTGGATGCGCCGGGTTTTCTCGAAGACTACCGACGCCTGGCCGCCCAGCGTCACGCCAAGGTGCTGGGGATTTTCGTGCGCTTGGCCGGCCGTGACGGCAAGCACGGTTACCTGGCGCACCTGCCGCGCACTCTCGGGTTGTTTGTCCGCGCCCTGGACGCCGAGGCCTTTGCGCCGCTGCGTCAGTGGCTCGACCGGCAGGTGCCGGGCTGGCGTGAAGAATTGCCCGCCGAGACCCTGGCGACGTTACGTGAAACCCCTTATCGATTGGTTCAAGGATCATCCCATGGCCACGTTCAACACTGACACCGCATTGCGTTTCATCAATTCCGAGTTCCTGCCGCTGACCGATGGCCGGGTGCGCGAAGTGCTCGACCCGGCGACCCTGCAAGCGGTCGGGCAAGTCGGCGTGTGTGGCGAAGCCGATGTGCAAGCCGCCACCGATGCCGCCACCGCCGCGCAAAAACAATGGCGCGTAGTGGATGCCAAAAGCCGCGCCGCGCGCCTGCATCAACTGGCCAATGCCATCGAGCAGAATGTGGCCTGCAACCGTGAAGTCGCCCGCCTGATGACCCTGGAAATGGGCAAGCCGTTTCCCGAAGCCATGGGCGAGCTGGCCAACTGCGCGCCGATCTTTCGCTACTACGCGGAAATGGCCCGGGACGATGCCGGCAAGGTCGCCGGCACCACGCAGATCGGCTCGTTCCAGCATGTACGTTACGAGCCGTACGGCGTCAGCGTGCACATCATGCCGTTCAACTTTCCGATCCTGCTGATGTGCTGGACGGTCGCCGCGTCGCTGGCGGCGGGCAATGCCTGCATCATCAAGCCGGCGGAAGCCACGACCCTGTGCACCCTCAAGTTCATGGAGCATTTCACCGCATTGCTGTCGGGGCTGGTGTCTTGTGTGCCGGGCGATGCGGTCACCGCGCAGTTGCTTGTGCAATCGGCGCAGACCCACGCAGTGGCGTTCACCGGCAGTGTGGCGGCGGGCAAGGCGGTGGCCGTGGCCTGTGCCGAGCGGATGAAACCATGTGTGATCGAGGCCGGTGGCAGCGATCCGTTGATCATCTCCCGACATGCGCCGCTGGAAGTGGCGGCGGCGGGTGCGGTGACGGCTGCGTTTCACTTGAGCGGGCAAATCTGCACGTCGGCCGAGCGTTTGTATGTGGTTGACGAGATCCATGACGAATTTGTCGCCAGGTTCGCCGAGCGTACCCGTGCGTTGCGCATCGGCCATGGCCTGGAACGCTCGGAGATCGGGCCGATGGTCAGCGAGGCGGCGCGCAACAAGGTCATGCGCCTGGTCGATGACGCCGTGGCCAAGGGCGCGAAAGTGATCTGCGGCGGACGGATTCCACCCGAGCACAGCATCGGCTGGTTCTATGAGCCGACCATCCTCACCGGCGTGACCGGCGACATGGCGATTGTGCAGGAAGAGTGCTTCGGCCCGGTGGCGGCGATCTGCCGGGTCAGCGATTTCGATGAGGCGGTGCGCTTGGCCAACGACTCGCCGTTCGGCCTTGGCGCCTCGCTGTTTTCCACCGACTTGGCCGAAGCCATGGAAGCCGCCGAGCGTCTGGAGGCGGGGATGGTCTGGGTCAACAATCCGCTGATCGACAACGATGCGCTGCCGTTCGGTGGCTGGAAGATGTCCGGTCTTGGACGCGAACTCGGGCGTCAGGGGCTGGAAGCGTTCCGTCGCTCGAAAATGGTCATCATCGACCACCAGCCGAAGATTCAGGACTGGTGGTATCCCTACGCCGACGACGTGTTCTATCGCGATCCGGCCTGAAGCCGGGATGCACACAGGAGGATCGCGATGAGCGACAACATTGGCTGGCCGACCCTGGCGGTGATTCTCGCAGCCGGGCAGGGCACGCGCATGCGTTCGCCGCTGCCCAAGGTCTTGCACCCGGTGGGCAACCAGCCGCTGCTCGGCCATGTGCTGGCGGCGGTGGAGGCGGCGGGCATCGAGCAACGGGCGGTGGTGGTGGGCGCCGGCGGCGGGCAGGTGGCCGGGTATCTGCAACAGGTGGCACCGACGGCGCAGGTGTTTACCCAGCACGAACAACTGGGCACTGCCCATGCGTTGCTGACGGCCCGGCCTGCACTGGAGGCTCACGAGCAGGGTTGTGTGTTGGTGCTGTTTGGCGATTCGCCGTTGATCACCCCGCAGACCTTGAACCGTTTGCGTCGGGCGCTGATAGACGGCGCAGCGGTGGCGGTGGCGGGTTTCCATACCCAGCAACCGGGCCCCTATGGGCGATTGCTGGTGAAGGACGGTCGTTTGCGGGCCATCCGCGAAGCCAAAGACGCCAGCCCGCAGGAACTGGACATCAACTTCTGCAACGGCGGCGTCATGGGCCTGCGCGCCGACACCTGCCTGTGGCTGCTGGAACGTATCGGCAACCGCAACGCCCAGGGTGAGTACTACCTCACCGACGCGGTGGCGGTGGCCAATGAAGCGGGGCTAACGGTGACGGCCGTGGAAGTGGATGAAATCGACGTGCTCGGGGTCAATGACCGCGAGCAACTGCAGGTCGCCGAGCAGCTGTACCAGCAGCGTCGAAACCGCAGGATCAAGGAGTGTCCCATGGGTGACTATCAACGGTTGTACATCGGCGGTGAGTGGGTCTCCCCCGTCCAGCGCGGTGTTTTTGAAACCCTCGATCCGAGTGACGAGTCGGTGCTGGCGCGGGTTGCCTCGGCGACCGCAGAGGACATCGAGCTGGCCGTGACGGCGGCGCGCAGGGCGTTTGACGAAGGTGACTGGCCACGCTGGTCCGGCAAACGGCGGGCGCAAGTGCTGAGGAACATCGCCGAGGGCATCCGCGCTCGCCAGGACGAACTGGCCGCCATCGAAGTGCGCGATAACGGTAAACCGCTACCGGAAGCGTTGTGGGACATTGCCGATACTGCCGGGTGCTTCGACTTCTATGCGGGACTTGCCGAGCAGTCGGACCAAGACAATGAGCAGTCGATCGAGTTGCCGGATACGCGCTTCACCTCGTCGGTGATCAAGGAACCGGTGGGTGTGGTCGCGGCGATCATCCCGTGGAATTTCCCGATGCTGATGGCCGCGTGGAAAGTCGCCCCGGCACTCGCGGCGGGTTGCACCCTGGTACTCAAGCCTTCCGAACTGACTCCGCTGACCGCCCTTGAACTGGCCGGCATCGCCGACAAGGCCGGGTTGCCGGCCGGGGTGCTGAATGTGGTCACCGGCCTGGGGCGCGAGGCGGGAGCGCCGTTGGCCGAACACCCGCAGGTCGACAAGATCGCCTTCACCGGCAGCGTGCCGACCGGACGCAAGATCATGCAGGCCGCCGCCGGCGAGATCAAAAACATCAGCCTGGAACTGGGCGGCAAATCACCTTTCGTGATCTTCGCCGACAGTGATCTGGAAGCGGCGGTGGAGTGGATTCTGTTCGGGATCTTCTGGAACCAGGGCCAGGTCTGTTCAGCCACTTCGCGGGTGCTGGTGGAACGCGGGTTGTACCCGGCACTGCTGGAACGCCTGATTGCGGCTACCGAGCAGATTCAGATTGGCCAGGGCTTCGAGGAAGGGGTGAAGCTCGGGCCGCTGGTCAGCCAGGGGCAACTGGACAAGGTGCTGGCGGCCATTGCAGCCGGTCAGCAAGAGGGGGCGCGGCTGGTTTCGGGCGGTGTGCGGCCGGGTCATCTGGAAAAGGGTTATTACCTGACGCCGGCGATTTTCGCCGATGTCCCCGAGGACAGCGCCGTGTGGCGCGAGGAGATTTTCGGCCCGGTGGTGTGCCTGCGCACCTTCGACACCGAAGCCGAGGCGATCCGCCTGGCCAATGACTCGCCGTTCGGGTTGGCGGCGGCCGTCATGTCCCGGGATATCCCGCGCTGCGAACGGGTCGCTCGCGGTTTTCGCGCGGGCATCGTGTGGGTCAACTGCTCGCAACCGACCTTCGTCGAGGCACCCTGGGGTGGCTACAAGCAAAGCGGCATTGGTCGCGAACTGGGTGAGTGGGGCTACAACAGCTACCTGGAAACCAAGCAGATCACCCGATACAACGGCAAACCCTGGGGGTGGTATCTGAAGTGACGGGAGCGCCAGAGCGGCCTGCCTCCGGACAGGGGGCAGGTCATTTTTCCCGATCTGTTTGCCTATGTGTGCAATTGCATCGAATTGACCACCCGTTTGCACGCGACCTGACCACCAATTGCATCGGATTTGACCAGCACGCTTTGTCACCATGATCGGCAGAGAACGGCCCTGGCTGTGTAAAAACGCGGACACTGTTTTGATGTCTGCGTCGCTACGTAAAATCTGCCAAAGATTGGTGAATCAGCGGACCTGAAATTTGCGTAGGAACGCGACTTTCGTTCCGGTTCTGACTGTCAAACCTGCTCTAAACCGTTTTTACACAGCCTCGGCCAGTAGCTGCCGTTTGCCAAAGGCAGAAGCCGGCCCGAAGCGGTCAGTCGCAAGACAAGCGTCTGCCTCAACTCGGCTTTTTTCGCGCTTCAGTCCCCCGCAGCCGTTTGAGAGGGTGCTCCTGGCAAACGCCCCCTCTCAATCTGTTTTGACCACGGCTGGCTGAATCAGACAATGCCGACAAACGACAGGATAAACAGGACGATCACGACGGCGCCAACGAGGTAAATAATATTGTTCATGACTTCACCGCTTCATTTGGATTGAGGGAAGAAACAGGGGGTGTTTAAACAGCTGACACCCTCGTTCGCGTTTACGTTCCGTTACCCTTGCAGCAAGAGCGATCCTGAGGCTATCGGCTAAAGCGCGTGGCCAGGCTGTGCAGGTAATCGGCCATGGCTTCGAGATCCTGGCTGATTGCCGCGCCTGGCCTGTCCGGCACTGTGATCAAAGAGTTGAGCGATACGTGTGATCTGTTGATTGGGCTTTCTAACTGAGCATGCCCATATCTAGTCGCCCTTGGGGGCCGTGGTTGTCGCTAAAGGTGAGCGCCACCAACGGATCGTTTTCTGCCTGTCACGAAGGGCAGAAGTCGACCCAAAGCTGCCGGTCAGCAATGGCTAAAATTGACCGATTGCCGCCCCTCGCCAAGGGCAGCAATTCTACTACTTGCCGCCACTCATCGATGGTAACGAACCACTCCCCCCCATCTTCGTCACACCACTGCTGCTTCAATCGTTCTGGAACGCCAGGCATAAGCCAACACCATCAGCAGCCCCAGAGCAGCCATCGCCGCTCCGGCCAGGGAAATCGCCGGATAACCCAGACCAGCGTTGATCACCGCTCCGCCCAACGCTGCGCCAATCGCGTTGCCAAAATTGAAGGCGCCAATGTTCACCGCAGAGGCAAGATTGGGCGCGTCCTTCGCTGCTTCCATGACGCGCATCTGTAGCGGCGGCACCAGGGCGAAACTGGCGATACCCCATATCAGGATGGCCAGAGCAGCCGGCACCGTCCAACGCATCAGCAGGGTGAACGCCAGCAAGACGAGAATCAGAACGCTTAGCGAGACGATCAAGGTGCGATCTATCGAGCGGTCGGCGGCCTTGCCGCCCCACATATTGCCCAGCGTCAACCCCACACCAAAAAGCACCAGCATGGCGGTGATGTAGGCGGTGGAACTATTGGTCTCGCTGCTGAGGATCGGCGCGATGTAGGTGAAGACGGTAAACATTGCACTCGATCCGACTACGGTCAGGGCCAACGCGCCCAGCACCGGACCACGCCCCAGTACCCGAATTTCGGCCATTACACCGACGCTTTGCGGCGTCTTCAGGTTAGGCAGGGCGAACCACAACGCGGCCATGGTCACCACGCCGAGGCCGGTAATTCCCCAGAAAGCGGTGCGCCAACCGAACAGTTCACCAAACCAGGCGGCCAGCGGCACACCGCCGATGGTCGCCAGGGTCAGGCCCATGAACATCGCCGCAACCGCCCCGGCACGTTTCTCCGGGGCGACCACGCTGGCGGCGACGATGGAGCCAACGCCAAAAAATGCACCATGGTTCAGTGAGGTCACCACCCTGGCGACCATGAGGCTGTAGTAATCGGTGGCCAGGGCTGACATCAGATTACCCAGGGTGAAAATCGCCATAAGCCCGATCAGCAGATAGCGCCGGGGAATCCTGCCGGTGGTCAGGGTCATCAGCGGTGCGCCGAGCAATACGCCCAGCGCATAAGCACTGACCAGCAAACCGGCGGCGGGAATGGAAACGCCCAGATCCGCAGCGATACCCGGCAACATGCCCATGGGGGCGAATTCTGTTACGCCGATGCCAAAGGCACCGATGGCGAGCGCGACAAGTGGTGGGTTGATACGCATGGAAGGCTCCTTATCTATGCCGCTAATGCTACGATCCAGTCTTTTCAGGCGGTAGATAGCATTTTTGGCAATCACCTTTGCGCAGGAGGCACAAGTGGATTTCAACGGCAGGTCAGGTGAAATGAGCGTGTTCACCACCGTGGCGCAGGAAGGCAGCCTGTCGGCCGCCGCGCGTGCACTGGGCCTGACACCCTCGGCAGTCAGTCGGATCATCGCGCGTACCGAGCAACGTCTTGGCACCCGCCTGCTGTTGCGCACCACCCGAGCGATCACCTTCACTGCCGAGGGCGAAGCGTTCCTGCGCGGCGCCCGGCGTATCCTGGCCGACATGGACGAGGTCGAAGAAGCCATCGCCGACCAGGGCGTACCCAGGGGGCGATTGCGGGTCAGTGCCGCCCTTGGCCATGGGCGGCTGGCCATCGTTCCCTTGGTCGCAGCATTCAGCGCCCGTTACCCGAACATCGTCGTCGACCTCACCCTCGGCGACGAAGTGGTCGACATTCTCGGCGGGCAGGCCGACGTCGCGGTCCGCTTTGGCCATCTGCCCGACAGCCCGCTGACCGCGCGCAGGATCGGCGACACCGGCCAGGTAGTGGTGGCATCGCCCGAGTATCTGCAGCGCCACGGCATCCCCCAGGAACCGGAAGACCTGCTACAGCACAACTGCCTGCGCTTCAACTTCCGGCGTGCCGAACCCAACTGGCCGTTCATCCGCGATGGAAAAGAGTTTTCCCTAAAGGTCAGCGGCAACATCGAATGCAGCAGTGGTGAAGCGCTGGCACAACTCGCACGAGTAGGTGCCGGCATTGCACGTATCGGTGAGTTCAGCGTGAGCGAGGATCTGCAGCGAGGCGACCTGATTCCGCTGTTGGAAGCCTGGAACCCCGGGGACCAGGAACCGATTCATGCGGTGTTCGTCGGCGGGGCGGCAATGCCGGCGCGGGTGCGATTGTTCGTGGACTTCTTGCTGGAACATCACCGGATGTAAACGGAGGCGTAAGCTGATATTTCCGGGTACTCGTGATGTTGAAGTGACCAAAACATTTTTGGGTGCACTATCAATAGGTGGTTTACCTTACTGGAACAATCGTGAGCTCTGGCATTGATGGGTCGTCCGCACGTCTTAAATGGCCGTCGTGAAAGACCGCTTTTGGCCGATTACTGCCTATGGCGAAGGGCAAAAATCGACTGTGGATTCAACCGGTCGATGCAACACAACTAAATTCTGCGCAGCATTGATCAATGTTTCGTCTGAGCGTTCTCTACCGGTTATGGTCACGAAGCGTGGTGGTCAAATCCGATGCAAATGACGGATCAGGTCGAATGCAAATGGGTGGGCAAGTCTGTGCAATTACCCAGCCTATGGAACTGCAAAGCATTCTGGCAATCGAAACCTATACGGGCGAGACGGACGTCGTAATGGTTACGCGTTGGCATTGAACGCCCTGTTTGGCTGTAAAGCCGGGAGGGTTGCATGGAAAGGGACGCGATGTTCAAGTTCCTTGCGGGCTACCTGTTGATGTGTGCCCTGTTGGCATGGGGGGTGATCCTGGCGTCTCACTGGATTGCTTCTCGCCTGCTGCTGTATTGGATTATTTAGCGCCGACCCTCGCTGCCACGCTCCTACATGTCGATTCTTCCAGCACCACAACGGTGCGACCCGCTGTCTGGCCTTCTTCCTCCGCTCCTTAGCCTGCGAAATCAGTCCGGTTCGCTGAACCGGCAACTGACCCAATTCAAGGATTGAGTCAGTTGCCGATGCTACCCGGTTAGTGGAACGGGAAGATGTAGTTCATCCAGGCGGCCATGCGCAGAAGGATTTTGCGCATCATCGCGATGTGATGGAAATGCTGGCTGTACAACGCCGCCTGGCCGTAGGCGCCGCCCGGCATCTGGCCGGCGTACTGGGCATAGTCGGGGTCGGTGATTTCAATGATCACCGGGACCCGGCCGGCCGGTGGTGAACCGGTGAAGCCGATCAGCGTGCCCGACGGTTGAATCTGGCCTTCGGCGATGACCGAAACGACGGTCTTGACCTTGCCTTCGAACACCTTGCCGGGAATGCCGTCGAATGCGACCTCGGCCTCGTCGCCCTCGGTCAGGCGCAACAGGCTGTTCTGGCGCATCCACGCCGAGAAGTAGTGCCCTTCGGCGGGAATGAAGACCATCGAAGGGCGCAGCGGCAACTTGGTCGCCATCATGCCCGGACGCAGCGACACATGGGTGACGAAGCCTTTGCTCGGCGCGCGGACCGTGGTGTTGTCGAGTTCGTACTGCGCGCTGTCCAGTTGTGCCTTCAGGTCATCACTGCGCGCGACCACCATGTCCAGTTCCCGTTGGGTACTGAAATTACGCTTGATCAG
Source organism: Pseudomonas grandcourensis (assembly GCF_039909015.1). Taxonomy (NCBI): domain Bacteria; kingdom Pseudomonadati; phylum Pseudomonadota; class Gammaproteobacteria; order Pseudomonadales; family Pseudomonadaceae; genus Pseudomonas; species Pseudomonas grandcourensis. The sequence goes on from NZ_CP150919.1 coordinate 2,692,478, forward strand.
CTCGGTGATCCGCGCGCGATCGGCCTGGGCGGCAACCAGCTGTGCCTTGAGGGATCTGAGCCGGTATTCGAAAGGCGCGGGGTCGATGCGAAACAGCACATCGCCTTTTTCCAGGGGCTGGTTGGTCTTCACCGGCACATCGATCACTTGGCCGCTGACCACGGGTATCACCGGAACCGATACGAAATAGGAACGCGCCACCTCGGAGTAAGGGTGGTTGTAGTTCATGGTGAAAATCAGCGCGCCGATAATCACGATCCCGCCCAGCACCGCCGTGGGCACCGTCCATTTGTTCAGGGGGATGCGGAAGATCTTGAAGATGGCTACGCACAGAGCGGCATACGTCAGAATGAGTAAGAGATCCATGGCTCAAATGCCCTCGCCGAGATTGTCCGTTGGCACCCGGTTCTGTGCCGTGCCCGTCGCTGCCTCCAGGCGCTCGATCCGGCCTTGCAGCTCGGCGACCTGTTGTTCGAGGTGAACCACATGACTTTTGGGTGAATGTCCGTCACTGAATCCCCAGCCCCGATCCTCTCGATAGGCCATCGCCCAGATCCACAGGAACGGCCACAGCGCGTGCAGGGTGAACAGGCTGACCCAGCCGGTGGCGTGGATCGCATCCTGGTGAGGGTGGTTGCGGTGGACGGCAATTTCATAGGGGATGTCGTGAAGCAGGATGATCCCGTAAAACAGAATAAGCCCGACAAAAACGAGCAGGCCCAGGGCGAAGTAATCAAGCATGAACCACTCCTTTTGAAGCAGATAACGTGTGCGCATGAGTGTAGCCGTTCAATCTACACTTGACGGGGATGCGGATATCCAGCCTGGGCAACCGGTGCCTGGCCGAAGCGTGGACCGATATCGTGCAAGCACACTGCGACGGGGTGAATTCATGCCAAGCAATGGTCAGTTCGAGAGGGCGCCTGTCCTTGACCCTGTCGAGCGCATTACCGAGGTGATCTTCGGCCTGCTGATGGCCATGACGTTCACCGGCACCATCAGCGTGGCCACGGCAGACCAGGCAGCCGAACGCACGATGATGATTGCCGCACTCGGCTGCAATCTCGCCTGGGGACTGGCCGATGCGGTCATGTACCTGTTGCGCGCACTGGTCGAGCGCACGCGCAGGATCAAGTTGTACATGGCCTTGCGCAATGGCACGGACGCCGCGGCCGGTCAGGCGCTCGTTGCGCAGGTGTTGCCGTTGCAATTGGCGACGGCGGCCGGCAGCGAAGGCCTGGAGTTGTTGCGCCGTCGGCTGCTCGATCAGCCCTCCTTGCCGATCAGGGCGGGCCTGGGCTGGAGCGACTTCAGGGGCGCCCTCGGTGTTTTCCTGTTGGTCGTGGGCTCGACATTTCCGCTGGTGGTGCCGTTCATATTGCTCGATCAGACGGCACTCGCCATTCGCCTGTCCAACCTGATCGGACTCGTGGTGCTGTTCATCGCAGGCTGGATGCTCGCCAGATACGCTGGCGCCACGCAATGGCAGGGTGGGGTGATCATGGCCGCCTCGGGGGGTGTGCTGATCCTTGCGATCATTGCGCTGGGCGGCTGACAGCCGGTCATAAATCAACACACTAAAGACTCATTCTCATTTACAATTGCCCTTCCATTTACGTTGGGCAGCCCGGTATGGATGTTCTTGCCGCAATCCATCTTTATTTATCCCAGTGGGTGTTTGAGCCGGTCACCCGGCAGTTCCTGGGCATTTTCGACTTCAACGGCAGACTCGGTCTAGCCTTTCTCTGCATGTCTTACGGCGTCGCCTATTGCCTGTTCCGCCACCGAAAATCCCGGGGTCTGACCGATGCGCGCTCGTTCGGCCAGTTCATCGGCGGCCGCCGGGTGTACCTGCATCGCTCGGCGCTGCTCGACTACCGCTACTACTTCGTACTCGCCGTCCTCAAGGTTGCCCTGGTGCTGCCCATCGTCGGCCTGGTGGATCCGTACGTCTTGCGTTCAGCAGACTACATCGCGTTCTTCACCCAGCTGTGGGGCGCACGTACACAAGTGGAGGAGCACCTGGCGCTGACCCTGCTCTATGGGCTGGGGGTATTTCTGGTCAAGGACTTCAGCCATTACTGGGGCCATCGCGCTTTTCATTCGCGGTATCTGTGGGCCTTCCACAAGGTCCATCATTCGGCGCCCGTGCTGGTGCCGGCGACCGCCAGCCGCGTGCACTTTCTGGAAGAAGTGGTCGAAAAGCTCACGGACATCATCTGCGTCGGCGCGTTTGCCGGTGTTTTCTGGTACGTCTGTGGCGGGGAGATCAGCCGCTATACCTTGTTTGGCGTGACCTACATCGTATTCGTCTTCAATGCCCTGGCGGCCAACCTGCGTCACAGCCACGTCTGGTTTTCCTTCGGGCCGGTGCTGGAGCGGGTGCTGAGCAGCCCGGCGCAACACCAGATTCATCACAGCGACGCACCGCGACACTTCAACAAGAACTTCGGCATCAATCTGTCACTGTGGGACTGGATGTTCGGCACGCTCTACGTCACCCGGTCCAGACCCGAGTCCATTCACTTCGGCACCGGTGAGAACGATCACGAGCGTTACCTGACGCTGCAGGGGTTGATCGTCACGCCTTTCGTGGATATCGCCCGCAAATTCTGGCCTGTAAAACCCCGGAAAGCACAGCCTCAAAGCGGATCTGATCCGTATTTTTCAACGCAATCTGCCTCTGTAACGGATGCAGTCGCCAGCCCACAATAAGTCTTCGGTACAGCAACCCTCGGCACCGCTGTACCGCCAATTCATAGTGTGGGAGGCCCCATGGCCAAGATGACGATTTTTCTCGGCGGTTTTCTGCTGTTGACCATCCTGATCGGTATGCTCGCGACGATTCCGCCGACGTGATTACACCCGTTGCTGCGCGTCGACGGCCAGGCGCAGTTCACGGTAGGCCGTGACCAGTTGCTCGAGGCTGAACCCTCGATTTCTCCCGCTGGGGTTGGGCAGGACCCAGACCGAGGCATTGCCGAACGTCTTGGGCTGCAAGCCCCAGGCAATCTCCCGCTGACCGGTCAGCGCGCTCCACGCCGCCTTGCCCAGGAACGCCACGAAACGCGGCGCATGGCGGGCGATTTTCTGTTCGAAGTCGGCAGCGGCGGCGGTGAACTCGTGCAAGGACAACTGATCGGCACTGGCCGTCGGGCGTTCCACCACCGCGGTCAATCCGCAGTGATAACTCAAGATCGTCCGATCGTTTTCCGGTTGCACAAGCTCTGGGGTAAACCCGGCAAGATGCAGCGTGCGCCAGAAACGATTGCCGCGCCCGGCAAAATGGTGCCCCTGGGCGGCGGCCGTCATGCCGGGGTTGATGCCGCAAAAGATCACGGCCAATTGCCCGGCGAGGATATCTTCGAGCTTTTCACTCACCGCAGATCACTCTGATTGCATTGCGTGCCAGCTCCGTCAGGTCGGCTCGGGATTTACCGGCCCGGGCACGTATCGAAATGCTGTGCAGCAGGGACGAGGCGAGCACGGCCAGGGCGGCCGGATCTGCATTGTCTTTCAACTCGCCGGCCTCTTTCGCCGCTTGCAATCGAACTTCCAGATCGGCATCCAGCCGGCTCAACCGGTCGGACAGCACCTCGCGAATCTGCGGGTCCTCGACGGCTTCAGTAGTTGCCGTGCCGATGGCGAAGCAGCCGCGGGGCTGGCCGTCGCCCGAGAAGTAAATCGATAACTGCCCCTCGTAGAAACGCTGCAAGGCCTCGGCCAACGGCAGGTCCAGGTCTGTCAGCGCCTCGTGCATGGACGCCGCGGCAAACTCCCAATACTGCTCCAGCGCTTTGATATAGAGCGCGTGCTTGTCGCCGAATGCCGCATAGAGGCTGGGGCGATTCATGCCGGCGGCGGTGGCGATGCTGTCCAGCGACGCGCCGGAATAGCCGGTGTTCCAGAACACACCGAGTGCCTGCTGCAACGCTGTCTGCGGGTCGTAGGCCCGAGGGCGGCCGCGGCCTTTGCCCTCTGTCGATTTATTTTGTGCCATGTCGTACAAAATCCTTGTGGGAGGGTGGGTCGAGGGATATTCTTACAGAATGGCACAAAATTAAGGAATCAGAAATTCCTTGTTCCAGGGTTTGTGGTAGCCGAGCGCGAACTGAGTGTTGCGGCGACGAAACCGACGCGCCGGGAGCGATCCTCCCGGCCGCGCACGGGCTTGCTTCCTTACAGCAGTTATTGACTTCCGGGCCGCTGGCGCTTGCTGCCGATGCCGACCCGATTACCCGGCTAAAGGTGAACTCGATCATGACCAAACAGTTCGATATCCCCGCTTCGCAGACCTTCGAGCACCCTGGCCCAAACCCGGCTGACTCGCGTAACAGCAAACCACTGCAACAGAGGTTGCGTCCCTGGCTGATGGTGGGTGTTCCCATCCTCTTCGCGGCACTGGGCTATGCCCACTTTGTGTCGGGGCAGGCTTATGTTTCGACCGATAACGCTTACGCCCGGGTGGCGAAGGCCTCGATCAATGCGCGGATCTCCGGGCAAGTGGCAGAGATCGCCGTCGAGGACAATCAGCAGGTCCGCAAGGGCCAGGTGTTGTTCCGGATCGACCCGAAGCCGTTCCAGATCGCGGTCGACCGCGCGCAAGCACAACTGAGCGTGGCGCGGCTGCGTATCGACGGGCTCAAGGCCAGCTACCGCCAGCAACAGGCGGAACTGCAATCGGCGAAAGAGTCGGCTGACTTCGACCAAAAGGATTTTGCCCGCAAGAAGGCCCTGGTCGCTTCGGCGTTCGTGTCGAAGTCCATCTACGAACGCGCCGACACCGACGTGAAGGTGGCGCGGCAGCGGATCGCGTCCATCGAGCAACAGATCGCCAGCACCGTGGTCGCCTTGAACGGCAATCCGGACATCGATGCCGACAGTCACCCGACGGTGCGCGAGGCCAGGGCGCAGCTCGACGAGGCGCAGTTGTACCTTTCGTACACCACGGTGTATGCGCCGCAGGATGGCATCGTGGCCAAGGTCGACGACCTGCAGGTGGGCAACCATCTCAACAGCGGCGCGCCGGCCTTTGCCTTGTTGTCCGGTCACGAGATCTGGATCGAGGCCAACTTCCGCGAGACCGACGTGACCCACATGCGTCCGGGTCAGGAAGCCACCATCCGCATCGATACCTACCCGGATCGCGTGTTCAAGGCCCACGTCACCAGCATGAGCCCGGGGGCCGGGTCGGATTTCGCGCTGCTGCCGCCGGAGAATGCCACCGGCAACTGGGTCAAGGTGACGCAACGGGTGCCGGTACGGCTTGAGCTCGACGAAGTGGACCCGACGCTGCCGCTGTTCTCCGGGACCAGCGCCACGGTGCGGATCGACACCCGGTTTCAAAGCCCCTGGTGGCATCCGCTCAAGGCGTTGCTGAGCGCAGGTAACTCCTGATGAATACCCAATCGATGGTAAGTCCCGGTGGGGAGGGTGCGCGCTCGCTCAGGTTCGCCGCTTTGCTGGCGACCTATATGCAGTCGGCGAACCTGCCGCTGCCGAACTCGGCACTCAGGTTGATTCAGGGCAGCCTGTCGATGAGCGACGATCAGGCGGGCTGGATTTTCACCTCGTACCTGGCCGCGAGTGCGATCAGCATGCCGCTCGCGAATTGGCTGGCCGGGCGCTTTGGCTTGAAGTGGGTGTATCAGGCGGCGCTGGCGTTGTTTGTCCTTGGCTTGCTGCTTGCCACGTCGGCGACGACGCCACTGGAATTCGTCGGCGCGCGCATCGCTCAAGGCATCGCCAGCGGCGTGCTGGCGCCGTTGTCGATGGCGATCGCCATGGAAACCTTGCCGCAGGACAAGCGTGGGAAATTTGGCGCGAGCTGGACCGCCATCGTGCTGTTCGGCATCGTCAGCGGCCCGAGTATCGGTGGCTGGATCGCCGAGCATTTTGGCTGGCGGCCGATGTTCTACCTCAGCGTGCCACTGTCGGCGTTTATCTTCCTGGTGGCGGCGCTGTTGCTGACCGAGAAGAAGGCCGAGAAACCGCCGGCGTTCGATTTTTTCGGTTTCGGCACCTTCACCCTCGGCATGATCAGCCTGCAAATGCTGCTCGACCGGGGTGAGCGCCTGGACTGGTTCGCTTCGCCCGAGATCTGGCTGGAGGCCGTGGCGTCTGCGCTGGGGATCTACCTGTTCGTGGTGCATGTGCTGACCTCGAAGGTGCATTTCCTCAACAAGCGCCTGTTCAAGGACCGCAACTTCGTGTTGTCGACGGTGATCTTTTTCGCCCTCGGTTTCGTGCTGTTGTCGACCATGGCCCTGACCTCGCCGATGCTGGACGAGATTCTCGGCTACCCGCCTGACACCACCGGTGCCTTGACGATTCCCCGTGGCATGGGCCTGGTTGGCGCTTTTCTGCTGATGGGGCGGCTGCCCGAGCGTTTCGACCGTCGTCCCTTCGTGGCGGCAGGCGTGGCGGTGGTGGTTTATGCCAACTGGCTGATGCTCGGCTATTCGCCGCTGATGGACGAGTGGCCCGTGGCCGTCGCCGGTGCGATCCAGGGCGTGGGCCTGGGCATCCTGATGCCGGCGGTGAGCAAGGTCGCGTTCAGCACGCTCGACCCCACGCTGCGCCCCGAAGGCACCGGCCTGTTCAATCTGGCCCGGGTCTACGGCAGCACGCTGGGCGTGGCGATCGTGCAGCTGTTTTTCTTCAACAACACCCAGGCGATGCACATGGCGCTGGTCAGCAACCTGACGCCGTTCCGCGCCGCTGCGCATTCGCTGACCTCGGCGCCCTTGCAGGTGCTCGACGGGCTCAACGAAATGATCACCGGCCAGGCCGCGTTCATCGCCGTTATCGACCAGTTCAAGATCCTGATGGTGGTGATGCTGGTGGTGAGCCCGCTGGTGTTGTTTCTTCGCAAGCCCGTTGCGGCCAATTAGTTTTCGTGGAGTTTGCCTGATGAATGCTTATGCGCTGGTCCTCAACCGCTATCTGCTGCAAACGAAGTTCGCGGGGTTGTCGCTGCTTGCCTTCCTGACCGCCTGCACCGTTGGCCCCGACTATCAACCGCCGGCGGCGAGTGCGTCACAGCACTATGACCCACAGGCCGAGCAGCGTCTTGCCCAGGGTGATAACCCTCGCATCGACCTCGGCAACAAGGTCAATGGCGACTGGTGGTCGGCCTTTGGCTCGCCGAAACTCGACCGCGTGGTGCGGCGTGCCATCGACGGCAACCTGGATCTGGTGGCTGCCGATGCGACGATCCGGCAAGCCGCTTCTTCTGTTGCGGCGGCGCAGGGTACGCTGTATCCGCAGGTCGATTTCGCTGCCGTGGCCGGTCGTCAACGGCTGCACAACGCCAGGGAACCCGCCATCGCCAATTTCTACGCGATAGGACCGCGAGTGGGGTTCGACCTTGATGTGTTCGGCGGCAACCAGCGGCTGGTTGAACAACAGCAGGCGTTTACCGACCTGCAACGGCACCGCTACGAAGCGGCGTACCTGACCCTGACCGGCAACGTTGCCAGCCAGGCGCTGCTGGTGGCTTCCGCCAACGCGCAGATACAGGCCGTGGAAAAACTGCTGGCCAATGACGCGAAAAACCTTGAACTGGTGCGCATGGCCCAACTCAACGGCAGCACCACGCAGATCGATGTGTCACTGGCCGAGACCCGTCTCGCCCAGGACCGCACCTTGTTGCCGCCCCTCGCTCAGCAACGTGACGCGGCACGCCACGCATTGTCGATTCTGACGGGGACGGGGCCGGCGGACTGGATCGCTCCCGACTTCGATTTGAGCGAGTTTGCCCTGCCGTCGAACATGCCGGTGAGTCTGCCTTCGGAGATGGCCCACGACCGGCCGGATGTGCTGCAAGCCGAGGCGCAACTGCACATGGCCAGCGCGGCGGTGGGCGTGGCGACGGCCAACCTCTATCCCCACGTCACGCTGTCGGCGTCCCTGGCGCAGGCGGCTTCCGGCAATGGCGGCGCGGCACTCTGGGGTTTCGCTGCGGGGTTGGCCGGGCCGCTCTTCGATGGGGGCACGCTCAAGGCGCAGCAGCAGGCCGCCGTCGACGGTTACAAGGCGACGCTCGCCGGTTACCAGCAAACGGTCATTACCTCGTTCGGGCAGGTCGCCGACACCTTGCAGGCGATCAACCATGACGCCGAGGAACACCAGGCCCAAACCGATGCCTTGCGCGCGGCCGAATCCAGTTTGCAGTTGAACCAGCAAGCCTTTGCACAAGGCGAGAACAGCATCCTCCAGGTCCTGGAAGCGGAGCGTGCCTTTGAGCAGGCGCTGCTGGGACAGATCCGCGTGAACACCGCGCAGTACCTCGACACCGTGCAGCTGTTCGTTGCCCTGGGTGGCAATGCAGTCGGTGCGTTCGAGCAACGCGTGGCGTCCGGCGACGGGCAGAAACCTTCGTATCAATAACGGCTGCGGCCTGGAGTAATCACATGACTTATGAAGCCTTTCACGACGGACTGCGCGATACCGGATTCCTGCTCAACCATGGGGCGGTCGAGATGCCGGCGGTTGGATTCGGCACCTTGTTCCGTGATCTCGCCACCACGACTGAAGCGGTGAAGGAAGCGCTGGCCGCCGGTTTCCGCCACTTCGATTGTGCCGAGCGCTACAGCAACGAAGCGCAGGTGGGTGTTGCGCTGATGGAAGTGCTCAAGGCGGGCAAGATTCGCCGCGAGGAGCTGTTCATCACCACCAAACTGTGGAACACCAACCACCGCCCCGAGCGCGTCGAGCCCGCGTTCGAAGCCAGTTGCCAGCGCCTGCAAGTGGACTACATCGACTGCTACCTGATCCACACGCCGTTTGCCTTTCAACCCGGTGACAACCAGGACCCGCGGGACGAGCAGGGCAATGTCATCTACGACGACGGCGTGACGCTGATCGAGACGTGGCGGGCGCTTGAGCGGTTGGTGGATGAGGGGCGGGCGAGGTCCATCGGTGTGTCCGATATCACGCTGCAGGCGCTGAAAGCGCTGGTCGCCGTCGCCCGGATAAAACCCGCGGTGGTGCAGGTCGAGGCCCACCCTTATTTACCGGAGTGGGAGTTGCTCGAGTTCTGTAAGGAGCACGGGATCATCGTGCTGGCGTTTGCGCCACTGGGGCACGGCATGGAACCGAATGTGCTGGCAGACCCGGTGCTTGTCGGCATCGCCCGGCGCCTGCAGAAAACCCCGGCCCAGGTGGCACTGGCCTGGTCGGTACAACGTGGGGTGGCGTTCCTGACCACCTCGGCAACGCCGAGCCATATCCGGGAAAACATCGATATATCGACCTTGCCGCACAGGGCCATGATGGAGATTCAACAAGACATCACAACCCGTATACGCTTCAACTCGGTGGTTGAAACCGGTGTCCCCGGGTTCATTCCGCGCAAGCAGTAGTTGCCGACGCCAGGGCGGTCCGTCACGGGGCCGTCCTGCTTGCCTATCCCTTGAGGTGAAAACGATGGATGTGTTCCAGACCCTGCGCTGTTTCGCGGCGGTGGCCCAAAGCGGCAGCTTCACCGCGGCAGCCGCGATGTTGGACACCACCACGACCAACGTTTCAAAAGCCGTTTCCAGCCTGGAGGCCCGGCTGCAAACGCGGCTGATCAACCGCACCACCCGGCGCCTGGCACTGACCGAAGCCGGTGTGCGCTATTTGCAGCGCTGCGAGCGGATTCTGCAGGACATGCGCGAGGCCGACGAAGAGGCGGGCACCGCTCAGGTCATGCCCGCCGGCCGGCTGAAAATCCATGCCATGTCGGCCATCGGCAACCATTACGTGATCGGCGCCATTGCCCGCTACAGGGAAACCTATCCTTCGGTTCTGTTTGACCTGACCGTGACCAATCGGCTGCCGGATTTGCTCGAGGAAGGCTATGACATGTCGATTGTGTTGGCGCGGGACCTGCCCGATTCCGGGTTTGTCGCCCAGCGGTTGGGCATCACCTACAGCATTCTCTGCGCCTCGCCGGCCTACCTGAGCAAACGCGGGACTCCCGCGTCGCCGAGTGAGCTTGGCGGCCATGATTGCCTGCGAATCGTCAACACGGTCATGCCGGTCGAAAACTGGGTATTCGAAGGTCCGCAGGGGATAGAAACGTTCAGCACACCGGCGTCGCCCTTTCACGTCAACACGGCCGACGCCATGACATTCGCGATCAAGAACGGGATGGGGATCGGCATTCAACCGATTGCTTCGGCCGTCGAAGGCCTGAGGGCGGGGACTTTGGTGCGGGTATTGCCGGGGTATCGGCTGGAGGAGCTGAACCTGTTTGCGATCTACCCGTCACGCAAGTTCGTGGATGCAAAAATAAAAACCTGGGTGGAATTCCTGAAGCATTCCATTCCGGGGTTGCTGGCGTCTGATGAAAAAATTGTCGGTGCATCTGTGTAGCGATGTGGCTGGCGCTGTACCCATGGAGTGTCGACCCTCCATCGTCCATACAGTGCTCAACCGTTCGAGCACCCGCTGCCCATGACTTGATATTCGATGGTGCGGCGTTGACCCTGGGAATCTTCATAGGTCATGCGCGCCGGGACCGGTCCGCATTCATTGGCGATTTCCGAGACTTCGATGACGCGTTTGATATCCAGCCTGGTGCCATAGGTATAGGTTTCGACGGGTGTTTGGCTGGTGGCGGCAGTCGAGTGGCTGTCGTCTGCAAAGGCCTGGGTGCCAGCGGCGCCGAGGGCAACAAAGAGTGCGATGTTCAACAGTTTCATGGTCTTCACCTCGTGGTTTGGAATGTTGTCCTGCAAGGGGTGTTCAGCCTTGTGAGCGGGTTGCATCTGATTGGGTTTGCTCACTCGGGTAGAGCCGATATTAGGCGTTTGGAGGGGGCGCAAAAATCGGTCGGGGGGATAAACACTGTTGCCGGATTGCTCATGAATCGAGGGGAATTCCTAGACTCTTTCGGCCAAACAGAGCGTGTAGCAAGCGTGATCAAACGCTCTATACGCTTTTGTTAAATTTATTGACTTAAAAGTCAGCTTCTAGAAAGATGCAGGCCGCCAGACCTGTTTCGATCTTTTCCGAGCCTCAATCACGTTTCACTGACGGCGCTTGCAGACTTGCAGGCCTTAAATTTCGCCAATCGCTATATACAAAAATATATAGCGATTGGCGAAAACGTCAGGTCATGAGGGGATCAGGACCCTGGACGCCAAAAAACAAGAGACCCGCACCGGAGTAAACACAATGAAGCTGCAACCCCTGGCCCTGGCCATCACCCTGGGTGGTTTGACCCACCAGGCCATCGCCGCCGGTTTTATCGAAGACAGCAAGGCCTCGCTGAACCTGCGCAATTTCTATTTCAATTCTGACAACCGGGAAAGCCAGGGCAAGGTGGGCAATGCCGCCTACGCCAGCCAGGCCAAGGAGTGGGGGCAGGGGTTGCAACTCAATGTGATCTCCGGATTCACCCAGGGCACCGTCGGCTTTGGCCTGGACGCTATCGCCATGACGGGGCTGAAACTGGACAGCGGCGGTCGCGTGGGTAAGGCCGGTATCGACCGCACGCCGGGGGCGCTGTTTCCCACAGACAGCGACGGCCATGCGGTCGATGAGTATTCCAAGGGCGGCGTGACCGGCAAAGTGCGCATTTCCAAGACCGAAGCACGCCTGGGCACCCTGCAGCCCAAGCTGCCGGTGATCAACTTCAACGACGGTCGGCTGCTGCCGCAAACCTTCGAAGGCGGGCAGATCACCTCAAGCGAAATCAACGGCCTGACCCTCACCGCCGGTCAACTGCAGAGCACCAAGACCCGCAGCTCCACCGACGATATCGACCTGCGCATCGCCGGCGCGACACGTCCCGCCCGCACTCCGGCCAGCACGCCGCTGGCCGACTCGGACAACTTTGTCTTCGCCGGTGGCGACTACAAGATCACCAAGGACCTGACCGCCCAGTACTACTACGGCAGCCTCGAAGATTTCTACCAACAGCACTTCCTCGGCCTGATCCACACAATGGCCATCGGCCCCGGCGCGCTGAAGACTGACCTGCGCTATTTCAACAGCAGCGCCGATGGCAAGAACGGTAACGCCGCCGGGCGGGCCCTGGGCTACAAAAGCAGCGGTTTCTGGAAAGCGGGCGACACCCATGCCGGCGAGGTGGACAACAACACCTGGAGTGCCCTGTTCACCTATAGCCTGAGTGGTCATGCCTTCAGCGCGGGCTACCAGCAAGTCTCCGGTGACAGCGCGTTCCCGTTCGTCAACCAGGGTGACGGCGCCACTGCGTACCTGATCACCGACCGGCAGATCGGCAAGTTCCTCAGCGCCGGCGAGCGCACCTGGCTGGCCGAGTACGGGTATGACTTCGTCGCGCTTGGCGTGCCGGGGCTCAAGACCGTGGTCACTTATTTGAGCGGCGACAACATCGACTCCGCCGCCGGTGATCGCAAAGAGTGGGAGCGCGACCTGCGGATCGACTATGCGCTGCAAAGCGGTCCACTCAAGGGGGTGGGCATTTCCTGGCGTAACGCCAGCTTGCGTGGCAATGCCAGCAGCGACCTGGATGAAAACCGCCTGATCCTCAGCTACAGCCTGCCGCTGCTTTAAGCACGGGACCGGTCCTGGCTTGCCGGTGGGCAGCCCAGGACCGTCAGGTGATTGGTCAACCCCGACAGGAGCATCGCCATGCGTTCAATTTTTTCGACTGTGCAAAGCCTTGTTCGCCCCGGCGCCAAACCCGTGTTGTTGTCACGCCCGGTCATCAATGTGGCTGAGCAGACACTGGAGGTGGTCGGGCAAGTGCAGAACCCGCTGTGCCTGAGCGTGGCCGACCTGCACGCCATGCCGGGCTATGACTGGGTGAGACTGACCAGCAATACCTGCGAGGGCAATGCGCAAAAAGCACAAAAAAAGGGCTATCGCGGGGTGCTGCTGCGGGAAATTGTCCTCAAGGCCGGGTTGAAGAGTGATGACCCCAAAGGCTGGAAACGCGCCTATGTGGTGGCGCGTGCCAGTGACGGCTATGTCGCGTTGTTCAGTTGGAACGAACTGATCAATACCGACGTGGGCGATGCGGTTCTGGTGGTGTACCGACAACATTCCCACGAGCAGACGGAGCTCGGCGAGCATCTTTCATTGGTCTCGGGAAGCGATCGTCATTCCGGGGCCCGTCAGGTGAAGTGGTTGCGCAGCATTGAGCTGTGCAGCATCTTTGGCTGACTTCATCCACAACGCCTACCGAGGAATATGCCAATGCCAGTGTGCAATTCGCTTGGCTTTGATCGCCATTCTACGGTCGAGCAAGTGTTGGCCGGCGAACAATGGCCACCGGAATTCGAAGTGGCCCTGAGGGATCTGCTGGAGCAGATGGCCAACGCCGGCCATGACGTCACCCTGCACAACCTCGGCCGGTTCCTTGGCGACTTTGTGCCGCGCTACACCCTGGACCGTGCCGAGGAATGGCAGGAATGGTCGACCCGACGCTGGGTCTCGCAGACCAAGCCGGCGCTGGTGGACAAGCTGGCGGATGTCTTCATCGGCGGTCAGTGATACCGCTGGCGCTCACCGGTACTCATCATGCCGGCGCCACCAGGGCCCGGTCTCATTGCGGCCCTTCGGCGCGCGGTCGAGCCATTGGTACATGCTCCACAATCCGTCCAGGCCCCGCGCGTAGGTGGAGTAGGTGTGATAGATCTCGCCGTCTTCCAACACGAACGTACTCAACCCCGGCCTGTCGCGGGTGTAGGTCGGTGCATCGGTGCCACAGGTCGCGGCGAACTGTTTCACCGGTTCCGGGATCTGGCTGGCGTCCATGGCATGCCCGCCGCGCTGATAGTTGTACTCGACCAGCCCTTCACGCTGCTGCGCTTCGGTGAAGTAAACGTTGAAGTCGGCGGTGAAGTCGCTATCGGCGGCCGAAGCCCAGGGGAAAGTCCAACCCATTCGGCGCTTGTAGGCCTGCAGTTTCGCCAACGGCGCGCGGGATATCGCCATCAAGGTAACGTCGTGGTTCGCCAGGTGGACGACGATGGGGTCGAAGCCATCGGCGATGGCTGAGCAGGAAGGGCAGCCGGCCGTGTAGTCGGGGCCGAACATGAAGTGGTAGACCAGCAGTTGCGAGCGCCCTTGAAAGAGTTCGGCCAGGGTGGCGCTGCCGTTGTCGGTATCGAAGCGGTACGCCTTGTCGAGGCGAACCCAAGGCAATGCCTGGCGTTGCCTGGCCACTTCATCGCTGCGTCGGGTCAGGGCCTTTTCCGCTTCGAGCAGTTGCAGGCGTGCCGCCAGCCATTGGTCCCGGGACGCGGTTTTGTGGGTGTTCATCGTTGTACGCTCCTGGTGAAAGGTCGTGATTTAGACTAAACCCGGGTATCGAATGATGGGAGTGACAAGCGTGGCGGGATTTCGATGGACTCGATGATCGCGGCCGCCGCACAGGCGCTGGCGGCGGGCAATCCGCTGGGCGCACTGGACCGCGTGGCCTTGCGCGACGACGCACCGGCACTGGCCCTGCGCGGTATCGCTATGGCGCAACTGGGCGATCTGTTGCGGGCCAGGGCGCTGGTCAAGCGTGCGCAACGGGCCTTTGCACCCAGGGAAGTACTGGCCCGGGCGCGCTGTGTGGTGGCCGAGGCCGAAATTGCCCTGGCTTCCCGGGAGCTCGGCTGGCCGGTCAAGGCGCTCGAAACGGCGCGGGTCACCCTTGAACACCACGGTGACCGGGTCAATGCCGCCCATGCGCGTTATCTGCAAATCCGCCGTTTGCTGCTGATCGGGCAGCTCGACGAGGCGCAGCAGCTATTGGCTGAACTCGACCCCAACCCGTTGCCGCCAGCCTTGCGCGCAACCCATGAACTGGTGCTGGCGGGGATCGCCATTCGCCGCCTGCAATCGCACGAAGCGCGGGAGGCTTTGAACAGGGCCGGGCAGGCTGCCGGTCAAACCGGGATTGCCGCGCTGATGGCTGAGGTGGAACACGCTGCGCATCTGCTGGATGCCCCAGCGGCACGCCTGATTGCCCAGGGTGAAGCACGGCCGTTGTTGCTCGATGACGTTGAAGCGTTGTTCTGTTCAACGTCACTGGTGGTGGATGCCTGCCGGTACGTTGTGCACGGCTGTGGCATGTCGGTGCCGCTGGCGACGCGGCCGATCCTGTTCGTGCTCGCCCGTGCGTTGGCCGAGGCCTGGCCCGTCGATGTTGCGCGGGAAGTGCTGATCGCCCGGGCATTCCGTCTGAAGCTTTCGGATGAATCCCATCGCGCCCGGCTTCGCGTGGAAATCGGCAGGCTGCGCAAGGCGCTCAAGCCGTTGGCCGACGTCATCGCGACGGCCCGCGGTTATGCCCTGCAATCGTCGGTGTGCACGGAGGTGGTGGTGCTGGCGCAACCGGTCGAGGAGAAATTTGCCGGGGTATTGGCCTGCCTCGCCGATGGCGAGTCGTGGTCCAGTTCCGCCCTGGCACTGGCGCTGGGTACCAGCCAGCGCACGGTGCAACGGGCGCTCGATACATTGGCGGAGCAGGGCAAGGTGCAGTGGTTTGGCCGTGGTCGCGCACGGCGCTGGATGACGCCGCCCGTGCCGGGATTCGCGACGACCTTGTTACTCCCGGCACCGCTGCCCGGTGGCTAGGATGAACGCCACCAACCCCCATCGAGGAATGCCAGATGAAACACGCAACTGCTGAAATCATTCGTGAATATGGCCCGTTTACCGATGTCGACCACGTGTGCGGCGTCACCTGGGACGGCGAAAAGGTCTGGTTCGCAAGTAACAGCAAAATCAACGCCCTGGACCCGGAAAGCGGCAAGGTGCTGAGCTCAATCGATGTCGCTGCCCATGCCGGCACCGCGTTTGACGGAGAACACCTGTTCCAGATCGCCGAAGACCGCATCCACAAGATCGACCCCCGCAGCGGCCGTATCCTCTCGACCATTCCTGCCCCCGGCGCAGGCACCGATTCGGGGCTGACCTGGGCCGAAGGGACGTTGTGGGTGGGCCAGTACCGCGAACGCAAGATTCACCAGATTGACCCCGAGACCGGCAAGATCCTGCGCACCATCGAGTCCAACCGTTTCGTCACCGGCGTGACCTGGGTGGACGGTGCGCTGTGGCACGGTACGTGGGAAGGCGATGAAAGCGAGCTGCGCCGGATCGATCCGCAATCGGGCAAAGTGCTGCAGAGCCTGACAATGCCCGAAGGCGTGGGCGTGTCGGGGCTCGAGTCCGATGGCGGCGAGCGGTTGTTCTGCGGTGGCGGCGATAGCGGCAAGGTGAGGGTGGTGCGCCGGCCTTCGTGAGGCGCGTGGGAGCGGTGTGTCAGGCAGCATCAATGATGTCTGGCACACCGCCTTCGCGAGTAAGCCCGCTCCCACAAAGGCAACTGCCTTGGCGAAACTCATCCATTACAGTCATTTGCGTACCGATAGTATTTTTCCGTCCTGCCATGTTTTCTGCTGGTCGAAATCGGTCTAAAAGCCTGGTTGGCAATCGCTCCTGTTTTGCTATCCTCAAACCTGTAGGTGAAGACGCAGACTGATGCGCAAAAGGATAGCAAGGAGACGTGGGGCGCGTTCCGAAGGGTACACGGTTAGAAAGATCCCCGCGCTGGGATCCAGCCCTTATGCCGTGTGAAGCAGAAGAGTTCCATTACAGTTTTACGGCTCTTTTGTGGGAGGCCTGATAAACCTTGTAAGCCGGAGACCAGCGCCGGCCACCTACTTGTTACATTCACCCACGAAGCCCGCTCAGTGCGGGCTTTTTAATGCCCGCAAGGTGGGTCCGGCCGGCGGCTCAAGGCGCGCCAAACAGCATCGTCCAGTAAACACCGTTGTCGCTGCGCGCGTTGGCGGCGTACGCGGCGCCGACCTGGGTGAACATCGGGTTCATCAGGTTGGCGCAGTGCCCGGGGCTCGCGAGCCAGCCGGCCATGGCCTTGCTGGGGGAACCTTGTCCGGCGGCGATGTTTTCACCGATCTGCCGGCCACGGTAGCCGGCGGCCTTGGCGCGGTCATAGGGCATGTCTCCGTCGGGGTCCTGGTGGGCGAAATAGTTACCGTAGGCCATATCCTTGCTGTGGTTTTGTGCTGCGGAGCCCAAGGCTGTACTCCAGGACAGCGGCCGCGCGGCGGCGAACCGCTGGCGACCGCACAGGCGCGGCTTGGCCCGGGCTGCATTGACCTGCGCCAGCAACGCCTGTGCGGCACTGCGTGGATCGCCGGTTTTCCCGTCGAGTACCGGCTTGGCGAGTACCACTTGCCACTCACTCCCGGCGCGGCTGACGCCGATGTCGGCGTATTGGGTGTCGAGCAGCGCGGCGCAGTGCTCGTCCTGGAACATGTCGAAGGCTTCTTCGGCGTCCCGTGCACCCACCACGCGGATGGACCGCACCATGGTGGCCTGATAGCCGGAAGCCTTTAATCGGTCCCGCAATCCACCGCCATAGCCAACGGGCAGGGCCAGGTTCGACTTGAATGTCAGGGGGGATAAGCGTTGCGTCGGCCGCCGGTCGCAGCGTTGCGGATGGGCGCGATAGTCGTTGATGGCGTCTGCCAGTTGCCGTTGCCCATCGGCTTGGGCGGGGCTTGCAAAAACCGGGAGCAGGGAAAACAGGCACAGCGAAGAAAAGCGCAAGGCAACGACAGTTTGGCGCATGGACGGACAACTCTGATGAGATGACGACGAAGAAAGAGGGGAAAAGCGCTGGGCTATGACTGGCGCCTTGGAACAAGGTTCACGGCGGGCACCTGTCTATTTTCGGGCGAAGCCATGAGTCCGACGAAGGGTGTCGGCAGGTCTGTATGATGGGACTTTTTCGCCCCAGACAAGGATCAATCCATGGGTTTGAGCAAACGCGATCAGGCGCACATCGAGCGGCGCCTGGTCGCCACCCTGACCGAAGCGTGCGAGACGGCCAAAGCGGAAATCGTCGGGTTTCAGTGGTTGACCCATATCGCCGACTACGCCCTGTTTCCGGCCAGCCTCAAGGTGGTTTGGGTTTTCGATACCCAGGTCAACAGGGAGCAGGCGCTGGCCAAAGGGCAGGGCGAACGCATGGTCGAATTCACCGCCATTGCCTTGGGTGAGGCGCAGATTCAGCTCAGCCCGGTGGCGGCCCATGTGCTGTTCGATTCTGAAGAAGCCTGCCAGCGCGACAACGCCGGAAACTGGCAGCAACGGCTGTCACGCAAGCGTTAGGCTGGCCGATCGGTATCGGCTGGAGCAGCGTCAGTCGCGACGTCCGGAGTTTCACTCGGACGCAGCCTGAAGCGACAGACATGCCCGCCGCGTACCATGCACTCGCTGTGCTCGACTTCACCGCCGCCCAACGCGCCGATCAAGGCCAGGTCCAGTTCGCAGACCACCGGATGCTCGGCGGCCAGCCGATGGAACACGCAGTTATGCGCGACGATTTCCGGTGTGTCGCCTGAGCGGAAAAATACCTCGGCTTCGTAGCCCGCCTGGTTCATGTGCTGGACGATCCTGGCTTCATCCACGACCTGTTGCTCACGGTCCAAAGCCAGTTTGCGGCCCATGCTGCGCATCAGTGAAGTCAGGGCTTCAGGACCGATGATGCCCGCCACTTCATCAATCAATACGCTGGCCAGTAGCTGATAGTGGCGAGGGAACTGCTCCCGCGCGTGGTCGGTGAGCCGATACAGCTGCTCCGGACGACGGCCCGTCGGACGGGTGTCGCCGCGCAGCACCAGACCGTCACGCTCCAGCGCCGCCAGGTGTTGGCGGATCGCCGTGCGCGTGATGGCCAGGTGTTCAGCCAACTCGTCAATGCTCATGCCGCCCCCATGGTGCAGCAGTGCATTGAGCAGGTCCTGCTGTGTTCGGCCCAGTCCTTCCAGCATGGTGTGCCCTCGCGCGATATCAGAACTTGTCCGGGAATTGCTTGACCAGCGCGCCGGTCAAGGCGTCGGCCAGGGCCAGGATGTGCGTGCGCATCATCGTCCAGGTGCGGGCTTCGCCGGCGTAATCGTGCGCGGCAAACTCATCGATCTGGGCTACGTGGTGACCGCCATGGGCCGACAACATGTTGACCAGTGTGGCTTCAGGCAGATTGGGGTTGGCGGTGGCCAGAAACGCCGCAATCGCCTTGGCATTGCCGGTCAACTCGGTGACGGCGGCCTGCTTGCCTTTCGCGTCTTTGGCGACCGTGGCGTCACTGTAGTGTTTCACCGCGCCCCAATGGCCGGCAAGCAGCTTGAGCAGTTGATCCGCCGCCGGTTGGCCGTAGAGCGGGGCGATGCTGTTGGCGATTTTGGTGGCGTTGTCGACCACCTGGTCCGCCGCGACTTTGGCTTGCTTTTTGTCGGCGGATTGATTGGCCAGCGCGTAGTTTCTGATCCAGAAAATGTGTTCGACCCAAAGGTCACGCTCGGCCAGGCGCGTGGTCAGCGCGGGGCTGTCGGCAGCGGTAGGAGAGGCGGCAGGCGTCTGGCTCCAGACCGGTTGCGCACACAAAGCCAGCAGGAGCAAAGCCAGGGTTTTGATATTCATGACGGCACCCTCTGAGAATGGAAACGTTCGACAATATCAATATAGGCATAAAAATATGTTTTTATTGGGCGTGGACGTAATCTCGGACCAATGGTCGTCACAGGTAGGTTCTACTTTGCTGGCTACAACCCATCCCCCAGCGCCTTTAAGTATTCAGGGCTTTCGCCGATCGAGTTATGCCCCGTCCCCGGTATCACCTGCAGTGACGCCACGCCTTTGGCTAAGTGTGTGTACAAACGTTCAGTACTCGAACGCGGAATCACCTCGTCATGCTCCGCCGCGATCAACAATGTCGGCACCGTGATGCGGGCGGCGTACTGCCAGGACGGGTACTTGTCCTTCAACAACCAGCGCACCGGAAACCAGCGGAACTGACGGGCGGCGAGCCCTTCGAGGCTGTTGTAGGGCGTGATCAGCACCAGTCGCGCGGCCGGGCGTTCGCTGGCCAGGCGCACGGCCACCCCCGAGCCCAGGCTGCGGCCGACCACCGCCACATGCGGATGGCTGACATGTACCTGGTCGAACAACGTTATCGCGTCGCGGGCAATGGCCTCTTCGGAAGGCGAGCCGGAACTCCCGCCATAACCCCGGTAATGCAGCAGGTACAGGGCGTATTCAGGGAACGCTTGGGTGAACTCGGGCAGGTTGCGCGAGACGTCTTCGGCATTGCCGCCGAAATAGATCAGCGCATTCGGGCCATCGTGAGGACGGACGGAGACCAGCACCTGTGCGTCGGCGACCGGCAGGGTGAGCAGCGTTGCGGCTGTCCCGACGGTGCGCGGTTGCGGGTAATAGATCAGCGCCCGTTGAAACACGAACAGCGCGACGCACAGCGCCAGGTACAGCGCAGCGACGATGACAACGAGTAACACCAGGGTGCGTGACATTCGACTAACGTTAGTGGGCGGCATGACTGCTCGGGGTTTGAAAGTGGCTGGCGCAAGGCTTTTTGAGTGTAGTCAATCGACCCTTGGCGCGGGTTATCCGGGTTGTCGGCGCAAGGGGCCGGACCCGAACGACTGGTGAGAAGCGTTTTATGAGCCATCCTGAGGGTTACACCCGTAGAGAAATACTCACGCTGGCTGCCGGTGCTTCGGCGGTCTTCACCTTCGGTCCGGTGGGTGCACAACCCGAGCCGTCGACGGGAACAGGAGGCAAGACCATGCAGACCCGCGCCATTCCCTCCAGCAACGAGTCCTTGCCGATCGTAGGGTTGGGCACTTACCGCGGATTCGATGTCGAGCCGTCGCAACCGGCCTACAAGGACTTGCCCGCGGTGCTGGATGCGTTGTTCGACAAGGGTGGCAAGCTGATCGACAGCTCGCCGATGTACGGTCGCGCTGAACAGACCATCGGCGAACTGCTGTCGATCCATGAGCCGCGCTCGCCGGCCTTCCTGGCCACCAAAGTGTGGACACGGGGCCGCGAAGAAGGCATCGCGCAGATGGAACAGTCCTTCGCGCTGTTGCAGACCGACCGGATCGACCTGATGCAGATCCACAACCTGCTGGACTGGCAGACGCACCTGCCGACCCTGCGCCACTGGAAGGAAGCAGGACGCATCCGCTACATCGGCATCACCCATTACACGGCGTCTGCCTATGAAGAAGTGGAAGCGGTTCTCAAGGCCGAGCCAGTGGATTTCTTGCAGATCAACTACGCCCTGGATGATCGCGGCGCAGAGAAACGCCTGCTGCCGTTATGCCGCGAGCGGGGGGTGGCGGTGATCTGCAACCGGCCGTTTGGCGGTGGCGGCTTGCTGGCCAAACTGAAAGACAAACCTCTGCCAGGCTGGGCGGCGCAAGTCGGGGTCAAGAGCTGGCCGCAACTGGCGCTCAAGTTCCTGCTGTCACATTCGGCGGTGACCTGCGTGATTCCCGGCACCGGTAACCCGCGCTACATGGCGGAAAATTCCCGGGCCGGTTTCGGCCCGATGCTGACCGATGCCCAGCGTCAACAACTGATTGCGCTGTTGGGCTAGCGACGAGTTCAACCCGTTGCGGCGAGTCGTCGAACCTCTCCTATACTGATTCGCGTCCATGCCGTTGAAAGCGCATTCGTGGGCCTGACGGCGTCCCTGTCCATCACTGCAAGGAGATCGAACATGGCTATCCGCATTGGCGACGAAGCACCGGATTTTACTGCCGACACCACCGAAGGCACCCTCAACTTTCACCAATGGATCGGCGATGGCTGGGCCATCCTGTTTTCCCATCCCAAGGATTTCACCCCGGTGTGCACCACTGAACTGGGTTACCTGGCCAAACTCAAGCCGGAATTCGACAAGCGCAACACCAAGGTCCTCGGTCTCAGCGTCGACCCGGTCAGTGACCATAACCGCTGGGTCGGTGACATCGCCGAGACCCAGGGCACGGCGGTCAACTATCCGCTGATCGGCGACGAAAACCTGGTGGTGGCCAAGCTCTACGACATGATCCACCCCAATGCCAGCGGCGGCGCGCGCACGGCGGTGGACAACGCCACGGTGCGTTCGGTGTTCATTGTCGGCCCGGACAAGAAGGTCAAGGCCATGCTGATCTACCCGATGAGCGCCGGGCGCAATTTCGATGAAGTGCTGCGTCTGCTCGATTCTCTGCAACTCAATGCCAAACACACCGTCGCCACACCGGTTAACTGGCGGCCAGGTGAAGACGTGATCATCCCGACCTCGGTGTCTGACGAAGACGCGAAGAAGAAATACCCGGATGGCTTCAAGACCCTGAAGCCGTATCTGCGGACTGTGGCTCAGCCGAAGTAGTTGCCAGTAGTGATGCCGCCATCGCGAGCAAGCTCTCTCCCACATTGGATCTCTGTCGTACACAGCTCTTGTGTTCGCTGGAGATCCCTGTGGGAGCGAGCTTGCTCGCGATGAGGCCGGAATTGCTGGCCTCAATTTCTGGTCAAACCAGATACTTTTTAAACCACCCCAACGTCCGCTCCCACGCCAGCTTCGCCGCCGCCTCGTCATAACGCGGCGTGGAGTCGTTGTGGAAACCATGATTGCAGCCCGGATAAATGTAGGCCTCATAGGTCTTGCCCCCGGCCTTCAACGCTTTCTCATAGGCCGGCCAGCCTTCGTTGATCCGCGTATCCAGTTCGCCGTAGTGCAGCATCACCGGGGCCTTGATCCGGGGCACTTCCTCGGCTGCCGGCTGGCGGCCATAAAACGACACGGCGGCCCCCAGTTCCGGATAGGCCACGGCCGCGGCATTGGTCACGCCACCGCCGTAGCAGAACCCGGTGATGCCGACTTTTCCAGTGGCGGCAGGGTGTTTCATCATCCACTCGACGGCGGCGAAAAAGTCGTTCATGAGCTTTTCCGGGTTGACCGTGGCTTGAAGCTCGCGGCCCTTGTCGTCGTTGCCGGGATAGCCGCCGACCGAACTCAGGCCATCCGGGGCCAGGGCGATGAAACCGGCCTTGGCCAGACGCCGGGCCACGTCTTCGATGTAGGGGTTGAGCCCACGGTTTTCGTGCACGACCACCACTGCCGGCACTTTGCCGGTGGCCTTGGCCGGACGCACCAGATAACCGCGAACCTGGCCGTGGCCCTTGGGCGACGGGTAGGTGATGTACTCGGCAACAATGTCCGGATCGGTGAACTCGACCTGCTCGGCCAGCGCATAGTTTGGGCTTAGCGCGGCGAGCAGGGCCCCAGCGGTCAAGCCGCCGAAGGTAAACAGCGCCGCACGGTCGAGAAATTCCCGGCGGTTGATCTTGCCGTGGGCGTAGTAGTCGTACAGTTCCAGCAGTTGCGGGGAAAAGTCTTTGGCAGTGAGGCGGGTCATCGCTGCAACTCCTCTCGGCTGGTTTAACAGGGGGTAAATGGTGATGCCAAAATCTCATTTCAGGCACTGCGCCCCAGCCTTCGCCACTTGCGCATCCTGCCCGGGCTTGACGCCCGACACGCCGATGGCACCAATCACCTGCCCATCGAAAACAATCGGCACGCCACCCTCCAGCGAAGTCAGCAAGGGTGCTGACAGGAACGCGTAGCGCCCGGCGTTGACCATGTCCTCATAGCTTTTCGATTCGCGCCGCCCGAGGGCCGAGGTGCGCGCCTTTTCGGTGGCGATGTAGGCACTGCCGGGCGCGCAGCCGTCGAGGCGTTCGAGGGCCAGGGGGTGGCCGCCGTCATCGACCACCACTATGGTCACGGCCCATTGATTGGCCTGTGCCTCGGCGCGAGCGGCAGCGAGGATCTGGCCGACTTCGGCCTGGCTCAGGACGGCTTTGCTGTTCATGGGCATCTCCAGGGTTCGGTTAAGACAGGGCGGCTTCGACCAGTTCGATCCAGTGCCGCACCGGGGTTCGGCCCGCGCCGTCGAGGTGCGACTGGCAACCGATGTTGGCCGTGACAATGACCTCGGGATGGCCGCTTTCCAGGGCGTTGAGCTTGTTGTCGCGCAGTTGTCGCGACAGTTCGGGCTGGGTCAGCGAATAGGTGCCCGCCGAACCGCAGCACAGGTGTCCGTCGGGAACGGCCGTCAGGTTGAAACCGAGTCCGGTCAGCAGCGCTTCCACGGCACCACCGAGTTTCTGCCCGTGCTGCAAGGTGCAGGGGCAATGGAAAGCCAGACGTTGCGAGGTGTGGATGCCGAGCTTTTCCAGCGGCTCGTCGCGCAACACCTCCACCAGGTCCCGGGCCAGCGCACTGACCTTTTTCGCCTTGTCGGCATAGGCCGGGTCGCTGGCGAGCAGGTGGCCGTAATCCTTGATGAAGGCGCCGCACCCGCTGGCCGTCTGCACAATCGCCTCGGCGCCTTTTTCGATGCCCGGCCACCACGCGTCGATGTTGCGCCGGGCGCGATCGAGGCCGGCGGCCTGGGCGTCCAGATGGTAGTCCACGGCGCCGCAGCAACCGGCTTCGCGGCTCGCGATGACGCTGATCCCCAACCGGTCCAGCACCCGCGCCGCCGCGGCATTGGTGTTGGGTGACAGGCTGGGCTGCACGCAACCTTCGAGCATCAGTACCTGACGCTCACGCAGGGTAATGGGTCGCGGCTTGGCCGGGTAGACATTGCGCGGCAACTTGCTTTGCAGGGTGCCGGGCAGCAGCGCACGGAACACCTGACCGCTTTTGACCAAGTTTTTAAACAAGTCCGGATGTGGCACGGTCTGCCGCAGCCCCTCGCGCAACAGGCGCTGACCGAGGGGGCGAGGCACCGCCGCATCCACCACCGCGCGACCGATGTCCAGCAGGTTGTGATAATCGACGCCCGACGGGCAGGTGGTTTCGCAGTTGCGGCACGACAGGCAGCGGTCCAGGTGCTGTTGGGTCTTTTGCGTGACGTCGTTGCCTTCCAGCACCTGCTTGATCAGGTAGATGCGGCCCCGTGGCCCGTCCAGTTCATCGCCGAGCAATTGATAGGTCGGGCACGTGGCATTGCAGAAGCCGCAGTGCACGCAGGTGCGCAGGATGCTTTCGGCTTCCGCGGCGCGGGGCAAATGGCTGGCGCGTTCACTCAAGGTCGTCTGCATGGTCAAAGCTCCGCGTACAGGCGTCCGGGGTTGAAGATGCCCCGTGGATCGAGTTGTTGTTTGAGGTTGCGGTGATAACGCATCAGCGCCGGGGGCAGTGGGTGGAAGGGGCTGTCGGTCAGGCCGTGGCTGAAGCAGGTGACATGGCCGCCGACCTCGTCGACGACCTTGCGGATGTACGCTGCTTCGGCATCGGATTTCAGCCAGCGCTGGGCGCCGCCCCAGTCGATCAACTGGCGCCCCGGCAGCGCCAGGAGCGGCGTGTTGTTTGGCAGTGACAGGCGCCAAAGCGGTTGGTCTTCATCGAAGAAACTCAAGCGCTGTTCGTTGAGATCGCCCCACCAGCAAGCCTCCAGCCGTTCACCCCCGAGGCGCTCATGGGCCGCCGCTACCGAACCTTCACCGCCCTCAAGCCGCAGGTGCAGGCGTGAACCGTCGTGACAGGCCGCGCTGATCGGCAACGGCTGCTGGCCCCATTCCGCCAGGCGCAACAAGGCCCGTTCGGCGTCCATTTCCAGGCTGATACTTAAGGCTTGCCGGGGTTTTGGCAGCACTTTGAGCGAGACTTCGGTGATCAGCCCGAGGTTGCCGTAACTGCCGGTCATCAGGCGCGACAGGTCGTAGCCGGCGACGTTTTTCATCACCTCGCCACCGAAGCGCAAAAGCTTGCCTTGCCCTGTGATGACCCGCGTGCCGAGCACGAAATCCCGCACCGAACCGACCCATGGGCGCCGTGGCCCGGACAGCCCGCAGGCGATCATGCCGCCGACGGTGGCGCCGTCGCCGAAGGACGGTGGCTCGCAGGGCAGCATCTGTTGCGCGGCGTCCAGCACCTGCGCCAGCTGCGACAACGGTGTTCCGCAACGGGCAGTGATCACCAGTTCAGTCGGGTCGTAACTGACGATGCCCCGGTGCGAGCGGGTATCGAGAATTTCCCCGGCCGTGGTACGCCCGAGGAAGGCCTTGCTGTTGGAACCCTGGATGCGCAACGGCGTGGCGTTTTCCAGCGCCTGATTGACCTGTTCCAGCAGCGACTGGCTGTCATCGAAATCTTCAGGGCCACGCATCAGAAACGCTCCAGCTCAGGGAAGGGCAATTGACCGCCATGTATGTGCATGGCGCCGAATTCGGCGCAGCGGTGCAGGGTCGGAATGTTCTTGCCGGGGTTGAGCAGGCCGCGGGGGTCGAAGGCCGCCTTGACGGCATGGAACAGGGTCAGCTCGTCGCTGTTGAACTGCGCGCACATCTGGTTGATCTTCTCGCGGCCCACGCCGTGTTCACCGGTGATGCTGCCGCCGACTTTCACGCACAACTCCAGAATCTTGCCGCCCAGAGCTTCGGCTCGATCAAGTTCACCGGGTTGATTGGCGTCGAACAGGATCAGCGGGTGCATGTTGCCGTCGCCGGCATGGAACACGTTGGCTACCCGCAGGCCGTATTCCTTCGAGAGTTCGGCGATGGCATGCAACACGCCGGGCAGTTCGCGGCGGGGGATGGTGCCGTCCATGCAGTAGTAATCCGAGGAGAGGCGGCCCACCGCCGGGAAGGCATTCTTGCGCCCGGCCCAGAAAAGCACGCGCTCGGCTTCGTCTTTGGCCTGGCGCAACTCGATGGCGCCGGCCTGTTGCAGCACCTGGCGCACCCGCTCGCAGTCATCAGCGACATCGGCTTCAACGCCATCGAGTTCGCACAGCAGAATGGCCTGGGCATCGACCGGATAACCGGCGTGGATGAAGTCCTCGGCGGCACGGATGGCCAGGTTGTCCATCATTTCCAGGCCACCGGGGATGATGCCGGCGGCAATGATGTCGCCGACGGCGCGCCCGGCTTTTTCCACGGAATCGAACGCCGCCAGCAGCACTTTGGCGGTCTGCGGTTTGGGCAGCAGCTTGACCGTGACCTCGGTGATCACCCCGAGCAGGCCTTCGGACCCGGTGAACAGCGCCAGCAGGTCGAAACCGGGGGCGTCGAGGGCGTTGGAGCCCAGGCTCAGGTGCTCGCCGTCGACGGTGAGGATGTCGACCTTGAGCACGTTGTGCACGGTCAGGCCGTACTTGAGGCAGTGCACGCCACCGGCATTTTCCGCGACGTTGCCGCCGATGGAGCAGGCGATTTGCGAGGACGGATCCGGCGCGTAATACAGGCCGAAGGGTGCCGCCGCCTGGGAGATCGCCAGATTGCGTACGCCGGGCTGAACCCGTGCAGTACGGGCGGCGGGATCGATGTGCAGGATGTTGTTGAAGCGCGCCATCACCAGCAGCACGCCTTTCTCCAGGGGCAGCGCACCGCCGGACAAACCGGTGCCCGCGCCACGGGCCACGACGGGGACGTGCAGTTCATGGCAGACCCGCAGCACCCCCTGGACTTCCTCGATGTATCGGGGCAGCACCACCAGCATCGGCGTGGTGCGATAGGCCGACAGTCCGTCGCATTCGTAGGGCTTGAGTTCCTCGCGCTGATGCAGGACTTCCAGATTCGGCAAGCGGGTGTGCAGGGCCTGCAACAGCGCCTGTTTGTCGACGTCGGGGAGGGCGCCGTCAACGCGTTCATCGTAGAGAATGTTCATCGCTTCATGACTCCCGCTGGAGGCCACTGACCTTCATCATTGGCCCGTCAGGCTCCGCTGTCCATGGGATCGTTGTCTGCTCGACGTACCACCGTCCACTGTGGGAGCGAGCTTGCTCGCGATAGCGGCAGACCATTCGACATCTATGTTGAATGACACTCCGCCATCGCGAGCAAGCTCGCTCCCACAGGAATCAGGTATACGCAGAATTACGCTGGTGTTTGATTCAATGCCCACCCACCACCATATGGCTGAACGGTGCGACGTAGGCCTGCAGCGTCACCAGGCCGCCGACCAGGATCGCCAGCACAATCGAGTGGAAGAACACATAGCGCAGGATTTCCCCTTCATGGCCGTACCAGCGGGTGGCGGTGGAGGCGACCACGATCGACTGGGCGTCGACCATCTTGCCCATGACCCCGCCGGAACTGTTGGCGGCGGCCATCAACACCGGGCTGATGCCCAACTGCTCGGATGTCACCCGTTGCAAGCCGCCGAACAGCACGTTGGACGCGGTGTCCGAGCCGGTCAATGCCACGCCGAGCCAGCCGAGCAGAGTGCCGAACATCGGGTAGAAAATGCCCGTCGCGGCGAAGGCCAGGCCCATGGTCGCATCCAGTCCCGAGTAGCGCGTGAGAAAGCCCAGGGCGAGCATCGCCGCAATAGTGATCAGCGAGTAGCGCACCACCCACAGGGTGCGCAGGTATTGGCGAATCAGTTGCGGGATCGAGTAGCCCATCAGCAGGCCGCCGACAATCGCCGCCAGCAGAATGCCGCTACCGGTGGCGGTGAACCAGGTGAACTTGTACACCGCTTCTTCGGGTTTCGGCGCCGCCACCACCGGCGGGACTTTTACCACCTGCAAGTGCAGGGTGCTGAAGGTCAAGACCGGCGCAAACACCGGGTTCGCCTCGCGCATCGGCTTGCCTTGCGGATCGAGCTTGGCGGCACTGGTTTGCGGATCGATGGCGGGGCGGGTGTCGAAGGTGTTCTTGAAGCCCTGGGTGCCCCAGATGAACACGAAGACCGTCAGGATGATCCATGGCATCCACGCCCGCATCACCGCCGGTTTTGCCTCGTTGGCAAAGGTTGCAGTGGGTACGGGCTTTTCGTCGTGCTCGGCGTCGATCTTCGAGTTGTCGACCCGGCCGGACAGGGCGGCGGACGTGTGTACGGTGGCCGGTTTCCACACCCTGAGGAAACCGGTCAGGCAGGCCATGGAAATCAGTGCGGCGATCACGTCCACCAGCATCGGCCCGTGATAATTGGACACCAGGAACTGCGGCACGGCAAAGCTGACCCCGGCCACCAGGATCGCCGGCCAGATTTCCAGCATCTTGCGCCAGCCTGCAAAAGCCCAGATCAACCAGAACGGCACCAGCACCGAAAAGAACGGCAACTGCCGGCCGACCATCATCGACAATTCCATTTCATCCAGCCCGGTGACCTTGGCCAGGGTGATGATTGGCGTGCCGAGGGCGCCGAACGCCACGGGGGCGGTGTTGGCGATCAGCGCCAGCCCCGAGGCGGCGAGCGGCGAGAAACCCAACCCGATCAGAATCGCCCCGGTCACCGCCACCGGCGTACCGAAACCGGCCGCGCCTTCGAAAAACGCCCCGAAGCAGAAGGCGATCAGCAGCAATTGCAGACGCCGGTCATCGGTGATGCGCGCCAGGGAGTCTTGCAACACCTTAAACGAACCGTTCTCGGTGGTCAGGCGGTGCAGGAAGATGATGTTCAACACGATCCAGCCAATCGGCAGCAGGCCGTTGGCCG
Organism: Pseudomonas grandcourensis; assembly: GCF_039909015.1. Taxonomy (NCBI): domain Bacteria; kingdom Pseudomonadati; phylum Pseudomonadota; class Gammaproteobacteria; order Pseudomonadales; family Pseudomonadaceae; genus Pseudomonas; species Pseudomonas grandcourensis. The sequence goes on from NZ_CP150919.1 coordinate 2,721,726, forward strand.
CACCGAACAACGCCGCCGAACCTGCCATGTTCGCCGGCATGCCGAAGGCGAAGATCGCGATCAGCAAGGCCGAGGCCAGGGCGAGCAACGCGGCCAGGTGCGCCTTGACATGAAAAAACGCGAGGGACGCCAGCATCACCACCACCGGTACGGCGGCCATGAGCGTTGAAAGCACCGGGTTACCGAATGGATCGTAGACTTGCTGCCAGACCATGTTCCACCTCTGCATTTTATTGTTGGACGTGCAGATCCCCTGGGGGGAGGTGGTTTTCAGTATAGGTGGCATTGCGCCGCTGTCAGGGCAGGCCCTCCGGTCCAGTGGGTCGGCGCAGTTCCGGGGGCTGAGCTAGCATGGCCAGTAGGGTTTGAATTCAGTCAGGGGAGCAATGCCGTCATGACCGAGCGCCATATGGAGCACAAGGAAACGCTATCGAACGGATGCAACATCAAAGTCACAGCCGAGATATTGAAAGACGGTTCGTTGGGCATGTTCATCGGCATCTATCGGCCGGACGGCACGGCCATCGATGAAAACCACGACCCACGCCCGCATCTGCTGGACATGGAAGCGGCGATGGATTGGGGGATCGATATTGCGAAGGGGATCGGCAACAGCCAGCGAACGTTGTGAGCGGTTGCCGTCCGTGCCCGGGCGACCGGCGGTCGCTGTCAGAACCCGAACGAACGGGCCGAGCCTTTTGCCAGTTCGACATCCAGCAGATGCTCGACCAGCACGTCATTCAAAAAACGGAACTGATCATTGAGCCCGACCACTTCGTTGCTGAAGTGATGATCGGCTGCCGGGATCAGCAACGCCTCGAAATTTTTGTCGAACATCAGAGTCAACTCTTTACGTGACTCGAATTCCTGAGCGTAGAAATTGTTGCCGAACACCGGAAAACGTACGGCGAAGGTGACAGTGTGAATCATGATGTTAGCTCCTCGCTCAGGACGTACCAGGCAAACACACCCAATGTGAACGCCGTCAGGGCCAGGCAGGTCAGCAGATGGATCAGCATGAGATTCCCCTCCGATTCAGGGTTTCGTGTTGGCTTGGGATCAATCCTACGCTGACGGCGTTCAAGCGGAAGGCAATCGCGGCGATGGTGAATATCGACGCAAGTGATGGTGGTTTTTGTGCTGTTGATGCGGGCCCCATCGCGAGCAGGCTCGCTCCCACAGGGTCACCGCAACCTATACTTAAACCGAGGGTTTCGAGTGTCGGGCATTTCGCCCGGTGCACACTGCAGGAAGTCGCAATCTTGAGCCTGCGTTCGCTGATCGTCGCCGTGCTGGTGGTGTTGGCAGGCTGCGCCACGCCGCCGCGTGCGCCGGTGGAAGTGGCGCCGGTCAACGTTTCAGCGAGCACCTGGCAACAAGTGGACGGGGAGATCGTCGCTGCGTCGCAGTCGGCCACCGATCAGACCCGAATCTACTCCCGCGGTGCCATGGATTACTGGCGCACCCGGGTCTATGAATTGACCGAACAGAACTTCATTCCATGGTTCAGCAGTTACTGGACCCAGGAATGGCTGTCGATGAAGGTCAGCTGGTACACCATCAGCGCCAAGGGCGAGCAGGACGCAGCGGAAAAACGTCTGGCGACCTACCTGCTCGAAGCCTATCAGGAGAAGGTGCTGGTCCCGGTGGCGCAGGAAGTCGATCCCGATTCGATTCTCAGACTGTCAGTGGCGTTCTACGTCGACATCCTCAAGGAAGAACTGCAGAAGATCTCAACCCGCCACGGCGTGCCGATGGCCCAGCTCAACGGGCGCATCCAGAAAATCCCGGCCATCGCCCTCGGGCCGCCGCCGGCGCGGAACGCCTCGTTGTACCAGATCGTGCACACCGAACCGCTGAACACCTTGCCGGCCTACGCCGCGCTGATAGACAAAGTCCACAAGGCCGGCGGCGACAAGGGGGTGGGTTCGACCGACACCGCGATGGCGCCGGTGGCCAGGCGCGCCAGCCGGCGGATGGAAGCCGAGATGGCCCCGCGCGGAGCCGCCAGCGCCGTAGCCGCGGCCGCCGGGAAACTTGCCGGGGGCTTGATCACTGTAGGGGTGGCGGGCATTCGCGCACTGATTCAGGCCAATGACCGGCCCGACAGCGAAGCGCTGATCCGCAGCAGCCTGGGCAATACCTTCGACAAGGCCTGGCTCAAGCTGGTGCAGAACCCGACCAGCGGCGTCATGGCCGGCACGCTTTACGTGGCGGGGCAGATCGAAGGCAACCTGGCGGATCGCACTGCACCGCCGGTCGGTTTGAGCGCCGGGACTGTCGATTTGACGCCAGCGCAACCGACTACCCAGCAGAACACCCCATGACCCAAGGATAAATACTCATGTCTTATGTCGATGGTTTTATCGCTGCCGTACCCACCGCCAACCGTGAGCAATACCTCCAGCACGCCAAAATCGCCGCCTCGGTCTTCAAGGAAAACGGTGCCTTGAGCGTGGTCGAATGCTGGGGCGAGGATGTCCCGGAAGGCAAGGTCACCTCGTTCCCCATGTCGGTGAAGCTCAAGCAAGACGAAACCGTCGCCTTTGGCTGGATCGTCTGGCCGGACAAGGCCACCCGCAATGCCGGGATGGACAAGATGATGCAGGACCCGCGCATGAAGCCGGACGTCAATCCGATGCCCTTCGATGGTCAACGCATGGTCTACGGTGGGTTCGAAGTACTGCTCCAGGCCTGACGTGGCAGCGGGATCACTCCGGCGTCGGGGTGATCCTGCAACTCTTGCGCTGGCGGATCTCGTCGTCTGTCGGCCGCTCGCGGATGAACTCGAAGCGCGGCTCACCTTCGCTGTAATGCACCAGCCAGCCCCATTCCAGCTTGAGTTCATCCTGGCCGGGCTCGGGCGGTCTGGCCCACCATGGTTCCTTGCTGATGATCTGTCGCATGGCCCCCTCCGTTTTTTCGCGATGCTAAAACTATAACGCGCGTGCCCCACGATGCCAGAAATGCGCTGGCCGGTACGCGGGTGTTGAGTACACTCAAGCAGTCTTCCCAAGAGGTGCCCGGCATGAGCGACGAATCCCGCGAGCCGTTCAAGCGTCTGTTCTTTGCGCTGAACTGCGCCCCGGCCCAGCGCCGGGAGATAGCGCAGTGGCGCAGTGCGCTGCAACTGCGCAACGGACGGCCGGTGCCGGCGGAAAACTTTCACCTGACGCTGAAATTTTTGGGGGCGGTGGGCGTGGCGCAGATTGCCGAGATCTTCACCGCAGCGGCGTCGATTCGTACACCGGGCGAACGCCTGACGGTGGTGCTGGACCGGCTGGACGTGTGGCGCAGGGCAGGGGCGCTGGTACTCGCGCCAGAGCAGGCGCCCCCGGCATTGTTGCGCCTGGTGTATGCCCTGGAACAGGCGATGTTGCCGTTCGGCCTGGAGCAGGCCCCAAAGGAATACCGTCCGCACCTGACCCTGGCGCGGGACTATCGGGCGCCGGTGCCGGAGTCCGCAACGGCGCCGGAGTTCTTCCTGCGGGCCGACCGGTTCACCCTTTTCGAATCCCACAAGGGGCGCTATCGGGCACTGGCCGAATGGCCGCTGCTTGATTTTGACCGCTCATAAAAAAAGCGCCCGAGGGCGCCGAAATTCACCTGAACCGAGGGAGCCAGGTGAGGCCGTTCTACTTGCAGGAGAGGCAGCGGTGGTAAGGCGCTGCGTGAACGGAAATGGGTAAAGCTCAAATGTGTGCTGGCTGTTCTGGCCTCATCGCGAGCAAGCTCGCTCCCACAGGTACGGCATGTACCTTGAAGTTAGCACTATCCCTGTGGGAGCGAGCTTGCTCGCGATGGCAATGTCAGACTCAGCAGATCAATTGAGTGAATTACTGGCCCAGCTTCACCTTGGTCCAGCCACGGGTCATGATCCGCTGTACGGCAATCGGCTGGTCCGGCACGGCATAGAGCGTGGCCATCACCGCTTCCGGCGGGTAGGAGCCCGGATCGTTGCGGATCGCCTCATCGACCAGTGGCGTAGCCGCCGCGTTGGCGTTGCTGTAGCCGATGCTGTTGGTGATATCGGCAATCACGTCGGGGCGCATCAGGAAGTTCATGAACAGGTACGCATTCTCGACGTTGGCGGCATCGCGGGGGATGGCGAGCATGTCGTAGAAACTGGCGGCGCCTTCTTTCGGGATGCTGTAGTTGATCTTCACCTTGTCCCCGGCTTCCTGGGCGCGGGCCTTGGCCTGCAGCACGTCGCCGGAGTAACCGACGGCCACGCAGATGTTGCCGTTGGCCAGGTCGGAGATGTATTTCGATGAATGGAAGTACGCCACGTTCGGGCGAATCTTCATGAACAGCGCCTCGGCTTCGGCGATGTGCTGTTTGTTCTGATCGTTCACCGGGTAACCCAGGTAATGCAGGGCGGTCGGGATCATTTCAGTCGGCGAATCGAGGAAACTGATGCCGCAGGCTTTGAGCTTCTCGGCGTTTTCCGGTTTGAACAGCAGGTCCCAGGAGTTGGTCGGGGCATTGGCGCCGAGCACTTCCTTGACCTTCTGCGGGTTGAAGCCGATGCCGATCGAGCCCCACATGTACGGGATGGCGTGGGCGTTATCGGGATCGCTCGCGGAGGCGTTTTTCAGCAGCACCGGGTTGAGGTTTTTCCAGTTCGACAGCTTCGACTTGTCCAGTTCCTGATAGACGCCGGCCTTGATCTGCTTGGCCAGGAAGCTGTTGGACGGCACGACGATGTCGTAGCCGGATTTGCCCGCCAGCAGGCGTGCCTCAAGGGTTTCGTTGCTGTCGAAGACATCGTAGGTCACCTGGATGCCAGTCTCGTCCTCGAACTTCTTGACGGTATCCGGGCCAATGTAATCCGACCAGTTATAGACGCGCAGAACCTTGTCATTGGCCTGGGCGCCAGTGGCGATTGCGCCCAATAAGGACAGTGTCAGCAGAGTCCTGCCAAACATTTTCATCGGTACAACTCCATTTCTTTTTATACAAAACACAAAACCTGTGGCGAGCGAGCTTTTGTGGCGAGGGGGCTTGCCCCCGTTGGGTCGCGAAGCGGCCCCAAAGCCAGAGTTCGGGGTGTTTCAGTTACACCGAACTCACTGGTTTTACGGCTGCTGCGCAGCCGAACGGGGGCAAGCCCCCTCGCCACAAAGCCCCCTAGCCACAGTTAACTGAGCAGCGACGATTACGCCGTCGCTCCCGCCATTTGCTTTTCAGGTTGCTGCCAGGATTCGCTGGCGGTCTGGTCCATGGCTTCCTGGATCGCGCGCTTGCGGGTGGCTTCGGCGCGGCGGCTGAAGTACCAGACCATGAAGGTCACGATCGACACGGCCAACAGGATCAGGCTGGCCACGGCGTTGATCTCGGGCTTGACCCCAAGGCGCACCGCCGAGAACACTTCCATCGGCAGGGTCGTGGAACCCGGGCCGGACACGAAGCTCGCCAGCACCAGGTCATCGAGCGACAGGGCGAACGACATCATGCCGCCGGCCGCCAGTGACGGCGCGATCATCGGAATGGTGATCAGGAAAAACACCTTCAACGGCTTCGCACCCAGGTCCATGGCCGCTTCTTCGATGGACAGGTCCAGTTCGCGAAGGCGGGCGGAGACTACCACCGCCACATAGGCGGCACAAAACGTGGTGTGGGCGATCCAGATGGTGACGATGCCACGCTCCATCGGCCAGCCGATCAACTGCGCCATGGCCACGAACAGCAGCAACAGCGACAGACCGGTGATCACTTCAGGCATCACCAGCGGCGCGGTGACCAGGCCACCGAACAGCGTGCGGCCTTTGAAGCGCGTAACGCGAGTCAGGACGAACGCGGCTAACGTCCCTAGTGCGACTGCCGCAATCGCGGTGTAGCAGGCGATTTCCAGCGAGCGCAGCACCGAACCCATCAACTGGCTGTTGTCGAGCAAACCGGCGTACCACTTGATCGACCAGCCACCCCACACCGTCACCAGCTTGGAGGCGTTGAAGGAGTAGATCACCAGAATCAGCATCGGCAGGTAGATAAACGACAGGCCGAAAATCAGCATGAACTTTGAAAATCCGAAGCGTTTCATCCTCGTGCCTCCATCTCTTTGGCCTGGCTGCGGTTGAACAGCAGAATCGGCACAATCAGGATCAACAGCATTACCACCGCCAGGGCAGACGCCACCGGCCAGTCGCGGTTGTTGAAGAACTCTTGCCACAACACACGGCCGATCATCAGGGTTTCCGGGCCGCCCAGCAGTTCCGGAATCACGAACTCACCGACCACCGGAATGAACACCAGCATGCAACCGGCGATGATGCCGTTCTTGGCCAGCGGCACGGTGATTTTCCAGAAGCTGTTGAAGGTGCTCGAACCCAGGTCCGATGCGGCTTCCAGCAGGCTCTGGTCATGCTTGACCAGGTTGGCGTACAGCGGCAACACCATGAACGGCAGATACGCATACACCACGCCGATGTAGACGGCGATGTTGGTGTTGAGGATCTCGACCGGCTGCGACGTCAGCCCGGTCCACATCAGGAAGGCGTTGAGCAGACCGTTGTTGCTGAGGATGCCCATCCACGCATAAACGCGGATCAGGATCGCGGTCCAGGTCGGCATCATGATCAGCAGCATCAGCACGTTCTGCGCTTCCTTGCTGGCCTTGGTGATGGCGTAGGCCATCGGAAAACCGATCACCAGGCACATCACGGTGCTGAAAAACGCCACCTTCAACGAACCCAGGTAGGCGGACAGGTACAGCTCATCCTGGCCCAGCAGGGTGTAGTTGCCGATGTTGAGCATCAGCTGGAATTTCTGCTCGGCGTAGGTGTAGATCTCCGAGTAGGGCGGAATGGCCAGGGCCGCTTCCGAGAAGCTGATCTTCATCACCAAAAAGAACGGCAACATGAAGAACAGGAACAGCCAGATGAACGGAATCCCGATGACGAACTTGCGTCCGCTGGGGACCCACCTCAGGAATTGCTGATTGAAGGTTTTCATGCGCGCAGTACCACGCCGCTGTCGTCTTCCCACCACACGTAGACCTGATCGTCCCAGGTCGGACGCGCACCACGGCGTTCGGCGTTGGCCATGAACGACTGGACGATCTTGCCGCCAGGCAGCTCCACGTAGAACACCGAGTGGCCACCGAGGTAGGCGATGTCATGCACCTTGCCGGCGGACCAGTTGTAGCGGTTCTCCGGCTTGACGGTGCTGACCAGCAGTTTTTCCGGGCGTATCGCGTAGGTGATCGACTTGTCCTGCACCGACGTGCTGACGCCGTGACCGACGTAGATCTTCTGCTCAAGGTCCGGGCTGTGGATGATCGCGTGACCTTCCAGGTCCTCGACCACAGTGCCGTCGAAGGCGTTCACGTTGCCGATGAATTCGCAGACCATGCGGCTGACCGGTGCTTCATAGATGTCCACCGGGCTGCCGATCTGGGCGATCCAGCCCAGGTGCATGATCGCGATGCGCTCGGCCATGGTCATGGCCTCTTCCTGGTCGTGGGTCACCATCACGCAGGTCACGCCCACGCGCTCGATGATCTCGACAAGTTCAAGCTGCATCTGCGAACGCAGCTTTTTATCCAGTGCACCCATCGGTTCGTCGAGCAACAGCAGCTTCGGACGCTTGGCCAGGGAGCGGGCCAGGGCCACACGCTGACGCTGGCCGCCGGACAGTTGGTGCGGCTTGCGCTTGGCGTATTGAGTCATGTGCACCAGGCGCAGCATCTCCTGCACCCGGGCGTCGATTTCGGCGGCTGGCAAACGGTCCTGCTTGAGGCCGAAGGCGATGTTCTGCGCCACCGTCATGTGCGGGAACAGCGCGTAGGACTGGAACATCATGTTGATCGGTCGTTCGTACGGCGGCATGTCGGTGATGTCGACACCGTCGAGCAGAATCCGGCCTTCGGTCGGGCGCTCGAAACCGGCGAGCATGCGCAGCAGGGTCGATTTGCCGGAACCGGAACCACCGAGCAGGGCGAAGATTTCGCCCTGGTGGATTTCCAGGGACACATCGTCCACGGCGGTGGTTTCGTCGAACTTCTTGGTGACGCGATCGATTTTCACCAACACCTTTTTCGGTGCCTGGTGACCCTCAAGAGCCTTCCTGTAGATGCTGGAGGCGTTTGCCATGTGAAACTCCCAACAGGTTTCAGTCGCCCGGCCAACACGGCCCGGCTTAATAGTGGATTGCAAACCCGTATCGGCGGGTTTATTCGGCGCCGCCATCCTGGCTGCCTGGTCGTACTTGTTGTTATTGCAGTGTGTTGTTATCGCGAGCGGGGCACGCACAAGTGCCTGCCTGCCCGCTCGCGTTGGGCAGTTAATCGTTGAATGTGGGTATCAGTTCGTCAGCTCGAGTGACGCAGTGCCGCCCGTTGCCGGCAGGCTTCGCCGAACGCCTGGAAAATACTCAGATAAGGAGGGTTGTTCAGCACCTGCCATTCCGGGTGCCATTGCACGCCGAGGGCAAACGCCTGGCTGTGCTCGACCGAGATCGCCTCGATCAGGCCATCGGGCGCGACGGCTTCGGCGCGCAGGCCGGGAGCGAGGCGGTCGATGCCCTGGCTGTGAATCGAATTGACCTGGAACACCGCAGGCAGGTCCAGCGCTTCGAACACACCGCCAGGCTGCACATTCACCCCGTGAGCGGGAGCGTATTGCACGGCCAGGTCCGGATGGTCGGCCTCGCGATGGTCGAGGAAACCAGGCAGTTCATGGACCTTCTGATGCAGGCTGCCACCGAACGCCACGTTCATTTCCTGGAAGCCACGGCAGATGCCGAGCACCGGAACGCCCGCTGCAATAGCGGCGCGGATCAGGGGAAGGGTGGTGGCATCCCGCGCCGGATCATGATCCGTGCCGGGGGCGCTGTCGGGGCCTTGATAGTGGAAGGGTTCCACGTTCGATGGCGAGCCGGTCAGCAACAGACCGTCGAGCTGCGGCAGCAGGTCATCGATTTCGGTCAGGTCGCCTAAGGAAGGAATAACGACAGGCAGCCCCAACGCGGCAACGCTGACAGCACGCAAGTACTTGTCACCGCTGATGTGGTAGGGGTGCAGGCCAATCTGTTTGACGCATGCAGTAACGCCGATCAATGGCTTGAATGCCATTTTTATCACCTCGAAGTTTCACACTTGAACGAGCTTTTCCGGAGCTTAGCCTTGTTGATTTTAATTAACAACTCTCATGTAAAAAATTCTAAACGCCACACGTCCGATCTTTAGGATTAACGGGTGTTTTTGGGGGTATCTGGCACTCTCGTGTCTCTGAAGCGCCCGAAAATAAACGCTGAACGGCCAGGTGTTCGCTATTGACTTCACTTTGCCTTTCGGATTGACTGGGCTCGTGAAAGGGCAGTGAACATAATAATTAACAGCTAAATAGGTGCAACATGTCGGTCCCTCTGCGTACCGTTCAACTCAACGAAGCAAACGCATTCCTTAAGAAATATCCTGAGGTTTTGTACGTCGACCTTCTGATTGCTGATATGAACGGTGTGGTGCGCGGCAAGCGCATCGAGCGCACCAGTCTTCATAAGGTTTACGAGAAAGGCATTAACCTGCCGGCGTCCCTGTTTGCTCTGGACATCAATGGCTCCACGGTGGAAAGCACCGGCCTGGGTCTGGACATCGGCGACTCCGACCGGATCTGCTACCCGATCCCCGGAACCCTGAGCATCGAGCCTTGGCAGAAGCGCCCAACCGCGCAACTGTTGATGACCATGCACGAACTCGAAGGCCAGCCATTCTTCGCCGACCCGCGTGAAGTGCTGGCCAATATCGTGCGCAAGTTCGACGACATGGGCCTGACCATCTGCGCCGCGTTCGAACTGGAGTTCTACCTGATCGACCAGGACAACGTGAACGGTCGTCCGCAATCGCCACGTTCGCCGGTATCCGGCAAGCGTCCGATGTCGACCCAGGTGTACCTGATCGACGATCTCGACGAATACGTCGATTGCCTGCAAGACATCCTCGAAGGCGCGAAAGAGCAGGGCATCCCGGCTGACGCCATCGTCAAGGAAAGCGCCCCGGCGCAGTTCGAAGTCAACCTGCATCACGTGGCTGACCCGATCAAGGCGTGCGACTACGCGGTCCTGCTCAAGCGTCTGGTGAAGAACATCGCCTACGACCACGAGATGGACACCACCTTCATGGCCAAGCCGTATCCGGGCCAGGCAGGTAACGGTCTGCACGTGCACATTTCGATTCTCGACAAAGAAGGCAACAACATCTTTGCCAGCGAGGATCCCGAGCAGAACGCCGCGCTGCGACACGCGATCGGCGGTGTGCTCGAGACCCTGCCGGCGCAGATGGCGTTCCTTTGCCCGAACGTCAACTCTTACCGTCGTTTCGGCGCGCAGTTCTATGTACCGAACTCGCCGAGCTGGGGCATCGACAACCGTACCGTAGCGGTACGTGTGCCGACCGGTTCGCCAGACTCGGTGCGCATCGAACACCGCGTGGCCGGTGCCGACGCCAACCCGTACCTGCTGATGGCTTCCGTTTTGGCGGGCGTGCACCACGGCCTGACCAACCAGATCGAACCGGGCGCCCCGGTGGAAGGCAACAGCTACGAGCAAAACGAGCAGAGCCTGCCGAACAACCTGCGCGATGCACTGCGCGAGCTGGACGACAGCGAAGTCATGGCCAAGTACATCGACCCGCTGTACATCGACGTGTTTGTGGCGTGCAAGGAAAGCGAGCTGGCCGAGTTCGAGAACTCCATCTCGGACCTTGAGTACAACTGGTACTTGCACACGGTCTGACGGCGTTGGCGGCATACACAAAACCTGTGTACGCCGCCAACACCTGTGGGAGCGAGCTTGCTCGCGATGAGGCCGTCACATTCAGCATTAATAGTGACTGTTCCACCGCTATCGCGAGCAAGCTCGCTCCCACAGGTACTGCGGCATTCTGATCCATCACCGAATGGCATCAGTCCGACGATCACTTATCGAGTCACAACCATGACAAACACTCGCAGCGATTGGGAGCAGCGCTTCCAGTCTCTAACCATCGAAGGTCGCGCATTCATTGACGGCCAATACTGCGCAGCCGCCAGCGGTGCGACGTTCGAATGCATCAGCCCCGTGGACGGTCGTTTCCTGGCGAACGTCGCCAGCACCGACGAAGCCGACGCCAATGCAGCGGTCGCCGTGGCGCGCCGCACCTTCGAATCCGGCGTGTGGGCCAACCTGGCCCCGGCCGAGCGCAAGCGCATCCTGATCCGTTTCGCCGACCTGATCCTGGCCAACCAGGAAGAACTGGCCCTGCTCGAAACCCTCGACATGGGCAAGCCGATCAGCGATTCCATGAGCATCGACATTCCGGCGACCGCCAACGCGATCCGCTGGACCGCCGAAGCCGTCGACAAGATCTACGACGAAGTCGCCGCCACGCCCAAGGATCAGCTTGGTCTAGTGACCCGCGAAGCCGTCGGTGTGGTCGCGGCCATCGTGCCGTGGAACTTCCCGCTGATCATGGCCAGCTGGAAATTCGCCCCGGCCCTGGCGATGGGCAACTCGTTCATCCTCAAGCCTTCGGAAAAATCCCCGCTGACCGCGATCCGCATCGCCCAGCTGGCACTCGATGCCGGCATCCCGAAAGGCGTGTTCAACGTCCTGCCGGGCTACGGCCACACCGTGGGCAAGGCGCTGGCGTTGCACATGGACGTCGACGTGCTGGCTTTCACCGGCTCCACGGCGATTGCCAAGCAGCTGATGATCTACGCCGGGCAGAGCAACATGAAACGCGTCTGGGCCGAAGCCGGGGGCAAGAGCCCGAACGTGGTGTTCGCCGACGCGCCGGATCTGCGCGCGGCAGCACAGGCTGCGGCCAGCGGCATCGCCTTCAACCAGGGCGAAGTCTGCACCGCCGGTTCGCGCCTGCTGGTGGAGCGTTCGATCCGCGAGCAGTTCATTCCACTGCTGGTGGAAGCCCTGCAAGCCTGGAAACCAGGCCACGCCCTCGATCCTGCGACCACCGTCGGCGCGGTCGTCGACCAGCGTCAACTGGACAATGTGCTGCGCTACATCGGCATCGGCAAAGAGCAGGGCGCCCAACTGATCGCCGGCGGCAGCCGCACCCTCGAAGACACCGGTGGCCAATACGTGGAACCGACGATTTTCGACGGCGTGACCAACGCCATGACCATCGCCCAGGAAGAAATCTTCGGCCCGGTGCTGTCGGTCATCACCTTCGACACTGCTGAAGAAGCCCTGGCGATTGCCAATGACAGCATCTTCGGCCTGGCCGCCGGTGTGTGGACCAGCAACCTGAGCAAGGCCCACACCTTCGCCCGTGGCCTGCGTGCCGGCAGCGTCTGGGTCAACCAGTACGACGGCGGCGACATGACCGCGCCGTTCGGCGGGTTCAAGCAGTCGGGTAACGGTCGGGACAAATCGCTGCACGCGTTCGACAAGTACACCGAACTCAAGGCGACCTGGATCAAGCTCTAATAACAATAAAGCGGCGGTCGCCGGCAACCTGCAGCGGCCATCGGAGAAATTTATGAAACACAGCACTACTAATCAACAGCATGTAAACAGCTACTACGCCGCCACCCGCAACTTCACCGGCGATTTCCCGGTGCTGGAAGGGGCGGTGGACTGCGACGTCTGCGTGATCGGCGCCGGCTACACCGGCCTGTCCTCGGCCCTGTTCCTCGCTGAAGCGGGCTACAGCGTGACCGTGCTCGAAGCGGCCAAGGTCGGCTTCGGCGCCAGCGGTCGTAACGGCGGCCAACTGGTCAACTCCTATAGCCGCGACGTCGATGTCATCGAAGAGCGCTACGGCGACAAGACTGCCGAAATCCTCGGCAGCATGATTTTCGAAGGCGCCGACATCATCCGTCAGCGCATACAGCACTACGACATCCAGTGCGACTACCGTCCCGGCGGCATCTTCGCGGCGATGAACAAGAAGCAACTCAAGGGCCTGGCCGAGCAGAAGAAAAGCTGGGAGCGCTACGGCAACAAGAACCTGAAAATGCTCGACGCGGCCGACATCAAGCGCGAAGTGGGTTCCGACGCCTACGTCGGCGGCCTGCTGGACATGCAGGGCGGCCACATTCACCCGCTGAACCTGGCCCTCGGTGAGGCTTCGGCGATCATCGGCCTGGGCGGCAAGATCTACGAGCAATCGGCGGCGGTGGAAATCACCTACGGCGAGCCCATCACCGTGCGCACTGCAAAAGGCCTGGTGAAGGCCAAGTACCTGCTGATCGCCGGTAACGCCTACCTGCCGCAGGGCCTGGACAACCGCGTGACCAGCAAGAGCATGCCGTGCGGTTCGCAGATCGTCGTCACCGAACCGTTGTCGGAACAGCAAGCGCGCAGCCTGATCAAGAACAACTACTGCGTCGAAGACTGCAACTACCTGCTCGACTACTACCGCCTGACCGCCGACAACCGCCTGCTGTACGGCGGTGGCGTGGTCTACGGTGCCCGCGAGCCGGACGACATCGAACAACTGATCCGCCCGAAGATCCTCAAGACCTTCCCGCAATTGAAGGACGTGAAGATCGACTACCGCTGGACCGGCAACTTCCTGCTGACCATGTCGCGCATGCCGCAATTCGGCCGTATCGAGAAGAACGCCTACTACATGCAGGGCTACAGCGGCCACGGCGTCACCTGTTCGCACCTGGCCGGCAAACTGATCTCGGAAATGATCCGTGGCGACGCCGAGCGTTTCGACGCTTTTGCCTCGCTGCCGCACATGCCGATGATCGGCGGGCGTACTTTCTCGGCCCCGTTGACCGCCCTGGGCGCCGTGTACTACTCGCTGCGCGACCGTTTCGGCATCTAAGCTTTACCTCGCCGGTGGCATCTCCCCAAAGGGTGCCGTCGGCTTTTTAATACCAGAAACACCGCTCCCACAGGTTGTGCAACTTCATGGCAAATGGCTATTTTTCCAGCCGTTTATCGAACCTGCTGAGCATTACGAACAAACGTGATTTAATAGCCGCCTTTCACGTTTCCGGGACCGGAAAACGGCGTGATCCGCGCCTGTACTCCACCCCCATTACCCTTAAGTAGCACGCACATAAGGCTGTCATGGACACGGGCTCACGACTCAAATTAGTACGCGAAAGCTACAAAATGTCCCAGCGCGAGCTGGCCCGGCGTAGCGGCGTCACCAATGCAACCATCTCCCTGATCGAACAGAATCGGGTCAGTCCTTCCGTCAGCTCCCTGAAGAAATTGCTGGAGGGCATCCCCATGTCCCTGGCCGACTTCTTCACCTTCGATCAGCCACCGCGCGAACACCAGTACGTCTTCCGCGCCAACGAGCAGCCCGACCTCGGCCGCCATGGCCTGCGCCTGCTGCTGATCGGCGCGTCCGTGCCAAGCCGGCAGATGCGCTTGCTGCGCGAGCAATACGCACCGGGCGCCAGCTCCGGCGAAGAGCCGATCGTGCACTCCGAAGGCGAGGAGTGTGGGTTGGTGACACGTGGCACCGTGGAATTGACCGTGGATGGCCAGGTGAGTGTGCTCAATGCCGGGGATGGCTATTACTTTCCGACGACCTTGCCGCACCGGTTTCGCAATATCGGGGCGGATGAGGCGGAAATCATCAGCGCCAACACACCGGCGAACTTCTGATAACCGCTTTGCGGGCAGGGTTCATCAGGGACCAGTCGTCAAAACCCGCATCTGATGCGGGTTTTTTTTAACATTCGAATCGGTCATTCCCGCTGCTCAAGACAAAACACTGCACCCTTTGCGGGTTATCTCGATCTGTTGGTAGTCGGCGCGGTTTTCTTTCGGCAGGGTGGCCAACAAAGACAAAGTGGCTTGCGGATCATTGAGCGGCAATGTCTTGAGTACCTCGACATCGACATCCCACCACTTGCTGTTGATCAGCGCCTCGATCAACTCGGGTGTGTGCCGATACTTGACGACTTTTGCCGGGGTGCCGGCAACAATGGCGTACGGTGGCACGTCATGGGCAACCAGGGCGCGGGTTGCGATGACAGCGCCAGTGCCAATGGTCACGCCTTCCAGGATCATCGCGCTATGGCCGATCCAGACGTCATGCCCAATCGTGATGTCCGCAACCACCGGGTCGTAAACCAGCGCCGTGTCGGTATATTGAAAGGGATGTGAACTGAGCCAGTCCAACGGATGCGAGCTCTTTTGCTGGCCGATAAAACAGCTGCTACTGATGGAGCAAAACCTGCCAATGGAGGAGACCGCCGAAAGGAAGCAGTCACTGCGGATATAGGTATGCGCACCGATTTCCAGCTTTTTCGACTCTATGACCACATTCCCGAGCGTCACGCCTTCTTCCAGGGTCAGTGCCGTTCTTTTGTGCAGTGACAATAGACCGCCCGCCACTTTGCATTTGTGTTTGCGAATCCATCTTTTCCAGTAACTATTTCGCAAATAACTGATTATTTTTTTCATGAAAAGCTGTCTTGGATATCCGTTATAGGGCTTGGCCTGGCCCCATGAGCCAACAGTCGAGTCTAAATGAATCGGCTGGAGAGATGAATTTTTTAGACGTTTGTCAAAAACCGCTTTTGTGCGCTTCAGTCGCTGATCAGTGCTGGACCTGCGCCGAATGCGGGTTGCGAGCAATGCGCTGCGAATAGACCGCGAATTTCTGATCAAGGATTCAACGGTCATTGATTGGCCGCAGTTTTCTGTCGTTATTGATCGTCCATCCAAAAATCGTTTTTGTGGACAGAAAGAAGGCGCATTGCCATCATTGCGCTTCTTGTTCCTCAAAAGGATTTCTTCTCATGCGTAAGCTAATTCTTCTGGTCATGTTAGCCGTTGTAGTAACGGGTTGTTCCAGTCGTAAAGAATTTTACGCAACCGGCGGGAGCCGGGCGGATGGCTCGATTGATATGGCTTACGACTTCAAAGCTTTCGAGACTCCGATCGTTGATTTAAAGCAGGCTGAGTCAATTGCAAACAACAAATGCGCAGTGTGGGGTTACGAGCGCGCAGAACCCTTCGGTGGTAAAACCGAGTATTGTCAGTCAAGGGATGGCTTTGGTAACTGCAACGCCGGGCAGATGATCGTCAAGTATCAATGCATTGGAAATATCACGCCATCAAACCAGGCATCAGCGGCTGCGGAGTCGTCTGTACCGGTTGGAATGCTGACGCCTGCTCAGTACAAGGAAGCGCGAGTAAAGGCTCTGATGGACAAAAAACTCCCTTACGGTGAGTACCAGAAGGAATATCAGGCGATCATGGCTGAATAGTTCAGTCGATATCGTTTACGCTGCCCGGTTTCATTTCTTCGTGGAAGTGCGGTTGTCGGTTGAAAAGCGAAAAGCGAGATATTGAGCGAGCAACAAAAACCCGTAGAAATACGGGTTTTTTGTGCTTGAAAAATGTCACTGCTTCTTCGGCCCCTCAAACCCCCGCTGTTCGATCACGCCAAACACATCCCGTACATCCTGAAGCAGAATCCGCGAAATGTTGGTGACGGTGTTGATGTCGTTTTCGGCGTAGTCGGGGAGGCTGGTGCAGGCCATGAGGTTGAGGTATTGCAGGACGGCATTGAGGCGTTCGGCGGCGCAGTTGTGGAGTTCGCGCAGCGGGGCGTCGCTGTCGATGAGGAGGACGGGGTAGCTGGTGGCGATTTGTTTCATGGGGGTGAAGCGGCGAGGCGGATTTTGCATTGTCATAAGGTAGAACTCTTCAAAGGATCATGGAGTGCCACCTTTTGCTGCGAAACAAATGGGTGGCAGCTATGTGCGGGTTCGCAGACCGGAGAAGAGTCAAGCCGGCAGACCCGAAGGTCTCCCACACACAGCCGCCATAAAACGAAACGGCGGCAAATTTTGCCACAGTTGTCATTTAGCTGTGTTCCATCTTCTACAGGGCTGCGAAACCCAACCGCCAACTCAAGTCAGCGACGGGCGCACATTAGGCATCGATTTCGACGGCTGCAACCGGCCTGTAGGACGCCCAAAGCCCCCTGTGGCGAGGGAGCTTGCTCCCGTTCGGCGGCTCTGCCGCCGTAAAACCGGGCACTGCGGTGTGTCTGAGGAAATGAGTTGCAAGGGATGAGGGCCGCTTCGCAGCCCAGCGGGAGCAAGCTCCCTCGCCACGGGGGGTAAATTCCTACATGTTTTTCGGATGCCAAGGTGGTGCCGTCACTGCGCCATAAACCCGCGAATCGCCGCAATCGTCTGCGTCGGTGCTTCCTCCATCAGCCAATGCCCGGCTCCCGGAATCACCACTTCCGTCACCTTGTCCGCGGCATTGCGCATCACGATGGCTTCATTGGCCCCGAAGGATTTTTCGCCGCCAACCGCCAGCACCGGCATGCTCAGTTTCCTGGCCATCGACGCCTCGTTGTCCACGGCGTCCTGGCGAATGCTGCGGAACTGGGAGAAGGCGGCGTGCATGGCGCCGGGGCGGGCGTAGAGTTTGGCGTAGTGCTGGCGGGTGCCTTCGTCGACCTTGGCGGGGGTGCCGGCGAACTCGTTCCAGAAGCGGTCCAGGTAAATGCGTTCACGCCCGGCGACCAGGCGTTCCATGTCCGGCCCGCCGAAGTCGAAGTGCCACAGCATCGGCGAGCGCACGATGTCGTTCCACGGTGGAATGCCCGGCACCGGTGCATCCATGACCACCAAACGGTCGGTGCGCTCCGGGTAATGCGAGGCATAGGCGAAGGCGACCATGGTGCCGATGTCGTGGCCGATGACCACCGAGTGCTCGATCTTCAACGCGTTCAACACGCCACGAATGTCGGCGGCTTGAGTCTTCTTGTCGTAGCCGCTTTGCGGGATTGATGACAATCCCATGCCGCGCAGGTCCGGCACCACTACGGTGTGGTCCCGCGCCAGTTCGGCCGCCAGCGGTGCCCACATGTCGCCGGTGTCACCAAAGCCATGCAACAGCACCACCGCCGGCCCCTTGCCGCCGACGCGCACGTGCATCGTGACGCCGTCGACGGGGATGTCCTGGGTGTGGAACGACGCCGGGAACGGCGTGACATCGGCGTGGGCGGCGGCGCTCAGGGCAAGCAAGGTGAGGGCGGTCAGCAGGGGGCGGATCATGGCGATGTCTCCAGGGAAGGGCTGGCGTGCGCTTCACCTGGCGATGAGGAGGCGCGGTGAGATGCAAATAATCGACAAGCCCCAGCCATCGGCAAACGCCTGCAGGGCTTCGATCGGATGAGCGTAGACGGTTTGGCGCCTGGTGACTCGATGGAACCAACTTCG
Source organism: Pseudomonas grandcourensis (assembly GCF_039909015.1). Taxonomy (NCBI): domain Bacteria; kingdom Pseudomonadati; phylum Pseudomonadota; class Gammaproteobacteria; order Pseudomonadales; family Pseudomonadaceae; genus Pseudomonas; species Pseudomonas grandcourensis. The sequence goes on from NZ_CP150919.1 coordinate 2,739,884, forward strand.
TCTATAACGTCTAAATTTCAGGGACTATTCCCCACCACGAAGGAATGAATCATGTTCAGGACTCGATCATTGATTGCAGCTGTTACCTGTTTGACGCTGGTCTGCGGCTCGGTGACGGCACTGGCTGATCCCGGTAACGGCCAGGGCAACGGAAAGGCCAACCATGGCAACCAGGGCAGTCATGGCAACAAGAACAAGAATTCCGGTGGCGGGGACTGGAGCAATGGCCCGAGCATCAACCGGGGCAGCGTGCTCGAGATCATTGGCGTGAATACCGGCTACTGGAGCCCCGGGCCTGATTTGCCACCGGGTATTCAAAAGAACCTTGCCCGAGGCAAGCCGCTTCCACCTGGCATCGCCAAAAAACTGGATGGTCGACTGGTCGGCAGGCTGCCCCACTATGATGGCTACGAATGGCAGCAAGTCGGCACGGACCTGATCCTGGTTGCGCTGGCCACCGGGCTTGTCTATGAAATTCTCGACGGTGCGTTTGATTGACCTGTGGAAGGTAGTCTTCGTGTTGATTCAAGGTGCTCCAGCCGTCTGTCGTGGTACTTGAACTGTTGGAGGGATGTCGCGTCATAACCCACGCGATATCAACCTCCTACGGAAGCAATCATGCTTTTTAAAAACAAGAGTCTCGTTGCTGTAATGTCATGCGCCATGATGCTTGCAGCCGCCCCTTTGCTGCCTAGTGGCCTGTCGATCATGGGTTCCGCCTACGCGAAGGACGGCGGTGGTGGCGGTGGTGGCGGAAACGGCGGCGGTGGCGGCGGTGGAAATGGCGGCGGAAACGGCGGTGGTAATGGTGGCGGAAATGGCGCAGGCCACGGCGGCGGCATGGGTGGCGGGCACGCCGGTACAGGCCACTCCGGCAGTAACGACCGCGGCAACGGGCTGGACAGCGACCATACCGGCAAGTCCGTGCGCGACCATGGCCTGAGCGGGAACCACTACGGTAGTGAGCGCAACGATGACAATGGTCATGGCACCACGACCTCAGGCATCGCCCATTCCAAGGATACTCGCGGCATCTCCAAGGCCAGGGCCATTTCGGCCTCGACGCCGGGTGAGCACAACACCAAAGGCTTGAGTAAAGCCGGGCTGTCGACCTCGAAAAAAACCCATTGAGTTCGCGGCCACAGATCAGTTTCTGAAAAAGCAAAAAGCCCGCTGCAAGGCGGGTTTTTAATGCCTGGAAATTGATCAACGACCACAGCGCATCTCGTTTCCCACCAGCACAACGGGCATTACACGGACAGAAAACGAGCCAGCCGGACACATCGCGCAGTGATTTGCGTTTGCAGGCGATTTGTCATGTTCAGCGCCATTTCAATGTAGATATTAGTCAGCCCAACGCGATTTCAATGAGGCTGCACTGTGTTCCAACGACTTGTGTGTTCGCTGTCTGTTTTGAGCCTGTCCATCGCTGCCGCCCAGGCTGCCGAGACGGTCCCCCTCAACACTCCACGCCTGAAGAGCATCGATAACTTCCGCGATGTCGCCGGTCTCACCACCGCGTACACCACGGCCAATGACGGCACGATGCGTGGCGGGGTGTTTTACCGCTCCAACGCGCTGACGCCGTCGACGGCGGATCTGGCAACCCTCAACGGCCTGGGCATCAAGGCGGTCTACGACCTGCGCACGCCCAGCGAGATCTCCGCCACGCCCGACAAGATGCTCACGGGCGCGACCTACACCAACATCGACATCATCGGCGGCTCCACGTCGGGGGCGAACGTCACCAACGTCGCGTTCCACAGCGCCGCCGAAGCCACTGCCATGATGCAGGCCACCAACCGGGATTTCGTCCGGAACGCTGGGATGCGCAGCGAGTTCAACCAGCTGTTCAATGAGCTGGCCACGGTCGACGGCGCCGCGCTGTTCCATTGCACCGCCGGCAAGGACCGCACGGGCTGGACCGCCGCTGTGCTGCAAAGCATCGCCGGGGTCGACGATGCCACCATCATGAGCAACTATCTGGCGACCAACGACTACACCGCCGCGCGCATCAAGGCGACCCTGGCGGCCTTGCCACCGAGCCTGGCGACCATCTATGGGCCGCTGATCGGTGTGGAGGCCAGTTACCTGCAAGCCGGCCTGGATCAGGTGACCGCGCAATACGGCACGATGGACAACTACCTCAAGGAAGGCCTCGGTCTGTCCCAGGAAACCATCTACGTGCTGCGCGGCAAGATGGTGTTCTACAACAGCCTGCCGGGCGCAGCGGACCTGGCGGGCAATGCCGCGGCCGGTGCGCAGCTGTTGCAACAACTGCAGAACAGCAACCTGTCGGGCACCTACAGTGCCTACAACTACTACCTGCAATCGGCCATCGATGCCCGCAGTCTTGGCGGAGTCGAGTCCACCGTCGGCGGTCAGGTGCACGCCGACGCCGCGAGCTACTTGCTGCGCCAGGGCGCGATGATCGAACAGGCCGCCGCGCCGTTCACCAGCGGCATCGACCTCAAGGCCGGGCAATATCGCCTGTGGAGCGCCGCGCTGGCGGGGTATCTGGGCACCGATGGTTCGTCCCAGGCCTCCAGCAGCAACGAGCATAGCCAGGGCATGATGATTGGCCTGACCCAGCGTTTTTCCGAGCAGCTCAGCGCCCATGCCGGCTTCGGCTACAGCAGCGGCAATGTCGGTGGCGCAGGTGGCGAGGCCGATACCGACCTGACCTTCTTCAGCGTCGGCGCACGCTTTGCCCCGAATGGCCTGGAGCGCGGCCTGTTTGTGGATGCCGATGCCAGCGCCGGCTACCTCGATTACGAGAGCAAACGCGAACTGGGCGGCGGTCTGGGCACGGCCAAGGGCGACAGCCATGGCAACCTCACCGGCGCGACCCTGGCCCTGGGTTACCGTGTTCCGGTGAACGGCGTGACCCTCGAGCCGAGCCTCGGCGTGCGGATCAGCCACGTCAACCTGTCGGGCTTCCAGGAAAAAGGCAGCGAACTGGCCCTGGACGTCGACGGCATCCACGAGACCCGCAAGAGCGCGGTGGCCAACCTCAACGCATCCTTTGCACCTGTCAGCCTCGGTGCCTGGCAAGTGGTGCCGGGTGTGCAAGTGGGCTACGAGCATGTGTTGGGCGACCATGAAGTCGACAGCGAAGGGCAGCTGCTGGGCCTGGACATCGAACAGCAAGCCGCCTTCGACAACCGTGACCAGTTCACCGGTGGCGTCAACGTCATGGCCAACCTTGGCCCGTGGAGCGTGGGTGCGGAAGTCGGCGCCAGCGGTGGCGGCGACAGTCACGGCTTCAATGGCGGGCTGAAGGCCAGCTATCTGTTCTGACAATTAGTTAAGGCAATCTGTGGGAGCGAGCCCTGCTCCCACAGTGTCTCAATTGATCGCCATCGGCCGCGTTCGCAGGCCCTTTCTCACGTCTGCGGGGCTGATGCCGTAGGCACTCTGGAAATACTGGCAAAACCGCCCGACATTGCTGAAACCATGTTGCAAGGCCACGTCTGTCACCGACGGCGATACCCCCTGGGACAGCGCGGCAAAGGCGCGCTCCAGGCGGACCTGGCGCTGATAGGCAACGATCGAAGTGCCCATGAAACGCTGAAAACCTTCCTGCAATGCGCGCAGGCTGACGTTGGTCAATTGCGCCAGTTCCGTGCCGCTGGCAAGGTGGTCGGGGTGCTCCTGAATGTACTCGACGGCCAGTTTCACATGCCGTGGCGCAATCAGTGGGGAAGGGCGCCGGAGGGCTTCGGTGAAGTTGTGCGGCCAGGCCTCGAGCACTGCATCGACCAGCATTTCGCGAAGGCGCGAAGGCATCAGCGAACCGGTGTTGATCAGCAGGTCGAACTCGGTGCCCGTGGCCAGTTCAATCAACGCCCGGATGCCCTGCAAGGCCGACACATTCAGGTCCACTACCGGTTCGAAATGGACCTTTTGCAGGATGGGTTTGCCCAGCAGCGTCGACAGGCGCTCGGTGATCAGCCGGCGGCTGATCGAAATCCCGTGCTGTGCGTGGTTGTCGACAAAGCGCGCCGAGCGGACTTCGGCCTTGTCGATCGCCAGGCCTATCTGCGCGAAACCGACCGACTCGGTAACGTGGTTGAAGATGATCTTGCCGGCGGTGGGGATGACGAAGGTGATTTCATCAAGGGGGGCGGGAAAAGCCACCGTGAAGTCACCGCGATAGTGCATGCGACGAAAACTGACACCTTCATGCCGGCCGTAGACCCCGCCAATGATGATGTTTTTCGGCGGCGGCGGAGAGTCGGAATAGAGGTTGCCGAACAGGTTCGAGAACAACGCGCCAAAGTCGTCGCAGCTCATGTCGTTGGACCTGATGATGATTTGCTTGCGCGTCGTGCTTGCGTACACCTGAAGTGGCACCTTGAGCGGATGGGCAAAACCCTGGTACAGGGAACTGGGCGATCGGGGATCGAGCAGATGCGGTTCGGGAAAGCGCTTGGACGTTATCAGTGAGTAATGACAGGTTTGTTACCGGTTGTTGCCACCGGCCCGGTTCCGTTCACCCGACGCCACCGCTCGCACCGGACAACCGGTGGCACGAGCGGTACCGGGGCGTGGACCGACCTGAATCGGCCGGAGCTATTTCACCGGCTCTGTTGCCTTGATATCCCCGCAAAAGATATCGACGTTGCCATCGGTCGCAGCCGTTCGCACGACCACCGAATACTTGCCGTCAACCAGGGTTTGCAAGGGCACAGGCGCGGTCCTGGTAAAAGACCAGCCGCGCACGGGTTGGCGTTCGGTGTTGACGGTGTCGTTCATCGCGTAGGCGACTGACCCGGGTTGCTCGCAGCTGCCGTTATTGATGAACGAGTAAAGACGCAGGGGCAGGGTCACCCCCATTGGAGCACCGCTGATGAAGAAGCTGAGACCGGTTTTCTTGTCCCAGTCGGTCAAGGTGACGGTGCCGATCTGACCGGCGTTTTGCCGGGTGGCGACCAGGTTGACGTTCACGCCGTGGTTCGAGGAAGTGGTGCAGCCGAAAAGGCTTGCCGCAACCATGAGTGCTGCCAGTGAGGTTCTGAGCTTCATTGCCAAACTCCTGAGTTGAAGAACTGCAATGGGGGGAATTAGCGGGTATAGCTCATTTATCGCTTTCATGACGTCGTCCATACGAGGCTTCCCCTTTGAGCAGGGACGTGATGGACGCTTGTCACCGGATAAAACGGTTGGCCCCCGCAAGGCGACAGTGCAGCGCTGCGGGGGCAAGAGGTCATGTGCTGCGAGGTTTTCAGGCCTGAATCAACGAATCCCTTCCTGACGCAGCGCCGCCGGGGTGTAGTTGGCGGCGGAGGCCGTTGCGCCAAACTCGATGCTGCGTTTTTCTTCGTTTTTCAACCCCAGCACCGAGTAACGACCCGATTGCAGGTCGTAGAGGGCTTCGGCGGTATAGCCGGGGACTTGCTTGTGATAGTACTGCTGGGCATGCCCTTCGCCGACGCGCCACAGTTGGCCGCGCCCGTCGTAATGGTCCACTTCTGCCAGTTGCCAGGTGTCTTCATCGAAGTACAGGTGGCGCGTCGCATAGATGTGGCGTTCGCCCGGCTTGAGTTTGGCGACCACCTCCCAGACCCGGTGCAGTTCATAGCGGGTCAGGTCCGGGTTGATGTGCCCGGCCTTGAGGATGTCGGCGTACTTGAGGCTTGGCGAGTCGAGCTTGTAGCTGTTGTAGGGGATGTACAGCTCTTTCTTGCCGACCAGTTCCCAGGTGTAGCGATCCGGCGCGCCGTTGAACATGTCGTAGTTGTCGGTGGTGGCCAGGCCATCGGCGGCGGTCGCCGGGCCGTCATAGGCCACTTGCGGCGCCCGGCGTACGCGGCGCTGGCCGGCGTTGTACAGCCAGGCCTCGCGGGGCTCCTTCACCTGGTCGATGGTTTCGTGGACCAGCAGTACGTTGCCGGCCAGGCGCGCAGGCCCGGTCACCCGCTGGATGAAATAGAACAGGATGTTGTCGGCCTTGTCCTTGTCCTTGTCCAGGTCTGGCAGCTCTCTCGGGTAGGCAATTTCGTCCTCCAGCTCAACCATGCTGAACGAGCCGTCCGCCTGGGGCTGGACGCGGGTGGCCAAGCGATTGAGGTTGCCGCCGCGATAGCGGGTCAGGTGGTTCCAGAGCACTTCAACGCCGCTCTTGGGAATCGGAAACGCGTAGTAGCGGGTATCGGCAAACCCGCTCAGGCCATTGCCGCCATCCACCGCCTGGGTGTTCAACGCACTGGCCTTGATCAGCGTCTGGATGTCCCCCGGGACTGCCGCTGTACGATGGGTGGGGTAGACCGGAATCCTGTAGGTGTTCGGGTAGCGTTTGAACATGGCCAGTTGGCCTTCGGACAGCTTGCCCTTGTACTGCTCGGCGGTGGCCGCCGTGATGACGAACAGGGGTTTTTCGCTGGCAAAGGGGTCACTCAGGAAACCTCTGCTGTCGACGGCGCCGGCATTGGCGGGCAAGCCGCCGGTCCAGGCTGGAATGCTGCCGTCGGTATTACCGGATTTTACTGCGCCCATGGGCGTCAGGGTCGCGCCCAGCTGCGCAGCCTCGTCAGGAGAGACCTTGGCCATGACGGCGGTAGTCATCAGCGACAGTGCCAGGGCACCGGTTTGCAACATCGTTTTTGTTGTTTTCATGTGCAGGTTCACTCGCAGGATTCGAGGGGCGGGTTTACTCGGTGACGGCCTGCTCATGACAGGACAGGGTGCGATCAATGGCCACCCACGGTTGTGCCGATGCGCAAAACATGTGCAGGGCAGGCGTGGGTGCCGAGGTATCGCTGAGGGTGCCGGCCTTGACCGCGAACAACCCGGGCATCGTGGTGATCGCGCTATACAGCGCTGAACCGCAGGTGCTGCAGAAAAACCGCCGTACTGGCAGACCGCTGCCGCCATTGCTGGCGTAGCTGCTCAGGCTCCTGCCCTCGACCTCGAACCCTTCTGTGGGTACCAGCACGTTGACGGAAAAGGCACTGCCCGATTGCTTCTGGCAATCGCTGCAGTGGCACACAGCGGTCATCAGCGGCGCTGCAAGGGTGGAATACTGAACGTTGCCGCACAGGCAACTGCCATTGAGGGTGCTCATGGATGTTTTCTCGTTGGGGGGATGAAGGGGTTACGGTTGGAGGAGGCGATCAGCTTCCCATTGCAAGGCTTTTTGCGTGGTACGTCGAAAGCTGTTCCAGGCGCTTGAAAAGAACAGGGCGGCAAGACAGCAACCGGCCAGGACCACGTAAAGGATCGAGAACCTGATCGCGTTCGGATTCTTGAATACGTAGTCGGTCAGCACCCCGACCAGCACCGGGCCGCAACCGGCACCGAGCAGGCTCAGCGCTCCGGTGAACATCGCCATGAACTGGCCGCGCATGGGGGCGGGGGCGACTTCGACGACCAGCGCCGCGCCGACGCCGAACAGGCAGGTCCAGAGGGTGGCGGCCACGGCCAGGAATGGAAGTGCATGCTCGACGCTAGAGGCCATCAACAGCGGAACACTCACCAGCGCCAACAGCACGCTGGCCAGCAAGGCGATGCGCAGATTGCCGTTGGCCACCCCGCGATTGCGCCAGTATTCGCCCAGCCAGCTGGCGATGATCACGCCGAGGGGACCGCAGACGCACATGATTGCGCCCATCAGGGCGCCGACCCGGGCGTAGGTCCAGCCGAATTCACGTACGAAGTAGGTCGGCACCCAACTGCCACTGCCATAAACCGCGGTATAGAAGCAGCCGGCACCGACAAAAATCGCCACGAAGGTACGGGCGTTTTCCCGCAGGTATGCCCACACTTCGCGCATCGGTACGTCCGCCCGGGGTGCCGGTTTCAGCCCTTGGGCGTTTTTGCGCAGGCGCGGTTCAGGGACGCCGGTCATCAGCACCAGCACCAGCAGCCCCGGCAGGCCGATCGACATCAGGGTGGTCTGCCACGGTTGCAGCAACCCCAGCCCGGGCAAGGTCAACGGGTGCGCGGTGAAGTAGCCCAGCACCAGCCCGGTGGCGAGCAACCCGGCACCGGCACCGAACGACGCTCCGGTGCCAAACACGCCAAGGGCGCGGCCACGCTTGTGAGCCGGGAACAGATCGCTGATCAGCGACACCGCCCCCGGCAGCAGCACCGCTTCACCGACCGCCACCCCGATGCGTGCCAGCAATAAATGCCAGAACTCGGTGGCCAACCCGCCGGCCGCCGTGGCCAGGCACCACAATCCGATACCGATGGTGAGCACCAGGCGGCGATTGCCACGGTCGATCAGTCGCGCAATCGGCAAACCGACCAGGGAATAGAACGCCGCAAACGTGAAACCGTGAAGAACACCCATCCAGCTGTCGTTGACGTGCAACGACTGCTGAATCGGGCCGACCAGCAACGTCAGGATCTGCCGGTCCATGATGGAAAAGATGTAGGCAATCAGCAGCACGCTGACCGTGTAATACGCCTGCCCGCGATTGGGCAGATCCATCACCGCAGGTGCGGCAGTGGTGGCCTGGATACCGGTTGTACTCGACATCACGTGTTGACCTCATGGCATGGGATTATTCTTGTTGTCGGGTGCCAAAAATCGTTCAGCCAGGTTGTTGCCAGAGGTTGTTGTCCTGCCAGATGTTTTCCTTGCGCCAGTGCGCCGGCAGCGTTTCGCCGGTGTGCTGGATCACTCGACCGATCAGCAGTTTCAACTGCTGGGCCTCTTCGTAATCGAGGGATTCCAGCGCCGTCATTTCCGCCGCCTTGGCGAATGCCAGCCACTCAATGGTCAGTTGCCGCCCGGGGTCGGTGAAGTAAATCCGTTGCGCGCCATCAACCGGCGTTTCCAGGGAGAGCAAGCCTTTGTTCACCCAGGTGTCCAGCTGTTCCTGGCGCAGATCCTTGCCGACGAATTCAAACAGCCGGCGCAACTCGGTCAAGGTTTTGCCTTCACCGAAACTGAGCATGCCCAGCAATTCGAAATCGAGGTCACTCATGCCCATGGCCTTGAGTTGCTGGCGAATTGGCAATTGCATCTGGTAGTAGGCGCGCCCGAGCAGGAAGCCCAGCCAGTTGTCGCCGTAGACGCTTTGGTCCACAGCGACGGCAGGTTCCAGCAGACGCCGATAGTCGCCGCCATGGAACACCAGCGGTGAGCTATCGAAGCGATCGAACGCCAGCACTTCGCCGACCAGGATAATGTGGTCGCCACCCTCATACTGGTAGGTCGTGCGGCACTGGAAGCGTGCCGAGCAGCCATCGAGCAACGGGATCTCATCGTGGCCGCGGGTAGTGGTCAGGTCCGCGAATTTGTCCGTGCCACGTTTGGCGAACCGGTTGGACAAGTGTTCTTGATCGGTGGCCAGGATGTGCACGGCAAAGTGTTCGGAACCGGTGAAGGCGTGGGCCGACGACGAGTCCTTGTTCAAGCTCCAGAGCACCATCGGCGGGTCGATCGAGACCGAGTTGAAGCTGTTGGCGGTCAGGCCATAGTCTTGCCCGTCGGCGCCACGGGTGGTGACGATGGTGACGCCGGTGGTAAAGGCACCGAGCGCCTGGCGGAACTGCCGCGGATCGAAGTTCGAAGGGTTCATGCAAGGAGACTCCATCGCCGCGCTGGGTGCGCGGCGAATTTATTGTTGTTTTTGTTTTTGCTTTTTTTGCTGGGTCAGGCGGCGATTCAGGGGCAGAGCAAGGGCATGACCAAGCGGCCAAAACGCTTGGCTTCTTCGTGATGCGGATAACCCGACAGGCAGAAACCCGTGCAGCCGGCCTCGACGAACTCCATCAGTTGCGCAGCGACCTGTTGCGGGTTGCCCACCACCGCGATGCCCGCGCCCGGACGCACTTCGGTGATCCCGGTCCACAGGTGCGGCGTCATCTTGCGACCGACGGTTTTGGAGAGTTCGGCGGCGCGCTGGCTGGCGACGGAATTGCTCTTGGCCGCCAGTTGCACGGCGGCGGCCAGTGCGGAATTCTCCGCTCCGGCGATCAGCGCCTCGGCGGCAGCCCAGGCGTCCGCTTCGTTTTCGCGGCAGATGATTTGCAGGCGCATGGCGAAGCGGATCTCATCCTCGCGCCCGTACTTGGCCGCGCGGGCACGCATCTCGACGATCTGCCCGGCGATGCGCTCCGGGTAGTCACCCCAGAACAGGTGGACCGACGAATGCTTGGCCGAAATCTCGGCGGCCTGCTCTGAACCGCCGCCGAGGAAGAAGGGCGGGTGTGGCTGCTGGACCGTGGCCGGCATGATTTTCGGGCCATGGACCTGGAAGTATTTGCCGTTGTGTTCGACGTCTTGCTCGGTCCACAGGCGCTTCATCAACTCGACTTCTTCGAGCAACTGATCGTAGCGATCTTCTTTCGCCGTGCGTTGGCCTTCGGCATAGGCGTCCTTGTCGCTGACGCCGGCGATCAGGTTGAGGTAGATGCGGCCCTGAGACATCTGATCAAAGGTCGCGATCATCTTGGCCTGGGTGACCGGGTGGATATAGCCGGGTTTGAGCGCCGCGAGCATTTTCAGGCGGGTGGTGCGCGATGCCAGGTATGAGGCAACGACCCAGGCGTCCCAGCAAATGGAGCTGACAGGGAGCAGCATGTAGTCAAACCCGGCAGTCTCCGCTGCGATGGCCACGCGCTCGAAGTGCTCCAGGGAACGTGGAATGTCCTGGCCGGGATCACCGAAGGCACTGGTGTCACCCAGGGTTGGACAGAACCAGCCCATGCTCAGGGGGATATTCTTATTCATTGTGAGGCTCCCGCCGTGTGAACGATGGGTGCACTAAATCAAAGGCCTTACAATGAGTAAAATGAATAGGTAACATTCCAAGAATGCACAGTATTAATATCCGTACCCTCGATCTGAACTTGCTGGTGGTGTTCATCACCCTGTGGGAAACCCAGAACGTCACCCGCGCCAGTGAGCGCCTGGCCTTGAGCCAGTCAGCCGTCAGCCATGCCTTGCGCCGATTGCGTGAACGCCTGGGCGACGAATTGTTCGTGCTCGGGCGTTCAGGGCTGGTGCCGACCTCACGGGCCACGGCACTGATTGGCCCGGTGCGTGAGGCCCTGGAAAAGATCGACCAGGTGCTGCAGGGCGGCGAGTCGTTCTCGCCAGCCACGGCTCAACGCACGTTCCGCATCGCGGCAGGCGACTTCGTCGAATTCCTGATCCTGCCCAAATTGCTCCAGCTCATTTCCGTGGTCGCGCCCGGGGTCGTCATTGAAATCGTACCGCTGCCTGAACCCGGTACCTTGTCGTTGATGCTCGAGAGCGGGGCTATCGACCTGATGCTCAACACGCCCGCCGCCCTCGGCGCAGGCGTGCGTTGCGAGTCATTGACGACCGTGCAGTTGCTGACCCTGATCTGGCAACGCGAAGGCCTGACGGCCGGGCGCTTCCCGCTGGACTTGTACCTTGAGCGGCCGCACGTGGTGATCAGCATGCACGAGCGCGGCGGCAACATCATCGACCGCACACTCGCCGCGCAGTCCTTGAGCCGAAGAATTGGCGCGGTCGTGCAAAACTTCATGGCAATGCCGATCATCGCCGCGCAAACCGGCTACATTTGTAATCTACCGAGCCCGATTGCCCGGACGTTTGCTGGTGTTTTCAACCTCAGTTGCCATGCCCCACCCTTTGAATTTCCCGAGCCTGAGCTGATTGCCTGCTGGCACACGCGCTTCGATGCCGATGAGGGTTTGCAATGGTTGCGCGTGCAGTTAAAGGATTGTGCGGTCAGTTGAGCCCACTCATCATCCGCATGGACGATTTGCGATTGGAGTGACTGATGAATCAGCAAGGCAGCCATCCGCAAGAGCGGACTCCAGGCACTCCACAGCGGGGAACCTTGCGCAGCCTGTTGATCCCGGAATGGCTCGACAGCTACCGGCCGGACTGGCTGCGAGGCGATGTGGTCGCCGGGCTGACGGCAGCGGCCGTGGTCATTCCCAAGGCGCTGGCGTACGCCACCATTGCCGGCCTGCCGGTGCAGGTCGGGCTGTATACGGCGTTGGTGCCGATGGTGATCTATGCCGTGCTCGGTACGTCGCGCCCGCTTAGCGTCAGCACCACGACCACCCTGGCCATTCTCGCCGGCTCCGCGTTGGGCCAGCTCAGCCCCGATGGCGATGCGGCGACCTTGCTCGCCGGTTCCGCCACGCTGGCCCTGATGGTGGGCGCGATCTTGATTGTCGCGGGGCTGCTGCGCCTGGGTTTCGTCGCCAACTTCATTTCCGAACCGGTGCTGGTGGGTTTCAAGGCCGGCATCGGCGTGGTCATCGTGCTCGACCAGTTGCCCAAACTGCTGGGCACGCACATCGACAAAGGCGGCTTCCTGCACAACCTGGTGGCGACGGTCCAGAGCGTCGGCCATGCCTCGCTGCCGACCGTGGCGGTCGGTGTGTTCATGGTTTTGCTGCTGGTGGGCATGAAACGTTTTACACCCCGACTGCCCGCACCCTTGATTGCGGTGGCGCTTGGCATCATCGGCATGAGCCTGTTTGGCCTGGAGCGCTTTGGTGTGTCCGCCGTCGGTGTGGTGCCGATCGGGTTGCCCGCGCCGACCCTGCCGGTATGGTCGATGGCCGAGACCCTGTGGTCCTCGGCGATGGGTATCGCGCTGATGAGTTTCACCGAAACCATCGCGGCGGGGCGCGCGTTCGCCCGCAGTGACGAGCCCGCGCCACAACCGAACCGGGAGCTGCTGGCCACCGGCGTTGCCAACATCGGCGGTGCGTTTCTCGGGGCCATGGTCGCCGGTGGCGGGACCACCCAGACGGCGGTGAACCGCCTGGCCGGCGCCCGTTCGCAACTGGCTGCACTGGTCACCGCCGCACTGGCGCTGGGCACGTGCCTGCTGCTGGCACCGCTCATTGGCCTGATGCCCAATGCCACGCTCGCCGCCGTGGTGATCGTGTATTCGGTAGGCCTGATCGAGCCGGCGGAATTTCGCGAAATCCTGTCGGTTCGCCGTACCGAATTTGCCTGGGCCGTGGTGGCCATGATCGGCGTGATACTGCTGGGCACTCTGCAAGGGATCGTCGTGGCGATCATCGTCTCGTTGCTGGCCCTGGCCTATCAGGTTTCGGACCCGCCCGTGCATGTCCTGGGGCGCAAGCCCGGCACCAATGTGTACCGACCGCAGTCCGCCGAACACATCGATGACGAACACTTTGACGGGTTGCTGTTGCTCAGGCCCGAAGGGCGGGTGTTCTTCGCCAATGCCGAGCGCATCGCCGACAAGATCCGGCCGCTGATTGACGTGGCGAACCCCAAGGTCGTGGTCCTGGACCTGCGCAGCGTGTTCGACCTGGAATACACCGCGCTGAAAATGCTCACCGGGGCGGAACAGCAACTGCAGGAAAAAGGCATTTCATTGTGGCTGGTGGGCATGAGCCCGAGCGTATGGGAGATGGTCATCAAGGCTCCCCTGGGCCACGCGCTGGGCGAGGCGCGCATGTTCCTGAACCTGGAACTGGCGGTTGAACATTATCAGCGCAGTCGACACTGAATGAACGCGGCCGGGGGCACTCCGGACGCTATGTGACGCATTGAAGGAGGTAACGGGCATGGCGAAGAAGAAGGCCGCAACCAAAGGCAAACCGGTTGAAAGCGGCAAGCTCAAGAGCAAGGTGTATCTCGAGGAACTGGCGCAGCTGCATGTCGAGATGGTCAAGCTGCAGGAGTGGGTGCAGCACACCGGCGCCAAGGTCTGCATCATCTTCGAGGGCCGCGATGGCGCCGGCAAGGGCGGGACCATCAAGGCGCTCACCGAACGGGTCAGCCCGCGGGTGTTCCGGGTAATGGCGCTGCCGGCGCCGACCGAGCGGGAAAAAAGCCAGATGTATGTGCAGCGTTATCTGCCGCACCTGCCGGCGGCCGGTGAAGTGGTGATCTTCGATCGCAGCTGGTACAACCGCGCCGGAGTCGAGCGGGTCATGGGCTTTTGCACCGAAGAGCAGGTGCGCAGTTTTCTCACCGTGGTGCCGCGCGTCGAGCAGGCGCTGGTGGAATCGGGAATCATCCTGATCAAGTACTGGCTGGAAGTGAGCCAGGAGGAACAGACCCGGCGCCTCAAGGAACGTATCACCGACGGGCGCAAGATCTGGAAGCTGTCACCCATGGACCTCAAGTCCTATAACCGCTGGTACGACTACTCCCGTGCCCGGGACGACATGTTCGAGGCCACCGACACCGAGTTCGCCCCGTGGCGGGTCGCCAACTCGAATGACAAACGACGGGCGCGACTGAACATCATCAGCGATGTGCTCAACAGCATTCCCTACGAGGAAGTACCGCGGGCGAAAGTGAAACTGCCCAAGCGCCAAAGTCCCGGCAACTATCGGGATCCGAACTATCCGTTCAAGTACATCGCGGAAAAATTCTAGAACGATGCATTGGGCAGGCGCCGGCCCACACCGGCTCCTGCTGCATGCCATCAGGCCTTGATCACGTACCCATACGCCCGGGTACGACCGCCTTCCTGCTTCAGGTACACCCCTTGCAACTCCGGCGTGAAGCCGGGCAAGCGGTTGATGCCTTCTTCCAGGGCCAGGAAGTACTTCAATACCGCGCCGCCCCAGATTTCACCCGGCACCACGCACAAGACGCCCGGCGGGTAAGGCAACGCACCTTCGGCGGCAATGCGCCCGTCGGCATCCGCCAGCGCCACCAGTTCGACGTTGCCGCGGATGTACTCGATTTGCGCTTGCTGCGGGTTCATGGCCTTTTTCGGGAAGTGCTCCTTGCGGAACATGTCCTTCTGCAACTGCTGCACGTTGTGGTGGCGATACAGGTCGTGCATTTCCTGGCAGAGCTGGCGAATGCTGTAGTTGCGATAGCGTTCCTGATGCTGCGCGTAGATCGCCGGCAGCACCCGGCTCATCGGCGCGTCATCGCTGATGAAGCGTTCGAAACGGGCGATTTGCGCGGCCAGGTGGGTCATCTTCGCCCAGTCTTCGGCCGGGGTGAGCAGGAACAGGATCGAGTTGAGGTCGCACTTTTCCGGGACGATGCCGTTCTCGCGCAGGAAGTTGGCCAGGATGCCGGCGTGAATGCCGAAGTCGGTGTAGCTGCCGTCCACCGGGTCGATGCCCGGCGTGGTGAACAGCAACTTGCACGGGTCGATGAAGTACTGCTTCTCGGCGTAGCCGGCAAAGGCGTGCCAGCGGTCCTTGGGGTGGAACTCGAAGAAGCGGATGTCGTTGGCGATTTCTTCCGTCGGATAGTCTTCCCAGGCGCGCCCTTCAATGGTGTGCGGCACGAACGGGCGAACCATGGTGCAGGCTTCGAGGATCAACTTGCGCGCCTCGATGCCGAACTTCACGCAGTCTTCCCACAGGCGCAGGCCGCTGCGGCCCGAATGAATGCGCGCGTTCACATCCAGCGAGGCGAACAGCGGGTAGAACGGGCTGGTGGAGGCCTGGGCCATGAACGCGTTGTTGAGCCGGTGGTGGTTGCAATAGCGCGCCTGGCCTTTGATGTGACGGTCTTTCTTGTGCACCTGGGAGGCCTGGGAAAAACCGGCCTGCTGCTTGTGCACCGACTGGGTGACGAAGATGCCCGGATCGTTC
This sequence comes from Pseudomonas grandcourensis, assembly GCF_039909015.1. NCBI lineage: Bacteria > Pseudomonadati > Pseudomonadota > Gammaproteobacteria > Pseudomonadales > Pseudomonadaceae > Pseudomonas > Pseudomonas grandcourensis. Next base: position 2,755,397 of record NZ_CP150919.1, read on the forward strand.
TCGTCGAGATCCAGCAACAGCGGCGAGCAGTCCTTCATCATCGGGATGAACTGCTCGTAGCCGACCCACGCTGAGTCGAACAGGATGTAGTCACACAGCTTGCCGATGCGGTCGACCACTTGCCGGGCGTTGTAGATGGTGCCGTCGTAGGTGCCCAGTTGAATGATCGCCAGGCGGAACGGCCGCGGCAGTTGCGCCTTGTCCGGGGCGACCTCGGCAATCAGTTCGCGCAGGTAGTCCTCTTCGAAACAGTGGGCGTCGATGCCGCCGATAAAACCGTAGGGGTTGCGTGCGGTCTCCAGATAGACCGGCGTGGCGCCGGCCTGCAACAGCGCGCCCTGGTGGTTGGACTTGTGGTTGTTGCGGTCGAACAGCACCAGGTCGCCGGGGGTCAACAAGGCGTTGGTCACCACCTTGTTCGAGGCCGAGGTGCCGTTGAGTACGAAGTAGGTCTTGTCCGCATTGAACACCTGCGCGGCGTGTTTCTGCGCCAGCAGTGCCGGGCCTTCGTGGATCAGCAGGTCGCCGAGCTTGACGTCGGCGTTGCACATGTCGGCGCGAAACAGCGTCTCGCCGAAGAAGTCGAAAAACTGCCGGCCCGCCGGGTGCTTGCGAAAGAACTGGCCGCCCTGGTGGCCGGGGCAGGCAAAGGTCGCGTTGGCCGCCTCGGTGTAGTGTTTGAGCGCGTCGAAGAACGGTGGCAGCAGGCTTTCTTCATAGGCCTTGGCGGCGGTTTCCAGTTGGTTGCCGTGGTATTCGACGTTGCTGGGGGACAGGTCGAAGATGCCGTTCACTTGCAGCAGCACGTCATTGAGGTGTTTGTAGACTTCCCGGGGGTGGGTGCTGGTGCCGGGGGACGCCACCAGGAAGATCGGGATATCAAAACCGGTGCGCTGAATGACGTCGAGGGATCCGGCCAGCACATCATTGACCGACACCACGGCCACGGCGACGTCGGTGAAGTCGGTGTGACCGAGCGGGACCACCTCCCGGGCATTCAGGAAACAGGCGGATGCGCCTTCACTGGCGGCGATTTTCAGGGCTTTCATAGAGTGGTGTCTCCTGGCGGGCACTCAATTGTCCGCAGCTTTTTTAGAGATCAACTTCCGGGGGAGCCTTCCAGTTCCCCTGCTCGGAAATCGTGTCACCACTGGTTATAGAGCATATTCCTGATCTGTCAGGCTTTTTACCGCGACCTTGCACATCTTGACGCCCCGCGACCTGTCGGTCAGGCGTGAACCAGCGCAATGGTGAACGAGACCACGATCATGCACGCAAAAGCAAAATTGATATTCATGAGGTTTCCATCCAAAACATGAGTGACGGCGCCATCTTGAACAGGTCACGGGAAAATAAAAAATTCGGCGTAATGATTTGAAAGATCGAAAAAAATGATACTTGGCCGGTTCGTTGTTTTTGCTCCGGGTTGCGGATACTCTCGTGTAACGCGCAACTACATGCATAAGCGGGCAAAAACATGCACGACAACCATTCCGCTGCCGAACTTCCATCGGTACGCCGGCAAAAAATCCTGTTGATCCTCGAGCGTGACGGCAAGGTCATGGCCTCGGAGTTGAGCCAGCATTTCGTGGTGTCCGAAGACACCATCCGCCGGGATCTGGCGGAGCTGGCCAGTGCCGGCCTGGTGCAGCGGGTGCACGGCGGGGCGTTGCCGCGGCCCAAAGACACCGGCAAGGACTACTTCACCCGGATCAGCGAAACCGACGAGGTGAAAACCCATCTGGCGCAACTTGCCGCGCAACGGGTGCAGGACGGTCAGATCGTGGTGTTCGATTCCGGCACCACCACCTTGCAGATCGCGCGTTCGCTGCCGCTGGAGATCGCCATTACCGCGATCACCGCGTCGCCGATGACGGCCATCACCTTGTCCGAATACAAAGGCATCAAGGTGATTCTGGCGGGCGGCCAGCTCAACCCGGCGACGATGTCCGCCAGCGGCCACGAAACCCTGCGGCTGCTGGCGGGTATCAAGGCCGATCTGCTGTTTACCGGGGTCTGCGCGATTCACCCGCAAGTGGGTTTGAGCTCACTGCATTTCGATGAAGTGCCGGTGAAACAGGCGATGCTCGACAGTGCCTCCCACGTGATTGCCGTCACCACGGCGGATAAGCTCGGGGCGGTGGAACCCTTTGTCGTCGCGCCTTGCAACCGCGTGCATACGCTGATCACCGAGCGGCATGTGGCGTCAGGCAATGTCGAGGACTACCGGGCGTTGGGGATTGAGGTGGTGCAGGCTTGAGGATTTTTTGCTGGCAGGTGTATTGAATGTTCCGGCCCCTTCGCGGGCAAGCCCGCTCCCACAGGGATTGATGTCGACCACAAATATCGAGGCCGGCAAACAAACCTTGTGGGAGCGGGCTTGCCCGCGAAGAGGCCGGTACAAACAACATCCATGTTGAATGTATTGGCCAGTAACCTCAGCGCAATCGCTCAAGCATCTGGTAGTACCACATGCCGGCGGCGAGCATCGGGTTGCCGAGCAGGTCGCCCATGGGCACGCGGATGTGCTGGCAGGCGGCGAAGGTGTCGAACTGTTCCAGTTGCCCGGTAATCGCCCGGCCCATGATTTCGCCCATGATGTGGGTGGTGGCGATGCCGTGGCCGGAGTAGCCCTGGCAATACCAGACGTTGTCCGACAGCTTGCCCAGTTGCGGGATGCGGTTGATCACGATGCCCATCGCGCAGCTCCACTGGTAGTCGATGGCCACGCCTTTGAGCGCCGGGAAGGTCTGCTCGATGCACGGACGCAGCTCGGCGGCGATGTCCCGCGAATCCTTGCCGCTGTAGTTGGCGCCGCCACCGAACAACAGGCGACCGTCGGCGGTGAGGCGGTAGTAGTCGAGCACGAAACGGCAGTCGTAGACCGCCAGGTCTTCGGAGTTGATCTGTCTGGCCAGATCGCCCAGCGGCGCGGTGGTAACGATGCCGCCCATGGCCGGGAAAATCTTGCCCTTGAGCTTGCCCGGTTCCAGCTTGTGGTAGACGTCGCCGGCCAGCAGTACCTGGTTGGCGTCGATCTGTCCTTGGGCCGTGCGTACACCCGGCGTGTCTCCATGGATGATCTCCAGCACTTCGCTGTTCTCGAAGATCAACGCACCGAGGCTCTCGGCTGCGCGGGCCTCGCCGATGCACAGGTTGAGCGGGTGCAGGTGCATGTTGCGGGTGTTCTTGATCGCGCCGTGGTAGAGGTCGCTTTGCAGCAGGTCGCGCACCTGGCTGCGGTCGAGCAGGCTGACCTCGTCGCCCATGCCACGGTGCACCGCCTCTTCGTAATCCTTGCGCAAGCCGACCATGTGCGCGGGTTTGTACGCCGCGTGCAGATGGCCGTGCTTGAGGTCGCAGGCGATGCCGTACTTTTCCACGCGCTGCTGGATGATCTGGTGCCCGCGCCAGCGCAGGTTCCAGATGAAATCGTCGACTTCATCACCGATGGTGCGGCGCATCTGTTTGCGCATGGCCTCGTCGCCCGACAGGCTGCCGGTGACCTGGCCGCCGTTGCGCCCGGTGGCGCCCCAGCCGATCTTGTGGCTTTCGACGATGGCGACCTTCAGGCCTTTTTCCGCCAGCTCGACGGCGGTGGCCACGCCGGTGAAACCGCCGCCGATGATCACCACGTCAACCCGGTGCCGGCCTTGCAGCGTCGGGTAATCGGTGTCCTGGTTGAGGGTGGCGGTGTAATAGGAATTGCAACGTTGAGTCATGTCGGTGTCCACGCAAATTTGGGAGAACCCAATGTCAGCCAGTCGAAGTGCGCAACCTGTAGGAGCGAGCCTGCTCGCGAATGGGGAATGTCATTCGACATCAACGGTCAATGACACACCGCATTCGCGAGCAGGCTCGCTCCCACAGGGAACGCATACGCTGGGCAAACGCAGGGATAGCGAAGGAGGGAGCTCGCCGATCAGGCGAGCAGGGTGCTATCCGGCGGACGTGCGGAATGACGCAATTTGGAGCGGCGCAGGGCCATGGGCAGGTTGACGATGCGCTTCATGCAATGCCGTCCGCGGCCAGCAGCGAGGTGGCCAGGTTCGAGAGGTTCAGCAGGTGCTGTTCTGACGGCAAAGTACGCATGGCGCAGGTTTCCGGCGGTGGAAATCGTCGGTGGCGAGTGGAACAAGCCATCCGGGGATGGCTGGATACTAGGGAGGATTGGGTCGCGTGTAAACGTTTGATTCAGAACATCAGGTGCACACCGAGGCCGATCAACCCGCAGCCGATCAAAACCTCGATCACTCCGCGCTTGAAACGAAGCAATGCAACGCCCGCCACCATCGCGATCAGCAGCGAAGGCCAGTCCAGTGCTCCCTCGAAGCCTTTGGGCCACAGCACGTGGTAGGCAAAGAAACAGGCCAGATTGAGAATCACGCCGACCACGGCGGCTGTAATGGCCGTCAGCGGCGCAGTGAACTTGAGTTCGTTGTGCGTCGATTCCACCAGCGGCCCGCCGGCGAGGATGAACAGGAACGAAGGCAGGAAGGTGAACCAGGTCACCAGCGTGGCGGCCACGGCACCGGCGACAAACGCCTGATCCGGCCCGAAGACCTGAAGCACGTAGGCGCCGATAAAACCAACGAAGGCGACGACCATGATCAACGGACCAGGCGTAGTTTCACCGAGCGCCAGGCCGTCGATCATCTGCGTCGGCGTCAGCCATGCGTAGTGACCGACCGCGCCTTGGTAGACATACGGCAGCACCGCGTAGGCGCCGCCAAAGGTCAGCAGCGCGGCCTTGGTGAAGAACCAGGCCATTTGCGTCAGCGTGCCTTCCCAGCCGAACAGCGCAGTGAGCATGGCCATGGGCAACGTCCACAAGATCGCACCGATCACGGCCAGGCGCGCCAGTTTCCAGCCGCTGAAACGGGCGTGTTCAGGGGTTGGGGTGTCATCGTCGATCACGGCCGGGCCGAAGGACTTTTTCGCCGCACTGTGGCCACCGGTCCTGAATTTTTCCGGTGCCAGGCGTCCGCCGAAAAAACCGATGACTGCTGCGCCGAGCACGATCAGCGGAAACGGCATATTGAGCACGAAGATGGCCACGAAGGACGCAGCGGCGATGCCCCATAACCAGCCATTCTTCAACGCCCGCGAGCCGATCCGGTGAGCCGCCTGCACCACGATTGCCGTGACCGCAGGCTTGATCCCGTAGAACAATCCGGCGACCACGGGCACCTCGCCAAAGGCGATGTACACCCAGGACAGCGCAATCAGGATGAACAGCGACGGCAACACAAACAGCACGCCAGCGATCACGCCGCCCCAGGTCCGGTGCATCAGCCAGCCGATGTAGGTTGCCAACTGCTGAGCCTCAGGCCCGGGCAGCAACATGCAATAGTTGAGGGCATGCAGAAAGCGCCGCTCGGAGATCCAGCGCCGGCGCTCGACCAGCTCCTGGTGCATGATCGAAATCTGCCCGGCCGGCCCGCCGAAACTGATGAAGCCAAGCTTGAGCCAGAACAGGAAGGCTTCGCGCAGGCTGATGGACCGGGGTTGCGGCACATCCTGTTGGGTGATCGGGGAGGGCGTGGGGCTCAAGCGGGAATTCCTTGTGCAGAAAGCTTGGAGCCAATGACTGTAGCTACGCCGACGCGCGTTGCATAGCCGGCTGATGCGGCGTATCTGCCCAGCGCTCGACGGCTGAACGGTCGATTTCACGGGCATCGACCCAGCGTGCGCCACTCGCCACGTCTTCGCGTTTCCAGAACGGCGCGTCGGTTTTCAGGAAGTCCATGATGAACGCACAGGCTTCGAAAGCGGCTTGACGATGGGGGCTGCTGACGCCGACAAACACGATCGGCTCGCTGACCGACAACGGGCCGATCCGATGCACAATCTCCATGGCCCGGAGTGGCCATCGGGCCCTGGCGTTGTCGATGATGTTCTGCAGCGAGCGTTCGGTCATGCCCGGGTAGTGCTCCAGAAACATCCCGGTGACCGCCTCGCCCTGATTGATGTCGCGCACGTAGCCGACGAAGTTGACCACGGCACCCACCCCCGGATCGTTCGCCTGCAGGCTGTCGATCAAGCGGCCGACGTCGAACAATTCACGCTGGACCCGAACCGTCATGCCTCAACCCCCGGTGACCGGTGGAAAAAAGGCGATCTCGTCATAATCCTCGATCACCCGGTCGGGATGGCACAGCTCCTGGTTCAGCGCACACATCAGGTTGTTTTCACCCAACACATGGCTCCACAGTTCACCGCGAGCCATCAACAGTCGGCGCACGTCCTCGATGGTCTTGAGGCTGTCGGTCAGGGGCAGTTTTTCGCCGCCCAGGTTGAGCTGCTCGCGGTAACGGGCGAAGTAGTTGATCAGGATCATTGTGGTGGCGGGGGCGTTGCGGATGTTGATGCACGCGGCCGGGATGAGTAGCCACTGAGGTTCACTGCGAAAAAAGAAACCCGGAGCCCATGACAGGGCTTCGGGTTTTTTGTTGGATAGGCGGTGTGACTTCTTCCAAAACGAACTTGATTCTTTAGTCCTTTTCAATGGCTCTCTATGAAGTAGGCCGAAACCCTGAGTGCGATCAGGGAAAAAAACAAAACGAACAAAATAATCACCGGAATAATCAAAAGATTTTTGTAGTGCCTTGGAAGGTTTTTCACTTCTTTGGCATCAACAACACCTCTTCGAGCGCAGAGTGCTGGCATCATCAATACCATGGCAATAGCGCCACCGCGCATGACCTTGCCGACCAGGCCGCCAACCGAAAATGCGTCTCTGGTGGTTTTTATAAAAGAGCAATTGGGTAGACGTTCTTCGATTGCGTCAACGTACTTGTGTGCGATGAAGGCGACAGCGAAACAAGTCAGTATCATCGGCGCCAGTATCAATCCGGCAATCAAACCTATCGGGATGCTTGTCATTTTGTCATCTCGCCGTAAAGAAACTCGCCAAGTTGTTCACTGCGCCCCAAACATCGCTGTCCAGTAAATCCCCGCATCGCTCTTCGGATCGGTCGCATACGCCGCGCCCAGTTCGCGGAACTGTGGGTTCATCAGGTTGGCGCAATGGCCGGGGCTGGTCAGCCAGCCTTCGACCACCTTGCGTACGCTGTCCTGTCCGGCGGCGATGTTTTCGCCGATCTGCTGGAAGTCGTAGCCGGCCAGTTCCGCGCGGTCACCCGGGGTGCGGCCATCGCGGTCCTTGTGATCGAAGTAGTTGTTGTTGGCCATGGAGCGTGAGTTGCCTTCGGCGGCGGTGGCCAGCGTGGCGTTCCAGGCCAGCGGCGCGGTCGCATTGAAAGACTGGGTGCCGCATTGACGCGGCTTGGCCCGTGCGGCGTTGAGTTCGATGAGCAGCTTCTGGCCCTCGGTCTGCCAGTCGCCCAGGTGTGAACTCAGCAGTGGCCGCGCCACGACGATGCGCCACTGATTGTCCTGGCGGCTGACGCCGATGTCGACGAATTGCGGGTCGAGGACGATCTGGCAAAAACTCTCCTGAATCGCCTTCATCGCCGAGGCGGCATCGCGAGGCCCGGACAGGCTGATGGCCTGCACATTCTTCATGGGGTAACCGGCAGTGGCCATGGCCTGCTGCAGATTGCCGATGCTCGGGCCGGACAGCACCAGACGCGGGTCGGCCGACAGCGGCGGCAGCTCCGATGAGACCTGGCCTGCACAGCGCTGCAGTTGGCTGCGGTAGACGTTGATCGATTCGACCAATTGCGCTTCGTCGGCCGCCACGGCGTGGGCGGCGAATACCAGGCCCAGAGACAAACCGGTCAAACGCATTGCGGATGAGATGAAACCCATGAATATCCCCTTGAGCAGATTGCGCCCATGATGCGCGAAGTTGGTCCATCCAAGACAACGGATTTATCCAGAGTGTAGTGGGGTGGGCGAAATCATTTCACTACTAGTCTGAATCGAACCACTCACCGAGTGACACCGACCATGCGCTTCGACTGGATCGCCACCTGCTTCGCCCTGACGTTGCTTGCCGGCCCGGTATCCGCTGCGGATCAAGCGCAAAAGCAGCAAGCGGCCGAGAACAAGGCCGAGGTGCTGGAACAGAAAGCCGCCGAAAACAACAACCCCGCACCTGCGCCCAAGGCAGAAGCCATTACCCCGTCCGAAGTCCAGGCCGTCGACCCGGCCGGTGCCGCGCCGCTGGACGATGCGATCACCTGCCTGGCCCGGTCCATTTACTGGGAAGCCAAGGGCAAGGACGCCGCCGATATGGAGGCGGTGGCCAACGTGGTCATGAATCGCCTGGGCCACGAGGGCTTTCCGGACACGGTGTGCAAAGTGGTCAAGCAGGGTTCGGAGACCAGGAGTTGCCAGTTCTCCTGGTGGTGCGACGGCAAATCCGATTCGGTCCAGGAAGAGGTGCCTTACACGATGGCCAAGGAAATCGCGCGCAAGGCCCTGAACAAGGAACTGCCGGATCGCACCCAGGGTGCCCTGTATTTCCATGATCGTACCGTCAAGCCGGATTGGGCCCGGGAATACATCAGGACCGTGGATATCGGCTTGTTCCGGTTTTACAAACCCCATGACGGATCGGCCAGATAGCAGCGGTGATTTCGGCCAAATATTTTATTTTTGCTGGGGTTGGGCGAGGGGTTATCGAAACTGAAATGTTTCTGTTTTATAAGCTTCATAACGCAACCGTGGGCGAATGACGCCCTAAGCAGGAACGACACATGAAGCTGATGAGGGTCTGGATCAGTAATCTCGCGCCGATCACGGTGCATTCGCCGGCGTACGCTCTATGACCGTCCTGGTCACCGGTGCGGCCGGTTTCATCGGTTTTCATACGGTCCAGCGCTTGTGCCGCGAGGGTCAGGAGGTCGTCGGTATCGACAACCTCAACGACTACTACGACGTGGAACTCAAGCAGGCACGCCTCAAGGTGCTGGAGACTCTGCCGGGTTTTCGTTTCCGGAAAATGGACATCGTCGACAAACCGGCCCTGATCAGCCTGTTTCGAGAACACGCTTTTACCGAGGTGGTGCACCTGGCTGCTCAAGCCGGGGTGCGTTACTCGCTGGACAACCCGGATGTTTATGGGCAATCGAACCTGGTGGGTTTCCTCAATGTGCTCGAAGCCTGTCGGCACCACCGCCCCGAGCATCTGATCTACGCCTCGAGCAGCTCGGTGTACGGCACCAACAGCAAGATGCCGTTCTGTGTCGAAGACCCTGTCGAACATCCCATCTCGTTGTACGCCGCCAGCAAGCGCGCCAATGAACTGCTGGCTGAAAGTTACTGCCACCTGTATGGCCTGAAAGCCAGTGGCCTGCGCTTTTTCACCGTTTACGGCCCGTGGGGTCGCCCGGACATGGCGCTGTTCAAGTTCACCGACGCCATCCTCAAAGGCCTGCCCATCGACATTTACAACCAGGGGCAGATGTCCCGCGACTTCACCTATGTCGACGACATTGTCGAAGGTATCGCCCGACTGCGCCCAAGGCCTCCGGTGCCGGAAGGCTCTGCCGCCGGGGTCAACCGGCTCTTCAACATCGGTCGCGGCATGCCGGTGGCGTTGCTGGATTTCGTCGAGTGCCTGGAATCAGCCCTGGACCTGGAGGCCCGGCGCAACTATATGCCGATGCAGGCCGGTGATGTGGTCAAGACCTGGGCCGATGTCTCGGCACTGGCCGAGTGGGTGGGTTTCAGCCCGCAGGTGACGCTGGAAACCGGCGTAAGAGAATTTGTGAAGTGGTATCGGCAGTTCTATCGGATTTGAAGCGTTCGCCTCCGATCTCGAAAAAATCAAAAAAGGCGAGAGAGACCCCATGAGCCAAGACATTTTTGTATCCGTACTGATTCCCGCCAAGAACGAATCAAACAACCTCAAGCCGCTGCTTGAGGAAATCCGCGTGGCACTGGCCGATGAGTCTTACGAAATCATTGTGGTCGACGATGGCAGCACCGATTCGACCCTGCAGGAACTGCGGCAGATTCGCCAAAACGGCTTGAGCACCTTGCGTATCCTGCATCACGAGCGGTCGCTGGGGCAGAGCACTTCGTTGTACCACGCGGCCCGCGAGGCCCGCGGGCAGTGGCTGGCGACTCTCGATGGCGACGGCCAGAACGACCCGGCGGACATTCCCGGCATGCTCGCGCTGGTGCGCGGCGAACCGGGCAAGATCGACGTGCAACTGGTGGCCGGGCACCGGGTCAATCGCCGCGACACCGCGAGCAAACGTTATGCCTCGCGGTTCGCCAACAACCTGCGCCGTCGCCTGCTCAAGGACGCCACCCCGGACACCGGCTGCGGCCTGAAGCTGATCGAGCGCGCGGCGTTCTTGCGCCTGCCGTACTTCGACCACATGCATCGCTATATTCCGGCGCTGATCCAGCGTCATAACGGGCGCATGATCGTGCACCCGGTCAACCACCGTCCGCGCACGGCCGGGGTCTCGAAATATGGCAACCTCGACCGCGCGCTGGTGGGCATTCTTGACCTGATCGGCGTCTGGTGGCTGATCAAACGCACGCGCCTGAACACCCAGGCCCAGGAGCTCGAAGGATGACTCTGACCCGTGAAACCCTGTGGCTGGTGGTCGGCTTTGCGGGACAGGTTGCCTTTACCGGGCGGTTTGTCCTGCAGTGGTTGTACAGCGAGTACAAGAAACGCAGCGTGATCCCGACCAACTTCTGGTACCTGAGCATCGTAGGCAGCACCTTGTTGCTCGCCTACGCCATTTACCGTCAGGACCCGGTGTTCATCGTCGGGCAGGCGTTTGGCTCCATCGTCTATTTCCGCAACCTGCAATTGATTGCCAAAAGCAGAAGCGTGAAGGAATAACCATGCGTAGATCGTTGTCGCCCAGGGTCGAATGCCTGGGCCTGATGCTGCTTGCCCTGTTGCTGATCGGCGCGGGCATGGGCCTGCGTCAGGCGCAGAATGTGGATGAGGAGCGTTTCCTCGGCGTCGCGCTGGAGATGCTGCAAAACGGCTCGTGGCTGATCCCGCACCGGGCCGCCGAGATCTACGGCGACAAGCCGCCGATTTTCATGTGGACGGTGGCGTTCTTCACCTGGCTGACCGGCAAACCCAACATCGCCCTGTATATCCCGGGGCTGTTTTCGGCGGTGACGGTCACGGCGATGGTCTATGACCTGGGCCGGCGCCTGTGGACCCAGCGTATCGGGCGCAATGCCGCGTTGTTGTACCTGGCGACCTACCAGACCTACAGCATTTTGCGCACCGGTCAGATCGACAGCTTCCTGATTCTGTTCACCTCCCTGGGCCTGTACGGCCTGGCGCGGCACCTGCTGCTCGGCCCTGCGTGGCGCTGGTTCTACGCGGGCTGTGCGGCCATGGGCATTGGCGTGATCACCAAGGGCGTGGGTTTCCTACCGGCGCTGTTGCTGATTCCTTATGCCTATGCAGTGCGCAAAGGCTGGCCCGGCGTGGTGGCCATGCCCGGTGAGGCACGCAAGTGGTTGCTCGGGTTAGCAGTGATGCTCGCGGCGATCGCGATCTGGCTGCTGCCCCTGGCCTTGTCCATCATCGTCAATGGCAACGCCGACGAAGTAGCCTATGCGCGGGAGATCCTGCTGCATCAGACGGCGGGCCGTTATGCCGCCGCGTGGCATCACCGCGAACCGTTCTGGTACTTCTTCACCAACGTGATTCCGCAGTACTGGCTGCCGTTGGTGCTGGTGCTGCCATGGCTGGTGCCCGCCTGGCGCCGGCAGTTGCAAAAACGTGACGGCCGGGTCCTGGTATTGCTCGGTTGGGTGGTGCTGGTGGTGCTGTTTTTCTGCATCAGCACGGGCAAGCGCAAGTTGTACATCTACCCGGCGCTGCCCGGGCTGGTGCTGGTCGCCGCACCGTTGATCCCGTGGCTGCTCAAGCGCTGGTTCAAACGGCACCCGCGTTTGCGCCGGGTGTTCCCGGCACTGGTGGCAACCTGGTTCGCGTTGTGGTTCGCCCGTGGTTTCATCGAACCGCTCAAGGAAGGCACCAACATCGATCAGGTGCTCATGATCCAGGCGGCATCCATGACCCAGGGCGCCGATCTGGTGCTGGTCAACTGGGAGGAGGGACACTGGTTGTTCGCCCGGCAGCCGATCGTGCATTTCGGCATGGACAATTCGACCATCGAAAAGGCCGCGCTTTACTTGCGTGAACACCCCAAGGCCTACGCTTTGGTGCCGGATGACGTGCTCAACCAGTGCTTCAAGCCCGAAGCGGCCCATGAACTGGGCGAAAACTCCCGGGCGAACTGGTCGATCGTGGGCGCGGACGCCGACAACGGCAAATGCCTGCCGCAAGAGGCCGGCAAAGCTTATCGGTTCACCTGGAATGACCCGCACATGCCGGCGGCACCTGCGCAGGTGGCTAATCCCTGAGGGCAAAAAAAGGGCCGCTTGAATAAGCGGCCCTTTTTCTTCGTTCGTCGCCTGTCACTGACTGGCGTCCAGCACCACGCGGTAGCGTGCCTTGCCACTGCGCAAATGATCGATGGCCTCGTTAATCCGGCTCATGGGGAACATCTCGACCTGCGGCACGATCTGGTGGCGTGCGCAGAACTCCAGCATGGTCGCGGTGTTGGCGGGCGAGCCGACGGGTGAGGCGGACATGGTTTTTTGCTGGGGAATCAGCTCGAACACATGCATGGGAATGGCATCAGGCACGACGCCGACAAAGTGCAGGCGACCCTTGCCGCGCAGGGTGGCGAGCATGGCGCTCCAGTCGAGGTTGGCGTTGGCGGTGACCAGGAGAAAGTCCAGGGTGCCGGCAATGGCATTGAGCGCATTGGTATCGGTCGAGGCGACCACCTTGTGCGCGCCCAGGCGCCTGGCTTCGTCCTGCTTGCTCAGCGATGAGGTGAACGCCGTGACTTCGCAGCCCCAGGCGTTGAGGAAGCGCAGCGCCAGGTGACCGAGACCGCCGATGCCCACCACGCCGACCCGGTCGGTGGGCTTGATGCCGAATTCCACCAGTGGGTTGAACACGGTCGAACCTGCACAGAACAACGGCCCGGCCATCGCCGGATCGAGCCCGGCGGGGATCGGCAAGGCCCAGGCCCAGTGCGAGCGAATGCGGTCGGCAAAGCCGCCGTTGCTGCCGATGATGGTCGGCTGCACGGTGCGACACAGGTTATGGGAGCCTTCGATGCACGACGTGCAATGCATGCAACTGCCCTTGTACCAACCGATGCCCACCCGTTGCCCCATTTCCAGGCCGCGCACCTGGTCGCCCAGGCGCACGATACGGCCAACCACCTCATGGCCGGGAATGAACGGGTAGTGGCTGATGCCCCAGTCGTTGTCGATCAGCGACTGGTCGGAGTGGCAGACGCCGCAATATTCCACGGCGACTTCCACCTCATCGTTGCCCAACGGACCGGGATCGTAGCTGTAGCGCTCCAGTGGCGCGCCCGCTGCCGTGGCGGCCCAGCCGGTAAAGGTGGTGAGTTCGCTGCTGTCGCTCATGGGATACCTCCAGATCAGAAGTCAGGGGTTTGGGCCGCTTTGGTGCAGCGGCGGAGCGAGGAAAGTGTAGCGGGTTGCCGGCGTTCCATCGGGCACGAGTCTGGAGACTGTTGATTTCAGCGCGACCTCACATCTACAGATCGATCACGAACGCCTCATCGAAATCAGGATTCTCATTGATGCCATTCCTGGCATAGCCCCGGGGGTTGCAGACCACGCGGGTGTTGCCCACCCGATAATCAAAGCTGCCATGGGTGTGGCCATGCAGCCACAGTGCCGGCTGCCAGTCTTTGATCCGCGCTTCGAGGTCCGAGACAAAGCTTGAGTTGATCGGCGAATCGGCAAAGGTCGGGCTGATGCTCGACCGCGTCGGGGCGAAATGCGAGACCACCACCGTGGGCGTGCTGCTGTCGCGGGTGAAACAGTCTTGCAGCCAGGCGACCGTCTGCAGAAACACCAGCTGGGAAATGGCCGGCGTGAGCAGGTCAGGGAAATCGGGGGCGATTTTGATGTGACTGAAGTCACGGATCAGCTGGGTCGCCAGATCAATGCCCAGCGCCCGATCCTCAGGGCTGTCGAGAAGGCGATAGTCGGACCACAGCGTGCAGCCAAGAAAACGCACGCCGTCGTGGACGTACTCCGAACGTTCCAGAATATGGATCTGCGTGCCTTGCGCCAGGCTGTTGAGTTGCTCGTAGGTGGAGACCAGGTCACTGCCATAGAACTCGTGATTGCCCGCCACGTACAGCAGCGGAACCGGGCAGGCCGTGGCCCACTCGATGGCCTTGGCCGGCCGTGCGATATCCCCGGCGAGCACGACAATATCGGCATCCACGGCGGGAAAGGGGATCGCGTTGACGGACAGGTGCATGTCAGACAGCAAGGCGATACGCATGGATCAACTCCGGCGTGTGTTGAAGGGCAGGCCGTTCAAGTTACGCGTTGATAACCCGTTGTCACAAGCCTGCTGGTCAGCGCGAATCCCGCGGCCAGCCACAACCCCTGTGGGAGCGGGCTTGCCCGCGAAAGGGGCCAGCACATCCAACAGAGATATTGGCTGACCTACCGCTATCGTCGGATCGCCGTCCGGAGCAAGCCCGCTCCTACAGTTGACCTGTTTACTTCAAATACCAACCCCAAGGCTGGTCACTGACGTACTCGGTCACCTGCTTGACCTCAAGATAATTGTGCAACCCCCATTGCCCCAGCTCCCGGCCAATGCCGCTGTGTTTCATCCCGCCCCAGGGCGCTTCGACGAAGGTCGGTTGCGAGCAGTTGACCCAGACGATCCCGGCGCGCAACTGGTTGGCGACCCGGGCGGTGCGTTGCAAATCGGCGCTCATTACGGCGGCGGCGAGGCCGAAGCGGCTGGCGTTGGCCATTTGCACTGCTTGCTCTTCGGTTTTGAAGCGCTTGATACACAGCACCGGGCCGAACACTTCTTCGCGCCACAAGATGCTGCTGTGCCCCGGCTCATCGAAGATCGCAGGTTCGACGAAATAACCCTCGGCCAGATGCGCCGGTCGCCGTCCGCCGGTGAGCAAACGGGCGCCACTGGCCAGGCCCTGGTCGATGAAACCGAGCACCTTGTCGTACTGGCCCTGGCTGACCAGCGGCCCGAGCAGCACGCCGGGCTGCATGCCTGGGCCAATGCTGATCTTGCGGGTTTCTTCCACCAGCCGTTCGATCAGGCGCGGGGCGATGCTTTCCTGCACCAACAGGCGCGACGTGGCGCTGCACACCTGGCCCTGGTTCCAGAAAATCCCGAACAGAATCCACTCCACGGCGGCGTCGACATCGGCGTCGTCGAACACGATGAAGGCGGATTTTCCGCCCAGTTCCAGGCTGATGCTCTTGATGTCCCGCGCCGCCGCCGACATGATTTTCGCCCCGGTGGGCACGCTGCCGGTGAAGGCCAGTTTGTCCACCCCCGGATGTTCGGTGAGGGGGCTGCCGGCGTCGGCGCCGAGGCCAGTGACCAGGTTCAGCACCCCGGCCGGCAAGCCGATGCGGTCGGCGGCGGCGGCCAGTTCCAGGGCGGTCAGCGGCGTCAGTTCGGACGGTTTCAATACCACTGTGGCCCCGGCGGCCAAGGCTGGGGCGACCTTCCACGCGGCCATCAGCAGCGGGTAGTTCCAGGGAATGATCTGCCCGGCCACGCCAATCGGCTCGTGGCGGATGCGGCAGTGGAAACGCGCGTCCGGTAAGGCCAGCGGCTGATCCTGCTGCTGGTCCAGTTCGCGGGCCAAACCGGCGTAGTAACGGAAGCAACCGATAGCGTCGCCAATGTCCCACTGCGCTTCGGGCAAGGGCTTGCCGTTGTCGCGCACTTCCAGTTCCGCCAGTGCTTGCTGGCCACTTTCCAGCTCATCGGCCAGCGCCTCCAGCCACTGCGCACGCTCGGCGCCGCTGGTCTGGCCCCAGCCATTGTCGAAGGCGCGACGGGCCGCACGCACGGCATGGTCGACATCCTCTTCAGTGCCTGCCGCCACGCGGTGGAAGACTTGCTCGGTGGCCGGATCGATCACATCCAGATAGCCGCCCAGGTCCGGGCTGACCCATTCGCCGTTGATGTAGAGCTGATCACGCATGGTGCGACTCCTGGACGCCGGTACGGCGGTTTTGCAGATGGCGGGAAGTGAACAGCAGGGCCAGCGACACGCAGATGATCACCGTGGAAATCGCGTTGATCTCTGGCGTCACACCGCGGCGGATGGAGGAAAAGATGTAGATCGGCAACGTCGTTTCCGAGCCTGCAACGAAGAACGCGATGATGAAATCGTCGAAGCTGAAGGTGAACGCCAGCAGGAACCCCGCCATGATCGCCGGGCTGATCTGCGGCAGGGTCACCCGCCAGAAGGTGTCCATCGGTGGCGCGTACAGGTCGGCAGAAGCTTCGAGCAAGGCCTTGTCCAGCGAGTCGACACGGCTGCGCACGATCACCATCACCAGGGCCATGGTGAACAACGAATGCGCGGCGATCACCGTAAAGAAGCCCATGTTCAGCTTCGGCACCGTCGGCAGCCAACTCGCCAGCAGCGGGTTGATCAGGTCGAACAGGCTGATGAAGGCGATCAGTGTTGAAATGCCGATGACGATGCCCGGCACGATGATCGCGCAATAGGTCAGCGCATCGAACAGCAAGCGCACTTTTGCGCCGCAGCGCTGCAAGCCGAACACCGCGAGGGTGCCGAACAGCGTGGCAATCACCGCTGAACTGAAGGCGATCAGCGCGCTGTTGCCCAGGGCTTCCATGATGAAGGGGTTGCCGAACGCGGTGCCGAACCACTGCACCGAGCAGCACTGGAACGCCAGGCCACTGCGCCCGGCGTTGAAGCTGAACAGCACGATCAAGGCAATCGGTGCGTAGAGAAACAGGTACAGCGAGGTCGAATAGCTGCGCAGCCACATGTCACAGGCCTCCGTCGGCAGGGCGGCCGCCGTAGCGCGCCACCAGTTTCAAGTACACGCCGATGATCAGCAGCATCATCGCCACCAGCGTCATGGCCAGTGCACTGCCGAACGGCCAGTTGCGCGATTGCAGGAACAGGTCGACCAGCGCGTTGCCGACAAAGAACACCTTGCCGCCGCCGAGAATGGCCGGGATCAGGAACTCGCCCATCAACAGGATGAACACCAGCATCACCCCGGTGATGATCCCCGGCGCGGACAGCGGCAGGGTGATCCGGCGGAAGCTTTCGAAGGCACTGGCGCCCAGGTCCGCCGAGGCTTCGAGCAGGCGCTTGTCGAGCTTTTCCAGGCTGACGTAGATCGGGAACACCATCAGCGGCAGGTAGCCGTAAACGATGCCGATCAGCACCGCCCACGGCGTGTTGATCAGCCGCACATCCTCAAGCCCCAGGCTGGCCAGCAGCGCCGGAATGCCCTTGCCGCTGAGGATGAAAATCCACGCATAGGTGCGGATCAGGAAACTGGTCCAGAACGGCACGATCACCAGGGTCAGCAACAGCGAGCGGTTCCTGGTGACTTTGACCGCCAGGAAGTACGCCAACGGATACGCCGCCACCAGGCACACCAGGGTGCCCAGCGGCGCTAGCATCAGCGTGTTGCTGAAGGCCGCGCCGCGAGAACCGAGGTTGAGGTAGTTGGCCAGGGTGAAGCCACCGGCGTAACCGCCCACGGCGCTGCGCTCGCCGAAACTGAAGACCAGGATGATCACCAGCGGCATCAACAACAGCAGCAGGAACCACAGGGTCGAAGGCAAGAGCATCAGAAGGGTGATGCGCCGGCCGAGGCTGCGCCGTTGGCGAACCTCGACCGACAGGGCATGGCCCGGCTGCACCGTTTGCGGGTGGGCGGCGGCATTCATGGGTGACTCCTCATTGGCCATGGTCAAGCGATCAGGCGGACTTGAAACGCGCCATCAGTTCGGCGCGCGCCGGGCTGGTCAGCGTCGCGGCGGCACCGAACTCCAGCGGGCTCAGGGCCTCGGCGGCCGGGTACATGATCGGATCGTCGAGCATTGCCACAGGCAGCAGCGCGTCGACACGCTTGTCACCGCTCGGGTAGCCGTGGCTCAGCACTTCGAGCTTGTTGTGCTGCGGGTCGAGCAGGTAATTGATGAACGCGTAGGCGGCGTCCTTGTGTTCCGAGCTTTTGGGGATAGCGAAGAAGTCGCTCCACAGTTCGCCACCTTCCTTGCCCAGTTCGAACTGCATTTGCGCGTTGTCGCGGTGCAATTGCGAGGCGTCGCCGGTCCAGGACATCGCCAGCCAGGCATCGCCGCTGCGCATCGACGGCTGGATGTCGGAGTTGATCGCGAACAGGTGCGGCTTGACCTCGATCAGCAGCTTTTCCGCGTCGGCCAGTTCTTTCGGGTCCAGGGAGTTGAAGCTGTAGCCGAAGCTTTTCAGCGCGTTGCCGATGGCGGTCAACTGGTAGTCGTGGACCATCGTTCGGCCGCTGGCCGGGCCCTGGGCGGCGGCCCAGAATTCCTTCCAGCTGGCGGGGCCGTTTTTCAGCTTGCCGGTGTCGTAGAGCATGCCGGTGGTGCCCCAGTTTTTCGGCACCGCGTAGACCTTGCCGTCCACCGTGCCTTGGGCCATGAACTTCTGCTGGAACGCCGAGGCATCGAAGTTGGGAATGCGCGACAGGTCCAGCGGCTCGATCAGCCCCAAGCCGACGTAGGTGCTGATGGTGTAGTTGGTTGGCACCAGCACGTCCCAGCCACTGCCGCCGGCCTGCAATTTGGCGAGCATTTCTTCGTTGGAACCGAACACGCTCATCGACACCCGGGCGCCGGTGGTCTTGCCGAAGGCGTCGAGGTTTTCCTGGCTGTGGTAGTTCGGCCAGGTCGCCAGCGACAGGCGATCACCGAGTTTGGTTTGCTCGGCAGCCTCGGCGGTGGAGGTCAGCAGGCCGGGCATGTTGGTGGCGACCACGGCGGCGGCGATACCGAGGCCGGTGCGGCCAAGGAACTCGCGGCGGCTGATCGAGCCGTTCTGCCAGCTGCGCAGGGTTTTTATAAAAGTCTTCTGGTCCATAGCACGCTCCACATCCGGTTGATGAAACGAATCGATGATTTACAACGCCATGGCCAGGCCATTGGCGTGATCCCAGCCGACGCGCACTGCCGCGCCGTGTTCGAATGCATTGGCGCCGTGGTCCTGCTGGCGCGGCACCCGCACGCAGACCACGCCGAAGGCCTGGGTGCGCACGCGGTACTCGGTGGAATTGCCCAGGTAAATGCGGTCCTCGACGCAGCCTTGCAGCTTCACTTCACGGGCCATCTCGGCGTTGGCGCTGGCGATGCTGATCAGCTCCGGTCGCACCGCAATGCAACCGGCGGCGTTGGCGCTGAGGCCCTTGCCAGTGGGCGTGAGGGGGCTGGTCAGCTCCAGTCCTTGCTCGGTACGCAGCACCACCGAGTTGCCGTTGAGCTGGCGCACGGTGCCGTCGAACAGGTTGGACTCGCCGATAAAGTCAGCCACGTAACGGCTGGCCGGGGCTTCGTAGAGTTGTTCCGGGGTGGCGGTCTGGATGATCGAACCGTTGTGCATCACGCTGATGCTGTCGCTCATCGACAGGGCTTCTTCCTGATCGTGGGTGACCAGCACGAAGGTGATGCCGACCTCGCGCTGCAAACGCAGCAATTCCGACTGCATCTCCTTGCGCAGCTTGCGGTCCAGCGCGGCCAGCGGCTCGTCGAGCAGCAACACCGTCGGCTTGTTGACCAAGGCGCGGGCGAGGGCGACGCGCTGTTGCTGGCCGCCGGACAGTTCAGTCGGCTTGCGCTGGCCAAAGCCGCTCAGGCGCACCATCTCCAACGCCTCATCAGCCATGCGCATTTGCTGTTTTTTGTCCGGGCGTGGATTGCGATAACGCAGGCCGTAGGCAATGTTCTGCGCCACCGTCAGATGCGGGAACAGCGCGTAATGCTGGAACACCATGTTCACCGGCCGCTCGAACGCCGGCACACCGGCCACGCTTTTGCCGGCCAGACGAACCTCGCCGCTGGTGGGCTGCTCGAAGCCGGCGATCATGCGCAGGGTGGTGGTCTTGCCACAGCCCGAACCACCAAGAAAGGAATGAAACGAGCCACGCCGCACCGCGAAATCCAGACCGCTGACGGCCTGCACCTCGCCATAGCGTTTGACCACATTGCAGAATTCGATATCGCTTGGCGGGGTGTTGTTCACGAGGCGGGCTCCCTTGCAGTGATGAATCAGTGCGTCGGGGGCCAAACTAGCAATCGGGGTTTTGCGGTGTATATATCCCTTGGGGGATAGGAGGGGGGTGGAGCAGGTGTTCAGTAGGTGTGCAGCGTAGAGATCACACGCGACAGGCTGCATTTGAGGTTCTGGTGGGCAAGTTCGACATTCTCATTCATTTCAAAGCGGGTATCCAGTCCAAAACGCTCCTGCGAAACAAGCTTGAATTGATCCGCCGCCAAATCACAGCTAACGAGTAGGTTCCAAGAGTGGCGGGTAACTGCGGACGGGATAAGCACGAACGGGTGTTCGGCCAGTAGCTCATCAGCGAAATGCTGTTGATTGGGCGAAAGTTCAGATGGGATTAGCCAGTTAGGGTTCGGTACATCTTCAGGTTGAACAACTTTGATGACATTCGAATCCAGCACTTCGAAACACGTCAGCACATAAGGCACCCTGTCGAGAGTATCGAAGCCTGCGTGGGTGGCGACCTCTAAAATCGCCGTAGCCGGGTCGGCCGAAGCGTAAATAACCCGGCGGCCGGGAGGGTTCCATCGGCCACCGGATAGTTGCGCACCAATGCCGCTATCCCATGTGTCCTTGAAAACCGCACGGTCCAGACGCCAAGCGTGCCACTTCCCATCCCAAGGCAAAGGATTCATTGATAAACCCCGTGTTCAATTCGGGTCAGGTAGTCCTCTACCACCTGGAAACCCAGCGAGTTGTCGATCAGTTCCAGCGGAATATGACCCTCTAGGTACTTGCAGGGTTTCTTCAGCCAGTCCTCAGCCAACTGCTGATCGCCAAACACATTGATGGCGTGCTCAAGTACCTGTGCATACTGAAAGGCGACGGTGCTTTGTTGCTGGTTCAGCCGAACCGGCTGGGTTTCCTTTGCCAAGCGTTGCACGGTTCTGAGGGATTTCCCGGTAATGCGCTGAACAAGATCGTGCTCCATGTATAGGCCGGATATAGAAATCATGTCCCTGACGTCGCTCAGATCAAAGCCTTCCTGTGTGTATCGGATAATCAACATGCGCGTATCGCCACTACGGCCATGTAGCAGCACCTCAACAGGCTTGCGGGCGACACGCTTTGTCTGCGCCCCTACGACTTCATTTTTGACGGCGGGCATACCGATTACCTCCATGCGACATTTGACGTGATCATAACGCCAAATGTCGCGAGCCGGGTAATTGCCTTTGTCGACCCTTGTCTCGCGCATGTAATCGTTTCACCCTAAATGCCAGCCCTTTCAAGGTCTTCGTTTAAACTCCCCCCAAAACTCCAGTCAGGGTGACGAAAACGATGTGGGCAGAAGTTCTAGCGCGGTTTGAAAAAAAGACACCGGCCAGTGTCATGACTAAATTGATACTGGAGCAGGCTGTTCCTGCCGAATGGGTTGATCAGGTGTTTGAAGAACACCGTCAACGCCAATACCCGCGTGAGCTTTTGTTTTCGACCATCGTTGAGCTGATGTCCCTTGTTTCATTGGGTTTGCGCCCTTCTTTGCATGCCGCTGCCCGGCAAATGGAGGGGCTACCGGTTACCTTGGCGGCGCTCTATGACAAGGTCAGCCGCACAGAGCCCGCGTTGCTGCGGGCGTTGGTTACAGGAAGCGCCGAGCGCTTGGCTCCGACGATAAAAGAGTTGGGCTGTTCAGCCATTTTGCCCGGCTGGCAGCTGCGCATCGTTGACGGCAATCACCTGCCATCTACCGAAAAACGCTTGGGGGCCTTGCGGCGTGAGCGAGGTGCGGCGCGACCAGGGTTTTCAGTAGTGGTCTACGACCCGGACCGGGATCAGATTGTCGACTTGCAGCCATGCGAGGATGCCTACGCGAGTGAGCGCGTCAGCGTGCTGCCGTTGTTGGCCTGCGCCACTAAGGGCCAGCTGTGGATGGCTGATCGGTTGTACTGCACGCTGCCCGTCATGCAAGCCTGCGAGGAAGCGGGCGCTTCTTTCATTATTCGCCAGCAAAGCAAGCATCCACGGTTGATTGAGGAAGGCGGCTGGCAAGAATCTGTGGCCATCGAATCCGGAACGGTGCGCGAGCAAATCATCGAACTCAAAGGTGGTCACCGCTGGCGCCGAGTTGAACTGAACCTACAGGCACCTACTGACTCAGGCGACACTGTGATGTGGTTCTGGAGCAACTTGCCAGACACCGTCAGCGCCGGGCAGATCGCCGAGTTATACCGTCGTCGCTGGAGTATCGAAGGGATGTTCCAGCGCCTGGAATCGGTGCTGGACAGTGAAATCGAAAGCCTTGGCGCTCCGCGGGCGGCGTTGCTGGGTTTTGCTTCAGCGATCTTGGCCTACAACGTCCTGGCAGTGCTCAAACGCAGCGTGGAGCAGGCTCATCGCGAGACATTGCCCGAAGGCTGGGAAGCTTCGATCTTCCATCTGACGGTACAAGTACGCAGCGGTTATGAGGGCATGCAGATCGCGTTGCCCTCGGACTATCTATCACTCCAAACGACCTCGGAAACGCTGGCGGAGCGTCTGTTGGCGCTGGCCAGGAACATCAAGCCCAAACAGGTCGCCAAAAGCATACGTGGTCCCAAAATCGCCAAACCCAAGGAGTGGCTGGACGGCAAAGCTGCGCATGCTCATGTGTCGACCGACCGGGTGCTCAAAGCCCATAAAGGGAAAACACCTTGAAAGGGCTGACCCTAAATGCCTGAAAGAACGCCTGCATCAGGCGAGAAATCGTTATCCCTGATCAGAGCGGCCAAGTTAAACCTCACGCTTCCGGCCGCCAACCTTAAAAATACGTCAGATATTTCCTCTTCGGTCCTAGGAATTTCAACGTGGGCAAGCCACGTAAATTCAAGGCTGAGACGCGTATGTTTAAGCGCTGTAAGCGTTACTTCCCGCAAGCTACAACACCTTGCGTCGTTGCCTACAGGTACGCCAGAATCCGCCGGCTTGTGCGCCTTTGGGCTGGGTTTTATCGTTTGCCGGTCACTGAATAACAACAGTGATCGGGTTTGGTAGCCCGGCTATGTGAGGTGCAAAGCGTCATCATCTGCAGCGTTTTTCTACTCTGCTTTATGGTGGCCATGCACAGGGCGCTTTCGGGCGCGCCGGTCTCCTTGCATCCCGGTCTACCAACCTGCGTATGGCCACCACCCTTCGTTTGGTAGCGTGAGTGTGATGGCTCCTTTTTACGATGCGAGGAGTTTCACTATGTTCAAAGTCACACCCAATCCCCCGGACACTGATCCGGCATCTCCGTACGAAAGCCTCGATCTCAACCTCGGCCCCAACATCATGGCGACGCCGCGCAAGCCCAGCACCATGTTCATCGTCAATCCCGAACTCAATGTCGAGACCTTACTGGTGCATGCCTGCGAGTCGCTGGCCTCGGCCAATGTAATGGCCAACGATCTGGTGGATCACCTGGAAGGGACCAGCCGCAATGCACTGTTGGGTATCGCGCAAGTGATCATGTTCGGTGAACTGGCAGTGAACCGGGCGCTGGATCAGCTTGATCCGCCCTGACCACAATCTCCGGATCACCAGTAGACCTGTGGGAGCGAGCAAGCTCGCTCCCACAGGGATATGCGTATACCAACGGGCCTCAGGCTTGCAGCTTGAGGCCGGAAGCCTGCAACGGATCCTCCGTCAACTCCCGAATAAACAGCCCCAGCAATTCCGACTGGCTGCCAATGCCCAGCTTGGCGTAGATGTTCTTGCGGTGAATCTTCACCGTGCCGGGGCTGATGTTCAGTTGTTCGGCGACCGAGGCGCTGGAGTGGCCGCGCAACAGCAGCTGGACAATCTCCTGCTCGCGGCCGGTGAGGATGTGCGCGCCGAAATGGTCGAAGGCTTCGCGGATCTTGAAGTCCAGGTCCTGCGCCGGGCGCGGCTCCTGAGCCTGACGCAAGCGCCAGGCCTCATTGATGACTTGTTCGACCACCGCTTGCGCGCACTCGACCAGTTGCATTTCATCCCGGCTGAATGCACAGCTGGCGCTCGATCGCATCAACGACAACACCGCCGTGGCGCCACCGCCGAGGTCGACGAAAAACGCCACTTCCTCGGCCAGTCCGGTCTGCTGGTAATAGGTCAGGAAGTACTCGCCGAGGTAGAAGTGGTCGGGAGCGAACTGGCGCAGTCGCCACAGCCCCGGCGCCTGCCCGCGTGTACAGGCCAGGTAGAACGGGTCGAGCAGGTAAGGCCCGCACTGATAGTCGTCGACATACACCGCACGCTTGTCCGCCGAGAAGGTATCGAACAACGCCAGTGGCCGGTGATTGCCTTCGTAGACAAACAACACGAAATGATCGACCGGGCAGATTTGCCGAAGCCAGTGGCTCAACCCCGACAGCCGTCCATGCCCGGCAGGCAGGTCGAGCAGGTGGGCGACACCGGTGGTCCAGAGTTTCAGTTCCTTGGGGCGCATGGCGGCTACAGGCAGAAGAGGATGGCCATTGGATGCACAAAGTACGCCATGGCGGGTTTACCCGTGTGGCGCGGGCCAGTGGCGGTGCGTCGTGAAAAAGACGCACCGCAACAGGGCCGGGTGTTACCGAGTGCTACAAGGCTGGTAGCAAAAGTGATCGGCTGAGTCCTTCAGCGAGCACTCCGGGTCGAAGGCAACAGGATCGTCAAAATCCCCAGCAACGGCAGGTACGAACACAACGTGTACACGTACTCGATGCCATGAATATCCGCCAGATGCCCCAGCAGCGCAGCCCCGATCCCGCCAAAACCGAACATCAGGCCGAAGAACACCCCGGCGATCATGCCAACGTTACCCGGCACCAGTTCCTGGGCGAAGACCACGATGGCCGAGAACGCCGAGGCGAGAATGAAGCCGATGATCATGCTCAGCACGCCTGTCCAGAGCAGGTCGACGTAGGGCAGGGCGAGGGTGAAGGGCGCGGCGCCGAGGATCGAGAACCAGATCACCTGCTTGCGGCCGATCCGGTCGCCGATCGGGCCACCAAAGAAGGTGCCCGCCGCGACAGCGCCAAGAAACAGGAACAGGTACAGCTGCGAACTGGCCACCGACAGGTCGAACTTCTCGATCAGGTAGAAGGTGAAGTAACTGGTGAAGCTGGCCATGTAGAAGTATTTGGAGAACACCAGCAACGCCAGCACCACCAGGGCGAAGGTCACCCGCCGTTTCGACAGGCCGTGGGTGGCCTTGCTACCTTGCTTGAGCTTGAACAGGTTCAGGTGATTGCGGTACCAGCGGCTCAGGCCGTATTGCACGAGGATGGCGAACACCGCGAACAGGCCGAACCACGCGACGTTGCCCTGGCCGTAGGGAATGATGATCGCGGCGGCCAGCAAGGGGCCGAAGGCGCTACCGGCGTTGCCACCGACCTGAAAGGTCGACTGCGCCAGGCCGTAGCGCCCACCCGAGGCCAGCCGCGCCACCCGCGAGGTTTCCGGGTGAAAGGTCGACGAGCCAACCCCCACCAGCGCCGAGGCCACGAGAATCGCCGGGAAGCTGCCGACCATCGACAGCATCAGAATACCGATCAGGGTGCAGACCATGCCGGCCGGCAACAGCCACGGCTTGGGATGACGGTCGGTGTAGAACCCGATCCACGGTTGCAGCAGTGAAGCGGTGAGCTGGAAGGTCAGGGTGATCAGGCCGACCTGGGTGAAGCTCAGGCCATAGCTGGCCTTGAGCATCGGGTAGATCGACGGCAGCACGGCCTGGATCAGGTCGTTGATCAGGTGTGCAAGCGCGCAGGCGCCGATGACGCGCATGACCAGGGGGCTGGCCTGGCTGGCCACCGAAGCGGTGGGTGACGGTGAGCTGAGGGTGGTGGTCGACATGGGCGATCTTCCGGATAAATAACGCGAACTGCGAACGTAAGGCGCAGCCAATTTCAGGGTTCGGCGTTATCCTAGGGGCCTCAAGGGCGCCCGTCTCGCGCAACTCGGGCATGGACCATCGCAAAAAGGGCGTCATGATCAAACCATTGCAGACATTTCTTGCGGAGATCGACCAGGGCGGCTGGAGCGTTCGCAGCAGTGCGACCGACTACCCGGAAAACTGGAACATCGCGCCGCATTCCCATGAAAAGCATCAACTGATCTATGCCATCGAAGGCGTGATGGTGGTGCACACGGCCATCAGCCAATGGACGGTGCCGCCGAGCCGAGGCATCTGGATGCCCAGTGGCGAGGTGCACTCGATTCGCTGTGTGGGGGCGATCAAGATGCGCAGCGTTTTCGTGCGCCCTGACCAGAGCCTGGATTTGCCCACCGAAACCCGGGCGGTGAGTGTTTCTGCGTTGCTCAGTGAGCTGATCAAGGTCTCGGTCGATTTCGACTTTGCCTGTGAGCCGGACTCGCGGGAAGCCCGGGTGCTGCGGCTGATCCTGGATGAACTGACGATCCTGCCGACCTTGCCGTTGAACCTGCCGCAGCCCGCTGATCAGCGTATCAACCTGATCTGTAGCGCGTTGCAGCGTGATCCCGGGGATGGCTCGACGCTGTCGGACTGGAGCGCCCGCTTGAGCCTCGACGCCAAAACCATCCAGCGCAGGTTCCGCAAGGAAACCGGCATGACCTTCGGCCAATGGCGCCAGCAAGCGCGACTGCTGCTGGCGCTGGAACGCATCGCCGTCGGGGAGAAGATCATCGACATCGCCGGGGAGCTGGGATACGACAGCCCGAGCGCGTTCACGACCATGTTCAAGAAGCAGTTCGGCAAGACGCCGAGTGATTTTTTCAAGTGAGGCGGCCGCCCGTGGGACGGCCGCTTGACGCCTGAATCGGCTCAGGACCCTTGCGGTGTTTCACCCCGCGCCAGTCGCGCATTGATGTCTTCGATGACCGCCGGCAGGTCGACGATGGTGTCGATCAGGTAGTGCGGGCGTGAGCCTTCGAACATCTTGGCGATGCGTGTGCGCTCGCTGTTCAGTCGGTCCGATGGCATTGCCTGGAATTGCTCGTAGGTCAGGCCCAACGCGTTGCCGGAGCAGGTCAGCGCCACGGTCCACATCCCGGCGGCACGGCCTTCGAGAATGCCCGGCCAGGTGTCGTCGACCTTGACGCAGGCGGCGACGTCGCTGATCCCCAGGGCAATCACGTTGGCCAGGGCCTGGGCCGGGTAGGGGCGGCCGTTCGGCACCTCGTCGGTGGCCACCACGTGGTCCGCCACGTAGCCATTGTGTCGCGCCAGTTCAACCACCTTTTCCATGACCACGGCCGGGTAACCGGAGCAGGAACCGATTTTCAGGCCCTTGTCGCGCAAGGCGTCGATGGTGTTCAGCGCGCCGGGAATCAGAGCCGAGTGCAGGGCGATTTTCTCGATCTGCAGCGGCATGAACCGTTCGTACAGTGCGGTGACATCGTCATCGGTCGGCAGGCGATCAAACACCGCACGGTAGCGTTCGGCGATCTGCGGTTGATTGCACAGGGTGCGGATGTGATCCCACTTGCCCATGCCCATCGGACCCCGCGCTTCTTCCAGCGAAACGGCGACGCCGAACTCGGCAAACGCCTCGACGAAAATCTGCGTGGGGGCGAAGGAGCCGAAATCGACGACGGTGCCGGCCCAGTCCAGGACCACGGCTTGCAGTTGGGTCGGTTGTTGGTAGTTCATGGTATTTCTCCATTTTTTGTTGTGGGCAGGCCGTCCCTCCTGTCGCCAGGAAGTAGGCCTATGGATTGCTCAAGGGTGAGACGAAATCAGGTGGCCGGTGTCGGGCTCGAGTCGAACAGCTCCGCGATCATTGGCCGGTTTCGGCGAATGCCCAGGCAGCACAGGTGGTAGTCGATGGAAAACGGGTGATTGACGAAGGTGATCGGTTTGGTGCCGGGGGTTTCTGCGTACTCGACGGCCGAGACGAAACCGATGCCGATGCCCTTGGCGATGGCATGCACGATGGCCTCGCGGCTGTTCAACTGCATGACGCAGTTCAGCGCGACGCCCAGGTGCTTGCAGCTTTCCTCCACCAGTTGACGAGTGCGGGAGCTTTTTTCCCGCAGCACCCATTTCTCTTCGCTGATCTGCTCGACATGCACTTCTTTCTGCCGGGCCCAGGGGTGGTCGTCACGCACCACGGCAATGATTGGGTAGCGCCGGTAAAGCTGCGTGTCGAAACGCTGGTCGAATTCGGACAGGGCCAGGATCGCCACATCGATATCGAAGTTGAACAGGCGATCCAGGGTCTCTTTTTCCGGGGAGAACGAGGTTTCCAGTTCGATGTCCGGATGCCGTTGCATCAGTTCGTAGGTCAGGTTCATGGCAATCGGCGGCGACACCGCGCCCAGCCGCAGCATGCCGGTCTTGCGTTGCTTGAAACTTTGCAGCAATTGCACGGCTTCATCCTCCTGGCCGAACAGGCCCTGGGTAATCGAATAGAGCTGGTGCCCGGCGGCACTCATTTCGATAAAGCGGCCGCGGCGATGGAACAGCTCCACGGAAAACTTCTTCTCCAGGGCGTTGACCTGCTCACTGACCGTGGGCTGGCCGACGCTCAAATACTCGGCGGCGAGGGTGAAGCTGCCGGTCTTGGCCACCGCATGAAATGAACGTAGCCACTTGTGGTACTGGTACATAGACGATCCTGTTCCTGAGCCGCTGCCATTGATTCAATCTGTCCGGCCGGGTGTTCAACGCCTGATGAACAGCGCCACCGACGCGCTGCAGAGACAGGCAGCGGTGACCACGATGAAGATCAGCGAGGTGTTGCCGGTACTGTCGAGCATACTGCCGATCAGCGGTTCCGCCAGGCCGGCAAACAGGTAGGACGAGAAGTTCATCACCCCGGTCGCGGTGCCGGCACGCTTGGCGCCCACCAGGTCCGGGCACAGCGCCCAGAAGCTGGAAGCGGGGCCGTACACGAAGAAGCCGCAGAGGAACAACGCCACAAGGCCGGTTGCGCTGTGGGGGGCAAGGGTCCACATCCACAAACTGGTCGCCGCACCGAGGAACATGTAGAGCATGATCGCCAGGTAGCGTCTGGAGCCGAACAGCTTGTCCGAGATCCAGCCGTTGCTCAGCGCGCCGATGGCCATGCCGACGGGAAGGGCCACGGTGATCCACTTCGGATCGATCATGCTGTCGCCGGTCTTCCAGTTGGCGCCCAGGAAGTGCACCGGCACCCAGACGA
The DNA here is from genome assembly GCF_039909015.1 of Pseudomonas grandcourensis. Lineage (NCBI taxonomy): Bacteria > Pseudomonadati > Pseudomonadota > Gammaproteobacteria > Pseudomonadales > Pseudomonadaceae > Pseudomonas > Pseudomonas grandcourensis. The sequence continues at coordinate 2,784,576 of NZ_CP150919.1, forward strand.
TCAAACCGTAGCGGGCGGCGTTCTGGAAACCCAGGGACACGGCGGCGATGATCAGGCGAAAGTTTTTCAGAACAGCTTTGTAACGCTGCGCGGACGTTTCGACTTCGCCATGGGCCACTTCATGGCTTTTGTCCTCGGCGTTGGCCACGCCAGTGTCGGCGAGCGGTTCGAAACCCAGGTCCTGCGGACGCTCCCGTGCCACGAGGTAGAAGATGATGCCGCCCGCCAGCATGAGCAGCACGGGCAGGCGGAAGATCCAGCGCCACTCCAGATGCATCACTTCCAGTACGACGATCGAGGTCACGTAGGACAGCACCGACGCGCAGCCGGCTGCGAACACATACAAACCGTAGACCTTGCCGCGCTCGCCCGCGCTCCACCAGTTGGAGATCAGCCGACTGCCCGGCGCCCAGCCCAATGCCTGGAAGTAGCCATTGATGCCCCAAGGCAAAATCAACGCGGCAAAGTTGCTGGCGAAACTGGTCACCCAGTTGGCGCCGCACGACAGCACCGCGCCCATGGTCATGATGCGTCGGCCACCGAACTTGTCGGCGAGGTTGCCGTTGATGGCCTGGCCAATCGCGTAGGCCCAGAGCATGGCGGCCGAGGCCCAGCCAAGGTGCTCTTTGGTAAAGCCGAACTCGGCCTGGATACCCGGGATGGCGAAACCGAACGTTTGTCGTCCGGTGTAGAAAAACAGATAGCAAAACATGGCTGCCAGCAGCATGCGCCACTGGGCGACGCGAAACGATGCGGTGTGTACGGCGAGACCTGGCATGGTTTGGGCACGATTCATGATCTTTTCCTTATTCTTGTTCGTTCCCTGCGAGTTGCATCGCAGGGTGCACTCTTTTTCAGGTGCAGCAGGAAATCGTCGCGGCTCGTTACGCCGCTGGCAGTGTAGTGACTTTGGGGGGCCGGCGAGCCCTAGGCCGCTCGTGAACCGATGAAGTTCTTGCCGCGTGCGCCCTGCAGGGCGAAATCGATCATGGTTTGGGCCTCTTCGGCCGTCACGCCGTAGTCGGCGAACTCGGTTTTCACCTCCAGGCTGTGCAGGAAGGCGCGCAATCGGGCCTGGGCCTTATCCAGGTCTGGCCCGAAAACCCGCTGCAGGGTCTTGTCGCGCGTCTCGTCGTGACCCCAGGCAAGGCCCAACACCAGTGGCAGGGTGAAGGAGCAGGCAATGCCATGGGGCAGGCCGTAGCGCAAGGTCATCTCATAGGAAATGGAGTGGGCCAGCGCGGTTTTGGTGTTGGAGAACGCCATGCCGGCCTTGAGTGCGGCGAGGGCCATCCGTGAACGCAGTTCCTGGCTCGACAGGTCACGCCGCAGCAAGGGCAGGCATTCGAGTATGTCCTCGATGGCGGAGATGGCGAAGGTGTCGGAAAGCGGGTTGGCGTTGATGTTCCAGATCGACTCCAGTGCGTGGGACAGTGCATCCAGCCCGGTGGAAACGGTGACGCTGGCCGGCACGGTGAGCATCAGTTGCGGATCGATGATCGCAACCTTTGGCCAGGTACAGTCCAGGTGCAGGGAATATTTCTTGTGGTTGGCTGCGTCCCAGATCGTCGCCCAGGGTGTGACTTCACTGCCGGTGCCTGCCGTGGTCGGGGCCGCGATCAGCTGTTTACTGCGAACCGGAACGAAGGGTTTACCGCTTGCCAGCAAGGCCAGCAGTTCATCGAAGCGGCCTGACTCGGTGCCGACAATCAGCGCCTTGGCGGTGTCGATCGCACTGCCGCCACCGACGGCAATCACGGCATGGCAATCGCCGGCCTCTTGCCAGAAACGTTCATAGGTCGCGCGAAGTTGCGCGACATCGGGATTGGGCTGGACATCCTCGATCACGTAGACCAGGCGTTCGCCCAACAGTGCTTGAAGGCGATCCACCAGCCCCAGGCCACGGGCTTCGGGAAAGGTCACGACGGCAACGTTCTGGTGTTCGGTGATAGCGGCAAGCTCTTGCAGGCTGCCCCAGCCGAAGCGGGTATCCACTGGATTGTGAAATCGGGCGGTCATGGCGGGTCCTTGGTTTTTGTTGTTGGAAGTGACGCCATGCTCGCGGTCCACGGACTACTGCACAAATCGATAATTCGCAGGTTTGAATCGGCTGGGCCGATAACGGCCGATTGGAAGGGCGTGGCTGATGCTTCGCTTTCAATCCCAATAAAGAAACTACCTAGCACACTGCGGCAAATGCCGTTGCCGATGGGGTTCGTCTCAATATCTCGCTGGCGGGGGCTGCCCTAGGCTGTGTGCTTTTGGCAAACCGGGGGGCGGAGTTGTTATGCGTTTATTTGAACTGATTACTTTCACTGTGCGGGTGCGCACGGTTGCGCAAGCGTTGGCGCAGATCGAGGCGGCGCTGGACGACCCGAAAGTCGGCGGCACGTTGATAGGCTGCTGGGCCTCGGAAATCGGCCAGTTGAATCAGATCGCGATGCTGCGCGGCTACGCCGACGAACACTCGAGGCAGGCGGAGCGCGAGCGTTTCCTGTTGGGGGGCGGGGCGTTTGGCGTCAACGAATTCATCACCGATCTGCGCATCGAAAACTACACGCTGTTTCCTTTCCTCGAACCCTTGAGCGCGGGACCGCACGGTCCATTCTACGAACTGCGCGTCTACGACCTGGTCAGCAGCGGCTTGCAGCCGACCCTCGACGGCTGGAGCAAAGCCATCGAGGCGCGAACCGCCGAACAGTATTCGCCGGTGTACGCAGCGTTCTACGCCACCGACGGTGCGCTGCCGCGCTATCTGCACATCTGGCCCTGGACCACCCTGGAACAGCGCCTGCAAGTACGCACCCAGGCGGTCGCCGACGGCGTCTGGCCGCCGGAAAACTCCGGCCCGCAACTGCGTGATATGCGCTCGACGATCTACCTGCCCGCGAAGTTCTCGCCCTTGCAATGACGAGGGCTCGGCTCGACCGGGGCCTCAGAAACGATCCAGCCGGTACGGCGCAGTCGCCGGCAGGTCGTGAGGCGGGGCGTCGGTCAGGGGCGAGGCCAATTGCGTGCCAGTACCGCCAGGCCACCGGTCACGAACAGCCGCCCGGGCTGGATTAGCGACGTGCCGCCAATGGCCCTGTAAACTGGCCGCGCACAAGGCGCCAGCCTCATCACTTCAAGCAAGAGAGTCCTCATGGCAAACCACGACCTGACCTTTACCCCCGATCCCGATGCGGATTCGATTTCCTCCGACGTCGTCGGTTTCGGTGGCGTGCTGGTCTCCACCCAGATCCCCACCCGCGCCGACGGCAGCCTGGAACTGGGCGACATCACCCTGCAAAGCGAATGCACCCTGCAAGCGCTGAAGGTCGCGCTGGAGCGTGCCGGCAGCTCCATGGACCGCGTGATGCACCTGACCATCTACCTCACCGACATGGCCGACCGCGCCGCGTTCAACGAGGTCTACAAGCGCTACTTCGCCAAGCCATGGCCGGTGCGCGCCGCTGTCGGGGTTGCCTCGTTGGCGGTTGAAGGCATGCGTGTGGAAGTGACCGCGATGGCGGCCAAGGCCTAAACACAGCAACACACGCAAAACCCCTGTAGGAGCGAGCCTGTTCGCGATGACGGCGTGTCAGTCGACAGCCATTTTGACTGACCTGCCGCTATCGCGAGCAGGCTCGCTCCTACAGGGGGGTAAGGCACGCCAGGCCTGCCCGAAACGCCACCTGGCAGCATACGGGTGCCGGTCAGGCGTTTCGCCGCTACAATGCACGCCTCGACCGTGACAAGCCTGACTAAAAAAATTATGTCTTTGCCCAAACATCACCTGGAATTGCTCAGTCCTGCCCGCGATGTGGCCATCGCCCGCGAGGCCATCCTGCATGGCGCCGATGCCATCTACATCGGTGGCCCGAGCTTCGGCGCCCGCCACAACGCCTGCAACGAAGTGAGCGATATCGCCCAATTGGTGGAGTTCGCCCGTCGCTACCACGCCCGGGTGTTCACCACCATCAACACCATCCTGCACGACAACGAACTGGAGCCGGCCCGCAAGCTGATCCACCAGTTGTACGACGCCGGCGTCGATGCGCTGATCGTCCAGGATCTGGGGGTGATGGAGCTGGACATTCCGCCGATCGAACTGCACGCCAGTACCCAGACGGATATCCGCACGCTGGAGCGGGCGAAGTTTCTCGACCAGGCCGGTTTCTCGCAACTGGTGCTGGCCCGCGAGCTGAATCTCCAGGAGATCCGCGCGATCGCCGATGAAACCGACGCGGCCATCGAGTTTTTTATCCATGGCGCGTTGTGCGTGGCGTTTTCCGGTCAGTGCAACATTTCCCACGCGCAAACCGGGCGCAGCGCCAACCGTGGCGACTGCTCCCAGGCCTGTCGTCTGCCGTACACCCTCAAGGACGAAAAGGGTGGGGTGATCGCCTACGAAAAGCACCTGCTGTCGATGAAGGACAACAACCAGAGCGCCAACATCCGTGCCCTGGTCGAGGCCGGCGTGCGTTCGTTCAAGATCGAAGGCCGCTACAAGGACATGGGCTATGTGAAAAACATCACTGCCTACTACCGCCAGCGCCTCGACGCCGTGCTCGAAGACCGCCCGGACCTGGCCCGAGCCTCCAGCGGCCGCACCGCGCACTTCTTCCTGCCCGACCCGGAAAAAACCTTCCACCGTGGCAGCACCGATTACTTCGTCACTGACCGCAAGATCGATATCGGCGCCTTTGACTCGCCGACCTTCACCGGTCTGCCGGTGGGTGTGGTCGAGAAAGTCGCCAAGCGTGACATGCAGGTCGTGACGCACGAGCCGCTGTCCAACGGCGACGGCCTCAACGTGCTGGTCAAGCGCGAAGTGGTGGGTTTCCGCGCCAACATCGCCGAACCCAAAGGCGAGTTCGAGGAGGACGGCGAGAAGCGCTATCGCTATCGCGTCGAGCCCAACGAGATGCCGGAGGGCATGTACAAGCTGCGCCCCAACCACCCGCTGAATCGCAATCTCGATCACAACTGGCAACACGCGCTGCAAAAGACCTCTGCCGAGCGCCGCATCGCCCTGAATTGGGTCGCTCGCCTGCGTGAAGAACAGCTGGAACTGACCGCCACCAGCGAAGAGGGCATCAGCGCCAGCGTTACCCTGGCCGGCCCGTTCGGCGCCGCCAACAAGCCGGAGCAGGCGCTGGAGCAATTGCAGGATCTGCTCGGCCAATTGGGTACCACGCAGTACCACGCCATCGATATCAAGCTGGACGCGCCGCAGGCGTACTTCATCCCGAACTCGCAGCTCAAGGCCTTGCGTCGCGAAGTGATTGAAGCCTTGACCGAAGCGCGGATCGCCGCCCACCCGCGGGGCAGCCGCAAGGCCGAAACCACGCCGCCGCCGGTGTACCCGGATTCGCACCTGTCGTTCCTGGCCAACGTCTACAACCAGAAGGCCCGCGACTTCTATCACCGCCACGGCGTCAAGCTGATCGACGCGGCCTACGAGGCCCACGAGGAAACGGGCGAGGTGCCGGTGATGATCACCAAGCACTGCCTGCGGTTCTCCTTCAACCTGTGCCCGAAACAGGCCAAGGGCGTGACTGGCGTGCGCACCAAGGTCGCGCCTATGCAGTTGATCCACGGCGATGAAGTGCTGACGCTGAAGTTCGACTGCAAGCCTTGCGAGATGCACATCATCGGCAAGATGAAGGGCCACATCCTCAACCTGCCGCAACCGGGCAGCGTGGTCGGTCACATCAGCCCAGAAGACCTGCTCAAGACCATCCCGCGCTCACCGCACTGAGTGACCGGTGAGTGCGCCGCAACGGCGCGCTCACCTGTTCCGGCTTGAAACCTGCTTTTGCTCAAGTCTGGACGCTGGCGACAAACCTGGAGCTGGCGGTCGACACTATCCACAGGTTTCGGCGACGGCCTTTTCAGCTCGTTTGAATTCCTGTTTGACGTCGGTGGGGATGCGTTGCTTTTTCATTTCCTGACCGAGAAAGGGTTGTTCGCCTCGAGACTGGACCTCAGCGTCCTCGGCGGTTATCTGCGCCTCGATGGCAGCGGCGTGCTTGTCGATGACGGCATCGACCTCGGCTTCATTCCTGGCGGTATCGAGTGCCAGGACCAACTGGCCAGCCTCGGCTTTTTCGGCTTCGGCATAGGCTTCGACCGTCAACCCGGAGGCCAGGGCTCGCGCCTGGGTTTCCAGGCCATTGAGATGCTCCCGGGCGGCCTTGCAGACCGCTTCCTGTCGCTGGTCCTGGATGTGTTCCCAAGTGTTCAACCCATACATCGCTGTCCCGAGTACCAGAAGGGTTGCAGCGGCCCCCATTAATTTGCCTTTCACTTTTGGCGCCCTCAAATGGCAAGGGAAGGGTGTTGCACAAACGATTCCCGATTCAATTCGAGTTAGGAAAAGCGTAGCAGAGCTGTTCGGGGTGAATGTGCGCCGATAACTCCCCGGGATCCGGCTCGACACTAAGCGCCTGTTTTAATGAACAATTTTTTTTGATTGGGCTTCCCATAAGAGGAAAAGGTTGGTAAATTTGCGCCCACTCTTGCACCGGCCCTCAGGGAGCCAGTCGCGAGGGCAGGCAACAGGTCCTGTTGCCACTCAAGAAAGCGAGTGCCAGGCACTCATCGCAACAGATACAGGGGCGTCGCCAAGCGGTAAGGCAGCAGGTTTTGATCCTGCCATGCGTTGGTTCGAATCCAGCCGCCCCTGCCATTTTTTATTCCCGCATAACCAGATAACACTCGACCGACGGTGATTATTCGTCGATTCGCTAGTATTTGCGTTCGTTCTCCCTCTCCCGGATGTTCTCTCGCCAACCAGACTCCAGCCAAGGCTCGCGGGCGTTTTTTGGCGCGCTTGAAAAATATTTTCTGAGTTGATCTGGCCGTCCGTCACTGTTCCAGAGCAGCGCTGTAGTTGTTTCTACATAGCGCTTACACTGATGATGCCCGCCGTTTCCTAACTTTAAAGTCAAGAAAAGGACGCCTCACATGAAAGTCAGTGCACGTAACGTATTCAAAGGCAAAGTCAGCCAGGTCCAGCCCGGTGCGGTCAACGCCGAAGTGGTTCTGACCCTGGCGGGCGGCGAGCAACTGGTTGCCGTCGTCACCATGGAAAGCATCAAGAACCTGGGCATCGCCGTCGGCAAAGAAGCCGTCGCGCTGATCAAGGCGCCTTGGGTGATGTTGATGACCGAATCGAGCGACATTCGCCTGTCGGCACGCAACTGCCTGGAAGGCAAGGTACTGAGCGTTACCGATGGCGCGGTCAACGCAGAGGTGATCATCGAGTTGGCAGGCGGTTCGAAGGTCTATTCGATCGTGACCCGCGATGCCGTGGCAGAACTGGGGTTGGCAACCGGCGTCAGCGCCACCGCAGTGATCAAGGCTTCCCACATCATCCTGGGCGTTCCGGCCTGATCAAACGCAAGCATTGTTCACTGATCCCCGTGACCCATGTCCTGATGGTTCACGGGGATTTTTCGTTTTGGCCTTTCGATCATCATTACCGAAAGCGCTCCGGGATGGCTTCGGCAAACGGATACCAGGAAAAATATGGCCTTGCCTCGTCGATCACCCGCTTGACCGAGGGTCTTTGGGTCAACCTGTCGAAATAAGCACTCAAGTGGCGATGATCGTCGGGAAAGGGTACGAGGGTGCTGGCATAGAACAGCGCCGGGGCGGCGGCGCAATCGGCCATGCTGAAGGAGGGGCTGGCTGCCCAGGTGTTTGCGGCCAACTGGCGTTCAAGCATGCCGTACGCCGTCATCAGCGCAGCGCGTTCGCGAGTCAGGTCGCCGTTTGCGGCATTGATTCGGTCAGCGACGATCTTCTGCATCGGCACCTGGACGTGCAGGTCGAAAAAACGATCCCACAGGCGGACTTCCAGCGCGGCTTGCCAATCGTCCGGAATCAGATGCGCCTGGCCGGGATGAAGCCGGTCCAGGTACTCAATGATCACACTCGACTCGGGTACGTCCCGTTGACGGTCGTGATCACGGATCACCGGGAATTTGCAGAGTGGCCAAAGTACTTGTAGCTCGGCCCGGTCAGCCTCGTTACTCAGGTCGATGATCCTTTTTTCAAACTCGATTTCCAGTTCATAGAGCGCGATCAGCGCTTTGTGGCAGAACGATGAGAGCGGATGGAAATAAAGAGTCAGCGGCATCCTTCAATTCCTCGGTGAGATGGAAACCAGTTGATTATCCGTCGCCATCGGCCAATGCGCGAGGTGCTCCACTCTGGTGTCCGACGCCTGCTGATCGGGTTAGAGTACAAGTCTCTGGCCTGAACTTCAGGCATGCCACGTTTAGGGTCATATCGCCATGCACCAGATCGGACTCATTGTTTACCCCGGCTTCCAGGTTCTGGGCCTGGCCATGTGTGCCGCCTTCGAGTTGGCCAACAGTGCCGGTGACGAACCGTTGTACCGCATTGCCTTGCTGTCCGAGCCGGGTGGCCTGGTGCAAACGTCCGCCGGTTTTGCTGTGCAGACCGAAGCGTTCGACCAGCGCAGGTTCGATACGCTGCTGGTCCTGGGCGACAACCTTATCCGCCCGACCACGCCGGGCATGCTGGAGTTTCTGCGCCGCGCCAGCCTCAGCACCCGGCGTCTGGGCTCGATTTGCACGGGGGCGATTGCCTTGGCGGAGGCGGGTTTACTCGACGGGCGAAGGGCGACCACCCACTGGGCGCATGTGCCGGCGTTTCGCAAGGCGTACCCGAACGTGAAGGTCGAGGAAGACCGGATCTTCATCAACGACGGCAACGTCTGGACGGCTGCCGGCATGAGCGCGTGCGTGGATCTGGCGCTGGCCCTGGTGGAGAACGATCTGGGCGCCGATGTGGCACGCAAGGTAGCGCGGCAATTGGTGGTGTACCACCGGCGTTCGGGCGGGCAGTCGCAGTTTTCGGTGATGCTGGAACTGGCCCCCAAGACCGATCGCATACAGGCCGCGCTGAACTACGCCAAGCAGAATCTCAAGTCCGCGCTGTCAGTCGAAGAACTGGCCAACGCGGCCAACCTCAGCCCTCGGCAATTCAGCCGGGTGTTTCATGCCGAAACCGGCCAGTCTCCGGCCAAGGCCATCGAAAACCTGCGGGTCGAGTCGGCCCGGCTGATGATGGAAACCGGACGGCACTCCATCGATGTGGTAGCGACGGACACCGGCTTTGGTGACCGGGAACGTATGCGTCGGGCTTTTATTCGCGCGTTCGGGCAGCCGCCGCAGGTGATTCAGCGTGCCAGTCGGGGCTGAATCGTGATGTCCTGAAAGGTGGTGTATACGACATTCGGGTCTTTATATTATTGGCGTAATCTTAATCTCGTTGAAACTTTTCCCTCAATGAGATCACCGCCATGACCCTCGTCAAAGCCGCCGCCGTACAAATCAGCCCTGTTCTTTACAGCCGTGAAGGCACCGTCGAAAAAGTGGTGCAGAAGATTCTCGAACTTGGCGAGAAGGGCGTGCAATTCGCCGTGTTCCCGGAAACCGTGGTGCCGTACTACCCGTACTTTTCCTACGTGCAGTCGCCTTTCGAAATGGCCGCCGAACACCTCAAGCTGCTGGACCAGGCGGTCACCGTGCCTTCGGCCGCCACCGATGCCATCGGCGCTGCGGCCAGGCAAGCGGGCATGGTCGTTTCCATCGGCGTCAACGAGCGCGATGGCGGCACGCTGTACAACACGCAGTTGCTGTTCGATGCCGACGGCTCGTTGATCCAGCGTCGACGCAAGATTTCCCCGACCTACCACGAGCGCATGATCTGGGGCATGGGCGATGGCTCCGGCCTGCGGGCCGTCGACAGCGCGGTCGGGCGCATCGGGCAACTGGCCTGCTGGGAGCATTTCAACCCGCTGGCCCGTTATGCCTTGATGGCCGATGGCGAACAGATCCATGCGGCAATGTACCCGGGGTCGTTTGCAGGTCCCCAGTTTGCCTCGCAAATGGAAGTCAGCATTCGCCAGCATGCCCTTGAGGCCGCGTGCTTTGTGGTCAACTCCACGGCATGGCTGTACCCCGAGCAACAGGCGCAGATCATGGCCGACACCGGTTGCGCCATCGGCCCGATTTCCGGCGGTTGCTTTACGGCAATCATCAGCCCGGATGGCTCGGTCCTGGGTTCGTTGCAGGAAGGTGAGGGCGAGGTGATCGTGGACCTCGACATGGGCCTGATTGACAAGCGCAAGCGCATGATGGATTCCCGCGGCCACTACAGCCGCCCGGAACTGCTGAGCCTGCTGATCGACCGCACCCCGCAATCCCATGTGCATGAGCGCAGCGTGCATCCGAAACTGGCCGAGCAGTCCGGTCTGGAAGAAGTGATGGGTTAGTTCCGGGTAAACAAAAAGGGGACTTCATGGAAGTCCCCTTTTTGTTTGTCTGCGTTGCAGCTTTCGTTTCAGCGACGCCAGATGAAACGCGCCAACAGCGCATCGATGCTGAACTTGCCGGCACCCGACAGCAGCAGCGGCGTGAGGGCCACAAGGTAGATCAAAGGCAGCTTGAAGTTGCCATAACCCTTGTTGCTGATGGCATAGCCTTGAGCGAGTTCACTGAGGCTGTGCCAGTCGGCGGGCCAATGCACGGCGGCGGTTGCGACGAGGGTCACCACCATCAGGCTCAGCGCCGAAAAACGCGTACCCAGGCCCACCAGCAAGGTAATGGCGAAGATCAGTTCGGCCCACATCGACAGTTCCCAATTCAGCGTCGCTGGCAGGTGGTCAAACGGAAACGGGAAGCGCGCCTGGATATCGGTGAACCAGTTCTGGCCGTTGAATTTTTCCAGGCCGGACTCAAGGAATTCCCAGGCGAGGAACACCCGTAGTGCCAGAGGGGCAACCCAGTCGCCGGCACGGTCGAGGTTCAGGTGCAGGCCTTTGACGGCCGAAGAAATGGAGGTGCTCATGGACGTTGCTCTCTTTCAGGTCAGGGCGGCGGGGCAACGGCATGCCCCGTGGGTTGAGCGTTTTGATCGGCGTGGCCAATCGACAGGCGTATTTCATCAATGGGGTGTATCTGCGGTGTGTCGTTGTGGCGGGGTTTTGAGTGCGGGGTGTGTCTGGGGCGGGGCTGTATACATTGAGATACGTAACCGGTACCCCTGTGGGAGCGAGCTGTGGCGAGGGGGCTTGCCCCCGTTGGGCTGCGAAGCAGCCCCAAAACTTCTGATGTATCGAAGATCTTGTGAGTGCTGCGCACTCAAACGGGGGCAAGCCCCCTCGCCACAGCTCGCTCCCGCAGGGAAATTGCTATACATTTTCCGGCCGCCCACAGCATGGTGATACCGCTTCATGTCCCTCGCGCTCGAACGTCTAGTCGCTGGCACGCCGATCCCTTTTGCCGGTAATCGTGTCACTGTCGTCAGCCCCGAACTGGCGCAACGCTTTCAGCCCGGTGACCACCTGCTGGTGGAGCAGGTCAGCGGCGAGTTGCTGTTGATCCCCGTGGCGGACCAGCAAGCGGCCAACGTAGCGATCGAGCGCGCCCAGGCGGCATTTACCGCAATGTCGGCGGTTTCCGATCAAGCCATCAGCGCCTTCTTCGACCTGTTTGCCCAACGCCTGGAGACCCCGGAATGCTGGGCCTTGATCGAAGCCGCCAACCTGGCCGACATCGAACGGGCCAAGGCGCGCGGTCGCTCGACCACCCGGTTGCTGGCCGATGAGCGCATGCGTCGCGACATGATCGCTGGTCTGCGTGCTTGGCGTGATGCAGCCGCCAGCCGTGGCAAGGTGATCAGTTGCGTCGAGCACGATGGCTGGAAGGTCGAGCAAGTGGTCTCGCCGCTGGGCATCGTCGCGTTCGTCTTCGAAGGCCGGCCGAATGTGTTTGCCGACGCGGCCGGTGTATTGCGCACCGGCAACACCGCCGTGCTGCGCATTGGCAGTGATGCGTTGGGCACCGCCCAGGCGATCGTCACCCACGCACTGAACCCGGCACTGAGCGACGCCGGCTTGCCGGCCGGTGCCGTGTCGCTGGTGGAAAGTGTCAACCACGCCGCCGGTTGGGCGATGTTCGCTGACCGGCGCCTGTCATTGGCGGTGGCCCGTGGTTCGGGTCGCGCCGTCAGCCAGTTGGGCAGCATTGCGCAACAGGCCGGCACGGCGGTCAGCCTGCACGGCACCGGTGGCGCGTGGCTGATTGCCGACGCCGATGCCGACGTCCCTCGTTTTGCCGCGGTGGTGCGCAACTCCCTGGACCGCAAAGTCTGCAATACCCTGAACGTCTGCCTGATTCACCGCGACCGTGCCGCTGAGCTGGTGCCGCTGTTCCTCGACGCACTCAAGCAGGCTGGCACCGCACGGGGGCAGGGCTGCAAGCTGCACATCGTCGAAGGCAGCGAGTCGTATCTGCCGCAGGACTGGCTGGCTGCAACGGTCCAGGTGTACCGCGCCGAAGGCTATCAGAGCGAGGCGCAGGCCGAGCCGCTGCCGGAAGATCAATTGGGCCGTGAATGGGAGTGGGAAGAAACCCCGGAAGTCAGCCTGAAGATCGTCGACGACCTGGACGGTGCCATTGCCTTGTTCAATCGCTATAGCCCGCAATTCACGGTGTCCTTGATCAGTGAAAGTGCCGAGGCCCAGGAGCGTTTCTACAACGCGGTCAACGCGCCTTTTGTCGGCAATGGCATCACCCGTTGGGTCGACGGCCAGTACGCGCTGAACAAGCCGGAACTGGGGCTTTCGAACTGGGAGAGCGGACGCCTGTTTGCTCGCAGTGCGATTCTCTCCGGTGATGGCGTGTTCACCATTCGTAGCCGCATGACCCAGGTCGATCTGGGCGTCAAACGCTGAGATGGCCGAGTCTGTGACCGCTGCAAGGGCGGTCACTTTTTTGCAATGGCGGCGGTTCTGATCAAGCGGCCTTGATCGCTTTGGCCGATACGGCGCAAGTGCCCGGGTGCTCGACCAGCGACACGAAACTTCGGCTGTCGGCATCCAGTGCATCGATCGAACCGGTCTCGATGTCGTACACCCAGCCATGCAGGTTCAACAGGCCTTTTTCCTGGGCCAGTCGCACGCTCGGGTGCGTCTGGATGTTGGCCAGCTGGGCGATGACATTTTCCCGAACCATCGAACTGACCTTGGCCGCTTCATTGGCGTGAGACCGACCGTCGTTGATCACTTTCGCCGACTCGGCGTGCTGCAGCCAGCCGCTGACGGCGGGCAGGTGATCCATGCAGGTGCACTTGGCCACTGCCGTCATGGCGCCGCAGTCCGAATGGCCGCAGATCACGATGTCGGTGACGCCGAGCACAGCGACGGCGTATTCGACCGTGGCCGACACACCACCCGGATGGGGGCTGTAGGACGGCACGATGTTGCCGGCGTTACGGATCACGAACAGTTCACCGGGCTCTTGCTGGGTCAGCAGTTCCGGCACGACACGGCTGTCGGAACAGGTGATGAACAGTGTGCCTGGATGTTGAGTGGTGGCCAGGTGTTTGAACAGGTCGGTGCGTTGCGGAAAGGCTTCTTTCTGGAACTTCAAAAAACCGTCGATGAGCGCTTTCATGATCGCTTCCTCAGGGGTGAGCAGGGGCGGCCCGCACGGGGCGTGCGGGCCGGTATCAACTTAGAAAGGACGCAGGGGCAGGAACTTGCCGTCGAGGGTGATGACGGCGCGGGAGCCGCCTTCCGGGTCTTCGACTTTCTTCATGTCGAGCTTGAAGTTGATCGCGCTGATGATGCCGTCGCCGAACTGCTCATGAACCAGGGCTTTGAGGGTCGTGCCGTAGATCTGGATCATTTCGTAGAAGCGGTAGATGGTCGGGTCGGTCGGTACGCCCGAGAGGCTGCCACGCAGGGGGATGATCTGCAGTCGGGCCACGGCGTCGGCGTCCAGTTCGAGTTTGTCGCCGACCACTTTGGCGGCGGTTTCCGGCAGCGGGTGTTGGCCGAGCAGGGCGGCGGTGACGTAGGCGAGGCTCAAGCCGGTGCCGTCGGCCAGGTCCTGCCACGACAGGTTTTTGCGCGCCTTGGCATCAAGGACAGAAGTGGTCAGGGCCAGGCTAGGGTCGTTGTAGGCATGGGACTGTTGCATGGTGATTCTCCTATCGGAAGGGGTGTCGCTTGGGTGTGGGGCCATCTTCTGCCGATCAATCCATAGCGTCCAAGACCGATATACAATGCAAGCCATAAGCACTGCCTATAGATGGAGAATCCCATGTTGCTTCGACATTTGCGTTATCTGCTGGCGGTGGCCGACCACGGCGGTTTCACCCGCGCCGCCGAGGTGCTGCACGTGTCCCAGCCGACCCTGTCGCAACAGATCCGGCAGCTGGAAGAATCACTGGATGTGAGCCTGTTCGACCGCACCTCGCGCACGGTCAAGCCCACCGATGCCGGCGTGGCTTACATTGAATGTGCGCGGCGGGTGTTGGTCGAACTGGAAGCGGGCAAGCGTGCGTTGCATGACGTGAAGGATTTGTCCCGCGGGACCTTGCGCCTGGCCATGACGCCGACGTTCATGGCCTATCTGGTAGGGCCACTGGTGCGCGACTACAAGGCGCGTTACCCGAACATCCACCTGGAGATTTACGAGTTGTCGATGGACGAAATCGAGGCCGGGCTGGCGGATGATTCGCTGGATATCGCGATTGCGTTCGATCAGGTGAGAAATGCCGATATCGAATCGATCCCGGCCTTTACCGAAACCCTGGGGTTGATGGTCGGACGTGATCATCCGCTTTATGAACATCAGCACGCGTTGTCCGCCGAAGAGGTGGCCGAGCTCGAGTTTGCCCTGCTGACCCCGGACTACATCACCCGCACCTGCATCGATGAGTATTTCACTCAGGCGCAGATCACGCCCAAAGTGGTGATCGAAGTGAACTCGGTCAACACACTGCTGGAAGTCATCCGGTATTCGGCCATCGCCACCATCCTGCCGGAACCTATCGCCACTCAGGATCGGGCGTTGCGCAAATTGTCCATGCAGGGCGCAGCGCCTGAGCGCGGGGCCGCGCTGCTGCGGCGCAAGAACAACTATCACAGTGCGGCGGCGGTGGCGTTTGTAGAGCTGGTGTCGGGAATGGGGTTTTCTTGACTACTACAACTCCCCCTGTTGATCTTCGTTCAGATATAAAAAAGCCTGCTCCTTATCAGGAGCAGGCCTTGTTTATCAATGAGTCAGTAATGACTCATTTCAATTAGTAGAACCGGTCAATCACCCGAACTTCGTTCTGGTTCTGCATCGAGGCCCAGGCCTGTTTCAGGGTTTGCAGAACATTACCGATGAAGTCCTTGTCGGCCGCGGCTTTCTTGCCGACATAGCCCTGGCCGCGACGGTACATCTTCAGTCGGGCCAGCAGGTTCTGGTTGTTCTGGTCGAACTCTGCTTCATGGGCGTGCGGCGACAGGCAGTCGATATGAACCTGGCCACACTTGCTGATCCAGAGAATATGGTTGTCATGGCTGTCTTTCTTTGCAGCGAAGATACGAGCCAGTTCATCGATAGTTGGTTGATTGTTCAGATTCATCATAAAGCCCCTTGACCAATTGGTGATCTTTCAAAGTTGATTCGCTAATACAGGTAGCCCATCGGTTAGTTGATCCCTGGCACCGAAACCAGGACGTCAGCGTTCGACCGCCTTATCGGGCGGGGTCCTGCGTCTGTTGCATGTAGTCGTGTTGAATAACTGCTACGCAATAGCGTCACAACGAAGAGAAGCGGCGAAAACCTTAAGGCCACTGCCGACGCTTTCAGGGTCGGCCACAAGCTTCATGAGGATTGCTCGCCAAGTCTTCTCGCCCTTGTACTGGACGTTCAGGCCAGGTCAGCTTCTTCAATCTGCCTTGTGGGCAGCGTGTATCCGGGAAAAACAGCTCGGCGGTCAGACGAGCTTGCTCAAACGTGTTGCCTGTACTCCCGATCGGGGAGACGTCTGCATCATGCAAGGGCAAATCGGAGGCGTCAACGGTTTTGTAGTGAATATTTTCAGTCACTACATATTGTCGGACAAAGCTGTTGGGAATTAGCGCGGGGGGCGAGGTCGTGTCGGTCAGGACGACAAAGGCGGACACTCAAAGCGGTAAAAAGTGCAGGAATAGCGGTCAACTACCTGCTGATGCAAGGTGAGCCCACCAACGTTGAGCCCCGGCATCACGGCGGCCCAGAACCGGTGTGCCGGCTGGTTTGCCTCGATGTGGAAAATCTGCCATTGACCGGGGAATTGACTCAATAGGGTGGAAACGACAAATCGCGCGACACCCTGGCCACGGAAGCGTCGACTGACAAACAGATAGCCGATGTTGTAGTCGGCACCGGGTAGATGGACCTGGTTATCCACGGTCACGAATCCGGCCAGTTCACCGTCGACCTTGATCAGGAATGGTCGGGTGGCCGGGTTTCGCCAGTAGTCGGGCATGGGCAGGATGTTGAACAAACCGTATTCGCCCAGCTTCAGCGGCAACCATTCGCTGAAGTCGTAGGTGTAGAACTGCATCAGGTTCTCGATGGTTTCCAGCTCATCGCGTTGGGCGGCGTGCAGTTCTATCGAGGACATGCGGGTTGGCTCCTGTCTCGGCCACACAAGGATAGATCGTGCGATGAGTCTCTGTGGCGAGGGTTAAGTTTTGCTTGCCGGTTTTGCCCTGCGCTTGGTGCCGCTCGCTGCTTTGCGCGGGGTGCCTTTACGTTTTTTCTTCCATGGGGCTGCGGCGGAGCCGCCGGGTGGCGGGCCGCTGATGGTCAGGCTCAGCCCGGCACAGCGACTGACCTGTTTGCTCATCCACGCCGCCTGTTTGGTGACGAACTCTTCCAGGCTCATTTCCCCGCTTTGCACCATGTCCAGGGCTTGCTCCCAGATCGCCGTAGTGCCCGGATCGGCGATGGCCCGCGGTACGGCGTCGATCAGGCTGAACGCGGCCGGCGTGGCGGCCAGGGCCTTGCCGTTCTTGACCAGATAACCACGGTCGAGCAGGCCCTGGATGATCGACGCACGTGTCGCTTCGGTGCCGATGCCGGTGGTGTCCTTGAGCTTTTGCTTGAGCAGCGGGTCTTCCACCAGTTTGGCGACATTCTTCATGGCCTTGATCAGGTCGCCTTCCGTGAACGGCTTTGGCGGTTGCGTCCACAGGTCCTTGAATTGCACGCCGGCCACTGCGCAATCGATGCCTTCGGCCAGGTTGGGCAGAGTCTGCGGTGCCGGGGCTTCGCGCCCCTTGGCCGGAGCCAGTGCTTCGGGCAGGGCGCGTTTCCAGCCCGGCTCGATGATCTGCTTGCCGACAGCGCGCAGGGCCTCGCCAGCACAGTCGAAGTCGGCCTGGGTGCGATCGTATTCGTGATTGGGCAGGAACTGCGCCAGGTATCGGGCGCGGATCAGCGTGTAGACCGCTCGCTGTTTGCCCGCCAGGCGCTCGAGGTTCTTTGCCGCAGCGGTGGGGATGATGCCGTGGTGCGCGCTGACCTTGGCATCGTTCCAGGCCCGTGAGCGCCGTTGCGGATCAAGGTGATCGTGCAAGGCGTGCAACGCCGGATCGGCCTGGCGCAACGCCGCCAGAATGGCCGGTGCCTCGCTGTGCTGACTGAGGGGCAAGTAGCCGCAATCACTGCGCGGATAGGTAATGACCTTGTGGGTTTCGTACAGCGCCTGGGCGATGTCCAGGGTTTCCTGAGCGCCGAGGCCGAGCTTCTTCGAGCAGACCTCCTGCAGGGTGCCCAGGTCGAACGGCAGCGGGGCCACTTCGCGCATCCGTTCGGTGCGCAGCTTGATCACCCGCGCACTGGCCGCGCCGCTCATGGCGGCCGCCGCTTGTTGTGCCAGCGCCTGGTTCAGGCAGCGGTCCTGATCGTCGCAAAGCTCCGATGCCGCGCGCCATTGAGCGGTGAACGCGGTGCCGTTGTGCCGCAGTTGCACGTCGATGGCCCAATAGGGGACGGGCACAAAGTCGGCGATGCTGCGATCGCGATCCACCACCAGACGCAAGGTCGGCGTTTGCACCCGGCCCACCGGCAACACGCCTTGATAGCCAGACTGGCGCCCCAGCAAGGTGAACAGCCGACTCATGTTCATGCCGATAAGCCAGTCGGCCCGGGAGCGCCCCAGAGCCGAGTGATAGAGGCTGAAGGTCTCGTTCCCCGGTTTGAGGGCCGCGAGGGCCTTGCGGATGGAGGCATCGTCCAGTGCCGACAACCAGAGACGGCGGATCGGCCCGCGATAGCGGCAATGTTCCACCAGTTCCCGGGCGATCATCTCGCCCTCGCGGTCGGCGTCCGTGGCAATGATCAGTTCGGACGCTTCACCGAGCAGGCGCTTGACCGCCTTGTACTGGCTGGCGGTGCGCGGCTTGACGGTCATTTTCCATTTATCGGGAATGATCGGCAGGTCGGCCAGCACCCAGCGCTTGTAGCGCGCGTCGTAGGCATCCGGCGGTGCGGTTTCCAGCAGGTGGCCGATGCACCAGGTCACCGTGACGTCCGTTCCCAGCCAGCA